>NZ_CAMFKM010000050.1 GCF_945957355.1 uncultured Reyranella sp. | reverse complement strand
CGGAACCCAGAACTGCGCCAGCCGCGTCATCCTCGGCATCGCAAAGGCGTTCTGAGCCCGCTATCCGGCACGGCCCCAGCCGGGGCCGCGTCGCATTGACCATAGAGGGTTGCCGCCCTTCGGGGCGGCTGCCATCTATGGTCGATGGATAGTCGTCCTTCCGGCAACACTCCCTTCGACCCCGCCGCCCGCTTCGACCTCGCCATCGTGGGCGCGGGCCTCAATGGCAGCCTCCTCGCCCTGGCGGCCGGCGAAGCCGGTCTTTCGACAGCCCTCATCGACCGCGTTCCGCTCACCACGCTGGCGCAGCCAAGCTTCGACGGCCGCACCACCGCCATCTCCTTCACCAGCCAGCGCCTGTTCGCGGCACTCGGCGTCTGGGACGATGTGGCCTCCGAAGCCGAGCCGATCCGCGACATCCGGATCTCCGATGCCGGCCATGACGGACGCGCGAGCCCGCTCTTCCTCCACTTCGACCATCGCGAGGCCGCCGAGGACGGTGAGAACGCCGAGCCGATGGGCTGGATCGTCGAGAACCGCTTCCTTCGCGCCGCCCTGCTGCGCCGGCTCGCCGCCTGCCCCAAGGTGGAGCTCGTCTCGCCCGACGAGGTGGTCGAGACCGAACGCAGTCCGGATCGGGCAGGCCTGGTGCTGACGAGCGGCCGGCGCATCGCCACCCGGCTGATCGCCTCGGCCGAGGGCCGGCTCGGCTCGATGCGGGAGGAGGCGGGAATCGGCGCGCGCAACTGGTCCTACAACCAGATCGCGATCGTCCTGGTGGCCCACCATGCCGAGCCGCATCGTGGCATCGCCCAGGAAAGGTTCCTGCCCGCCGGCCCCTTCGCCATCCTGCCGATGACGGACGGCCCCGCGGGCGAGCATCGCTCGTCGATCGTGTGGACCGAACGGTCGGATCTCGCGCCACGTCTGCTCGAACTCGACGAACCGCGCTTCCAGGCGGAGTTCGCGCGGCGGTTCGGCGATCATCTCGGGCCGGTCGTGGCGGTGGGACCGCGCTGGTCCTATCCGCTGCGCCTCGTCCATGCCGAGCGCTACATCGACACGCGTCTGGTGCTGGTGGGCGATGCCGCGCACGGCATCCACCCCATCGCGGGCCAGGGCTACAATCTCGGCGTGCGCGACATCGCGGCCCTGGTCGAGGTGATGGTCGACGCCAAGCGACTCGGCCTCGATGTCGGGGCGGCCGACACGCTGGAGCGCTATGCGCAATGGCGCCGGGCGGACAACCTCACCATGGTCGCCGCCACCGACCTGCTGACCCGGCTGTTCTCCAACGACATCGCGCCGCTCCGCCTGATGCGCGACGCGGGCCTCGCCGCCGTCAACCGCGTGCCGGCGCTGCGCAAGTTCTTTGTCCGCCACGCCATGGGCCTGGTCGGCGACCTGCCCAAGCTGCTCCGGGGCGAGCGGCCCTAGGTCAGTTGGGCGTCACAAGACTGCCGAAATCCGGCGATGCGATCAGCTTTTGCAGCGTGTTCTGAACGGCCGGGAAATAGGCATCGGCGACGCGCTTGCAGGCAGTCACCGCGGCGAACGCGCCATCGAACACGTAGTGCTCCTGGACGCTGATCGACCTGCCGTTCGACGACCGGACCGTGAGCCAGATGTCCCAATAGGCGACCGTCGAGGAGAAGGCGAGCTTGTCGACGGCGCCGGTCAGGGTAACGGTCCCGCTGTCGGCGTAGACGCCGGCGATCTTCAACTCGTCGACGAACGCCTTGCGGATGTAGGCCGCGAAGCCCATGCCGTCGGCTGCCGTGATCGGGCCGGCGGCGCGACAGCCATCGCTGAACTGCTGTGCTTCAGTGAAGGCGCCGACCGCGATCCGGTTCGGTGCCAGGCTCTTCAGCGCCACGATGTTGTCGGCCGACATTCCGTAGCGCGGCGCCGAGTAGGTTTCGCAACCCGCCACGAACAGGGCCAGGACCACGAACAGAAGACTGCGTGCAAACATCGGTTCCCCAAAACATCTTCGGCGCGATTTTCCGGTGCGCCTTGCTATCGGACGTTTAGGGGACGCGAATCGGCCGTGTCAACAAAGCCGGGCCGGCAACCGATCGCGATCTCCCCGGTCGCCCACCGTGCCGAACCCATCGAGACGCGGGAATGGTCCCGCCTGGCGGCTCGTGCGCTGCGCAAGTTCCTCGTCCGCCACGGGATGGGCCAGGTCGGCGACCCGCCCCGAGCGAATCCGCGACGAGCGGCCCTAGACTCGGCCGAACGCCAGCCCTATCTCAGGGGCCAATTTCAGGGACATTTCCATGGCCACTTCCCAGACATCGGCACAAGTTCCCGTCACCGTGCTCACCGGCTATCTCGGCGCAGGCAAGACCACCCTTCTCAATCGCATCCTGAGCGAGCAGCACGGCAAGAAATACGCCGTCATCGTGAACGAATTCGGCGAGCTGGGCGTCGACAACGACCTCGTGGTGAACGCCGACGAGGAAGTGTTCGAGATGAACAACGGCTGCATCTGCTGCACCGTGCGCGGCGACCTGATCCGCATCATCGAAGGGCTGATGAAGCGCAAGGACAAGTTCGACGGCATCC
>NZ_CAMFKM010000049.1 GCF_945957355.1 uncultured Reyranella sp. | reverse complement strand
CGGCGGATCGCCGGGGGCGATCTCGCCACCCGTGCCGACACTGTGCCGGAGGCGCAAGGCGAAACGGCGCTGCTGATCACCGATTTCAACGCGATGGCCGACCGTTTGCAGCGCATGGCCGAGGACGTCAGCGTCTGGAACGCACAGATCGCGCACGAACTGCGCACGCCGCTCACGATCCTGCAGGGCCGGTTGCAGGGAGCGAAGGATGGCGTCTTCCCGCTGGACGTGAGCCTCGTCGACGGGCTGCTCAAGCAGGTGGCAGGCCTGACGCGGCTGGTCGAGGATCTGCGAAGCGTCAGCCTCGCCGATAGTGGCCGGCTGGAGTTGCTGATAAGCGACGTCGATCTGGCCGGGGAGATCGAGGACATGGCGCCGGCCTTGCGTGCGATGCTAGAGCCTGCCGGCTTTTCCCTGGCTCTCGACTTGCGGGCCGGCACGGTGCGTGCCGACGCTGGAAGGCTTCGCCAGGCGATCCTCGCGCTCGTCGACAATGCCTGCCGCCACGCCGACCCTTGCACGCTGACCATCACCACCCGCGTCGCCGTTGGCCATGCCACGATTACTGTTGCAGATACCGGCCCTGGCCTGCCTTCCGAGATGGAGGAAGCCGCCTTTCGGCAATTCGTCCGTGGGCCACGCTCCCTCGGAGGAACAGGTCTCGGTTTGACTGTCGTGCACGGCATTGCCCGTGCCCATGGCGGAGATGTGCGGTATCGACGGGAGAACGGCGTTTCCGCGTTTGATATTCGCCTAGGCTGCGTTATCGCCTATCCGGATTCGGAAGTTCCCGAACATTGGCATGGCACTGGGGGCCTACATCAAGGTCGATACGATTGACGGGTGGATAGGAGCGCGGAGGCATCGGTACCGACATCAATTGGGTGCATACCAGGTTCATGCTCGTTGACCCTCTCGGGAAGAAGCCAATCGGCATTTCCGGTTCAGCCAACTGGAGTCAAGGGAGTTGGACCTATGTCGGACACAGTGATTAAGCCTATGTCGCGCCGCGCGGCGGCTGGGGATCTTCACTGGTGCCGGTCGGCGGCGGACGTGGAGCACCACGCAGAAGGCGGCGATTGTCGCCGAGAGTGTCGGCGGCAATGAGTCGGTGAGCGCGGTAGCACGCCGGTATGGGCCGACACCGGCCGAGTTGTTCGCCTGGCGTCGACAGGCGCGCGGACGGTCTGTGATGGCCAAGGAGCGGCTGAGCTTTGCGTCGGTCGTGGTGAACTCAGCGGCAATCGAGATCGCGTATGGCGGGGCTGTGATCCGGGTGCCGGCGGGGAGCGATGCGGCGACGGTGCAGCTGCGAACGCCTGTGATCCACTGCGCTGATGAGCGCGCCCGCCGCTTCCCTGCCCGACGACCCCGGCCTGCCGAAGGCGATGCTGATCGCCGGACGGCTTGCGAGCGAGCGGCTGCGCCAGATTATTCGCGAGGTCCAGCGTCATCGCTTCGGCCGGCAGGCGTAGAGCTGCCGGAGGACCAGCTTCAGCTTGCGCTGGAGGACGCTGAGCAGGCAGCGGCAGCGGGCCAAGTCGAGTCTGAGCAGAAGAACCCAGCCGAGCGCAAGGTGCGCGCCGCCCGCCGGCGGACCAACCGCGGCAAGCTGGGCTACCGACGTCCACAGCGCGGGATGCATTGGGTACATTAGTGGGTACACTAGAAAGTGCTCTGTCGAAAAGTCTACTAGTTTCAACGAGATAGAACGAATTTCGATTCCGTCTCGGGGCACCATTTCCTTCCTTGATCCATTTTGATCAGGCAGTTGGACGCGCCTTTCCACCGCGCCGGCGAAAGCCTCAATCCGCATCGGCTTTCTCCAGCCAGTCATGCTCCAGCAATCTCAGCCGGCTGGTGACGGAAAGCAGGAAGGCGGTCGACCAGCCGAACAGGATCAGCCCGTTGCCCGCCTCGATGGCGCCGAACAGCCGCCAGTTGCCCTCGAGCACGACGTCCCCGTAGCCCAGGGTCGTGAAGGTCACGGTCGAAAAATAGAGCGCCGTTTCGAAGTCTCCCACGGCACCGATCGCCCAGAAGGCGGCCCCATACAGCCAGATCTCGACCGAATGGATGGCCACCAGCCCCAGGACCACGAATAGGATGACGGCGAGCGGGACGAGGCGGCTTTCGTGGGCCCGGATGCGATGCCCCCTGTTGCGCAGCACCCACAAGAGGCCGAGCAGGCCGCCGAGATGGATGGCGACGGTGAGGCCGACCATGAAGGTCGCGAGCGCGAGGTTGGCAAACATGCGTAGTCCGACGGTCCCCGATGAACCCCTGGAAGAGCCAGGGTCGAAAGTTGGTGACGGTAACGTCGCCGGACCGGTTCAGCCATGCGCCTGCAGCGATCAATCCACCGAAGTGTCGCGTCGTCCGGTGTGCCGCCCTGCTGACGTGTCGCATCGCGTGATCGCCTTGGGGACATACAGGGAACGCTGGCGGTCGAGTTCTGGGCGCGCACATCGCGGGGATATTCGCGAGCTGGATACGGGACTCCCCGCTCTCAAGAAGGGGAAACCCTAGGCGAACAGGAAGTCCGCGTCCGACAGGCTCGCCGTCTGCACGCCGATCAGCGTGA
>NZ_CAMFKM010000048.1 GCF_945957355.1 uncultured Reyranella sp. | reverse complement strand
GCTGGCGCCAGGCGATGGAGAACGCCTTCAAGAACTACATGCTCACCATCCCGCATCGCATCGAGATGGGCACCTACGGTCCCGCCGCCCGCGAGAAAGCGCCGAAGGATCGCTTCGGCGTTCTGAACAAGAAGATCGGCTGATCGCTCAGCGCTTCGGCGTCACCACCGGCGGACGGGCGGGCGCCGCGAGTCCGTCCGGCACCTTGAAGGTGAGCGTCGTGACGAAGCGCATTCCGTCGTAGGGTGCGGTGCCGTGTGTGCCAGGCGTGTTGTCGACCAGCGCCACTTCGACAGCGTAGGTGCCCTTCCACGGCAGCTCGACCGCGAAGGCGCCGTTATCGTCGGTCTTGAGTTCCTTGGTCCAGCCGAAATCGGTCACGACCTCGACCTTGGCCGTGGGCAGCGGCTTGCCGTCGTAGAACACCTTGAAGTGCCCGGGCTTGCCGGTCGGCACGATGTCGAGCGGGATCAGCGGCTTGCGCTCACTGAAGTCGCCAATGTAGCGCGCCGAGAGCCGGCCGAGCGTGCGCGTGACCTTGTCGTTCTGCTTGCGCTCGGTGACCCGTGCCTGCTCGGCGACGACGCTGCCGGCGCCCTCGGGCGCGCCGATGAACTGGAACGAGGTTGGCTTCTTCTCGACTTTGAGCACGATGTCACCCGAGGCATCGAGCGCCTTGGCGGCCGGAAGGGGCTCGAACCGGTCGAGCAGGCCGGGCGAGCCCTCGCGCAGGTTCTCGCCGAACTCGCCGAAATAAAGCTGGTAGCCGGCCGCATCCGGCTCGAGCCAGAGCGCGTGCGCCGAGGCGGCGCCGGTGAAAGAGAGCCACAGAAGGGCGGCGATGACGATGCGCATGGTGATGTCCTCCGAGAGAGACATCTACCACGACCGCAATCAATTACTAGACGCACTCTAAATAATGGCAAGTGAGACGGGCGACCGAAGGCCGCCCGTCTCCTCTTTGATCAGGCCGCGCGGCGCTTGCGCTCCTCCATCTCCACACCCATCGCGCGGACGACGGACGGCCGCTGCAGATGCCTGCGGTGATAAGCTTGCAGGTTTGGCCATTTCCCGAGGTCGGCCTTCAGAAACACGGCCCAGTTGAGCAAGGTCAGCAGATAGGCGTCGGCGACGGTGAAGCCATCGCCGACCAGGGTTTCGCGATCGCCGAGGCGCCTGGCGATCGCGGCGAGCGTCGGATCGATTTCGGCCTTCGCGGCCGCCTTCGCCTCGGCCGGCACCGTCGTCGAGAAGATGTTGTAGAAGACGCGCTTGTGCACTTCGGTACCGAGATAATGCAGCGTGTCGATCAGCTGGTAGCGCTCCTCGCTGCCCCAGGCCGGCGCGAGACCGGCATCGGGATTGCGGTCGGCGAGGTATTGCAGCACCGAGGCGCCCTCGTTCAGGATCCGGCCGTCGTCGAGCCGCAGCGCCGGCACGTAGCCATAGGGCGACACGGCGAAGAAGTCGCCGCCATCGTCGGTCTTCTTGTTCTCGACGAAGCGGATCTTCACCGGCAGGCCGGCCTCGATCACGGCGATATGCGAGGCCAGCGAGCAGGCCATGGGTGAAGCGAACAGTTCCATCATTTCCTCCTTGGTTGAACGGTCAGCGAAGCGATCCAGGCCGACGCCAGAACGGCTGGTTGGCCTCGAACTCGGCCTGCGTGGGGGCGATGCCGGCGTCGCGCAGGCTGCGCGCATCGACCTGGGCGAGCGCGTCTCTCGCCCTTGCGCGTTCGCGCCACAGGCGCAGCTTTGCGAGCAGTCGACCGTGCAGCGGCAGCCGCGGCACCGACACGGACTCGAAGGTCGGGTCCTCGCTGAAAGGGTCGACCGGGAACAAGTCGCGGCGTAAATGGCTCAAATGGCTCATGGGGGGCTGCTTCCGTATTTCTGTACTAACTGGTACAGAAATACAGAAGGCAGCGTCCGTCAAGGATAATTATGCGAACCGGTACAAAATCAGAAAAAGAGGCGCGTCCACGCGGGCGTCCGCGCGGATTTATTACCAGCGAGGTATTGGAGCGGGTGCGCGACGTGTTCCTCGTCAAGGGATTCGCGGCCGCTTCGCTCGACGAACTCTGCGCCGCAGCCGGCCTCAACCGGCCGAGCCTCTACGCCGCCTTCGGCGACAAGGAACAGCTCTACATCAGCATGCTGCGCCATATTGGCGAGAAGAGTGTCGAGGCGATGGACGCGGTGCTGTCGGGACCGGAGCCCATCGAGCGGCGCCTGGGCCGTCTCTACAAGGGCGCGATCGATCTCTACACCAGGCCGCCGAACCCGCCCGGCTGCATCATCGTCGGCACCGCGACCGTCGAATCACCAAGCCATCCCGAGATCGGCGCCGCGGCCAACCAGATCCTGGCCAGTTTCGAAAAGGCCTTCGAGCGCGGCTTCATCAACAGCGACCTGAAGCCCGTCCCCTCACCGGCCGAACGCGCCAGCATGGCCGGCGCCGTCCTGTACGCCACCGGGATCCGAGCGCGCCTGGGCGTTGCAGCGTGGGAGCTTCGTGCGTTCACGCGTTCGATGGTTCCGTTGATCTGCCGCTGAGGGTGTGCTGGCGGGCGGGGCGCGCCGCGGACAGCAAAAAGCCGCCCTCTTTCGAGGACGGCTTTCAAAACTGGTTGCGGGGGCCTGCAATCATCTCAAATTGCTACTTGGGTCAGCCGCTTAGCT
>NZ_CAMFKM010000047.1 GCF_945957355.1 uncultured Reyranella sp. | reverse complement strand
TCTACGACCGCGCCGCGCTGAAGCTCACCGACGAGCAGAAGGCGGCCTTCGCGGCGGAAGGGCGCAAGCCGCATTGGCGCTTCCTGCTGGAGGCGCGCGAGGTCGCCTGGGACGATTTGGTGCGCGGCGCTTCTCATGTCGATTGCGCCTCGCTCTCGGACCCGGTGCTGGTGCGCGAGGATGGCAGCTATCTCTACCATCTGCCGTCCGTGGTCGACGATATCGAGACCGGCGTCACGCATATCGTCCGCGGCGAGGATCATGTCACCAACACGGCGATGCATATCCAGATGTTCGAGGCCCTCGGTGCCGGGCTGCCGACCATGGCGCATGTCAATCTGCTGACCACGGCGAGCGGCGAGGGGCTGTCCAAGCGCCTCGGCCATCTCTCGCTGCGCGGCCTGCGCGAGACCGGTGTCGAGGCTCTGGCCGTCGCCGCGCTCGCGACGCTGGTCGGCACCTCCGACGCGGTGCGGCCGGTCGCGAGCCTCGACGAGCTTGCAGGCCTTGTCGAGCTCGCCCATGTCTCACGCGCGCCGGCCAAGTTCGACGAGCACGAGCTGGAGACGCTGAGCGCGCGCACGCTGCACCAGTTGCCGCTGGCAGCAGTCGCCGATCGTCTGAAGGCGCTTGGCGTCGCGGCCGACGAGGCATTCTGGCAGGCCGTGCGCGGCAATCTCGCCAAGCTGGACGAGGCGGCTCAGTGGTGGCGGATCGTGCAGGGGCCGATCGCGCCCGTGATCGCCGATCAAAGCTTCGCAGCCACGGCGGCCGGTTTGCTGCCGGCCGAGCCCTTCGACGCAACGACCTGGAAGAGCTGGACGCAGGCCGTCTCGGCCGCGACGGGCGCGAAGGGCAAGGCGCTGTTCATGCCGTTGCGCCAGGCGCTGACGGGGCTCGACCATGGGCCGGAGCTGGCGGCGCTGCTGCCGCTGATCGGGCGCGACAAGGCGCTGAAGCGGCTGGCAGGCGAAAACGCCTGAGCACCCACGGTTGTCATTCCGGGGCGAGCGCGCTGCGCTCGAACCCGGAACCTACGACTGGGTGAGCCACTTCGAGGTGCCGTCATCGAGGCGTGCCCCAGTCGCGGATTCCGGGTTCAGGCCTGACGGCCTGCCCCGGAACGACAAAAGGGCACACGGCTGATCTTCACTCGTGCCGGTTCATCGCCGAAGCGTGCTTGGTGTCGCGCATGGTCGTGTAGACCAGCAGCGAAACGAAGATCACGGCGGAGAGATAGTAGTAGAACCACTGTTCGTGGCCCTGCTGCTTGAAGAACAGGGCGATGGCCGGCGCTGTGCCGCCGAAGATCGACACCGTCAGCGCATAGGGCACCGCGACGCCGGTCGCGCGGATGGACGTCGGGAAAAGCTCGGCCTTCACCACCGCGTTGATCGAGGTGTACCCGGCGACGAAGACCCAGGCGCCCGAGATCAGCAGGAAGGCGACCCAGGGGGATTTTGTGCCGGCCAGCGTGGTCAGGATCGGCACGGTGAGCAGCGTACCGGCGACGCCGAAGAAGACCAGCATCGGCTTTCGGCCGATCCTGTCGGAGATCAGCCCGTAGATCGGCTGCAGGATCGAGGCGAAGATCAGCGAGCCGGCGATGACATAGGTCGTCACGATATCGGACAGGCCGACAGTCTGCTTCACGAAGGTCTGCATATAGGTCGTGAAGGTGTAGAAGGCGGCGGTGCCGCCGGCGGTGAGGCCGATCACGATCGCAACCTCGCGCGGATATTTCAGCAGGCCCTTGAGCGAGCTCTCGCGCTTCAGACCGCTCTTCTTCGCGGCCTCGAAGGATTCCGTTTCGTGCATGTGTCGGCGCATGATCATGGCGGTGATCGCCAACGCCGCACCAATGACGAAGGGAATGCGCCAGCCCCAGGCGACGAGCTGCTCATGGGTCAGGAAGACGTTCTGGAGCAGCAGCAGAACGAGGATCGCGGTGAGCTGTCCGCCGATCAGCGTCACGTATTGGAAGCTTGAATAGAAGCCGCGATGCTCGGGGTCGGCGACCTCCGTGAGGTAGGTGGCGCTTGCCCCGTATTCGCCGCCGAGGCTCAGGCCTTCGATGATGCGTGCCACGGCCAGCAGGGCCGGCGCGGCGAAACCGATCGAGGCATAGGTCGGCGTCACCGCGATGATCAGCGAGCCGAAGCACATCATCACGACCGAGATGGTCAGCGAGAGCCGCCGCCCGTAGCGATCTGCCAGATGGCCGAAGAGCCAGCCGCCGAGCGGGCGCACGATGAAGCCGGCCGCGAACAGCGTCGCGGCATTGAGCTGCTGCACCACCGGATCGTGGGAGGGAAAGAAGTGCGGCGCGAAATAGAGCGCGAAGGCGGTGTAGGCGTAGAAATCGTACCACTCGACGAGATTGCCGACCGAGCCCATGAAGATCGCCTTGAGGCGGCGCTTGGCATCGTCGAATTCGATCGGATGGGCGGGAGGCGTCGCAGTCGTCCCGGACATGGCGGCCTTCTGAGCTGGGGAGCGTCAGAAGCGGGCGCGCGGCGCAAATGAGCCGTCGGACGGGTCTGGCGGCCTCCCGGAGGCGGCTTGGAAGGCACCTTTATGCGGCGGTCCCGGCTATGCGTCCAGCGGTTATCCTGCTGTTGTCGGGCAGTCTTCCATGCGCTGTCGGCATGGAATCTTCCGCGTTCAGGGTCTGACGAGTTGGGGGCTCAGGTTCGGCGCGAGATTGGGAGCGACGATCCGTACGGTACGGCGCTCGCCGGTGGCGCTGCGCGACTCGCTCTTCAGCCCGTCCTTCTTGTCGAGCACCTTCTCGCCGACGATGTCGGGGCCGACGCCGGCCGACTCGGTGCCCGCCGTCGGCGAATCCTCCGACGGCATCGGCTTCTCGTCAGGCACGGCCGGAGCGGGCGTCGCTGCTGCCGGCTGGGGCCCTGCGCCCTTGCGCTTGGGGTCGATCTTCGGCCGCGACAGTTCCGCCGCGCGCTGCTCGCTGAGGATGACGTCGCCCTTGCGCTTGTCGAGCAGGTATTCGGCGTCCTTGAGGGCGGCCGACCAGCTCTGCCCCTGGCCGCGGCAGGTACAGGCGGCATCGAAGCTGCGGGTGTATTTTCCGGCATTGGCCAGGGAGGAATAGGGCTGCCCGGTCGAGCGGGCGGCGGCGTTCTGGATGTCGCCGCCGGCGCTCATGCCATAGGCGCGGGTCTCGGTCCCAGGGCAGAGCGCCTGGCACATCTCGTCGCCATTGCCGGCATTGTTGGCGAGCGGGAAGAAGAAGCCGTCGCAGGTCCGGACGCAGACGGTCTGCGGACCACCCAGGCGCGGCTTCGCCGGTTCGGTCGGCTGCTCGGGGTCGAGCTCGGGCAGGGTCGAATCGATGTCGCCGGGAGCGGGATCGCGCCCGAAGATCGTATCGAAGAAGCCGCGTGGCTGCGCCCGGCAATTATTGTTGATCGCGGCTGCGAGCTGGGCCCGGCGCTGCGCGAGGCCGCCGCCTTCCGCCTGGCGCTGCAGCGCGCCGTACTGGTTCTGGAGCTGGCCCAGCTGCTGGCGGATGAAGTTGCACTGCGGCGGCGGCGACTCGAAGAAGCTGAAGCCGCGATCGCAGCCCATCGAACGGTACTGGCTGCTCAACTGGGCGAGCTGGGCGCCGACGCGCTGGGCGGCCTGTGCCGCGCGCGGATCGCTGCCGCTCTGGCTCTGCAGGCTCTCGAGCTCGGCCCGCCAGGCGTTGCAGGAGGCCGACTGCGCCACGGCGGTGCCGCCGAGGGCGGCCAGCATCACGAGGGCCATGCCGAAGCGTCGGGAAAGTCGCAGCATCATCGCAGGTTGGGTCACGTCATCCATAGTCGAGCCGGCGGCCGGCTCTGTCCGGGAAGTTCGGCCAAGAGGGCCGGCCAGAGAACACCCGCCAAACACGACGGAACTATGGAGCGGAGCCTCGCCTGATAGGCCGCGGGGACGCTCCATCGCGAGGGCCTCGCATGCCATATTCGCGAGGGCGCAGCAATCCGGGGACGCATGCACCGTCCCGGTGGTGGAAAACTTCCGTTCTGGTTAGAAGACCTGCGGCAGCGGCCCGTCCGCGCCGGCCTTCCGTGCAGCGCCAATGA
>NZ_CAMFKM010000046.1 GCF_945957355.1 uncultured Reyranella sp. | reverse complement strand
CGCCGTTCGACCTGCCGCTGATGAACACGCTGATCCTGCTGCTGTCGGGCACCACGTGCACCTGGGCGCATCACGCGATCATCGAGGGCAAGCAGAAGGACGCGGTCCGCGGATTGCTCTGCACCGTCGTCCTGGGCGCGATCTTCACCTGCATCCAGGCTTACGAGTACATGCACGCGCCGTTCACGTTCGGCCAGGACATCTATTCGTCGACCTTCTTCATGGCGACGGGGTTCCACGGCTTCCACGTGCTGGTGGGCACGACCTTCCTGATCGTCTGCCTGATCCGGGCCGCGAAGGGCCAGTTCAAGCCCACGCAGCACTTCGGCTTCGAGGCTGCCGCCTGGTACTGGCACTTCGTCGACGTGGTGTGGCTGTTCCTGTTCTTCTGCGTCTACTGGTGGGGCGCCGGCAAGGCTCCGATCGCCCTGCACTAAAGCGGGCATACGGGCTATCTTGGAACCGCCGGGTGCTCCCCGGCGGTTCGTTTTTGGGGAGACGCGCTTGTCTGACTGGCCACGCCAATCGCCGTTCGATGTCGCCCTGCGGGGCGCCTGCCCACGCTGCGGGAAGGGGCGATTGTTCACCGGTCTGCTGACCGTGGTCGATCGCTGCTCCACGTGCGGGCTCGACCTGCGCGGCAACGATGCGGGCGATGGGCCGGCGGTGTTCGTCATCCTCGGGCTCGGCGCCATCATCATGATACTCGTCTTCTGGGTGGAGTTCCGCTACGAGCCGCCGTGGTGGCTCCATGTGGCGATCTGGCTGCCGCTCACCTTCGCGCTGGCCGTCTGGATGCTGCGCTTCCTCAAGGCGCTGCTGACCGCCCAGCAGTTCGTCCATCGCACGACCGAACTCGACGAGTAGAGGAGATCCCATGATCCGGCTGAGGCCCGCTTTCTGGCCCACGCTCGTCTCGCTGCCGATCCTGATCCTGTCGCTGGGGCTCGGCATCTGGCAGATGGAGCGCCGCGAATGGAAACGCGACATCCTCGATCGCATCGCCACCAATCAGGCGGCGCCGCCGATGAGTCTCGATGAGCTGCTGAGCGGCGTGCCGCTGCGCCACGAGTACGGGCGCGTGAAAGTCGCGGGCACCTTCGAGCACGGCCACGAGTTCTTCCTGGCCGCGCGCAGCCTGAAGAACAAGGTCGGCCTGCAGGTCATCGTGCCCTTGAAGACCGACGATGGTCGGGTCGTCCTGTTCGATCGCGGCTGGGTGCCCGACCGGGCTGCCGCGACTCAGGCCGCGGCGCAGCCCTCGGGACGGGTCGAGCTGACCGGGCTGGTTCGCCGTTCGCAGATCAGGGCCCGCTTTGCGCCGGAGAACGTGCCCGAGAAGAACGTCTGGTTCCAGGCCGACGTGCCGCTGATGCGCAAGATGGCGGGGGCGGCGCCGGATCCCAGGCTCGACACGTTCTTCCTCGAAGCCGATGCCACGCCCAATCCCGGCGGCGTGCCCGTGGGCGGGCAGACGCGCCTCGACATTCCCAACGACCATCTCCAGTACGCCATCACCTGGTTCCTGATCGCCCTCGCGCTGGTCGGTGTCTATCTCGCCTACCACTGGGAAAACGGGCGCCTCGAGATCAACGGCCGCAGGAAGGGCGAATGATCGCCAACGATCCCTACGCCGAACTGGAGCGCCGCTTCGCCCGAATGAGCGATATCGGTCGCGCGGCGGCCATCCTGAACTGGGACCGCTCGACGATGATGCCGGACGGCGCGAGCCAGGATCGGGCCGACCAGCTCGCGACCCTGGGCGTCATCGCCCACGAGATCATCTCCGCGCCCGAGATGCCCGAACTGCTGGCGCGCGCAGAGGAGGGCAGGGCCTCCCTGGATCCCTGGCAGGACGCCAACCTGCGCGAGATGCGCCGGTCGTGGGTGCACGAGAGCGCGCTGCCGTCCGACCTCGTCGAGGCCCGCACGCGCGCCTGCTCCGCCTGCGAGCTTGCCTGGCGTTCGGCCCGCAAGAATGCCGACTTCAAGTCGCTGCTGCCGACGCTCTCCGAGGTGCTGACCATCATGCGCCGCGTCGGCGAGGCCAAGGCCGCGGCGCTGGGCACCTCGCCCTACGATGCGCTGCTCGACGAGTTCGAGCCCGGGGGGCGTTCTGCACGCATCGACGTCCTGTTTACCGAGCTGCGCGGCTTCCTGCCCGACCTGCTGGGCCGCGTGCTGGAGCGGCAGCGCAGCCAGCCCGAACCGCTGCCGCTCGAGGGTCCGTTCCCCGTCGAGGCGCAGCGCCGGCTGGGCGAGGAACTGATCCGCCGCATCGGCTTCGACTTCCATCACGGCCGCCTCGACGTGTCGGCGCACCCCTTCACCGGCGGCACGGCCGACGATGTGCGCATTACCACGCGCTACGACGAGGCCGACTTCGCGCGCGCCCTGATGGGCGTGCTGCACGAGACCGGCCACGGTCTGTACGAGGCTGGCCTGCCCAAGGCCTGGCGCCGCCAGCCGGTCGGCCATGCGCGCGGCATGACCCTGCATGAGAGCCAGTCGCTGCTGATGGAGATGCAGGCCTGTCGCAGCGACGCCTTTCTGGCCTTCGCCGCGCCGCGCATGCGCGGCGCCTTCGGCAAGGACGGGCCGGCCTGGACCGAGGAGAACATCCATCGGCTCTACACGCGCGTGGCGCCGGGGTTCATCAGGGTCGATGCCGACGAGGTCACCTATCCGCTGCACATCATGCTGCGCTACCGCTTGGAGCGGGCGATGCTGGCGGGGGACCTCGCGCTGGCCGACCTGCCGGGTGCCTGGAACGACGGTATGCGGGAACTGCTGGGCATCGTGCCGCCCGACGACTCCCTGGGCTGCCTGCAGGACATTCATTGGCCGGACGGCGGCTGGGGTTATTTCCCGACCTATACGCTGGGGGCGCTGGCCGCGGCCCAGCTCTTCGCTGCTGCCCGCCGCGCCCATCCCGGCCTGATGGACGCGATCGGGCAGGGCGATTTCGGCCCGCTTCTGGGCTGGCTGCGGACCAACGTGCACGGCAAGGGCTCGATCGCCACCACCGACGAGATCCTGACCGGGGCTACCGGGGCGCCGCTGGACGCCGCCGCCTTCAAAGCCCATCTGGAAAGCCGCTACCTGCAGGCGTAAGAGGGACCCATGCTCGACCTTCGCCCGAACTGCGAATGCTGCAACAAGGACCTGCCCAACGGTGCGTCCGACGCCCTGATCTGCACTTTCGAGTGCACCTTCTGCGCCGACTGTGCCCGAACCCGTCTGGGCGGACATTGCCCGAACTGCGGCGGCGATCTGGTCAAGCGCCCGACCCGCCCTGAGAAAGCCTTGGCCAAATTCCCGGCCTCCACGAAACGGGTCCGCAAGGACCATGAGGCCTGTCGGCAGGTCGCCTAGCCGGAGTTTCCCTTGCGTTACATCAGTACCCGCCACGGCTCGCAGGGAAATCCTGCGCCGCTCGGCTTCGAAGACATCATGCTGGCGGGCCTCGCCCGCGATGGCGGCCTCTATCTGCCCGCCGAGTGGCCGCAATTCAGCATGCCCGAGATCGCGGCGCTGAAAGGCCTGGGCTACACCGAGCTCGCCTTCCGCGTCATGAAGCCGTTCGTCGGCGACGCCTTCGACGAGACGACTTTCCGCCGCCTGATCGGCGAGGCCTATGCCTCGTTCGAGACGCCGGAGGTCGCGCCGCTGAAGCCGCTCGGCGAGTCGGGCCTGCACCTGCTCGAGCTGTTCCACGGCCCGACGCTCGCCTTCAAGGACGTGGCGCTGCAGCTCCTCGGCCGCATGCTCGACCAGACGCTGACGGCGCGCGGCCAGCATGCGACCATCGTCGGCGCCACCTCGGGCGATACCGGTTCGGCCGCCATCGAGGCGGTGCGCGACCGCAAGACCATCGACATCTTCATGCTGTTCCCGCACGGCCGCGTGAGCGAGGTCCAGCGCCGGCAGATGACGACGGTGCTGGCGCCCAACGTGCACAACATCGCGGTGCAGGGCACGTTCGACGACTGCCAGGACCTCGCCAAGGCCTGCTTCAACGATCTGGCGTTCCGCGACAAGCATTCGCTGACGGCGGTGAACTCGATCAATTTCGCCCGCGTGATGGCGCAGATCGTCTACTACTTCTGGGCAGCGCTGAAGCTCGGCGCGCCGGAGCGACCGGTGGCGTTCAGCGTGCCCAGCGGCAATTTCGGCAACGTCTATGCCGGCTATGCCGCGAAGCAGATGGGCCTGCCGATCTCGCACTTCGTGGTCGGCGCCAACAGCAACGACATCCTGGCGCGCTTCTTCGAGAGCGGCACGATGACCACCTCCGAGGTCGTGCCGACCTTGAGCCCGAGCATGGACATCCAGATCTCGAGCAATTTCGAGCGCCTGCTCTTCGACCTCTACGACCGCAATGGCGCCACCCTGGCCGATGCGATGACCGCGTTCCGCAGTACCGGCACCTTGAAGGTCGGCGGCAACGTTCTGGCGGGCGTCCGCCAGCTCTTCGACGCGGGCCGGCTCGACGATGCCGGGACTCTGGCCGCCATGTCGGATTGCCTGAAGCGGTTTGGCGAGACCATCGATCCGCACACCGCCGTCGGTTACGCACTGGCCCAGCAGCATCGCCGCGACACCTCGATTCCCATGGTCGTGCTGGCGACGGCGCATCCTGCGAAGTTCCCCGACGCCGTCGAGAAGGCGACCGGCCGTCGGCCGCGTTTGCCGGCCCGTCTCTCGGACCTGCTGGAGCGCGCCGAGCGCGCCGACCGGATGCCGAACGACGTCGCGTCGCTCAAATCGATGATCGACGAACGCCGGGAGATGGCCGCCGCGCCCGCAGCCAGGAGCAAGGTGCGTACGTGAGCAATGTGAAGGTTACGACCCTGGCCAACGGCCTGCGGGTCGCCGTCGACCCCATGCCCGAGGTCGAATCGGCGTCACTCGGCATCTGGGTCGCCTGCGGCACGCGCCACGAGACCGCCGAGCTGAACGGCATGGCCCACATGCTGGAGCACATGGC
>NZ_CAMFKM010000045.1 GCF_945957355.1 uncultured Reyranella sp. | reverse complement strand
AGGTACCAGAGGCCGGGATAGGTGAGCTGGTGCATGGCGACGTCGTAGAGGCAGGTGTCGACGTCGCAGCCCTTTCCTGTCGTGCGGGCACGCAAAAGGCAGCTCAGCAAGCCGACGATGCCGGTCAGCCCGCTCATGCTGTCGATCAGCGAGACACCAACCCGCGTCGGCGGCCCGTCGGGCTCGCCGGTCAGCTCCATCAGCCCGGCTTCGGCCTGCATCAGGAAGTCGTAGCCCGGCCAATCCTTGCGTTCGTTGTCCCGGCCATAGGCCGAGATGTGCAGGCAGACGATTGACGGCTTGATGTGCTTCAGGCTGTCATAGTCGATGCCGAGCTTGGCCGGCTGCGTACCGCGCATGTTGTTCACGACGCAGTCGGCACCCTTCACCAGCGCCTCGAACTGGCGACGTCCCTCTTCCGACTTCATGTCGAGGGTCACACTCTTCTTGCCGAGGTTCCAGGCCTGAAAATACTCGCTGTCGTTCTCGCCGAGCTTGTGAGGCCCGACCTGGCGCGAGGGATCGCCGCCCTTGGGCGCCTCGATCTTGATCACCTCGGCGCCGAGTTCCGCGAGGAACATCGTGCCGTAGGGTCCGGCGCCGAACTGTTCGAGCGTAAGGACGCGGATGCCCTCGAGCGGCTTGCCGTTCAGGCTCACGAGATCGGGTTCCGCTTGATCAGCTGCCGCGCGATGATGATGCGCTGCATCTCGTTGGTGCCCTCGCCGATGCAAGTCAGTGGCGCATCGCGATAGAGCCGCTCGATGTCGTATTCCTTCGAATAGCCGTAGGCGCCGTGGATGCGCATCGATTCGATGCTGTTCTCGAGTGCGGCCTCCGAGGCGAAGTACTTGGCCATGCCGGCTTCCATGTCGCAGCGTTCGCCGCGATCGAAGATCGCCGCGGCATCGAGCGTCAGCAGGCGCGCGGCGCGGGCCCGCGTCGCCATCTCGCCGAGCTTGAGCTGGATCGCCTGATGCTCGCAGATCGGCTTGCCGAAGGTCTTGCGCATCTGGGAGTAGCTCGTAGCCAGCCGCAGCGCGCCCTCGGCAATGCCGACGCCGCGCGAGGCCACGTTGATGCGGCCGAGTTCGAGCCCGCCCGCGACCTGCGCGAAGCCCAGGCCCTCGACCTCGCCGATCAGATGATCGGCCGGGATTCTGTAATCCTCGAACACCAGCTCGCCCGAATCGATCGACTTGTAGCCCAGCTTCTCCAGCTTGCGGCCGACCGTGAAGCCCGGCCCCTTGGGCGTGATGAACAGGCTCATGCCGGTGTGGCGCGGATTGGCCTCGGGATCGGTCTTCACCAGCATGGCGAAGCAATGGCCCTCGATGCCGTTGGAGATCCAGGTCTTGGTGCCGTTGATGACGTAGCCGTCGTTGCCGTCGCGCTTCGCCACCATGCGAATGGACTGAAGATCGGTGCCGGCATCGGGCTCGGTGAGCGCGAGCCCACCGCGGATTTCGCCCGTCGCGAACCTGGGCAGCCAGCGTTCCTTCTGGCGCGGGGTGCCGAACTTCTCGACGGCCAGCGCCAGCATCAAGTGGGAGTTGAAGATGCCGGTGATCGCCATCCACACCGAGGAGATGCGCATCACGATCTCGGCGTAGGTCGTGGCCGGGAGGCCCAGCCCGCCATATTCCGGGCTGATCGTGGCGCCGAACAGGCCGAGCTCCTTCATCTGCTCGACGATTTCCGCCGGCCACTTGTCGGCGTGGTCGAATTCCTTCACGCGCGGCGCCACCTCGCGCTCGATCCACCGGTCGATCGTGTCGAACAGCTGGGCTTCGTCGGCCTTGTCGATCGTCTTCATTCGGTCCTCCCGACATCCATCATGCCCAACGGCAGGGGACGGACAAGACCGCGGAACCTCAGGACGAAATCCAGGCGAGGGACGGCCCTAGGCGGCGCGACACACCTCGTGCATCATCGCGAGCAACAAACTCCAAACAAAAAGGAAAGACGCAATGAGGAGACGTCACTTCACGGCCGGCCTGGCGACGCTGCCCTTCGTCCCGACCTTCGCCCTCGCCCAGGTCGACGACTGGCCCAATCGCAACGTGCGCATCGTCTGCCCGTTCACCCCCGGCGGCTCGCAGGACAATATCGCCCGGCGCCTCGCGGCCAAGCTCACCGACGAGTTCGGCCAGACTTTCGTCGTCGAAAATCGCACGGGCGCAGGCGGATCGATCGCCGCCGACAATGTCGCCAAGTCGCCGCCCGACGGCTATTCGGTGCTGCTGGGCAACATCGGCAGCCACGCACTGGTGCCGCATCTCTACCGCAAGCCAGCCTACAATGCCGTCACCGACCTGGAGACCGTCGCCTGGATCGGCACGCAGCCGAACCTTCTGTGCTGCCATCCCAACTTCCCGCACGACACACTGCCCAAGCTGATCGCGGCAGCCAAGAAGGAACCCGGCAAGTATTCGTTCGGCTCGTCGGGTCTCGGCACCTCGCCGACGCTCACCATGGAGCTGTTCAAGCAGAAGACCGGTGTCGACATCACCTTCATCAGCTATCGCGGCGCCGCGGCAGCCGCGGCCGACGTGCTGGCCGGCCACGTGCCGATGGTCATTTCCAACATCGATTCGCTGATGGGCCAGGTCAGCGCCGGCAAGCTGAAGCCGATGGCGTCGACCGGTGCCAAGCGCTCGGCGGTCCTGCCCAACACGCCCACTTTCGCCGAGACCGTCTCGCCGGATCTGGTCGTGACGTCCTGGTCGATCTGGGCTGTGCCGACCGGCACGCCGGCGAAGATCAAGGACAAGCTTCGGATTGCAACGGAGAAGGCGCTGAAGTCTCCCGACGTGATGGAGAGCATGAAGGCGGGCGGCTTCGAGCCCGGCGTCATGACCGTTCCCGAGATCGATGCCTACATCCAGACCGAGATCAAGCGCTGGGGCGAGGTCATCCGTGCCGCGGGCATCAAGGCTGAATAGTCATCTCATCCCGGACCTGCTGGCACCGGGTCTCGACCTGGTGTTCTGCGGCACCGCGCCGAGCCCAGCCTCGTTCAAGGCGCGCGCCTACTACGCCAATCCCGGCAATGCTTTCTGGCCGACCCTGCACGCGGTCGGCCTGACGCCGGAACGGCTGACACCCCAGCGTTTTCCCGAGTTGTTGACGTTGGGGCTCGGGCTCACCGACCTCAACAAGACCGAGGTCGGATCGGATCATGAGCTGACGCCCGAGGCGATGGATGCGAAGTCGCTGCACGCCAAGCTGCGGCGATTCCGGCCCGCCGCCATCGCCTTCACCTCCAAGAACGCCGCATCGCTCGCCCTGGGCATCAAGGCACCGGCCTATGGACGACAGGTAGAGCGCCTCGAAGGCGCAGTGGCCTTCGTGCTGGCTTCGCCCTCGGGCCGCGCCCGCTCCTTCTGGACCCTGGCGCCCTGGAAGGAAGCCGCCGCCTTTGTCGCCGAACGGCGCCATCGGCGCGAGCGCACCGCATGATCGGGCGGCGCGCCGCACTGGCCGGCCTGATTGGGTGGCCGGCCGGGGCGCGGGCGCAGGATACGCAGACGACTCTGCGCGACCTCGCGCGGCGCGCCACGATCTACCTCTTCCCGGTCTACGAGATGTACCGCGCCCGCTGGCGCGCGACGGTCGACGAGACGAACCCGCAGCGCCAGCGGCTCAACCGCTTCCGTCACATGCCGACACTCGCCGACTCGCGTACGCGCGACGTCACCACGCCGAATGCCGATACGCTCTATTCCTCCGCCTGGCTCGACCTGTCGCTGGAACCGCTGTTCCTGACCGTGCCGCCGGTCGGGGATCTCTACTACAGCTACGCCTTCATCGACCTGTTCACCGACAACTTCCTCATCGTCAGCCATCGCGCGAGGGGCAACGGCCTGGCAACGCACATGATCGTCGGCCCGAAGTGGAACGGCGACGCGCCGGGCGACGTGACGCTGGTCCGCGCGCCCACCAATTCGGTGTGGCTGCTCGGCCGCATCCTGGTCGATGGGCCGGACGAACTCGACCGCGTGCGCATCCTGCAGAGCCGCGTACTGCTCGAGACGCCCGACATGCGCAACGAGCGGCGCATCCTCGAGACCGGCGAACTGATGCGCTTCCGCACGCAGGCGCCGCCCGAACCCGTTGCCGACTGGCCAGCAGCCCATCCCGGCGACCCCTTCGACCTGTTCGACGTCGGCCTGCGGGCGCTCGGCGAGAGCCCGCTGCCCGAACGCGACCGTCCACTGTTCGAGGCACTTGCAACGCTGAAGCTGAAACCGGGGCGCAAGTTCGACCAGCGTTCCTTCAGCGACATCGAGCGGCACGCCATTCGCGCCGGCATCGAACAGGGTCACGCAGACATCCGCGCGGCCGCCGGGCGCGGGCGCACGGTCGACGGCTGGACCTACGGCGAGCGGCATCTCGGCAATTTCGGCGACGACTATCTCTATCGCGCCGCTACGGCACTGACAGCACTCGGCGCCCTGATGCCCGGCGAGGCGGTCTATGTGAGCTGCGCCGTCGATGCGGACCGGCAGCCGCTCTCCGGCACCCGGAGCTACACGCTCACCTTTCCCGCGGATCGCCTGCCGCCGGCACGCGCCTTCTGGTCGCTGTCGGCCTACGAGGTGACGCCGGAGGGCCGCGCCTTCTTCGTCGACAATGCGATCGGCCGCTACTCGCTCGGCGATCGCACGCCCGGACTGGTCCGCGACGGCGACGGGTCTCTCACGCTCTATATCCAGCGCCAAAGCCCCCAAGGCGAGCGTGCCGCCAACTGGCTGCCCGCACCGGCCGGACCGATGCGGCTGGTCCTGCGTGCCTATCAGCCGGACGATGCAATGGTCGACGGCCGCTACCGCGTGCCGCCCGTGCGCCGCAACTCCTCCCCCTGAAGGGCGTTGCTCCAGCAACACGCAGGAGCCCCCATGACCGACATCTCCCGCCGCACCCTGGCCGCGGGCGCCGGCCTGCTGATTGGCGCCATTGCGGCCGGTGCACGCGCCCAGCAGATGCCGCCGCAGGTAGCGAGTGCCGTTCCTGTACCGAAGGCGACGCCCAAACCGCTGACCGTGAACCCGGACAAGGTGAAAGGCCTGTCAGCGGATCTTCTGCGCGCGCACCACGACAGGGAATATGCCGCTGCAGTGAAGGCACTGAATGAAGTCGGCGAGACGCTGGCCAAGGTCGACTTTTCCAGCGTGTCGCCCGAAAATCTCGCTGAGCTGAAGCGCGCCGAGCAGGCCGCCCAGAATTCGACGGTCCTGCACGAGATTTATTTCGATGGACTGGGCGAGGTGCCGAGCCAGCCGTCGGGCCTGCTCGCCCAGGCGATGTCACGCGATTTCGGCAGTCTCGACCGCTGGAGTGCGGAATTCGCCGGCATCGGCAAGTCGCTCGCCTCGGGAACCGGCTGGGTGATCCTGGCCTATGCGCCGCGAGACAAGCGCCTGCTCAACTACCGCGCCGAAAGCGATACCATGGCGCCCGCCGGCGGCGTGCCCCTGCTGGCATTGGACATGTATGAGCACGCCTATGCGGCCGACTATGGCACCGACGCGACAAAGTACATCGAATCCTTCATGCGGGCGATCAGGTGGACGAACGCCGAGCGACTCTATCGCGAGGCGATGCGGGTCTGACTCAAGCGCTCGGCTGGACGCGCTGTGATTCTTCCTCGGCCTTGGCTTCGATCGCTTCCATGTCGTCGTCGCTCATACCGAAGTGATGGCCGATCTCGTGGATCAAGACATGGCGCACGATGTGAGGCAGATCCTCACCCGATTCACACCAGTAATCGAGAATGGGACGGCGATAGAGGAAGATGCGATCGATGTCGTTGGCGACATGACCGGCGCCACGTTCCATCATCGACACACCCTGATAGAGACCCAGCAGGTCGAAGGGCGTCTCGAGTTCCATCTGCTTCTCGACCTCGTCGCTCGGGAAGTCGTCGATCTGGATGCGCACGTTGCCGATATGCCGACGAAATTCCTCGGGAATCGTCGCGAGCGCCTCGGCGGCAATCGCTTCGAAATCCTCCAGTGTGGGCGCCAGGCCGAAACAGGGCATGCGCCGAGGATTGTTGAAGACCGGCATGACTCCCCCTTATAGGACCAGCGCGCCCGCGCCAAGCGTCCCGTCGTGACCGTTGTGTACCTTCCCATCTCGAAGTTGGCGCGGTATTCGCATGTTCGCCTTCCCGATCGATCCGCATTAAGCTCGCCATCGCACATGATTCGTTTTCTCGTCCGCCGTCTGATCGTGGCGCTGCTCGTCGCGGCCACGGTCATGACCCTCGCCTTCATCCTCACACGGCTGTCGGGCGACCTCGCCATTTCGATCGCAGGTCCCAACGCCACGGCGGCCGATATCGAGGCGGTCCGCAAGGCCTACGGTCTCGACCGTCCCGTGCTCGAACAGTTCTTCGACTGGGTCGGGCGCGCGCTGACCGGTGATCTCGGCAACAGTTACTTCTTCCAGACACGCGTCTCGAGCCTGATCGCCGAGCGCATGCCGGTGACCCTGACGCTCGGCCTGACGGGCCTCTCGCTCGCGCTCCTGATCTCGATACCCATGGGCATCCTGGCCGCGGTCCGCGAGAACACCAACTTCGACCGTGCGGTCCAGATGGTCGCCCTGATCGGCCAGGCCATGCCGTCCTTCTGGCTGGGCCTCCTGCTGATGATTCTCTTCGGTCTGACGCTGGGCTGGCTGCCGATCTCGGGCACCGGTTCGTGGGAACATTTCGTCATGCCGGGAATCGTGCTGGCCTTCTCTGCGGTCCCGGCCCTCACCCGCCTCACGCGCGCTGGCATGATCCAGGCGATGGGCAGCGACTACATCCGCACCGCGCGCGCCAAGGGGCTCTCGCGTGCCTCGATCCTGCTGAAGCATGCCCTGCGCAACGCCGCCATTCCGGTCGTCGCGATTGCCGCGGTCCAGCTCGGCTTCATGCTGGGCGGCTCGATCGTCATCGAGCAGGTGTTCGCCCTGCATGGTGTCGGCTTCCTCGCCTGGGAGAGCATCGCCAAGAACGACTTCCCGGTGGTGCAGG
>NZ_CAMFKM010000044.1 GCF_945957355.1 uncultured Reyranella sp. | reverse complement strand
CTCGGCCAGAACATCATCGTCGACAACAAGCCCGGCAAGGGCGCGATGGTCGGCACGGCGATCGTCGCCAAGTCCCCGCCCGACGGCTACACCTTGCTGATGTCGGTGATCTCCGGCCTGTCGATCTCGCCCACGCTTTACGGCGGCGGCGACTTCGACCCGATGGGCGACTTCATCCATGTCTCCATCGCCTCGACCAACCCCAGCGTCCTGGTCGCCAACACGAACTTCGGTCCCAAGACCTTCAAGGAGTTCGTCGACTACGCGAAGGCCAATCCCGGAAAGGTTTCCTATGCGACGTCCGGGGCCGGTTCGAGCAATCACCTGCTGGGCGCGCGTCTGGAGCAGGTGATCAGCGCCGGTCTGGTCCACGTTCCCTATCGCGGCGCCGGGCCGGCCATGATCGACACGATCGCCGGGAACGTGCCGGTGATGTTCGATTCTCTGCCTTCGGCCGCGCCACACATCAAGGCCGGCAAGGTGACGGCGCTGGCGGTGAGCGGCGAGACGCGCAGCCCCGCCTTCCCCGATGTGCCGACCATGAAGGAGCTCGGCTATCCCGACCTGATTTCCTACTCCTGGTTCGGCATCTCGGTGCCCGCAAAGACGCCGCAGCCGATCGTCGACCGTCTGGCGACGGAAATGCAGGCCGTGCTGAAGGAGCCCGCCGTCATCAAGCGCTGGGAGGAGATCGGCGCCGAGGGCAGCACCATGACGCCCGCCGAGGTGACGCGCTTCATCCAGGGCGAGATCGACAAGTGGACACCGGTCGTGAAAGCTTCGGGCGCGAAGCCCGGTTAGCAGGCACCGCCCCACAAGGAGGAGACGACATGACCATCCGCCGCGTGATCTCGCCCGATGTCGCCGAGCCGCCGCCCGAGCGCTGGTCGAACTGCCTGGTGGTCGATGGCGTGGCCTATGTCTCCGGAATGACCGCGCGCGGCGCCGATCCCAAGGCGCTGGGCGCGATGGACGAATATGCCCAGGCCAAGGTGATCTTCGGCAAGATCAAGTCGCTGGTCGAGGCCGCGGGCGGCGCCATGTCGGACGTGGTGAAGATCACGATCTTCCTCACCGAAATCGCCAACAACACCAAGGTCTGGCAGGCGCGCCGCGAATTCTTCACCGGCGATTTCCCGGCCTCGACCCTGGTCGAGGTCAGCGCCCTCGCCGCCCCCGAAATCCTGGTCGAGATCGAGGCGGTCGCCCACATCGGCAAGGGCAGGCGCTAACCGAGCTCGATGTCGTAGCGGATGAAACCGCGGTTCACGGCCATCTTGTCGTAGAGGAGCCGCGCCGTCGCGTTGCTCGCCTGCGTCTGCCAGTAGAGGCGCGGGCAGCCTTGCGCCTTCGCCCAGTCGGCGACCGCCTGGATCAGAGCGCGTGCCACGCCCTTGCCGCGCACCCCGGCCTCGGTGAACAGATCCTGCAGGTAGCAGACATCATCCGACGAGGTGTTGGCGTGGACCAGGAAGTGCGTGATGCCAACCAGCCGCCCGTCGAGGCGCGCGCCCAGCGCGTGCATGCGCGTGTCCTTCGCGAATTCGTCCCAGGCGCGGTCGTACATCGCCTGCGGCAACACGCGCTCGTAGAAATCCATGTAGGCGCGGAACAGCACTTCCCATTGCGCGCGGTCTGACGGTTCGAGCTTTCCGATGGTGATCATCGCGTCCGACTATACATGCTCTTGCCGTTGCCCGGCACAGCCATTGCTATGCCGAGGCCACCAACGGATGCGTCTGCGGGGAATTCAGTGTCTGGAGCGCTTCGAACACTTGATCGGCCACAGGGTGATCGAGTATTGCCACCCCATTATCTGCATGCGGCTGTTCGAGAAGAAGCAGGCCTCTTGCGCGTACCCAGAGTTCCAGAAGCCGCCAGCACGTGAAGCGCGTTAAAATTCCTCTGACCGTCCGACCGTATCAGGTCACCACGATCCCTGGTCGTGGCCTTGGGCTCACTGCATGCGCCAACATCGCTCCGCGCACCAAGATCGACGACTGCTTCACCTGGGAGCTGCCCGGCCGGGACATCAGGCATGTCACCGAAACCGTCCTGAACGGTAACTACTTCGATCATCCTCTCAACTCCCGACGCGGCCTTGTCGCGATCGGTCACATCTCCCTGATCAACCACGATCCGGAGCCGAACTGTGAATGGCGGATGCTCCAGGTCCACGATCGGTGGATGGTCGAGGCATGGTCCATTCGCCACGTGTCCCGGGGCGAGGAGCTGACCTTCGATTACGGCTACGACCCGATCGCCAAATAGTAGATGGATCTAGGCGTGCGAGAACATCGCCTTGCCAGGCACCGGCATGGTCGCCTTCAGGATCGTGCCGGCCGCAACCTTCTCGCTGCGGCGCGACACCACGACGTATAGGTCATTGCCTGAGAACGCGACGTTGGTGCAGTAGATGTCGTCACCGCAGTCGACGTGATGGGTCGGCCTTCCGAGCGCATCGAAGCGCCACGCCGTCGTGCTGGGATGGGCGATCACCAGCCCGCCCTCCTCGTCCAGCGCCATGCCGTCGGGACCGGCATGGCCGCCGCTCATCTGGATGAACAGCCCGACCTTGCTTGCCGTGCCGTCGCCCATCAGCGGCAGGCGCCACACCGCGTTGCCGCGCGTCACCCCGACATAGAGCACCGTCTCGGCCTTGTTCATCACCAGCCCGTTGGGGCTGGGTACCGCATTCACCAGCATCGTGAGCCGGCCCGCCGTATCGTAGCGATAGACGCGACCCGTCGGATCGTGCAGGCCGGTCTGGCCCTGGTCGGTGAAATAGAGATCGCCGTTGGCGGCAAAGAACAGATCGTTGACGCCCTTGAAGCTCTCCGAGCCGCGCGTCTCGAGGAGCGGCGTCACCGTGCCGGTGTCGGGATCGAGCAGGATGATGCCGCGCTTGTAGTCGGTGATGAAGATGCGGCCGTCCTTGTGGATCTTCAGCCCGTTCGGCCAGCCATCATATTCGGTCACCAGTGTCCATTCGCCTGCCGGCGAGATCCGGAAGACGCGTCCGAACGGAATGTCGGTGACATAGAGGTTGCCCGCGCGATCGAAGCTCGGCCCTTCGAGGAAGGAGTCGAGCAACTGCCCCACCGCATTGGCATCGCCCCACGCCGTGCGCGAGGGCTTGCGGAACCTGTCCGGCAGCCGCGTGAACTCGGTCGCCCGCACGGGGCTGGTCATTCCGTACATGATCATTTTCCTCGCCGGGGTGCGCCACTGCGAGCGGAGTAACCTCCGCTCTTTGAGTGGCGCGATTCATTGTTTGCTGCGGAGAAGACGCGCGACTGGAGTCGCGCGCCCCCAGCCGCCTAAGCCACCTTCACCTCGCGTTCGGCCTTGAGGGCCCGGACCGTCTGGCGCAGCGCATGGACCGTCTTCTCGATCTCCGCACCGCCGTGCATCGCGGAGACGAAGCCGCCGGGCGAGCCCATGACGTCGACGCCGTGGGTCATCAGGCCCATACGGATCTTGCCGGTGAGCGGACCCGCGGCCCGCGCGCCCTTGAGCTTCTCGATCGGCACCTTCAGCGGATCGAAGTTGGCGGGATCGATCGGGTCGCCGAAGGGATTGGGATAAATCAGGAAGGTCGAGCTCTGGCCGTAGATGCCCCACGGCACGCCTTCCTGCACCAGCACTTCGGTGAGCGCCGCGCGCAGTTCGGCCGCCGTCCTGTTGGCCTTTTCGGCCAGGTCCTCGTCGCGTACCAGCGACAGCGCGGTGACGGCCGCGGCGGCCGACAGCGGATTGGCGTTGAAGGTGCCCGGATGGAGGATTCGCTCGATCTTGCGGGCCGCCGTCGCGGCATGATCGATGCGATCCATGATCTCCCGTTTGCCGGAGACCGCGCCGCCCGGCAGGCCGCCGGCCACGATCTTGGCCTGGATGCAGAGGTCCGGCGTGATGCCGAACGCCTTCTGCGCGCCGCCCGAGGACCAGCGGTAGCCGGTGATGACCTCGTCCATCAGCATGACGACGCCCTTCTTCGCCGTGGCGTCACGTACCGCCTGGATGAAGCCAGGCGGCAGCGGCACCTGCCCCCACGACGCACCCGACGGTTCGAACATGACGGCGGCGATGTCGTCGCGCTCCTCGATCACCTTGACGACGGCGGCGACGTCGCTGCTCGGCATGACGATCGACAGCGAGCTCACCTCCTGCGGCACACCGGGCGTGGTGCCGCCGTCATAGGTGGCACCGGCGCCGGCCGTCACATGATCGTGCCAGCCGTGGAAATGGCCGAGGAAGCGCAGGATCTTGTCCTTGCCCGTGTGGGCGCGCGCGAGGCGGATCGCCATGTGCGAGGCCTCGGTGCCCGACGCGGTGAAGCGGACCTTGTCGGCGCAAGGCGTCAACTCGCACACCAGCTCCGCCCAACGCACTTCCAGTTCATGGCTCGAACCGTAGTGCGTACCGAGTTCGATCTGGCGCTTCACGGCCTCGACGACGGCCGGATGCGAATGGCCGAGCAGCATGGCGCCGTGGCCGCCGAAATAGTCGACATACTCATTGCCGTCCACGTCCCACTTGCGCGGGCCCGCGGCGCGCGACACGTGGATCGAATAGGGATCGAGGTAACGCGCATCGTGAGTGATGCCGCTCGGCAGCACCTTGTGGGCGCGCTCGAACAGGGCTGCCGATTTGCCGGTCTTCGCCTTGTAGTCGGCGACCACGGCGGAGTTTGTCTGCGATGAATCTTTCTCTTGCGCGCTCATACTTGCCCTCAATCCAGCTAATGGCTGAGCATCGCTTGTCTCGCTTGTTTCGCCAAGGGCCTCGCGTCAAAGTTCGCCGTCCCAAGGTGGAGGAACGCCGTGAACGCCAAGCCCCGTGGCCGCCAATTCTTCAATAATCCCGGCCCGACCAACATTCCCGACCGCATCCTTCGCGCGATGGACCGGCCCGTAATCGATTTCATGTCGGACGAGTTCATCGCCATCCACCACGCCTGCCACAACGGCGTGAAGCGGGTGCTGAAGACCGACCAGAACCTGTTCATGTATTCCTCGACCGGCCATGGCGCCTGGGAAGCCGCCCTCGCCAACCTGTTCTCGCCCGGTGAAACCGTGCTGATGGTCGAGACCGGCTACTTCTCCGAGAGCTGGACCGAAATGGCGCACCATCTCGACATCAAGGTCGAGACGATCCCCGCCGACCAGCGCCGCGGCGCCGACATTTCCCGGATCGCCGAGCGTCTCGCCGCCGACAAGGAACACAAGATCAAGGCGGTCCTGACCGTCCACAACGAGACCGCGACGGGCATGGTCCTGCCGCTCGCCGAGGTGCGCCGCGCCATCGATGAGGCCAAGCATCCGGCTCTGCTGCTCAGCGACACGATCTCCTCGCTCGCCAGCATGGAATACAAGATGGACGCCTGGGGCATCGACCTCACGGTCGGCGGCAGCCAGAAGGGTCTGATGCTGCCCACCGGCATGTCGATGACGGGCGTCAGCAACAAGGCGCTGGAAGTGTCGCGCAAGTCCAAGACGCCGCGGCATTACTGGAGCTGGGAGATGATGACCGGCCGCGCGCCGCAGAAGTTCGTCGGCACCGCGCCCGTTCACATGTTCTTCGGCCTGCAGGAATCGCTGAAGATGCTGGAGGAGGAAGGCCTCGATGCCGTTTTCGCGCGCCATGCCCGCCTCGCCGAGGCAACGCGCGCCGCGGTGCGCGTGTGGGGCTCCGACGGCAAGGGCCCGCAGCTCTTCTGCCAGAACGAGGACCGGCTCTCGAACTCGGTGACCGCGGTCGTGATGCCCGAGGGCGTCAGCTCCGACCCGCTGCGCAAGGCCGCCATCGATCGCTTCAACCTGTCGCTCGGCGGCGGGCTGGGCAAGATGATGGGCAAGATGTTCCGCATCGGCCACATGGGCGACCTCAACGAGCCGATGCTGCTGGGCTGCCTCGCCACGACCGAACTCGCCATGAAGGCCGCGGGCGTGCCGTTCGTGCCGGGCGGTGTCGACGCCGCGATCGAGTCGCTGTCGGCTTAGGCTTGGATCCCTCGCAACGGCTCGGGATGACGGCCAAGGGCCGTCAGAACGCCGGCTTCTTGCCGGCGAGCGCCGCCGCGAAGGCTTCCGGCGTGAGGGCCGAGAGAGGCGTACGGGCGGTGATGGCGGCGTCGAGCTTGACGCCGACCACGGCCGTGAACTTCAAGGTTTCTGGGTTGAAGGCGTAGAGCTGGCCGACCGTCAGGTTGAACCACCACGCGTGCAGGGACAGCGTGCCGGCCTTCACCCGCTCCTCGATCCAGCGATAGCCCATCAGGTTGCTCACGCTGTTCACCACGGCGGCCTGCTCGACCGCGCGCACGACCTCGTCGCGCGGCCGGCCCTTCAGCTCCTCGACGACGAGATCGCGCGTTTGCTGCGCGATGCTGGTCCAGGTCGAGAGGTAGTCGTAGTGGGCATAGGCGCCGCGGCTGCCGTCGACCAGCGCACCGATGCCGCCGCACAGCGCGTGGCCCAGAACGACGATGTGCTCGACACCGAGGCCGCGGACCGCGAACTCGATGGCGGCCGAGGTGCCGTGATGGCGCTCGTCGGGAGGAATCTGGGCCGGCGGCACCATTGCCGCCACGTTGCGCACGGTGAAGATGTCGCCCGGCTTGGTCTGGGTCAGGATGCCCGGATCGACCCGCGCATCGGAGCAACCAATGATGAGGATCTTTGGCGACTGGCCTTCCGTCGCGAGCTTCTCGAACAGATCGAGATGCTCCTGATAGTAACCAACCTGGAAATCGGCGAAGCCCTTGAGAAGCCGTTCGAATGCCATGACCTTGCCTATGCCCGTTTGCGGCCCAAGGCGACATAGACGATGATGTCGCGGCGCACAAATCAGCAACATTGGATGACATGACCGAAGAACTGCTTTTCGAGAAGCGCGGCGAAATTGGCTGGGTGACGTTCAACCGGCCCAAGGCCCGCAATGCCCTGACCTTCGCGATGTACGAAGGACTGGCCGAGATCTGCGCCCGCGTGGCCAAGACCGGGGAGGTCCGCGCCCTGGTGGTCACCGGCGGGGGCGACAAGGCCTTTGCCGCCGGCACCGACATCGCCCAGTTCCAGAGCTTCGAGAGCGGCGAGGACGGGATCGCCTACGAGCGCAAGATGGACCGGATCCTGGGCGAGATCGAGCGCTGCCCCGTGCCGACCATCGCCGCGATCAACGGCTTCTGCACCGGAGGCGGCGCGGCGATCGCGGCCGTCTGCGATCTGCGGATCGGATCGGCCAGCGCCCAGTTCGGCTTCCCGATCGCCAGGACCCTGGGCAACTGCCTGTCGATGCCGAACTACGCCCGGCTGGCGGCTCTCATCGGCCCGCAGCGGGTCAAGGAAATGGTGCTGCTGGCCAAGCTGATGGACGCGCCATCGGCGCTGTCCTGCGGCCTGATCAGCGAGCTGCTGCCCGACCAGTCCGCCTTGCTCGCCCGGGCCGACGAGCTGGCCCGGACGGTGGCCGGGCATGCTCCGATCACGATGCAGGTCACCAAGGAGGCGCTGCGCCGCCTTCAGGCCCGCCTGGGCGACGAGAACATCGACGATCTCATCAGACTGGCTTACGGTAGCGCCGACTTCCGCGAGGGCATGGCGGCCTTCCTGGGAAAGCGGGCACCCAAATGGTCAGGCGCCTGACAGAGGAATGATACGGAGGACGTAGATGAAGCGGATTGCCACACTCTCTCTGGTTCTTGGGATGGGCGCTGCCGTCGCCGCCTGCCAGAACCCGCAGCAGGTGATCGCGAACAAGGAAGACATGATGATCGCGGCGGGATTCAAGTTCGTGCCCGCGAACACGCCGCAGCGCCAGGCGGCGTTCAAGAGCCTGCCGCCGCACAAGTTCTCGCGCGAGATCAAGAACGGGCAGGTGTTCTACGTCTATCCGGACCCGACGGTTTGCGTGTGCATCTATGTCGGCAACGCGGCGGCCTACGGCACCTATCGCAACAACATGTTCCAGAAGAACCTCGCGGACGAGCAGCAGATGACGGCCGACGAGAATGCGATGAACGACTGGGATTGGGGCCCCTGGGGCGGCTACCCGTATCCCGGCTGGTACTACTAAGTCTTTCTTCCCAAGAGGAAGAGTGCGATCGCGGCCGCCTGGATCAGGGCGGCCGCGACGAACACCGGCATCCCTTCCGCTGGTGACAGCGTCCGCAGCCAGCCGAACGCGGCTGGCGCGAATGCATAGGTTCCCTGCCCGACCGCCACGATCAACGGCACGACGCGCTGAACGTCGACTTTGCTGAATTCGGCCTGCGCGATCAGCGGCGGCAGCGACGTCGTATTGCCGATCCCGGCGCCGAACAACAGCACGCCCACCACCAGCAGCACCCCGTCCGCTCCGCACGCGAAGAGCAACGCCAGAGATCCCGCGATCTGCACGGCATGGCTCGTACAGGCGACCAGACGCCGGTCGCTGCCTTGCGGCATCAACCATCCGACCAGCGTCCGGCCTGCGATCGCCGCCGCCGTCGCCAATCCCATGACGATGCCGGCCGCCGGTCCGCCGAACACCGGCACCAGCAGCGAGAAGAGGTGGGCGATCAGGCCGATCTGTGCGAACAGGCCGAGTGCCATCGCGCCCGCCAGGGTGAGAAAGCGACGGTCGCGCCACAGCCGCGCCCCCGGCAGAGTGCTCTCCACCGCTGCGGCTGCACCGGCGACGGGCGTCAGGATCTCGCCGTCCTGGACCTGGCCCAGCGACTGCGGCGTATGGGCAAAGACGTGGTCGGCGAGGAACCAGACGATGACGACCATGATCGCACCGATGACCGCCGCCGCGACCGGAAAACCGAACGCGGCGATGGCCGCAACCCACAACGGAGAAAAGACGACACCGCCGATGCTGGCGCCGTTATAGGCCATCGACAGGGCCGCCGGCCGCCGCACCGCGTACCACGGCGCCACAATGGCATTGACGGCCGCCGCGCCCATCGCCACCCAGCCGGCGCCGCTCAAGAACGTGGCGAGCAGAAGCTGCCACGGCTCTCTTGCCACCGCCCATCCAAGGACGCCGATCACCAACAGCGCGGCGCCGGCCTTGGTGACCGCCGGCAGGCCGAAGCGGCGATAGAGCGCCGGCAGGTTGGCGACGACGACCGCGCCCACCAGGAAATGCAGGGTGACGGCCGACGAAACGAGCACCACCGACCAGTCCCGCGCCTCGCGCACCGCCTGGAGATAGACCGGCGGGCCGTAGAAGCCGAGGCCCCAGCCGAACACGGCGAGCACGAACGCAGCCGCGACGACGCGGCGGCCGAAGAAGGGCGCGGGAGATGCGAGAGCGGTCATGGGCGGACACTGCCGCCCGGAGCACGACCGTTGTTACGGCTGGCGCCGAAACATCAGAAGCTCGCCTCGACGGTACCGAGGCCGACGAACTCGCCGCGCGCGTGCGAGCCCGGCGGGAAGTAGAGGAGGCCGGTCCACGAGCCGGTGGTGATCGCCTGCCCCGCGCGAAGGCCGCCGCGATGGCGAACGGCATGGTCGATCATCCAGACGAGCGGGCGCACGGGATCGACGGCGCCGAGACCGCCCTGCCGATCGACGACCGTTTGCCCGTCGACCACAAGTCTCACCTGCAGCTTCGGCCAGTCGAGCGACGTCCAGTTGCCGATCGGATCGCCCACGACCAGCGCGTGGTTCATCTGATTGTCGGCCAGCAGCCATTCGGGATCGGCGTTCTTGAAATCCGCGAGGCGTGTGTCGACGATTTCCATGCCGACGAAGGCATCGCCCACGGCCGCAAGCGCCTCCTCCCGCTCGACCGCCGAAGGTCGAGCGGCGATGTCGCGCACGATGTGGAACGAGATCTCGACCTCGACGCCGATCATATGCATCGCCTTGCCGTCGAAGTGCGCCGGCGACGGCACGAGGGCACCCGCCAGCAGGGGCGCGGGGTTCGGTTCCGCCGTTGGCGTGCGTGCGCCCACCTTCCAGCCGCTGACGGGCCCGGTGGCTGCGGCCACGCCGTCCTGGATCGCATAGACCGCAATGCGGTCCTTCAACGCAAATGGCGGTAGCACCTGGCGGCCGGAGCGCCGCGCTTCGAGGAGGGTCCGCACCGCATGGGAAATGTCCTGGCTCATGATAAGCTCTCGCAAAACGACAAGGATTTGGAGGAGACGATGCCCTACGCTGGCGGCCGCGTCATTCATGACGCCGATGCGCACATCATGGAAATGCCCGGCTTCCTCGAGGAACACCTGGAGGCCCGGCACCGCGGCGCGGTGACCGACCAGGTCCTGTTCCCGCGCCACGAGGGCTTCCACAGCACGCGCCTCAAGGCCGATCCGGCACAGGTCTTCGACGACGCGCAGATCATGCTGCGCAAGAACTGGGAGGCGCTCGGCGCATCGAGCCGCCACGACCGCCCGCGCTCGATCGACCTGCTGGGCTTCGCCAGCCAGCTCATGTTCACGACGGCGCTGCTCAATTACTCGTCGGTGCTGGAAGGCGGCCGCGACGTCGAGCTGACTTATGCGGTGGCGCGCGCCCATACGCGGCATATGGTCGAGTTCTGTTCGATCGATCGCCGCCTGCTGCCCACCGGCTACGTGCCCCTGGTCGATTTCGAGCGCACGGCAAAGGCTGCCCGCGAGGCCATCGAACTGGGCGCGAAGGCGTTGATGATCCCGTCGCGCTGCCCCGATGGCCATTCGCCCAGTCACATCGGCCTCGATCCGCTGTGGGCCCTTGCCCAGGATGCCGGCCTGCCGATCGTTTTCCATGTCGGCGGCGGCGGCAAGCTGCTCGAAGAGGCCTACTTCAACAACGGCCTGCCGCCGGTGCCGGACTTCCACGGCGGCGACGACAATTTCAAGTCGATCGACTACATGGCCATCGCCTATCCACCGATGAAGGCGCTGACGGCGCTCGTCGTCGACCGCGTGCTCGACCGTTTCCCGCGGCTGAAGTTCGGAGTCATCGAGCAGGGCGCCTCATGGGTGCCCGGCTGGATGCGCAACATGGACAGCGCGCACAACGCTTTCTATCGCAACGAGGAGCGGCTGCAGAAGATGTCGCTGAAACCCAGCGAGTTCGTGCAGCGCCAGGTTCGCGTCACCCCCTACCCGCACGAGGATGCCGGCTGGATCATCGCCAACACCGGTGACGAGGTCTGTCTCTTCTCCTCCGACTATCCGCATGTCGAAGGCGGCCGCCATCCCATCAAGCGCTTCGAGGCGTCCATGGAGAAGGCCGGCACCACGGAGGCGCAGAAGCAGCGCTTCTATTGCGACAATTTCATCGACCTGATGGGCGCCGGTCTCGCGCCCGAACTCCACCATCCCGTACAGGCAGCCGCATGACTTATTCGACGCTCCTCACCGAACGCACCGGGCCGGTGCTTAAGATCACGACCAACCGGCCCGAGGTGCTGAACGCGCAGAGCCGCATCCTGCTCGAGGAGCTCGACGATGCCTTCGCCGCGGGCGTGAAGGACAGCGACGTGCGGGTGATCATCCTGGCGGGTGCCGGCAAGCATTTTTCGGCCGGCCACGATCTCGGCAGCCCGCAGGAGATGGAGGACCAGAAGAAGACGGCGCTCGAACCCGGCTTCAGGGGCGAGTATCGCCGCCTGTGGGAGCGCTTCTTCGAGAACACGATGCGCTGGCGCGATCTGCCCAAACCCACCATCGCGCAGGTCCAGGGCTACTGCATTATGGGCGGCCTGATGATCGCCTCGGCCTGCGACATCATCATCGCCAGCGAGGATGCGCAGTTCGCCGACCGTGCCGTGAAGTGGGGCGGCAGCCATGTGCAGTATTTCTCGATGCCGTGGGACTTCGGCCCGCGCAAGACCAAGGAGTATCTCTTCACCGGCGACTTCATCAGCGCCGCCGACGCCGAGAAAGCGGGCCTGGTCAATCGCGTGGTGCCGCGGGAAAGGCTCGAAGCGGAGACGATGGCGCTGGCCCAGCGGATCGCCGAGCGCGATCCCTATGCGCTGAAGCTCGCCAAGGCCTCGGTCAACGAGACCCAGGACGCGCAGGGCTGGCGCCAGGCGATGGAGAACGCCTTCAAGAACTACATGCTCACCATCCCGCA
>NZ_CAMFKM010000043.1 GCF_945957355.1 uncultured Reyranella sp. | reverse complement strand
GGCGGTCTCGGCGGCCCCGCTCGTCGTCGGGAGCCGGGCTTATATGGGCCACCCCTCGCACCGTCAACGGGAAATTTACGATTCCGTAACGATGACTCGGACTCGCCAAAAAACCCGTCGAACCTATTGTATTCTTGTGCGCCAGAAGCCTTTCCGGCATCAATATGTAGCGAGCGGCTGGCGAGGATAGATTTTTCCGGACCAGCCCCCCCTAACCCGAGGCCTGGACCTACCGGGCTCACAATAGGTCAGCGGTCATGACGGACTTCCCCTCTCCGTCGGACCGGCCGAAAGGCCCGAAAAAATGACGTTCGGGCTGTTCCGGCCTGTCCTCTTCGCGATCGGCGTCATCGGCCTGGCAATGGGAGGCCTTGTCCTCAGCCACCGGTCGAACCCGGAAATCGCTGCCTTGCCGCCGAAGTCCCCGACGATTCCTCCCGCCGCGGCGCCGGCCAAACCGGCCCCGGCGCCCCCGGCACAGGCCGCGCCGGCCCCCGTCATCCTTGCGGATTCGCAGCCCGCCCCACCCGTGACGGCGGCCGATTTCGGCAAGCCACCCTCACTCGATCTCCGCGGCTTCCAGATGAAGCCACCGGAAGCGCCCTCCGCTGACGCCGAACCGTCGGCCAGCGACATCTACGAACTCACGCTCCGCCTCGAGAAGGGCGACACGATCGAGAAGATGCTGGCCGACATCGACGTGGCCGAGGCCGAGCGCAAGCAGGTCTCGGAGAAGCTCCAGTCGTTGCTGAAGAAGCGCCGCCTTGCCGTCGGCGAGACGGTCGAGCTCACGATGCAGACGATTCCCGAGCAGCCCGACACGCCACGTGTGCTGGCCCTGTCGGTCCGCCCTCAACCCGAGCGGGAGTACATCGTCAGCCGCAAGGATGACGGCACCTACGATGCCGAGGAGAAGATCTACAAGGTCAGCCCGCGCATCGTGCGCGTCGAAGGCGAACGCGATGGCTCGCTGCAGCAGAGCGGCATCAGGGCCGGCGCCCCTTCGGCCGCCATGGTCGAGTTCGTGCGCGCCCTCTCGTACGACGTCGATTTCCAGCGCGAACTGAAGCAGGGACAGAAGTTCACGGTGCTGCTCGAGCAGCTCGTGACGAGCGACGGCAAGGTCACGCATCCCGGACGCCTGCTCGCGGGCGAGCTTCGACTCATGAAGCGCACCGTCGTCGTCATGCGCTATCGCCCACAGGGTGGCGCCGACGGTTTCTTCAACCCGCAAGGCGAGAGCGTCGTGCGCTCCTTCCTGCGCACGCCGATGGATGCATCGCGCATCACCTCGCGCTTCGGCATGCGCGAACATCCGATCCTGGGCTTCAGTGCGTTGCACGCGGGCGTGGATTTCGCGGCCCCGCCCGGCACCCCGATCCTCGCCGCGGGCAACGGCAAGGTGGCTTCCGCAGGGCCGAACGGCGGCTACGGGCTCTACGTGAAGCTGCAGCATACACAGGACGTCGCCACCGCCTACGCCCACCTGTCGCGCATCGGTCCAGGCATCAAGCCGGGCGTCTCGGTGCGTCAGGGACAGGTGATCGGCTTCGTCGGATCGACCGGCATGTCGACCGGCCCGCACCTTCACTACGAGTTTCTGAAGGCCGGCAAGCACGTGAATCCGCTCACCCAGAAGTTCGCGATGCGTGGCACGGTCGGCGCCAGGGACGCCACGCGATTCCACGCCCTGGCGAAGCAGTATCTCGCGCAACTCAGGAGCGCACCAGTTGCCGGTGAGCCGGCGAAGCCGCCGGAGGCCAAGCCCGCACCAAAGAAAACGGCGCAGGCCCCGAAGGAACCTGCGCCGTCACTGGTCGCCAGGAGCAACTAGCGTTCTTTAGTCTGCGGCAGCGTCGCTCATCACGCGCTCGCCGCCGACCGTCAGCTCTCCGTTCTCGACGCCGACCTCGACGGTATCGCCGTCGTGGATCTTGCCCTCGAGGAGCTGCGTCGCCAGCGGGTTCTGCAGGCTGCGCTGGATCACCCGCTTCAGCGGCCGCGCCCCGTAGACCGGGTCGTAGCCGCGGTTGGCCAGCCACTGCATCGCCTTGACGTCGAGCTTGAGCTCGATCTTGCGATCGGCCAGCAGCTTCAGCAGCTTCTGCATCTGCACTTCGACGATGTCCGTCATGTGCGCCCGGCTGAGCCGGTTGAACAGCAGGATCTCATCGAGACGGTTCAGGAACTCCGGACGGAACGCCCGGCGCACCTCCTCCATGACCTGCTCGCGCACCGACTCGGCGGGCTCGCCGTCCTTCAGGGCCGCCAGATGCGAGCTGCCGAGATTGGACGTCAGGATGATGAGCGTGTTCTTGAAGTCGACCGTGCGGCCCTGTCCGTCGGTCAGGCGACCGTCGTCCAGCACCTGCAGCAGGACGTTGAACACGTCCGGATGCGCCTTCTCGACCTCGTCGAACAGCACCACCTGGTAGGGCCGCCGGCGCACTGCCTCGGTGAGGACACCGCCCTCGTCGTAGCCGACATAGCCCGGCGGGGCGCCGATCAGGCGGCTCACGGCATGCTTCTCCATGAACTCGCTCATGTCGATGCGCACCATCGCGTTGTCATCGTCGAACAGGAACGCCGCGATCGCCTTGGTGAGCTCGGTCTTGCCGACGCCGGTCGGCCCCAGGAACAGGAACGAACCGATGGGACGGTTCGGGTCCTGCAGGCCCGCTCGGGCGCGACGCACCGCGTTCGCCACCGCGACGACGGCCTCGTCCTGGCCGATCACCCGCTTGTGGATCTCCTCTTCCATGCGCAGGAGCTTGGCACGCTCGCCTTCCAGCATCTTGTCGACGGGCACACCGGTCCACCGCGACACGACGGCCGCGATGTCTTCGGGCATGACCTCTTCCTTGACGCCCTTGCCGCCGGCCACCTCATGCGTCTCGGCTTCCTTGAGCTTCTTCTCGAGGTCCGGGATCACGCCGTAGGCCAGCTCACCAGCCTTGGCGAGTTCGCCTCGGCGCTGGGCCACTTCCAGCTCGGAGCGCGCCTTGTCGAGCTGCTCCTTCACCTTCTGCGAGTCGGCGAGCTTGTCCTTGGCCGATGTCCACTGCGCCGTCAGCGCGGCGGACTTCTCCTCGAGCTCCGACAGCTCCTTCTCGAGACGCTCGAGGCGGTCGCGCGACGCGGAGTCGCTTTCCTTCTTGAGCGCTTCCTTCTCGATCTTGAGCTGCATGATGCGCCGGTCGAGCTCGTCGAGCGCCTCCGGCTTGCTGTCGACCTGCATGCGGATGCGGCTGGCCGCCTCGTCCATCAGGTCGATCGCCTTGTCCGGCAGGAACCGGTCGGTGATGTAGCGGTTGGACAGGGTCGCCGCGGCCACGATCGAGGAGTCCGCGATCCGGACGCCGTGATGCAGCTCGTACTTCTCCTTGATGCCGCGCAGGATCGAGATCGTGTCCTCGACCGAGGGTTCGGCCACGAAGACGGGCTGGAAGCGCCGCGCCAGCGCGGCGTCCTTCTCGATGTGCTTGCGGTACTCGTCGAGCGTCGTGGCACCCACGCAGTGCAGCTCGCCGCGCGCGAGCGCGGGCTTCAGCATGTTGGAGGCGTCCATCGCACCGTCGGCCTTGCCGGCGCCTATCAGCGTGTGCAGCTCGTCGATGAAGACGATGATCTCGCCCTCGGCCGACGAGATTTCCGACAGCACGGCCTTGAGGCGCTCCTCGAACTCGCCGCGGAACTTGGCGCCCGCGACCATCGAGCCGAGGTCGAGCGACATCAGTTTCTTGTTCTTGAGCGATTCCGGCACGTCGTCGTTGACGATGCGCAGCGCGAGGCCCTCGGCGATGGCGGTCTTGCCGACGCCGGGCTCGCCGATCAGCACCGGATTGTTCTTGGTGCGGCGGCTCAGCACCTGGATGGTGCGACGGATCTCCTCGTCGCGGCCAATCACCGGATCGAGCTTGCCGTCGCGGGCGGCCTGCGTCAGATCGCGGGCATACTTCTTCAATGCGTCATAGGTGTCCTCGGCCGATGCAGAGTCGGCCGTACGGCCCTTGCGCAGCTCCTGCACGGCCTTCTCGAGGGCCTGGGGCTTGACGCCGCCCGTGGCCAGCGCCTCGGCCGCCGGCGTACCCTTGGCGAGCACCAGCGCGATCAGCATGCGCTCGACCGTGACGAAGGAGTCGCCCGCCTTCTCGGCGATCGCCTCGGCCTGCTCGAACAGGCGCGCGGTCTCCGGCGCCATGTAAATCTGGCCCGCCCCCTGGCCTTCGACCTTGGGCTGCTTGGCGAGGTTGGCCTCCACGGCGCGGTAGACCGCGCGCGAGTCGCCTCCCGCCGAGCCGATCAGGTTGGCGGCGAGGCCTTCCGGATCGTCCAGCAGGACCTTCAGAATGTGGTCTGGGATCAGCCGCTGATGGCCCTCACGGAGCGCCAGCATCTGTGCGCTCTGCAGAAAGCCCCGCATGCGCTCGGTGTACTTTTCCTGATTCATTACTCAACCCTTTCCTTTACGCCCCCGTCGAGCGGCGGGCGGAAGAGCGGACCCTCCGAGGAAGCATCCTGCAGACGATATGGGAGCGGATCGGCACGCTGCAAGACCCTACCCCGCGTGCGACTTTCACCTGTCCCGGGCGTGGGCTAAGAACGCCGCGATAGAGACACGGGAGCATCAGGATGTCAGGCGGACACGGCCACATCGACGGTTCGAACAAGAGGATCGCCCTGCTGGTGGCCATCCTCGCCGCCCTGCTGGCGGTATCGGAAATGGGCGGCAAGAGCTCGCAGACAAACGCCCTCGCGAGCCATATCGACGCCTCCAACCTGTGGTCGTTCTTCCAGTCCAAGACCATCCGGCAGACGACCCTGCGCACCGCAGCGGAAGAGGTCGACGCCACGTACAAGGATGGGCCGGCGCCCATGCCGCCGGCGCTCAAGGCCCAGGCAGACCGGTGGCGCCAGGCGGCGCAGCGCTATGACACCGAGCCCGAGACCGGCGAGGGCCGCAAGGAACTGGCCGCCCGCGCCAAGGCCAAGGAAGCGCATCGCGACCGGTCGATGGCCGCCTATCACATGTTCGAATACGGCTCGGCCTGCTTCCAGCTCGCCATCGTGCTGGCCGGCGCTGCCGCCCTCACCTCGGTGATCTGGCTGACCTTCCTTTCGATCGGGCTCGGCATCGGCGGCTTCGGCTTCACCGTGCTGGCCTTCGTCGCCCCGACGCTGGTCCATCTGTAGGGCCCCAAAGAAAACGCCCGCGGGCGGCTGCCGGCGGGCGTTTTTCAGGATCGGTCGGCCGGCGCCGGTCAGGCGCGCCGGCTGCCGGTGGCGGGGACGAATTCCGGTACCTCGGGCTGCTCCTCGACCGCGGGGTCGCTGCTACCGGGCGCCGTACGTCCGTTCTGAAGAAATGCCACGCCGTTGAGACCCGGTTCCGGCTCATCACGGTCGCGATCACGATCGCGATTGTTCTCCCGATAATCGTTCTGACGACGATCGTTCTGGCGAGGGCTACCGCTCTGACGATTGTCGCCCTGGCGATTGTCGCCCTGACGATTATCGGACGAACGCTGCTCTGATGGGCGATGTTCGGAGGGGCCTTGCTCAGCCCGCTCGCCCGATGGGATATCCCCGTCGCCGGATTGCGGACCGCCCTGGCCCTGCTGCGGCTGGCCGGATTGCGGCCCCTGCTGGCCGGGTTGCCCCTGCTGCTGGCCGTCCTCGCCGCCTTCGCCCCAGTTGTTGCGCGGCACGAAGCCGCCCATCGACTGGATCACGCGGTAATAGTGGTCGGCGTACTGGTAATAGGCTTCGGCCAGGATGCGATCGCCGGAGGAGGCCGCCTCGCGGGCCAGCGACTGGTACTTGTCGAAAACCTGATGGGCATTGCCGCGGACCCGGACGTCGGGGCCGCTGCTATCGAAAATCTGGTTTCGATTGGGGGTGCGATTGGAGCCGTGATGCTGAGGCTTGTGATGGTGAGTACTGTTACCACCGCCGCCACCACTGCGACCGCCGCGCGACCGCTGACGATTGTTTGGTCTCATTAACCTAGGGCCAGTTACACGCCGGACGGATGTTGTTGTTAGTTCCCCCCTGCCCTGCCCGGGCGCCGTCACGGCTGAATTCAGGGGTTTGGTGTCCGCCGCCATAGACCGGTCGGACCAGTTTCCCCCCAAGGGGCGAAAGGAACCTAGTCCCATTCCTTCCGGTTGCCAACCTATTAATGCCGGGCCGGCACAACCCGCTCGATCCCGCCGAGATCCTTGCGTGCGGGCCGGGGCGAGAAGCCTGCGGCGGCGAAAAGCGACGCGATTTCAGGAGCTTGCCCCTCTCCCCCTTCGACGATGGCCCAGCCGCCCGGGACGACCAGCCTTGGCGAAGCCTCGGCGATGATGCGATACGCCGCAAGCCCGTCGGCGCCGCCGTCGAGGGCAAGCCGCGGCTCGTGCGTAGCCACTTCAGGCATCAACCCTTCCACCGCGGCGCTCTCGATGTAGGGCGGATTGGAGACCAGCAGGTCGAACGGTGCCTCCGGTTGGTCGACCAGCCGGCCCACCCAGCCGGCCTGCCGCCAGTCTCCCGCCGAGAGGCGGGCACGCGACGCCACGCCGAGCGCCTCGGCATTGGCCTGCGCGACGGCAAGCGCCGCCACCGAGGCATCGATCCCGACACCGGTCGCCTGCGGATACTCCCGCAGCAACGTGAGCAGCAGGCAGCCCGATCCAAGTCCGAGGTCGAGAATCCGAAGCTTCCGGGTGCGGTCCGGTATCAGGTCCAGCACCGTCTCGATCACCGTCTCGCTGTCGGGGCGCGGGATCAGAACCGCCGGTGAGACCTTGAACGGCAGCCCCCAGAACTCGCGCTCGCCCAGGATGTACGCCATGGGCTCGCGCCGCACCCGCCGGGCCGTGAGTTCGCGCAACCTGGCCGCCGCCGGGGCCGGCGCCGGGTCGGGACCGCGCGAGATCAGCTGCTCGATCGTCAGGCCGGTGGCGTGGCTCAGCAGCAGCCGGGCCTCGAAGCGGACATTGTCGATTCCCGCCGCCGTCAGGGCGACGGCCGTGTCGCGCAACAGGGCATCATAGGAGGCGCCGTCCGACACCTCTAGGCCGCGAGCTCCGCCAGGCGCGACGCCTCGTCATCCGCCGTGAGGGCATCGACGATCGCGTCGAGCCCGCGCCCGTCCATGACCTCCGCGAGGTTGTAGAGGGTGAGATTGATCCGGTGGTCGGTCACCCGGCTCTGGGGAAAGTTGTAGGTGCGGATGCGCTCGCTGCGGTCGCCGCTGCCGACCTGGCCCTTGCGATCGGCCGCGCGCTGCGCATCGAGCCGCTGGCGCTCGGCGTCGTAGAGACGGGCGCGCAGGATCTTCATCGCCTTGGCGCGGTTCTTGTGCTGGCTCTTCTCGTCCTGCTGGCTGACGACGACGCCGGTCGGAATGTGCGTGATGCGAACCGCCGAATCGGTCGTGTTGACCGACTGCCCACCCGGCCCCGAGGCACGGAACACGTCGATGCGCAGGTCCTTCTCGTCGATCTTGATGTCGACCTCCTCAGCCTCCGGCAGGACCGCCACCGTCGCGGCCGAGGTATGGATGCGACCCTGAGCCTCCGTCGCCGGCACGCGCTGCACGCGATGGACGCCGGATTCGAACTTGAGGCGCGCGAAGACGTTGCGCCCCGTCACCGTGGCGATCGCCTCGCGGTAGCCGCCGATGCCGGTGTCGGACAGTTCCATGACCTCGAACTTCCAGCCCTTTTCGGCCGCGTAGCGCTGGTACATGCGGAACAGGTCGGCCGCGAACAGTGCCGCCTCGTCGCCGCCGGTGCCGGCGCGGATTTCGAGGATGGCGTTCTTCTCGTCGGCCGCATCCTTGGGCAGGAGCATGCGCTTGACGGTGCGCTCCAGCTCCGGCAGGCGCTTGCGCAGCTCCTCCGCCTCTTCCTCGGCCATCGCCTTCATGTCGGGATCGGCGGCCATCGCCTCCGCATCCTTCAATTCGCGTTCGGCCTTGTGCCACTCGTTCACCGCCTCGACCAGCGGGCCGAGGTCGGCATATTCCTTCGAGGCGGCGACGAACTTCTGCGAGTCGAGCGTGCCGGCCGAGAGCGCCGCCTGCAGCTCGGCATGGCGCGTCACGATCTGGTTGAGTTTCAGCAACAGCGACATCTCAGACCTTCAGCGCTTCCGCGAGAGTCTCGAACGGCACTTCGCGCTGGGTACCGCTGTCGAGGTCCTTGAGCTGGGCGACGCCCTTGGCCAGCTCGTCGTCGCCGATGATCAGCGCGGCGCGGGCATTGAGCTTGTTGGCCCGCTGCATGCGCCTCTTCATGTTGCCGCGATAATCCTGCTCGACGGCGATGCCCTGCCTGCGCAACGCGCGTGCAATGCCGAGCGCCCTGGCCTCGGCCGCCGCGCCCAGCGGCGCGATGACGACGGGGCGCGGCAGGGGCTTCGGTTCGTCGGCCAGCATCATCAGCCGCTCGATGCCGCCCGCCCATCCGATGCCGGCGGTGGGCGGGCCGCCCAGCTCGGCGATCAGCCCGTCATAGCGGCCGCCGCCCAGCACCGTGCCCTGGGCGCCGAGATGGGTGGTCACGAACTCGAAGGCGGTGTGGGTGTAGTAGTCGAGGCCGCGCACCAGCGCCGGGTCGACCTCGAATGCGATGCCGGCGGCCGAGAGCCCATCCTGCACCGACTTGAAGAAGTCGCGACTCGCCTGGTTCAGATGATCGCTGAAGCTCGGCGCGTTCGCGTTGATCGCCTTGTCGCCCTCGTCCTTGCTGTCGAGGATGCGCAGCGGATTGCGCGCCAGGCGATTGCGCGAATCCTCTGAGAGCCTGTCCACGTGGGCGGAATAGTAGTCGGTCAGCACCTTGCGGTAGCCGGCGCGGCTCTCGGGATCGCCGAGCGAATTGATCTTGAGCACGCAGCGGTCGAGGATCGTGAGGCGATCGAGAATGTCGGCCGCAACCGAGATCACCTCGATGTCGGCGCCGGGTTCGGGCGCGCCCAGCACCTCGAGATCGATCTGGTGGAACTGGCGCTGGCGGCCCTTCTGCGGCCGCTCGTAGCGGAACATCGGGCCCGCCGCGAAGACCTTCAGCGGCAGCTGCTGCGCCAGCTCGCCGTTGGACACGAAGGCGCGGCAGATGCCGGCCGTGTATTCCGGCCGAAGGGTGAGCGATTCGTTGCCGCGATCGGCGAAGGTGTACATCTCCTTCGACACGACGTCGGTCGTCTCGCCGATGCCGCGGGCGAACAACTCGGTGAACTCGAAGATCGGCGTCGCCATCTCGCGGTAGCCGTAGAGGCGCGCCACATCGCGAGCCGTGTCGACGACATGCGCGAAGCGCCGGTAGTCGTCGGGGAGGAGGTCGTGCGTGCCACGCACGGGTTGCATCTTGCTCACGGGAAATCGCCTCGAAAAATCGTCGGGAAAGGAAGAACCGGCAGTCGCTACTCGGCGGCGACGCGATGTCGCTCGGCTTCTTTCGCCTTGCCCTCTTCCGCCTTCGCAGCCTCGATCTCGGCCGCCTTCTTCTCGATCAGACCCACCAGGTGGTCGACGACGTTGGCGTCCTTCAGCCGGTGATGCGGGACGCCGGCGATATAGACCTGATGGGTGTTCGAGCCGCCGCCGGTGAAGCCGATGTCGGTTTCGCGCGCCTCGCCCGGCCCGTTGACCACGCAGCCGATCACCGACACCGTCATCGGCGTGGTGATGTGAGCGACTCGCTTCTCCAGCGCCTCGACCGTGCGGATGACGTCGTACTGCTGACGGGCGCAGGACGGGCAGGAGATGATGTTGACGCCGCGATGCCGCAGGTTCAGCGCCTTCAGCATCTCGAAGCCGACCCGGACCTCTTCCTCGGGTTCAGCCGAGAGCGAGACGCGGATCGTGTCGCCGATCCCGGCCCACAGGAGCGAGCCCATGCCAATCGACGACTTCACCGTGCCGGTGCGCGTGCCGCCCGCCTCGGTGACGCCGACATGCAGCGGGTAGTCGCAGGCCTCGGCCAGCTGCTGGTAGGCCGCGACAGCCAGGAAGACGTCGGACGCCTTCACGCTGATCTTGAACTCGTGGAAATCGTGATCCTGCAGGATGCGGGCATGGTCGAGCGCACTCTCCACCATCGCCTCGGGGCAGGGCTCGCCGTATTTTTCCAGCAGGTCCTTCTCCAGCGAGCCGGCGTTGACGCCGATGCGCATGGAAAGGCCGTGATCCTTGGCGGCCTTCACCACCTCGCGCACGCGCTCGGCGCTGCCGATGTTGCCCGGGTTGATGCGCAGGCAGGCGGCGCCCGCCTCCGCGGCCTCGATGGCGCGCCTGTAGTGAAAGTGGATATCGGCCACGATCGGGACCTTGGCCGCCCGCACGATCTTCGGCAGGGCCGCGGTCGAGTCCTCGTCGGGGCAGGACACGCGGATGATATCCACACCCGCCTCTTCGCAGCGGCGGATCTGGGCGATGGTCGCGTCGGCGTCCGCGGTCAGCGTGTTGGTCATGGTCTGGACGGTGATCGGCGAATCGCCGCCCACCGGCACGGACCCGACCATCACGCGCCGCGACTTGCGGCGCTGGATGTCGCGGTACGGTCTGATGCTCATGGAGACAATGTAGCGGCGAGGCCCCGCCTCCGCCAGCCGGCGGACATTACAAAGGCGCGACGGTGGTTCTACCGGGCCTCTGTGATGCGGTAGGCGATCCCCGCGGGCACGACGTAGCTTTCGCCGGCGCGCACATAGGTCTGCGTCAGCACGTCGCCGTTCGGAGCCCGCAGTTCGACCCAGCTGTTGGTCTTCACGCTGATCGGCGTATTGACCCGGACCGGTATCGGCGGCGGCATTGCCTCGGGCTGCCGCGCATTCGCTTCCTCGACCGGCTTCGCCGGCTCGAGGCGCGGCGCTTCGACCGGTGCCGGCGGCTGGGCGGCCTGCGCCTGGCCGATCGACGGAACATTCATCACGACCGGCGGCGGCGGCGCAGGAACGGCGACGACGACCGGCGGCGGCGCCAGAGGTGCGGCAGGAGCACCGCCCTCGAGACGCTGCGCGGGCCACACCTGCGCCGGCAGCGAGCCGGTGATGGTGCGCGTTTCCGGAGCCGGCGAGGCCGGCATCTGGGGGACGAACGGATTGGGAGCCGGAGCCGGCGGGCTGGGGCGCTCGGACAGGAGGCGATCCGGCACGGGCGGAACCTTCTGCGCCACGACGGCCTGATCGCGCGGCATGTAGTGCCACACGCCATAGCCGGCGCCGACGACGAGAAGGACGGTGAGGACGGCGAGGCCGATCGGCGCCCGCCGGTCGGCGACCGGGAAATTGGCAGGCAATGCGACCGGACGCTTGATGGGAACCGCGCCCGAGAGATGATAGGCGGTCATGACCTTCTCGGGATCGAGACCGACATGGCTCGCGTAGGCCCGCAGGAAGGCAGGAATGTAGGCCGCGCCGGGAAGCTCGTCGTAGCGACCGTCCTCGATCGCCTCGAGGTGGGCGCGCCGGATGCGGATGCTCTTCTCGACTTGAGTCAGGTCCAGACCGCGTGACTCGCGTTGATCGCGTAGGAGTCGACCGACCGCTTGGCCCGGTCCGGCCTCACGCTCAATCGCCCGCCAGTCAACCTGATCCGGCATTGATATTCCCTGCTTGTCCCCTCGTCGCGACTCTTAGCAGAGGCCCCATGACAGGGCAAAAGCGATTCGACTTTTCGTCGTTAAATTTCGATCGCGTGATCGGCGGCGAAGAGACGCAACGTCTCACGCAACGGACGATCGGGTTGAGTAAGCGCAGCGTTCATGAAACCTGCTGCATCGTTGAGATCGAGCGAACGGATCATCGCCTTCACGGGACCGATCGCACCCGGCGACATCGACAGCGAACGTACGCCGATTGCAAGCAACGCCAGGGCCTCGACGGGACGTCCCGCCATCTCGCCACACACCGCGATGTCCACCCCGGCGGGCCGCACCTTGTTCACTACAAAATGTAGCAGCCTGAGCAGGGCTGGGGACAAACTGTCGTAGCGCCCGGCCAGTCGGCTGTTGCCGCGATCGGCAGCGTAGAGGAACTGCAGGAGATCGTTCGTGCCCACGGAGATGAAGTCGACATGCGGCAACAGACTGTCGAGCTGCCACGCGAGCGCCGGCACTTCGAACATAACGCCAACACGCAAGCGCTCCGGCAGCGTCTGGCCACGACGCTTCGCGCGATCCATCTCGAGGTCAAGCAGATGACGGGCCCGTATCAATTCGGTGACCTCGGCGATCATCGGGAACATGATCGACAGGGGACGGCCATTGGCCGCCAGGATCAACGCGCGCAGCTGGCGGCGCAGCATCGCCGGACGATCGAGACCGATGCGGATGGCGCGCCATCCCATCGCGGGATTCTCGTCGCCAAAGGAATCGATATAGGGGAGGACCTTGTCACCCCCCACATCGAGCGTGCGGAAAGTCACGGACCGTCCGTCCGCGAGGTCGAGTACGCGGCCATAGAGCCAGGCCTGTGCATCGACGTCGGGAAACTCCGAACGCACCATGAACGG
>NZ_CAMFKM010000042.1 GCF_945957355.1 uncultured Reyranella sp. | reverse complement strand
TCCGTGAAGGCGGCCGCACCGTCGGCGCCGGCGTCGTCACCAAAGTCGTAAAGTAGTGCTATAGAGGATCACCGCCGTCACCAAGCGGCGGTGGTTTGACTGCAGGAGTGTAGCTCAGTTGGTAGAGCATCGGTCTCCAAAACCGAGGGTCGGGGGTTCGAGCCCCTCCGCTCCTGCCATTATTTGAAGAACGGCGATCATGGCGACAAAGAATCCGATCGAATTCGCCCGGGAAGTCAGGGCCGAAGTGGCCCGGGTCACCTGGCCGACGCGACGCGAGACGATGATCACCACCAGCATGGTGTTCATCTTCGTCGTCATCTCGTCGCTGTTCTTCCTCGTGGCCGACAAGGTCATTGGCTTCGTCGTGAAGCTTCTCCTCGGGGTTTCCTGACATGGCTCATCGCTGGTACGTCGTTCACGCCTATTCGGGCTTCGAGAACAAGGTCGCCCAGTCGATCCGCGAACAGGCCGGAAAGAAGGGCCTGGACGACGAAATCACCGAGGTTATCGTGCCGACCGAGGAGGTCGTCGAGGTCCGCCGCGGCAGCAAGGTGAACACCGAGCGCAAGTTCTTCCCGGGCTACGTGCTCGTGAAGATGGACCTCACGGACGACTCCTGGCACCTAGTCAAGAACACGGCCAAGGTCACGGGATTCCTGGGCGGCGGCGGCCGCGGCAAGCCGGTGCCGATCTCCGACGCCGAGGCCAACCGCATCCTGAAGCAGGTCCAGGAGGGCGTGGAGCGTCCCAAGCCCGCCGTCAGCTTCGAGATCGGCGAGCAGGTCAAGGTGGCCGACGGCCCGTTTGCCTCGTTCAACGGCACCGTGGAGGATGTGGACGAGGAGCGGGCTCGCCTGAAGGTCGCCGTTTCGATCTTCGGTCGTTCCACCCCCGTCGAGCTCGATTACGCTCAGGTGGAAAAGATCTGATTCCTCCCCATATCGGGGGACAAAATCAGGGTTGTGGCGGGCGGTCATATTTGGTAGACCCCGCGCCCTTGAGGGGCTGGCTGTTCGCCAGCCTTTTCTCATGAAGAGGGTCGAGGCCGAAAATCCTTCAGGATCAAGGACTTGACCTTAATTTGGTGCGGGAGGCCTGCCATGGCCGGACCGCGCCACCCACGAACTAGGGGTATGCATGGCTAAGAAGATCCAAGCCTACGTCAAGCTGCAAGTGCCGGCTGGCAAGGCCAATCCGTCTCCGCCGATCGGGCCTGCGCTCGGTCAGCAGGGCGTCAACATCATGGAATTCTGCAAGCAGTTCAACGCGAAGACGCAGAAGATGGAACCGGGCATGCCGATCCCGGTAGTCATCACCGTGTTCCAGGACCGCAGCTTCAGCTTCGTCACAAAGACGCCGCCGGTGACCTACTTCCTGAAGAAGGCGGCCGGCATCGAGTCGGGCGCCAAGACGGTCGGCACGCAGATCGTCGGCAAGGTGACGACGAAGCAGGTTCGCGAGATCGCCGAGCAGAAGATGCCGGATCTCAACTGCGACAGCGTCGAGTCGGCGATGGCCCAGGTGGTGGGTTCGGCCCGCTCGATGGGCCTCCAGGTGGTGGAGTAGGACCATGGCCCAGGGCAAGCGTTACAAGACGGCGTCCGCCACGGTCGACCGCGAGAAGATGTACCCGCTCGATGAGGCGGTGAAGATCGTCAAGGCCAACGCCAAGGCGAAGTTCGACGAGACCATCGAGGTCGCAATGAACCTCGGCATCGATCCGCGTCACGCCGATCAGGCGGTGCGCGGCATGATCGAGCTGCCGAACGGCACCGGCAAGTCGGTTCGCGTGGCGGTTTTCGCCCGTGGCGCGAAGGCCGACGAGGCGAAGGCGGCCGGTGCCGATCTGGTCGGCGCCGAGGACCTGGCCGAGAAGATCAATGCTGGCGAGATGGCGTTCGAGCGCTGCATCGCCACGCCGGACATGATGGGCATCGTCGGCCGTCTCGGTAAGGTGCTGGGCCCGCGCGGCCTGATGCCGAACCCGAAGCTCGGCACGGTGACGCAGGACGTCGCCGCCGCGGTGAAGGCCGCCAAGGCCGGCTCGATCGAGTTCCGCGCCGAGAAGGCTGGCATCATTCATGCTGGCGTCGGCAAGGCGTCGTTCAGCGAGGAGGCGATCGCCGCCAACGTCAAGGCGTTGGTCGCGGCCATCAACCGGGCCAAGCCGTCCGGTGCCAAGGGCACCTTCATCAAGAAGGTGTCGCTGAGTTCGACGATGGGTCCGGGCATTAAGCTCGACCCGGCGACCGCGATTACCTGAGTAGCGGCCGCCAGAGTTTCAGAGATTCCGCCGCAGGCTTCGGCCCGCGGCGGAGGGAACGAAGAGACCACAAGGTCTCGAGTTCCACCTGTCCGAGACCACCGGTACGTCGCCTCTCGGGGCGGGGTGTAAAGGGGAAACCCGCCAGTGCAGACGGGGGCAAGGGAATCGACGCTGCACCTCCACGGTGCGCGCACGTGCCCGAACTTCCGGGGCAGGCGAACCGGACCGCAACGTCTCCGTTCGCGCTAACCCGCTAACGGAGGCTGCGCAGTCTGTAACGCAGCCGGTCCGATCCGGATCCTCCGGAGCGGACCTTTGTTGGAGAAAGCCGTGAATCGTTCGGAAAAGGCCGAAGCGATCGTCGAGCTGAACCAGATCTTCAAGGACGCCAACCTGATGGTGATCACTCGCCAGTCAGGTCTGACCGTCCAGGAAGTGACGGACCTGCGTCGCAAGATCAGGGCAGCCGGCGCTAGCTACAAGGTCACAAAGAATCGGCTCACGCTCCGTGCCCTCGAGGGCACGGCCTTCACGGCGCTCGGCCCCATGTTCACGGGACCGACTGCCATCGCTTATTCCGCGGATCCGGTCGCAGCGGCGAAAGTCGTCGCGGCCTATGCCAAGGACAACGAAAAGCTGACCATCGTCGGCGGTTCCTTGGGTGGAGAAACTCTGGACGTCGCTGGCGTCCAGGCTCTCGCCACCCTGCCGTCCCTCGATGCTCTGCGCGGCAAGATCATCGGTCTTCTGCAGGCTCCCGCGACCAAGGTCGCTGGTGTGCTCGTGGCGCCCGCCGGTCAGCTCGCTCGTGTGTTCGGCGCGTACGGAGCCACGGAAGACGGCGCGAAGGCGGCGTAAGTCATCATCATCGACGTCACGAAATCGAAGTTCGGGTTATAGGAGACTAAAATGGCTAATCTCGAGAAGCTGGTCGAAGAACTGTCGGCCCTGTCGGTCCTTGAGGCCGCTCAGCTCAGCAAGCTGCTGGAAGAGAAGTGGGGCGTCAGCGCCGCCGCTCCGGTCGCCGTTGCCGCCGCTGGCGGTGGCGCTGCCGCCGCTCCGGCCGAGGTGAAGGACGAGTTCACCGTCGTTCTCGCCGCCGCCGGCGACAAGAAGATCAACGTCATCAAGGCTGTCCGCGAGATCACCGGTCTCGGCCTCAAGGAAGCCAAGGACCTGGTCGAAGCGGCGCCGAAGCCGATCAAGGAAGGCGTGCCGAAGGCCGACGCCGAGAAGCTCAAGGCGAAGCTCGAGGCCGAAGGCGCCAAGGTCGAGCTCAAGTAAGACGTTTAACCGGCCGGGCCGGCCTCCTTCGGGAAGCCGGCCCGTTCGGGCCTCTTCTCCGAACGGACTTTCCTTTGAGGTCCGTTCCGACAAGTGGCCCTCTGCGACGGATGGGGCGAACGGCTGGCGGGCCGGGAGCTCCGAGAAAGCAGCGGGTGTTTATCACCGCCCTTGAACCTTCGAGGACGCAGGATGGCCACGGCCTTCAATACGCGCAAACGGATTCGTCGTTTCTTCGGCCACATCGAATCGGTGGCGCCGATGCCGAACCTCATCGAGGTCCAGAAGAGCTCCTACGAGAGCTTCCTCCAGCGCGTCACGCCGGCGGCCAAGCGCACGCAGTCCGGACTCCAGGAAGTCTTCCGCGGCGTTTTCCCGATCAAGGACTTCGCCGAGCGTGCCAGCCTCGAGTTCGTGAAGTACGAGTTCGAGGAGCCCAAGTACGACGTCGAGGAGTGCCAGCAACGCGGCATCACCTTCGCCGCTCCGCTGAAGGTCACCTTGCAGCTCGTCGTGTGGGACATCGACGAGGAAGCCGGCTCGCGCTCGATCCGCGATATCAAGGAGCAGGACGTCTACATGGGCGACATGCCGCTCATGACCGACAACGGCACCTTCATCGTGAACGGCACCGAACGCGTGATCGTCTCCCAGATGCACCGTTCCCCGGGCGTCTTCTTCGACCATGACAAGGGCAAGACCCACAGCTCGGGCAAGTACCTGTTCGCCGCCCGCATCATCCCGTACCGCGGCTCGTGGCTCGACTTCGAGTTCGACGCCAAGGACCTGATCCATGTCCGCATCGACCGTCGCCGTAAGATCCCGGTGACGACGCTGCTGCTTGCGCTCGACAACGACGCCACGTGGAAGAAGCGCCTGGCCGCCACCGCCAAGGGCCAGACGCTCGACCCGTCCGAGGCCCAGGGCATGTCGCCGGAGGAGATCCTCTCGGCGTTCTACGGGCAGGTCGTCTACACGCGCGACAAGGATGGCTGGAACACGCCGTTCGAGGCCGATTCGATGCGCGGCGTGAAGCTGACGCACGACCTGGTGAACGGCAAGACCGGCAAGTCGGTCGCCGATGCCGGCACCAAGATGACGCCGCGCCTGCTCAACAAGCTCAAGGAGGCGGGCCTCAAGGAAATTCGCGTCTCGCCAGAGGAGCTGATCGGCCGCTACGCCGCGCTCGACGTCATCAACGAGAAGACGGGCGAGATCTACGTCGAGGCCGGCCAGGAAATCACCGAAGCCGTGCTCGAGCTGTTCAACGAGAACGACATCGATCTGCTGCCGACGCTCGCCATCGACCACGTCAACGTCGGCCCGTACATCCGCAACACGCTGGCTGCAGACAAGAACTCGAACCGCGAAGAAGCGCTGCTCGACATCTACCGCGTCATGCGTCCGGGCGAGCCGCCGACGCTCGAACAGGCCGAGACCCTGTTCCAGGGGCTGCTGTTCGACATCGACCGCTACGACCTGTCGCCGGTCGGCCGCGTGAAGATGAACATGCGCCTCGACTTCGAGGGCGTGCCCGACACCCAGCGCACGCTGCGCCGCGAGGACATCCTGGCGGTGGTGCGCGTCCTGCACGGTCTCAAGGACGGCCGCGGCGAGATCGACGACATCGACCATCTCGGCAATCGCCGCGTCCGCTCGGTCGGCGAGCTGATGGAGAACCAATACCGCGTCGGCCTGCTGCGCATGGAGCGGGCGATCCGCGAGCGCATGAGCTCGATCGACATCGACACCGTGATGCCGCACGACCTGATCAACGCCAAGCCGGCGGCGGCGGCGGTGCGCGAGTTCTTCGGCTCCTCTCAGCTCTCGCAGTTCATGGACCAGACCAACCCGCTGTCGGAAGTGACACATAAGCGTCGCCTCTCGGCGCTTGGACCGGGCGGTCTGACCCGCGAGCGCGCCGGCTTCGAAGTGCGCGACGTGCATCCGACGCATTACGGCCGCATCTGCCCGATCGAGACGCCGGAAGGCCCGAACATCGGCCTCATCAACTCGCTGGCGACCTATGCGCGCGTGAACCAGTACGGCTTCATCGAGAGCCCGTACCGCAAGGTCTCGGGCGGTCGCGTGACCGACGAGGTGGTTTATCTCTCCGCGATGGAGGAGGGGCGCTATACGGTCGCCCAGGCCAACGCCGAGATCGACGCCAAGGGCAAGTTCGTGTCCGAACTGGTGCAGTGCCGCAAGGGCGGCGAATACATCCTCGGCCGGCCCGATACGATCGACTTCGTCGACGTCTCGCCCAAGCAGATCGTGTCGGTCGCCGCGGCGCTCATCCCGTTCCTTGAGAACGACGACGCCAATCGCGCGCTGATGGGCTCGAACATGCAGCGCCAGGCGGTGCCGCTCATCCAGGCCGAAGCGCCGCTGGTCGGCACCGGCATGGAAGAGGTGGTCGCCCGCGACTCCGGCGTCGCCATCTCGGCCCGCCGCACCGGCATCGTCGACCAGGTCGACGCGATGCGTATCGTCGTGCGCGCCACGGAGGATGTCGGTCCGAATCGTCCGGCGGTCGACATCTACAACCTGCTGAAGTTCCAGCGCTCGAACCAGAGCACCTGCATCACCCAGAAGCCGCTCGTTCGGGTCGGCGACCACGTCAAGAAGGGTGACATCGTCGCTGACGGCCCGTCGACGCAGAACGGCGAGCTGGCGCTTGGCCGCAACGTGCTCGTCGCGTTCATGCCCTGGAACGGCTACAACTTCGAGGACTCGATCCTTCTCTCCGAGCGCATCGTGCGCGATGACGTCTTCACCTCGATCCACATCGAGGAGTTCGAGGTCATGGCTCGCGACACCAAGCTCGGCCAGGAGGAAATCAGCCGCGACATCCCGAACGTCGGCGAGGAAGCCCTCAAAAACCTCGACGAGGCGGGTATCGTCTACATCGGCGCCGAGGTGAAGGCGGGCGACATCCTGGTCGGCAAGGTAACGCCGAAGGGCGAGAGCCCGATGACGCCGGAAGAGAAGCTGCTGCGCGCCATCTTCGGCGAGAAGGCGGCCGACGTGCGCGACACCTCGCTCAAGGTCCCGCCGGGCGTCGAGGGCACTGTCGTCGAGGTCCGCGTGTTCAACCGCCGCGGCGTCGACAAGGACGAGCGCGCGCTGGCGATCGAGCGCGACGAGATCGAGCGTCTCGCCAAGGACCGTGACGACGAAAAGGCGATCCTCGAGCGCAGCTTCTACAGCCAGCTCCAGGAGATGCTCCTGAACCAGGTCGTGGCCGGCGGCCTCAAGGGGCTGAAGCCGGGCACCAAGATCGTCGACACCGTGCTGGGCGAATACACGCCGGGCCAGTGGCGCCAGATCGCCGTCAAGGCGGACAAGAAGCAGGCCGAGATCGAGGCGCTGAACAAGCAGTTCGACGAATCGATGAAGCGGCTGCAGGACCGCTTCGACAGCAAGGTCGACAAGCTGCAGCGCGGTGACGAGCTGCCGCCGGGCGTGATGAAGATGGTCAAGGTCTTCGTCGCGACCAAGCGCAAGCTGCAGCCGGGCGACAAGATGGCCGGCCGTCACGGCAACAAGGGCGTCATCTCGCGCATCATGCCGCTGGAGGACATGCCGTACCTCGAGGAGGGCGGCCCGGTCGACATCGTGCTGAATCCGCTCGGTGTGCCGTCGCGCATGAACGTCGGTCAGATCCTCGAGACCCATCTCGGCTGGGCCGCGTCGGGTCTTGGCAAGAAGATCGGCAAGATGCTCGAGGATGCCCGCGAGGTTTCGGCGGCGCAGATCAAGAAGCAGCTGCGCGAGGTCTACGGCGAGAAGGCGTTCAAGGCCGACATCGCCGATCTCAGCGACGAGCAGACGATCGAGCTCGCCCGCAACCTCAGCAAGGGCGTGCCCTTCGCGTCGCCGGTGTTCGACGGCGCGCACGAACCAGACATCGTCGAGATGCTGGAGATGGCCGGCCTCGACAGGTCGGGCCAGGTCACCCTGATCGACGGCCGCACCGGCGAGCCGTTCGATCGCAAGGTGACGGTCGGCTACATCTACATGCTGAAGCTGCACCATCTCGTGGACGACAAGATCCACGCGCGCTCGATCGGACCGTACAGCCTGGTCACCCAGCAGCCGCTGGGCGGCAAGGCACAGTTCGGCGGACAGCGCTTCGGCGAGATGGAGGTGTGGGCGCTGGAAGCCTACGGCGCCGCCTACACGCTGCAGGAGATCCTGACCGTCAAGTCGGACGACGTGGCCGGCCGCACCAAGGTCTACGAGGCCATCGTGCGCGGCGACGACACGTTCGAGGCGGGTATTCCCGAATCCTTCAACGTGCTGGTCAAGGAGCTGCGCTCCCTCGGCCTCAACGTCGAACTGAACCAGTCGATCACCTGAGGGTGATCGACCTCCCGATTTCGCGAATTACGTCCACAGAACAGTAGGACAAAGATGACCGACCTTATCAACGTACTGGGCCAGCCGCAGGGCACCCCCACCTTCGACGAGATCCGCATCTCGATCGCCAGCCCCGAGCGCATCCGCACGTGGAGCCACGGCGAGATCAAGAAGCCGGAAACTATCAATTACCGCACGTTCAAGCCGGAGCGTGACGGGCTGTTCTGCGCCCGCATCTTCGGGCCGATCAAGGACTACGAGTGCCTGTGCGGCAAGTACAAGCGCATGAAGTTCCGCGGCATCACCTGCGAGAAGTGCGGCGTCGAGGTGACCCTCACCAAGGTGCGCCGCGAGCGCATGGGCCACATCGAGCTGGCCTCGCCGGTTGCCCACATCTGGTTCCTGAAGTCGCTGCCGAGCCGTATCGGACTGCTGCTCGACATGACGCTGCGCGACCTCGAGCGCATCCTGTATTTCGAGAACTACGTCGTCAGCAATCCGGGCCTGACGCCGCTCAAGTACCGCGAACTGCTGAACGAGGAGCAGTACCTCAACGCGCTTGACGAGTATGGCGAAGGCTCCTTCGAGGCCGAGATCGGCGCCGAGGCGATCCGCGGCATGCTGCAGGCGATCGACCTCAACGAGGAGCGTCCGCGCCTGCGCGAGGAACTGCGCGAGACGACGTCGGAGGCCAAGCGCAAGAAGCTGGTGAAGCGGCTCAAGCTCTGCGAGAACTTCATCGAGTCCGGCGCACGTCCGGAATGGATGATCCTCGAGCTGGTGCCGGTGATTCCGCCCGAGCTGCGTCCGTTGGTGCCGCTCGACGGCGGCCGCTTCGCGACGTCGGACCTCAACGACCTGTACCGCCGCGTCATCAACCGCAACAACCGCCTGAAGCGGCTGATGGAGCTGCGCGCGCCCGACATCATCGTGCGCAACGAGAAGCGCATGCTGCAGGAGTCGGTCGACGCCCTGTTCGACAACGGCCGCCGCGGCCGCGTCATCACCGGCGCCAACAAGCGTCCGCTGAAGTCGCTCGCCGACATGCTGAAGGGCAAGCAGGGCCGCTTCCGCCAGAACCTGCTCGGCAAGCGCGTCGACTACTCGGGCCGTTCGGTCATCGTGGTCGGCCCGGAACTCAAGCTGCACCAGTGCGGCCTGCCCAAGAAGATGGCGCTCGAACTGTTCAAGCCGTTCATCTACTCGCGCCTGCAGAACTACGGCATGGCCAACACGATCAAGGCCGCCAAGCGCATGGTCGAGAAGGAGCGGCCGGAAGTCTGGGACATCCTCGAGGAGGTCATCCGCGAGCATCCCGTGCTGCTGAACCGCGCCCCGACGCTGCATCGCCTGGGCATCCAGGCGTTCGAGCCGGTGCTCATCGAAGGCAAGGCGATCCAGTTGCATCCGCTGGTCTGCACGGCCTTCAACGCCGACTTCGACGGTGACCAGATGGCGGTGCACGTGCCGCTGTCGCTGGAAGCCCAGCTCGAAGCGCGCGTGCTGATGATGTCCACCAACAACATCCTGTCGCCGGCGTCGGGCAAGCCGATCATCGTGCCGTCGCAGGACATCGTGCTCGGCATCTACTACATCACGCTGGAGCGTGAGGGCGAACGGGGCGAAGGCTCGCTGTTCTCCGAGATCGGCGAGCTGGAGCATGCCCTCCACAGCCGTGACCTCTCGATGCATGCGCGCATCAAGATGCGTCTGGAGGCCTACGACGACAAGGGTGTGTTCGCCAGCCGCGTCGTCGAGACCACGCCGGGCCGCGTCCTGCTGGCGCAGATCCTGCCCAAGCACGAGAACCTCCCATTCTCGCTGATCAACCGGCTGCTGACCAAGAAGGACCTGCAGAACGTCATCGACTCCGTCTACCGCCACTGCGGTCAGAAGGAGACGGTGATCTTCGCCGATCGCTTGATGGGTCTCGGCTTCTATCATGCCTGCCGCGCCGGCATTTCGTTCGGCAAGGACGACCTGGTCATTCCGGCGGCCAAGCAGAAGCTGGTCGCCCAGACCAACAAGGAAGTGAAGGAGTACGAGCAGCAGTACCAGGATGGCCTGATCACCTCGGGTGAGAAGTACAACAAGGTCGTCGATGCCTGGTCGCGCTGCTCGGACCGCGTGGCCGAGGAAATGATGAAGGGCATCTCGACGCCGCAGCCGGGCCGACCGGTGAACGCGGTGTGGATGATGGCGCATTCCGGCGCGCGCGGCTCCGCCACGCAGATGAAGCAGCTCGCCGGCATGCGCGGCCTCATGACCAAGCCCTCGGGCGAGATCATCGAGACGCCGATCCTGTCGAACTTCAAGGAAGGCCTCTCGGTGCTGGAGTACTTCAACTCCACCCACGGTGCCCGCAAGGGACTGGCCGACACGGCGCTCAAGACGGCGAACTCGGGTTATCTGACACGCCGTCTGGTCGACGTGGCGCAGGACTGCATCATCATCGAGGAGGATTGCGGCACCGAACGCGGCCTCACGATGCGGGCAGTTGTCGATGGCGGTGATGTCATCGAGCCGCTTTCCGAGCGGGTCCTCGGTCGCACGGCGCTGGACGACATCGTCGATCCGCTGACGGGCGAAGTGATCAGCAAGGCCGGCGAACTCATCGACGAGGTCAAGGTCGAGTTGATCGACAAGGCCGGCATCGAAGAGCTCCGCATCCGCTCGGTGCTGACCTGCGACACCAAGATCGGCGTCTGCGGCAAGTGCTACGGCCGTGATCTCGCGCGCGGTACGCCGGTCAACATCGGCGAGGCGGTGGGCGTCATTGCCGCCCAGTCGATCGGCGAGCCGGGAACCCAGCTCACGATGCGCACCTTCCACATCGGCGGCGCCGCGCAGCGTGGTGCGGAGCAGTCGAACATCGAAGCGAGCCATGACGGCACCGTCCAGGTGCGTAACCGCAACGTCGTCATCAACAGCTCGGGCGTGCCGGTCGTGATGGGCCGTAACACCGAGATCGTCCTGATCGACGGCGCCCAGCGCGAGCGTGCCAAGCATCGCGTGCCTTACGGCGCGCGCCTGCTGGTCGACAGCGATACGGTGGTCGCGAAGGGCCAGAAGCTCGCAGAGTGGGATCCGTATACCCTGCCGATCATCACCGAGAAGGCCGGTAAGGCGGTCTATGTCGATCTCGTCGAGGGCGTGTCGATGCGCGAGGTGATCGACGACTCGACGGGTATCTCGAACCGTGTGGTGGTCGACTGGAAGGGCCAGCCGCGCGGTGGCGACCTGCGTCCGCGCATCGCCATCCACGATGCCGACGGCAACCCGATCATGCTGGCCAACGGCCAGGAGGCTCGCTACCTGCTGTCGCTCGACTCGGTGCTGTCTGTCGAGAACGGCCAGGACGTCAATGCCGGCGACATCCTGGCGCGTATCCCGCGCGAGGGCGGCAAGAACCGCGACATCACGGGCGGTCTGCCGCGCGTGGCGGAGTTGTTCGAGGCGCGCAAGCCCAAGGACTTCGCAATCATCTGCGACATCTCGGGCCGCATCGAGTTCGGCAAGGACTACAAGAGCAAGCGCCGCGTCCTGATCGTGCCGGAAGGCGAGGGGGCGGAGCCGGTGGAGTACCTGATCCCGAAGGGCAAGCGCATTGCCGTCCAGGAAGGCGACTTCGTGGAGCGCGGCGACCTGCTGATCGACGGCAACCCGGTACCGCACGACATCCTGCGCGTGCTGGGCATCGAGAAGCTGGCCGAGTACCTGGTGAACGAGATCCAGGAGGTCTATCGACTGCAGGGCGTTAAGATCAACGACAAGCACATCGAGACGATCGCGCGTCAGATGCTGCAGAAGGTCGAGATCACCGACGCTGGCGACACGACCTTCCTGATCGGCGAACAGGTCGACAAGGCGGAGTTCGAGGTCGAGAACGCCAAGATCCTTGCGGAGAAGCTGAAGCCGGCCAAGGCCGACCCGGTGCTGCTGGGCATCACCAAGGCGTCCTTGCAGACCAAGTCGTTCATCTCGGCGGCCTCGTTCCAGGAGACCACCCGCGTGCTGACCGAGGCGGCCGTCAGCGGCCGTGTCGACAACCTGCAGGGCCTCAAGGAGAACGTCATCGTCGGCCGCCTGATCCCGGCGGGTACCGGCGGAGTCGTGAACCGTCTCAAGGCCATCGCAGCCCAGCGCGACCGCGCGATCCTTGCCGCCGGCGTGGACGGCGAGGACCAGCCGGTCCCGACGCTCGAGGAAGTCGAGACCGCAGCCGACTGACCACGGTCTCGAGCGACACGAACCTGAAGGCCGTCCTTGAAAAAGGACGGCCTTCGTCAATTGTGGCTCTTCGGCCACAATGGCACTAGATGTGGTTGTTAGATTCTTGCGCGCACTGGAGCATGCGAGTCAGGAACGAGTCGGTTTCGGTCGACTCAGAAATAACCAACGATATCAATGCGAAAAGCACCGTAGCGTGCTTGACGCCTAGGAACAGCGGCCATATAAGCGCGCCACCTCGTCGAGGGGCTGGTGGTTGGCGGAAGCCAAAACGCAGCCTGACGCCGAGGACCGCTACAAGTCAGGCCACCAGGCCACAAAGTTGTTTTTGCGCGGGGCTGTGCGTTAGCCGCTATGCCCGCGCATGTGCTTTGTGCCTACGCGTCGATGTTGGGCGGACCCGAGACGGCGTTAAGGAAACCGGAAATCAATGCCGACTATTAACCAGTTGATCCGCAAGCAGCGCCACGGGCTCAAGGCCCACAACAAGGTGCCGGCGCTCGAGGCTTGCCCGCAGAAGCGTGGCGTTTGCACCCGCGTGTACACGACGACGCCGAAGAAGCCGAACTCGGCGCTGCGCAAGGTCGCCAAGGTGCGCCTCACCAACGCCTATGAAGTGGTGAGCTACATCCCGGGCGAGGGTCACAATCTCCAGGAGCATTCGGTGGTCATGATCCGCGGTGGTCGCGTGAAGGACCTTCCGGGCGTTCGCTATCATATCATTCGCGGCACCCTCGATACGCAGGGTGTCAAGGACCGCAAGCAGCGCCGTTCGAAGTACGGCGCGAAGCGTCCGAAGTAGAGCGAGGGAGGAAAGCATGTCCCGCCGTCGCGCAGCCGAAAAGCGTGAAGTCCTGCCGGACGCCAAGTTCGGCGATATCGTCCTCAGCAAGTTCATGAACACGCTGATGGAACGTGGCAAGAAGTCGGTCGCCGAGCACATCGTCTACGGTGCGCTCGACGAGGTCGAGGCCAAGCTCAAGCAGGATCCGGTCCCCGCCTTCCACGAGGCGCTGGAGAACGTGAAGCCGGCCGTTGAGGTCCGCTCGCGCCGCGTCGGTGGCGCCACCTATCAGGTTCCGGTGGAGGTTCGTCCCGAGCGCCGTCAGGCGCTGGCGATCCGCTGGATCATTCAGGCCGCCCGTGACCGGTCGGGCCACAGCATGACCGAGAAGCTCTCCGCCGAGCTGCTCGACGCCTTCAATCGCCGCGGCAATGCGGTGAAGAAGCGCGAGGACACCCACAAGATGGCCGACGCCAACAAGGCGTTCGCTCACTACCGCTGGTAAGCGACCTCCAGGCCCCTTCCTAGAAAGCCCCTCTTCATGGCTCGCACTACTCCCATCGCCGACTACCGCAACATCGGTATCATGGCGCACATCGACGCCGGCAAGACGACGACGACCGAGCGCATCCT
>NZ_CAMFKM010000041.1 GCF_945957355.1 uncultured Reyranella sp. | reverse complement strand
CCCCAACGTGCTGCGGGGGGGGTGTTGTTTTCCCCTTTTTTTCCACCCAATTTATTGTGGGGGGGTGGGGGGGGGGGGCTTGTAACCAAGCCGCCAGCCGACGGAGGGGTCATGGCATTGCGACGCTCATGACCCCATCGCCCCGTATGACGGGGCACTTCCCCATTTGAATGGGGGGGAGCAAGTGAAGCGTGAGAGAACAATCTATGTCGGAGAGCCTCTGGATCCCTCGCGAAGGCTCGGGATGAGCGCCACGGGCGCTCACTCCCACTCGATCGTACCCGGCGGCTTGCTGGTGATGTCGTAGGTCACGCGGTTGATGCCGCGGCATTCGTTGATGATGCGGTTGGCAACCCTGCCCAGGAAGGCGTGGTCGAACGGGTAGTAGTCGGCGGTCATGCCGTCGGTCGAGGTCACGGCCCTGAGGGCGCAGGCCTGGTCGTAGGTGCGGCCGTCGCCCATCACGCCGACGGTGCGGACCGGCAGCAGCACGGCGAAGGCCTGCCAGATCTCGTCGTAGAGGCCGGCCTTGCGGATCTCGTCGAGATAGACGGCGTCGACCTGGCGCAGCAGGTCGAGCTTCTCCTTGGTGATGTCGCCGGGGATGCGGATGGCGAGGCCGGGACCGGGGAACGGGTGACGGTTCACCAGGTCGGCCGGCAGTCCGAGCTCGCGGCCGAGCGCCCTCACCTCGTCCTTGAACAGCTCGCGCAGCGGCTCGACCAGCTTCATGTTCATGCGCGCCGGAAGGCCGCCGACATTGTGGTGGCTCTTGATCGTGACGGAAGGTCCGCCGGTGAAGGACACCGATTCGATCACGTCGGGATAGAGCGTGCCCTGGGCCAGGAACTCGGCGCCGCCGATCTTCTTCGCCTCGGCCTCGAACACGTCGATGAACAGCGCGCCGATCGTCTTGCGTTTCGTCTCCGGGTCGGTGACGCCGGCCAGCGCCTTCAGGAAGGTCTCCGAGGCGTCGGCGTGAATCAGCGGGATGTTGTAGTGGTCGCGGAACAGGCGGACCACCTGCTCGCCCTCGTCCTTGCGCAAGAGGCCGTGGTCGACGAACACGCATTGCAGCTGGTCGCCGATCGCCTCGTGCAGCAGCACGGCCACGACACTGGAGTCGACGCCGCCGCTGAGGCCGCAGATGACCTTGCCCTTGCCGACCTGGGCGCGGACCTGCTCGATGGCGCGCTCGCGGAACGCGGCCATGGTCCAGTCGCCTTTGGCGCCCGCGATCTTGAGCGCGAAGTTGCGCAGGAGCTTGGCGCCGTCGGGCGTGTGCATCACCTCGGGATGGAACTGCACGCCGTAGTAGCCGCGGCTCTCGTCCGCGATGGCTGCGAAGGGCGCGTTCTCGCTGGTGGCGACGACCGAGAAGCCGGCCGGCAGCCTGGTCACGCGGTCGCCGTGGCTCATCCAGACCTGCTTGCGGTCGCCGGGCTCCCACACGCCGTCGAACAGGCGGGTCGAGGCCTTGATCTCGACCTCGGCGCGGCCGAACTCGCGGTGGTGGCCGCTCTCGACCGAGCCGCCCAGCTCCTTGGCCATGGTCTGCTCGCCGTAGCAGATGCCCAGGACGGGCACGTCGGCGGTGAAGATGGCGGGATGGGCGGTGGGCGACTGGCCCTCGGTCACCGAGGCCGGTCCGCCGGAGAGGATGATCCCTCGCGGATCGAACGCCTTGATCTTGGCGTCATCGACGGACTGGAAGGGCAGGATTTCACAGTAAACCCCGGCTTCGCGCACGCGGCGGGCGATCAGCTGGGTAACCTGGGAACCGAAATCGACGATCAGCAAACGGTCGGTCATGGGGCGATATAAGCGCGACGGGCCGGGGCGGCAACTGTTGTCCGCAAAGGTCCCTCGCTTACGCTCGGGATGACAGCGTTTTTTTTCATCGGCGCACGGCGCTAACCGACAAGAATTGTCATCCCGAGCATAAGCGAGGGACCTTTCGCTTTCGGACTCACCCCTCCGCCGCCAGCCTCCGCCGGATCAGCGGGGCGCGGAGGTCGCGCCAGGCGTAGGCGACCTCGTCGACGTCGGTGCCGCCCATCGTGTCGACCCGCTCGCCCACCCGCTCTCCGCCCAGCCCTTCGTAGAAGAAGCGGGTCGGGTTCTCGGCCAGCATCCACAGGACCGCGGTGTCGCAGCGGTCGGCCTGGAGCTGGCGGAACAGCGCGCCCAAGAGCTTGCGGCCGAGTCCCAGGTTCTGGAAATCGGGCTCGACGTAGAGCGTGTAGACCTCGCCGACCTTCAGCTCGCGGCCGTCGAGCCCTTCCGGCGGATCGCGCACCGGGCCGCAGCTGCCGAAGCCCACGACGCCCATGTCGCGGTCGTCGGCCACGAAGACGCCGCGCGCCTCGGCCGGGTCTTTCAGGAGCTGCGACCACCAGGCCGACTGGCGCACGTCCGACATCGCGACCAGCATCGCGTCGGGCAGCAGGCCGGCATAGGCCGCCTGCCAGGTCTCGACATGGACCCGGCCGATCGCGGCGGCGTCGTGCCGGGAGGCGCGGCGGATCCGGATCATGCTTCCGCCTTGTCTGCCTTCTCGTCCGGTTTGCGCACCAGCGCCGCGCCGAAAAACCCGTCGGTGCCGTGCTTCAGGGGCGAGAGCCGCAGGTACGGTCCGTTCTCGATCTCGGGCGGCGGCTCGGTCGCGATGACGTCGCGCCAGAGGGCTCCCACCGGCACCACCTCGAAATTCCCGTTGCGCTCGAGGAAGGCGGCGATCTGCTTCTCGTTCTCGGCCGGCAGCACCGAGCAGGTGGCGTAGATCAGCCCCCCGCCCGGCTTCACCAGCTTCGACGCCGCGTCGAGGATGGCGGCCTGCTTCGGGACCAGCTCCTCGAGATCCTCGGGCCTCAGGGTCCAGCGGCCGTCGGGATTGCGCCGCCACGTGCCCGTGCCGGTGCAGGGCGCGTCGACCAGCACGCGGTCGAAGGCGCCGGCCTGGCGCTTCAGCCATTTGCGGTTGTCGGCATCGATGGCGCGGCGCTCGACATTGTGGGCGCCGGCGCGGCGCAGCCGCTGGGCCGAACGGTCGAGGCGGGACTCATAGACGTCCATCGCCACGACGCGGCCCTTGTTGTCCATGCGCGCGGCCATCGCCAGCGTCTTGCCGCCGGCGCCGGCGCAATAGTCGGCGATCTGCATGCCGGGCTGGGCATCGACCAGGGCGGCCACCAGCTGCGAGCCCTCGTCCTGGATCTCGACCAGGCCGTTCTGGAAAGCCTCGCCCTTCACCACCGAGAGCCGGCGGCGCAGGCGCAGGCCGTCGGGGGCGTAGCGCATCGGCTCGGTCTCGATGCCGTCGCGGGCCAGCGCCTCGCGCGCCTGCTCGACCGTGGCCTTGAGGCGGTTGACGCGCAGGTCGACCGGCGGCGGCGTGTCGAGGGCGGCAACCTCGCGGCCCCAGCCCTCGCCATAGGCCTCCTTGAAGTGCGGCGCGACCCATTCCTGGATGTTGAGGCGCACCCAGTCGGGCTGCTCGGGATGGGGCAGCGAATGGCCCTCCATCTGGCGCAGCGCGCGATACTCGGCCTCGTCGAGCCGCGACGGGCGGTAGGTGCCGCCGTCGAACATGGCTTCGAGCCCGGCCATGTCGAGCCCCTCGACCAGCATCAGGTCGGCGGCGACGATGGCGCGCGCCCCGCGATCGGGATGGCGCGTGCGCTCTAGCCACCAGGCGAGCTGCCCGTAGCGGCGCAGGATGCTCCACACGCGGTCGGACACGGCCCTTCGGTCGCCGCCGCCGATGAAGCGGCGGGCGCGGAAATAGGCATTGGCGACGAGATCGGCCGGCCTCTCGCTATGGCTGACGATTTCGTCGAGGAGTTCTATGGTGGCGGCCACCCGCGCGCCCGGTGTCACGTCTGTCTCCTTATCAAAGCATGCCGCTACGATGAATACGCCCGACGCGCAACGCCCGCGCTCCGAGCTTCTCCGCCGCACCATCCTGGTCCTCGTCTCGGTCGCGATCGGCCTCGGCCTGATCGAGCTGGGCGTGCGCGCCTCGACCTGGACCTGGCTGTTCGCCTGGCCGAACTACGTGCTCGACGCGCGCAAGGTGCTGGCCGAGACCGACAATGGTCGCTCCGTGCACGACGAGCGGCTGGGCTACCGGCCGCGCCCCGGCTATGCCGCCCCCGGCGTCATGATCGACGGCGACGGGCTGCGCACGACCGGTGCGGCGCCCGCGGGCGACAAGGCGCCGATCCTCGCGGTGGGCGATTCCTTCACCTTCGGCGAGGAAGTCAGCGATGGCGAGAGCTGGCCCGCCGACCTGCAGCGGATCACCGGCCGGCGGGTGCTCAACGGCGGCGTGAGCGGCTACGGCTTCGACCAGATCGTGCTGCGCGCCGAGGCGCTGGCGCCGCGCTACCGGCCGGGCGCCATCGTCGTGGCCTTCATCGCCGACGACATCCGCCGCACCGAGATGCGGCGCCTGTGGAGCGCCGACAAGCCCTACTTCGACCCCGAGGGCGACGGGCTCACGCTGCGCAACGTGCCGGTGCCGCCGCGCGCGCCGCCCGAGACGACGCTGACCTTCTGGCAGCGCACGATCGGCTACTCCTACGCCTTCGATTTCCTGATGCGGCGGCTCGGCCTACTGCACGACTGGTTCGGCGATCATGTTCGGGTTCACAAGGAAGGTACGGGCGAGCTGATCTCCTGCCGGCTCACCGCGCGGCTCGCCGGCCTGCAGAAGGAGAGCGGTGCGCCGGTGCTGCTGGTCGCCGCCTACGATCCCGTCGTGTGGGACGATCCGAAATTCGCCGCCGAGCAGCGCCGGCTGACGGCGGGGCTGCTGGACTGCGCCCGCCGCAACGGGCTGGCCACGCTCGACACCTACGAGGCTCTGGCCGCGATGCCCCGGCCGCGCGATCTCTACGTGCTGTGGCACATGAACGCCGCCGGCAATGCGCTGATCGCGCGGCTGGTCGCCGGCGCCCTTGGCGACAAGGGCAACTGACATGCTCGGCCGGGCCGCGCTGGTCCTCGGCTCGGTGCTGGTGACGCTGCTGGTGCTCGAACTGGGCTGCCGGCTGTGGCGCGGCCCGGCGGCGCTGTTCGACTGGTCCAACATCATCCTCGCCGAGCGCCAGGCCACCCTGAAGGCCGGCGCCGGGCGGCTGAAGCGCGACAGCGAGCTGGGGTTCGTCCTGCGGCCGGGCTACGCCGCGGAGGGCGTCACCTACGATCTGCACGGCCATCGCCTCACCCCGGCCCCGGCGGGCACGGGGCTAGCCGAGCCGCCGGTGCTGGTCGTGGGCGATTCCTACGCCCATGGCGACGAGGTGAGCGACGGGGAGACCTGGGCGGCGCTGCTGCAGCCGCTGACCGGCCGCCGCACCGTCAATGCGGGCGTGAGCGGCTACGGGCTCGACCAGACCGTCCTACGCGCCGAGCAGCAGGTGCGCGAGGTGAAGCCGGCCGCGTTGGTCCTGGTCTTCATCGCCGACGACCTGCGGCGCGTCGAGATGAGCCGCGTGTGGGGCGCGGAGAAGCCTTATTTCCAGCCGTCGGGGGACGAGCTGACCCTGCGCAACGTCCCCGTCCCGCCCTCGCCGCCACCGGCCACGACGCTCGACCTCTGGCAGAGCCTGTTCGGCTGGTCGGTTCTGCTCGACACGATCCTGCGTCACAAGGGCTGGCAGTACGAATGGTCGATCGACCATGTCCGCGTGCTGCCGCGCGGTGCCGGCGAGGCAATGGCCTGCCCGCTGCTCAAGCGGCTGGCCGGGCTCAGGGTCCCGACGCTCGTGGTGGCGGAATACGATCCCTATGTCTGGAAGAACGCGGAGTATGCCGGCGAGCAGCGCCGCCTCTCCCGGGGCGTGCTCGACTGCGCGCGCGCCGCGGGCCTCGGCACGCTCGACCTGTTCGAGGCGATCGACGCAGGCGTGAAGCGCGACGGCTATGCCGCGATGTTCCGGTCCTCGCACGCCGGACCGCTCGGTCACCGGATCGCGGCGGAGCGGATCGCGGCGGCGCTCAAGGACGGTTACATGCCGCCGCGGTAGTTCGGCGCCTCGCGCATGATCTCGACATCGTGCACGTGGCTCTCGCGCAGGCCCGAGCCGGTGATGCGCAGGAACTGGCAATTGCTCTGCATCTCGCGGATCGTGCCGTTGCCGGTGTAGCCCATGGCCGCCCGCAGGCCGCCCACCAGCTGGTGCAGGATGCTGCCCACCGCGCCCTTGTAGGGCACGCGGCCCTCGATGCCCTCGGGCACCAGCTTGAGCGTGCTCTGCACCTCCTGCTGGAAGTAACGGTCGGCCGAGCCGCGTGCCATGGCGCCGATCGACCCCATGCCGCGGTACGACTTGTAGGATCGGCCCTGGTAGAGAATCACCTCGCCCGGCGCCTCGTCGGTGCCGGCGAGCAGCGAGCCGATCATGGCGCAGTCGGCGCCGGCGGCAATCGCCTTGGCGAGGTCGCCGGAATACTTGATGCCGCCATCGCCGATCGCGGGAACACCCGCGGCGTGGCAGGCTTCGGCCGCTTCCATGATGGCGGTGAGCTGCGGCACGCCGACCCCGGCCACCATGCGGGTGGTGCAGATCGAGCCCGGGCCGATGCCGATCTTGACGGCGTCCGCGCCGGCGTCGATCAGCGCCTGCGCGCCCTCGCGGGTCGCGACGTTGCCCGCCATGACCTGGGTGTAGTTGCTGAGCTTCTTGACCCGCGTCACGGCCTCGAGCACGCCGCGCGAATGGCCATGCGCGGTGTCGACCACGATGACGTCGACGTCCGCATCGATCAGCAGCTGGGCGCGACGTAGACCGTCCTCGCCCACGCCGGTGGCCGCGGCGGTGCGCAGCCGGCCCTTCTCGTCCTTGCTGGCGCCGGGGAACTTGTTGGCCTTCTCGATGTCCTTGACAGTGATCAGGCCGATGCAGCGGTAGTTGCCATCGACCACCAGCAGCTTCTCGATCCGGAACTGGTGCAGGAGCCGCTTGGCCTCTTCCTTGGTGGCGCCCTCGGTCACGGTGACCAGGCGCTCCTTGGTCATCAGGGCGCTGACCGGCGTGCCGGCATCGGTGGCGAAGCGGACGTCGCGGTTGGTGAGGATCCCGGCCAGCTTGCCGCTGCCGCGCTCGACCACGGGAATGCCCGAGATCTGGTTGACTTCCATCAGCGACAGCGCGTCTGCCAGCGTCTGGTCCGGGTGGATGGTGACCGGGTTCACCACCATGCCGCTCTCGAACTTCTTGACCCGGCGGACCTCGTTGGCCTGCGCCTCGGGTTCGAGGTTCTTGTGGATGACGCCGATGCCGCCGGCCTGCGCCATCGCGATCGCCATGCCCGACTCGGTGACCGTGTCCATCGCCGCGGACATCAGTGGAATGTTGAGTTCGATGGTGCGGGTGAGGCGCGTGCGGGTGTCGGTCTGCCCGGGCAGGACCGCCGAGGCGGCCGGTTTCAGGAGGACGTCATCGAAGGTGAGCGCTTCCTGAATCTGCATACCAACCTCCGTCGGGAGAAATAAAAACGGCGGCCCTCGGAGAGGGCCGCCGGGTTGGCGAGCCTTTATACATACCGCCGCGCACAAGCCAAGCGCCAAGCCCGAGGCATTCACGCGCGGCGGTTATGCACAAGTATTTCTAAACGGCACCCAGGAAATCGCGTTTCCCGATCTCGACCCCGGACTGGCGCAGGATTGCGTAGGCGGTGGTGCAATGGAAATAGAAGTTCGGTAAGGCAAAATGCAGGAGATACTGCTCACCGGTGAACTTCAGCGGCGTGCCGGCGATGGTCAGCACGACCTCGCGGCCCTCGCTGCCGTCGATCTGCTCGGCCTTGAAGCCCTTGATGTAGGACAGCACCGAGGCAATCCGCTTCTGCAGCTCCGAAAGCGTCTTCTCCGCGTTGTCATGCGGCGCCGGAACCTCGGCGCCGGCGAGCCGGGCCACGCTTTCCTCGGCAAAACGGCAGGCAATCTGCACCTGGCGGGTGAAGGGCAGCATGTCCGGCGTCAGCCGGGTCGCGCCCAGCACGGCCTCGTCTACCTTCTTGGCGGCCGCCCAGGCCGATCCCTTCTCGAGGACCTTGGCGAGGGCGCCGAGCTGGCGCTGGTAGACGGGAATCGAGGCGCCGTACATGCCGAGGGACATGGGAGTTTCTCCGGTTGGGACTGAAGCGGCAGAATTTAGCCGCGGAAGCCCGTCCCGACGACATACATTTCCGCCGAATCGGCCCGGCTGGCCTCCGGCTTGAAATGCCGCACCTTCTCGAAGTCCTTCTTGAGCCGATCCAGCAGGGTCCGCTCGGTGCCGCCCCGCAGCACCTTGGCGACGAAGGCGCCGCCCGGCTTCAGGATTTCGCGGGCGAAATCGTGCGCGGTCTCGGCGAGGCCCATGATGCGCATGTGGTCGACCTGGGTTTCGCCGGTTGCCGCCGCCGCCATGTCGCTCATGACCACGTCGGCGGGTCCGCCCAGCAACTCCGTGAGCACGGCGGGCGCATCGTCGTCGTAGAAATCCTTGGCGAGGACCGTGGCGCCGGGAATCGGCTCGACCGGCGTAATGTCGATCCCGATCACCACGCCCTTGTTCTTGCCCGAGCTCACCCGCTCGACTGCGACCTGTGTCCAGCCGCCCGGCGCCGCTCCGAGATCGACGACCCTGCCACCCGGCTTCAGGAATTTGAACTGGTCGTCGATCTGCAGCAGCTTGAAGGCGGCGCGCGAGCGATAGCCGCGCTTCTTCGCCTCCTCGACATAGGGATCGTTGAGCTGGCGTTGCAGCCAGCGCTGGGAGGAAACCGTGCGGCCGCGCGCCGTCTTCACTCGGACCGTGGCGCGCCGCCCCGTCGGGACGCTGCCCTTCTTGTCGCGGGCCATGGTCAGGCGCCCCGGCGGCAGAGCTGGTCGGCCTCGCGGTCGGCCTGGCGCATCAGGTCCATCAGCACGCCCTCGCGCAGGCCGCGATCCGCCACCCGCACGACCGGCGCCGCCCACTGGCGGCAGACCGCCTCGAGGATCGCCCCGCCGGCCAGCGCGAGGTCGGCGCGGTCGTCGCCGATACAGGGCAGATGGGTGAGCTGGTCGACCGACAGCGTGGAAAGCTCGTCACAGATACGCAAAATCTCCTCTCGGCCGATCCGCGAACCGTCGACCAGGGTGCGGTTATAGCGCTTCAGGCCCTGATGGTGTGCACTGATCGTCGTCACCGTGCCCGAGGCGCCGATCATCTGGACCTCGCCTCGCGCGATCGCCGGCGCGATCTGGTAGCGGGCACAGAAGGGCCGCAGATCGGCCCGGATCCGCTCGACCATGTCATCGTAGCAGGCGCGGGTCAGCGCCCTCTCGCGCGGCTGGTCACGCGTGCAGGACTCGGTGAGCGTGACGACACCCCAAGGCACCGACGTCATGCCGATCAGCTCGGTGGTTGCACAGCCCGGGCTGGCCGGGCGCGGGTTGACGCGAATCCAGCTCACCTCGGTCGAGCCGCCGCCGATGTCGATGAGCAGGCCGTAGGGAATCGATGGATCGAGCAGATTCTCGCAACTCGCCAGCGCGAGCCGCGCCTCCTCGACGGGCTGGATCAAGTCGAAGCTGAGGCCGGTGCGCGTCTTCACCATCCCCAGGAAGTCCTCGCCGTTGCGGGCGCGGCGGCAGGCTTCGGTGGCAATGTGTCGGGCGCGCGTAACGCGGTTGCGTTCGATCTTGGCCGCGCAGACGCCAAGCGCATGCATCGTGCGTTCGATGGCTTCGCCGCACAGTGAACCGCTCAGCGCCACCCCCTCGCCCAGCCTGACGGGACGAGAATAGGCATCGATCACCTCAAATCCGTCGACCGATGCTCTTGCCACCAGGAGCCGGCAATTGTTGGTGCCGAGATCGATGGCAGCGAAGGTGTGCGCAAATCGACCGCTGTGCCAGCCTCCCTTGGGCGTGGATTCCCCGGTCATTCTCAACTCTTTCCTCGGACGGATGCTAGCTGAGGATTTCGCCCGCGGCGAGACCCCGCTTGCCAATCCCGTTCACCATCGCTAAATCGTGCGCCGGGCCGCGTCCGGCCAAGCCCGTTGGGGGATAGTTTAACGGTAGAACAACCGGCTCTGACCCGGTTAGTCTAGGTTCGAATCCTGGTCCCCCAGCCACGGGATGTAGTCTTTTCCTCCGAGTAATTAGCCTATCCGGCTCCCGAGCAACCTCGGGATACGTCGACGTGTCTCCCAAGGTCCTGACCTGCTCCCCGCATTTCACCGTCAGTGGGTTGAGTTTGTTACTATTTTGCTCCGCCTCCCGAATTTTAGATTGCCCGGACTTAAAGTTTCGGGGCCTTTGCTCTGAGACCCATCTTTGAGCTGCCCGGAACTTGAGTTTACTTCTTCATCACGATGGCGATGGATATACCATCATGCGGAAGCCATGTTATCGGGGGATTCTGCCCGATTACAACTATGTCCTGCCCGAAGATTGAGTCGGTGTCGGCGGGAGAGCGAAAATTCGACACTAGGCTACTCCGCTGCCAGCGTCGCCAACAGTCGCTTCTGAAGTACCGCCGTGCACCCATCACCGCCATCCAAGTCCGTAGGCGCGCGAAGTATATGCGGTTCCTCAGCCATCAGCATATGGTCCTCTCCTTCCGTAAACCGTCGAGCACGAAGCGCCTCAATTGCATGCTCGACGTGGTCATACTGCCAGCGAGTGACGCGTTCGGTATAGTTCAGAAAGCGCTGAATCCGCCGAGCAAGGCGCTGCTGGGCGACCATTATCTGAGTGTTCAAAACCCTCTCCAATTTTTAAGATGCAGCACAAAAAGCAGAATAAGTATTTAGTTTGCGGCTCCATCGCCATTAAGAATGCACCACAACTCCGCGAGCGTCTTGAATGACTATTTTGTCGCAAGCTGGTGTCGCTAATACCGGAAGACTCCTGATCAGCGAGCTTTCCGCGGGAGGGCTTAGTGGGCTCAATCGGCCTGCCCTCATGAGGCAGCAACACGAGAACGCGCCGGTAGCCCTAAGCTCTGCCATTTATCATTCCGTTCCCACGAGAGTTGGAAAGTATTGCAGATCTTGTGCCCATTGTGGCGCGAGGGGACGCCACAGCCATGCTTAGGAAACTCTTGCGAAAAGCGATGGGCTCGCCAAGCCCTTTGCGGGCTCTCGCTCTAGGATCGTGCCGAGTGCACGATCCCCTACTCGTCGCGCACGCCTTGGACCAAATTGAGTACCTCAATTCCAGCATCAAGACTTCCACGCCAATCTATCTCCATGATGTGCATGAGATGATACAATTCCTGCAACTATCGGCTGGAACTCTCTCGATGCCCGCCGAATTCGCACCTTTCGCTTTCCGAGGCTGGCTGCCCACACCTCAACTGGCGCTGATTGCTAGGGCCGAGTGCCTAGTGGCCGAAGTTTGTACCGATAAACACTACGAGGCGTTGGGATGCACTTTGAACATCAATGAAATTCATCGTCAGATCGTCGAGCCTGCCCGTGAATCAGGACATGCGTGGTGGAGCGACGCTCATCGCGGACAGTGTGCGCCAATAGGCGTAATTTCAGACGTTGAAGCCGCGCTGCGCCGGCACGGCAGACTTACGAGGGCTCATAGTGGGATCCTTCGGGAAATATCGTTGGTAACCTTGTCAGCGGCGGCCATCGCCGAATCCCTCGGCAGGCTGAAAAAGTTGGTCTCCTGCCCTATTCTCGTCATGCCACACGTTGCTGTTCGCCTAGAGGACGGCACACCTCTTGCTGAAAGAGCAGAGCATATCGGCAAGGTAGTCGAAGCAGCCCACCAGAGCGGGCTTACAATTTTGGATCCGCACCGATTCATCGATCGAGACGCACAGAAGTGCGTGCTCGCTGACGGCGGCAGAGATCTTCACCACTATGCCACCGACTACCTGCCAGTCGTTGGCTTGGAGATCGTACGATCTTTGCGTACCTTGCGATTGTAGTTTGCGCCTTATAGATCATTATCCGATAATGGCCCGTTACAGTCAGACCAGTCCTTTCCATACATTCATGCTCTAGATCTGTCGTTGTGGCCGAATTGTGGCTTGTCGACGTCGGTCGCCGTTGGCATGGTTGTATAGCCTTGAGCTCAGCGAATTCGCACAGATCGCTTGTCGGCGGCATCCGAGATGCGCGATGGTTTGGTAATGCCCCCTCGACCAACGCGCCTCTTGATATCGCAGATCGCTCTGTTCTACCGTCCTGACGTCACGCTTACATTCGTGCAGAAGCGGACATTGGGCTTGATTGTTACATCGCCACGAGGCCGCAAAAGGCGGCGAACCACCCGTATTCAGATCGGCCATGCCGACGCCGGAGTCCAAAGGCCGGCGCGCCCTGCAAGCTTTACTGCACCCACCGGCGCTACGGTTCAGGCAAGGGCGCTTTATTTACCTATTTTGATTACTGACATGCACTTGCACACGGCTCAGTGGATGTCGTTTGCTCTTGGAATGACACAAGTCCCGTTGTGGGACAGTCAAGGAAGCCAAGATCCGCCGATGCTTGCTTGGCTGACTTGTGCTGGTCCGTATAGGGGGCCCAGCTCTTTGGTTGGATTGCTCGAAAGTAGACTCTGATGTCTTACGCGGTAGCACCTCCTGGCAAACGCAAATGGAATCTCACCCCTCCGTTCCGCCACGACGGCGGCTTGGCGTGGGTCGCCGAGCTGCCACCAGAGCTATGGAACGATACCGATGACAATGATCATTCACACCGATCAACCCTCCGCGTTCTTGAAAACAGTACGGAGCTTGGGCCTGCCCATGCAGTTCATGCAACCATCCAGGCCGCCGGTGATGGTCGATATTCCTTCTGGATGAACGTGGTCTACTTCTCTAGTTCTGATGGGAGTGATCCCAATACCAATGGCCGCACCTATTCAGTCGCTCCGACACCGCCCCTTCAGGATTTCAGGAGCGTACAGCAGGCGATTGCACCCTCTAACTCCGTACAATGGTCCGCACCGGATGAACCAATTCGATGCGCGTTTGTTGGGCTCGGAAACCGCGGACGTGCGCTGGCCCGTATTGTTGGAGGGTTCGATGGCGTTAAAATCGCTTGGCTCGTCGATGTCTCCCCGGAGCGGATCGCGGAGGTGCAAGCAGACGTTAACCTTCCAGATGCCCGAACAAGCAACGATTTCATGGCGGCACTTGAAGATCCTGCGGTCGATGCGGTGTTCATCACGGTACCAGATCACCTTCATCGGCTTGTCGCGGAGGAAGCATTTCTTGCAAAGAAGCACGTCTTCCTAGAAAAGCCCATCGCCACGACGACTGCGGATGGTAAGGCGATCGCCGCCGCATGGCTGGCAAGTGGCCGCATCTTCCAACTCGGCTACGTGCTGCGCTGGACACCGTTTTACCAAGCAATCCGAAACGTCATCCGCCAAAACAGACTGGGGCCGATCCGAGTGATCAGCCTCAGCGAGCAACTCAGCGTCGTTCATGGCGCTAGTTTCCTCAGACGCTGGCATGCCGAATCAAGCAGTTTGATGGTTCATAAATCTTGCCACGACCTCGACTTGGTGTGCTGGCTGCTTGACTCACGACCTCGCTTGGTTGGCAGCCTAGGTGGCTTGAGTACATTCCGTCGGCCCGCTCCCGCGCCCTTCTGCTCGCAATGTGCCGTGCGGCCCGATTGTCCCTACGCGGATAAGGGCCTTCACGAGAATCGAACAGCAGCCGAACGCGCAGACCCCAGTGCTTATGGACTGGACCGCTGTGTGTTCCGGCAGGACGATTCGATCGTTGACAATCAAGTGGTATCTTTTGAGCTAGAGAGCGGCGTGCGAGGCACTTACTATCTGGCGATGCAGGGCCCTAGGCGAAGCGAAAGACGTATCACACTCATTGGCGACGCAGGACGGCTAGATGGCATCTTCGAAGATGGCCGGTTTACGATTGTGCATACAGACCCGAACAATGAACCGCTCGTATGGTCCACAAAGGGTCGCAAGCTAGGTGGCCACGGCGGCGGTGACGTCTCCAGCACGATCAGCTTCTTAAACGCTTGCCTTGGACACTCTTCTCCGCCAATAAAAACGGCCGAAGCCGCGTTGGCGGGTCTCGTTTTCGCCGCCTCGGCTGAACAGTCCAGGAATAGTCACGAGATGGTGACTGTGGGAGATGTCGATTTTCGCCCCGATTAGGCACGAGCAAGATTTGGCGGTGCATTGGATCGAGTGCGTTCGACTGCGCGTAGGTGAAATCTTTAGCTTAAAGTCTAGCCTGTGGTGACAAATCCTACTTGAGCCAGAGCACGATGCTTGCGAGCTCTACGAAGCCGAGGAAGTTGGTCGCGAGCTTGTCGTAGCGGGTGGCGACGCGTCGCCATTGCTTGAGCTTGGCGAAGAAGCCTTCGACGCCCCAGCGTTGCTTATAGGCGATACGGTCGTAGCGATGTTGGTACTTGCGATGGCTGCGGGGCGGGACGACCAGCTGGTCCCCTTGTTCGAGGACAAGTTTGTCGAGGCTGTCGGCGTTGCTGTGACCCCCGCATTTCGGTCCATCTGACGCTAGAGTCCGGCCCCTTGAGA
>NZ_CAMFKM010000040.1 GCF_945957355.1 uncultured Reyranella sp. | reverse complement strand
ACGGGCAGGATCTCGTCATCTCGCGCGACTACATCAAGGAAGGGATGCGCGATCGGGCGCGCGACCTCATCACGCAAGAGTTGGGACCGCGCACCGATCTCGACATCCAGCACCGCCTGGAACGCCAAGTCGGTGCCGAGCGCTTCACGCAGCTTGACCGTCAGCTAATTCGCGATGGCCATGCCACGGGCGTCGTCGACACGGCGATCGATCCGACCGCCCGGCCCGACGATTTTCACGCGCTGAAGGTCGGAAGGCTCCGTAAGCTGGAAACACTCGGCCTCGCCGAACAGCTTGGCCCAGGTCAATGGGCCATCGACCCGAAGGCCGAGGCGACCCTGCGTGAACTCGGAGAGCGCGGCGACATCATCAAGCGCATGCACCGGGCTTTGAAGGATCGCGGCATCGAGGGGGGCTCGGCGGGCTATGTGCTCGCCGCCGAGAGCCTTGATGCGCCCGTCATCGGCCGGCTGGTCGATCGCGGTCTTGATGACGAGCTCAAGGGCACGGCCTACGCCGTGGTCGATGGTGTCGACGGCCGCACCCATCACATCAAGCTGTCCGACCTCGATGCCGCTGGCGACAGCGCGCCAGGCTCGATCGTCGAGCTGCGCAAGTTCGACGACGCGCAGGGGCAGCGTCGCGTCGCCATCGCCGTCCGCTCCGATATCGACATCGATCGTCAGGTCACGGCGACCGGCGCAACCTGGCTCGACCGGCAGAACATCGCCCGTGAACCGGCCGCCCTGTCCGAGGGCGGCTTCGGCGCCGAGGTTCGACAGGCGCTGGATCGGCGCGCGGATCATCTGGTCGCGCAGGGCCTCGGCGAGCGGCAGGGCCAGCGCGTCACCTTCAATCGCGGGCTGATCGACACGTTGCGTCGTCGCGAGTTGGACGCCGTCGGCGAAAAACTCGCCGCCGACACCGGCCAGCCATTCAATCGGGCGGGCGGCGGCGAGAATGTCGCCGGCACCTATAGGCAGCGTATCGCGCTCGCCTCCGGCCGCTTCGCCCTGTTGGACGACGGCCTTGGCTTCCAGCTCGTGCCCTGGTCGCCCTCCCTCGAAAAGCAGCTCGGCAAGCACGTCTCCGGCGTCGCCCGCGACGACGGCGGGATCGACTGGAGCTTCGGCCGCAAGCGGGGGCTCGGCCTCTAACTTCTCTGCGAAAGGATCGCCGTTATGTCCGCAACGAAAATCCTCTGGGGCCAGATCCTCACGGTCTTCCTAATCGTGCTCGCCACCACCTGGGGCGCCACCGAATATGTCGCCTGGAAGCTCGGGTTTCAGGCGCAGCTCGGCCCGGCCTGGTTCTCGGTGCTGAGCTGGCCCTTCTACTATCCGACCGCCTTTTACTGGTGGTGGTATTTCTACGACGCCTATGCGCCGTCGATCTTCGTCGGGGGCGCCTTCATCGCCGCATCCGGCGGCTTTATCTCGATTGCCGTCGCCATCGGCATGTCGGTTTGGCGCGCACGCGAGGCCAAGAAGGTCGAGACTTATGGCTCGGCGCGCTGGGCCGAGAAGAAGGAGGTGGAGGCGGCCGGCCTTCTCGGACCTGATGGCGTTGTGCTGGGGCGCTACGATCACGCCTATCTGCGCCATGACGGGCCGGAGCATGTCCTGTGCTTCGCGCCGACCCGATCCGGTAAGGGTGTCGGCCTGGTCGTGCCCTCGCTCCTGACCTGGCCGGGCTCGGCAATCGTCCACGACATCAAGGGCGAGAACTGGCAGCTCACCGCCGGCTTCCGCGCCAAACACGGCCGCGTCCTGCTTTTCGATCCGACCAACACCAAATCCGCAGCGTACAATCCGCTGCTCGAGGTGCGTCGTGGCGAGTGGGAGGTCCGCGACGTCCAGAACATCGCCGACATCCTGGTCGATCCCGAAGGTTCGCTTGAGAAGCGGAACCACTGGGAAAAAACCAGCCATGCGCTGCTCGTCGGCGCGATCCTCCATGTCCTCTATGCCGAGGATGACAAGACGCTCGCCGGTGTCGCGGCGTTCCTCTCCGATCCGAAGCGCCCGATCGAGTCGACGCTGGCAGCGATGATGAAGACCGCGCATCTCGGCGAGGCCGGCCCGCACCCTGTCATCGCCAGCGCCGCCCGCGAGCTGCTCAACAAATCCGACAACGAGCGCTCGGGCGTGCTCTCCACCGCCATGTCGTTCCTTGGCCTCTATCGCGATCCCGTCGTCGCCGAGGTGACGCGGAGTTGCGATTGGCGGATCACCGACATCGTGGGCGATAGGCGGCCGACGACGCTATACCTCGTCGTGCCGCCCTCCGACATCAACCGCACCAAGCCGCTGATCCGCCTGATCCTCAATCAGGTCGGCCGTCGCTTGACCGAGGACCTGCAGGCGAAGGCCGGGCGTCACCGGCTTCTGTTGATGCTTGATGAGTTTCCGGCGCTTGGCCGCCTCGACTTCTTCGAGTCGGCGCTGGCGTTCATGGCCGGCTATGGGCTGAAAAGCTTTCTCATCGCCCAGTCGCTCAACCAGATTGAAAAGGCCTACGGCGCGAACAACTCGATCCTCGACAATTGTCATGTGCGCGTCAGCTTCGCCACCAACGACGAGCGCACGGCGAAGAGGGTGTCGGACGCGCTCGGCACCGCCACCGAGATGAAGGCCATGAAGAACTATGCCGGCCACCGGCTGTCGCCTTGGCTTGGACATCTGATGGTGTCGCGTTCGGAAACCGCGCGGCCGCTGCTCACGCCCGGCGAGATCATGCAGCTCCCACCGGTCGACGAGATCGTCATGGTCGCCGGCACCCCGCCGATCCGTGCGAAAAAGGCGCGCTACTACGAGGATGCTCGCTTCAAGGAGCGCCTGCTGTCTCCGCCGTCGCTTGTCGTGCCGACCAAAGGACGGCCCGACGATTGGACGACATTGCCGCGTCCGACGCGCCCGGACCTGCTCGATTCCCACTCTGCGGGCGACGCATCCGACGAAGACCCGACCGAGTCGGAGCGTCGGCATCAGCCCGAGCTAAACCGGGTGCAGCCGGCGGAGAAGAAGCCACCTGTCGAGAACGAATTCGAGATCGACGTCGAGCATGATGAGGACGACGACGCGGCCGCACGCAACCGGCGCATGACGCGGATGATGCAGGGCGTGGCGCGGCAGGTTTCGCTCGATCCCAACGACGGCATGGAGCTGTGAGCCGCAGATGTCGAAACCACCGAGAAAGCAGCGCCTCTCAGTCTACCTCGACCCTGCCGTAATGGGACGACTGGCGGAACATGCTGCGCGCCGCGATCATTCGCGGTCCCTGATTGCCGAGGCGGCCATCGAGTCCTTCCTGTCACCAGATTCAGCGGAACGGCAGGAGGCCGTCGTCACTAAACGTCTGGACCAGCTCGATCGTCGCATGACGCGGTTGGAGCGGGATGTCGGTATCTCGGTTGAGACGCTCGCGGTGTTCATCCGCTTCTGGCTATCCACGACGCCGGCGCTTCCCGAACCAGCCGCGCAGGCCGCGCGCGCCAAGACCGGAGAGCGTTATGACCAGTTCGTGACGGCGCTTGGCCGGCGACTCGCCAAGGGGCCGAAGCTCCGACAGGAAATTTCCGAGGATGTTAGCCCTCAAGGGGATGAAGGGTAGCGAGTTGGTCGTCGTTTATCGAACAATTCCGAAAAGAGCAGCACAACCACTCTGCCGGTGAGGCTTTCTGGCCCATCTTGGTCATCTTCCGTCGCCCGAGAGAACTTCGCTAAGACGCTCGGTTTATCGAGAATTTCGGATGCTCCCGTCACTGCGATGACTTTTCGCATGATGCGGGCAAACCTGAAGCGTCGTTCACTTGCCAGGAAGGTGTTGATCACCTCGGTCAGATTCTTTTGCGCCGATCCGACCGGCTTGCCTTCAACGAACGACAATATCGCATTGATAAGTGCTCCGATGTCGGTCTCCTCCAGCGTTGAAGCATCAATCGAGTCGTCGACGAATTTCTCTGCCAGTTCGGAAAGCAGTGTGCTTCGAGCTGGCCACGGTGTCCCTTGCGGTTTCGTCGCTGCCAACCATCGTGTCCGAAAGTCGCGATGCCAAGGCGGAGGTGGAGCGACCGCATATGGCAAGCCAGACGAAGGCCATTCAAGATCAGGAAGTGCCGTGACCTTCGAGTTCCAACCAGAGCCGTGCTCCCAAAAGGCGCGAACGAGGAAAGTTCCTTTTTCCCGACTTTCTGAGACCACCGCATCGTCAAGCGAGAACAGATTCTTGTTGTGAGAGTAGAAGATATCCTCAAATGCTGTGAGCAAATGCGCCCGCTCAACGGGTACAAAGTTCCAAGTCAACCAAATGAGATGCCGCCCTTCGCGCTGATAGAAATCCTCGCGCGCGACGATGATTGGTATCTGGGTTGTTGCGAGTTGAATTTCGAAGGCGATCTGCTTTCCATCGTAGACCGCACGCACATCAGGGCGGCGTCGACTTTCCCCGCACACAACATATTCGTCGATCACGACAGATTCTGGTTCTGTACGCGGATCTGCAACTAGCAGCTCAGCAACCAGATGTTTGACGCGCAGATGCAACGGACTTTCTTGCGCACCCTGGAACTGCGAGGCACTTACTTCATCAGTTGAGTCGGGCTCGCCTGTCCACCACGGACAACTGCGAGGCGCGCCCTTATGATGTCGCCAAAATGGCAAACGTGTCTTGGGCTCCCTCGGAGCATAAACTGCGAAGCCGCAGTGGTCGCAGACGAAGGCTGGCTGCCCTTCGTTTCGAGCCCGTGTGGCGGCACGCCTGATTTCTTGGTAGCCATCTGCACCGATCCGAAGCAGATCATCACTCGAAATCACGGTCATGTCTTGGAGGCGAACGGCACGCTTCAATGTTCGTTGCAATCGTGACGTCATTCAGCTCTCCAGTAGCCTCGAATCAGTATGTCTCCTCGGGCGCGTTCAATTCATAGCAATGTCGCGATCTACGCTATCTCCTGTATTTGCACGCTACACTACTACGCCGATGAATCCTTGTTGAATCGGCCTAAAATCAGGCCCTTTTAATCATCCCCGTCCGGGGAAGGTCTGTCTCAGCCCCGTTGGAATCGGGGTTGTATGGCGGCGTCTCACCAAAATTCAGAAGGTTTTGCACGCGGTGCGCGGATGCTGCGCACCGCGCTCGGTCCCGCCATCGCACGCTATCTCGACGACGCCAGCATCGTCGAGGTGATGCTGAACCCTGACGGGCGGCTCTGGATCGACCGTCTTTCCGAGGGCCTGTCGGACACGGGCGAGCGGCTGTCGGCAGCGGATGGCGAGCGCATCGTCCGCCTGGTCGCCCACCATGTCGGCGCCGAGGTCCATGCCGGCGCGCCTCGTGTCTCGGCCGAGCTGCCGGAAACGGGAGAGCGGTTCGAGGGGCTTCTGCCCCCCGTCGTCGCCGCGCCGGCCTTCGCGATCCGCAAACCTGCCGTCGCCGTTTTCACCCTCGATGACTATGTCGCGGCCGGCATCATGTCGGCCGATCAGGCGGAAGCACTCCGGCAGGGAGTCGCCTCGCGCGCCAACATCCTCGTCGCCGGCGGCACGTCGACCGGCAAGACGACCCTCACCAACGCGCTGCTCGCCGAGGTCGCCAAGACCGCCGACCGCGTCGTCATCATTGAGGACACGCGCGAGCTGCAATGCGACGCGCCGAACCTTGTCGCCTTGCGCACGAAGGATGGCGTCGCCTCGCTCTCCGACCTCGTGCGCTCGTCGCTGCGCCTTCGCCCCGACCGCATTCCGGTCGGCGAGGTTCGCGGCGCGGAGGCGCTTGATCTGCTCAAGGCCTGGGGCACCGGCCATCCCGGCGGGGTCGGGACGATCCACGCCGGCAGCGCCATCGGCGCGCTGCGCCGGCTCGAACAGCTCATTCAGGAAGCGGTCGTCACCGTCCCGCGCGCCCTGATCGCCGAGACGATCGATCTCGTCGCGGTCTTGTCCGGCCGCGGCTCGCAGCGCCGGCTCGCCGAACTCGCCCGCGTCGAAGGGCTCGGTCCCGACGGCGACTACCGCGTCAGCCCCATCACCCCGAAGCTCCAAGAAGGAAAATCCACATGATCTCGCATGCCCGCAGCTTGCCTCGCCGTCTGATGATGACGGCATCGACCATCGTCATGAGCGTCGCGATGGCGCCCGCCGCCCACGCCTCCGGCTCGTCCATGCCGTGGGAACAGCCGCTCCAGCAGATCCTCCAGTCGATCGAAGGTCCGGTCGCGAAGATCATCGCGGTCATCATCATCATCGTCACGGGCTTGACGCTCGCCTTCGGCGACACGTCTGGCGGCTTCCGCCGGCTCATCCAGATCGTGTTCGGCCTGTCGATCGCGTTCGCGGCCAGCTCGTTCTTCCTCAGCTTCTTCAGCTTCGGCGGCGGAGCGCTGGTCTGATGGTGGGCGTCGTCGATCAGGACGTTCCGGGCTTCACGGTCACGGTCCACCGCGCACTGACCGAGCCGATCCTGCTCGGCGGCGCCCCGCGCGCCATCGCCATCATGAACGGCACGCTCGCGGGCGCTGTCGGGCTCGGCCTGCGCCTCTGGCTCGTCGGTATCGCGATCTGGGCGATCGGGCACGTCGCTGCCGTCTGGGCCGCCAAGCGCGACCCGCTCTTCGTCGATGTCGTGCGCCGGCATCTGCGCATCCCCGCGCATCTCGCGGTTTGAGGGAGGGCATCGCCATGATGAGCCTCGCCGAATACCGCAACCGCAACAGCCGGCTCGCCGATTTCCTGCCCTGGGTGGCGCTCGTCGGTTCTGGCGTCGTCCTGAACAAGGACGGCAGCTTCCAGCGCACCGCCCAATTCCGCGGCCCCGATCTGGACTCGGCGGTCCCCGCTGAGCTGGTCGCCGTCGCCGGGCGGCTAAACAACGCCTTTCGTCGTCTTGGCTCCGGCTGGGCGATCTTCGTCGAGGCGCAGCGCCACCCCTCCAATCGCTATCCCGACAGCAGATTTCCCGATGCGGCCTCGGCCCTGGTCGACGCCGAGCGTAAGGCGGATTTCGAGGAAGCCGGCGCGCATTTCGAGTCGAGCTACTTCCTGACCTTCGCCTGGTTGCCGCCGGCCGAGGACGCGGCGCGTGCCGAAACCTGGCTCTACGAGGGCCGCGAGACGTCGGGCATCGACCCGCGTGAGGCCCTGACCGGCTTTGCCGATCGCACCGACCGCATCCTGCGCCTGGTCGAGGCCTTCATGCCGGAATGCCGCTGGCTCGATGACGCCGAGACCCTGACCTATCTGCACGGCTGCGTTTCGACCAAGCGCCACCGCGTCCGCGTCCCCGAGACGCCGATCTATCTCGACGCACTGCTCGCCGATCAGCCGCTCGCCGGTGGTCTTGAGCCCCGGCTTGGTGACCAGCATGTCCGCGTCCTCACGATCACCGGGTTTCCGACCGCGACCACACCCGGCCTGCTCGACGAGCTGAACCGGCTCGCCTTTCCCTATCGCTGGTCGACCCGCGCGATCCTGCTCGACAAGACCGATGCGACCAAGCTTCTGACCAAGATCCGGCGGCAATGGTTCGCCAAGCGCAAGTCGATCGCGGCGATCCTCAAGGAGGTGATGACCAACGAGGCGTCCGTCCTCGTCGACACCGACGCCGCCAACAAGGCGGCCGACGCCGATATAGCGTTGCAAGAACTCGGCGCCGACTATGCCGGCATGGCCTATGTCACCGCGACGGTGACGGTCTGGGACGCCGATCCACGCGCGGCCGACGAGAAGCTGCGACTGGTCGAGAAGGTCATCCAGGGCCGCGACTTCACCGCCATGGTGGAGACCGTCAACGCGGTCGATGCCTGGCTCGGCTCGCTGCCCGGCCATGTCTACGCCAATGTTCGGCAACCGCCGATCTCCACGCTCAATCTCGCCCACATGATCCCGCTTTCGGCGGTATGGGCGGGACCGGAACGGGACGAGCACTTTGCAGCGCCCCCACTGCTCTTCGGCAAGACCGAAGGCTCGACCCCGTTCCGGCTTTCCATCCACGTCGGCGATGTCGGCCACACGCTGATCGTCGGCCCGACTGGCGCGGGCAAATCCGTGCTGCTCGCGCTGATGGCGCTCCAGTTCCGCCGTTATGTCCGCTCGCAGGTCGTGGCCTTCGACTTCGGGGGCTCCATCCGTGCGGCCGCGCTCGCGATGGGCGGCGACTGGCACGATCTCGGCGGCGACCTCAGCGATGGCGCTTCCGACAGCGTCAGCCTTCAGCCGCTCTCGCGCATCCATGATGTGCCGGAGCGTGCCTGGGCCGCTGACTGGCTGGTAGCGATCCTCGTTCGCGAAGGCGTGACCATCACGCCGGAAGTGAAGGAACATCTCTGGACGGCGCTGACCTCTCTCGCCAGCGCGCCGGTCGAAGAGCGGACCCTGACGGGCCTCGCCGTGCTGCTCCAGTCGAACGATCTGAAGCAGGCGCTCCGGCCGTATTGCGTTGGCGGTCCCTATGGCCGTCTGCTCGATGCCGAGCACGAATATCTCGGCACGGCATCGGTCCAGGCGTTCGAGACCGAGGGGCTGATCGGCACCGGTGCGGCGCCGGCCGTCCTCGCGTATCTCTTCCATCGCATCGATGATCGGCTCGATGGCTCGCCGACGCTGATCATCATCGACGAGGGCTGGCTTGCGCTCGACGACGAGGGATTCGCCGGCCAGCTCAGAGAGTGGCTGAAGACGCTCAGGAAAAAGAACGCCAGCGTCATCTTCGCCACGCAATCACTGTCGGACATTGACGGCTCGGCGATCGCTCCCGCGATCATCGAAAGCTGCCAGACCCGTCTGCTGCTCCCGAACGAGCGGGCGATAGAGCCGCAAATAACCGCGACCTACCGGCGTTTCGGTCTCAACGATCGCCAGATCGAGATCATCGCGCGGGCAATGCCGAAGCGCGACTACTACTGCCAGTCACGGCGCGGCAATCGCCTCTTCGAACTCGGCCTGTCCGATGTTGCGCTCGCGCTCTGCGCCGCGTCCGCCAAGACGGATCAGACGGCCATCGCCCGCATCGTCGCCGAGCACGGCCGCGACGGCTTCCTCATCGCCTGGCTGCACCACCGCGACGTCGGCTGGGCGGCGGATCTCGTTCCCACCCTCAACACCCAAGGAGAATTGACATGAAACTGCGCCATTCCCGCGCAGCGCGCTTTGCTGCCGCGTTGCTGACCGCCCCGATCGCGCTCGCGCCCATGATGGTGACGCCCGCGCACGCCATCATCGTCTACGACCCGACCAACTATGCGCAGAACGTCCTTCAGGCCGCCCACGCGCTGGAGCAGATCACCAACCAGATCACGTCGCTTCAGAACGAGGCGCAGATGCTGATCAACCAGGCGCGCAACCTGACCAGCCTGCCGTTCTCCGCGCTCCAGCAGTTACAGCAGTCGGTCCAGAAGACTCAAGCGCTCCTCAGCCAGGCGCAGCACATCGCCTACGACGTCCAGAAGATCGACCAGATGTTCCAGCAGAAATACGGGAACGTCTCGATGTCGGCGAGCGACCAGCAGCTCGTCTCCGATGCGCGCTCGCGCTGGCAGAACACCGTCGGCGGCTTGCAGGACGCAATGCGCGTGCAGGCCGGTGTTGTGGGCAACATCGATACCAACCGCGCGCAGATGTCGGCGCTCGTCGGCCAGAGCCAGGGCGCGACGGGCGCGCTTCAGGCGACGCAAGCCGGCAACCAGCTCCTCGCGCTTCAGGCCCAGCAGCTCGCCGATCTCACCGCCGTCGTCGCGGCGAATGGGCGCGCGCAGATGCTGACCGAAGCCGAGCGCGCGGCCGCTGCCGAACAGGGCCGCGAACAGCGTCGCCGCTTCCTTACACCGGGCACGGGCTACCAGCCCGGCAACACCCAGATGTTCAACAACCGGAACTGAGCGGGGGCGATCGCCATGGACGGCAAAATGTTCGCCCGGCTCGGCGCCGTCGTCTTCGTCGGCGTCGCCATCACCGCCACCGTCATCGAGCTGACCCGGAAAGAGGAGGAGCCGGAGATCCGCTCGCTGGCCCTCCGACCGGGCGTTGATGTCGAGGCCCTCCAGCGTCAGCTTCGCGGATGCCGGGATATGGGCGAGGCCGCGATCCGCGATCCGGCCTGCCTCAAGCTCTGGGCCGCCAATCGCGACCGCTTCCTGGGCCAGAACCGGCAAGCGCCGCAGACAGCCTCGCCGGATGCACCGACCCCGACCGCGACGATCGCGCCAGCGCCGACGCCGGGCTCGGCAATCAAGGAAAGCGCGCCGGTCATGCAGCCGGAGCCCGCGCGTCCGGGGACGAACTGACATGGGCGGCACCGGCGTCATCGACAACTTCCTGGGCGTCTTCACCCGCTACATCGATTCAGGCTTTGGCCTGCTCGGCGGGGAAGTCGCCTTCATCGCCACGACGCTCATCGTCATCGATGTGACGCTGGCCGCCCTGTTCTGGAGCTGGGGCGCCGATGACGACATCGTCGCCCGCCTCGTGAAGAAGACGCTGTTCGTCGGCGTCTTCGCCTATCTGATCTCCAACTGGAACAATCTCGCCCGCATCGTCTTCGAGAGCTTCGCCGGTCTCGGCCTGAAAGCTTCGGGGACCGGCTTCTCCGTCACCGATCTCCTGCGTCCCGGCAAGGTCGCGCAGACCGGCCTCGATGCCGGTCGGCCGCTGCTCGAATCCATCTCGAACCTGATGGGCTGGGTCGCCTTCTTCGAGAACTTTATCCAGATCGCCTGCCTGCTGTTCGCCTGGGCGCTGATCCTGCTCGCCTTCTTCATCCTCGCGGTCCAGCTCTTCGTCACCTTGATCGAGTTCAAGCTGACGACGCTCGCCGGCTTCGTGCTGATCCCGTTCGGCCTCTTCGGCAAATCTGCCTTCATGGCCGAGCGCGTGCTGGGCAACGTCATCTCCTCCGGCATCAAGGTGCTGGTGCTCGCCGTCATCATCGGCATCGGCTCCACCTTGTTCTCGCAGTTCACACAAGGCTTCGGCGGCCAGACCCCGACGATCGACGACGCTATGGCGATCGTGCTCGCCGCGCTCTCGCTTCTCGGTCTCGGCATCTTCGGACCCGGCATCGCCAACGGCCTCGTCTCGGGCGGGCCGCAGCTCGGCGCTGGCGCCGCGGTTGGTGTTGGCGTCGCAGCCGGCGGCATGGTCGCGGCAGGCGCTGCGTCAGTCGGCACCGTCGCCTCTGGCGGCGCGGCCCTCGCCAGTGGCGCGGCCGCCGCTGCGCGCGGCGGCGCTGCCGTCGCTGGTGGCGCTTCCACCGCCTACAGCCTCGGCGCAGCCGGTCAGTCGGGCGCGTCGGGCATTGCATCCGGCCTCGGCAATGTGGCGAGCACCGGCGCGAAGGCCGCTGCCTCGCCGCTGAAGCGCGCCGTGTCCCGTGCGTCCGACAGCCTCAGGTCCAGCTTCGACGCCGGCTCCCGTGCCGCGACCGAGATCTCCGGCGGCGCATCCAGTGACGGCGGCGCGACGGAAGCCGCGCCCGCTGCAACCGCGGCTGCCACCCGCGACGGTCCGCCTGCCTGGGCCAAGCGCATGAAACGCTCGCAGCAACTCGCCCACGGCGTCCAGGCAGCCGCCCATGCCGTCAAATCCGGCGACAGCCATGGCGGCGGCTCTTCCGTCAACCTCTCCGAAAGCGACTGACTATGAACTTCTTCAAACGACCATCGACCCACTACGGGAAAGCACCACAACCCGAAACGCCCTATCAACGCGCCGCACAGGTCTGGGACGACCGGATCGGTTCCGCCCGCGTGCAGGCTCGCAACTGGCGTTATATGGCCTTCGGCTGCCTGGCCCTTTCGGCCGGCCTGTCGGGCGGCCTCGTCTGGCAGTCGGCCAGCGGCACCATCGTTCCCTGGGTTGTGCAGGTCGACAAGCTCGGCCAGGCGCAGGCGATCGCCCCCGCCGTCGCCGACTATCGGCCGTCCGATCCGCAGATCGCGTTCCATCTTGCCCGCCTCATCGAGCAGGTTCGCTCGATCCCGGCCGACGCGATCATCGTGCGGCAGAATTGGCTGCGCGCCTACGAGTTCACCACACAGGGCGGCGCGCTCGCCCTCAATGACTATGCCCGCGCCAACGACCCCTTCACCAAGGTCGGCAAGCAACAGGTCGCCATTGAGGTGTCGAGCGTCATCAGGGCCTCCCCTGACTCATTCCGCGTGGCCTGGATCGAGCGCCGCTATCAGGACGGATCGCTCGCCGCGACCGAGCGCTGGTCCGCCATCCTCACCATTGTCGTGCAAACGCCGCGCGACGCCGAAAAGCTTCGAGCCAATCCGCTCGGAATCTACGTCAACGCCATCAACTGGTCGAAGGAGCTTGGACAATGACGCCTGCCTTCCGCACAGCCGGAAAGCCGGCTCTCAGCAAATCCTCGCTTGCGCTTCTGCTGGCCTGCACCTCGACTCTCGCCGGCTGCGCGACCAACACGCCGCCGCCCGAGATCAGCTATGATAACGCCGCGCCCGCCATGCAGACGGTCGACCCGCCGTCGCCGGTACGCATCGTCGAGCTGCCGAGGCCCTTGCCGCTTCCCGGCCAGATGAAGCCGGTGGACGGAGCGCGCCAGCCGGCCGAAGCCGCCGATCCCGCCGCTCGCGTCAATCAGGCCAATGCACAGGCGCGCGTGCAGCCGGTGCGCAACGGCTTCATCAACTCGATGCAGGTCTATCCCTTCACGCAAGGGGCGCTCTATCAGGTCTACACGGCGATCGGGCAGATCACGGACATCGCGCTCCAGCCCGGTGAGCAGCTCGTTGGCGCCGGCCCCGTCGCCGCCGGCGACACCGTGCGCTGGATCATCGGCGACACCGAGAGCGGCACCGGCGCGGCGAAACAGGTTCACATCCTGGTCAAGCCGACGCGGCCTGATCTGATGACGAACCTCGTCATCAACACCAACTTGCGCACCTATTATATGGAGCTGCGGTCCACGTCCTCGACCTATATGGCGTCGGTCTCCTGGCAATACCCACAGGATCAGCTCATCGCCTTGCGCCGCCAGAATGCGCAGGCGGAGGCCGCGCAGCCCGTGTCGACTAGCGTCGATCTCTCCCGCGTCAACTTCCGCTACGAGGTGACGGGCGACCGCGCCCCGTGGAAGCCGCTGCGCGCCTTCGACGATGGCCACCAGGTGTTCATCGAGTTTCCGCGTGGCATCGGCCAGGGTGAAATGCCGCCGCTCTTCGTTGTCGGCCCTGAGGGCGCGACCTCCGAGCTGGTGAACTACCGCGTGCGCGGCAACTATATGATCGTGGACCGGCTGTTCGCCGCCGCCGAACTGCGCTTCGGTGCCGACCGCAATCAGAAGCGTGTGCGGATCTCGCGCACCGACGGAAGGCCGGCGTCATGAGCGAGATCGAACCCGGAAAGGAGAAAGGGCCGGAGCCGTCCAGCGAGGACGGCGCGATGCCGCTGACCGGCGAGCCGGCAGCGCCGATGCGTCTGCGTCCGGAGCCGCCGCGCGTGACGCGGCTATCGCGAAAGGTGCTGGCCGGTCTCGGCCTAGTCGCCAGCGTCGGCATCGGCGGCGCGCTGATCTACGCCCTGCAAATCCAGGGCGGGCGCAAGGGCAACGAGGAGCTTTACGCGACGGACAACCGCGCGACCCCGGACGGACTCAACAGCTTGCCGCGCGACTATACCGGGCCGGTGCTCGGTCCGCCGCTACCCGGCGATTTGGGTCGGCCGATACTCAATGCACAAAATGCCGTACCGCCGCCAGCGATCGCGACGCCCAATCCCGGGATCAGCCCCGAGGAACAACGGCGACTCCAGGAGCTGGAATCAGCGCGGACCGCCCGGCTGTTCGCTTCGACCGAAACGCGCAGCGTCTCGACACAGCCGGCAGCGACAGCAACGCCGACCACTGCTCCCACCCTCGATCTCACAAATCTCAGCCTGGCGCCGCAGCCGGCGACGCCAACCGCGCAGGACCGTCAGCTCGCATTCCTCAACCAGGCGCCGGACAAGCGCACGGTCTCGCCCGGTCGTGTGGCCGCGCCGGCGTCGGTGAATGTGCTGCAGGCCGGCGCCGTCATTGCGGCAGCCCTCATCACCGGTATTCGCTCTGATCTTCCCGGCCAGATCACCGCCCAGGTGACAGAGAACATTTACGACAGCCCGACCGGCAAGATTCTGCTCGTTCCGCAGGGCACGCGCATCATCGGCCAGTACGACAACGGCGTCGGCTTCGGGCAGCGCCGCGTCCTGCTTGTCTGGAACCGGCTGATCTTCCCGAACGGCCGCTCGATCGTGCTTGAGCGCCAGCCCGGCGCGGACGCAGAAGGGTATGCCGGCCTCGAGGATGGCGTCGATTATCACTGGGGCGAGCTGTTCAAGGCGGCTGCTCTATCGACGCTGCTGAGCATCGGCGCGCAGACGGGATCATCGGGTGATGAGAGCGATATCGTTCGAGCTCTGCGCCAGGGCGCGGGCGAGAGCATCAGCCAGACAGGGCAACAGATCGTCAACCGCCAGCTCAACATAGCGCCGACACTGACGATCCGACCGGGCTTTCCCGTCCGCGTCATCGTCACGCGCGATCTCGTGCTCGAACCGTACGGAGGCTGAGATGGCCAAGCTGAAATTGGGACCGATCGCCGACGAAAAGCCGGTGAAAGTAACGCTGGAACTGCCCGCTAACTTGCATCGAGATCTCGCCGCCTATGCCAGCATCCTCGCCAGCGAGACCGGGCGGTCTGCAGCCGACCCGATCCGCCTGATCGTGCCGATGCTGGAACGCTTCATGGCGACTGATCGAGGGTTCGCGAAAGCGCGGCGATCAAATCCAGCTCACTGATCCTGCGAGGCATTTAACTCGGTCTTGCGGCTCCGACGCGCCTTCGCAATGCTCAAGAAGCGCCGGAAAGCAGGATTGTCGTTACGGGGTGACCAAACCGCTGCAAACGGGATCACTTCATCCGAAATCAGCCTCTGCACAATCCCAAGGCTACATCTCTCGGCCATAGACTCGGTAGCCAAGAGTATACCGCGGCCAATCGCCACTAAGGTCAATAAGTTATCGCAGCCAACATTTTGAGCCAGAACGGTTGGCCTGTATCCGACTTCGGCCAAGCGCTTCGTCAGGAGACCGTGTAATTCTTGGCGCAGGCCAGTTTCGGCTATGAAGAAGATCTCTCTTGTCAGATCCGGCCAAGACAGTTCCGCTCGATTAGATAAAGGGTGATCTTGAGGCAAAATCGTATAGATCCGCTCTGACCAAAGCGGCATGGAGTCGCACTCGCAACAAGGAAATGTGTCAGTGATGAAGGCTATGTCAAGATCAAAGTCTCGGATGGCTTTGATATGTGTTGTCGGATCGCCTTCGACAAGTTCGATCTGTACGCCTTCATGGTTTTTACTGAATTCTCCAAGAAGATCCTTCAGAAATCTGCTGGCAATTGGAGCCACCAACCCGATACGTA
>NZ_CAMFKM010000039.1 GCF_945957355.1 uncultured Reyranella sp. | reverse complement strand
ATCCTCTCGGCCTCGGCTACAACTCGACGACGCTGTTCTACACGAGCGGCGGCACAACCAGTGCCATCACGCTGATCGGCGTACAGACGACGAGCCTGTCGGACGCGGACTTCCTGTTCGCTTAGGGAAGCCGCCCGGTTCCTCCACTCCGTTTCGCTCCTGCCGCTGGTTGTCAATCGACAGGGTTGCACGGCGGGACGCCATTTCGCGCTCTAGGGGGACAGCAGCCGCGCCACCTCGGTCACGGCGCGATGGGCCAATGTGATCGCGGGTGGATCGATCGGGGTCACGAGCGAGGAGAGCTTCACGATCACCAGCCCATGGTCGGGCACGACGAACAGGTTCTGGCCGTGGATGCCCATGGCGAACAGCAGGCGTGGCGGGCCGTCGACGATGTACCAGCCGTTGCGATAGCGCGTCGTGCCGAGACCCATGGCGCCGAAGCTCGCGCCGAACTGGCCGGTGCGCCAGGCGCCGGCGTCGCCGCCGGTCCACAGATCGTCGATCACCCGTGCGGGCACGACCTGGCGCGGGCCGCGGCGGCCGCCGTCGAGCACGAGCTGGCCCAGGCGTGCGACGTCGCGGGCGATTGCGCAGACGCCGCCGCTGCAGCGCGCGGCGCCGCGCCCGTCGACGGTGATGAACGCATCGTGCACCGCCCCCATCGGTTGCCACAGATGCTCGCTCACGAGCTCTGCGTAGGACTTGCCGGTCGCGCGTTCGAGAGCGAGACCCAGCAGGTCGGTGTTTGCCGAGTCGTACTTGAAGACGCCGCCATGGGTGCCGGGCGCGGGCGCCATGCCGGCGAAGAAGCGCGCGAGGTCGGCGGGCGGTGCGCCCGCGGGCAAGGCCTCCCAGCCGGTTGCCGCGGCATAGGCGGCGAGGGTCGCGGCGTCGAGCGCGGCGCCGGCCCGCATGTCGAGCAGATGGCACAGGGTCGCGCCGCGCCAGGACGTCTCGGCGATCCCGGGGACGAGCGTCGAAACCGGTGCCTCGAGGTCGAGCGTGCCGGCCTCGGCAAGCAGGCTGGCGACCAGGCCGGTTACTGCTTTCGACATCGACATCAGGATGTGCGGCGTGCCGGCATCGAGCCCGTTTCCGTAGGTCTCGTGGACGATGCGGCCGTGCTGCAGGACGAGGAAAGCATCGGTCGCCGTGGCGGCCAGCAACGCCGGCAGGTCGAAGTGCCGGTCGGGCGCCAGGGCGACGTCGAAGGCGGCAAAGTCGGCGGTCGGTCCTTCGGGCAGGTCGGACGGCGCGGGCGCGGCCGCGATGCGCGCGGTCGGGATGAAGTCGGGGACGGTGCGGAACGCGGTGGCGATAACGCTGGCCGTGCGCCAGGTCGCGAGCGTGATGGGTGTGTTCTGGGACATGGGCCACGCTAGCCAGAACGGCGGGCTTCCACTATCCGTGAGGCCCCGCTTTTCATTCGAGATCGTCCGAACGTGGATCCGCTTGGGCAGACCGTCGCGCTGCTGCGCCCCAAGGCCCTGCTGTGGAAGCAGATGCAGGCCAACGGAAACTGGACGGTGCGGTTTCCGGCGGGCGCCGGTGTCGTCTTCTGCTTCGTCGCCTCGGGCCGATGCGATCTTGCCATCGAGGGCGAGCCGCCGCGCGCGCTGGAGCAGGGTGACTTCCTGTTGCTCTCGAGGCCGCCGGTCTGGCGCCTCTCCTGCGAGACGGACGCGGCCCGGCCGAGGGTCGAGAGAGACTACGCGCCGCGTCCGGCCGCATCCCAACGCGAGGGCGCGCGCTTCCTGGGCGATGCGTCCCGGCCCCCCGAGGTCGAGATCCTGGGCGGCCGCTTCGCCTTCGATCCGACCAATGCCGAACTGCTCGATGGCCTCGTGCCGCGCCGCGCCGAGATCCTGTCGCAACATCCGACGGGCCCGCGCCTGCATCATCTCCTGGCGCTCATCCGGGACGAGTCGTCGTCGGAACGTGCCGGACAGGCGCTGGTGCTCGAACGGCTGCTCGAGGTCCTGCTGGTCGAGGCGATCCGCCAGGCGCCCGCGGGCGATGGCGTCGCGAAACCGGGGCTGCTCGCCGGCCTCGCCGATCCTCACCTCGCCAAGGCGCTGCGCGCGCTCCATGGCGACATGCGCCGGCCGTGGACGGTGGAGCGGGCGGCCCGGGTGGCAGGCCTGTCGCGCTCGGTCTTCGCCGAGCGGTTCGTCGCGGTCGTAGGCGTGTCGCCGATGGACTATCTGCTGCGACTGCGCATGGCGCTGGCCAAGGACAGGCTGCGCTTCGGTGGCGCCCGGCTGGTCGAGGTCGCGGAGGCGTGCGGCTATCGCTCGGTGAGCGCGTTCAGCACCGCCTTCCGCCGCGTCGTCGGCGTCGCGCCCGGAGCCTATGCCGCGAGGACGTGAACGCGAGGGCTGCCGTGAAATCGCGGCTCGGTGCGTGCTAGGCTGGAGGAATGAAGACGTCCCTTCGCGCGGCCTGGGCGAGCTTGCCGTCCCGGCTCGAGCTGCTGGAGCCGGTGGCCTTCTCCGACAGCGAATGGTCCGTGCTGGAACGCCTGCACGAGCGCTTCAACGATCGCGAGGCCCATACAAAGTTGCCGCTGGCGATCGCCCGCTTCCGCGACGATGCGGCGAAGGCGATCTTTGAACACGCCCGCCAGTTCGACGAGGTCGTGACGGTGAATGTCGACGAAGGCTGGGAGCAGCGCGTGGCGGCGAGCGCGGCCGATCCCATGGCGCCGTACGTGCGGCTCTACAACGAGGAGGTCGACGCGATGATGGGCGTCCTCGTGCCGCCGGCGTCCTATCGCAAGGAACACTACGCCTACGGCCGGTTTGTCTTTCCCGAGCCGCACGGGCTGCACACCGACCATAGCCTGGAGGATCCGGCCGCCGCGGGCGAGCCGATCTGCATCGCGCGCATCGAGACGCTGGGCACGCACTATGTCGACGGCGACTACCGGGTGCAGGATGCCGCGACGCGGAGCATGTTGAACGCGATCCGGTACTGGACTCCCGTTCCCGAGGGCGAGCCGGAGGAGGTCTTCGAGGCGTTGCTGAGGCGCGGCACGCTGAAGACCATCCCGGTGAACCACGTCATGCTGATGGTCGCCGGCAACGGCGCGGAGAACGCCCAAGTCACCCAGCACATTTCCGCCCGCCCGCCGGAAGGCGGGCTGCACTCGGCCTTTTTCCAGCGGCAGTACAGGTTGACGCGCAACAGCGGTAGCTGAGCGCTTCGTTTCGCGCGATGCGGCGGCCGGCGGCGCCGTCGTTGACCCTCGCCGATGCGCCGACTAGTGTCCGTCTCCAGAGCGACACCAGTGGAACGCCGTGCTCCGGAGGAGCCAGTCGTCCTTCGGGACGGGGCGTTGTTCGTGCCCGCCAGATCATTCCTTAGACGTAGCCGACGCATTCGATGCCCTGCCAACCCGGCCGGGCCGTCGCCGCGGGCGCGTTTCATTGCGGGTGGGTTTCGGTGGAGCAGGTTTCCCTTCCCAGGGCGGATGACGAATGGAACGCCGGCCATCTCGGCTGCGGGCCGCTCGTGCTCGACCTGCGCAGGAAGCTGAAGGCGATGCCCGGCGGCGTGCTGCGCGTCATCGCGCTCGACATTTCCGCGCCGCACGACATTCCGGCCTGGTGCCAGCTCACCAACAACGAACTGCTCGCGCACGATCCGGTGACCCGGAGCTTCTGGATCCGGTCGCGCGCGGACTGGACCTGAAAGATTGCCAAGGAGGAGAGAGACATGCCCGGTTCATTCGTCGTCAGCCTGACCCACGCCAAGAACGACACCGACAAGGCCACGGTGGCCTTCGTCGTCGCCAACGCCGCTGTCGCATCGGACAAGAAGACCATGGTCTTCCTGTCGATCGAGGGCACGCGGCTCTCGCAGAAGGGCTATGCCGACGACATCCACGAGGAAGGTTTCGCGCCGCTCAAGGACCTGATGAAGAGCTTCGTCGAGGCCGGTGGCCAGATCTTCGTCTGCTCGCCCTGCTTCAAGAAGCGCAAGCTCGACGAGAACAACCTGGTCGACGGCGCGCTCGTGGTCGGCGGTGCCAAGCTGGTCGAATTCATGGGCGAGGCCTGCCCCAGCGTCAGCTACTGAGCCTGGGGAAGAAGATGGCAACCAATCGCCGCTCGTTCGTCGCGGCATCGCTGGCGCTGCCGCTGCTCGCCAGCCCGGCGCTGGCGCAGGGAAAGAAGAAGCTGCGCTTCGGCGTCGGCCCGCTGATGCCGACGCCCGACGACACGAAGAAGGCATACCTGCCGCTCTTCACCCATCTGGCGAAGGAACTGGGCAATCCGGACTTCGACCTGGTCGCCACGACCGACTGGGCCGGCATGGCGGTCGCCATGGGCTCGGGTCAGCTCGACGTCGCCTGGATGGGCCCGTGGGGCTATATCATCGCCAACAATGCGACCGGCTGCCAGGCCGTGGCGACGGTGAAGTACGACGACAAGCCGACCTATCTCGGGATCATCGTCGCCAGGCCCGACCTGCAGGTGACGAAGTTCCCTGATGACACCAAGGGCAAGTCGATGTCCTTCGCCGACGTCGGCTCGACCTCGGGCTGGCTGATCCCGACCTACTACGCCAAGGAAGTCTGGAAGATCGATCCGAAGACGTTCTGGAAGTACAGCGAAGGTGCCACGCATCCGGCCAACGAGATGGCGGTGAGCTCGGGCCAGGTCGACATGGCCACCGACTTCGACCGCCAGCGCAACGCCATGATCGCCGCCGGTCGCATCAAGGAAGACAGCAACAAGATCATCTGGACCTCCGACCCACTGCCCAACGACGCGATCGCGCTGCCGGCCAATGCGCCGAAGGAGATGGGTGCCCAGGTGCAGAAGATCCTGACGGCCATCACGGTCGAGCAGGCCAAGACCCTGCTGCCGCCGCGCTACACCGGCTTCGTGCCGGCGACGCACAAGAGCTACGACATGATCGAGAAGGCGGGCATCGCCGTCGGCAAGATCAAGCCGAAGTCCTGAGGCGGTCCGCCTTGGACAAACGCTAATGGCGAGCGCGGCCGAAAAGGCGCTCGCGGATCTCGAGGCGCAGGGGCGTGGCTTCGGTGCCCGCCGTCTGCGCCTGTGGCTCATCGCGGCGGTCGTGCTGGCCTTCTACGCCGTGTCTTGGGACCTCGCGGGCATCGACCTCGCGCGGCTGGCGACCGGCCTGCCCAAGCTCGGCCACTGGATCGCGTCGGCCTGGCCGCCCGACACGCGCGAGGTGCCGCTGTTCGCCTATCGCATCGCCGAGACGGTGGCGATGGCAGCGCTCGGCACGACGCTCGCGACCCTGCTCGCCATCCCGATGGCGATCCTGGCCAGCCGCAACATCACGCCCTGGCCCGCGCTCTACTATCCCGTGCGCTGGTTCCTGAACGCGCTGCGCGGCATCGACTCCTTCGTCTTCGCGCTGCTGTTCGTCGCTGCCGTCGGCCTCGGTCCCTTTGCCGGCGTGATCGGCATCGCACTCCACACCTGGGGCAGTGCCACCAAGTTCTTCGCCGACCATATCGAGAATGCCAATCTCGGTCCGATGGAAGCCGTGCGCACGACCGGCGCCGGCCGCTTCACCGCGATCTGCTACGCGCTGGTGCCGGACATATTGCCGGTGATGCTCTCGACCACGCTCTTCTGGTGGGAATTCAACATCCGCGCCTCGACCGTGCTGGGCGTGGTCGGTGCCGGCGGCATCGGGCTCGAGCTGAAGAACAGCATGGACCTGCTCGATTTCCCTCGGCTCTTCACCATCATCGCCATGATCCTGGTGGTCGTGACCGTGCTCGACCAGGTTTCGGCGTGGCTGCGCAAGCGCCTCATACGGTCATGAGTATCGCGCGCATGAATACCGCGCCGCGCCTCACCGCCGTCGGCCTCACCAGGACCTTCAAGGGCCATGCGGCGATCCAGGACATCAGCTTCACGGTGCGCGAGGGCGAGTTCGTCGCCGTGCTGGGGCCCAGCGGCGCCGGCAAGACCACCCTGTTCCGCTGCCTGACCGGCCTGCTGGCGCCGGACAGGGGCGAGGTCCGGGTCGACAACGACGACATCGTGAGGCTGCACGGCCGGGCGCGGCGGCGCATTGCCGTGGTGTTCCAGCAGTTCAACCTGGTGAGCCGCCTGAGCGCGCTCGACAATGTGCTGGCGGGCCGGCTCGGCCATGTGCCGGTGTGGCGCGGCGTGTTGCGCCGCTTCGACCGTGCCGACCGGTTGCTTGCCCTGGAATGCCTCGACCGCGTGGGTCTGCTGCGCCAGGCGATGCAACGCGCGGATACATTGTCGGGGGGGCAGCAGCAGCGGGTCGCGATCGCGCGCGCGATGGCGCAGCGGCCGAGCCTGATCGTGGCCGACGAACCGGTCGCCAGCCTCGATCCCGCCGCCGGTGCGGGCGTTCTCGAACTGCTGCAGCGCATCGCCCGCACCGACGGCGTGGGCGTCATCTGCTCCCTGCACCAGGTCCATCTGGCGCGCACCTATGCCGATCGGGTCGTTGGCCTGTCGCAGGGGCGGAAGGTGATCGACAGTCCGGTCTGCCGCTTCGACGAGCGGGCGTTCGGGAAACTTTACGGCAACAGCGCCGGCAATGATGGAGACCCCGCATGAAGCCGACCGAAACCCACGTCTTTCCCGACGGCATCGCCGGTCCCGACGTCAGCTTCGACGGCGGCGACCTCGATTGCGGCAATGGCCTGCTGCTGCTGATTCGCAAGCACATCGACCCGATGGCGCGTGGCCAGCTGCTGGAGATCCTCTCGACCGAAATCTCGGTCGATGAGGACCTGCCCGCCTGGTGCCGGCTCACCTCCAACGAGCTGGTGTCGTTCCGGAAAGTCGGCAGGCAGCGCAGCTTCGTGATCGCCAAGGGCAAGCTCGCCGAGCGTGGCCAGGCGCCGGCGCCGGTCGTCGGAGCGCGCCACTCCGGCGGCGCTCATGTTCAACCTCAGGCCCCACGCACCTCCATCGCCGCCCCCTCGGTGCCGTCCATGTCCGTCATGGGCATCGGCTCCTGGCCGCGCCCGCGCTGGATGGTCGAGGCGATGCATTCCTACGTAGAAGGCAAGCTCGACGAGGCTGCTTTCCACGAGACCGCCAACGATTCGGTGCGCCTCGTGGCGGCCGCGCAGGAGCGGGCCGGGGCGGGCGTCGTCACCGACGGCGAGCAGCGCCGCGATTCCTATGCGAGCTTCGTGGCCACCCGGCTCGACAACTGCCAGCTGATCCCGCTCACCGACCTGCTGCCGCTGGTCGACGATCCCGAGAAATTCGAGCGCGAACTGCGGGCGCTCGACGTGCCGGCCGCCGACGTGCGTCATCCGGCGGTGCTGGGCCGCATCTCGCGCAGCCGTCCGCTGGCGCGGCACGAGGCCGATTTCCTGCGCACGCTGACGGGGAAGCCGATCAAGGTCGCGCTGCCCGGTCCGTACCTGCTGACGCGCACCATGTGGATGGAGTGCCTGAACGAACGCGCCTACGAGAGCCGCGAGGCGCTGGCCCAGGACATCGTGACGGCGCTGCGCGCCGAGCTGAAGGACCTGCTCGATGCAGGCGTTTCGCTGGTCCAGTTCGACGAGCCCGTCCTGTCGGAGGTGGTGTTCAGCGGTGCCAAGAGCGGCCCCAGCTTCATGTGCGGCGCCCTGTCGGAGTCGCGCGAGCCGGCCCACGAACTCGCCTTCGCGCGCGACCTCGTCAACGCCGTGACTGAGGGAAGCCCGCGCGAGCGCATCGCACTGCACGTCTGCCGCGGCAACTGGACCCCCGATGAATCGGTCGCGCTGGCGGGCGACTATCGCCCGCTGGTCGACACCCTGGCTTCCATGCGGGTCGGCGCCTATCTGCTGGAGATGTGCACCCCGCGCGCCGGAGAGCTGGAGATCCTGAAGGCACTCCCCGACGACGCGCGCATCGGCATCGGCGTCGTGAACCAGAAATGCGCCCATGCCGAGCCGCTCGAGGAAGTCGGCGCCAGGATCGACCGCGCCATCGATCTCTTTGGCAAGGATCGCCTGCTGTTCCATCCCGATTGCGGCTTCGCCACCTTTGCGGACAACCCGATCTGCAGCACCATCTCGGCAGAGGAAAAACTCCGGGTCATCGTCCAGGCGGTCGATCGGGCGCGCTGACGATCGCTCCGTCGGCGGCCGTACCCGTTTCGCCGGTCGCGGAACGGGCGCAGGATGCCATCTCCGGATCGGGAGAAGATGACATGGTGCAACGTCGGTTCTTCGTGGCCGCAGGCGCGGCGGTCGGTCTTTTCGGAACTTCCACCCCGGGGCGGGCAGAGGCCGTGTGGGTCGCCGTTTCCGGGCCCGGCAACCGCTATCGCCTCAAGATGCCGCTGGGCTATCGCTACCTGCAGGTCCCCACGCACGACGGCACGCTCAATTCCTACGTCTACATGCTGCCGGACAAGGTGACCCTGGAGTTTCTGGACGTCGTCCCGGCCACGCCGCATCCGGTGCCGTCCGGCGCAGCCCTCGCAACGGCGCTGGAGCAGGCGCAGGCCGGGATGATGAGGAGCTGGCCGGGCAGCACGGTGCGGGAACAGCGCCAGATCGAGACCGGGCCGCTCGCTGGCCGCGAGTTCGTCCTCGCGGCGGCGGGCGACCGCTTCGTGCGGGCGCGCCTCTACCTCACGGCGCAGGCGGTCTACTCGCAGGTCGCGCAGGGGCCGGCGGCCCGGCTCGGCAGTCCGCTGGTGACGCAGTTCTTCGACTCGCTGCGCTTCGGCTAGCGGGCGCGCGAACGACAGAGCCGTTCCGGCCGGCGACAGTTGTGATAGAGAGGGGCCATGTCGGCCCTTTCACAGAAGGCCCCTGCGTCCGCTTCCGAACCCATCGACGAGGGCTCGTTCCGCGAGCTGATGGAGGGCGTGCTCGACTATGCCGCCTACATGCTCGATCCCGCGGGCAACGTCGCGAGCTGGAACAGCAGGGCGGAGCGCTTCAAGGGCTACACCGCCGCCGAGATCATCGGCAGCCATTTCTCGCGCTTCTACGCCGAGGAGGATCGCCGCTCCGGCCTGCCGGCACGGGCCCTCGAGATCGCCTTGCGCGAGGGCAGACTCGAGCACGAGGGTTGGCGCGTGCGCAAGGATGGCGCGCGCTTCTGGGCGCATGAGGGCATGGATGCGATCTGTGCGCCCGACGGCAGCCTGCTGGGTTTCGCCTTGGTCATACGCGACCTCACCAGGCGGCGCGCCGCCGAGGAGGAACTGCGCCGCAGCCTGGAGGAGTTCCGTCTTCTGGTGCAGAGCGTCACCGACTACGGCATCTACATGCTCGATCCCGAGGGCAACGTCGCGACGTGGAACGCCGGTGCCCAGCGCATCAAGGGCTATACGCAGGAAGAGATCGTCGGCCAGCACTTCTCGCGCTTCTACACCGAGGAGGACCGCGCGGCCGGCGTACCCCAGCGCGCGCTCGCCACCGCGCTGCACGAGGGCCGCTTCGAGAACGAGGCGTGGCGCGTCCGCAAGGACGGTACGCGCTTCTGGGCGAGCATCGTCATCGATCCGGTGCGCGAGCCCGATGGCACGCTGCGCGGCTTCGCCAAGGTCACACGCGACATCACCGAACGTCGCGAGGCGCAGCTGGAGCTGGAGCGGGCACGCGAGGCGCTTTTCCAGTCGCAGAAGATGGAGGCGATCGGCCAGCTCACCGGCGGCGTCGCGCACGACTTCAACAATCTGCTGACCGCCGTGATCGGGAGCCTCGAACTGGTGCGCAAGCGCCTGGCGCCCGACGACCGGAACCTGCTGCTGATCGACAATGCCATGCAGGCGGCGCGCCGCGGCGGTGCCCTGACGCAGCGCATGCTGGCCTTCGCGCGACGGCAGGTGCTCGATCCCGAGCTGACTTCGGTCGCCGTGCTGGTGGGCGGCATGACGACCCTGTTCGACCACACGCTGGGTCCTACGATCGTGCTCGACGTCGACTGCCCGGCCTCGCTCCCTCCGGTGAGGGTCGACGTGAACCAGCTCGAAATGGCGCTGCTCAACCTGGTGGTCAATGCGCGCGATGCCATGCCGCGCGGCGGCACCATCGCCATCACCGCCCGCGAACTCGCGGCCAGCCCGTCGTCGTCATTCGCGCTGCCGGCGGGTCGCTACGTGCGCCTTTCGGTCCGCGACCAGGGCCACGGCATGGATGCGACGACCCTGGCGCGCGCGACCGAACCCTTCTTCACCACCAAGGGGGTAGGCAAGGGGACCGGCCTCGGGCTCTCGATGGTGCACGGTCTCGCCGAACAGCTGGGCGGCCGGTTGCAGCTGGAGAGCGAGCCCGGCATCGGCACGACCGCTTCGCTGTGGATTCCGGCGGCCGCCGGCGCCGATGTTCCATCGCACCACAGCGAGCCCGCACCCGCGGCCGAAGCAGCGTCGCTGCACATCCTCGCGGTCGACGACGATGCGCTGATCCTGGTGAACACGGCCGCCATGCTGGAGGATCTCGGCCACGAGGTCACCATCGCCTATTCCGGCCGGGAAGCGCTGGCGGCACTCGCGCGCATGGAGCGCGTCGATCTCGTCATCACCGACCAGGCGATGCCCGGCATGACCGGCACCGAACTGGTTGCCGAGATCAGGCGCCGGCATCCCGACCTGCCGATCCTGCTGGCCACCGGCTATGCCGACCTGCCGGACGGCGAGAGCACCGACGTCCCGCGCCTCAACAAACCCTTCCTGCAGGCCCATCTCGAGCAGGCCATCGCAGCGGTGATGCGGGGGCGGCGGTAGCAGCGTCCCTCCTCGGCTCCGGAGCGGACGGGCAAGCCGGTCCCCTCAAGTGACACGTCCCCATGGCCGTGCGATAGGCTGAGTCCGATCGAGGCTGCGGGACGGCATGAGACCCTTCAATTTCTACAGCGGTGTTTTCTGCGTAACTTCGGCAACGCTGATGCTGCAGCTGATCCAGACCCGGATGCTGTCCGTCGTCGTCTGGTACCATCTGGCCTTCTTCGTCATCAGCATGGCCATGCTGGGGCTGACAGCCGGGGCCGTATGGGTCTACCTGAAGGGCTCGCGCTTCACCTCGAAGACCCTCTCGTACGACCTCGCGAACTTCAGCACGGCATTCGCCCTGTCGGCGGTGATCGGGCTCGCGCTGCAGGTGACGCTCGTGCCGACCTCGCGGTTTGCCTTCACGACGGTCGTGATCTGGCTCGAACTGGCCCTGGTCATCGCGGCGCCGTTCTTCTTCTCGGGCGTCGTGGTCAGCCTCGCGCTGACGCGCAGCCCGTTTCCGATCGGCCGCGTGTACGGCATCGACCTCATCGGGGCGGCGGTCGGCTGCTTCGGCGTGCTGGTGCTGCTCAACGAGTTCAACGGACCGACGGCGATTCTCTGCAGTGCGGCACTCGTCTCGCTGGGGGCCGTGTTCTTCGCCAGCTCCGGTGTCGGCGCTGCTCCGGCCAAGCCTCCGTTCCCGGCCCGGATGCTGGGCTGGCATCGTGCATGGCTCGTGGTTCTCGTCGTGGTGGCGGCGTTCAACAGTGCCGACACGAGGCGGATGGGCTTCTACCCGATCTTTGCCAAGGCGACGATGCAGCTCGACGCCTTGCCGTGGTTCGAGAAGTGGAATTCGTTTTCCCGCATCGTCGCGACGCGGCCGGCACTGCCGGTGAGTGCGCCGCAACTGTCCGGTCCATCGCCCGCTTTCGTGCCCTCCGGGGCGCCGGTGCCCCAGAGCGGTATGTCGATCGACAGCGATGCCGGTACGGTCGCCTACGGGATCGAGGGTGACCTCGCACGCGCTTCGTTCCTGAAGAACGACATCACGAATCTGGCCTATCATCTGCCCGATCTGAGGAGTGCCGCGGTGATCGGGGTGGGCGGCGGCAGGGACATCCTCGCCGCGCGCCTGTTCGGTGTTCCGAAGGTCACGGGCATCGAGGTCAATCCGACGTTCATCGAGCTCCTGAGACCCGACGGGCTGTTCGGCCCCTTCGTCGGAATGGAGAAGATCGGCGGCATCACGCTGGTGGTTGACGAGGCCCGCAGCTGGCTCGCGCGCAGCCGCGAACAGTTCGACATTCTCCAGATGAACCTGATCGACACCTGGGCGGCGACGGGCGCCGGCGCGTTCTCGCTCAGCGAGAACGGGCTCTACACGGTCGACGCCTGGGAGATCTTCCTGCGGCGCCTGTCTGCGGACGGGGTCTTCACCGTGAGCCGCTGGCATGCGGCGCAGGATGTCGCCGAAACCGGCCGGATCCTGAGCCTGGCCGTCGCTTCCCTGCTCGGACTGGGCATCAAGGAGCCTGCGAAGCACATATTCCTCGCATGGCTGCGGCCCGGCGACGAAGGCGCCGGAATCTCCACCCTGATCGTTTCACGATCGGCCTTCACGGAGAAACAACTGCAGAGCCTCGCGATCGCCATCGATCAATTGAAGTTCGAGCCTCTTATCGTGCCCGGCCGGAAATCGCCTTCCGAGACGCTGGATCGTATCGTCAACTTCACGAGCCGCGCCGACCTCGAACGCTTCACGGGAAGCTTTCGCCTCGACATGACGCCGCCGACCGACAACCGGCCCTTCTTCTTCAACCAGCTGCCATTCTCCCAGGTCTTCGCGATCGGGTTCACCGAGGTCCCGCCCGGGGTCCGCAAGGGGAATTTCCTCGCGACCGCCACGCTGGCGGGACTCTTCATCATGGCGCTGCTCCTCGTCCTCGCCACCATCGTGCTTCCGCTGCGGAATGCGTTGAACGATGTCGGCCGACGGCTCGCGGTGGGCGGCACGGCGTACTTCGTGCTGATCGGCATCGGCTTCATGCTCGTCGAGATCGGCCTCCTCCAGCGGTTCAGCGTGTTTCTCGGCCATCCGACCTATTCGCTGAGCGTGGTGCTGTTTTCGCTGATCCTCGCGGCGGGGATCGGCAGCCTGCTGTCCGATTCCATCCGTATCGACGGCCCCCTGAGCTTCTCCGTGTGGGTCGTGATGACCGGCGGATACATCTTGTCCCAGGCGCTCTGGGTGCCGCCGCTGCTTCTCGCGCTCGATAGCGAGACCCTGCTGGTCCGCTGCCTGGTGAGCGTCGCGATCATCGCGCCGGCCGGGTTGCTCATGGGGTATGGCTTTCCGACCGGAATGAGCTTCATTTCGGCGGTCGACAACCGGCCCACGCCGTGGTTCTGGGGCATCAACGGGGCGGCCAGCGTTCTCGCCTCGGCAACGGGTGTCGCGTGCAGCATCGCCTACGGGATCGGTGCCACGCTTTCCCTGGGAGCGATCTGCTACCTGTTTCTGCTGCCGGCGGCCTTCATCATCGGATTTCCTGGCATGGCCGCCGGGCCCCGCCGCACTGCTGCAGCGGCGTAAGCGTCCGTCGACGTCCGGTCACACCCGCTGGCCGATCCTCGGTTCGGTCCCGGCGAGCAGGCGCGCGATGTTGGCGCGATGCAGCACGATCACGTAGAGGCCGCCCGCGATGACGAGCAGGCGATAGGGCAGCGGCTCCGGCAGCAGGCAGACGAGGAGGGCGGCGGTCACGGCGGCCAGCATCGAGGCCAGCGACACGATGCGCGCCAGTGACAGCACGGCAACGAAGAAGAGGGCCGCGCCGGCGCCGACCGGCCAGGACAAGGCGAGCAGCACGCCGAGACCGGTCGCCGCCGACTTGCCGCCGGTGAATCCCAGCCACAGTGAGCGGCTGTGTCCCAGCAGCACCGCGAGGCCGCAGAGACAGACCGCCCACGCCATCCCCTCGCCCGGAACGCCGAGCCACGCGTAGCACCAGCGCGCGAACAGGATGGCGGCCACGCCCTTCAGCACGTCGACCAGCAGCACCGCGAGGGCCGGTCCCTTGCCGAGCGTGCGCAGCACGTTGGTGGCGCCCGTCGATCGCGAGCCGTGTTCGCGAATGTCGATGCCGCGCAGCAGCCGGCCCGCGAGATAGCCCGTGGGAATCGAGCCCAGGAGATAGGCGGCAGCGACGCCGACGATGAAGAATATCATCGCAGGAGCTCATCCGGAGGAAGGGCAGTAAAGCACCCGACTCCGCTGACAGGGGTGAGTGAGTTCACGATGGCATCGGCTTTTCGAGCGTCGACGGGCTCCAGATCGGCGTAGTAGAGATGCATCCAATGGTCGAGAAGGGGGCTTGACCCAAAAGGTACAAATACATCTCGTCCTCTTGTGCCATGCTGCATACGTTCAAAGGCGATACATTTTCCGATGTAAAAGTAAGTGAGTGCGGACCTGGGTGGGAGATCAGGCGCAGCGCCGACATAGATGCTGAGCAACGACTTCGATTGAGCGTCGACGCTGTAGATAGAGAAATCGGGCCGCGGAGTCGGATTTTTCTTAAATTCCGCCAAAGGCGGAATCCCCACAGAGACGACCGAGTGAAAGAAATCGATCTCCTGCGTGGTGCTTTGCGACAAAGCTGGCGTGATCATTGCCACCGAGAGAACCGTCACAGCTGCCCATGCGATTGTTTGCTTCATGCGGCCCCACCTGTCCACGCCCTCGATTGGAGCGCGTCACGAATGACCCGAAAGTCGCAGAAATCCGAAGAACGCTTCTACGCCGAGGAGTATATCCGTCGCCGTGGTATCGAGGGGAAGATTGTTGAAGGAGAGCGGCCCGATTTTGTCGTTCACACGTCCGAGGGCGACGTTGGTGTTGAAGTCGTTTCCTATGGCGATCGAAGGGGCCGCGAGGTTGACGCGGCTTGGGACTCCTTGATCGACCACACTGCGGAGTTCCGACAAAGAAACGCTGACCTCAATCGGTTCGGCGTTCGGTTGCATTTTCGGAATTATCGGATGCCCTCGCCTCGTGACTATGATGGCTTCTGCGAAGCCATCGCCGCGTTGCTGCGGAAGAACACGGACCTTCCCGTACGTGGTCAGTGGCGCACTCTACCAATCGATCCAGCAGAGCCGACGCTTGGAAGACATTTGTCTCGGGTCGAAATCTATGGGGTGAAATTCTGGTCGGAATGGGAGTGGCCGACGTTGATGAACGGCGGCATTGGGACCAGCGACGATGAGATGCTTTCTGCCATAGAGCGAAAGCTGGAACAGTATCGTCAGCCTGATCACATTGGGGAGAGCCACTTGGTGGTCTATGGGCGAGGCCCCCAACGTACACGTATTGCTGCGCCCATTTCCGCCGAACACCTGGCAAGCCTTCCTGCTTTCAATGCCGGACTACGTGCAGGGCCTTTTAGTGCATTCGCCATCCTGTGCTTTCGGGATTTCTATTGGACGAAAACCACAGGTTGGCGTGACTTGCCCAAGGTATCTTGAATCGAAGCCGGCTGCGAGCTTCGCGACGCGAGACCAGCGGCTTGCCGCCTTCACACCTCCTGCACTAGTGTTCGCCCGCAAGCTCAAGGGGCAGCAACGCTCCGGAGTTCAGGGAGGATCAAGTATGCGTACACCGACTCGTCGCGGTCTCATCGTTGCGGGTGCGGGCGCTCTCGCGGCGCCGGCTCTCTTCGCCACCTCGTCGCGCGCGCAGGGCGCGTTCCCGAACAAGCCGATCCGCATCGTCGTGCCCTATCCGGCGGGCGGGCAGACCGACGGCATCGCGCGCGTCTATGGCGAGTTTCTCGGACGCAAGCTCGGCACCTCCGTGGTGGTCGAGAACAAGGGCGGCGCCGGCGGTACGATCGGCGTTGCCGAGGTGAAGCGCGCGCCGCCCGACGGCTACACCATCCTCTGCACCATCTCCTCGTCGCTGATCCAGAACCGGGTCACGGTGAAGGACCTGCCGTACGATCCGGAGAAGGACTTCACCTATCTCGCCATGACGACCAGCCTCGGCGGTCCCGTCGTGGCGGCCGAGAAGACCGGTGCGACCAACCTCAAGCAGTTCCTTGAGTATGCCAAGAAGGTCGACAAGCTGAACTTCGGCGCCTATGGGCCGGGCTCGACGCCGCAGATGCTGATCGAGACGATGGCCCGGCAGTACGGGTTCAAGGTCGAGGTCGTGCAGTATCGCGGCGAGGCGGCGATGTTCGCCGACGTGGCGGCCCAG
>NZ_CAMFKM010000038.1 GCF_945957355.1 uncultured Reyranella sp. | reverse complement strand
GGCAACATCGGCCTGATGAAGGCGGTCGACAAGTTCGAGTACCGCCGCGGCTACAAGTTCTCGACCTACGCCACGTGGTGGATCCGTCAGGCCATCACGCGCTCGATCGCCGACCAGGCACGCACCATCCGCATCCCGGTGCACATGATCGAAACCATCAACAAGCTGGTCCGCACCAGCCGCCAGATGCTGCACGAGATCGGACGCGAGCCGCAGCCGGAGGAACTGGCCGAGAAGCTCGGCATGCCTCTCGAGAAGGTGCGCAAGGTCCTCAAGATCGCCAAGGAGCCGATCTCCCTCGAAACGCCGATCGGCGACGAGGAGGATTCACATCTGGGCGACTTCATCGAGGACAAGAACGCCGTGATCCCGCTCGAGGCCGCGATCCAGGGCAACCTGCGCGAAAGCACGACGCGGGTCCTGGCGACGCTGACGCCGCGCGAGGAGCGCGTGCTGCGCATGCGCTTCGGCATCGGCATGAACACCGATCATACGCTGGAGGAAGTTGGCCAGCAGTTCTCGGTCACCCGCGAGCGCATTCGCCAGATCGAAGCCAAGGCGCTGCGCAAGCTGAAGCATCCGAGCCGCTCGCGCATGCTGCGCAGCTTCCTCGACGAGGGCTGAGAAAGACCGCGATCGGAGATCGAAGCCGGGGCTTGTCCCCGGCTTTTTCATGTCACTCGCGATCGGCGATCCGTACCAGCGAGGGCAGCAACCCGCTCACAGTCATATGGAGCTGGCGGATCTCCTCCATGACAGCGGACAGGTTCTCCTGGACGGCGGCGCAGTGGCGCGACGCCTCGTTGCGCGCATCGTCCAGCCCGGGATCGATCGCATAGGGCTGCCCGAGGGCACGCCCACAATCCGCCAGCACATCCAGCAATGCAGAGGGCGCATCCGCTTTGTGGACCGGATGCATGAAATCCCGGGCGGCATGCTCGATCCGCTCCAACGCCGTGACAAGACCATCGACTTCCATGGGAGTCTCCTCGGTCGACAACGGGGACGCTGTGATCGGCGCCGATGCTGTCACCGGGCTTCCCCGCGCACAAGCCCGCCCGACATCGCCCGGTCAGTGCAGGTGCCTGGCCAGCAAGGACGGCTGGCGACGCAGAAAGGCTTCCAGCCTTGCCTCGTAGTCGGCTGCAACAGCGTCGCGGATCGACGGCCGAACCGCCAGCGCCCGTCGCCAGGCGCATACCTTCGGCAGGCCCTCGAACACGCCTAGATCGATGTAACGATCGAAGACGTCGAAGTAGCGGAACGCCGGCGCGAAGACTGTATCGACCAGACTGAAGTGATCGCCGGCGAACCACGGCCCAGCACCGAGTTCACCTTCGAGGCGCACGAACTTCTCGCGCAGGGTCCGCACCTTGGCCTGGAAGGCCGCCGGATCCGAAGTCGTTTCCACTGTCCAGATGTCGGCCAGGATCGAGGAGCCGAATTCCATCCACCCGCGATGCCGCGCCCGCACGAGAGCGTCCCGCGGATGGAGCTTAGGGCCATGGGTCTCGTCGAGATACTCGACGATGGCGGCGCTCTCGAAGAGCACTTCGTCGTCGACCTTCAGCAGCGGCACCTTCCCGAGCGGCGAGATCGCCTTGAACCACTCCGGCTTGTCCGCGAGATCGACGTCACGCCGCTCGAAGCGGATTCCCTTTTCCGCCAGCGCGATAGCTGCGCGTTGCACGTAGGGACAGAGATCGAACGAAACGAGCGTCAGCATGCTAGAACTTCATATTAATGCATTTGCATCTACACGGAGCTGAAATTTGATGCAAATGCATTTATTGTTAGAATGCTCCTATGGATCCGCCGAACCCACCAGATGTCGTCGTCCGTGCTTGGGCTCGCCTGGAACGAGCCCATCGGGCTGCACAATCGACTGTCGAGGCTCGCCTCAAGAGGGCGGGACTGCCTCCCCTCGCCTGGTATGACGCGCTGCTCGAATTGGAGAGGGCTGATCCGGCAGGCCTGCGTCCCTTCGAGCTGCAGAAAGAGATGCTGTTTGCCCAGTACAACCTCTCACGCCTCGTCGATCGCCTGGAAGCAGCGGGTTACGTTGCGCGCTCGGCGAGTGAGGAGGATGGTCGGGGCCAAAGGCTGACCATCACCGAAGCCGGCCGGGCGATCCGCCGCCGCATGTGGCCCGTCTATGCGGACGCCATCGCCACCGCCGTGGGGAGCCGTCTTTCGGAATCGGAGGCAACCGTCCTGGGCGATCTTCTCGCTCGTCTTTACGTCAGCGCCTGATCAACCGAATCGCAGCAGGGGCACCGCGGCCGCAGCCAGAAGGACGGCCGCGATGCGGGTGCGCGTGAAGGGCTCCTTCAGCCAGAACACCGCGATGAGGACGGCAAATATCGCGCTCGTGTCCCGGAGCGCCGCCGCCGGGGCGATCGGCGCGTGGCTCCAGACCCAGAGAATCAGCAGATACGATCCCATGGCCGCGGCGGCGATCGGCAAGGCGAGCGTCCAGTGTGTCGCCACCTGCGCCCAGGGCGGGCCGGCACGGCGCTGCCGCCAGGCCATGGCCGCAGCATTGGTGATCGAGACCACGAACCCGTAGGCCCAAGGCGATCCCGAGAGCCGCACCCCTTGGGCATCGCACATGACGTAGGCCGCGGTGCCGACGCCGGCGGCCAGGGTCCATGCCATCGCGGCCCTCGTGATCCCCTGCCCCCGCGCGGCGTCCCAGGCAAGGACGGCCAACGCAAGCGAGATGACCAGAATGCCGCAAAGTCCCGCCGTTGCCAGCCGCTCGCCCGTCATTGCCGCCGCGAGCGGCACCACCATCAGCACCGCCAGCGACCGGACGACGGGATAGACGAGACCGAATCCGCCAAGCTCATAGGCCCGCAGCAAGGCCGACACGGTGAGGACGTTCATCACGGTCGACGCCGCGATCCAGCCGGACGACGCCAGACTGGGGAGGCCGGACCAGAAGAGCGACGGGACGACGAGGAGGGCACCCAGCACCATCTGGGCCGTCATCACCTGCGCGGGATTGCGGCTTGCCTTCACCGCGGCGTTCCAGCCCGCATGGAGGACCGCACTGAGCAGCGCCACGGAGACGTCGGTGAGGTCCATCGCTCAACCCGGCCTTGGCGCCACGATGACCACGCAGTAACGAGCGGACTTCGACGTCGGATTGTGATAGGTGATCGGCCGATCGAGCACCATCGCCAGGCAGTCGCCGGTGCCCAGTTCGAAGCGCTCCTCCCCCAGCACGACCTCGATCATGCCCTGCAGCACCCAGACCTGCTGGTGGGTGACGCCGGATCGCGCCGCGGTTTCATAGGCCACGCGCGCGCCCGCGGGGAAGTTCACCTCGACGATCTGGATGGGTGACGGAAATCCATCCGGCGAGACGTTGCGGCGCCGATATCCCGAGGCGGGATCGCGCCATTCGACCTGATCGGCCTGGCGGGACAGGGGGTGCGGCGGCGCCGCCGGCGTCTCGAAGAGCGTCGCCAGGGATACGCCGAGCCCCGTCGCCAGCTTCTCGAGGACGACGGCAGTCGGGCTGCTTTCGCCTCGTTCGACCAGGGAAATCATCGATCGGCTGACGCCGCTCGCGTCGGCCAGCGCCTCTAGGGAGAGTCCTTGGCGGTTCCTCAGTTCACGAACACGAGCCGCGATCCGATCGTTGATGCCGGGTTTGGGAATATCGGTCATACTAGATATGTTATCCATTATATTGGATGACACATCAAGCAAACGGAAGCTGCGCTAGAAATGGCGGAGATGAGCCCAGCGGCTTGGGAGTTGAAATGAAGGACATCGTCGAGGAACTGCGCACCCAGTGCCGGGAGCACCACGCCCTGGCCGGCGAAGACACCGGCACCCTCACGGGTGACTTGCGGTGGCGGGCGGCAGACGAAATCGAGTCGCTGCGGCAGACGACATGGCAGCCGATCGAGACGGCGCCCAAGGACGAAGGTCCCGTCCTGCTCTTCTGCCCCGGGCTGGCGGGGCACGTCGCCGACGAGATCGTTGTCGGCACCTGGAGGTTCGATCCCAATCGCCGCTCGCTCGGCTTTTGGGTGAGCGATGTCGGCGCCCTGGATGCCGGTTTTGCCGAAACCGGACCTTGGATCGAGTATCGCGAACTCCAGCCCCGGCAATGGGCCCGCCTGCCCGCGCGGCCCGGCCGAAAATAGCGCAACAAAAAAGGCGGCCACGAGGGCCGCCTTTTCCGTTGTCGATGTCAGGTATCAGGTGCGCGGCGGCAGCGGAACCTTCGCGTCGGTCAGAGCCTTGACCAGCACGGGAATGCCCGCCTTGTAGTCGCCGGCGTCGCACTTAGCGACCGCCGCCGGGACTTCGGAAGCGACCGAGTCCCTACGATCAAGCGTACGCCACTTTGCGATCAACGCCTTGCAGTAGGCGGCGTCATCCATCGGAGCGGCAGCAACCGTCTGCGCGATAACGATCTCGACGCGGCGGTTCTGCGGCTCACGAACGTTCGGGCCGGTCTGCACGAGCAGGCCCTGTTCGCCGCGGCCGACGACCGCGATCGCGGTGGCAGGCACGCCCTGCTGGACGAGCGCGTCCTTCACGGCGTTCGCACGACGCAGCGACAGCGCCATGTTGTAGGTCTCGCTGCCCGACGTGTCGGTATGGCCGGTCGCCGTGATGCGCGCACCACCCTTCGTCTTGTAAGCGGCAGCAGCCTGACCAACGACGTTCGTGGCCTGCGGGTTCAGCTTGGCGCTGTCCCAATCAAAGAAGACCATGAAGCTCTGAGGTGCCGGCGGCGGCGGCGGCGGCGGCGCAGTGGCCGGCGCGGGCTCGTCGCAAGCGGCGATCATGAAAGTAGCGGCAAGTAGAACGAACAACTTCTTGAGCATAAGCCCCTCTCCCCTATGGCCATTTAGCCGTTCGCAATATGCAAAACTGCCACTGCGTGAGCAATGCAAAAAAACTTCACAGGCAGTGATCCGCACCCTTCCGCGTGGAAATACCGCAGCCGCCCCAGTTCCCCACCTTTCCGCAACCCCCGGGTGAATGCGCCGTTGCCATGCCGCAACGTCCAGAGAGGAGCTTCAGGTGAAGCAAGTAGCAATCATTATCATCGCCGCCTGCTCGTTCGTGGCGGGCTGCGCCTCCTACACCGAGCGTGTCGTCGAGAAGCCCGTTCCAGCGCGTACGGCCGAGCGGACCGTGGTGTACGACAACACCACGCCGGTTCCGACCCAGACCACCACCGTGTACACGACGCGATAGGGAGCCCTCGATGGCGAAGCTGATGCTGATCGCGGCCGCCTGCATCGTGGCAGCAGGCTGCTCGATCCAGAGTGAGCGCGTGGTCGAGAAGCCGGTCTCGGCGGAGCGGACGGTCGTCTACACCCGCTAGTCCCGTCCTCGGGTGCGCGACTACGCGGCCAGATTGTAGAGTTCGGCCACGTTGTCGCGCAGGATGCGCTTCCTCAGTTCGGGCGTGAGGTGTGCGGTCTGCTCGGCGATGACGTCTTGGCTCCAAGGCCAGGTCGAATCACTGTGGGGAAAATCATTGGCCCACATCAGCTGCTTCGGAGCCAACCGGTCGGCGAACTGGAACGCCGTCCAATCGTCCTGAAACGTCAAAGTGATGTGATCGCGGAAATATTCCGAAGGTAGCCGCTCCAGTTCCTTACCCTTCATCCAGTACCGGTGGCGCTTGTACGCATGATCCATGCGATACATGAAATGCGGCGCCCACCCGGCGTCAGCCTCGACGCAGACGACCCGCAGCTTGGGGTGTCGCTCGAACACGCCGCCGAAGACCAGCATGCCCATGATGTCCTGACAGCCCCGAATGATCGACAGGAAGCCGTTGATCTTGGGGCCGCGCGGCTTGGACAGGGAATTGTCGCCCGAGGTCGTCAGGATATGCCACGACAAGGGCAATTCGAGCGCGACCGCAGCGTCCCAGAACGGATCGTAGATCGGATCGTCATAGTCCTTTTCACCGGGATTGCCCGGCATCATCACGCCGCGGAATCCCATCGCCTTGATGCGCTCGAGGTCGGCGATGCCCTCGGCGACCGTGCGCATGGCCGTCTGGCCCATGCCGACGAGGCGGTCGGGCGCGTAGGCACAATAGGACTGGAGCCAGCGATTATAGGCGTCGAAGCAGGCCTTCTTGAAATCGAAGTCGGGGTGATTGCAGATGAGCATGCCCACGGTCGGATAGATGATCTCCGCCGCGACACCATCCCTGTCCTGATCCTGCAGGCGGGCCGAAGGATCCCAGCCGCTGCGGTGCAGATCCTCGAACCGGGCGCCCCCGATCCTTATGTCCTTGGGCGCGACGCCAGCGGCGGCGATCAGTCCCATCGGCACGGGCGTCTTCATGCCGTCGACAAGGTAGATGTCGCCCATGCTTTCGTGGCGGACGACATGCGGCGCACGCTCCCGATAGGTGGGGTCGATATGGTCACGGTAGCAGCCGGGCGGTTCGGTGATATGGGAATCTGCAGAGATCGGGCGCCAGTCCATCCGTTCCTCCATTTTGCTTGGCATCAGGGTAGGCAGAGGCCGGTAGACCCGGCAAGGCGCGGAACTGCCGTCGTTTCGGCCGGCGGCAGCGGTTGAACCGCCCCAAAGCGTGTGGCATACCCGCGCCGCGCGCTGCCGTAGCTCAGTGGTAGAGCACCCCCTTGGTAAGGGGGAGGTCGACAGTTCAATCCTGTCCGGCAGCACCAGCGCTTCCTCCTTGATGATCAAGGAGATGCGGGCCCTCCTCGTTGGGTGCTAAAACGGTCCGAGATGGCGCAAAGCAATAAAGTTGCATGGGTTGGTGCAGGCGCGTTCGCAGTCGCCGCGATCTCGCTGGCCATCGTCTTTGGCCTTCCTGACCTGCAAGTCGGCAGCGCCCAGAACACGTCGGAAGTGAGCGGCCCGCTGATTTCGCGCGGCTATACCGAAGCGCCGGCAGGCACGGCCGTCATCGCCGGTGATCCGGTCGGCGGCTCGGTCCTGACCGAACTGCGCATCCAGAACGGCCAGGCGGTGAAACGCGGCGAGATCATCGCGATTCTCAATAACTACGCCACGGCGGACGTCGAGGTGCGCCGGATCGAATCGGAGATCGCCAAGGCGCGCCGGCAGCGCGAGTCGATGATCTCGGGTTACAGGACGGCCGAAATCGCGCTGCAGGAAATATCGGTGAAGTCGGCGTCGGAGGAGAATCGGCTCAAGGAGCTCGAACTGTCCCGATCGAGCGTGCCTCCCGACCAGAAGCAGCTCCAGTCGAACCTCTCCCAGCAGTCGCTGGAGCGCGAGGAAGCGAAGCTCAGGTTCCAGAAGGAAGTGCTCGCGGCCGATCTCGCACAGACCGAATCCAATATCGCCATCTTCGAAGCCAAGCTCGAGGAAGCCAAGATCGAGCGCGAACTCGCTGTGGTGCGCTCACCGCTCGATGGTGTCGTGGTCGACATCTATACCCGCCAGGGCGAGCGGATCTCGTTCAGGGGTATCGCCAAGATCGTCGATCTCAACCAGATCCGTATCTTCGCCGACGTGGACGAAATCCACCTGCGCAGCGTGAAGCCTGGGGGCAAGGTCGAGTTCACCTTCCAGGGCAGCCGTACGATCCATGTCGGAACGATCACGCGCACGCCGTTGACGGTGAAGCGCACGAAACGGTCAGAAGCAGATCTCGGTGAATCCAACGCACGGCTGGTCGAGGTCGAGATCAAGCCCGACGACCCGCAGAGCATCCCTCAGATGCTGGGACGGGAAGCCCGCGTCGTCTTCCAGTAGCCGGCGTAGCGAAGCTCTGCCCGATGAGCGACAGCCCGCGGCTTGATTGAAGGCCGCTAAGCTTGCCGTGCCCGAGGGCGCCAAAGGACGAACGACCGCCTCATGCCTCCTCAGGCGGTCGCTGCGCTTCTGGGCTGCCTGTACTCGTAGACGAGGACCGCTGCCAGGATGGCGAGCCCGATCAGGCGCGCGGCGACCAGGCCGCCCACCCAGTCGTCGATGACCCCCGGGAAGGTGAGCGCGATGCCAGCCACGCTGCAGACGACGCGCGTGCCGACACCGAGGGGCCGCCACAGATGGCCCTGCGCCGCCACTGCGAGCGCCACGATACCGCCCGTTGCGCCCAGCGTGACCCACGGGATCCAGAGCCAGCTCATGTTCTTCGGCGTCTCCAGCAGCAGGCCGGTTCCGATCGGATCGAGCACGAAGATGAACGGCACGAGGAAGGCCGGCAGCGCATATTTCCAGCTCTGCAGCGTGGTCACGTAGGGGTCGGCCCGCGTGATGGTAGCGGCCGCGAACGGCGCCAGCGCCGTCGGGGGCGACACTTCGGAGAGCACGGCGTAGTAGAAGATGAACATGTGCGCGGCATAGTCCGGGATGCCGAGCTTGATCAGCGCAGGCGCCGCGATGACGGCGCACATGATGTAGGAGGCCGTCACCGGCACCGCGAGGCCGACCACCCAGACGATCAGGGCGGTGTACATCGCCGTCCAGAAGATCGAGCCGCCGGCCAGGTCGATGACGATGGACGAGAATTTCAGCGCGAGGCCCGTCTTGGTGATGACGCCGACGATGAGGCCGGCGCAGGCGCAGGTTGCCGCGACGCCCAGCGCCTGGATCGAACCGTCGGCCAGCGCCTGGAATAGCCGGGCAGGCCACAGTGCCGTGTCGGCGCGCATGTAACTCACCAGGATGGCGAGCAGGATCGACCAGAACACGGCATAGGTCGCCGAAAAGCCCCACACCATCAACACGACCACGGAGATCAGCGACGTGAAGTGGAAGCCGTAGCGGGTCATCAGCTGCTTCATCGTCAGGTCGACCGTCGGATCGACGGCGCGCAGCCCGTACTTGCGCGAATCGATCTCGGTCATCATCAGCAGGCCGAAGTAGTAGAGGCAGGTCGGGATGAGGGCCATCCGCACGATGTCCAGGTAGGACATCTTCAGGTATTCGGCGATCAGGAAGGCTGCGGCGCCCAGCACCGGCGGCGACAGGATGGCGCCCAGGCCACCCGCCGCCAGCAGTCCGCCGGCCGCCGACTTGCCGTAGCCCGCCTCCTTCATGATCGGCCAGGCGACGGTGCCGATGGTCACAGTGGTGGCGACGCCCGAGCCCGAGGGGCCGCCCAACAGGAACGACGAGAGCACAACCGCACGGCCGGCCGCGTTGGGCTGGCCCTTCATGGCGCGTAGCGAGAAGTCGATGAAGAAGCGCCCTGCGCCGGAAGCCTGCAGGATGGCGCCGAAGATCGTGAACAGGATGATCAGCGTGGCCGAGACGTCGATGGCCGAACCGAAGATGCCATTCAGGGTCATGTATTCTTCGGCGATCATGTCGGATAGCGGATAGCCCTTGTGTGTCCACGGGGCGGGCAGGTAGTTGCCCCACAGTGCATAGGCGAAGAACACGAGGGACAGGATCGGCATGATCCAGCCGGTTGCCCGACGGGTCGATTCGAGAACCAGCAGGATCAGCAGGCCTCCGATCACCAGGTCGGTCTGGGTCGGCGAAACGTAGCGATCCAGGAAATCGTCGGAATCGGCCAAGGACGTCCAGCTGCCGCCCGTCATCATGTACCAGATGACGACGATCACCAGCCCGGCCGCCACGATATCCCAGGGGGCGACCCGGTTGCGCCAGCTCTTCACCGCCGGGAACAGCAGGAAGACCAGCGACAGCGCATAGGCGACGTGAATCTCGCGCAGCGACTGCGTGTCGACCGTCGAGGCGGCGGCATAGAGATGGAAGATCGTCATGGTGAAGGCGATGAAGGTGAGGACCTTGCCCCACCAGCCGACGAACCTGTGGATGCCGCCTTCTTCCTGCTCGACGAGTTCCTCGATCTTGCGCTTTTCCTCGTCGCTCAGCAGCTCGGCCTGGACCGTCATCGTTCTTCCCACCCCAAAATGGAAACGGGGCCCCCCTGTCGGAGGGCCCCGCCTGTAGCTCCGTCCTTAAGACAGCTTGATGCCCTTCTCGGCGAAGAACTTCATCGCGCCGGGATGGAACGGGACCGACGAATTCGCCGTCTTCTGGTTCTCGGCGGTCATGTCGGCCGACGCCTTGTGGGTGGCGACCAGATCGCCGTGGTTATCCCACAGGGTCTTGGTGATCGTGTAGGCCTGATCGTCGCTCATCGACGCCGGCACGACGAGGATGTTCCAGATGGCAATCACCGGCACCGCCGCATCCTGGTTCGGATAGGCTTTGGCCGGAATCTGGCTGGCGGCGAAGACGGGGCCGTATTTCTTATTCAGCGCCGGCACCAGTTCAGCCGTCGAGATCAGCTTGATCTTGACGCCCTGGGTCGCTGCCAGATCGGTGATCGCCGCGACCGGCGGGCCGCCGTTGAAGAAATAGCCGTCGAGTTTGCCGTCCTTCATGGCATTCGTGCTCTCGGCCGGCGACAGGCGCTCGCGCTTGATGTCACTGAGCTTGAGGCCCAGTTCCTCGATGATTCGCAGCGCCATTACCTCCGACCCGCTCACCGGGGCGCTGGTCGAGATGCGCTTGCCCTTGATGTCGGACAGCTTGTTGATGCCCGTGCCTTCCATGGTCACGAAATGCACCAGGTTTGGATAAACGACCGCCAGCGTGCGCGACTCCACGGGCTTGCCCTTGAACTTGTCCAGGCCCTTGATCGCGTCATAGGCGGTGTCGCACTGGGTCAGCGCCATCTGCGCCTTTCCGTCCCGGATCATGTGCATATTGGCGACCGAGCCCGCGGTCGCCTCGGCAGTGACCGCCCAACCGGGCACCTTCTTGCTCAGGATGTTCGCCATCGCGCCGCCGAGCGGATAGTAGACGGCGCCCGTAGTGCCCGTGGCGATCGAGAACTGCGCCTGAGCAGAGGCTGGCAGTACTCCTCCGACCAGACCAAAGGCACCCGCGGCCGATCCGGCGGCAATGAATTGACGTCGATTCATAAGAAGCTCCCTGATGTTCGTTTCTCTCCCCGAACTGGCGCGGAAGAAACCATGACTACCGAGTGGAGGCAACACGCACGAAATAGCGGTATTTCGGAATGCAGCCTCCGCTTGCCGGAATCGCCGGACAGGAAGGAGGAAACCGGGCGAGGAGGCACCTTTAACTGAAAAGATTGCTGTGTAAGCTCCACGCGTGATTCACAATCTGACCTTGGTCCATCTGCTGCTGGTCGGCGCGGCCGGCGGATGCATCTATCTCTCCCTGCGCGAGGTGCGCCGGCGCTACATCTCGACATGGCGCCTGTTTGCTCCTGCCGTCCTCGCGCTCTTCGCGGGGGGCATCCTCTCCCTCCTCCAACTCGCTGAACGCCAGCCCCCGTGGCTGTTCGGCGCCGCACTCGCCACCGGATTCGTGGTTGGCGCAGCCCGCGGGATGATGATCGGCATCAAGCACGACATGTACCGGCCACAGGTGAACCTAACGCAGGCTGCCAAGCTCCTTCTGCTCTGGGTGGCAATCGTCGTAGGCGCCGCCGTCGCGGTGGAGTGCCTGTGTGCGTTCCTGGCCCGTGCTGACCTAAAGATCTTTCGCCTGGGAGCGGCGCTCGTCGCCATGTTCTGCGGGGGTGCCATGCTCGGCCGGGCATTGCTCCTGACCATCCGGCTGCATCGCGCCGACCGCGGCGGCAGCTAGGGAGCCTGGCGGGCCGCCAGGGTGAAGGATTCGAAGAAGCGTCGGGTCGCCGGCGCCGTCTGGACCCCGGCCTTCCCGACGACGATGAGCTGGTAGAGCGTGTCACCCGCGTAGATTGCGCGGGTCGCCAGGATCCAGCCGTCCTCCTCATGGACGTACTCGCGTGCCGGGGCGCCCGAGACGGTGAACGCCCGGTCCGCGAGCAGGTGGCCGGGACGGCCATCCCGGCTGTTCAGCAGCATCTGCGCTGGCGTGAGGTCGGCCGGCATCTTCCGGTAGGGCGTACGGGAAAAGAAATACTCAGTGGCGCCCAGGGTGACGGTCCACTCGATCTGCTCGACGACCTCTCCAGTACCGTTGACCGTCACTTCCTGGACCGATTGCTCAGGCGGGCCCGGCATCTCGACCTTGAACTTGCCTTCGCTCACCACTGTCCATTGCTGCGCCGAAACCGGCGACGCGATGACTGCGACCAGGGCCAGGCTGCCTGCCAGCACGAGGCAAAGCGCGCGCAAGGTCCGCGATAATGCCATTCCCCTCCCCCGCTCTCCCCAGAGCTTTAGCCAGTTTCACACGATCGACGGGATCATGCAAAAAGCCCCGCTTCCTTGCGGAAACAGGGCATCAGTCTCTCGGGGAAAGGCAATGGCCCAAAGGCAAGAAGACCATTGCCGGTCGGACTAACGCCATCGTCCGCGAATCCGTTTCACCAGAATCCTGCCTTATCTGTTGTCTTGGCGGACGCCATTCGACAGGCTCTTCGAATGGATATCGAATTGAACCGTGATGCGAAACGGGTCGTCAAAGACTGGCTCGCCGATCTGAATGCGGCGCTCGAGTCGCGCGACCTGGAGCGGGTGGGCGCATCGTTTCGGCCCGATGCCGATTGGCGCGACATCGTCGCGCTGACGCGCACGATCGAAACCGTGAGCGACCGCGCCGAGATCGCGCGGCGACTGCTCGACGCGACGGCAACACGCGGCGTCTCGGGCTTCGCGATCGATCCGGAGCGGTATCCGCCGCGCGATGTCGAGCGGGCAGGCGAGCCCTGCGTCGAAGCGATCCTGACCTTCGAAACGGCGATCGGCACGGGCGCCGGCATCGTGCGGCTGAAGCGCAGCGACTGCCGCGCCGGCGCAGCCCAGGCGTGGACACTGCTGACATCGCTCGAGTCGCTGCGCGGTCACGAGGAGGAGACGATCCTCGAGAAGGCCGAGGAACCCGCTTTCGAACGCGACTTCCACGGGCCCAACTGGCTCGATCGCCGCCGTGAAGCCTCGCGCTATACCGATCGAGACCCAGCCGTGCTGATCGTGGGCGGTGGGCATGCCGGCATCACCGCGGCGGCCCGCCTCAAGGCGCTGGGTGTCGAAGCGCTGGTCGTCGACCGCATGGCGCGGATCGGCGACAACTGGCGAAAGCGCTATCACGGGCTGAAGCTTCACAACCAGAAGCACTCCAACCATTTCCCCTACCTGCCCTTCCCGAAGACCTGGCCGAAATATATTCCCAAGGACAAGATCGCGAACTGGCTCGAATCCTACGTCGAGACCATGGAGATCGACTTCTGGACCGGCACCAGCTTCAAGGGCGCGACGTGGGATGCCGCGACAGAGCGCTGGACGGCCGAACTCGACATGGACGTCGCCGGCGGCGTCCATCGCACGCTGCATCCCCGGCACATCGTGATGGCGACCAGCGTGAGCGGCACGCCGAACATTCCGGAGATCCCGACCCTCGACCGCTTCGAGGGCACGGTCGTCCATTCGAGCAAGTTCGCCAGCGGCGCGGAGTGGAAGGGCCGCCCGGTGTACGTCTTCGGCACCGGCACTAGCGCCCACGACATTGCGCAGGACCTGCACGGCAATGGCGCCCACGTCACCATCGTCCAGCGCAGCCCCACTCTGATCGTCAATGTCGAGCCGGGCGCCCAGCTGTACGACGGCATCTACTATGGAAAGGGACCGACCCTCGAGGATCGCGACTTGATCAACGTATCGGTGCCGCTGCGGGTGATGAAAAAGGCCCACCGCCTCCTGACCGACCAGGCGAGGGCGTATGACGCTCCACTGCTCGAGGCGCTGGAGCGGGTGGGCTTCCGGCTGGAGTTCGGCGAGGACGGCACGGGCTGGCCGCTCAAGTACCGCGGCCGCGGCGGTGGCTACTATTTCAACGTGGGCGCCTCCGATCTGGTGGCCAAGGGCGAGATCGGGCTGATCCAATATGCCGATATCGCCTCGTTCACACCGGCCGGTCTCGTGATGAAAGATGGCGTCGAACAGCCCGCCGACCTGATCGTGCTGGCGACCGGCTACAAGGGTCAGGATCACCTCGTCGACCAGCTTTTCGGGCCCGAGATTGCCCGGAAGGTCGGCCCTGTGTGGGGCTTCGACGCCCAAACCCAGGAACTGCGCAACATGTGGGTCCCGACGGCGCAGAAAGGGTTGTGGTTCCAGGGCGGCTCCTTCGCCCAATGCCGCATGTATTCCAAGTACCTGGCCCTGCAGATCAAGGCGGCCGAGCTCGGCCTACCTTAGTCACCGGCGGGGCCGGCAAATAGGTCTCGAGCCGGAACCGCCTCTCCAGGACTCCGTTGCATATCCAGCCGGCGCCTGAGCGGCCGGTGGCCTCTCCACCTTGGATGCAAGGAGCCGTGAGTCATGCCGACCGCACAGGTGCGGATCAGCGCGGAGGAGCAGCGTCTTCTCAGGGCGTTGTCCGTCGGCCAAACCGTCAAGCTTCCGTCGGCGCACCGGCTTCGCCTGGAATTGCTGGGTCTGCTCCGTGACGGCCCGAACGGTCCGCGTCTTACACCGCTGGGCAGGCGCCACGCGGAAACCGCCGTTACGGAGGCCGAAAGCAACGACAGGACTCCGGGGAACGGATCTTCAGTCAAGCGGGACCGGCTGGGTCGGCGCATGCCCCACGGCCGCGCCCTGCCGTTCTGAGTGACATCCATGGCGATACGGCCCCGGCCCGCCTCTTCGTTCGCTAGGGGACCGACCGCCGAACCGGCGTCTGAGTACAGTCACGCCCATTCCAAGGCCGATCAACAGGCTACTCGAGAGGGTCACCGCGGTGTCTCGGCGAACGAGGAATTTACTGCAGTGACGTCCGCCTTCGAACCGAAGAACCTTTTCCTTTCCTCGCTGCCCGCCGCCGAACAAACACGGTTGAGGCCCCATCTTGCCTTCCACCGCCTGTCCCAAGGCCTGGTGCTCCAGGAACCCGAGCAGCGCATCGAGCATGTATACTTCGTCGACAGCGGCATGATTTCCCTAGTTGCGATGATGCAGGATGGCTCGGCGATCGAGACCGCGACACTCGGCCGGGAAGCCATCCTGGGATCGCTCTCCGCGCTGGGCAATCACACGGCCGGCACCCGCGCCATCGTCCAGATCGACGCGACGGCCTGGCGCATATCCGTGAACGACTTCCGCACCGCCGTCAGCCAAAGTCCTGTGCTGCGAAAGATCGCGCTGCTGAGCAGTGAGCTGATGCTGGCCCAGATGCAGCAGACGGCCGCCTGCAATGCCCTTCATACGGCCGATCGGCGCCTGTGCCGCTGGATCGTCCAAGTCCGGGATCGCATCGATGATGATGTGATTCGCCTGACCCACGATTTTCTCGCCCAGATGCTTGCGGTGAGACGCCCGACAGTCAGCTTGATCGCCTACGGGCTTCAGCAGGCGGGCTTGATCCGGTACCAGCGCGGCAAGATCGCCATCCTCGACCGGGCCGGCCTCGAACGCGGCGCCTGCGAGTGCGTGGGGGCCTTGCGGGACAAGACGCGCCGCATCATCGCCGAAGTGGCCTGAGGTCTCTATCGCTGCCGGCGGCGGTTGGTGATGCGCGCGTTTCCCAAGCCGGTGCCGATCGTCAGGACGCCCCATCGGGACACGTCGCCCATCTTAGGGAGTTCGCTCACCCCTCGTACGACCGCGTCGTTGTGAATCAGGATGGTCGGGTCGTGCCCATCGATGCGGGGCAGCCGGTCGTGCAATGCCGAAACGAGATTGAATTCGTCCTCCTGACCGTCGCCCAATTGCACCAGACTGCGGGTCATCTCGGCCAGGCGCGCGACGGCCGGGATGCAGGACGAATGCATGATGGGAGCGCTGTCGGGAGAACACGGCGAAGGGGTCGGCCTTCGTGTCATTCCCGGCGTGGTCCCCTAGTTGACGCGGGCTATGTTGCTTGCAGCACCGTCGGCCCGCGCCTGCGGAACTAGAGCGGGCCACCGCCGCGGAACAGGCTCTTGATCCGGCGCTGCGTCGCCTCGCGGTCCGCGGCGCGCCGCGCCCGCTGCTCGAGCCATCTCTGGCCGACTGGGAACGCGAACTTCAGCGCAAGGCCATAAGCCACCGCGAAAGTGATCGTGCTGCCCAGTATCTTGGGCATCGACACTTCAAGACCGCTCGCGCAGATCGAGTAAACATAGGCGAGCGCCGTTCCCTGCCGGACCATCCACGGAACGTCGAACGAGAAGAAGAAGCGGATCACCAGCGCAACCATCAAACCGACGGCGAAGACGCCTGCCAGCATCCCGGGGAAGCCGAGATCCACATAGTTTTCGGCCATGTAGCCGACACTGATCGACGTGCCTCCGCGCATGTTTTCCAGCAAATCGACCTTGGTCAGACGAATGAAGACCTCGGTATCGGAGAGAGCCTGTTTGTCGGGAAACAGGAAGCGCGGCTGGAAGACGTGGCTGAGAGCGTCGCCCCACTGACGCATCGTGGGCTGTTCTGCGCTCGCAAGATCAACGTTGATCACCAGACCGGTAATGTCGACATAGGCCAGACGCTCCAGGAGGGCCTTCGAGGCCAATCCCCAATCGGTATCCACAATACCGGCCACGCGCCCCAGCATGTATTGGAGCCGGTCGGACAGCGTCATCTGGAAGGCTTGCGACTCTCCGCCGCCTGTTGCCATCTCGCGATATTCGGACTTCACCGAAGTCCAGAACAGAGCCAGGACGACCAGAGCGAGCGTAGCGAGGAAGGCATAGCCGGACGTTCGGGGCGTCCATTTGATCTGGGCGGCCAGTGCCGCCGTGCCGAGGAACACGAAGACGCCGCGAAAGTCGCCGAGCAGGCCCGTCATCCCCGAAAGGATTTCGATCCCGAGCACGGCAAACAGGAAAGGCCATCCTCGCCCCACCGACATGACCGAGGTGAACAAGAGGAACGCCGCCATGATCTTGAAGCGCGCGATGGCGTCGAAGAACTGGTAGAGCAAGCCGCCGAAGGTAAGGCCGGCCATCTGCGCGACCACGTTGGAGCCTAGATAGATCAGGAAGACGTCGACCGGCCGCCAATACAGATGGGCGGCCCAGTTCTCTTCGGTCGGTGGCTGGATTCCCCCCAATACCACTTTGCACGCGAGGGCGAGCGCTATCGTGCACGCCAGCATGTACCAATAGGCGTTGACCACCCAAGGTCCGTAGATGCTTTGCGCCATCGGCTCGCCGTCGACGAGGGCGAGGAACGCGCGCGCGAACACCTGCAGCCATTGGGAAAGAAGGTAGTAGGCAATGACTGCGGGCATGGTCGGTGTGCCCACCAGCCGCAGAATAAGCCAAGGGGTGAAAGCACCGACCGCCAGGGGCAGCGGATCTGGACAGAAGGGCGAAAGGAAGACGAAGAACAGCCCGAATACAAACGCGACCTTCCGCAGCATCGAGTAGTCGAGGCGCGGAGCGATCTGGAGCGGAGTAGCGAGCGTCGAGGCCATGGCCGGACGTGTCTGCCTTTTTGTCTGACAGAGTTACCTAAACGATTTATCGCATCGGGACAGCAAAAACCGGAAGCGCCCCGGCATGCCCTTTACAGGCGTCCACCAAGTCCCGCCAGTCCCGATACCATATCCAATGCCGCAGCTCGCGCCCCGGGCGGCCCCGAGAGGAAGCATCGGCAAAGAAAAAGGCGGCCCGTGAGGGCCGCCTCTTCCTTGTCTCGGGTGTTCCAGTGAGCCGGCAGCTTACTGGATGACGATTTCGACGCGGCGGTTCTGCGGCTCGCG
>NZ_CAMFKM010000037.1 GCF_945957355.1 uncultured Reyranella sp. | reverse complement strand
GTCGGCTTCCTCGCCTGGGAGAGCATCGCCAAGAACGACTTCCCGGTGGTGCAGGCCGTCGTACTCGTCCTCGCCGTCATCTACGTGGCGCTCACCATGGTCTCCGATCTGATGAACGCCGTGCTCGATCCGAGGCTGCGCGCATGAGCACCGCCGTCGCGATCAATGCCGGCCCGCGTCGGGGCTGGAAAAGCGCCGGCACGTGGATCGGCGCGGTCATCGTGGGCCTCGCCCTGTTCTGCGCGATCTTCGCCCCGCTGATCGTGCCGCACGATCCGTTCGCGCAGGACCTCAACCGGCGTCTGCTCGTGCCGTTCTGGATGGAAGGACACAATCCGGAATTCCTCCTCGGCACCGACCAGCTCGGCCGCGACTATCTCTCCCGCCTGATCTGGGGATGCCGCATCTCGATGCTGATCGGCGTTACCGTCACAATCGTGTCGGGGCTGATCGGCATCACCATCGGCGTCCTGGGCGGCTTCTTCGGCGGGCGCATCGACGACGCGGTGCTGTTCGCCATCACCACCCGGCTTTCGATCCCGGTCGTCCTGGTGGCGCTCGCGGTCGTCGGCCTGCTCGGCACCTCGATGACCCTGCTGGTGCTGACCTTGGGCCTGCTGCTGTGGGACCGATTCGCCGTGGTGGCGCGCTCGACCTCCATGCAGGTGCGCAACCTCGATTTCGTGGCCGCTGCCTGGTGCGCCGGCTGCTCGCGCTTCCGCGTTCTCTCGCGCGAAGTGCTGCCCAATATCGCCAGTCACCTCGTCGTCGTGGCGACGCTCGAGATCGCGCTCGCGATCCTGCTCGAGGCGACGCTGTCGTTCCTCGGGCTCGGTGTCCCGCCACCATTGCCCTCGTGGGGCCTGATGATCGCCGAGGCCAAGGATTACATGTTCTTCAGCCCCTGGGTGATCGTGATTCCCGGCGTGGCGCTGTTCGTGCTCGTGCTCGGCATCAACCTGCTGGGCGACGGGCTGCGCGACGCCTTCGCGACGAGGTCCCGCACATGAGTGCGCTTCTCGATGTCGAGCAGCTCCAGGTGGGCTTCGGCGGCACCGCGGCGGTGCGCGGCGCCTCGCTCACGGTCGAACGCGGCGAGACCCACTGCCTGGTGGGTGAATCGGGCTGCGGCAAGTCGGTAACCTCGCTCGCGATCATGAACCTGCTGGCGCGCGGCGGTCATCGCACGGCGCAGCGCCTCACCTTCCAGGGCGAGGACCTGCTGAAGCTCGACGACCGGGGCATGGCGCGGCTGCGCGGCAATGCGATGGCCATGATCTTCCAGGAGCCGATGACCAGCCTCAACCCGGCCTACACGATCGGCTCGCAGATGACCGAGGTGATGCGCCGGCACAAGAAGGTGAGCCAGCGGGTCGCCACCGACCGCGCCGCCGACCTGCTGGGCCGCGTCGGCATCACCGCGCCGGGGCTTCGCCTCGGTCAGTTCCCGCACCAGCTCTCGGGCGGCCTGCGCCAGCGGGTGATGATCGCCATGGCGCTGATGTGCGAGCCGCAGCTCCTGATCGCCGACGAGCCGACCACGGCGCTCGACGTCACCGTGCAGGCCCAGATCCTGCGCCTGCTGGCGCAGCTCCAGCGCGACCTCGGTCTCGGCATGCTGCTGATCACCCACGATCTCGGCATTGTCGCGCGGGTCGCCCACCGGGTTTCCGTCATGTACGCGGGCGAAGTGGTCGAGAGCGCGGCCACCGCGCAGCTCTTCGCCGATCCCAAGCACCCGTACACGCAGGGCTTGCTGCGCTGCGTGCCGGTACCGGGCAAGCAGCGCCAGGACGAGCCGCTGGGCTCGATCCCCGGCACGGTGCCACGCATCGGTCCGGGCTTCCAAGGCTGCGGCTTCCGCGATCGCTGCGGCTTCGCCGACGCGAGTTGCGCCCATACCGTCCCGCACCAGACCGCGGCGCCGGGTCACGATTATCTCTGCCGGCTGGCCCCATGAACACGACGATCCAGGCTGCGATCGAACTCAAGTCGGTCGGCAAGACTTTCCGCGTCTCGGGCGGCATCCTGGGCAAGGACCGCAAAGTCGTAGCCGTCGACGGCGTCTCCTTCGCCGTGCCGCCGGGCGGCGTGCTGGGTGTGGTGGGCGAGTCGGGCTGCGGCAAATCCACCCTCGCCCGCCTGATCCTGGGCCTGCTCACGCCCGATTCCGGCGACATCGCGGTCGAAGGCCAGAGGGTCGTCGACATGGACCGCAAGGCACGCGCGCGCCTGATCCAGCCGGTGTTCCAGGACCCGTTTTCCTCGCTCAACCCGCTGACGCGCATCCGCGACATCGTGGCGATGCCGCTACAGGCGCAGGGCACCTTCTCGCGCGCCGAGATCGCCAAGCGCGTCGACGAGATGCTGGAGCGCGTCGGCCTGCCCGGCGAGATGGGCAATCGCCTGCCGGCCGAGCTGTCGGGCGGCCAGCGCCAGCGGGTCGCCATCGCGCGCGCCCTAGTGCTGCGGCCGCGCATCGTGGTGTGCGACGAGCCGACCTCGGCCCTCGACGTCTCGGTGCAGGCGCAGATCCTGAACCTGTTGGCCGAACTGCGCCGCGATCTCGGCCTCACCTACCTGTTCATCAGCCACAATCTCGCGGTCGTCGAGCATGTCGCGAGCGAGGTGGCGGTGATGTATCTCGGCCGCATCGTCGAGAAGAAGCCGACGCAGGCGCTGTTCCACCAGCCCGAACATCCCTACACCAAGGCGTTGCTCGCCTCGGTGCTGACGCCCGAGCCCGGGCTCGGCGTGCCTGATGTCGGCCTGGGCGACGTCATGCCCGACCCCGCCAACATCCCGCCGGGCTGCCGCTTCCATCCGCGCTGCCCGGTCGCCGAGCCGCGCTGCTCGACGGAAACGCCGCCGCTCAGGCCTCGGCCCGGCGGCGGCGTGGAGTGTCTGCTGGTTCCTTAGGATCCTTCGCTATCGGATCCTTCGGCTACGCTCGGGATTGAAGTGACGCGCTTGCGCGCGTCACTTCCACTTCGCCAGATAGAAGCGCGGCAGCTCGTCCGGGAAGGTCTTGAACTCCAGGCCCTTCGAGAAGGCATAGGTGTTCACATAGGTGTTGATCGGCAGCCAGTAGGCCTTCTCAGTCGCGATCTTGATCGCGGCGGAATAGGCCTTCTTGCGCGCCTCGCTGTTGGACGTGGAGCCGCCTTCGGCGATCAGCTTCTCGAGCTCGGGATCCTTCGAGTAGTTGTCGAGCGCGCCGGCGCCGAACATCACCGGCATGATCGCCGAGACGTCGTTGATCGAGTAGCTGCCCCAGCTTCCCATGTAGAGCGGCGCCTCGCCCTTCTGGGCCTTCTGGATGGCGGGCGCGACCTGGAGTTGGTTGATCTTGGCACGGATGCCGACGGCCTGCAGGTAGCTCTGCACCGACGCCGGCCACGAGGTCGGCTGCACGTAGGTCACGAACTCGACGTCGAAGCCGTTGGGATAACCCGCCTCGGCCAGCAGCGCCTTGGCCTTGGCCGGATCATAGTCGTACTTCACGGCGGCGTCGGCATCGCAGCCGAACTGGCTCGGGAAGCACGGGGCCGGCGGCACGCGGCTGCCGCCGCCGACCAGCTTGTCGGCGAACTGCTTGCGGTCGACGGCGTGCCAGATGGCCTGACGCACCTTGAGCTTGGTCAGCGGATTGTCGGCGCCGGTGCGGCCGGCCGCATCAATGGAGAGGTAGCCGACACGCATCGATTCCTGCCGCACGGCCTGCAGGAACGGCATCTTGTTGATGTCGTTGGCCTGGTCGGGATTGATATTCCAGATCCAGTCGGCGCGCTGGGCCAGCAGTTCGGTCACCGAGGTGGCAAGATCGGGTACGAAGCGGACATGGAGCTTCTTGATCGCCGGGACACCCTTGGGCGAGCCCTTCCAGTAATCGTCGAAGCGCTCGAAGAACACTTCCTTGCCCTGGTCGTTCCTGACGATCTTGTAGGGACCGGCGCCGACCGGCTTCGCCGAGAAGCCCTCGGGACCGACCTTCTCGCGATAGGCCTTGGGATGGATCGGCGTCACCATGGCCAGATATTCGAGCGCCGCCGGAGTCGGCCGCTTCATCTTGATGCGCACGGTCCAGTCGCCGGTCTTCTCGGCCTTGTCGATCCAGGCATAGTTCGACGGGGTCGCGACCTTCGACGCGGGATCGGCTGCCATGTTAATCGTATAGACGACGTCGTCGGGCGAGAGTGTGCTGCCGTCGTGGAACTTCACGCCCTGCCGGATCGTGAGGTCGAGCGTGTTGTCGTCGGTGAACTTCCAGTCGGTGGCCAGCGACGGCTTGATCTCGAAGGTCGCGGGATCGCGATGCACAAGCATGTCCCAGGCCTGGTGCGCCAGGATCAGGCCGGTGCGCTGGCTGTTGAAATACATGTCGACGTTGGGCACGGCGTCGTTGAACAGGATGCGCAGCGTATCGGCGCTCTTCTGGGCGAAGGCTTGCGGAACGGCAGCAGCGGCGCCGAGAGCGGCGGCGGTGGTCGAGAGCAGGGCGGTACGTCGGGTGATCTTCAAGAAAGCCTCCGGTTTGTTGGGGCGAGCCTAGGCTGCTGGCCCGCGATGAGGCAAGCTTCACGCCAACTGAGGAGATCGACAGATGACCGACAAACTCGCCGGCAAAGCCCGTAGTCAGGCCCTGGCCTCGATCACGGGATGGAAGAAGGTGCGCGGACGTGACGCCATCCAGAAGAGCTTCAGGTTCGCCGACTTCAACGAAGCCTGGGGCTTCATGGCCCGCGTCGCCCTCGCCGCCGAGAAGGCCGACCACCATCCCGAATGGTCCAACGTCTACAACAAGGTCGAGATCGTTCTCAGCACGCACGATGCCGGCGGCCTGTCGGAGAAGGACGTGGCGCTCGCCAGGGTGATCGACTCCGTCGCCTGAGCTTCCTTCGGTCAAAAGCGTTCAACTCGAGTTTACCTGCCGGAGCCGCGCAAATTGATCCGCCCCGAAAAGAAGCGTTTTCGGGGCCGTGACAAGCGTGATCGCCGATTCGTAACCGACCTGTAACCACTGGAAATCGGACAGGGCCGTCCCAGATTGAAACGCCTGAGTAGTGTTCAATTCTGGAAAGTTCAGCCCGATGTCTCCCCAGCGCTTCACCCTTGCCGCGGCCCTTGCCGCACTGACGCTTTCACCCCTCACGTCCCTTATGGCCGCTACCGTGACCGACGCGGACGGCACCCCCGACATCCAGACATGTACGGCCGAGGCCCCCAACGACGCGCCCCTCGCGAGCGGACGGGTCGTGGCGATCGATCCCGCGGCTGGCAAGATCACGCTGGACTATCGTCCACTTCCCCTCCTGCCCGAAGGCGGCGTCAGGGTTTTCAGCGTCGAGAATCCCGCAATCCTGAAGGGTTTCAGCGCAGGCGATCGCGTCCGCTTCGAAGTCGAACGCGATGGCCGTCGTTATGTGCTGAGGCACCTGGAAAACAGCAACTAGGCGCCGGCCTCCGCGCGTGACGAAGCCGTCGGGCATCGCGCAACCTTCGAGCAACGTCGTCCGTCAGGGGGCTTCCCTATCGCGCACCACCGAAAGAGGGCATGAGACGAATTCACATGCCCCGCCCACGCTCCTCGTCGCCCTGATTGTGCTCGCCGCCCGGTTGGGCGATCTCGCGGAGAGCATTGCCTGCCCGGCGGCCGTCATTCTCATGTGACGCCACGTCGGCCAGCGACAGGATGCCGACCAGGCGCTTGTCGCGATCGACCACGGGCAGCCGGCGCACCTGAAGTTCGCCCATATTCCTGGCGACGTGGGCGGTGTCCTCGTCGGCGAAGCAGTATCTGACGTCCGGCGACATGATCTCCCCTACGGTGGTCGCGGGTCCCTTGCCGGCCCCGATCCCGCGCACGGCAATGTCCCGATCCGAGATCATGCCGAGCAACCGGTCTTCGTCGCCGACCGGCAGCAGGCCGACATCGATTGCAAGCATCATCCGTGCAGCCTCTTCGATCGTGTGGTCCGGTCTCGCGACACAGACGTCGCGCGTCATCGCCTCGCTCACTCGCATGGCACCTCTCCTTTCGCTTTGGGTTCGCCGAATCAATGCCTGCAGCGAGACGGTGGTTGCGCGCCAGGCAACTCTCGCCTGGCCCGCCAACGATCGAGGATCCGCAGTTCATCATCGGGAACGGCGCTGTCTGGCCAACGTTGGGTGCCATGGCAACCCCGCTGGAAAATCCGCTTTCCTGGCTCGATCGCGTGGCCATCTGGGCACCCAATTGGGCTATCTCCCTCGCTTTCCTGATACTGGCGGCCGGTGTCGCGATCACGCTGCACGGCCTATCCATGCGTCTGCTGCGCCGGCTGATTCCAGAGTCGTATCAGTTCCTTCATTCGCTGGTGTCCGCCACGCAGGCCCTGCTTCGGGTGGCTCTCGTGATTCTCGCACTCGCCCTCACCCTGCCGCTGGTACCGCTCGAAAGCGCGGGCAAGGCGGCAATCGGGCATTGGCTGATCGTGGCCTTCATTCTCCTGCTCGGGTGGAGTTGCACAATTGCCATCACTCTTGCATCGGACTTCTATCTTCGCCGCACCGACATCGATTTCAGCGGCGATCCGCTGGGGCGCAAGCACCTGACCCAGGTGCGGGTTCTCCGGCGGGTCGCCGCGACGTTGGTGATCGTCGTCACCGTGGCCGCCGCGCTCATGACGTTCGAGTCGGTGAAGCAGTATGGCGTGAGCCTGATCGCCTCCGCGGGCGCGGCGGGCCTCGTGGTCGGCCTCGCGGCCCGGCCGCTGCTCACGAACCTGTTCGCCGGAATCCAGATCGCGCTCACCCAACCCATCCGCATCGGCGACGCCGTCATCGTCGAGGGCGAATGGGGATGGATCGAGGAAATCACCGGGACCTACGTGGTCATCAAGATCTGGGATTGGCGCCGGATGGTCGTGCCGCTCTCCTACTTCCTCGAGAAGCCTTTCCAGAACTGGACACGGCAGACGACCGACCTGATCGGATCGGTGATGCTCTGGGTGGACTATACGGTGCCGGTCGCCCGCGTCCGCGCGAAACTCGAGGAGCTGGCGAAAGGCTCGAAGCTGTGGGACGGCCAGGTCATGAACCTGCAGGTCGTCGACAGCAGCGAGCGGGCCTTGCAATTGCGCTGCCTCGTGAGCGCGCGCACCTCGCCCGAGGCCTGGGATCTCCGCTGCGAGATGCGCGAGAAGCTGATCGAATTCCTTCAGGACGAGTATCCAGGCGCCTTGCCCAAGCAGCGGGCCGAACTGGTCGAACTCGACCGGATGACGGTGCGTGCTGCGGAGTGACCTTTTCGGGCCGCGAAAGGTGCCGCCGATTCGAGTGGCCCGGCCTGGCCTCCGGGCGGATGCTTCCCCCAATCGATAACGGAGGAAATACTCGTGGCACACAGACGGAAATTCCTGCTCGGCGGACTGGCGGCAACGACGGCCCTGGCGACCGGTGTCAGGGCAAGGGCGCAGTCCTTTCCCACCAAGCCCCTTCGCTTCGTCGTCCCCTTCGCGGCCGGCGGCAATGCCGACGTGACCGCGCGGCTCGCCGGCGAGGGCATGTCGCGCAAGCTTGGACAGCCGGTGCTGATCGACAACCGTCCCGGCGCGGGCGGGGTCGTCGGGCAGGAGCTGGTGCTGCAGGCGCCGGCAGACGGCTACACGATGGTGATCGCAGCATTCGGCACGCTCTATGTCTCGCCGCTGATGGCCGGCAAGCCATCGATGGTGCCGTCCTTCGCCCCGGTCAGCATGCTGAGCACGGTCCCCATGATCGTCGTGGTCCCGACGAACAGCCGCTTCAAGGACTGGCAGTCGCTGCTGGCGGCCGCAAAGGCCAAACCCGGCACCATCAGCATGGGCCATGCCGGCAACGGAACGCCGAACCACACCGACATTCTCCGCATCCAGGAGAACGAGAAGGTGAGCTTCGCGATTGTGCCCTATCGCGGCTCCGGAGTCGGTCTCAACGACGTCCTGGCTGGCCAGATCGACAGTTACGTCGATCAGCTCAGCAGCTCGCTGCCGCACATCAAGTCCGGCAAACTTCGCGCACTGGTGGTCGTCGGCGAGAAGCGCGCGCCCGAGCTTCCCGACGTGCCGACCCTGGCGGAGACCGGCTGCACGCCCTTCGACGGCGGCACCACCCTGGGGCTTTTCGTCAGGCACGACACGCCCGCCGCGATCATCGCTACACTCAATGCCGCCGTGGTCGCCGCGCTCGATGACGTGGCGATCAAGCAGAAGTTCGCCGAACTCGGCGCGACGGTCCGCCCGTCCACGCCGGAGGCATTCGCTGCCTTTCTCAAGACCGAAGATGCGGGAATCGGCGATCTCGCGAAGAAGGGACTTTTGAAGCCCGAATAGAAGCTAACTGGGCTTGGTGGCGCCCTGTCCCTTCGGGTCGCCGGCCTTGCCTCTGGCCTCGGCGGCCTCGAGCGCAGCGCCTTCGTCGGAATCCAGCGCCTCGGCGGCTTCGCGCGCCGCGCCGTCGACCTTGCCCTGCTTCAGGAATTCGGCGGTGCGCTTGTTGTAGTCGGCGGTGGCGGTGTAGCTGCCTTCGCCTTCGATCTTATCCTTAGCCTTGTCCATAGCGTGCCCCATCGTTTCCAGACGGGTCAACGCGGCAGCTCGCCCATGGTTACGTGAGAAGGCCGATCTCGCGGTAAAATATCGCGGCACCGGGATGAAGTTTCTCGCGCCCGGGCACCATGGCGACGGTATTTGCGGCCGTCGTGTCGACGAGCTGCGGCGACGGGTTACCGGCCTGCTGCAAGGAATTCAGGGCCTTGACCGTGCGGTAGGCCACCGCGTCGTCGAGACCGGGACGGGCGAGCACGAAACTCCAGGAGCCGACCGACGGTATCGCAGTGTCCTGGCCGGGGAAGCTCCCGGCGGTCTGCGTAACAGGCTTCAGGAACGGATGTTTGGCCAGGATCCGCCGGATCTCGTCGGCATCGGGTGCGATGAAGCGGGCACCCTCCTTGCTCCTGGCCATGGTCATGAAGCCCGGCCAGCCATTGCCGCCGCCCCACAGCGCGGCAGCCCGGCCGTCGAGCACCATCGCCGGGCCGTCACCGGCGCGCTCCAGGTAGATCGCCTGGAAATCCTTCGCGGCATCGAGGCCGAGCCCGTCCATGGCGTAGCGGCCGAGGATAACGAGGCCCGAACCGCCGGCGCCCCAGGCGACCGGCTTGCCCTTCAGGTCGGCGATGGTGCGATAGGGTGAATCGGCCCGCACGACGAACAGACCGGCAGTGGGATACATCGCCGTCAGCACACGAAGGTCGGCAGGGGCGCGGCCCACGCCCTGCAGCGCCGCATGGACGACCTCGCCCTGCACCAGCGCGATGTCGAGCGCGCCGGCCTCGAGCATCGGCACGTTCTCGGTGCTGCCCCTGGTGTTGATCGCCTCGATCTCCAGCGCCGGTTCAAAGCGGCGAACGCCCTCGACGAAGGCCGCCCCGTAGACCGGGAAGCCGCCGCCCGGCGTGGCCGTGCCAAGGCGGACTTTCGTGGACTGAGCTGCCGCGGGCATCCCCGCAAGGAGAAGGCCGGCCGTGGCAACTCCCGATCGCAGCACGCCGCGCCGGCCCGCTAGCGGCCTCGCGCCTGGGCGTTCACGCGACCGGCCCATGCGGAAATTCAGGACTTCTTGGTCTCGAAATAGGGCTCGACCGTGCCCTTGAGCTTGATGGTGAGCGGATTGCCTTTGCGGTCGACCGTCTTCCCGACGGCGACACGGATCCAGCCCTCGCTCACGCAATACTCCTCGACGTTGGTCTTCTCCTGGCCATCGAACTTGATGCCGATGCCGCGCTGGAGAAGCGCCTCGTCATAGTGCGGGCTCTTGGGATTGGTGGACAGGCGGTCGGGGAGGGTGTCGGTCATGGTTTCCTATAACATCAATGCGTAGCCGATACCGGCCATCGAACTGGCCAGCAGGACCGGGATCATCCCGAAGCGTAAGCGGAATACAGCAACGGCACAGGCCGCCGCCAGTGCGACGGCCGCGACATTCGCCGATCCCAGCACCGGGACGTCGACGGTGGCGCCGAGCAGGCTGACCGGGCGCAATTCGCCAAACAGGACCTGAAGCCCGAACCAGACGGCGAGATTCAGGATGACGCCCACGATCGCCGCGGTGATCGCCGCCAGCGCGCCCGACAGCGCCTTGTTGGTCCGCAGCGCCTCGACATAGGGCGCGCCCACGAAGATCCAAAGGAAGCAGGGCACGAACGTGACCCAGGTGGTGAGCAGCCCGCCCAGGGTTGCGGCCAGCAGCGGGGGCAGTGCCTCCGGGTCGCGCCAGGCGCCGAGGAAGCCCACGAACTGCGTCACCATGATCAGTGGACCGGGCGTCGACTCGGCAAGCCCGAGCCCGTCCAGCATCTCGCCGGCGGTGACCCACCCGTACTGTTCGACGGCCTGTTGCGCGACATAGGCCAGCACGGCGTAGGCGCCGCCAAAAGTGACCACGGCCATCTTGCTGAAGAACACCGCAATCTGCGTGAAGACGTCGTCGGGTCCGCGCAGGAGCCACAACAGGCCGACCGGGGCCAGCCACAGAGCGAGGAAAACGGCACCGATCAGCAGGGTCCAGGCGAGATTGGGCCGGGCATGTTCGGGCGTCGCCTCACCCAGCAGGGATTGCGCATCACCCAAGCCGGCATGACCGCCCGCGCCGTGGCCACCGGCCCGGAATTCCGACCGGCCGAGCCTCGTCGCAGCAAAGCCGATCAGCCCCGCCACGACGACGATTAGCGGAAACGGCACGCCGTAGAAGAAGATCGCGACGAAGGCGGCGACCGCCAGCAGGCGCATCGCATTGTTGCGCAGCGCCCGCCGCCCCACCCGCAGCACGGCCTCGATCACGATGACCAGCACGGCCGCTTTCAGCCCGAAGAACAGACCCTGCACCAGGGTGATCTTGCCCAGCAGCACGTAGATCCACGACAGCGCCATGATGGCCACCAAGCCGGGCATCACGAACAGCGTGCCGGCCAGCAGGCCGCCGGCCGTGCGGTGCATCAGCCAGCCGATATAGATCGCGAGCTGCTGCGCCTCGGGACCGGGCAGCAGCGTGCAGTAGTTCAGTGCCTGCAGGAACCGCTGCTCGCCGATCCACTTCTTCTCCTCGACGATGATGCGGTGCATCACCGCGATCTGCCCGGCCGGCCCGCCGAAGGACAGGGCCGCAACACGCAACCATACCTTCATCGCCTCGCCAAACGGGACGCCGTGCACTTTCGGTTCGCTCATGCCTTCCTCGCAGTCGGTGGCCAATCGTGCCCCTCGTCGACGGCGTCGCGGCACCAGCGATAGAAGGCATCGTAGAGGGCGAGCCCCGCCTCGAGTTGTGCAAGGTCGTCGGCATACATGCGCGACAGGCCGAGCGAGGCGGCCAGCAGCCCGGCCGATTCGGGCGCCAGTTCCGGCCGGCCAGTATCGGCCCCGCGCACGATCGTCGCGAGTCGCTTCAGCGGCTCCGTCTCCAGGCCGAATTCCTCGATCATGAGATCGAACGTGCAGCGCTCGCCGCGATGGCTCCAGTGCACGTTCTCGTGGTCGACGTCGAACGGCGTCGCACCAAACCGGTCGGCGACGTCGAGTACCTCCGAGGGCGCGACGAAGAGAAACACCGCCTGCGGATCGACGAAGCGCCGGATCAGCCACGGGCACGCGATGCGGTCGACCTTGGGCCGGCTGCGGGTGACCCAGACGGTGCGACCTTGCGCGTCGCGCGGCGGCAGGCGCTCGACCGGCACGGTCGGCAGCTTCGCCGCATGCCACGTGACCATGCCGCCTTCGAGCACGTCGGCCGGGACGCCCTGATGGCGAAGCCAGGCGGCAGTGCCTTGGCTGAGTTTCAGGCCCTTCTTGCAGATCACGACGGCCGACCGACCGGTGCCGGCAAAGGCCGGCCCCCAGGCCGGGACCTCGTTCCAGGGGCGACGAACGGCACCCGGCACGAGCCGCGGATCGGCGCCGAAATCTTCCTCGGTCCGGACGTCTATCAGTGAAGGTGAATCGGGACGCCCGAGAAGACGGGCGAGCTTGTCGGCAGAAATCGCGTTGGGCGAAGGCATGGCAGCGTCCTTTGTCAAACAAGGCAGGACGCGATGCTTCGGCTGTCGCCTCGTGGGGAGATCGCGATCCCCATCGCCATCACTCTCAAGAACGGTGCAAATAGTGTCAAGCTTGCCCGATTGCCGCGACCGCGCCCGGACGTTACTTTCCCGGCGGGAAATTGGGACTGGCAGTGCAGTTTTGGACCGGGGGTTTCATGGCTTGGGGTCGTCTAGTTCTTCTGGCAATGGCCGTCGTGGGTACGGTCGTGGCCTGCAGCCAAGGCTCGCGGGTAGTCGTGCAGTCGACGGCACAGATCAAACGCGCCTATTGGGGCCTGCCGCAGGCGGGACCCGGCGCTGACGTGACCAGCATGGTCACCTGCCCGGGTGGCTATCCCTGTGACGTGTTCGCCAACGGTCCCGCCTTCAACGACAATCGCACGGACCTTGCCAAGAAGCTCACCGTGATCTGGACCTGCCAGCCCCAGAACTTCGTGCTGGCCGAGGTCGCACCGCCGACCTTCAAGGTCCGCATGGCCTGCGTCGGCCAGGCTCCCATCGTGCCGCGGCGCATCGACATCCTCGAAGCCTCGTGGGGCGGCCCGTCCTCGACAATCGACGTCACCCAGCAGGTCCGCGACATCTGTGGCGAGGGCCCCACCCGCTGCCAGGTGCCGGCGATGGCCTACATCTTCGGCATGCCCGATCGCCTCACCAAGACGCTGCGCATCCGCTACACCTGCAACGGCCAGACGACACCGGGCCGGCAGGCGACGGAGAACAGCGTCGCCGACCTGCGCTGCGAGCAGCCGGCCGATCTCGGCTACTGACGAAGCGTCGCTAGCGCCGGTCGGCGGGAACGCCGGGCGGCGGTGGACTGCGCCGGCATTCGCCGTGCAGCAGGCCGCCGTAGTTGGCCCCGAGCGGCGTCATCGAGTAGGCGCCGTCGTTGCGATTGTAGGTCATCGAGAAGTTGGGAAAGGTCGCCCGTAGCGCCTGGAACGTGATGACCACGCTCGTACCCTCGGCCATCGAGGTGCCGTCCCAGACGCCGACCGTATTACGCCGGTCGTCAAACACGACGCTGAAATTGCGTACCTGGCCGCCCTGATCCGTGACCTTGCAGGCGAGCCAGCGCGGCTCCGCCCTTGCCGGTCCGGCGGCGGCGGTTAGACCGACGGCCGCCATCAGGAGTGTCCCGAACCGCATCGCCGCGCCTTCCCGGGCGCCTACTTCGGCGCCATGCGGATCGCACCGTCGAGGCGGATCGTCTCGCCGTTCAGCATGGGATTCTCGACGATGCTCATGGCGAGCTGGGCATATTCCTTCGGATCGCCGAGGCGCGAGGGGAACGGAACCTGCGCGCCCAGGCTCTTCTGCGCTTCGGCCGGCAGGCTCATCATCATCGGCGTGAGGAACAGGCCCGGCGCGATGGTGCAGACGCGGATACCGAGGCTGGAGAGGTCGCGCGCGATCGGCAGGGTCATGCCGACGACGCCGCCCTTCGACGCCGAATAGGCCGCCTGGCCGATCTGGCCGTCGAAGGCCGCGACCGACGCGGTGTTGACGATGACGCCGCGCTCGCCGCCGTCCAGCGGCTCGGACTGGCTCATGGCGTAAGCCGCGACGCGGATCACGTTGAAGGTGCCGATCAGGTTGACCTGAATGACCTGGCTGAACATGGCAAGATCGTGCGGCCCGGACTTGGAGATGGTGCGACCGGACCGGCCGATACCGGCGCAGTTCACCACCACGCGAGGCGCGCCGAGCTTCTCGACGACCGCCTTCACGGAGGCTTCGACGCTGGCCGCATCGCCGACGTTGGTCTTGACGAAGAGGCCGCCAATCTCTTTGGCCTTCTGCTCGCCCAGCTCGTCCTGCAGGTCGAAGATCGCGACCTTGGCGCCTGCCGCCGCCAGTGCCGACGCCGTGGCGCCGCCCAATCCCGATGCCCCGCCCGTGACGATGGCGGCCTGACCCTTGACGTTCATCCGTATCCTCCGTGGTTGGGCGCTTTTAGCATTTCCAGCCCCCTTGCCAAGCGGGCCCGCCGACCCAACCTTTCCCGCTATGAGCGACCAATCCGACCTGGTCCGGAACGAAGAGACCGTCCGCCGGAATTTCTGGCACAAGGCCCGCCGCACCCTGGGCCGGGTGCCCTTCACCGAGGACGCGGTCGCGGCATTCTACTGCGCCAGCGACAGCGCGACGCCGCTGCCGATCCGCGCGACCCTGTTCGGGGCGCTCGCCTATTTCGTGCTGCCGTTCGACGCCATCCCCGACCTGCTGCTTGGCCTCGGCTTCACCGACGATGCGGCCATCATGGTCGCAGCCTTTACCGCTGCCCGCATGCATATAACCGAAGAACACCGGGCCCGGGCCCGGACCTGGCTCCTCAAGGAGCAGAGCCGGACGGGGGCCCGGCCGGAGACTTCTCCGGCGGGCTGACCGAAGCGGCGCGGCGCCGCTCGCGCGCCACCACGTGCTCGCGATGGGCGATGTAGAGGGCCGAGGCGATGACGATGGCAGCCCCGACATAGGTCCAGACCACCGGCATCTCGTTCCACATCAGCCAGCCCATGAACACAGCAAAGGGCAGGCGCATGTACTCGAACGGCGCGATGGCGGACATCTCGCCGGCCTTGAAGGCCTGCACCCAGAAATACTGACCGACCGTGGCGGAGGAGGCGATGCCGATCGCCAGCACCCAGCCGAACAGGTCGGGCCAGCGCCACACCCAGATTGCCGGCCCCGCCAGGAACAGGGTGGAGAAGATCGCGAACTGCGTCAGGATCATCAGCGGCGATTCGGAATCCGAAAGGCGCTTCACCAGCAGGATCGAGATGGCGACGCAGGCGGCGTTGGCCAGCGCCACCAGCGCACCGAGCTGCAGGCTGCCCTCGCCCGGTCGCACCATCACCAGAACGCCGATGAAGCCAACGACCGTCGCAGTCCAGCGCCGCCACCGCACCCTCTCCTTGGCGATGAGCGCGGCGACCACGACGGAGAACAGCGGCTGGGAGAAGGCGATGGCGGTCGCATCGGCCAGCGGCAGCATCGAGATGGCGTAGAAGCCCAGCACCATCGATGTAGTGCCCATGAACGTGCGCCAGAAGTGACCCTTGATGCGCTGGCTGAGCCAGGGCTTCACCTTTCCGGTCATCATCAGCGGCAGGAGCATGACCACCGAGAGGATCGCGCGGAAGAACGCGGTCTGGACGCTCTCGATCTGCTCGGAGAGCAGGCGGATCATCACGCCGGTCGAGGTGAAGATGAACCCGCCGCTGACCAGCCACAGCGCCCCCTGCACGTTGGGCGGCAGGCGCCGCAGCCAGTCCCGCATCAGATCTTCCGCTCGTGACCGGCCCAGTACGGCTCGCGCAGCGTCTTCTTCAGCACCTTGCCGACGGGGCTGCGCGGCAGCGTGTCGACGAAGTCGACCGACTTCGGCGCCTTCACGCCGCCGAGTTTCTCCTTGGCGAGCTGGATCAGCTCATCGGCTTTCACCGCCATGCCGGGCTTCAGCTCGACCACGGCCTTCACCGCCTCGCCCCACTTCTCGTCGGGTATGCCGATCACGGCGCAGTCCTGCACGGCGGGGTGACTCCACAGCACCTGCTCGACCTCGCCGGGGAAGACGTTGAAGCCGCCGGAGATGATCATGTCCTTCTTGCGATCGACGATATAGACGAAGCCATCCTCGTCGATCACGCCGATGTCGCCGGTATGGTGCCAGCCGAAGGCCGAGGCCTCCGCCGTCGCCTCGACGTTGTTGTAGTAGCCCTTCATCACGAGGCTGCCGCGCACGACGATCTCGCCGCGCTGGCCGCGCGGCAGAAGCTTGCCATGATCGTCCATCACCTCGAGCCGCACCAGCGGCGAGACCTTGCCGCAGCTCGCGAGCCGGTGGCGGTTGTTGCTCTCCAGGGCCGCCACGTGATCTTCCGGCGAGAAGAAGGTGCAGATCATGCAGGCCTCGGCCTGGCCGTAGGTCTGGGTCAGCACGGGGCCGAACACCTTTACGGCCTCGACCAGCTTGTCGACTGACATGGGCGCCGAGGCATAGACGAGGTGCTGCAACGAACTGTAGTCGTACTTGCCCACGTCGGGATGCGCGAGGAGCATGTAGATCAGGGTCGGCGGCATGTAGACATGCGTGACCTTGTGCTTCTCGATTGCGGCCAGAATGCCGCCGGGATCGGCCGTGCCCATGAAGATGTTGGTGCCGCCGAACGGCAGTAGCGGAAACGAGCAGACGCCCGCCGCGTGCGTCATCGGCGCCACCATCAGATGGACCGGTGGCGACTTCACCGGCATGCAGGCCCAGAAGATCGAGTTCATCGTCTCGATGTTGCGGTTGGTGATCTGCACGCCCTTCGGCCGCCCGGTGGTGCCGCCGGAGCTCGCGAGGAAGGCCACGTCGTCCGGCGCATCGGGCAGGTCCGGCGCCACTTCCTTCTGCGCCGCCAGCCACTCGGCGAAGGAAGGCGTGTCGATGCAGACGAAGCCGGCGATGCGCGGACAGGCCTCGCGGATACGCTCGAGGTAACCCTCGAAGCTCGAATGGTAGAACAGCACCTCCACGTCGGTGTTGTTCAGGATGTAGAGATTCTCCTCCAGCGCATTGCGGGCATTGACCGGCGCCCAGGTGATCCCGGCGCGCACGATGCCCAGCAGGCAGGCATAGGCCGCCGCATGGTTGGGACTGTAGACGGCGGCCTTCGAGCCGCGCCCGAGCCCCATCGCCAGCAGCCCGTTGGCGACGCGGTGCGTCTGCCCCCGCACCTCGCGATAGGTCCAACCATGCGTCCCGTCATGCAGGCAATGCCGCTCCGGGAAGAGGTCGGCTCCGCGGTCGAAATAGTCGATCAGTCGCATGGCGTCCCTCTCCCCTTCATTATTCTCCCGCTCCAGGCAGCGTCGTATCCCCCGGACCCAGCGGACGCTCCATGAGGACGCTATCGAGCCAGCGGCCGAACTTGAAGCCGACGCTCTTCAGCGTACCGACCATGGCGAAGCCGCAGGAGGCGTGGAGGTTGATCGACGCCACATGGGCGGAGTCGCCGATCACCGCGATCATCTGCCGACGGCCGTCACGGGCGCAGAGGTCGATCAATGGCAGCAATAGCGCCTTGCCGACGCCCTGGCCCACCGCATCCTTGTCGATGTAGATCGAGTTCTCGACGGTGAACCGGTAGGCGGGGCGCGTGCGATAGAGGCCTGCATAGGCGTAGCCCAGCAGGCGGCCTTCCTTCTCTGCCACCAGATAGGGCAGGCCGAGGTCGAGCACTGCGGCGCGGCGCTTCGCCATTTCGGCGACGTCCGGCGGATCGACCTCGAAGGAGGCCGTCCCATGCAGCACATGATGTCCGTAGATTTCCGCGCAACGCGTCACATCGGCCTCGGTCGAGGCCCGCACTGTCAGTCCACTCACTCTTCAGATCCCCACGTCGATTCGGGGGGAGTATAGACCTAGTTGCGATCGACGCCGCGTCGAATGGCGCCGGCGTCCGGACCATCGAACTTGAAAAGACTTGCGGCGAGCGGCAGGCCGGTCTGAAGGCCGTTCAGCGAAACGTCGACCCGCTGGCCGCGATTGTCGATGATGGTCCAGCCGCGCAGCACCATCGGGTTCTCGCCGAGACGAACGATGACCTTGCCCTCGCTCGGCTTGCGGGTCTGGCTCATGGTGAGCTGCAGCATCCCGTCCGCGCGCTCGATCTTCTCGACCGTGAGATCGCCGCCCTGCAGGACCATCGGCTCGCGCACCAGGAACGAAGCGGCGGTCCAGCCGATCGGCCACTGGCCGAAGTCGCGGTTGGCGATGTCCCACATCGTCACCTGGCTGCCGTCGGCCACGATCTTGAGCTGCGAGGGCGGGTCGTATTCGAAGCGCATGCGGCCGGGACGGCTGACCGAAAGCGTGCCCTGCACCACCGTGCCGCTTGGGTTCGACTGGACGAAGCGGGCTTGCATGGTGCGGATACTGTTGAAGTAGCGTTCCACCTCGGCGACCTGCGGATTGGAGGCCGGCGCCTGGGCCTGCGCGGGCGACTGGGCCTGCGCCTGGATGGCGCCGAGCGACAGGAGGGCAACCGAGGAGAGAGCAACGATCAGGGTGCGCATTCGGCGGATATGACGGTCGAATACGGCGGAATCAAGCATCGGCGGCACTTCCCAATCATGTGAACGGCCGTTTACCATGCGGCAACAGCAGGAGGTAACGCCATGCATGTCGGAATGGCTGCAGTCTTCCAGAATTCCGGCCGGGCGCTGAGCGACCGCCAGATCTACCTGAACGAGCTGGCACTGGCCGACATGGCCGAGCCCCTGGGCTTCGACTCGATCTGGTCGGTCGAGCACCATTTCACCGACTACACGATGTGCCCCGACGTGGTTCAGTTCCTGTCCTACATGGCGGGCCGGACGAAGCACGTTCGGTTGGGGTCCATGGTCGTGGTGCTGCCCTGGCACGATCCGGTGCGGGTCGCCGAGCAGATTTCCATGCTCGACCATCTTTCGGGCGGCCGCATGATCCTGGGCCTGGGGCGCGGCGCCGGGAAGGTCGAGTTCGACGGCTTCCGCCTCGACATGGGCGACAGCCGCGAGTTGTTCGTCGAATACGGCGAGGCGCTGCTGAGGGGCCTCGAGACCGGGGTGATGGAACACCAGGGCAAGCACTACCGGCAGCCGCCGGTCGAGATCCGCCCCGCCCCGTTCAAGAGCTTCCGCGGCCGCACCTATGCTGCCGCCGTCTCGCCCGAGAGCGCGCGGATCATGGCGCGGCTGGGTGTCGGCCTGCTGATCATCCCGCAGAAGCCGTGGCGTGAGGTCGAGAAGGAGCTGGCCGAGTACAATACGCTTTACCGCGAGATCAACGGCAGCGACGCGCCGCAGCCGATCTCGGCCGGCTGGACCTTCGTCG
>NZ_CAMFKM010000036.1 GCF_945957355.1 uncultured Reyranella sp. | reverse complement strand
CAGCGCGTCCTTGACGGCGTTCGCACGACGCAGCGACAGCGCCATGTTGTAGGCCTCGGTGCCCGACGTGTCGGTGTGACCCGTCGCCGTGATGCGGGCGTTGCCCTTCTGCTTGTAGGCGCTGGCCGCCTGCTTGATCGTCGTCAGCGCCTGGGCCGACAGGTTCGAACGATCCCAGTCGAAGAACACCATGAACGACGGCGGAGCCACCATCGGCGGGGCCGGAGGCGGCGCCGGCGGCGGCGAGACGAACTTGTAGGTCACGCCGGCCAGCGCCAGGATGTTGTTGTTCTGGAAGCTCACATTGCCGAACGGCGTGTTGACGCTGGGGTTGGTCGTGCCGACGTAACGGCCTTCGACCATGAACCGCAGCTGCTCGCTCACGTTGTAAGCGACGCCGATCATGCCTTGGTAGGCGAACTGCGTGCTGCCCAGCGAGGCGTTGCTGTCGACGAACGCGATACCCGCACCGGCGCCGATGTACGGCGTGATCACCGATGTCGGCATGAAGTCGTACAGCAGGTTCGCCATCACGTTGAGCTGGCCGACCTTGCCATTGATTGCTGTACCGGGAATGTTGGCCGAGGTTGGGATCTGACCGTAGCCGACCTCGAGTTCGAGGCGCGGGCCGACGAAGTCGTAACCGGCCTTGCCGCCGACGGACCAGCCTGTCCAGGTGCTGGCATTCGAATTCGAGCCGATGAACCATGCGGCGCCACCGCCGGCGCCGATATAAAAACCTTCCTGGGCATTGATCGTCTGCGCCTGGGCCGCAACCGGCGCCAGAGCCATGAATGCCGCTGCTGCAAAGACCTTTTTCATGCAAGCTTCCCCGCTCGTTGAATGATCACGAACGGTTAACTCCCCTGCCCCCATTTGGTTGCAATACCGCCCCAGTCGCCGCATCGAACCCATATCGTGGTGCAAAGGCGCCACATTTTATGTGCGTTATCGAACGGCGATTGACTACAGCGTGAGCGCAAGTTGTTCGAGGTGTACCAGCGCGTCGTCCATCCTGTCTTCGTCACCTGACCCAATGGCGACAAAAGCCGCTTCCACGGCCTGACGCCAGGTCGGATCCCAGGTCGGATGATTCTCCGAGCGCATGGGCACCATGGTCAGTTGATGGATGCGCCGCGCCAGAAGCTCGGCCTTCGTCCATGCGCCCTGCCGGGCAATCACCCTGCTCTCCTGCGCCGCCACGTCCGCCTCCGGTAAAAAGGTTGCGCCGCCTCAACGTCCCGCCGGGCGAAAAGTTCAGTCCGCGCCGCCTTGCCCGCTCGTTCCACCACCCGCATCATCGCGTGCATGGTGGACTATCGACGCATCACCGTTTCTCCCATCGCCGGTGCCCTGGGCGCGGAAATCGGCGGTGTCGACATCGGGGCCGGCCTCGACGACGCGACGATCGCCGAAATCCGTCGCGCGCTGCTCGAGCATCTGGTGATCTTCTTCCGCGGCCAGAAACTCGATGATGCCAGCCACAAGGCTTTCACCCGCCGCTTCGGCGAGATCTTCGTCCATCCCAACTTCAACACCGGTGCGGGCGATCCAGAGATCGTGCGCGTCGTGCGCGCGCCTGGCGACCAGCGCATCGTGGGAGAGGAGTGGCACGCCGACACCACAATGATGCCCGAGCCGCCGATGGGCGCCATCCTCTATGCGCTGGAGGTGCCGCCCTACGGCGGCGACACGCTGTTCGCCAATCAGTATCTCGCTTACGAGAGCCTCTCCGACGGCATGAAGTCTATGCTGGCGGGCCTCCGCGCCGTGCACAGCGATATCCGGGTCGCCGGCCCGCGAGCCGGATTGAACGCCCGCCGTTCGATCAAGGTGCGGGAGGATTCGGACTGGCGCCCGACCGAGTGTCTGCATCCGGTCGTGCGGACCCATCCCGAGACCGGCCGCAAGTGCCTGTTCGTGAACCACTCCTATTCCTGCCGCTTCGAGAACATGACCGACCGCGAGAGCAAGCCGCTGCTCGACTTTCTCATGGATCACGGTCACCGCCCGGAATTCACCTGCCGCTTCCGCTGGCAGGCCGGCTCGATCGCCTTCTGGGACAACAGGTGCACCAAGCACCTGGCGATCCACGATGCCGGCCCTTTCCACCGCCGCATGCAGCGGACGCAGATCGCGGGGGACGTCGTCGTCTGAGCGACGACGGCGCCGGAGACCCCGCTACTTCTTCTCGATGTTCCAGAAGACCGGCACGGGCGAGACGACGCTGCCGGTCACGTTCTTCCGGATCGCCATGGCGTTGTTGTACTGGCCGAGGAAGGCATGCGTTGGCACCTCGGCGGCGCGCAGCTGGAGCTTCTCGACGATCTCCTTGCGCTTGGCCTCGTCGGTCTCGTCGGCGAAGGCATTGCGCAGGCGCGTGATTTCCTCGTCGCACGGCCAGCCGAACCAAGCCTTGTCGCAGGCCGCGCTGATGAAGCTGTAGGTCAGCGGATCGAGCGAATCGGCACCCGAGGTCGACGTGATGAGCACGTTCCAGCCGCCCTTGTCCGGCGCATCCTTCTTGGCGCGGCGGGCGACCAGCGTCTGCCAGTCCATCGACTGCATGTCGACCTTCATGCCGGCCTTCTCCATCAGCGACTTGGCGATGGGCGCCATGTTGGTCAGCACGTAGAGGTCGGTCGAATGCAGCAGCACGACCGGCGTATTGTCGTAGCCACCCTCGGCCAGGAGCTGTTTGGCCTTCGCGAAATCGCTCTCATACTTGTCGGCGAAGCCCGCGGTCGTCTCGTACGGACCGCCGCACATGAACATGGCCTTGCAGACCCTGTAGTACTCGGGATCGCCGATCACGCCGTTCAGGAAGTCCTTCTGGTTCAGCGCATAGAGCATCGCCTGCCGGTTCTTGGCATTGTCGAACGGCTTGTGTAGCTGGTTGAAGCGATAGATGTACTGGTTGCCCCACTTGTTGGTGGTCACCATCGAGACGTTGCGGTCCTTCTTGAGCAGCGGATAGAGGTCGTGCTGCGGCGCCTCGATGATGTCGATCTCGCCGGCCTGCAGCGCATTGACCGCCGTCTGCTGGTCGGGGATCGCGACCCACTCGACCCGGTCGACCTTGGCGATCTTGCCGCCGGCCAGGCCGGAGGGCGGCTCGGCCCGCGGCTTGTATTTGGGGTTCTTCACATAGACGGTCTTGTCGCCGGGCTTCCACTCGTCGGCCTTGAAGATGAACGGGCCGGAGCCCACGAACTCCTTGATCTGGTCGGTGCCCGGCGTCTCGGCAATGCGCTTGGGCATGATGAAGGGATTGCCCGAGGGCTTGGACAAAGCCTGCAGCACGACACCGGTCGGCGCCTTCAGGATGATCTGGAAGGTCCTGGCATCGACGGCCTTAAGCTCGGAGACCTTCGCCCACAGGATGTTGCCCAGGCTGTCGCGCGAGGCCCAGCGCTTCAGCGAGGCGATCACGTCCTCGCTGGTGACGGGCTGACCGTCATGGAACTCGAGCCCGTCGCGCAGGGTGAAGGTCCAGGTGAGCTTGTCTTCGCTCGTCCGCCACGTGTCGACCATCTGCGGCTTGATCCTGAGGTCGCCGTCCAGCGCGAACAGCGTGTCGTAGATCATGTAGCCGTGGTTGCGTACGATGAAGGCCGTGGTCCAGATCGGATCGAGGATCTTGAGATCTGAATGGGCCACCACGCGCAGCGTCGTCGGCTGCTGTGCCATGGAAACGGCCGGCACCGACAGGCCGACCGCCGCGATCAGTCCGAGAATCCTGCTACGCACGCGCCTCTCCTTGTTTGCCATCCGCCAGGACCATTCCAGCCGCCTTGTCGGCGATCATGATCGTGGGGGTGTTTGTGTTGCCCGAGGTGATGGTCGGCATGACCGACGCATCGATCACCCGCAGTCCCTGAAGCCCGATGACCCGCAGCCGCTCGTCGACCACGGCATGCGGATCCGACGGCAGGCCCATCTTCGCGGTGCCGACGGGATGGAAGATCGTGGTGCCGATATCGCCGGCCGCCTTGGCGAGCGACGCATCGTCGTCGCCGACACCGGGGCCCGGCAGGTATTCCTCGGGATGGTAGGGCTGCATGGCCGGCTGGCGCATCAGGCGCCGCGTCACGCGGATTGCGTCGGCGGCCACCGTGCGGTCCTCGTAGGTCGCGAGGTAGTTGGGTGCGATCAGGGGCTTGGCCGTCGGATCGGCCGAGCGCAGCCGGACGGTGCCGCGCGATGTCGGGCGCAGGTTGCAGGCGCTCACCGTGATCGCCGGGAAGCGATGCAGCGGCTCGCCGAACTTGTCGAGCGACAAAGGCTGGACATGGAACTCGATGTTCGACCTTTCCTGATCCGGCGAAGAGCGTGTGAAGATGCCCAGCTGCGAGGGCGACATGGTGAGCGGCCCCTTCTGCAGCAATGCATATTGCATGCCCATCAGTGCCCGGCCGACCAGCGAATGGTAGTCCGTGTTCAAGGTCTTCACGCCGTTGACCTTGTAGATCGCGCGCTGCTGCAGATGGTCCTGCAGGTTCCGGCCGACACCCTGCAACTCGTGCAGAACCGGTACGCCCGACTCAGCCAGCCACTCCGCCGGACCAATGCCGGAAAGCTGAAGGATCTGCGGCGAGCCGATCGCGCCGGCCGCCAGGATGATCTCGCCCTTCGCACGCGCCTCGACGAGGCGGCCGTCCCGACGATAGAGCACGCCGGTGCAACGCTTGGCCTCGAAGGTCAGCTTCTCGACCAGGACGCCGGTCTCGAGCTTCAGGTTCGAACGGCTGAGCACCGGCTTCAGGAAGGCGCGCGCCGCCGACATGCGGATGCCGCGCTTCTGGTTGACGTGAAAATAGCCGACGCCGGTGTTGTCGCCGGTGTTGAAATCCGCGGTCTGCGGGATGCCCATCTCGGTGGCGGCCTTGATCACCGCGTCGAGCACCTCCCAGCGCACCCGCGATTCCTCGACCCGCCATTCGCCGCCGGCGCCGTGATGCTCGGTGTCGCCCAGGAAATGATTGTCGAGCCTGCGGAAGACCGGCGCGACATCGTCCCAGCCCCAGCCGGTGAGGCCGAGCTGCCGCCAGTGGTCGTAGTCCTGCGACTGGCCGCGCATCGAGATCATGCCGTTGATCGCCGAGCAGCCGCCGATCACCTTGCCGCGTGGATAGTTCAGCGCGCGGCCGTTGAGCCCCGGCTCCTTCTCCGTCTGGAACATCCAGTCGGCGCGCGGATTGCCGATGGCGAAGAGATAGCCCGCCGGTATGTGGAACCAGATCCAGTTGTCGCGCCCGCCCGCCTCGAGCACCAGCACGCGGTTCTTCGGATCTGCCGAGAGCCGGTTGGCGAGCACGCATCCGGCCGAGCCGGCGCCCACGATGATGTAGTCGAAGTCCCCGTCGAGACGGGAAGCAGCCATGTCAGTCATGTTCGAGCCCTAGCACACAAGCCGACCCGCGAAACAGTAGGAGCATTGCCCCGCCGCTCGGGCGGCGCATAATCCAATCAGCAAATCAAAGGGAGCCAAACGCCATGCAATACAAGCGCATTTCGGCCGATAGCCACCTCGACCTGCCGTGGATGCCGCCTGACCTGTTCACGTCGATGGCGCCGCGCAATCTCAAGGACCGCATGCCGTACGTCACCGACACCGACGACGGGCCTAAGTGGGTCGCGAAGAACGGCGCCTCGTTCGGTTTCAAGAACGGCGTCGGCCCCTCGGGCTCCAAGTTCGTGCCCGGCAAGCATCATCGCGTCGACATCATGGCCGAGACCGGCCTCTACGCCGACGGCGCGAAGGACATCCGCCGCATCTCCGATCCGCATCTCCGCATCAAGGATCTGGACCGCGACGGCGTCGATGCCGAGGTGATCTACGGCATCCTCGGCGCCGCCAGCCGTCTCAACGACCGCGAGGCCGGCAACGAGATGCTGCGCATCTACAACGACTGGCTGAAGGACTTCTGCAGCCACTATCCCGACCGGCATATCGGCCTCGCGTGCCTGCCCTACGGCGACATCGATGCCGCGGTGAAGGAGACCTACCGGGTGGCCAAGATGGGCATCAAGGGCCTGGAGCTCTCCTGCTCGTGGGACATGGAGCCGATGTGGCATCCGATGTGGGACCCGCTGTGGAAGGCGGTGAACGACGTGCAGCTGCCGCTGCACTTCCATACCTTCCCCAACGTCCCGCCCGGCACCATCGAGAAATATCCCGGCCGGGTCGGCCGCTCGGTGTTCTTCACCGTCGTCTCGGGTTTCCAGATGAACCTGGTGAACATCCTGGCCGCCATCATCGGCGCCAACGTGCTGGAACGCTTTCCCAACATCCGCATCGCCTTCGGCGAATCGGGCTGCGGCTGGATCCCCTATGCGCTCGACCGCATGGACTTCGAGTGGGAGGACCGATTCACCGACCTCGGCCTCAAGATGAAGCCCAGCGACTACTGGCGCCGCCAGTGCAAGGCTACGTTCCAGTTTGACCGCATCGGCGCCAAGCTGATCGAGGAGATGGGCGCCGAGAGCCTGATGTGGGGCTCCGACTACCCGCACGGCGACGGCGTCTGGCCGCACTCCGACAAGTACATCAAGGAACAGTTCGCCGAGGTCCCGGCCGAGCAGGTGAAGATGATCACCTGCACCAACGCCGGGAAGTTCTACGGGCTGATCAACTGACGGCGACGCTGTCGCCTCGAACGACGTGAGGGATCCTTTCCGTCAGCGAAGTATCCCTCTTGCGAAAGACTCCGTCGTCTCGACCGGAGCACCGGAGGTGCGGAGCGGAGAGACCTTCTCTCCACCAAAAGCCGTCAAATGGTTGAGCGAAGGTCTCTCCACTCCGCCTCGCTCCGCGAGGCTCCGGTCGAGACGACGGAAACTCTAAGTGGCGAGATCGCTCTTCGACACGGTGTGGCGCAGGGCGAAGACCTCGCCCTCGGGCGCGTGGCGGTCGCGGGCGGCCTGGGCGGCTTCGACCGACCAGAAGAAGGCAACCAGCGCCCGCTCGATCTGCTGATCGGCACCGTCGCGCAGGTCCTTCTCGGCGGTGGGCGCCTGTCCGATATTGGCGCGGCCGGTGAGAAGGTCGACGCGGGCCGTTTCGGGCGAAGCGAGCCTGTCGAAGGGCGCCACGTTGCTGGCCTTCATGCGCACCGTGAGCACCGCGGCGCCGATCCCCTCGCCCCAACGCTGCTCGACCGCGCAGACGGTGCGCGAGGTGTTGCGGAACTTCGGGAAGATGGCGCGGCTCATCTCGCTGGGCGCACGCAGCCGTGCATAATAGGTTTCGCTCTCGAAGGCCGAGGCCGTCTCGGCGTCGTAGAACAGCAGGTGGCGACCGGGCTGCGTCACGCCCTTGAAGCGGCTGCCGCGCAGCCAGCCCGGACAGGAGACACGCTCCTCGAGATGCTCGCGGCTGTGCCAATGCTCGAAAAAAGCATCGTCGGCCGGGTCGATGTCGACCCAGATGGCGAGGACCGCCGTGCCGCCGCGGCTCAATGCCCGCCGGCCTTCTTGTCGGAGGCGATCTTGTCGATATAGGTCAGCAGCAGCGCCGAAACCACGAAGGCCATGTGCATGACGACCAGCGCATAGAGCTTGCCGTTGTCGTAGTCGCCGGCCTCGAGGAAGCGCTGCAGCAGGTGGATCGAGGAGATCGCCACGATCGAGCTGGCGAGCTTGATCTTCAGCGACCCCGCATCGAGCTTGCCGAACCAGGCGAGCCGGTCGCGCGAACTATCGACGTCGATGTGGCTGACGAAATTCTCGTAGCCCGAGATGATGACCATCACGACGAGGTTGGCGACCATGATCAGGTCGACCAGCGACAACACCGCGAGAACGAGATCGGCCTCCTCGGCGCTCACCGCCTTGCGCACGAGCTCCCAGATCTTGAACGGGAACTTCACGACCACGACGCCCAGCACGGCCACCAGGCCGACATAGAGAGGCGCCTGCAGCCACCGGCTGCCCATCACGATCCGCTCGACGAGCAGCTCGAGTTTCTTGGCGGGGGTCGTCGTCATGCGGGTCGGCTCTCCCGGTTGGGTGCCGCGCAGGCTGCCCTCACCGCCTGTGTGAAGGTGACGATCTCCGCGCGGCGATCATGGTCGGTGGCGGGCACATAGGGTGGCTGCGGCAGAGCGGCAAGTGTCACAACCGACAGATCTTCGCTCCGGAAGATGTCGATGCGTTGACCGGCATGACCCAGCGCCGCCATCACCCCGTCACCCAGCCACCAGCTGTAGCCGTAATGGGTGATGTCGGGCACGGAGGGCGCAGGCACGACGAAGGCAGGCGCCGCAGCGGCCTCGACCCAGCCTTCGGGCAGGACGCGCGTCCCCGCGATGACGCCATCGGTGCGAACGAACTCCGCAAAGCGGCCAAAGTCGCGCAGGACCATGCCGGCGCGGCTACCGCCGATCTCCTGCCCGTCGTCACTCTCCAGCGTATAGAAGGCATCGCACTCCATGCCGGCGGGCTGCCAGACCTTCTCCGACATGTAATCGGCAAGGGGCTTGCCGACGGCCTTCGTGAGCGCGGCGCCCAGCAGGAACGTGTCGCCCGAATTGTAGAGGAAGGTGCTGCCCGGTGGATGTGCGCGCGGCAGCGAGGCCATCAACTTCAGCACGCCGTCGGGCACCTTGTCGGCCAGCGACTTCGAGTAGCGGTTCACGTCCGAATTCCGGTCTGGATAGACTTCGGTCCAGCGCACGCCGGACGACATCGTCATGACATGCCGCAGGGTCACGCCCTCGTAGGCCGAGTCCCTGAGCGCCGGCAGGTAAGTTGTCAGCGGATCGTCGATCGACTTAATCGCGCCGTCGCGAACCGCCGCGCCGACCAGCATTGCGGTCATCGACTTCACGGTCGACATGGTCGACCAGCGATCGTGTTCCTGCAGGCCGAGGCCGTAGCGTTCGAGCACGATCCGGCCGCGATGGATCACCAGAATGCCCACCATCACGTTGCGGTCCATGAACGAGGCGACGTCGTGTTCAAGGCCGGCGGCGACATAGACCGGCGCGATCTCGCGGCCGCGCGGCAGCTCGCGTGGGTTCGGCCCCTTGGCGATCACGCGATGGGCGAACAACTTGTCGACGTTGCGATAGGCGTAGGGCTGAATGGACGGTGGGAGGAGCAGGAAGTCCTCGCCCCTCGGCAGATGATTCTGCGGAAGGGCCGTGCTCAGGAAAAAGCCTTGAAGGTGATCAGGGTGAACGTGTCCTTCACCCCCGGCAGCGTCTGGATCTGGCTCGTCACGAAATGGCCAATGTCGGTCTTCGCGTCGAGATAGCACTTCATCAGGAGATCGTATTGCCCGGAGGTCGAATAGACCTCCGACACCTGCTCGACGGCGACGGCATTGTCGGCAACCTCGTAGGCCTTGCCGAGCTCGCACTTCACCATGACGAAAATGGTCTGCATGGACGCCCTCCGCCGCGACGCGCGACTTTAGCGCGCCGGACGGGCGAGGAAAGCCGGCACGTGATCGCCGAGGCCCATCGGCGCCGGCGTATCGTCCCGGTCGCGACGATCCTGGCGCGGCCGGTCTGCACGATCAGACCTTTCCGGGCGGCGCTCCCGCGGCGGCCGTGCCTCCCGCTCGGGACGCGGCTCGCGCTCAGGACGCGGCTGGCGAGGAGGACGCTCGGCCCGCGGCTCCCGTGGCGGCCGTGCTTCACGTTCCGGACGGGCTTCCCGCTCGGGGCGAGCCTCACGCTCGGGACGCGCCTCGGCCTCGGGACGCGGCTCGCGTGGCGGACGGCTGCTGGAACTGCGGCTACGACTGCTGCTGCTGCTCGAACCGCCACGTCCCCGGCCGCGTCCGCGACGGCGTCCGTCGGACGCCTCGAAGGCCACGGTCTGTATGCCCGGAACCTCGACCCTCGGAATCTCCGTGCCGATCAGCTTCTCGATTGCCTCGACCAGGCCGCCCTCGTCAGGCGACGCCAGGGTGAAGGAATGACCGGTATTGCCGGCACGGCCAGTGCGGCCAATGCGATGGACATAGTCCTCGGGCGAGAACGGGACATCGAAGTTGAACACATGGCTCATCGCCACGATGTCGAGGCCGCGGGCGGCGACGTCAGAGGCGACCAGGATCTGGATCTCGCCTTGCTTGAACTTCTCCAGCGTCTCCATGCGCGCGGGCTGGCTCATGTCGCCATGCAGCGCCCCGGCGTTGAAGCCGTGCTTCTTCAGGGACCCCTGGAGGATCGCCACGTCCTTCTTGCGGTTGCAGAAGACGATGGCGTTCTTGATGTCCTGTTCCTTGATCAGGGCCCGCAGCGCTTCGCGCTTGTCCTCTTCCGGCACGACCGCGAGGCCCTGCACGATGTTCTTGGAGGCGGAGGCCGGCGGGGCGACCGTCACTTCCTTCGGGTTGCTCAGGAAACGGTCCGCCAGGCGCTTGATCTCCGGCGGCATGGTCGCGGAGAAGAACAGGGTCTGGCGCAGCGGCGGCAGGGTGGCGACGATGCGCTCAACGTCGGGGATGAAGCCCATGTCGAGCATGCGGTCGGCTTCGTCGATCACCAGGATCTTCACGTCGTTCAGCAGGATGCCGCCGCGCTCGAAATGGTCGAGCAGCCGGCCGGGCGTGGCGATCAGGACATCGGCGCCGCGCTCCAGGGCGCGCTCCTGGTCGGGGAAGCTCACGCCGCCGATCAGCAGCGCCATGTTGAGCTTGTGGTACTTGCCGTAGATTTCGAAGTTTTCGGCCACCTGGGCGGCCAGTTCGCGCGTCGGCTCCAGGATGAGCGAGCGCGGCATACGCGCCTTGGCGCGGCCTTCCGAGAGAATATCGATCATCGGGAGGACGAAGGAGGCGGTCTTGCCGGTGCCCGTCTGGGCGCATCCGAGGACATCGCGACCCATCAGGCAGATGGGGATGGCCTTTTCCTGGATGAGGGTAGGCTTTGTGTAGCCCTTCTCGGCCACTGCCTGCAGTACCGGGGCGCTCAGCCCCAAACTCTCAAAACTCATTTAATTTCCGTAGTTTAGTCCATTCTTTCCGCTGGACTTGGAGCAGTCTCATAAGGCTCGAGGATCGAGCCGGACCGCTGGGCGGACCCCATATGACCCTTACGGCTGGTCAAGTCAATGCGACCGGGCGCGGGGCAGCCCGGCGGCAGCATCAGGCCTTGACCTCGATCTCGACGAAAACGAACTCGAAATCGTTGGGATTGATGACATCGTGCTCGACGCCCGTCTGCCGGGAATAGGAGACGCCAGCCCGCAACGGTGCCGGCACCGTCGCCTTCCCGTCGAAAATGTGCAGTTCGCCCGTGGTGATGGGCACCACGACATAGTCGTGGTTGTGGCGATGCCAGCCGGTGTGACCTCCCGGCGGGAAGCGCCATTCCGTCACGATGACGCGGTCGTTCTCGACCTGGACCGAGGGCTTGGCGAGGGGACGTTCCGTCTGCTGGCTCATGGGTGAAAGCTAATGCCTCCCTCAGCGTTTGTAAGGTGACACGAGGGCGCGGCCTGATAATGTGCATATGCACGTAATTGGAGCCTTCCCTGTCGCATCCCCTCCTCACCGCGCCCATCGGCAAGAGCCTGTGGAAGCTATCGGCCCCCACCACCGCCGTCATGATCGTCCAGACCCTGGTGGCCATCGCCGAGACCTTCATCTTCGGACGGCTGGGCACCGAGTCGCTGGCGGGCTTCGCGCTCGTCTTCCCGCTCATGATGATGATGACCATGATGGCGGCCGGCGGCATGGGCGGCGGCGTGGCGGCCGCCATGGCCCGCACCCTGGGGGCCGGCCGCACCGGCGACGCGCGCGCTCTGATCCTGCACGCGCTCGTCCTCGGCACGGTGCTGGCCCTGCTCTTCACCCTGCTCGCCTGGACGGTCGCTCCGTCGCTCTACCGGCTGCTAGGAGGTGAAGGAGCGTCCCTCACGAAGGCGCTCACCTACTCCCATGTTCTGTTCACGGGCTCGATCTTCATCTGGGCCAATTTCTTCCTCTCGGCCCTGCTCCGCGGCGGCGGCGATGCGGCCACCCCCGGCCGCTACATGCTGGTCTCCTCGATCGCCCAGGTGCCGCTCTCCTACGTACTGGCGCTGGGCATCGGCGACTGGCCGGGCCTGGGCATGGCAGGGCCCGCCATCTCCTCCCTGCTGACCTCCGCCATTTCGGCACTGTTGCAGGCGCGCGCCCTTTGGAGCGGCAAGCTCGGCTTCGTGCCAGCTCTCGCCGGCATCCCCCTGCAGGGCCGCCTGTTCTGGGAGATCCTGCGGGTCGGCCTGATCGCCTCCTTCTCCGCCTTTACCGCGAACCTCACGGCCATGCTGGTCACGGGCCTGGTTGGCCGCTTCGGCGTCGCGGCGCTTGCCGGCTACGGTATCGGGGTGCGGCTGGAATTCATGCTGGTGCCGCTGGCCTTCGGCATCGGCTCCGGCCTGACGACCATCGTGGGCGTCGCCGCCGGCGCCAACGACTGGCGGCGGGCGGTCCGGGCCGCCTGGATCGGGAGCCTGATTGCCGGGCTGGGCATCGGCATCTTCGGATGGGTCGTGGCGCTCTTCCCCGAGGGCTGGGCCCGCCTCTTCACCAGCGACCCCGACGTGGTCGCCGCGACCGTGGCCTATGTCACGCGTGTGGCGCCGTTCTACTTCGTGTTCGGCATCGGCATGACGCTGTCCTTCGCCAGCCAGGGGGCCGGCCGCATGAAGGCGCCGTTCGCCGCCGGCGTGACCCGCCTGTTCGTGGCGTCGCTGGGCGGCTGGTTCGCCATCGAGCATCTCGGCTGGGGCCTGCCGGGCGTCTTCGTCGCCATCGCCGTCGGCATCGTCACCTTCGGCAGCCTGATCGCGGGGCCGCTGCTCGTGCATCCCTGGCGCGGCCGGGCTTGATTAGGGCAGGCGTAACAAGGGCGTGATAGGCTCGCTTCTTCCGCAGAAGAATCACTGGGGAGGAAGCGATGCAACGGTCTTCCATCATCCGGACCTGGAACCGCAACGCCGCCGACGAGGAGGCGATGGGTGCCGCCCATGCGCCGATCTGGCGGCGCATGATCGACGTTTCGATCTATGAGGATCTCCGCCAGTCGACCATCCTGGACTATGGCTGCAACCAGGGCGGCTTCCTGAGGATGCTCTACGACCGCCACCCTTTCCAATCGGCGATCGGCATCGACATCGCCCGCGAATCGGTGGCGCGCGCCGACCTGCTGAAGGGCTATCGGCCCATCGAGTACAAGGTCGGCGAGAGCGCGGCCGCGCTCGGCCGGACGTTCGACTTCGCCTTCAGCCACGAGGTCCTCTACCTGCTGCCCGACCTGGCCGCGCACGCCGTCGACATCGGGGCGGCACTCAAGCCGGGCGGGACCTACGTCTCGGCCATGGGCTGCCACAAGGACAGCGCCGTCTGGCCGCGCTGGCGCAAGGTGATCGCCGAAACCTCGTCGATCCCGCTCTACGATCATTCCCTGGACAACGTCGCCAGGGCGTTCAGTGACGCGGGCTTCCAAGTCAGCGTGCGCCCGCTCGATCTCGACGCCTTCATGCCGGTGACGGTGGGGAGCGAATATTTTCCGAAGGTCGTGGACCAGCTGCGCTATTACAGTCAGGACAAGGTCCTGTTCCGCTTCGTGCGCGCTCCCTAGGAGATAAGCCCATGGCAATGCCTGCCCTGCCGTTCGTCACCGCTTTCTACGCCGCTCTGACCGGCTTCCTCTGCGTGCTGCTCGCGGCGCTGGTGATCCGTCAGCGCCAGCGGAGCCAGGTCAGCATCGGCGACGGCGGCGACGCCGATATGAGCCGGATGAGCCGCGTCTTCGGGAATTTCGCCGAATATGCCGCGCTGGTGCTGGTCCTGCTGGCGCTGCTCGAGATCTGCGGGGGCTCGCGGGTGCTAGTCCATGCGCTGGGCATAGCCTTCATCGTCGCCCGCCTGGCCCACGCCTTTGGCCTCGCCCGGACGACCGCCGTCAATCCCGGCCGGGCCGCCGGCATCGTCGTCACGCTCCTCGTCATCATCGTCGCGTCCATCGCACTGCTGGTGATCGTCGCTCGGAAGATCTTCGTCTAAAGGGCTGATTCCAAGGGGAATTCGGCCACAAAGAAATATTCGAAATAAACGAATCAGACGAATCAGAAAAAGCCCCGGCGCCCATTCACGGGTTTCGGCCGCCCGGATATCGCAGGATCAGTGCACGGACGTCTCGGCCCGGCCGGGGGGCGCGAGCCGGCTTCGTTGGAGCGCGCCTGAACTCGAGGGTCTTTCCGAACAAGCTGGAATCAAACCACCAACCTCATGCTGAGGAGGCTGCAGAGCAGCCCTCTCGAAGCAAGGGCACGAGCACCGCGTTTACTGCCCATCCTTCGAGACGCCGCGCGGGCGCGGCTCCTCAGGATGAGGTGGGTGTTTGATCTTCCTGCATCGGAAAGACGCTAGCCGCGCAGCCCGAGCTGCTTCAGCGAGCGGTCGATCCATAGGGCGCCGATCTTTTCCTGCACGGAGTTCTGGCGCAGGCGCTGGCGCAGGTTGCTGAAATCAACCAGGTCGAGCCGCTGGTCCTGGTTGAAGCAGGAGAAGACCACCGTCTCCTTTCCGGTCTCCGGGTCCCTGTGCAGCTGCAGGCACTGGGCGCAGATCTCCTTCATCATGCATTGCATGGGGGAGTTGATCGAGCCGAAGGCCACGTGTTCGGGCTTCAGGTACGGCTTCAGCGCCGCATGCCGCGCCAACCGCACCGCGTTCATCATGCCATCGGAGCCGATGGCGACGATGCGGTCGGCGGCGCTGTAGGGGATCGGCTGGTCGCCGAGCTCGCCCGAGGCGTACCGGCGCATCGCCTCGACGATGTTGGTGACGACCGACTTGTCCTGTGGACGGCCCGGCGTGAAGCCCGGCGCCTCGTCGCAGCACCAGACGACGACGTCGGCCGCGGCCTCGATCTCCTCGACCTTGTAGCGGTCGATCATCTTCTTGTAGCCCGCGAAGTAGAGCACCTTGCTGCCGGCCCTGCGGAAGGCCTGGCCGATCGAGAAGAGCACGGCATTGCCGAGGCCGCCGCCCACCAGCACGACGGTCTCGCCGGGCTCGATCTCGGTCGGCGCACCGGTCGGGCCCATGACGATCACCGGCTCGCCGGCCTTCAGCTGGGCACAGAGGTCTGACGAGCCACCCATCTCCAGGGCGATCAGCGACAGCAGGCCCTCGTCCTTGTCGACCCAGGCGCCGGTCAACGCGAGGCCCTCCATGGTGAGCAGCGTCCCCTCGGCGCGCAGGGAACGCGCCTCGTAGTTCTGCAGGCGATAGAACTGGCCGGGCTCGAAATTGCGGGCCGCTGCAGGCGCCTCGACGATGACCTCGATGATGGTCGGCGTCAGCCGGTCGACGCGCACCACGCGGGCCCGCCAGGAGCGGTTGGCCTCGTCGAGGATCTCTGCGGGTGTGCGCCGGGAGGGCGGCAGCGCCGTCATCGCCCGCGTCAGCACCGGATAGCCCTGCTTGGCCCCGCCCATCGCCTTCACGACGTTGCCGGCGAACGAGGGATGCAGGTCGCCGAAGAAGGACATGAAGCGATCGTCGGCGTGGCGGTACATCAGCACGCGCACGTCGCCCGGCTTGCAGACGCGCTCGGGCGTCACCGGGTTTCCCGCCTCGTCGAGCGCGCGGAAATACTTGCCGTCGATGAAGGCGTGCGTCGCGTCCTCGCGCGCCAGCACCGTGTTGGGCTGCGTACCCGCGGCGACGAGGATGGTGCGTGCCGGCAGCGTCGCCTCGACCTTGTTGCCGCTCTGCTCGCCCGCGACCTTCAGCGCCCTCGCCTGTCCCGCCTCGTCGATCTCGACCGCGACGGGTGACAGGCCCTCGACGAAGCGGATGTCTTCCTCGAGCGCCTTGAGCACTTCCTCATGGTTCAGCGTGTAGGACGGCGAATCGATCAGGCGCCGGCGATAGACCAGCGAGACGCCGCCCCAGCCATTCACCAGCTTCGTGATCGCGGGCTCGCGGCCCTCGCGAGCCGCCAATTCACGCTCGGCCCGGATCGCGCGGGCATGGGCAATGAATTCCCCGGCGATCTCGCGCTCCTCGGGCGACCAGTTCGCTCCCACCGCCGCCTCGCCGCGCTCGGCGATCAGCGTCTCGTGGCGAGCGAGGAACTTCTCGACCTGGAGCGGGTAGTAGGCCAGCGACTCGGTTGCCGTGTCGATCGCGGTCAGGCCACCGCCGATCACCACCACGGGCAGACGGATCTGCAGATTGGCGATGGAATCCTTCTTGGCCGCGCCGGTGAGCTGCAGCGCCATCAGGAAATCCGACGCCGCGCGCACGCCGCGCGCGAGACCGTTGTGCAGATCCAGCACCGTGGGCTTGCCGGCGCCGGCACAGAGCGCGATGTGGTCGAAGCCCATGGCGAAGGCGCTCTCGACCGTCACCGTGCCGCCGAAGCGCACGCCGCCGAACATCGAGAATTGTGCGCGACGCTCCAGCAACAGGCGCACCATCTTGAGGTAGTTCTTGTCCCAGCGGACGGTGATGCCGTACTCGGCGACGCCGCCGAAGCCCGCCATCGCGCGCTCGCCGAGATTTTCACGCAAAGTCGCGACGTCCTTCACCGCGGCGAAGGGCACGCGCGTTCCATCCATCCGGACACCCGACTGCGTCTCGGGCAGCGGCTCGATCTTCAGCCCGTCGATGCCGACCACCGTATGGCCGTCGTTCATCAGGTGATGCGCGAGGTTGAAGCCCGCGGGACCGAGGCCAACCACCAGCACGGTGCGGCCCGTCGAGGGACACGGGATCGGCCGGCGCAGGTTCAACGGATTCCAGCGCGTCAGTAGCGAGTAGATCTCGAAGCCCCAGGGCAGCGCGAGCACGTCCTTGAGGGTGCGGGTCTCGATCTGCGGGATGTCGACCGGTTCCTGCTTCTGGTAGATGCAGGCCTTCATGCAGTCGTTGCAGATGCGATGGCCCGTGGCCGCTAGCAGCGGGTTGTCGACCGCGGCCATCGCCAGCGCGCCGATGGAGAAGCCCTCGCTCTTCAGCAGGTTCATCTCCGAGATCTTTTCCTCGAGCGGGCAGCCCGCGAGCGTCACGCCGAACGGCGACTTCTGGAAGGCGCCCGTCTTGCGATCCCTGAGCCCACGCGAGCAGCTGTCCTTGCCCTGGTTGTGGCACCAGATGCAGTAGTTGGCGTGGTCGAGGGCGCGCACCAGGTCGAAGCCCTGGTCGGTGAGGGCAAAGCCCTCGCGATGGCGCAGCATCGACCGCGGCAGCTTCATGCGAGTCACGCCGTCGACGATCTCGGTCTCGACCGGCACCAGATGCTCGAAATCGAGCTTGTGCGGCACCTTGAACAAGGGCCCGTCCTGATGGCGGCGCTTGCCCTGGGGATGGTGCAGAGCCCACGCGGCGTAACGCGTCAGGGCCTCGACCTCGGGGGTCGGCGCCTCGACCTTGAACTCAGGCCCGATCAGATCCCGAACCGCGAGCGCGAACGCCAGTTCCCAGGCTTCGAGTCCGGCCTCGAGTGTGACCGGGAGATTCACGGCGGCTGTGACGGCTGCGCCATCCAGGGCCGCCGCGGCTTCCGGCTTGAGGGCGCGGGCGACGTAGCGCTGCACGAACAGGCGCTTGCAGTCGTAGAGCGGCGCCAGACGACTGTGGCTACCGCGCAACTCGGCCACTTCGCCGGCGACCCCGAACAGTGTGGCGACGAAATCTTCGAGCGGGCGCGCCAGTTCGATCAGCAGGTTGGATTCGTCCTTGGCAGCCATCGCGTCGGGCGCGGCGCGCGCCGCCAGCAGGCGGGTATGGACGTCGACATTCGCATCCTTCAGCCACTCGACGAAGGCGGCATCCAGCCTGACCAGGCCTTCGCGATCGTAAAAGTCACTGAAGCTCGACCCGAAGGTGACCGGCGGGGCCAGCGGGGACGCTGTCATGGCGATGTTCCGGAAGGATGGATGAAAATTGTTCGTATGCGAACCGTTAAACAAGGCAGACGTCGAGCGCAAGACACCCCGAGGACGCGGCCATTCGCGACATTTATGCCTGATGACGGCGGCTCCCGCTTCCCCCATGTTCCGGCGGCCATGCAGCAAGTCCCCGCCTCCGTGCGCCAGTGGCTGATCGTCGTCGCCGGCATGATCTTCTTCATGATCGTGATCGGCGCACTGACCCGGCTTACCGAATCGGGCCTGTCGATGGTCGAATGGCGGCCGGTCACCGGTTGGCTGCCGCCGCTCTCCGACGTGGCCTGGCAGGCCGAACTGCAGAAGTACCTGGCCTCGCCGCAGGGTCGGATGGTGAACCACACCTTCACGGTCCCGGAGTTCCGGGAAATCTTCTGGCTCGAATACATACACCGCCTGTGGGGCCGCCTGATCGGCGTCGTGTTCGCGCTGCCGCTCGCCTGGTTCTGGTGGCGCGGCGCGCTGAACGCGCATCTCAAGCCGCGCCTGTTCGCTCTCCTCGTGCTGGGTGGGCTACAGGGAGCGCTGGGCTGGGCGATGGTGGCATCGGGCCTCGTCGACCGGCCATCGGTCAGCCACTACCGGCTTGCCGCCCATCTCATGCTGGCGGTCGTGCTCTATGCCTACACGGTCTGGCTGATACTCGACCTGATCCCCCACGGAGTCCGGCGCGGTGATCCGAAGACCGCACGCAAGTCGACGGCGCTGATCGGCTTCCTGCTGGTGGTGATGATCTGGGGCGCCTTCATGGCCGGGCTGCGTGCCGGCACCGCACACAACACATTTCCCACTATGTCGGGCTACTGGATCCCGCCCGGCCTGTTCGACCTCTCGCCGGGGTGGGTCAACTTCTTCGAGAACGGCACGACCATCCAGTTCGTCCATCGCTGGCTGGCGAAGCTCCTGTTCCTCGGCGTGCTGGTCATGGCGTGGCGTGCGCCTCGATCCGAGACCCTGGCCGCGGCGGCGATGGCTTTCTTCCAGCTCGGCCTGGGCATCGCCACGATCCTGAGCGGCGTCAGCATCCCGATCGCCACGCTCCATCAGGCCGGCGCCGTGCTTCTGCTGACGGCCCTGATCGTCGTGCGCCATCGCGCGATGCCTTCGCCGCAGCGGCCCGTCTCGGCTATTCTTCGGGGATGACCGGCAAGCCAGCCGCCGCCCCCTCCCTGCTGAAACGGCCCGTTGTCGTGGCATCGTTCGCGATCGTCGTCGCGTCGACGGCGGGTGTCGGCGCATGGGTAAGCCGCTCGCCGGAGGACGCGCCGGACGCACCGGCGATCGTGGCGCTGGCCGAACCGCTTCCCCCTCCTCCGACGGCGCCGCCCGGGGCCGCCGCGGCAGCGCCGCCGCCGCCCCCGCCGACAAGCCCTCCGACGGTGAGGGCCGCGGCGATCGCCGCTGCTCCGCCGCCGTCCCCCGTCCCCGTTCCCGAAACGCCGCCCGCCGCTCCGAAAAGCGATCTTCTCCGCGTGCCTGCTCCGGCACCGGCACCGGCGCAGGCCCCACCTTCTCCAACTGAGGTGCCGCCGACGCCGGACAAGCCCGTCGATTGGGCCACCCTGCCGGTCGATGAATTACGGAGCCGCGCCGAGGCCAACGACATCAGCGCCATGGATGAACTCGCGCGCCGGCTCGTCCAAGGCGTCGGCATGCCGAAGGACCAGCAGGCCGGCGCAGGCTGGCTCCTGCGTGCGGCCCAGGCCGGCTCTGCGCAGTCGGCCTTCAATGTCGCGGTCATGTACGAGCGTGGTTTCGTGATGGAGCGCAACCTACCGCGGGCCGTCGCCTGGTATCGCAGGGCCGTCGAAGGCAACCTGGCACTCGCCAAGCACAACCTCGCCCTGATGCTGCGCGACGGCAAGGGCACCACGCGCGACGGCGCGGAGGCGGTTGAGCTTCTACGGTCAGCCGCGCGTCAGGGAATGGCTGCGTCGATGTTCAGCCTGGGCGACATCTACGAGCGTGGCGATGCGGCCCCAAAGGACCTGGCAATGGCGATGGCCTGGTTCGCGATCACCGCCGAGTTTGAACGGCAGACGAACAAGGGGGCCGAGACGGCGCTGGCCAAGACCTCGGCGACCCGCGCGCAGGCACTGCAGCGCGGTCTGACGCAGGAAGACCTGCAGAAAGCCGAGCAGATCGGGCAAGGCGAGTTCAGGCGCATTGTCGAGGCGATGCAGCGACCGGCCAAGCCACAGGTACGCCTTGCTCCTGTCCCGCCGGTCGAAGCCGCGGCCGCGCTACCTCCACCCGCCCCGACCCGCACGGGCGCTCTTCCCCCGCTACCACCGCCGGATCTCGATCCGCAGGACTGGCCCAAGGCGAGCAAGGATCAGGTTCGAATCATCCAGCAAGCGCTTTTCGATCTCAGGCTTCTGCGCGACAAGCCCGACGGCGCATTGGGGCCGATGACACGCGCTGCCATTCGGACCTTCCAGCGCATCAACGCCCATCGCGAGACCGGCGAGCCCACCAAGGAACTCTATGCGGCCCTGAAGGAAGCGGTCGCGCGTCACGACACGACGCCACCGACAAGGCCGGAGGCCAGACCAGAGCCGCCGGTTGCGGTCGCTGCGGCGAAGCCGCCAGAGCCCATCGTCATCGCAGCGGCCGAGACGTCACCACCGCCGAGCTCTGACGACATCGCCAAGCTCATGCCGGCGCCTCCCGAGCCGCCGAAGCCGATCGAACTCGCTGC
>NZ_CAMFKM010000035.1 GCF_945957355.1 uncultured Reyranella sp. | reverse complement strand
CGCCGCCCGGTGGCGGGCCGGCATCCTTCGGCGTCGACGGCGCGGCCTGCTGCTGCGCACCGGCGGTGACGCCGCCCAGCATCGTGCCGGCGGCAACGAGGGAGACGAGGGCGAAGAGCTTCTTGCGGGTCATGGCATCCTCGAAGACTGTGCGGCGCTTTCGCCACTCCGGATATTCTGAGCGCGGACGACGGTCGGACCGACTGGTGCGAAAGGGCGGATCACCAGTTGTGCCAGCCGTTGCCCCAGCCATTGTGCCAGCCATTACCCCAGCCACCGTTACCCCAGCCGCCGTTATGCCAGCCGTTGCCCCAGCCGCCATTACGCCAGCCCCAGCCGCGGTGCCAGCCGTTGCCCCACCAGGCGAGCGTCTGCTCAGGATCGATGGCGACGAAGGGCTCGCCATCCTTGCGATACTGTTCGAGGGCGCTGGACACATCGGTACGGAGCAATTGCAGGCGATCTGCGACTGACGCACTGGCCTTCCGTTCCGGCGCCGGCGTTGCGGTGGCGGACGCATCGGCGGCGGCCAGGCCGACGGAAAGGCCGAAGGCTCCCGATGGCAGGAGCTGCGCCAGTGCGCGAAGCGAACGTCGATCTTGTGACATCTTGATCTCCCCAGGAGGACCGCAAACCTGCACAGGGTCGCGGAAAGTGGCAATCGAAACTTCGATGAATGTCTGCGAAACGTCAGTCCCAGGCGGCGTCGACGATCTGTCCGGCCTCGGAGAGGACCAGAGTCAGGCGGTTGGGCTCGTAGTCGTAGCTCGGGATGCCGTCGGCCGGGCGGATGATGCGCAGCGGATAAGGCAGGTCCTCTTCCTTCACGACGTTGCCGGCAGCCTGGCCGGCGGGCGCGGCGGCGCCCTTGGCCTGGAAGTACTTGCCCAGGCATTTGGCGCAGTCCTCCTTTGGCGGGGCGACCTCGGCGAAGCCCGGCAGGGTCTTCAGCGACACGGCATTGTAGCCCGAGCGGACGCGGATGCCCTTGTAGGGATGGCCATGGGCGATCGGCAGGATGGCCTCGACCTGCATGAAGGGTCCGAGCGGGGCCATGTCGGTGGGCGCGCTGGCCTGGAAGATGAGGTCGAGCATGCCGTCGATACCCTCGCCGCGGGTGATCGGCAGGAGGTGCGGCTCGCCCCAGGCGCTCGAGGTGACGAGGCCGCGGGCGCGGACGATGTCCATGCCGCCGTCACGGGGGGAGCGGATGAGCTCGACGCTGGTGACGAACATGACCGGGAAGGGGCGAGTGCCCTCGGGGCCGGGAGCACCGCCGCCCGGTGGCGGGCCGGCATCCTTCGGCGTCGACGGCGCGGCCTGCTGCTGGGGCGCCGGCGCCCCTTGTGCCGGGCGCTGCTGGGCGTTCGCCTGGGCAGCCGCCAGCATCGGGCCCGCAGCCATTAGCGTGGCGAGGGCGAAAAGCTTCGTACGGTTCATGATTTCTTCGACAGCTATGCGGCGTCGCCGCTCTGGACGGACGAAAGGGTGAGGGCGGCTTGCGACGCCGGCAGGGCGGGGCTGTGCGCGAGGCGGTCGTAGGCTTCGAGAATCAGATCCGTCGGGACCATCTGGGTCAGCGTGCAATACGAGGTTTCGGTGCCGGTGAAGCTGCCGTTCTCGAACAGCTTGTTGATGGGCGCCCCGCCGCCGCACACCGAGAAATAGTCGCAGGATCGGCTGCAGGCCTTAACGCCCGCGGTGATGTCGCGGTAGAGCGGCGACGCGAGGCAGATGTCGCGGATTTCCTGGAGGGACTGGAAGTTGATGTTGCCCAGGAGAAAGTCGCGATAATCCTCGTTCTTCAGCCCCAGCAGTTCGGGCGAGAAGCTCGAGACGTTGCCATGACTGTCGACGTTCAGCATCGCCAACGGCTCGACCTGGATGTTGCGTGCCGGCACGCCCTCGGGGCGGAACATGCGCGGCAGCGCGAGGTCGATCTCGCGGACGAAGCGGACGCGGCCGCTCTGGCGGGCGAGATGCCAGAAGCTGCGCAGGAAGGCGGCATAGCGCTTCCGCAACTCGGGGCCGTGAAAAAGGCTCGAGACGTGTTCTCCCTCCGACTCCTCGACGTTGAAGCAGATCTGGTCGATGCCTTCGGAGAGGTAGAAGTCGAGCAGTTCTTCCGGCCGGTCGAGGCTGGTGTGCGAGAGCACCGAGATCACGTGGAAATCCACGTTGTTTTCGCGCAGGCACCGGATGCCGGCGATGGTCTTGTCGAACGTGCCCTTGCCGCTGCGGCTCTTGCGGTGGAGATCGTGCAGCTCTCGCGGCCCGTCGAGGCTCACTCCGACGCCGACGCCCCATTCCTTGAAGAGGTCGCACCACTCGGCATCGATCAGCGTGCCGTTGGTCTGGAAGGAGTGCTTCACCTCGACCGTTGCCGGCCGCATCCGCTCGATGGCCGCGAAGGCCTCGCGGTAGAAGGAGACGGGCACCACCAGCGGCTCGCCGGCGTGCCAGATCACGGTGATCTCGGGGCAGGACCAGCCCGACGCGAAGATCTGTTCGAACAGCCGCGTCACCGTCGATTGGGCGATGACGTGCTTGTTCGAGCGGTCAGGGAGATAACAGTAGGTGCAGGCGATGTTGCAGAACGCCGTGGGTTGCACCACCACCATGCCGATTTCGGGCGTGCCCGCGCCCGACGGCATCAATTGAGTGTGCGTGTGCAACGAACGACGATCCTGGGCCATGGGCGCTCCCTGAAGGCCGATAAGGTAGGCCGTGCTGCGATCCGTTCGCAAACCAAAAGCGACAATTCAGCGAAGCCTGAAGGCTCGGCCCTTGAAATTCGAGTCCGGCGGCCCACATCAGTCGTGCAGTAGCGGTCGACTGATCGCGAGGCACCCGCCGAGGTGAGCCACGGATGTAATGGTGACCGATAGCGGACGAACCGCGCAGTCGACCTGGCCCCGCGCCTGAAATGGCGGCGGGGCTTTCTGTTTTATGGGTTCCCAGGGGCATCGAAGCGCCATTCCGGGCGGACGCTGAAGTTGAAGGGACGAGGCCTACTCAATTCAGCCCGTAAGGCGCGAACTGGCGGTCGACAGTCGGTAGCAGGGCGCGTGCGGCTGCCTTGTCGGACTCGCCGTTGCCGACGTCCCCCATCGCAATACGGACCAGACCGCGCCCATAGAGGGCGACGGGACGGTCCGGATCGATGCGGAGCGCGGCGTCGTACTCGCGCAGCGCGATCGCCTTCTCTCCGAGCTTCAGGAAGGCGAACCCCCGGGTTTCCCGGGTCTCGACGTTGTCGGGTTGCAGCTTCAGCGCCTCGTCGCAGTCCGACAGGGCGTCGGCGAGATCGCGACCGACAATGATGCGGGTGAGGCAGCGATTGTTGAAGGCCCAACTCATCCGGGCATCTGTCTCGATGGCGCGGGTATAGTCCGCGATGGCCCGTTCATAGTCCTGGCGGGCGAAGTGGGCGTAACCGCGATTGTAATGGGCCAGCGCATGGTTCGGCTGCAACCCTACAGCCCGGTCGAGGTCGGCCAGTGCCTTCTCAGTGCTGCCCTGCATCGAATAGATCGCGGCGCGATTTACGAGTGCGTCGACGTAGTTGGGATCGATCGACAGCGCCCTATTGTAGTCGGCGAAGGCTCGGGGCATGTCACCCAGTCGCGCGTTCACGAGCCCTCGCACCATGAAGGCGCGGGGATTGCCAGGAGTGAGGCCCGCGGCGCGATCCAGATCGGCCAACGCGCGGCCATGTTCGCCAACCGAAGTGTAGGCGTTGCCGCGAAGGATCAGGGTCTCAGCGTTGTCCGGAACGAGGGCGAGGGCTCGGTCGAAGGCTGCGATCGCCCTGCGCATGTCGGCCTTGCGTGTGGCGAGCAGGACACCGCGGTCGACATGCGCGAGGGCGTTGCCGGTGTCGAGGCGGATCGCCTCGTCATAGTCCGACAGCGCGCGCTCGATATCCTGGAGGGCATGATGCGCGATGCCGCGCTGGAGAAACTGGCTCGACTTGAGCGGGGCTGTCCGGCTCGACTCGTCGAGCAGCGCAATCGCAGTACTGAAGTCAGCCGACGCGCGTGCCTGATCGCCGATGGCGCGGTAGGCCTGGCCCCGGATTAGGTGGGCTGCAGCTAGTTCGGAGCCCATCAGGTTCTTCCCGTCGATAGTCAGGGTGCAGGCAACGACGCGTGAGGCGGGGGGAATGTCGGCGCGATCTGCGCAAAGTGGAGCGGGAGGTGCGAGGGCAGCCTCCTGGGGGGCGTCTCGGGCCGGCGCCAGTTCCGCGCCGATCACCAGCAGCGCCGTCGTTCCGACCGCAGCCCCCAACGCTCTCCAGCCCCGGCTTCTCGTCAACACCTTGCGCACCCTCGACTATTGAAGTGTCCCGACCAGTTGTCCTGGGGGTGAAAACGACCGCGGTCTGGGCTCGTTGCAAGGCGCGAAGGGCAAAGCTGTGACCGGGCAAATGCCTTTGCCCACTCTGCTGCGTCAACATCAGGAGCATGACACTCCCTCGTTCAGGCCGTCCTCGCGTGCGTCATGGGAGCCGGGGATGGTGAGCGCGGATCAGCACAGGCGCCGCGTAAACAGCAGGTCCTGCTGGCGCGTCGGCAAGGTGTCGACACGCTGCAACGCCGACGGGCGGCGCCAGCGCAGGTACCATTCGAGTTCGTAGTCGTTCTCGATCGCCCAGGCGGTGAAGCCGGCGGCGCGCATCCGGTCGAAGACGTCCCGCCACGCTGCCGGATCGTCATCGGGAGTCGCCTCGACCACGATGTCCATCGTCGCCGGATAGGTCGAGAGACGCTCCAGCAGGTGGCGCAGGATCGGCGGCTCGGCACCCTCGACATCCATCTTGATGAGGCGTAGCCGCGAGCGTTCATCCGGCGTCAGTATCTGCTCGAGCGGCAAGGCTTCGACCGAGGCGATGAGAGTGCCGCCGCGTGAGGCCAGCGTGGTCGCGGCACCAATATTGGCCGCATTGACCTCGTAGAGGTCCAGCGTGCAGGGCAGATCGGAGACCGCGGCGTTGACCGCACGTACGTTGGACGAAAAGGTGTTGGCCGCGAGGTTGCGATTCATGAGCGCGAAGGTGCGCGGCGACGCCTCGATCGCGACGACCCGGCCCGCAGAGCCGACGCGAGACGAGGCGAGCAGCGTGTCGTAGCCGATGTTGGCGCCGATATCGACGAACACGTCGCCCGGTGCGAGGTTCTGCTCGATAACCCGCGAAACATCCGGTTCCCATACGCCGAAGTGGAGGATCATGCGCTGGATCAGGTCGAGCGGATTGCAATGGATGCGCGCGCCGAAGTAGGTCGTGGCGAGATGTTCGGGCCTGAGCGTGCGCAGCGCCTTGTTGTAGGCGCGGAACCCGAACCGGGCGGCCGGGAGCGGAAGGCGCCGGATCGTTCCGATGATGGCCCTGTGCAGCGGCTGAATCATGCCGCGCTATATAGCGCGTTTGCGCGACGCTGCGCATTCAGCGGATGCTGGCGGGTGGTGCCTGCCGCGTTGTATCCGAGCCGACGCCGGGTTGCCCCGCGCTGGGCGCACCCGGTGTCGACGGCGCGGGGGGTGGATTGACGCTCGAACCGCTCGACGGCGTCGAGGGCGCAGGCTGCGGAACGGTCGGCGAAGTGCCGACCGGGGCCGGCGATGTTGGCGTGCCGGCATCGCTGGCGCCAGATCCCGATTGAGCGTGCACCGTCCCGGCCATCACGGCGCAAGCTATAAACGCAGTAAGGATTTTGCTGACCATGGCGTCCTCCTGATGGGTATTTGAAACAACCCGGGAGGACGCCCGGCGTTGCTTGGACGTCAGAGAGTAGCCGCCAGCGCGGCAAGCTGGTCGGTGCAGATGCCCCAGCCCACGTGGAAGCCCATCTTCTCATGGGCCTCACGATCCTCAACCGTCCAGTGGCGGACGCGCGCCGTGTAGAGCGTTTTGTCACCCTGCTTCTCGAAGGTGAGGATCACCGTCATGAACGGCTTGGCTGAGGGCTGCCATGCCTCGGTGAAGGCGTCGGTAAAGACCAGCCGCTCGTTCGGCACGATCTCGAGGTAGATGCCGCGGTTCGGCATGTCCTGCCCGTCGGGGCCGCGCATCACGATCAGACTGGAGCCGCCGGGCCGCACATCCGTCTCGACGACCGGCGTCTCGTAGGGCTTGGGGGCAAACCACTGCTTCATCAGCGCCGGCTCCGTCCAGCAGCGATAGAGCTTTTCACGGGGGGCGTCGATCAGACGGGTGAGGACGAGTTCGCGATCGCTTTCAGGGGTGCCGGTCGGCGTGACGGTCATTTCGGGCTCCATGGTGAGGTCGTTTCGTCCCAAGGACGAACGGCCCCGCCGCTTCCCGACAGAAGGTCGAGATTTTGTTCTATGGCGCGCCGTAGACACCCGGGGTGACGCCGCCATGCTCGTGGCTGACCCGGTTGTTCCAGCCGTAACCGACGTAGCCGCCAGTCGCGTCATAGAGATAGTCGAACCCTTCCAGGAACATGCGGCCGGTGTTCACGAAGACCGTAGCGTCGTGAACCACCTCGACCCGCTCGGGATGAAGCGGGTTGCCGCGCCGTCCGACCGCGAACTCGTAGAAGGCGGGCTGCGGACGAAGGCGATCGGGCATGAAGATCTCGATTCGCGTGCCCTCGGGTGCCCGCCGGCCGCGCTGCAGGCGCGTGCCGGAGGGCGGGGAGAGGAACATGTAGTTGATGCCGGTATCCATCAGCATCGTGCCCTGCCCGGAGACGCCGTCGACCGAGACGGTCATGGGCGCGCCATTCCAGTCCGGCACGCCGGGGGAGTGCGCCTTCGGTGTGAGCTTGACGAAGGCCATGTGGCGGGTGAGGGCGGGCGTCATGCCGAGATGCACGGCGGTGCGGGTGATGACGTAGCCCGCGCGCACGGAGCTTACCGGCCGCCCGGAGGTCAGCGATACGAGGCTGACGAACGGGTTCTTTGGCGAGGGATTGTCCGCCGTTGCCTGCGCCGCACCGCGATCGAAGCCGATGCCCATGAAGGCAACATTGCGCGGCTCGGGTTCAGGCCGGCAGTCGCGGGCATGTTCGAGGCAGGTGATTCGGTCGACCCTCAGCACCTGCACGCGCGCGGTGGCGACCGGCGTATGCTCGTCACGGCGGATCACGACGTCCGTCATCCAGTGCTCGCCCGTCAGGACACGGCCGCTGCTGTTGTAGACCAGCCGGCCGGGCCCCTGCGAGACGTCACGGGGGCCAGGGATGAAGTGCTCGGCTGAGACGACGATGCCCGTCGAGCCCGTATCCATGCCGAACCAGCGTGGCTTTGCGCCGTTCAGCCCGAGCCAGATCGTCGGCACATGATGCGGAGAGACGGGGCCGTTGGCGAAGGGAATCTCGATCGCCTCGAGCCCTTCATAGGCGCGCCAGGGTTCCTGTGCGCGGGCTCCGGCCATCGACGACAGCAAGAGCGAAAGGGCGACGGTGACGATCTTCAGGGCGAGCGACATGGCCATTCGATTCAGTCGGGGAGGTCGAAATCCTGGCCCTTGGGCGTAATGCCGGCCTTCGCGAACCAATCGGGGCCAAGCAGGCTGATCGGCTTGCCAGTGCAGCTGAGGTTGGCAACGGCCTTGCCGTCACGCTCGACGGTGACGCCGGCTTTCTCGCGCGTCTCTCCCTTCGGCCCCCAATTACCGATCCCGGTAAAGACGACGAAGGCGATGTTGTTCCTGGCCGAGACACGCAGCCATGCCGCCCCGCCACCCGAGAAGGCGAGCGTTTCGCCGCTGGCTGCTTGGGGCGGTGGCACCTGGGCAGCCGGCAGGGTGAGGTCCAGTGGTTCGCTCGAGTCGGGCCTGCCGGTCCGGTACTGCAGGTAACCCTTGTTTGGGGCGGCATCCTTCGAGGCGCAGACCGACACAAGCTTGGTCGGGCTGGTGCGGCACGAGAAGACGATCGTTTCGCCCGGCGAACAGAAAGAGGTCTGTGCGCTCTTGGCCGGCGTTGGGGTGGCAGCAGCCGGTGGGGGAAGCGGCGCAGGCTTCGCGGATGCGATCACGACGATGGTGTCGCTCTTCTTGCAGTCGGGATTGCCCTGACAGGAGGCTGCAGGGACCCGGGCGGTCTTGTAGGTCAATGCCAGGCGTTTGCCCTTGAGCGACTTTTCCATCGCGCAGAGATTGAAGTCTGCGGGCTCGTCGAATGCGACGCCTCGGTCATCCTTCAAGGTGATGAAGCAGGCCGTGTCGCCGTTCTGGAAGGCCGTCGGGGTTCCAAATGCCCGCTTCTTCGCGCCGCCGACAGTGACGGTGTCCTGCGAGGCGGCGGGGAAAGCGCACATCACGAGGACGGCGACGAAACCCGAACCGAAGAGAGAGCGAGACAATCAGGACTCCGCAGCTGAAAAGAAGCCCAACTCATAGACGATAGATATCCCAATGTCGCGCCAACCATGCAAAAGACCCGCACCGACTGCGCCGGGCGGGCCTTACGAACTCACCGGTACATCCGCGGCTCAGTTCGTGCACCTACAGCAACGCCTTGGGGCGCAATTGGTTGCTTCGCCAATGAGCGATGCGACGCACGCAACTATTGCAGTGCACACTTCGTTGACCTCTCATGAGCGACAGCACGACGTTGGAGGACATAAGTCCTTATCTCGTTCTCGGGCAGGCCGACGATGGTGGTCAACCGATCGTGGAGACGGCGCGGGCACTCCATGACCTGATCGTCACATTTTCTCCTCTCGGGTATTATTCGGTGCGCACGATCGAAGACGAATGCGGCCCGGCGATCCATTGCGCATTCGAGCGCAAGAGCGACGCCGACCGGCTGGCTGCCGCCGTGGGAGCCATCGAGATCGCCCGCTACGAGTGCTATCGCAGCGAGCGCGCCTTCTATCTCGACGACAAGGTCGTTCGGAGCATTCGCCGCGCCCTCGAGCGTCGTCGCCGCGCGGCGAACTGATTCCCTTCAGAGAATACCGAACATGCGCGCGACCCTTTGGACAGCGCCCCAGGCGGGATCCAGGGTGGCGAAGGTCCGTGCCATTTCATTGGCATCCTTGAGCAGCGCCTTGAGCTTGACGTCACTCGGCTCGTCCTTCTCCGCCTCGAGGCGCGCTTCTTCGAAGAGGGCGCGCAGCTCGCGCATTTCCTCGGTGTAGTCGGCATCGATCGCCTTCACCGAGTCGGCGAGGGCGGTGGCGAGGGTGGGATCGCTCGGCTTGTCGGTCATGACTCTTTACGCTGCTTTCCTGGTTCGATGGGCGTCGATGGCCGCCCACAAAGACGCTGCCGTGACCGGCATGTCGATATGCTTCAGGCCGGTGTGCGGATGGATCGCATCCACGATGGCGTTTATGACCGAGGGCGGTGCACCGATGGCGCCTGCCTCGCCCGCGCCCTTCACGCCCAGCGGATTGGTCGTGCACAGGCTGTTGTGCATGTCGAATTTCACGTGCGGCACCACGTCGGCACGCGGCAGGGCATAGTCCATGAACGAACCGCTCATGAGCTGGCCGGAGTCGGGGTCGTAGATCGTCTTCTCGGTCAGCGCCTGGCCGACACCTTGTCCGACCCCGCCATGGACCTGGCCCTGCAGCAGCAGCGGATTAAGCGCCGTGCCGAAATCGTCCATGATCGAGTAGTTGAGGATTTCCAGCGTACCGGTGTCGGGATCGATCTCCAGTTCGCAGATGTGACATCCGTTGGGAAAAGTCGCGGCCTGCGGCGTGCGCGTGAAGGCGTCGTCGAGGCCGGTCGTGCTTCCCTCGGGCGCATGCTTGGGATCGCGGGCGGCGCGCGCGACGTCGAACAGGCTCATCGTCCGGTCGGTGCCGACGATCCGGAAGGTCGCGTCGGCATATTCGATGTCGCCTACCGCCGCTTCCATCGCCGAGGCGGCGACCAGCTTGCCCTTCTCGATGATGTTGTCGCTCACGCCCAGCACGGCCGCGCCCGCGACGGGGATTGAGCGGCTGCCGCCGGTCATGCCCTCGGGCGTGAAGTCCGAATCGCCCTGCACGATGCGGATGCGGTCGGCATCGACTCCGAGCCGCGCCGACATGATCTGCGTGAAGGCCGTCTCATGGCCCTGGCCGTTGGTCTGGACGCCGACATAGACCGTGATCGTGTCGTCCTCGTTGAACTTGGCAATGGCACTCTCGGGCGCGCCGCCCGAGCACTTCTCGACATAAGTCGACATGCCGATGCCGCGCCACTTGCCCCTGGCCAGCGAGGCGGCGCGGCGGGCCGGGAAGCCTTTCCAGTCGGCCTTCTCCATCCCTTTCAGCATGACGTTGTCGAAGTCGCCGGAGTCGAAGGTGTCGCCCAGCGCCGTGTACCACGGGATCTGGCTGGGCTTCACGAGGTTGCGCTTTCGGATCTCGACCGGCCCCAGTCCGGTCTCGCGGCCGATATGATCGACGAAGCGTTCGAGGAGATAGGCGGCCTCGGGCCGGCCGGCGCCGCGATAGGCATCGGTCGGCACGGTGTTGGTCATCACCCCCTTCACGTTCACGTAGATCGCGGGTGTCTGGTAGAGGCCGGCCAGCATGCCGCTGCCGGCCATGGTCGGGATGAAGGCGCCGAAATGGCTGAGGTAGGCACCGAGCGCGGCATGCGTCGTGACCCGCAACCCCAGGAACTTGCAATCCTTGTCGAGCGCCATCTCGGCCAGCGAGACATGGTCGCGGCCCTGCACGTCGGACAGAAACGCTTCCTGGCGATCGGGAATCCACTTCACCGTGCGCTTCAGCGCGCGGCTCGCCCACACGACCAGCGGATATTCCGGATGGACGAAGATCTTCATGCCGAAGCCGCCGCCCACGTCGCCGGTGCGCACGCGCAGCTTGGGCTGGCCGATCTTCAGAATCATGTCGGCGACCACGGGACGGATGACGCTGACGCCCTGCGAGGACACCCAAAGGGTCGAACGGTCGTCGGCGGGATCGTATTCGCAGATGGCGCCGCGCGGCTCCATCGAGTTCACGACCAGGCGATTGTTGACGATCTCGAGCTTCACGACGCGATCGGCCTTGGCAAAAGCCGCTTCGGTACGCGCGCGGTCGCCCATCTCCCAGTCGAAGACGAGGTTGCCCTTGATATGGTCGTGGACCAGCGGGGCGCCGGGCTGAGCCGATTCGAAGGTGCCGACCGTGTGAGGGCGGGCCTCGTAGTCGACCTCGATCAGTTCGGCCGCGTCCTTGGCCTGTTCCAGCGTCTCGGCGACCACCAGCGCCACCGGATCGCCGACGTGGCGAACGCGGCCCTGGGCCAGCATGGGCCGGGGCGTCTCGGCCCGGGGCGTGCCGTCCCGGTTGGTGACGGGGACGAGGCACGGGAGGTCGCCGTAGCCGGCGGCCTTCACGTCCTCGCCGGTAAGGACGAGGAGGACTCCCGGAGCCTTTTTCGCGGCGGACGTGTCGATCCCCTTGATGTCCGCATGGGCGTGCGGGGAGCGCAGCACATAGGCTCGCGCGGCCGGGGCCGAGAGTTTCGTGTCGTCCGTGTAGCGACCGCCACCGGTTAGGAGGCGGGGATCCTCGACCCTGCGGACCGACTGACCAATGCCGAACTTCGCCATGAAATTCCTCCGTGTTGTCCGGAGGTTAGCCCGCCGAGTGTGGTCTCGCTACAGGATCGTCCAGATGAAGCCGGCCACGACGACGAGGACGCCGGCGCCGAGGGCCAGCCACGTTCCTGCCGTCGGAACGCGAATTTCCGATTCATGGAGAGCCGGAGTGGGCTCTTCGTCGAGGACCTTGAAAGTCGGTGCCACGGGAGACCTCGCTATGCCGCAATTCCTCGGGCCGGCAGATGGGGAACGCCATTGCCCGCGGGGCGTTGCTCGGCGGGGCAGGAGTGACATGCACATCAAGGACGACGAAACGGGCGAGAAGCCTGCCGCTCCGGTCGATTCCGCGACCCCGGTCGACTATGTGGCGCTGGCCCCCGGGTGTGTGGTCGGCCGCTACGAGGTCCTGGAGGTGCTTGGGCAGGGAGGGTTTGGCATCACTTACCGGGTCCGTGATACCCGGCTCGCCCGCGACGTCGCCCTGAAGGAATACCTGCCGCCTGCGCTGGCAATCCGGCAGGACGGCGCCTCCGTCCTGCCGCGTTCCACGGAGGTCGCCGAGGATTTCTCCTGGGGCCGGGAGCGCTTCGTGGCGGAGGGCCGGACTTTGGCCACGCTTCACGAGGCTCCTTCCATCGTGAAGGTCTTCGACTTCGTGGAGGCCAACGGCACCTCCTACATGGTGATGGAACTGGTGCGCGGCGATACGCTGGAGGAGCGGGTCAAGGCGAGGGGGACGCTGACGCCGCACGAGATCGACCGATTCCTGCCGCCGCTTCTGGATGGACTGCAGCAGGTGCACGAGTCGGGCTATCTCCATCGTGACATCAAGCCCGGAAATATCCTGGTCAATGAGGCAGGGCTTCCGACGCTGATCGATTTCGGAGCGGCGCGCCTTGCCATTGCCGGTCGCTCTTCAACCATGACGGCGATCTTCACCCCGGGCTATGCCGCTCCTGAGCAGTTCGCCACCGGCAAGCAGGGGCCGTGGACCGACATCTACGGGCTGGCGGCGACGCTCCACCATGCGATCACCGGCAGGGCGCCGCCCAGTGCCTTCGACCGACTACTCGACGATACCTATGCGCCTCTCGCAAGCCAGCAGTTGGCCGGCTTCCCGGCGCAACTCCTCGCCGGTATCGATGCCGGGTTGGCGGTGCGCCTCGAAGAACGACCGCAAAGTGTCGCCGCCTGGCGCGCTTTGCTGGGCGGTACGACGGTTGATTCGAATGCGACGATGGTGATGCCGCCGCCACCTCCGACGCCGCCCTCTCCACCCACTCCGCCGACTCCGCCCAGTCCGCCGTCCGTGCTCGCCATCGCGCCGCAGTCTCGCTCGCGTTGGAAGCAGATCTCAGTCGGCATCGTGGCGATCGCTCTGCTGGCGTTGGTGAGCGGATATTACATTTCGACCTCGCCGCATCAGCGGGAGCAGGTGCGGTCGAGCGAGGCCGCTTCCTCGACGTCCGCGCCGCTCCCCGAGACCGATCCGACCGTTGCCGCGCGTGAGGGCGAGGAGGCGCTGCAACTCATTGCGGCCGACCGCCAGCGTATCCAAGCCGTCCTCACGTCGCTGGGTTACGATACGCGCGGCTCCGATGGGACCTTCGGCGAGCGTTCGCGTGAGATGATCGCGGCCTGGCAGAAGGCCAGGGGGCACGCGACAACCGGCTACCTGACTGCGGCGCAGGTCCCGGCACTCCTGCGGGAGGCGCCTCCGGTCGCTTCATCCGCTGCCCGGCCGCACAATTCGATGTCACCTGCCCCGAGACAGGCCGGCGCCTATGACGGCGTCTATGGCGGCGGCATGTCGACCACCGGCTTCGCCGAGTTGCCGGGCGTCGTGACGGCGGAACTGAGCATTGCCGGGAGCCAGCTGATCGGCCGCGTCACGCAGCCGGGTTGCGGCGTCTCCGCCGTCTCGCTGACCGTTGCGTCCAACGGCGATATCGCGGGCCGTGGCCGCATCTACGAGAGCCAGGACTGTTCAATGGGCGATTTCACGGCGACCGGCAGGGCGAGCGGTGAACGGGTTGTACTGGAATTGCGGACGAAGGTTGGAACGATGCGCGGCAGTCTCGGCCGGCGTGGCGGCTGACGTTACAGGGCGCTGACCGTCTGCAGGCTCGTCTCGGGGGCTGCAAAGGCGCATAGTCCCGGACATGGACGCTCCCCGAAATACCATGCCGGGAGCCGATTTCGTGGCGCTCCCGCCGGGGCAGACGATCGGCCGGTACGAGGTGCTGGGCGTTCTCGGTCACGGCGGTTTCGGCATCACCTATCGCGCACGCGACAGCCAGCTTGGCCGCGAAGTCGCGGTCAAGGAGTATCTGCCGCCAGCCCTTGCCGTTCGCCAGGATGGTGCGACGGTCCTGCCGCGCTCGCCGCGCGAGGCCGATGATTTCACCTGGGGCCGCATGCGTTTCGTCGAGGAGGGGCGCACGCTGGCCGGGTTGCAGAAGTCGCCGGCGATCGTCCGGGTCTATGACTTCCTCGAGGTCAACGGGACTGCCTACATCGTCATGGAGCTCGTCCACGGCGAGACGCTCGAGCAACGGCTAAAGCGAACCGGGCCGCTCCCACCGGCGGCAATCGATCGCCTGCTATGGCCGCTGCTCGACGGTCTTACCCGCGTCCATGCGACCGGCTTCCTGCATCGTGACATCAAGCCCGCGAACATCCTTCTCGATGCGGAGGGCGATCCGACGTTGATCGACTTCGGCGCATCGCGTGCGGCGATTGCGGATCGCACATCGACGCTGACGGCGGTTTTCACACCAGGCTACGCCGCCGCCGAGCAGTTGACGTCGGCGCGTCAGGGGCCCTGGACCGACATCTACGCGCTATCGGCTACACTTTATCACGCCATCACCGGCAGGCCGCCGCCCAACGTTTTCGACCGCATGGCGGAGGACCCCTTCCAGCCCCTGGTGCTGCTGCGGCCGCCCGGCTTCCGGCGCGGCCTACTGCTCGGGCTCGACGCGGGGCTCGCCGTGAAAGCAGGCGATCGTCCGCAAACAATCCCCGGCTGGCGGGCGCTTCTTGGCCAGACTTCGGCGGGCAATGACGATGTGACGGTAGTGTCCCGCCCGCTCCGGCCCATCGAGGTGGCGGCGCCGCCGGTCGAACCGGTCCCACGGCAGGACAGGAGCAGGGGGTGGGGACGCGGGCTCGCGGCAGCGGTCGCCGTCCTGCTGGCGGCCGGTGGCTATTTCGCCTGGACGGCGCGGGGTGGCGGCGGGCCCGCGGTCGAGGACCAGCGCGCGTCTGTCGATCGACAGGCGACGGCTCCGACGGTGCAGGCGGCCGCGGCGGAGCCGAGGACGGAACCTGACGAGCGCAAGGCAGCGGAGGCGGCGGAAGCCGCCTTGCGTCTCGGATCGGCCGAGCGACAGAAGGTGCAGATCGCGTTGACGGCTTCGGGCTTCGACACGCGGGGCAGCGATGGCACGTTCGGTCCGCGTTCGCGTGAGATGATTGCAGCCTGGCAAAAGGCCCAGGGCCAGCCGGTGACCGGGTTTCTCACAGCGCCGCAATTCCAGGCGCTTCAGCGCAGGGCCGATGACGAGAGGAAGAAAGGCGAGGACGAGCTCCGGGCGCGTACCGCTGCCGGCGCGTCCACCGTACCCGCCGCCGCGCCTGCACCAGGGCCGTTCGACGGTCTCTACGGGGGATTCTTCACGCCCTCGGGCCCGGTGGCCTTTCAAGCGAGTCCTGCCTATTCGATTTCCCTGCGCGTCGCGAATGGCAGCGGCAATGGCACGATGACCAGCCCGAGCTGTGGCGCCACGCCCGTGTCGATTCGGATTTCGTCATCCGGCGCGATCACGGGGGACGCACAGTCCGTCGATGCCTCATGCTCGCGATTTCCGTTGTCGGTCCAGGGGCAGGCCGCGAACGGCCAGCTGCGGCTGACCTTCGGCGGTGTGGTGGGCGGTGGTTCGGCCACCCTGGTGCTTGGCGTTCCGGCCTCGCCGTTGCGACAGGCCCCTGCGGCCTCGTCAGTCACGGGCAGGCAGGGCGGCTCCTACGGTGGTTCGCTGTCGGCGGTGGATCCTGGGGGGTTGTCCCGCGTCCTTACGGCGGAGCTCGAGGTTGCTGGCGATCGGTTGTCTGGCCGGATCTCCAGTCCGACCTGCGGCCCGGCGGCGATTGCCCTCGCCATATCAGCTGGGGGAGACGTCAGCGGAGAGGTGCGCCTTCCGGCAAATGCGACCTGCTCCGCGCTCGCCCTCAGCGCCAGCGGCCGCTTGACGGGCGATCGACTGACGCTCGACCTGCGCGGCGCCGGGCTCAGGGTGCAAGGGACGTTGAACCGGCGCGGTGGTTGATCCCGAGCGGCAGACGGCGCCCGCCGGTGCGGGCCGGCGCCGTCCAGCTCGTCGTTACTTCTTCGGCGAGATCGCGACGACCAGCACCGACGTGTCGATGGCCGTGAGCTTGTCGCCGGTCTTGACGCGCGGGAGCTGCGCACGGCCCTCAGGCGTGGCTGCGGAGTACGTCTGGACCTCGCCGCCGTTCGGGTTCACGACCGAGATCGTGCCGGCCGAGGGATTGACGCCCGTGACCCACCAGTTCGCGACGGTCTGGTCGGCCATGGCGCCGGCGGCGCGGTTGCCGGAAGAGGCTGCGGCGGTGACGCTCAGGTCGCGGTCGCGCGGCGTCGACGCGTTCGGGCCGGACAGCACGAAGGTGAGCTTGTTCTCGAACGAGGCCGACACGGCGTCGCCGACCTTGCTGGTATCCATCTTGACGCCGGGGCCGACATTGGCGGTCACCGAGCGGCCGGCCGGGCCCGTGAAGGTCACGGTGCGCTTGGCGGGATCGATGGCGCTGATTGTCGCGTCGACCGAATAGGTGGTGACCGTCGAGATGCCGACGATCGGCTGGCTCTGCGCGAACGCGGCGCCGGCGGTCGCAATCGAACCGGCGAGCGCCGCGGCGATCAGAAACCGTTTGGTGAACATGACTTTCTCTCCTCCGTTGTCGAATGACGCTAACATGAGGTTTGCCGGATTTTCCATGGCCGGCCTGTTACATTGAGATTGATTATGTTCAATCTCTGCAGCGACCCGACCGCGTGACCACGGCCTATCTTGCCGCCGACGGCTTCGACAACCAGTTGCGCGAGGAACTGGCGCTCGCCGGTGTTCCGATCCGCACCGAGCATGGCCGACTGCTCCTGTCCGATGCGCCCGCGCATGATGCCGCCTGGGCGGCCAATGTCTGGCGCGGGTGCGTCGAGCTGCCCGTGGCGTCGATCGGCACGGCGGCGAAGACGCTGCGCGACATCCAGCGCAACTGGGCGATGTACGCGCCGCTCCACCATCGTCGTGCGGCGCTCATCCAGGAAAGGCTGCCGCACGTCTCGGCCAAGCCGGTGGTCTTTCCGGCTGCCGCGCCGACCGCGCCGCTCGGATCATGGACCCTGCTCGGGCCCGACCGGATGCTGGCGGCGGCATCGTGCAGCTCGCCCTTCGCCAACGGCGAGGTCCAGCTGATCGAGGACAAGGTCGGGCCGCCGAGCCGCGCCTACCTGAAATTGTGGGAGGCGCTGGTGCGATTGCGCCGCTGGCCGCAGCCCGGCGAGCGCTGCCTCGACCTCGGCGCCTGCCCGGGCGGCTGGACCTGGGTGTTGGCGAAGCTGGGTGCGCAGGTCGTTGCCATCGACAAGGCACCGCTCGATCCCAGGGTTGCGGCGATGCCGGGTGTCGAATGGCGCGGCGAAAGCGCGTTCGCCCTTGAGCCGGCCAGCATCGGGCCTGTCGACTGGCTATTCTCGGACGTCATCTGCTACCCAGCGCGCCTGTTCCGGCTGGTCGAACGCTGGCGGGCAAGCGGCCTGGTGAAGAACTTCGTCTGCACGATCAAGTTCCAGGGCGAGACCGATCACGAAACCGCCAGAGCCTTTGCGGGCCTCCCGGGCGCCACGGTCCTGCACCTTCACAACAACAAGCACGAACTCACGTTCGTGCTGTCGGATCCGCTAACGGGATAGTCCCCGGCTGCGCAGGTCACGCACGGTGTGGTCGACGAAGGCGCGGATCTTCGGCGTGAGGAGACGGTTGGTCGGGTAGACGGCATAGATGCCGCCCAACGGAGTTTCCTCGCTTGGCAGGACTCGGGAGACAAGGCCGGCCGCCAGGGCATCGGCGATTAGCCACTCCGGAATCGCGGCGAGACCTAGCCCCGAAAGCGCTGCCGCGCGCAACGACTCGGAGTTGTTGACGAGAAGACGCGGCTGGACCGCAATAGTCTCCGTCCCGATGCGCCAGGTGTCGCGCCAGGCGAGCGGGGCGAAGCCGATCAGCCGGTGGCCGACAATGTCGCGCGGTTTGCGGGGCGTGCCATGCTGGGCGAGATAACCCGGGGTGGCGACGATCACGACGCGCGACGTGGCGATGCGGCGTACGACGAGGCTGGGCTCGGGCTTCTCCGCGATGCGGATGGCGAGGTCGATGCCTTCGTCGACGAGGCGCTGCGCCTCGCTTCCGGCAATCAGTTCGATCTCGATGGTCGGATATGCAGCGAGGAAGGCGGGCAGGCCGGGCACGATGTAGCGCTCGGCGAATCCGTCCGGGGCGGCGATGCGAAGCCTTCCGGCGGGTTCCTTGTGGGTAGCCTGTGCCTCGCTGCGCGCCTGCGCCAGATCGTCAAGCAGCCGCCGGCAGTGACGGTAGAAGGCGGCCCCGGCCTCGGTGGGACGAACACGGCGCGTCGTTCGATCGAGCAGGCGCACGCCCATGCGTTCCTCGAGCGTCCGCACCGTCTCGCTGACCGACGACTTGGCACTGTGCAGCGCCTGGGCGGCCGCGGTGAAACTGCCGGTCTCCACCACACGAGCGAAGGCCTCTATGCCGGCGAAGGCTTCCATGCGCCATTGTTCGTCCTGCCGAACAATCTGTCCAGAACCACCGTCTGCCGTTGCGGTCGGCGCAGGCCTATTGCTGCGCGGACGAGACACTGGAGGAAATGATGAGCGAGATACTGGATGTTCTGGGCGCGCCGATGATTGTCGAGGCAGATGGCGGCACCGTGGCGGCCTTCGTCGCCGATCACCCGATTCCGCCGGGCTACTTCGTGCCGCCCCATCGCCACGATGCCGACGACGAGATGCTGTTCATCGTGGAGGGCGAGCTGACGCTGATCGGCGAGACGGGCGAGAGCAAGGTCCAGGCCGGCGCCAGCGCCACCTTCAGACGCGGCGATCTTCACGGGTTCCGCAACGATACGACATCGACGGTACGGTTGCTCGTCGTCGCCACGCCCGGCTTGCAGGCGGCCGAGATGTTTCGTCACTTCGACCGCGCCGCCCGGGAGGCGGGACATCCCCTCGCGCCGCCGCAAATCGCGGCGATTGCCGGCGAGTACGGTGTGCGGTTCGGCTAGCGCCGAAGCAGGGGGCGCAGGAAGGCCGTGATGTGCGCGCGGAAGCTGTCGATGAATTCGCGCGCCACCGGCGGCGGGGTGCCTTGCGCGGCATAGAGGGCGGCAAATTCGAAGTGGATGCGCGGTTCGAAAGGACGCACGACGATACCGCGGGTCGCGTATTCGGTTGCGGTGAAGGGATCGCACAGCGTCACGCCCGCCCCCGAGCCGGCAAGCGAGCAGGCGATTTCCGACAGCGGCGTCTCGATACGCATGACGCGCCGGACGCCATGTTCGGCGAAGATGCGGTCGATGCGGAAGCGCGACAGCGAGGAATGGCCCAGCGATATGAAGCTCTCTCCCTCGAAGTCGGACGGCCGCAACCGCTTCTTGCGGGCGAGCGGGTGATTTTGCGGCAGGACCGCCATGTAGGGGGCCGGCGGCATGCGCTCGAGCCGCACGGCGGCGTGCTCGATCGAGCCTTCTGCAAAGCCCACATCGCTCTGGCCCTGGGCGACGGCGGTGACCACGGCATGCGACACCAGGCCGGAGAGGACGAGATCGAGCTTGGGCCGTTCGACCAGATAGCTTCCCGCGAACCGCGGCAGGAAACCGTTGGCCAGCGCGGGCAGCGCGGCGATCCGCAGAAAGCCGGCCCGCCGCGTGCGCAACTCGGTGGCCATCTGGGCAATGCGATCCAGTCCTACGAATGCCCGCTCCACCTCGGCATAGAGGGACAGCGCCTCGCTGGTCGGCACCAGGCCCGTGCCGCGGCGTTCGAAGAGGGTGAGGCCGAGCTGCCGCTGCAGGTCGCGGATCATCCGGCTGACGGCAGGCTGGGTGACGTTGATCAGGTTCGCGGCCATGCTCACGCCGCCGGTCAGTACCACGGCGCGGAAGGCTTCGATCTGGCGCGGATTCAGCCTGCGCATGACGCTTCATAACATTCCGGCATAGACCTTGGCGACACAATGGATTTGACGCCGCGCGCCTGGATATAAAACACTGATGCCGGGGAACTCACGAACGGAGGGGGCAATGACCCGTTTGGCAGGCTTCGGCGCAATCGCCGCTTTGGCTCTTTTGGCGGGCGTGCTGCCCGCGGAGGCACAACAGAAGACGCTCACCGTCGCGGCCTATGGCGGCGTGTGGGATAGCCACCTGCGGAAAGAGGTCTTCCCCGAGTTCGAGAAGAAGCACGGGGTGAAGGTCGAGTACGTTGCCGGCAACTCCACCGACACGCTGGCCAAGCTGCAGGCCCAGAAGGGCAACCAGGTGATCGACGTCGCCATCATGGACGACGGCGTCATGTATCAGGCGATCAAGCTCGGTTACTGCGCGCCGATCCAGGGTCTGGACAAGAGCGAGCTCTATCCGGCGGCGCTGTTCAAGGACGACAAGGCCGTCGCGGTCGGCCAGACCGGCACCGGCTTCATGATCAACACCAAGGTCTTCAAGGAGAAGGGCTGGCCGATCCCGACTTCGTGGAACGACCTGAAGGATCCGAAGTTCAAGAAGCAGCTGGTCATCCCGCCGATCAACAATACCTACGGCCTCTACACGCTCATGATGTTCGCGCGCATGAATGGCGGCGGCGAGAAGAACATCGAGCCGGGCTTCAAGGTGATGAAGGCCGACGTCAACCCGAACGTGCTGGTCTACGAGCCCTCGCCGGGCAAGATGACCGAGCTCTTCCAGTCGGGTCAGGCCAACATCGCCGTCTGGGGCACCGGCCGCGTCCAGGCCTTCGCCAACACCGGCTTCCCGGTCGATTTCATCTATCCCAAGGAAGGCGCACCGATCCTGCTCGCCTCGGCATGCCCGGTCGCCAAAGCCTCGGTCAATCCGCTGGCCCACGAGATGATCAAGCTCCTGGTGTCGGCGCCGGTCCAGACCGGCATGGCCAAGGAAATGGGCAACGGCCCGGTCAACACCAAGGTCGACGTCAACATGCCGGAGCTGAAGATGGCGCCGGTCGGCGAGCGTGCGAAGCTGATCATCGCGCCGGACTGGGACGCCATCAACGCCTCGCGCGACGACTGGACCAAGCGCTGGAACCGCGAGGTCGAGCGCTGATCGCCTGAAGGAACGGTCGTGCACCATCCCATCTACGTCTTTCGTCACGGCGAGACTGTGTGGAATGCCGAGAAGCGGGCCCAGGGCTTCCTCGATTCGCCGCTGACAGAAGAAGGACGGCGGCAGGCCCGTGCCATGGGACGGGCGCTGGCGAATGAGCTGCGAGACGCGGGGCATATCCCCGATGACGTGGCCGTGCGGGCAAGCCCGCTCGGTCGCGTGCGCGAGACGCTGGCGCTGGCGGCCGAAGAGGCGGGTCTGATGCACGACGACCTGTGCTTCGATGATCGCCTGCGCGAAATGAGCTGGGGCGAATGGGACGGGCTTACCGGACCGGAGATCGAGGCCCGCTGGCCCGGGGCGATGGCGGCCCGGCGGCGCGATCGCTGGAGATACGAGCCGCCGGGCGGCGAGAACTACATCATGGCCGCGGCGCGTGCGCGGGCGGCGCTCGACGATATCGCAGCCCTCGCGATCGAACGGCCGGTCGCCGTGTTCGCGCACGGCGGCATCGGGCGGGTGTTGCGTGGCCTCTTCCTGCGCGCGCCTGAGGCCGAGATCCTCGACATGGATCAGCCGCAGGACGCCTTCTACCGGCTGCATCGCGATACTGCGGCGCGGATCGTATCCCAAGGTGCGGACTAGATGGCGTTCCTCGAACTGGAGAAGCTCACCAAGACGTTCGGTGCGCACAATGCCGTCGACGGATTGACGCTGAGCGTCGAGAAGGGCGAGTTCGTGGCGCTGCTGGGCCCGTCGGGCTGCGGCAAGACCACGACGCTCCAGATGATCGCGGGCTTCGTCGAACCGACCTCGGGCGCGATCCGACTGGGCGGCCGGGACCTGCTGGCGATCAAGCCCGCCAAGCGTGGCCTGGGCATCGTCTTCCAGAGCTATGCGCTGTTTCCGCACATGACAGTGGCCGAGAATGTCGGCTTCGGGCTGGAGATGCAGGGCGTCGCCGCCGCCGAGCGCAAGACGCGCGTGGCCGAGACGCTGGAACTCGTGGGGCTTGGTGCCTTCGCGTCGCGCTTTCCGCGCCAGATGTCGGGCGGGCAACAGCAGCGTGTCGCCCTGGCGCGCGCGCTGGTCATTCGGCCGCAGATCCTGCTGCTGGACGAGCCGCTGTCCAACCTCGATGCCAAGCTCCGGGAGGGCATGCAGATCGAGCTGCGCCAGATCCAGCGCACGGTCGGCACCACGACCATACTGGTGACGCATGACCAGGCCGAGGCGATGGCGCTGTCGGACCGCATCGTGGTGATGAACCAGGGCAAGGCCGAGCAGATCGGCCCGCCGCACGAGGCCTACGAACGGCCGGCCACGCCCTTCGTCGCCAACTTCCTCGGCAAGACCAACCTGGTGGATGGCAATAGCGTGCGGCCCGAGCGCATCTCCTTTGGCGCCTCCGGCCTTGCCGGCACGGTTCGCACCCGCATCTTCCAGGGCAATCACTGGCTCTACCAGGTCGATACCGCGTCCGGCCTCGTCACGGTGATCCGCCAGAACAGCGGCGAGGCTATGCCAGGCGAGGGCGATGCCGTGAATCTCACCTGGGAAGGCCGCGCGTGAAGGCGGCACCCTATCTCCTGTGCGTGCCGGCGCTGGTCCTGTTCGCCGGCGTGGTGATCGTGCCGCTCGGCATGACAGTCCTGCTCTCGTTCCACGACTGGGGGCAGTACAAGGGCATCGAACCGGTCTTCATCCTGAAGAACTGGCAGGAAGTGCTTAGTGATTCGTACTTCCACGAAATGTTCGCGCGCACCTTCCGCATCGCCTTCTTCGTCACCCTGCTGGCCGCGGTGTTCGGCGCGCCGGAAGCTTACATCCTCAATCGCATGCGCAGCCCGTGGCGCGGGCTCTTCCTGCTGGTGATCCTGGGTCCGCTGCTGATCTCGGTGGTCGCCCGCACGCTGGGCTGGGCGTTGCTGTTCGGCGGCAACTCGGGCCTCGTGAACAAGGCACTGATGGGGCTGGGACTGATCTCGGCGCCGCTGCCCTTCATGTTCACCGAGACCGGCGTCGTGATTGCCCTGGCGCACGTGCTGATGCCCTACATGGTGCTGGCGGTCTGGGCGTCGCTGCAGCGGCTCGACCCGCAGGTCGAGAATGCGGCGGTGGCGCTGGGGGCGGGACCCTTCACCGTGCTGCGCCGCATCGTGCTGCCGCAGGTCATGCCCGGCATTCTCTCCGGTGCGGTGATCGTCTTTGCGCTTGCGGCCAGCGCCTTCGCCACCCCGGCGATCATCGGCGGGCGGCGGCTCAAGGTCGCCTCGACCCTGGCCTACGACGAGTTCCTGAACACGCTCAACTGGCCGCTGGGCGCCGCGGTGGCGGTGCTGCTGCTGCTGGCGCTGGTCGCCATCGTCTGGGGAGCCAACCGATTGGTCGAGCGCCGCTATGCGCAGGTCTTCGCATGAGCCGCAACGGACCCATCGCGCTCGCCTACCACGCGCTGTTCGTCACCTTCATGCTGGCGCCAATCCTCGTCGTCTGCTTCGTAGCCTTCACGCCCGAGGGCTACCTGTCGTTCCCCACCGACCGCTGGTCGCTGCGCTGGTTCTATGCCATCGCGCAGTATCCGGAGTTCATCTCGGCCTTCTGGCGCAGCCTGTGGCTGGGCACGATCTCCTCGGCGATCGCGGTCGGCATCTCCGTTCCGGCGGCGCTGGCCATCGCGCGCTATCGCTTCCCCGGGCGCGAGGCGTTGACGGCGCTGTTCATGTCGCCGCTGATGATCCCGCATCTCGTGCTCGGCATTGCCTTCCTGCGTTTCTTCACACAGATCGGCCTGGGTGGCACCTTCGCGGGGCTCGTCCTCTCACACATCGTGGTCGTGCTGCCCTTTGCGCTGCGGCTGACGCTGGCCTCCGCGGTCGGCCTCGACCGCTCGATCGAGCATGCCGCCGTGTCGCTCGGCGCCAGCGAGAGCGTGGTGCTGCGGCGCATCACCCTGCCGCTGGTCCTGCCCGGGCTGGTGAGCGGCTGGGCGCTGGCTTTTATCAATTCGTTCGACGAGGTGACGATGACGGTGTTCATCGCGGCACCGGGCACGGAGACGCTGCCGGTCCGCATGTTCCTCTACATCCAGGACAATATCGATCCGCTGGTGACCTCGGTGTCGGCCTGCGTGATCGCGATCACCGTCCTGGCGCTGCTGGTGCTCGATCGCGCTTTCGGATTGGAACGCCTGCTCATTGGAAGGAGCGCCGGGCATGGCCGCTGAAGCAAGGGCCACTGATGAATTCGACGTTGCGGTTGTGGGCGGCGGGCTGGTCGGCGTCGCCACGGCCTGGGGCCTGTCGCGCGAGGGCTGCCGCGTCGTCGTGCTCGACGAAGGCGACCGTGCGGTGCGGGCGAGCCGCGGCAACTTCGCGCTGGTCTGGGTGCAGAGTAAGGGGCTCGGCCTTGCCCCCTACGCCGGCTGGACGATCCGCTCGTCCAACGCCTGGCAGGGTTTCTCGGATCTGCTGAAGCAGGAGACCGGCCTCGACGTCTCGTTCCAGCGGCCCGGCGGCTTCCATCTCTGCCTGTCGGACAAGGAGCTGGAGGCGCGCGCCAACGTCCTGAGGCGCCTGCACGCCCAGCCCGGCATCGTCGACTACAAGACCCAGATCCTGACGCATGACCAGGTCAAGGCGATGCTGCCCGACATCGGTCCGGAGGTTGTGGGCGGCAGCTTCTGCGAACTGGACGGGCACGTGAATTCGCTGCGCCTGTTCCGCAC
>NZ_CAMFKM010000034.1 GCF_945957355.1 uncultured Reyranella sp. | reverse complement strand
CGCGCCACGAGACCGCCGAGCTGAACGGCATGGCCCACATGCTGGAGCACATGGCGTTCAAGGGCACGCGCACCCGCAGCGCCCGAGCCATCGCGGAAGAGATCGAGAATGTCGGCGGCAGCCTGAACGCCTACACGGGCCGCGAGATCACCGCCTATCACGCCTCCGTCCTCAAGGAGGACGTGGCGCTGGGCATCGAGATGGTCTCGGACATCCTGCGCAACTCGGTGTTCGACCCCGACGAGTTGCAGCGCGAGCGCGGCGTCATCCTGCAGGAGATCGGCCAGGCGCTCGACACGCCCGACGATCTCATCTTCGACCAGTTCCAGGAGACCGCGTTGCCGGGCCAGCCGCTCGGCCGGCCGGTGCTGGGCACCGCCACGTCGGTCGAGGCGATCGGCCGTGACGATCTCTTCGCCTATCTTGCGCGCCACTACACGGCCGGGAACATGGTCCTGTCAGCCGCGGGTCGGGTCGAGCACGACCAGATCGTCGATCTCGCCGAGAAGCATTTCGGCTCGGTGGCACGCACGCCGGCCAATGCGGCGCAGCCGGTGCCTCTGGCCTATGTCGGCGGCGACGGCCGCGAGCAGAGGGTGCTCGAACAGGCGCATCTCGTGCTGGGCTGCGAGGGCATCGGCTACCGCGACCCCGACTATTTCGCGCTCGCCATCTACTCGACCCTGTTCGGCGGCGGCATGTCCTCGCGCCTGTTCCAGCGAATCCGCGAGGAGCGGGGACTGGTCTACGGGATCCATTGCTTCAACACGGCCTATGCCGATGGCGGCCTGTTCGGCATCTACGCCGGCACCGGCGAGGACGATCTGGCCGAACTTGTGCCGGCGGTGTGCGAGGAGTTCGTCACCGTGGCCGATACGCTGAACGAGCAGGAACTCGTGCGCGCCCGCAACCAGATCAAGGCCGGCACGCTGATGGCGCTGGAATCGAGCGGCGCTCGTTGCGAGCAGGCGGCGCGCCACCTGATCGTCCACGGCCGCACCATTCCCTACGCCGAGATCGTGTCCCGCATCGAGGCGGTCGATCAGGACGCCGTCCGCCGCGTCGCCCGCCGCCTCCTGCAGGGCGAACTCACGCTTGCCGCCCTGGGCCCGATCCACGGCCTCGAATCCCTCGACAAGATCGCCTCGCGTCTCGCTGCCTGATCGTCGTTATTATTGGAGCGCGTCGCTCCAGTTGCGCTCGTGAATCATGAGAAGGGCGCCACTGGAGTGGCGCGCTCCATTTAGGCAGCGTGCGCCAAGTCGGGTTGGGCTGCCGTGCGGGGCGGGACGCCGATCGAGGCGCGTTCGATGACGGTGAGGACTTCGGTGCTGCGGCGGACGATGTTGTAGCGCAGGCCGGTGTAGAGGTTCACCGGGAAGGGCATCGGGGCGTTGAAGTCGATGATCAGCACGACGCGCGTCTCGTCGGTCTGGTTCTTCACCCAGTGTTCGCGCGTGTCGTCGAACACCAGCGGCTCGCCTTCCCGCCAGAAGAAGTGGTGGCCGCCGATCTCGATCCAGCACTTCTCGGGTTCCTTCGGCACGATCAGCGGATAGTGGAAGCGGATCACGCCGGCAGCGGACCCCCGGTGCGGCTCGATCTCGGCGCGGCCGGCCAGGATGCTGAACAGCGCGGAGTGGACGCCGGGAATCCTGGCGATGGCGGCCATCGTGTCGGGCACCGCCGCCGCATTCTCCTTCACTTCGTGGCCCCACAGCTTCAGCAGGAAGGTACGCCAGGCACGACCCGGGACGTAGAGGTCTCGCGGATGGACCTCGTGGAGGGCCGGGATCTCTTCGTGGTGGCTCAGCAGGTAGTCGAGGTCGGCCTTGATCTTGGCGTGGCTCTTCTTGAGTTCACCCAGGACCGGGAAGGCCTTCAGCGCGTCCTCGCCCCCCAGCGGCAGCTTCGGCATGTTCCGCAGGATCATGTCGGAGAGCTTGAGGTTGAAGTCCTCCAGCGGCTGCTGCGGAAGCCAGATGTGCTTGGTCAGATAGAATCTGCCCTTTTCGCCGACATTGGGTTTGCTAGCCGATTCCATGACCGATGTGCCTCGAAGACTTTTGGAAGTTGCGATGTGGGGATGTAGTACGCCCGTCTGGCCAAATGGCGGCGGCTCACCTGGCGCCGACGGGCACAATGGACCGTCTCGATTTCCTACGTCAAACTTCGGAAAACATGCAAGACTTGCGAAGAACCATTACCATAGCCTGAAATGTTTCGCTTTGCCGACGTCCCATTGTCGCTGTCAGGGATGACCCGGATCACCGGGAAGCGCGTGTTCCTGCGTGCGCCGAGCATGGACGATTGGCCGGAATGGGCCGAGTTGCGCGCCCGCAGCCGGGCCTTCCTGACCCCCTGGGAACCCACCTGGCCAGAGGATTCGCTGGCGCGAGATCATTTCCGGCGCCGGCTGCGGCAGCAGATCAAGGAATGGCGGTCGGGGGAGGCCTACGGCCTGTTCGTCTTCACCAACGAGGGCCGGCGGCTGGTCGGCGGCATCAACCTCAGCAATGTCCGCCGCGGCGTCGCCCAGGCCGCCTCCGTCGGCTACTGGATGGGCCAACCCTATGCCGGCCGGGGCCTGATGACCGACGGGTTGCGCGCCACCCTGCCATTTGTCTTCGATGATCTCCGCCTGCACCGGCTCGAAGCCGCCTGCCTGCCGCACAACGAGCCTTCCAAGGCCGTGCTGACCAAGGTCGGTTTCCACGAGGAGGGGCTGGCCCGGCAGTATCTGCGGATCAACGGCCAGTGGGCCGACCACCTGCTGTTCGCGCTGCTGCGCGCCGACTACGACGCTCTGTTGAGAGCGCCGCGGTAACGGGCCGAGGCCCCGATCCCAGGAGCGTTCATGCGCAATCTCACCCCGACCTCGATCACCCAGGCCTTCGCCGACTATGCGCGCAACGCGCCGTCCGAGCGCGCACGGACGCTGCTGGTCTCCCTGGCCGGCCACCTGCACAGCTTCGTGCGCGACAACAAGGTGACGCAGGCGGAGTGGGGCGCCGCCATCGATGCCCTCACGCGCGCCACCCGGTTCACCGACGACAAGCGCAATGAATACATCCTGTTCTCCGATCTGCTCGGCGTGTCGTCGCTCGTGGACATGGTGAACGCCGCCGGCAACGGCACGCCGTCGTCCGTGCTCGGCCCGTTCCATATCGAAGGTGCGCCGGCGCTGCCGAACGGCGGCGACCTGTGGCACGGCCAGGTGGGCGAGCCGCTGGTCGTGAGCGGTCGCGTCGTCGATGGAAAGGGAGCGCCGGCGAAAGGCACCGTGTTGGCGATCTGGCAGAATGCCGGCAACGGCCTCTACGCCCAGCAGGACGCCGCGCAATCGCCGACCAACTATCACGCGCGTCTCGCGGTGGCCGAGGATGGCACCTTCGCCTTCACCACCGTGCGGCCGGTCTCCTACAAGGTGCCCGACGACGGGCCGGCCGGCGACATGCTGCGCATTCTGGGCCGCGATGCCTGGCGGCCGGCGCATCTGCACATGATCGTCCAGGCGCCCGGCCATCCGCCGCTGATCACCGAGTTCTTCCCCGAGGATGACGCGCATCTCGATGGCGACGCGGTATTCGGCGTGCGCGCCGGCCTCGTCCTGCCGTTCGCCAGGGTGACCGATCGCGCGGCGCTGCCGGCCAACCTCGCCGCGCGGGACTCGCTTCCGTTGCCGGTCTGGGCAACGCGCCTCGATCTGACCCTGCCCGCGGATTGATGCCGCTCGTCCGCGTCCGCGACGTCTCACAGGTCTTCGCGAACGGCGTCCGGGCGCTGGATGGTGCGTCGCTCGACATCGAGGCCGGGGAATTCCTGAGCGTGCTCGGCCCCTCGGGCTGCGGAAAATCGACGCTGCTGCGCCTGATCGCGGGGCTTGCCGTGCCGACCGCCGGCACGATCGATTGGCCCCAGGGAAGGCCTGACCTGGGCTTCGTCTTCCAGGAACCGACCCTGATGCCGTGGACGACGGCGCTGGCAAACGTCGCCCTGCCACTGAAGCTGCGCGGAGTGGTGCGTTCCGAACGCGAGGCGCGCGCCGCTGACGCGCTGGCGGGCGTGGGGCTCGTAGGCTTCGAGAAGAGCTATCCGCGCGAACTGTCCGGCGGCATGAAGATGCGCGTTTCGATCGCGCGCGCGCTGGTCACAGCACCCAAGCTCCTGCTCATGGACGAGCCCTTCGCCGCGCTCGACGAGATCACGCGGCGCCAGCTCAACACCGATCTCCTGGAGCTGTGGCAACGCACGCGCTTCACCGTCGTGTTCGTGACCCATTCGGTGTTCGAATCCGTGTTCCTGTCCCAGCGCATTGTGGTGATGAGCGCACGCCCCGGCCGCATGCGCTCCGAACTCGCCATTTCGGCGCCCTATCCGCGCAGCGAAGCCTTCGGCACCTCCGCCGACTATGCCGCCCTCTGCCGCCTCACTTCGGCGCGGCTCTCGGAAGCGACGGTGGCATGAGAGCCCATCCTTTAGAGCACGTCCTCATGCTGAGGAGCCGGGCGAAGCCCGGCGTCTCGAGGTATGGGCTGCAAACGCTTCGCCTGATCCCATCCTTCGAGACGCGACGCTGCGCGTCGCTCCTCAGGATGAGGCTGGGGATGATCCCATGAGCGCCCGCATCGTCGCGCCGGTTCTGATGGGGCTCGTCATGCTGGCGCTGTGGGAGGGCCTCGTCCGGGCAATGGCGATCCCGCCCTACATCCTGCCGGGACCGATCCTGGTGACGAAGACGTTGATATCGGACTGGGGCACGCTCTGGCCCGCACTCCTCGTGACGCTGCGCATCACCCTCGAGGCTTTGCTGGCCGCGGTGGTGGTCGGCATCCTGCTGGCGCTGCTGTTCTCGCTGTCTCGCTGGATCGAACTGTCGCTCTTTCCCTACGCCATCATCCTGCAGGTGACGCCGATCGTGGCCATCGCGCCGCTGATCATCGCCTGGGTCGACGACGTCAACGTCTCGCTGCTGATCTGCGCCTGGCTGGTGGCTTTCTTCCCGATCCTGTCCAACACCGTGCTGGGCCTGCGCTCGGTCGACCGCAACCTGCTCGACCTGTTCGAACTCTATGGCGCGAGCCGCTGGCGTACGCTGCTCGATCTACGCCTGCCGGCGGCGCTGCCGTACTTCCTGGGAGGCCTGCGCATCTCGGGCGGACTGGCGCTGATCGGCGCGGTCGTGGCCGAGTTCGTCGCGGGCTCGGGCGGGCGGGAATCGGGCCTCGCCTACCGCATCCTCGAATCGGGCTATCAGCTCAAGATCCCGCGCATGTTCGCGGCCCTGGTGCTGATCTCCGCGGCGGGCATCGCGATCTACCTGCTGCTGTCGCTGGTCTCACACCTGCTGCTGCGCCGCTGGCACGAAAGCGCCCTGAAGGACGAATGAACTATGCGCCGCGCAGCGCCGCCCGGCCGAGGAAGAACGACGCCGTCGCCACGCCGGCGGCCAGCAGCAGATAGCCCGCCTCGTAGACGCCGGTGATGGCCAGCACGGAGCGAAAGAGGAGCGGCGACAGGAGTGCACCGCAGAACACGAAGAGCTGCGTTGCCCCGGTAAATTCCGCCGCCCGTCCCGGCGGCGCCCGCGACGCGCTCTCGGCGATGAACACCCCGTTCCAGCCGACGGCGGTGCCACCCAGGATCGTGCAGACGATGTAGACGGCGCCGGTGGGCCAGGCGGGCGTCGAGAACGCCATCACGGTCGCGGCCATCGCGATGATGGCGCCGATGCCCGCCAGCACAGCCGACGGCCGGCGCAGCAGGTCGGCGAGCGCGCCCCAGAAGACACGACCGAAGGCGCCGGCGACCGTTGCCGCCGAGAGCAGCGCACCGGCAAGCACGTAGGACATCTGCAAGCCATCGACGGCGTAGACGACGGTGAAGTTCACGACGATCGCCTGTGTCGCCGAGAACAGCATGCCGATGAAGCACATCGGCCGCAGGATCGGGTCGCGCCAGGCGAGCTGCAGCGGCTCGAAGATTTCCGCCAGCGTCGGCAGGCGCGCCGGGCCGACGCTGCGCTCGTCGTCGTAAAGGGCGCGCAAGGGCTGCATGGCCGCGGCTGCGACGATCGAGAGGAAGCCGACCGAGGCCGCGGCCCAGCGCCAGCCGAAATCGAGCGCGAGGGTCGGCAGCACGGCGCCGCAGATCGCGAAGCCGACGGGCACGCCGCTCTGCTTCAGCGAGAAGGTGACGTTTGCCAGGCGCGGCGGCGACACGCGGGCCAGGATATGCGAGCTGGCGATGGTGAGTGGGCCCGAGCCCAGCCCGACGATGAAGGCCGAGAGGGCGGCCATCGCGACGCCGCCCGTCGCGAAGACGAAGGAGCCCAGCGCCGCGATGGTGAGCCCGGTCTGGATGAAGCGGATCGGTCCCAGCCGACGGGTGAGCGGGCCGCCGCCCACGGTCGAGATCATCGCCGCGAGATAGACGATCGACACGTAGTAGGCGACATCCGCGGCGGCGACGCCGAACTCGGCGGCGGCGGCGGGCGCCAGCACCGAGGCCTGGTTGAAGACCATCGTCGAGATGACCTGGATCAGCGTCAGCGAGGCGAGGGCGGTGAGGTAGCGACGAAGGTCGGTCGGCGCGGCGGGCATGCGCCGGGACTATAACGACCGGGTTCAGGCGGGCGAGAAAACTCTCGACGAGACACGGTCAGGCGAAATTGTCGGCACTCGGTTCGCTACCGGCCGCTGCGCCGTGCCGGCTTGCCGCGGCCGCCCGAACCCGTGCGGACGCCGCGGAACACCCGCGAATGCTGCATCTTGCCGAGATGGACGCCGACATTGGCGCTGGCGGCCTGCCCCGGCAGTTCGAGTTCGTGGGCCTCGAGGCGCCGGATCTCGTCGCGCAGGCGGCCGGCCTCCTCGAATTCGAGGTCGGCGGCGGCGGCGCGCATGCGCTTCTCGAGCTCGGCGATGTGGGTGCGGAGATTGTGCCCGACCAGATGAACGTCGCCCGAGACGCCGGTATCCACGGTGTAGTGGTCGCGCTCCGCGGTCGACTGCAGGATCTCGGCGATGTTGCGCTTCACCGAGGCGGGCGTGATGCCGTGCTCCTCGTTGTAGGCGGTCTGCTTGGCGCGGCGGCGGTCGGTCTCGGCCATGGCGTACTTGATCGAGTCCGTCATCTTGTCGGCGTAGAGGATGACCCGGCCCTCGACGTTGCGCGCGGCGCGGCCGATCGTCTGGACGAGCGAGGTGGGCGAGCGCAGGAAGCCCTCCTTGTCGGCATCGAGGATGGCGACCAGGGCGCATTCGGGAATGTCGAGCCCCTCGCGCAGCAGGTTGATGCCGACCAGCACGTCGAAGGCGCCGAGCCGCAGGTCGCGGATGATCTCGATGCGCTCCAGCGTGTCGATGTCGGAATGCAGGTAGCGGCAGCGGATGCCGGACTCGTGCATGTACTCGACCAGATCCTCGGCCATGCGCTTGGTGAGCACGGTGACCAGCACCCGCTGGCCCTTCTTCGCGCAGTCCTTGCACTCGGCGATCAGGTCGTCGACCTGCTTCTCCACGGGGCGGATGAGCACGGTCGGATCGATCAGGCCGGTCGGACGGATCACCTGCTCGATGAAGATGCCCTGGGTGCGCTCCATCTCCCAGTCGCCCGGGGTGGCGCTGACATAGGTCGTCTGCGGCCGCAGCGCGTCCCATTCCTCGAACTTGAGCGGCCGGTTGTCGATCGCCGAGGGCAGGCGGAAGCCGAATTCGGCGAGCACGCTCTTGCGGTTGAAGTCGCCGCGGAACATGCCGCCGATCTGCGGCACGGTGACGTGGCTCTCGTCGCAGATCAGCAGCGAATTCTGCGGGAAGTATTCGAACAGGGTCGGTGGCGGTTCACCCGGTTTGCGGCCCGTCAGATAGCGCGAGTAGTTCTCGATGCCGGCGCAGGAGCCGGTGGTCTCCAGCATCTCGATGTCGAACAGCGTTCGCTGTTCCAGCCGCTGGGCCTCCAGCAAGCGGCCGGCGCGGTTGAACTCCTCGAGGCGCTGCTTCAGGTCGGCCTTTATCTGGTCGATCGCCTTCTGCATCGTCGGCTTCGGCGTCACGTAGTGGCTGTTGGCATAGACGATGATGTCGTTCAGCGAGATCGTCTTGTCGCCGGTCAGCGGATCGAACTCGGTGATCGAATCGATTTCGTCGCCGAACATCTCGAAGCGCCAGGCCTTGTCCTCGTAGTGCGCCGGGAACAGGTCGATCGTGTCACCGCGCACCCGGAAGGTGCCGCGCTGGAAGGCATTGTCGTTGCGCTTGTACTGCTGCTCGACGAAGCGGCGGAGCAGGGAGGAACGGTCGATCTTCTGGCCCTTGTGCAGCCGGAAGGTCATCGCCTGGTAGTTCTCCAGCGGACCGATGCCGTAGATGCAGGAGACCGACGCCACGATGATGACGTCGTCGCGCTCCATCAGGGCGCGCGTCGCGGAGTGCCGCATTCGGTCGATCTGTTCGTTGATCGACGAGTCCTTCTCGATGAAGGTGTCGGTGCGCGGTACGTAGGCTTCGGGCTGGTAGTAGTCGTAATACGAGACGAAGTATTCGACCGCGTTCTCCGGGAAGAAGCCCTTCATCTCGGCATAGAGCTGCGCCGCCAGCGTCTTGTTGGGCGCCATCACCAGCGCCGGCCGGCCCTGGCTCGCGATCACGTTGGCCATGGTGAAGGTCTTGCCCGAGCCGGTGACGCCCAGCAGAACCTGGTCGCGCTCGCCTGCCTCGACGCCGGCAATGAGTTGCCGGATCGCTTCGGGCTGGTCTCCCGCGGGCGTGTAGTCCGACACGAGCTTGAACGGTCTCGGCGTTACACCTTCGAGCTCCGGCCGCCGCTGGATGTACGGCATCAGGAGGGGAGCAGCCGGAACCGCGAGATTCTTTGAGGCCATGACCTCCATTATATGATGCGCGCCCGGCACTCCGGCAATGCTAGCGTCCCGCCCGCAATGCCGGATTTGTTGAGTACTACCTTCCTCGTTTCTGCGGTCGTTGCCTGCATTGCAGGCATGGTGCGCGGCTTCGCCGGTTTTGGCGCTGCGATGCTGATGACGCCGGTCTTCTCGGCGCTCTATGGGCCCGCGGTCGGCATCGCCCTCTGCCTCCTGCTGGAAATCGCAGTGGCCCTGCCGCTCGTTCCCGGCGTGGTGCGTCTGGTCGAGTGGCGGCGCATCGGCCTGCTGCTGCTGGCGGCGGCTCTCGCCGTGCCGCTCGGCACCCACACGCTGACCGGCGTCGAGCCCGAGCCGATGCGTTGGGCGATCTCGGCCATCATCCTCGGCGCGGTCGCCTTGCTGGCCAGCGGCTGGCGCTTTCCCGGACGCCCGAACGCGGCGACGACCGTCGCGGCAGGGGCGACCAGCGGCTTCCTGAACGGACTCTCGGGCATGGCCGGTCCGCCGATCGCCTTCTACTATCTGGCGGGCAACGAGCCGGCCGCGCGCGTGCGGGCCAATCTCACGACCTATTTCGTCTTCGTCGACCTGATCGCCCTCGCCTCATTTGCCTCGCGTGACCTGATCGGCTGGAGTACTGGCGCGCAAGGCCTGTTTCTCGCACCGGCCGTGATGTTGGGCGGCGTGGTGGGCGAGCGCCTGTTCCCGCTGGCCAGCGAGAAATTCTACCGCCGTCTGGCGCTGGGATTGCTGGTCTGCGTCGCAATCGGTTCGTTGCTGGTATAAAGGCACGGCATGAGGATCTGGGACAAAATCGTAGAAGGCATGAACGGCCTCGGCATCGCCGGGTTGCTCGGCCTGTCCTCGCCACCGGCGGACGATGGCGGGCATCCCGGACTGCGGCAGATCGGCTTCACCATCGGCGTCATCGCGCTGGGCGCAAAGATGGCGCGCGTCGACGGCGAGGTCTCGGAGGCCGAGCGAGCGGCGTTCCGCGAGTTCTTCCAGGTGCCGCCGGGCGAGGAAGCGAACGTCGAGCGCTTCTTCGATCTGGCCAAGCGCGATGCCGGCGGGTTCGAGACCTATGCCCGGCAGGTCGCCGCGCTGTTTCCCGACGCACCCGAGATCCTGGAAAACGTGATCGAGGGTCTGTTCAGCATCGCGCAGGCCGACGGCAGGGTCGATGCCGCGGAAGCCGACTATCTCGCGAAGGTCGCGAGCATCTTCGGTCTGCCCAGCTCGCGCTTCGAACGGGCGAAAGCCGCCGCGCTGGGCGCGGTGGAATGCGAACCCTGCGTCGTGCTGGGCATCGACCCCATGGCGACCGACGAGCAGATCCGCGAGGCGTGGCTGCGTCAGGTCCGCGCCAACCATCCCGACCGGCTGATGGCCCAGGGACTGCCGAAGGAGGCGATCGCGGTCGCCAACCGCAAGCTCGCGCTGATCAACGACGCCTATGACCGGCTGCGCAGGCAACGCGGACTCGTCCCGGCCTGAGCGTGAAGTTCGTCGATCTTCCGTCGCCCAACCACGCGGCCCGGCCGGACGGGGCCGGTGTCGACATCCTCGTGCTGCACTACACCGAGCTCCCGCTGCAGGAGTCGCTGGACATCCTGCGCGATGCGACGCGTGAACTCCGCGTCAGCTCGCACTACGTGCTCGATCTCGACGGCACCGCCTATCGTCTCGTGCCCGAGGACCGCACCGCCTGGCACGCCGGAAAATCCTGGTGGCGAGGCCGCGAGGCGCTGAACGGCACCTCGATCGGCATCGAGATCGTCAACCTGCACGGCGACCGGCACGACTATCCGCCCGAACAGATCGCGGCGCTGGTCGAATTGTGCCGAGGGATCCTGATGCGCCATCCCGCCATCGAACCGCGCAACGTCGTCGGCCATTCCGACATCGCCCCCCAGCGCAAGATCGATCCGGGCCGGCGCTTTCCCTGGAAGCGACTGGCCGAGCAGGGGATCGGCCTGTGGCCGAAGGCCGGCGCGCGGCCGCTCGATGGCGACTTCCACAAGGCGCTTCAGCGATACGGCTACGCACCGCCGCTCGCCGTGCCGCCGAAGGAGATCGTGAAGGCCTTCCAGCGCCATTTCCGGGCAGACCGTGTCGACGGCATGATCGATCCCGAAACGCGCTCGCGATTGGCCGGCCTGCTTGACCCGCTGGGACGGGCGGCCTAGTCAGGCGCCGGGTCAGACGGCCGGATGGCTGCACTCGGGCGGGTAACCGCGCGGGTGAGGAAAGTCCGGGCTCCACGGAGACACGGTGCCGGATAACGTCCGGCGGGGGCGACCCCAGGGAAAGTGCCACAGAAAACAGACCGCCTGCCTGGTTCGCCAGGACGGCAAGGGTGAAACGGTGGGGTAAGAGCCCACCGCGCGACCGGCAACGGAAGCGGCACGGCAAACCCCACCGGGAGCAAGACCAAATAGGGGCGACACGCCGGGCAACCGGCAGCGGTGTTTCCGCGTCGTCGCCCGGGTCGGTCGCGCGAGGCGTTCGGTAACGGGCGTCCCAGAGGAATGGCCATCCATCGCTTTCGGGCGAGGACAGAACCCGGCTTACAGGCCGTCTGACCCCTTCGATTCCGCGAGACGAGTCGCGTCTACAATCCCTTGCGTTTGCATGGTGCAAGCGCACAATAGATGTTGTGTCTAAGTCGTTCAGATTCCTTGTGGATTCTTGTCGTTGATAATTGCATCCCGGACCTTCCCATGATATCCCATTGTATCCCGTGTAACAGACAACGCAGGGGCGTGGGGCACCTGCAGCGGGTCTAGAGGGGAGATGGGCCGTGGCATTCCGGTCCGAGATCCTGATCAAGATGGACAAGAAAGGCCGGGTTCTGTTGCCCGCGGCTTTTCGCGACGAACTGCCTGCGGACGATCGCGGCGCTTTCGTTCTCTATCATTCCCCCACCATCCCCGGCCTCGTGAACGGCAACTCCCGTGCGGGTTTCGATGCCATGCTGGATCGCCTGCGCGCCGAAGCCCTGGGGCCAAAGGGTTCGCTGAAGGTCGCGCTCGACGACGACGCCTTCGATCCGGCGGGCTACCTGTCGGCCGGAGCCCGCACCATTTCGCTGGAGCCCGATGGCCGTTTCACGATGCCCGGCGAGTTCGTCCAGGCGCTCGATGCGGGCGACGGCGTGATGCTGGTCGGCAAGGTCGACAAGTTCCAGCTCTGGAACCCCGGCCGCTGGCAGGCGCGCCGCGAGGCCGAGCGCGAGAAGATGGCGGCGTTCGTGCGCGGCCTGGGCGGGGCCGACGCATGAGCGGCGCCCGCCATGTTCCCGTGATGGCGCGCGAAGTCGTCGATGCGCTGCAGCCGCGCGACGGCGGCCGCTACCTCGATGGCACGTTTGGCGCCGGCGGCTACACGACCGCGATGCTCGATCGCGCCGATTGCCAGGTCATCGCCATCGACCGCGACCCCGACGCCATCGCCGCGGGCAAGGCGCTGGCCGAGCGCTACGCGCCGCGACTGCGCCTGATCGAGGGCCGCTTCGGTGACATGGCCGAGCTGCTCTCGGCCGAGGGCGTTGAGGATGTGGACGGCGTGTCGCTCGATCTGGGCGTGTCGTCGATGCAGTTCGACCAGGCCGATCGCGGCTTCTCCTTCCGTGCCTCGGGCCCGCTCGACATGCGCATGGAGAAGAGTGGTGCGTCGGCGGCGGACCTCGTAAACGAAACAAACGAAACAGACCTTGCCGACATCATCTGGCGCTACGGCGAAGAGCGTCGCAGCCGTCGCGTGGCGCGCAGCATCGTCGAGGCGCGCCGCGCCAAGCGGATCGAGACCACCGGCGAGCTGGCCGAGATCGTGCGCCGCGCGGTCGGGCCGCAGGGCAGGGACGAGAGCGATCCGGCGACGCGGACCTTCCAGGCGCTGCGCATCGCGGTGAACGACGAGCTGGGCGAACTCGAGCGCGGCCTGGCCGCCGCCGAGCAGGTGCTGGCGCCGGGCGGCCGTCTCGCGGTCGTGTCGTTCCATTCGCTGGAAGACCGCGCCGTGAAGGAATTCGTCCGCGCCCGTGCCGGTCGCACGCCGGCCCCGTCGCGCCACGCGCCGCCGGGCCTGGGTGCGCGGGCTGCCAGCCTGCGCGATCTCTCGCGCAAGCCGGTGCTGCCGTCCGATGAAGAGGTTGCCGCCAATCCGCGAGCCCGTTCGGCGCGCCTGCGGATCGCCGAGAAGCTTCGCGCCGGAGGCGGCGCATGATCCATCGCGGGCTCCTGTTCTGGTCGGTCGTCGCCGTCGCCACGGCCGTGGGCCTGTTCACCGTCAAGTACAAGGTGCAGGACCTCGAGGAGCGCATCGACCGCACCAACCAGAAGATCATCGAGAGCCAGCAGGCCACGCACATCCTGCGAATCGAATGGGCTCATCTGAACGAATCCGAGCGCATCGAAGCGCTCGCGCAGAGGCATCTCAAGCTCGAGTCGGCGTCCATCAAGCAGGTCGTCCGGCTCGATCAGCTCAAACCCGAATCTGTCCCCCCGCGGCGCGATCCACCACCTCCTTCCCCCCCACGAACGGGCAACGACGTCCCCTCGTCGACTTTGCCCGGTGGTGGTGGCCGCGTCGCAGCGGAGGCCGGCAGCCCCTCGCCGGCCTCCGCACCCCTTTCAAGGCGTACCCCCGGACCCACGACGCCCCCTCGACCGGCCTCGATCCAAGAGCCGGCAACATCGGGTCCGGTTGGCGACGGCCAGAGCGCCGCAGTCTCCATCGACGATATCCTCTCGCGAAATGAAGGGGGTTCCCGGTGAAGCTGTGGCGAAAGTCTGCGTCGCCTGAACCGGCCGCCGCGGTGAACGCGGCGGCCGGCGCGCGTTACGGTTCGCCGCAGGATCGCCTGAAGGGCGATGCCCAGGAGACGGCGCGCCAGCGGCTGGTGATCGCATCGGTGATCTTCGGCCTGGCCTTCACGGCGGTCGGCCTGCGCATGGGCTATGTGTCGCTGCTGCGCGACGGCGCCGAGCCGACGCAGCGCGTCGCCGCCCGCGGCGGCTCGATCCAGTCCGAGCGTGCCGACATCGTGGACCGCAACGGCGCCGTGCTCGCGACGTCGGTCCCGGTCATGTCGGCCTTCGTCAATCCGCACCTGCTGATCGATCCGCAGGAGGCCGCGCGCAAGATCGTGACGGCGCTCCCGGATCTCAAGTACGACGATGTCCGCGAGAAGCTCGAAGGTGACCGGACCTTCGTCTGGATCAAGCGCGGACTGAGCCCGCGCGAGCACGACCGGGTCAACCGGCTGGGCATCCCGGGCCTCGACTTCCAGGCCGAGGAGCGGCGCATCTATCCGCAGGGAACGGCTGCCGCCCACATCCTGGGTTATGCCAGCGTGGACAATTCGGGCCTGGCCGGCGTCGAGCGCTACTTCGACCAGCAACTCCAGAGCGGCGAGACGCTGCAGCTCTCGATCGACCTGCGCCTGCAGCGCATCGTCGAGCGCGAGATCGCGCGCGCCGTCCAGAAATTCTCGGCGATCGGCGCCACCGCAATCGTGATGGACGTGACCAACGGCGAGGTTCTCGCCATGGCGTCGCTGCCGACCTACAATCCCAACAGCACCCGGACGCTTACCAACGAGGCGCTGTTCAACCGCGCTACGCTCGGCGTCTACGAACAGGGTTCGACCTTCAAGATCTTCAACACGGCGATGGCGCTCGATTCGGGCAAGGCCTCGATGACCAGCGTGTTCGACGCCACGTCGCCGATCAGGATCGACCGTTTCACGATCAACGACGATCACGCCCAGCGCCGTCCGTTGTCGGTGCCGGAGATCTTCAAGTTCTCCTCCAATATCGGCTCGGCCAAGATGGCGGTCGAGGTCATGGGACCGGAAGGGCAGCGGGCCTTCTTCGACAAGATCGGATTCCTGAAGCCCGTCTCGACGCAGCTCCCGGAAGTGGCGGGGCCCCTCTGGCCACGCCATTGGATGAAGATCAACACCATGACCATCGCCTTCGGTCACGGTATTTCGGTGACGCCGCTGCACCTGGCGATGGGTTCGGCGGCGATGATCAACGGCGGCATCCTCTACCAGCCCTCGCTGGTGAAGCGTAACGCCGCCAGCGACAAGGGCCGGCGGGTCATCCAGCAGAAGACCTCGGTGAACATGCGCCAGCTCCTGCGCCTGAACGCCGTCGAGGGCACGGGCAAGAATGCCAACGTTCCGGGCTACGAGGTCGGCGGCAAGACCGGCACGGCCGAGAAGCCGGGGCGTGGCGGCTATCGCCAGAAGGCGCTGATCAGCTCCTTCGTCGGCGCGTTCCCGATGAACGATCCGAAGTTCGTCATCATCGTCTCGCTCGACGAGCCGAAAGGACTTCCCGAGACCGGCGGCTATGCGACGGCGGGCTGGGTGGCGGCGCCTTCGGTCAAGGTCATCATCGAGCAGATGGTGTCGCTCTACGGCATCCTGCCGGGCGATCTGAAGGACGGCCTGCCGCCGATCGAGATCGCTTCGACCCCGGTGCCGGCGTCCGTCGCGCCGCCGCAACTCGTGCCGGCCAGCGTGCGCCGCTCTCCCGGCGACCATCGCAAGGCCCTGCCGGTCCGGCCGGCGCCTGGCCAGACGGCCGCGGCGCCTGGTCCGGGAGTGCGCCGTGTTGCGTCTGAGTGAGCTCATGCGCCGGAGCGCCGACGCGATCGCGCCGTCTTTCGCGCTGCCGCGCGATCCCGTTCTAGCCGGCCTGACGCTCGACTCGCGCAAGATCCGGCCCGGCTACCTCTTTGCGGCCCTTCCGGGCAGCCAGCGGGACGGCGCTGCGTTCGTGGACGATGCCGTGCGGCGTGGCGCCGTCGCGATCCTGGCCGCGTCCGATGCGGCGTTGCCGCCACTCGATCCCGGCATCGTCGTCGTGCGCGACGCCAATCCACGACGTCGCGTGGCGTTGATGGCCTCGGCCTTCGCGGGCCTGCAGCCCGCCACGATCGCCGCCGTCACCGGCACCAACGGCAAGTCCTCGACGGTGCATTTCGTCCGCCAGATCTGGGAGGCGATGGGGCTGAAGGCGGCAAGCGTCGGCACGCTGGGTATCGTGTCGCCCGGCCTTGTGCGCGACGGTGGCCTCACGACTCCCGATCCCGTTCAACTTCACGAGGATCTGGCGACGCTGGCGCGCGAAGGCGTGTCCCACCTCGCCATCGAGGCCTCGAGCCACGGGATCGACCAGCACCGGCTCGATGGGCTGCACCTGGCGGCCGCAGCCTTCACCAACCTGACGCACGAGCATCTCGACTATCACCATTCGATGGACGCCTACTTCGCGGCCAAGGCGCGCCTGTTCGAGGTGCTTCTGCCACCGGGCGGCACGGCGGTGGTCAATGCCGACAGCGATCGCGCCGTGGCGCTCGGCGTAGTCTGCCGGCAGCGCGGCATCCGGTTCTGGACCTACGGCGCGAAGGGCAACGAGTTCCGCCTGCTCGCCGACGATCCGACACCGGCCGGACAGCACCTCGTGCTGGAAGTCATGGGCACGCGCCGGGAGATCGAGCTGCCGCTGGTCGGCGGTTTCCAGGCTTCGAACGCGCTTGCGGCCCTTGGCCTCGTGGTTGCGACGGGCGGCGATCCGGCGCGCGCCGTGGAGGCTCTTGCCCATCTGACGGGCGCGCCCGGTCGCCTGCAGCTCGTGGCCCGCCATCGCTCGGGCGCGGCCGTCTATGTCGACTATGCCCACAAGCCCGAGGCGCTGGAGACGGTGCTGCGCACCCTGCGGCCCTTTGCCCGCGGCAAGCTGGTGGTCGTGTTCGGCTGCGGCGGTGACCGTGACCGGGCAAAGCGTCCGGTGATGGGCGAGATCGCGACACGCCTTGCGGACCTCGCGATCGTGACGGACGACAATCCGCGCAGCGAGGAGCCGGCCGCGATCCGCGCCGAGATCGTGCGCGGCATCGCCGCCGACCGTCGCAACTGGATCGAAATCGCCGACGGCCGGCACATCGCCATCGCCGCTGGCATGGAGGCGCTGTCGAGCGCCGACGACCTGCTGCTGATAGCCGGCAAGGGCCACGAGACCGGCCAGACGATCAAGGGCGTCACCCATCATTTCGACGATGCCGAGGAGGCGCGCGTGCTGGCCGGAGGTGAGGCGTGAGTGCCCTCTGGACCTCCGACGAAGTGCAGGCTGCTCTGTCGGCGGCGTCGATCACCGCGCCGTTCGAGGCCGCAGGCGTGACGTTCGATAGCCGTGCCGTTGGAAAGGGCGACCTCTTCTTCGCGCTGAGCGGCGAGACGACCGATGGTCACAGCTTCGTCGCCGACGCCCTGTCGCGCGGGGCTGCGGCGGCCGTCGTCTCGCGCGACGTCGAGGGTGCGAAGGGCACGCTGGTCCGCGTTCCGGACACGATGAAGGCATTGGTCGAACTCGGTCGCGCCGGGCGCCGCCGCAGCGGGGCGCGCATCGCCAGCGTCACCGGTTCGGTCGGCAAGACCAGCACGAAGGACGCTCTGCGCGCGATGCTGTCGGCCGAGGCGCTGACCTCGGCCAGCGTGGCGAGCTACAACAACCATGTCGGCGTGCCCATCAGCCTTGCGCGCCTGCCGCGCGACGCGCGCTACGGGGTGTTCGAGATCGGCATGAATCACCCCGGCGAAATCGAACCGCTCGCCCGCCAGGTCGAGGCGCATGTCGGCATCGTGACCAATGTCGGGCCAGTCCATATCGGCCATATGGGCAGCGAGGAAGCGGTCGCCGATGAGAAGGGCTGCCTGTTCGCCGGGATGGCGGAAGGCGCAGTTGCCGTGCTCAATCGCGACAGCCGGCACTATGAACGCCTCGTCGGAAAAGCCCGCGAATTCGGGGTTTCCCGCATCGTCGGCTTCGGTCGCAGCGGGGCTGCGGAAGCCCGTCTTGTCTCCTGCAACCTGCAGGATTCCGGCAGTGATGTTGCAGCCTTGATCCACGGTCGCCGGATCGAGTATCGCCTTGGCGCGGCCGGCGAGCACTGGGTGCTGAACAGCATCGGCGCGTTGGCTGTCATCGAGGCCTTGGGCGCGGACGTGGAGAAGGCGGCGGCGATCCTGGTCGGGGTGAAGGCCTCGCCCGGTCGCGGGGCACGCCGCATGCTGAAGTTCGGTGGCGGCACGATCGAGCTGCTGGACGAAAGCTACAACGCCAATCCGGTTTCGGTGCGGGCGATGCTGGCCGTCCTGGCACGGACCGAGCCGCAGGCGGGCGGGCGGCGGGTGCTGGCGCTGGGCGACATGCGCGAGCTGGGCGAGGGCGCGGACGACTATCACGCGGGCCTCGCTGAGGCCGTCGCGGCGAGCGGCGCGACGCAGGTCTTCCTGTGCGGTCCGCACATGCAGGCCCTGTGGCAGCGGCTCGCGCCGGCGCAGCGCGGTGTCCACCGGCCGGACTCGACGGCGCTGGCGGGCGATGTCGCCGCTGCGCTCAGGGCCGGGGACGTGGTTGCGGTGAAGGGGTCGCTGGGTTCGAAAATGAAGATCGTCGTGGACGCCATCCTGGCAGCCAGCGGCGGCGAGGCGGGACGCTAGGATGTTCTACAATTTTCTCTATCCGCTCGCGGACCTGTTCACGCCGTTCAACCTGTTCCGCTATCTGACGTTCCGTTCGATCGCGGCCTTCCTCACGGCTCTGGTCCTGAGCTTCCTGATCGGCGGCGCGCTGATCCGCTGGCTGCGCAGCAAGCAGAAGCAGGGGCAGCCGATCCGCGACGACGGCCCGGCCAGCCACCTGATGACCAAGAAGGGCACGCCGACGATGGGCGGGCTTCTGATCCTCATTACCCTGTCGATCGCGACCCTGCTGTGGGCCGACCTCACCAACCGCTATGTCTGGATCGTCCTGGGCGTCACCCTGGCCTTCGGCGCGGTCGGCCTGTGGGACGATTTCCTCAAGGTCACCAAGCGCAATCCCAAGGGCGTGCCGGGCAAGGTCAAGCTTGCACTCACGGTCCTGGCCTCGGGCATCGCGGTCTATCTCGTTGCCCAGGCGTCGCCGGCGCCGCTGCGCTACCAGCTCGCCGTGCCGTTCCTCAAGGACGTGCTGATCCCGCTGGGCGTCGTCGGCTTCATCGCGTTCGGCGTCCTGGTGATCGCCGGCACCTCGAACGCCGTCAACCTGACCGACGGGCTCGACGGCCTGGCGATCGGCCCCGTCATCATGGCCTCGGCGGTGTTCGGCCTTATCGCCTATGTCGTGGGCAACTCGATCCTCACCAACTACCTCTATCTCCATCACGTGCCGCGCTCGGGCGAACTGGCGGTGGTGCTGGCGGCGCTGGTCGGCGCCGGTCTCGGGTTCCTGTGGTTCAACGCCCCGCCCGCCATGGTGTTTATGGGCGACACCGGCTCTCTTGCCATCGGCGGCGCGCTGGGCGCGGTCGCCGTCGTCACCAAGCACGAGATCGTGCTCTCGATCGTGGGCGGCCTGTTCGTGCTCGAGACGATATCGGTGATCGTGCAGGTCCTGTCCTACAAATGGACCGGCAAGCGGGTCTTCCGCATGGCGCCACTGCACCATCATTTCGAGCAGAAGGGATGGGCCGAGCCCACCATCGTCTTCCGTTTCTGGATCATCGCCGCCATCCTGGCGATGGCTGGCCTCGCCACCCTGAAGCTCAGGTGAACGGATGATCGATCTTGCCGTCCTCGAGGGTTCGTCGTTCGTCGTGCTGGGGCTCGCGCGCTCCGGACTGGCGACCGTGCGCGCCCTGCGGGCGGCCGGAATCGAGTGCGTCGCCTGGGACGACAATTCGGAATCGCGAGACGCGGCGGCGCTGCTCGGCGCCCGCATCGCCGACCCGGTGACGATCGACTGGTCGTGCGTGACCGCCCTGGTGATCAGCCCGGGCATTCCCAGCACCCTGCCGGTGCCGCATCCCGTGGCGGTCGCCGCGCGCGCAGCCGGCAAGCCGATCATCTGCGATGTCGAGCTGCTGGCCCGGGCGCAGCCCGACGCGCGGTTCGTCGCCATCACCGGCACCAACGGCAAGTCGACGACGACGGCTCTGATCGGCCATATCCTCCAGCAGGCTGGCGCCCGCTGCGAGGTCGGCGGCAATATCGGCCGGGGCGCCCTCGACCTCGAGCCGCTCGGCAAGGGCGGCCTGTACGTGCTGGAGCTCTCCTCCTACCAGCTCGAGCTGCTGCAGACCTTCCGCGCCGACGTCGCGGTGTGGCTGAACATCACGCCCGACCATATCGACCGGCATGGCGATCTCGCGGGCTACGTCGCGGCCAAGAAGAACATCTTCGCCCGCCAGCGCACCGGCGACTGCGCCGTGATCGGCACCGAGGATGAGCCTTCGCGCGAAGTCGAGCGCGAGATGGCGGCACGTCCCGGCATCGCCTGCGTGCCGGTGGCGCTCGACCGTCCCGTCGCCAACGGCATCTCCTACCGTGCCGGCATGCTGGTCGACGCCGACGGCTACACGGTCGATTTCTCCGACGTGCCGACCCTGCCGGGCGACCACAATGCACAGAACGCGGCCTGCGCCTGGGCGGTCTGCCGCTGGCTCGACGTGCCGCGCGAGCGGATCGTCGCCGGGCTTCGCCGCTATCCCGGACTGCCGCACCGCCAGGAGCGCGTCGCCGCCGTCGGCAACGTCGTCTACGTCAACGACAGCAAGGCGACCAACGCCGATGCCACGGCGCGCGCCCTGTCGAGCTATGACCGCATCTACTGGATCCTCGGCGGCCAGGCGAAGGAGGGGGGCGTAGCATCCCTCGCGACCTATTTCGACCGTATCCGCCATGCCTTCCTGATCGGCGAGGCCACCGAACTGTTCGCCGGCCAGCTCGAGGGCAAGCTGCCCTATAGCCGCTGCGGCGACCTGCGATCGGCCCTCGACGCCGCGCATGCGCTGGCGCAACGCGAGGCCTCGGAACCCGCGGTGGTCCTGCTGTCGCCCGCCTGCGCGTCGTGGGACCAGTGGAAGAGCTACGAACATCGCGGCGATGCCTTCCGCGCCATGGCGCGGGCGCTGCCGGGGGCGGAGAGTTTGGGGAGGGCGGCGTGATCCAGGTTCCGCGCGACGATCGCAGCGTCATCGGGCAATGGTGGTGGACCGTCGACCGCTGGTCGCTGGGGGCAATCCTGGCGATCATGGCTTTCGGCGTCATGCTGACCCTGGCGGCGTCGCCGCCGGCGGCCGAGCGCATCGGCGCCGACTCCTTCCTTTTTGCCAAGCGCCAGTTCCTGTTCCTGCCGCTCGCACTGCTCGTCATGCTTTCGATCTCGCTCGCTTCGCCGCGGCACGTGCGCCGCCTGGCGCTGCTCGTCTTCTGCGGCAGCATCCTGCTGCTGGCCGCGACCTTCGTGATCGGCATCGAGATCAAGGGTGCGCGGCGCTGGATCTCGGTGCCCGGCCTGTCGAGCGTGCAGCCATCGGAGTTCGTGAAGCCCAGCCTTGCGGTGATCTCGGCCTGGCTGCTGGCGCAGAGCCGCACCGAGCGGCGCGCGCCGGGCTATCTCCTGTCGACGCTGCTGGTCGGTGGCGTGCTGGCCCTGCTGGTGATGCAGCCCGACCTCGGCATGAGCGTCGTCGTGGCCGCCGTCTGGGCCGTCCAGCTCTTCGTCGTCGGCCTGCCGATGTGGGTCGCGGGCTTCGGTGCGGTGGCCGGCGCGGCCGGCCTGGTCGGCGCCTACTTCCTGTTCAGCCACGTGCGCAGCCGCTTCGACCGCTTCCTGGATCCCTCGTCGGGCGACAACTACCAGGTCAACACGTCGCTGGAGGCCTTCATGAACGGCTCGCTGTTCGGCCGCGGCCCGGGCGAGGGCACCGTGAAGGCGCAGCTTCCCGACGCCCATACCGACTTCGTCATGGCCGTGGCCGGCGAGGAGTTCGGCCTCGTCGTCTGCCTGATGATCCTCTGCCTGTTCGCCTTCGTGACCCTGCGCTCGATGTCGCGCGCCTCGAAGGAGACCAGCCTGTTCATCACCCTCGCGGCCTCCGGTCTCGCCGTCCAGTTCGGCCTGCAGGCCGCCATCAACATGGCCTCGACCATCCAGCTCATCCCGGCCAAGGGGATGACCCTGCCGTTCATTTCCTATGGCGGCTCCTCGGCGCTGGCGATGGCCATCTGCGTCGGCATGATGCTGTCGCTCACGCGCGAGCATGCGGGCCTGAGGGAAGCCGTATGACGGAGGCCGTACGCCCTGTGGTCCTGGCGACCGGCGGCACCGGCGGACATGTGTTCCCGGCCGAGGCGCTGGCCGGCGAACTCGAGGCGCGGGGCGTGCCGTTCACCCTGGTCACCGACTCGCGCGGCCGGCAGTGGCAGGGCGCGCTGTCGCGGCGGCCCATCCACTACATCCACTCCGCGAGTCCGACCGGGTCTCCGCTGAAGAAGGCCCTGGCGCTCTTCTCGCTGGCGCAAGGCCTGTTCGACGCCTGGCGGGCACTGGGTCGCATCGGTCCGTCGGTCGTCGTGGGCTTCGGCGGCTATGCCTCGGTGCCGACCATGATCGCGGCGCGCTTGCGCCGTCTGCCGGCGATGCTTCACGAGCAGAATGCCGTGCTGGGCCGCGCCAACCGCCTCGTTCTGGGCGGCGCCGGACGCGTGGCGACCTCATTTGCGCGGACCCGTTATCTCGACGGCGATGCGCGGGCTCAGCTCGTCGGCAACCCCGTGCGCGAGGCGGTGCGGGCGCTGCGCGATTCGCCCTATCGCCCGCCGGGCGAGGGACGGGTGATCGACCTCCTGGTGTTCGGCGGCAGCCAGGGCGCCGCCTCGTTCGGCGAGGTCGTGCCGCAGGCCGTTCTCTCCCTGCCCCAGGCGCTGCGCTCGCGCCTGCGCATCGTCCAGCAGTGCCGCCCCGAGAGCATCGACCGGGTACGCACGAGCTACGTCCGTGCCGGCGTCGTCGCCGAGATCGCGCCGTTCTTCACCGATCTGCCGCAGCGCATCGCCGGGGCCCATCTCGTGATCGGCCGCTCCGGTGCCTCGACGGTGGCCGAACTGGCGGCGATCGGCCGGCCCTCCATCCTGGTGCCCTATCCGTACGCTGCCGACGATCACCAGACCGCCAATGCCCGGGCCTTCGAGGCGACGGGTGCCTGCATCGTGCTGCCGCATGCCTCCTTCACCGCCGCGACCCTGGCCGGCCATCTCGTGGCCCTGACCGAGGAACCGGAGCGCCTTGCGGCGATGGCGGGTGCGGCGCACGCCGCCGGCCGTCCCGATGCCGCGGCGCGGCTTGCGGACGTCGTCGGCGACTTCGTCTCGCTTCCCCTTTCGCCTTCAGCCACGGGAGTCGCCGCATGAGGGCGTTGCCGCTCGATCTCGGTCTCATCCACTTCGTCGGTATCGGCGGTATCGGCATGTCCGGCATCGCCGAGGTCCTGCACAATCTCGGATACAAGGTGCAGGGCAGCGACGTCGCCGAGGGCGCCAACACGCGCCGCATCGCCGAACTGGGCATGAAGGTGATGATCGGCCATCGCGCCGAGAATGTCGGCAACGCCCAGGTCGTGGTCGTGTCGAGCGCGGTCAAGAAAGACAATCCCGAGGTACTCGCCGCCCGCACGCGCCACGTGCCGGTCGTGCGGCGCGCCGAGATGCTGGGCGAGCTGATGCGCCTCAAATGGTCCATCGCGGTCGGCGGTACGCACGGTAAGACAACGACCACCTCGCTGGTCGCCGCCATGCTCGAGGCTGGCGGCCTCGATCCGACGGTGATCAACGGCGGCATCATCAACGCCTACGGCACCAACGCGCGCCTGGGCGAGGGCGACTGGATGGTCGTGGAATCCGACGAATCCGACGGCTCGTTCCTGCGCCTGCCGGCCACCATCGCGGTGGTGACCAACGTCGATCCCGAACATCTCGATCATTACGGCACCTTCGACGCGCTGCGCGACGCCTTCGTGCGCTTCGTCGAGAACATCCCCTTCTACGGCTTCGCGGTGCTCTGCTCCGACCACCCTGAGGTCCAGGCGCTGATCCCGCGCGTCGCCGACCGCCGCATCATCACCTATGGAATCGGCGCCAACGCCGACGTGCGCGCCATCAACTTGAAGCTCGATCGCGGCGGCGCCGATTTCGACGTCATGGTCGAGCACCGGGCCACCAACGAATCGCGCGTCATCACCGGCATGCGCCTGCCGATGTTCGGCCAGCACAACGTGCAGAACGCACTGGCGGCCATCGCCGTGGCGCAGGAGATGGGTCTGCCGGACGACACGATCCGCCGCGCGCTCGGCTCCTTCGCCGGCGTGAAGCGGCGTTTCACCAAGACCGGCGAGGCGCACGGCATCACCGTGATCGACGACTATGGCCATCATCCGGTGGAGATCGCGGCCGTGCTGCGTGCCGCCCGCCAGGCCTATGGTGGTTCGGGCCGGGTCATCGCGGTCATGCAGCCGCACCGGTACTCGCGCCTCGGCGCGTTGCGCGCCGAGTTCGCCACCTGCTTCTCCGATGCCGATGCCGTCATCATTGCCGATGTCTACGCCGCGGGCGAGGCACCGATCGAGGGCGTCAATCGCGACATGCTGGTGGGCCTGGTGCAGCGCGCCGGCCATCGCGACGTGGCACCGCTCGCCGGGCCTGGCGAACTCCCGGAGATGATCTGGCAGATCGCGCGTCCAGGCGACGTCGTGGTCTGCCTCGGGGCCGGCAACATCACCGCCTGGGCGCACGCGCTGCCCGGCCAGATCCAGCAGCTCGCGGCCGAGAAGGCCGGCCCGCGCGCGATCGCCAACGATTCGGGCTTCCACGGCGGATCGGCGGCATGATGGCACTCGCGACCTCGACGCCCCACCTGATCGATCGGCTGCCCCGGCCGCGCGGACGGCTCACTGCCGATGCGCCGCTCGGTCCGCAGACCTGGTTCCGCGCGGGTGGTCCGGCCGAGGTCCTGTTCCGGCCGGCCGATGTCGAGGATCTCGCTTCCTTCATGGCTGGCCTGCCGTCGGATGTACCGGTCACGATCCTGGGCGTCGGCTCGAACATCCTCGTGCGCGACGGCGGCGTGAAGGGCGTGGTGATCCGCCTGCTGCGCGGTTTCACCGGCATTTCGGTCGAAGGGCGCGAGGTCGTGGCCGGCGCTGGCGCACTCGATCTCAATGTCGCGCTGACGGCGCGCGATCACGCGCTGGCGGGCCTCGAGTTCCTGAGCGGCATTCCCGGGACCATCGGCGGCGCCTTGCGCATGAATGCGGGCGCCTATGAAGGCGACCTGGCGCAAGTCCTGGTGTCGGCTGAAGCCGTCGATCGGACGGGCAAGGTCCACGCAGTTCAGGCGGCCTCGATGGGTTTCAGCTATCGCCACAGCGAAGCGCCGGCCGACTGGATCTTCACTTCGGCGCGCCTGCGCGCGGCGCCGGGCGATCAGCTCGCCATCGCCCGCCGCATTGGCGAGATCGACGCCGCCCGTACCGACTCCCAGCCGCGCAGCCGCACCGGCGGTTCGACCTTCGTCAATCCGCCCGGCGGGAAGGCCTGGCAGCTCATTGACCAGGCGGGCTGCCGCGGCCTGCGCATCGGCCAGGCCCAGGTTTCCGAGAAGCATTGCAACTTCCTGATCAACCTCGGCGAGGCGACGGCGACCGATATCGAGGCGCTGGGCGACGAAGTGCGCCGCCGCGTGCGGGAAAAGACGGGCGTGCAGCTCGAGTGGGAAATCCGGCGCATCGGCGAACCGGCGAGGGGAGCGGGGCAATGAAGCGCGTTGCGGTCCTCATGGGTGGCTGGTCGCCCGAGCGCGAGGTCTCGCTGGTGAGCGGCAAGGCCTGTGCCGAGGGCCTGCGCGAAGGCGGGCACGAGGTCATCGAGTACGACGTGAAGCGCGACCTGCGCGCTCTGGTCGATTTCCTGCGTCCGGCCGGCGGCGGCGGCCCGGACGTGGTCTTCAATGCCCTGCATGGCCGCTACGGCGAGGATGGCTGTATCCAGGGCGTCCTCGAGATCATGCAGGTGCCCTACACGCATTCCGGGGTGCTCGCCTCGGCGATCGCCATGGACAAGCCGCTGGCGCGGCACATCTTTGCGTCGCTCGGCCTGCGCGTTGCCGAGGGCAAGGTGGTCGAGCGCCGCTCGCTCGCCTCGGGCGATCCCATGCCGCGCCCCTATGTCGTGAAGCCGATCGACCAGGGCTCAAGCATCGGTGTGCACATCGTGCGCGAGGGAGACAACCTGGCCGCTGTCGAGGCCGCGGAGGCGGCGTTCGGCGAGCGCGTGCTGATCGAGAAGTTCGTGCCCGGCCGGGAGCTCACGGTCGCGGTGATGGGCGACAAGCCGGTCGCGGTGACTGAACTTCGGCCCCGCACCCGGTTCTACGACTACGAGGCCAAGTACACCGACGGCATCACCGAGCATCTCGTGCCGGCTCCGGTTCCCGAAGACGTCTACGACGCCGCCAAACAGTGGGCGTTTGCGGCGTATCAGGAACTCGGCTGCAACGGGCTCGCCCGCGCAGACTTTCGCTGGGACGATTCGAAGCCCGGCACCTCGGGCCTCGTGATCCTGGAACTGAACACCCAGCCCGGCATGACGCCGCTGTCGCTGGCGCCGGAGCAGGCCAAGTGGGCCGGCATCTCTTGGTCGCAGCTCATGACCTGGATGGTCGAACACGCGAGGCACCCCTCGTGAGCGTGGCGAAGAAGACGACCACGCCGAAGGCCGGCTCTGCGCCGCGGCGCGACTACGACCGGCGCAAGAAGCGCGGGCCGGTCCGCAAGACCGGCCGTCCGTTCTGGAAGCAGCCGGTGCTGCTCGGCGCCATCGTCCTGCTGCTGGGCTGCGGCGGCGGAGGCGGCTGGTGGGCCTGGCGCGAAGGCTGGCTCGTCGAGGCGCAGAACCAGTTCGACTCGCTCTCGCGCACGGTGGTGGGCGCCATCACGCCCTTCAAGCTCGCCGACGTCACCGTCGAGGGGCGCGACTATGTGGAGCGCAGTGATCTCCTGGCGGCGCTGAACGTGAGCCGTGGCGATTCGCTGCTCGGCATCGACCTCCAGGCGTCGCGCAAGCGGCTCGAGGCGATCGATTGGGTCGAGTGGGCGACGGTGGAGCGCCGCCTGCCGGACACGCTCTATGTCACCCTGAAGGAGCGTCGCGCCGTCGCGATCTGGCAGAACGGCACCGAATACACGCTGATCGATGCGAACGGCCGCACGGTGCGGGCGAGCCGCATGCCGCCCGGCGCCGAAACGCTGCTGCTTCTGGGCGGTCCTGGCGCGCCGGATCATGTCGGCGACCTGCTGCTCCTGCTCACCTACGAGCCGACCGTGGCGCAGCAGCTGCGCTCCGCGGTCTGGGTCGGACATCGCCGCTGGAACCTCATCCTGAACAACGGCGTCGAGATCTGGCTACCGGAGGAGGACGCCGTCGCGGCCCTCCAGCATCTCGCCAAACTCAACGGGCAGCACAAGCTGCTGTCGCGCGAGTTCGGCGTCGTTGATCTCAGGCTGCCCGACAAACTGTATCTCAGGAAGCGCAATCCGGGCGACGCGACGCCTGGGCCGGCGTAGAATCCAAAAAGCTCGCGAGAGTACGCGTAAGACGGGGGACATCGTGGCGAAGACGAGAAATGGCGTCGTTGCGGCGCTCGACATCGGAACGAACAAGGTCGTGTGCTTCGTGGCCCGTGTCGATGGGCAGGGCCTCCGAGTCGTCGGCATCGGACACCAGCCCGCACTCGGCATGCGTTCCGGGAACATCGTCGACATGGAGGCGGCCACCCGCGCCATTTCCTCGGCGGTGTCGACGGCGGAGGAAATGTGCGGCGAGCAGGTCCGTGACGTGATCGTGGGCGTGAGCGGCGGTTCGGCCGCCTCGCACAACCAGAGCCTCGAAGTGGCGATCGGGCACCATGAGATCGGCGAGCGCGACGTCCGCCGGGTCCAGCAGCATATCCAGCTTCCGGCTGAAACCGCGGACCGCGACGTCATCCATTCGGCCGCGATCGGCTACACGGTGGACGGCACGCCGGTTCGCGATGCGCGCGGCATGTTCGGCGAGCGGTTGGGTGTCGATGTCCATTTGGTGACCGCGGCGAGCGGCGCGATGCGCAACCTGCAGGTCTGTGTCCGCCGCGCCCACCTGGAGATCGCCGATCGCGTGGTCGCCGCCCATGCCGCGGGCCTCAGCTCGCTGGTCTCGGACGAGCGCGACCTCGGTGTCACCCTGATCGACATGGGCGCCGGCACGACCTCGATTGCGGTCTTCTATGAAGGCCATCTCGTTCATGTCGATTCGATCCCGGTCGGCGGCGAGCATGTCACGCGTGACATCGCGCGCGGCCTGTCGACGCCGGTCGCACATGCAGAGCGGATGAAGACGCAGATCGGCCGTGCCGTCGCCAAGCCGAACGACGAGTACGACATCATCGACGTGCCGCTGATCGGAGAGGAAGATCGCACGCGGCCCAACCACATTCCGCGTTCGATCCTCGTCGGTATCATTCGTCCGCGAATCGAAGAGACGTTCGAGCTCGTGCGGAGTCGACTCGAGGCGAGCGGTGTGGATAAGTTGGCCGGTGGACGTGCCGTTTTGGTTGGCGGCGGATGCCAGCTCGACGGCGTGTCCGAAGTTGCCGCGGCGATTCTCAACAAGAAGGTCCGCACCGGTGCGCCGCTCAGGCTCGCGGGACTCGCGGATTCTACAGGCGGGCCGGCATTTTCCGCAGCCGCCGGCCTTCTTTCCTTCGCGCTCCAGAATCACGCGGTGACGCAAAGCCAGCCGGCGACGCACGAAGCGCCGTCGAGTCGGATCGGCCGGATTGGCAGTTGGATTAGAGAAAACTTTTAGGCAATATGTTGTGCGGGATAAGGCAGATCCCACAGGCTATAGACATAAAGACAAGAAAAAGCCGGTGGCGGTGAAGGGTCTCTGAACCAAACAGGAGATTCACGCTGTCGCTCCGGGCAGATAACCCCTCGTTTGCGTGGAGAAAACCGAATGACAATCAACCTCAGTCTCCCCCAGACGGAGTCCGAGATTAAGCCGCGCATTACCGTCGTCGGTGTCGGTGGCGCGGGCGGAAACGCCGTCAACAACATGATCAGCGCTGCGCTGGAAGGCGTGGAGTTCATCGTGGCGAACACCGATTCGCAGGCGCTCAGCCAGTCGCTTGCCGACCGGCGCGTCCAGCTCGGCATCACCATCACGCAGGGCCTTGGCGCCGGCGCGCGGCCCGAGGTCGGCCGCCAGGCCGCCGAAGAGGCGCTGCCCGAGATCCTGCAGCTGCTCGATGGCGCCAACATGGTGTTCGTCACCGCCGGCATGGGCGGCGGCACCGGCACCGGTGCGGCGCCCGTCATCGCCGCCGCAGCGCGCGAGCAGGGCATCCTCACCATCGGCGTCGTGACCAAGCCGTTCCACTTCGAAGGCCGCCGCCGCATGCAGTCGGCCGAGCAGGGCATCACCGAGCTGGAGAAGGTTGTCGACACGCTGATCGTCATCCCCAACCAGAACCTGTTCAAGATTGCCAACGAGAAGACGACGTTCGCCGACGCCTTCAAGATGGCCGACGACGTTCTGCACATGGGCGTGCGCGGCGTCACCGACCTCATGGTCATGCCGGGTCTCATCAACCTCGACTTTGCCGACATCCGCACCGTCATGGGCGAGATGGGCAAGGCGATGATGGGCACGGGCGAAGCCGAAGGTCCGGATCGCAGCCGTGTCGCGGCCGAATCTGCCATTTCCAACCCGCTGCTGGAAGACCACTCGATGAAGGGCGCCAAGGGCGTGCTCATCAACATCACCGGCGGCCTCGACATGACGCTGCACGAAGTCGACGAGGCGGCCAACCGGATTCGCGAGGAAGTGGACGGCGACGCCAACATCATCTTCGGCTCCACCTTCGATGCCACGATGGACGGCCGCATGCGCGTGTCGGTGGTCGCCACCGGTATCGCCGCGATGGCCGCGCAGCAGCCCGCGCCGAACTACCTGTCGCTCGACATGAACCGGCCGATGCAGACCGGTCAGCCGGCGCTCAGCCGTCCGGCCGCTGTCTCTTATACACATCTGACGCTGCCGACGACTAGTCGAGGGTGGGGGGG
>NZ_CAMFKM010000033.1 GCF_945957355.1 uncultured Reyranella sp. | reverse complement strand
ATTCCCGGCCTGGTCGTCGGCGTGGCCTATCTGTGGGCGTGGATCGGCCTGCCGGGCGGCCTCTACGGCACGCTGACGATCCTGGCGCTGGCCTTCGTCGCGCGCTTCATTCCGGACACGGTCAAGGCGCTCTCGACCTCCTTCATGCAGATCCACAAGGAGCTGGAAGAAGCCTCGTGGATCTGCGGCCGTGGCCTGCTCGGCACGATCCGCAGCATCATGCTGCCGCTCGCCAAGCCTGGAGTCGTCGCCTCGATGACCCTGCTCTTTGTGCTCGCGGTGCGCGAGCTCGGCTCGTCGCTGTTCCTTTACACCAGCAACACCACCGTCATGGCGGTGCTGCTGCTCGACTATTACGAAGGCGGAAACGTCGGCAAGACCGCCGCCTTCAGCCTGGTGCAGACCGTGATCCTCGGGGTCCTGCTCGGCATCACGAACTGGCTGTCGCGTGGCGCGGCCCAGGGCAGCGCCCGCGCCGGCTGACGCCGCACGAATGAAGATCGGGGAAAATTGGGGAAAACGGAGGAAATGACCATGAAGCGCAGAACCGTACTGGCCGGCATCGCCGGCACCGCCGCCGCGGGCTTCGCCGCGCCGTCGCAGGCTCAGCAGGACCCGTTCGGCTCGAAGGAGCTGATCGCGGCGGCCGAGAAGGAAGGCTCGCTGACCTTCTATACGGCCGACTTCGCCGAGACCCAGCAGGAGGTCATCAAGGAGTTCAACAAGCGCTTCCCGAAGATCAAGGTCGCGATGGTGCGCGCCCCGGGCGGCCAGCTCATCCAGCGCATCAAGACCGAAGCGGCGGCGGAAAAACTTGCGGCCGACGTGGTCAATCATTCCGACCGGGGCCTGATGCTGGCGATGGCCGACCTGTTCCAGGACTACGCGCCGCCGAACGCCGCCGACTACCGGCCCGATGCGCTCGTGTCACCGAAGCTGTGGCCGAGCGCCACGCTGGGCTGGGCGATCGCCTACAATACGCAGCTCGTGAAGAATCCTCCCAAGACCTGGATGGATCTGCTGAAGCCGGAATACAAGGACAAGCAGATCGGCCAGGTGATCGGACCGTCGGGCGGCACGACCTGGACCCGCATCATGTTCGAGCGCCAGGTGCTCGGCGAAGATTACTGGAAGAAGCAGGCCGCGCTCGGCATCTCGCTGTATCCCTCCGGCGCGCCCTGCTCCGACGCGCTGGTCCGCGGCGAGATCTCGATCGCCCCGCTGCTCTACAACATCATCTACACCAAGATCGTCGAGGGTGCGCCGGCCGAGGCGATCTTCGCGCCCGAGGGCGTGCCGATCGTTCCCTATGCCGACGGCATCACCAAGGCGTCGAAGAACCCGAATGCCGCCCGGCTCTTCATGAACTGGCGCCTGTCGAAGGAGGGCCAGACCTTCATGATCAACAAGCTGGGCAACATCACCTCCTTGAAGGAGCCGCCGGCCTATCCGAAGGGCTGGGATCCGAAGACGGTTAAGGTCTGGGTGCCGAAGTTCGAGGAATTCGACAAGCTGCGCGCGACCTGGATCGAGGAGTGGAACAAGACCTACGGCTACCGCCAGTGAGCGCTGCCCTTCTCATCGAACACCTCGTCAAGCAGTTCGGCACGGGCAAGCCCGCCGTCGACGACGTCAATTTCGAGGTGCCGGCCGGGGAGATCGTCGTTCTCCTCGGCCCGTCAGGATGCGGCAAGACGACGACGCTGCGCTGCGTCGCCGGCCTCGAGCATCCGACCGGCGGCCGCATCTCGATCGGCGGCCGGGTCGTGTCCGAACCGCAGCGCGGCGTGCTGGTGAGCCCGCGCGAGCGCGACATCGGCATGGTGTTCCAGTCCTATGCGGTGTGGCCGCACATGACGGTTCGCCAGAACGTCGCCTATCCACTGAAGCATCGCCGCAGCGGCGGCGGCGACATTGACGCCAAGGTGCGCGAGACGCTCGAGCTCGTCGGCCTTGGCGAGTACGCCGACCGTTCGGCGACGTTGCTGTCGGGCGGCCAGATGCAGCGCGTCGCGCTGGCCCGCAGCCTCGTCTACCGCCCGCAGCTCCTGCTGCTCGACGAGCCGCTTTCGAACCTCGACGCCAAGCTGCGCATCCGGCTGCGCGACGAGTTGCGCCGCATCCTGAAGGCCACCGGCATGACCGGCCTGTACGTCACGCACGACCAGGCGGAAGCCGTGGTGCTGGGCGACCGGATCGGCGTCATGAAGGACGGCAAGCTGCTGCAGATGGCGCCGCCGGGCGAGATCTACAACAGGCCGGCCGACTCGTTCGTCGCCAACTTCACCGGCGCCTCCAACTCCCTGCTGGGCAAGGTGCTTGAGCGCAAGGGCGAGACGGTGATCGTCGATCTCGGCGCCCCGGGGCGGATCGAAGCCTGGACGCCGCAGTCCCTCGCCGCCGGGGATACCGCGCACGTGGCGTTGCGCGCGGAAAACATCCGCCTCGGCGAACGCGGCCCGGTCAATGCCTTCACCGGCAAGGTCGTCGACCGCCGCTACCAGGGCATGCAGACCGTCTACGACGTCGAGTTCGGCGGCCAGAAGCTCGAGGTTCTGGAACTCGGCACCGCGGCCCGGCACCAGCCGGGTGAAGTGGCCCTCACGCTGCCGCCAGACACCTGCTGGGCCTATCGCGACGAAGGTCAGGCGGCGGTGGACTGAGTCAAAGACCAAATTCGAGGCGGCGGCCGGATATTCATCTGAACCACCGACGCACATGTTGCCGATCGCGGATTACCCGCGACGGCAACAGCGCGAAGGAAGTTCAGCATGTCCAAGGAACAGGAAAACAAGATCATCGTCGGACGGTGGTTCGCGGAATTCTGGGGCAAGCCCTGGAATCCCGGGATCGTCGACGAACTCGCCGCACCCGAGATCCTCTTGCAGTATTCTTTGCACGCCCCCAGACGTGGCCGTGAAGATGTGAAGAGCTTCATGGTCGGATTCCGCGAGGCGTTCCCGGATCTCGAATTCGGTGGCGCGGCGGATCTAATTGCCGAGGGCGACTACGTGGTCGGCCGCTGGGAAGGCGGCGGCACGCACACCGGCCCCGCCTTCGACGATTTCCTGGTGGGTTCCCTTCCGGCGGCTACCGGTCGGAAGATGCACTTCACCGGCACCACCGTGCTGCGAATCGAGAACGGCAAGGTCGCGGAAGAAATCGGACTGGACGACGGCGTGACCGCACTGCAGCAGCTCGGCCTCCTGCGGGCCGCCTGATCGACAACGGCGTCGGACCGGATGCCAGCGGTGCCCGGTCCGTTGCTTTAATTCCGAAACGCGGCTGCAAGAGCCTCCCGGATCGCCGCCGCGAGCTGCGCATCGTGCTCGGGCAACAGGACCTGGGGATCGAGCGTGAGCACGCCGCGCGCGGCGTGCCGCTCCGACAGATGAATCGGCGGATCACCCTTCTGCAGTTTCGCGCTGACGGCGAGCGCGTCCGGTACGGCGATCTCCAGCACCGGCACACGGCCCGTCTGCGATGCGGGCACGAGCTTCACGTCGAAGCCGTTCAATGCCGTGGCGATTTCTTCGAGCCGCACCTGAAGCGCGGCGTTCGCCGTTGCATCGTCTGCCTCGACGAAGCGCTCGAGCGCCGTAAGAAGTCCGACGATCTCCTCCTTGCCGGCCTTGAAGCCACGCCCGATTCCGTGATGCGGGACACCGCGCAGGTTGGCGCGGTCGACGAGGCGCGGCGGCGTCCACGTGTCGGGCGCCACATCCATGTCGAGTTGCTGCAGCAAGGCAGACGCCACGAGGTCGCGCCGGCCGGCGAGGATGCCGGACGCCTGCGGACCGCCCAGCGCCTTGCCCCCGGAAAAGGCCACGAGATCCGCTCCCATATCGATGAAGCGCCGCAGATTTTCCTTGGGTGGAAGCTGCGCCGCCGCGTCGACGATCAGGGGAATGCCGTTAGCGCGGCACGTCGCGATCGCCGTCGGCAGGTCGACGACGCTGTTGGCGTTGACCGAGAAGGCCATCGCCACGACCGCTGGCGACAAAGCGGCCTCGATCTCCCACGCCTCCAGTCCGCGCACGCCGGCGCCGGTGCCGCGGTCGTTGTGGCCGATATCGATCAGGCGCGCGCCCGACGCGGCCAGCGCATGGGCATAGCCGGTGCGGTGGGTGCGCAGGATCAGGATGTCATGAGCGAAAGCACCGGCGTGCGGGAGCGCCGCCATCTTCGCGACGTCCCAGCGGGCGATCGAAGCGGCTGCCGCGAGCGTCAGGGCCGCGGCCGCGCCGGTCGTGACGAGGCCCGCCTCGGCGCCGGTCGCCGCAGCAATGCGTCCGCTCGCGGCGTCCTGCAGTTCGCCGATGTCGACCGACGCGCGCGAGGCCGCGGCCATGGCGGCCACGACCTCGGTTGCCATCACCGCGCCGCCCAGGCGCGTCAGTGCACCCGCGGCGTTGATGCGGCGTCGCACGCCGAGAAGATCGTAGGGGCTCGTGTCGCTCATGCGGCGAGCTTAGCCCAGCCGCTCAGACCCGCCCAATGATCGCGATCGGACCGCCGCCGGCCGGGCCCTGATGCTCCGCACCGCCGGAGACATAGAGCATCGTGTCGCCGATGGCGCCGGCCAGCACGCCACCCACCAGGGCGCGGGCGTGGCGGGTCGAATGGATGTCGCTGTCGTCCAGCATCGTATGCCGCCGGCCACGGATCTCGCCGGTCGGAGAGGCCTCGGCCTTGGCGAGCACCGCGACCGTCTCGCCGCCAAGGCGGGCCAGCACGCGCCGCGCCGCTTCGGCGTCGATCGCGTCGCCCATGACGTCGTGGTCGATCACGAGATCTCCGCTCCAGCCCGGCGCGTTGCCCAGCACCACGATCTCATTGCGCAAGAGCTCGACACCCGCCGAGGTGCTGGCGAGACGGGAGAACAGCGACCAGTCCTTGCAGACGGCCGCCTCCGGCGCGCTCTGGATCTCACCCAGGGCCAGGGCGACACCCAGCGCCGAGGCGCCGCGCGACAGAGCCATCGAATGATAGGTGTCCTCGGTCGCAGTCGTCGCACCGCGACGCGCGGCCTCCTCGATGCGCTCCTTGGTCAGCAGCGGGCACTTGATCTGCACGAAGTGAACGTCGGAGGGGCCGGCGATCCCGGCATCCGCAATCGCGAGCGTCACCGCCGCGGCCGTCTCCTCGATCTGCGCCATCCGGCCGATTTCCTCCGGCTTGAACGCGCGCGTCAGGCCGACGCCGATGGCGAGGCGTGGTTCCATCGCTACCGCCTCAGCGGTGGTCTCACGGCAGAAGACAATGAGATGTGGTGACAGCCCGCCCTCGGTGCCGCCCGACATGACGATGGCGACCCGCTTCTCGATCTCGGCCAGTTTGCAGCCCAGCGACTCCGCCAGCACCAGCTTCAACGCCAGGGTGGCATAGCCCCGGGTGAAATCGTTGACGCAGCCGTTGCCCTCGGTCTTGCCGACAATGGCCACGATGGTCCTGGCGTCGATCTCACCCGATGCGATGGCGGCCGCGAGCGGTGCCGTATCCTGCGGGCCCGCGGTGGGCAGGCGCAGCACTCTTGCACGGCGTGTCATCTCAGGCGGCCTTTCCGGCGTCGCTGCCATGGCGCGCCCGGCGGCGGCGCAGCCATGTCACCGACAGAAGTGCGAGTGCGATCACGACGAAGGAGACGCCCGTGGTCACGGTGCCCAGTGCATAGAGCACCGGCGTCGTCACGTTGGTGGTCATGCCGTAGATTTCGAGCGGCAGCGTATTGAAGGTGCCGGCCGTGTAGAGGCTGCGTGCGAACTCGTCATAGGAGAGCGTGAATCCGAACAGGCCGACGCCGATCAGGCTCGGCAGCAGGATCGGGACGACGACATGCCGGATGGTCTGCCACGAAGTCGCCCCGAGATCGCGCGCGGCCTCCTCATAGCGCCGGTCGAAGCGGTTGAAGACGGCGAACATGATCAGGAGCCCGAACGGCAGGGTCCAGGTGAGGTGGGCGCCGAAGGCCGAACTATACCAGGCGGGATCCCAGCCGAGGACGCGATAAAGCAGGCCGATGCCCAGGCTGATCAGGATCGAGGGCACGATCAGGCTGGCAATGGCGAGATAGAAGATGATCGCGGAGCCGCGGAAGCGCGAGCGGAAGGCCAGCCCGGCGGAGAAGGACGCCGCAACCGTCACCAGCATGACCGCGACGCCCAGGATCATCGAGCGCTGCAGCGAGCCCGCGAAGTCGCCCACCATCTGCTTCTCGAACAGGTTCCTGAACCAGTGCAGCGAGACGCCGTTCATCGGGAAGGTGAGCCCGCCCCCCGGTCCCTGGAAGGACAGGATGAGGATGGTCAGCGTCGGACCGTAGAGGAACAGCACGAACAGGCAGAAGAAGGCGCCGAGGAACCAGAAGGCAGGACCGCGCTTGCCGTGCTGCACGTCACAGCTCCTTGCGGATGTCGACCAGGCGCATCATGGCCGCGACGATGAACAGGACCAGCAGCAGCAGCACGACGGCGTTGGCCGCGGCGGCGGGATACTGCAGCAGCGACATGGCGTTCGCCATCATCAGGCCGACCGAGGCGCTGAGGCCACCGCTCATCATGCGCACGGTGACGAAGTCACCCATCACGATCGTCACGACGAAGATCGAGCCGATGGCGATACCGGGCTTGCACAGCGGCAGGATGACGTTGACCAGCGTCTGCCAGCCGGTCGCGCCGGCGTCGCGCGCCGCCTCGAGCAGGCTGCGGTCGATACGCATCATCGAGTTGAAGATCGGCACCACCATGAACAGCGTGTAGAGGTGCACATAGGCCAGCACGACCGAGAAGTCGGAATAGAGCAGAAACTCCAGAGGCTCCTTGATGAGGCCGAGATTGATCAACGTCGTGTTGGCGAGCCCGTGACGGCCGAGGAACGGGATCCACGAGATCATGCGGATGACGTTGGAAGTCCAGAACGGGATGGTGCAGATCAGGAACAGCACCGTCTGTATCGTCGGCGAGCGAACGTGGAAGGCCACGAAGTAGGCGACGGTGAAGCCGATGCCCAGGGTCAGCGCCCAGGTGATCAGCGCGAACTGGATCGTCTGCTGGTAGGTCCGCCATGTGACCGGCGAGAGCAGCAGCTCCTCGTAATTCTGCAGCAGGAAAGCCGGAATGATCTGGGTCGTGTTGTAGTCAAAGAAGCTCACCACCACGATCGTGGCGATCGGGACGATGAGGAACAGCAGAAACACCAGCGCGAGCGGCGCGACCTGCAGGTAAGTGACCCAGGACTTGAAGCGGTTCATCTCTTCATGCCCCTCTCCCCCCGCGGCGTGCAGTCACGCCGCTCCTTGGGGGAGAGGTTGAGTGAGGGGGTTACGCAATCCGCCTGAATTGATCAGGCAGCGATGAACTGGTTCCACTTCTGGACCATGTAGCGGTCCTCATCCATCACCGCGTTCCAGCAGGCGACGGCGCCCATGCGGTCGTAGAACGAGCCGCCGTCACGCACCGCGCCGGCCTTCTCGACGACCTGGCCTTGCGGGTTCTTGATGTCGCCCTTGGCGGGCTTGCCTTCCATCCAGAAGCCCCACTCGTCCTCGGTCATGTTGGCCTTGGCCGTATCGAGCACCGCTGAGTAGTACCCTTGGCGATTGAGGAAGGCGCCGACCCAGCCGGACAGGTACCAGTTGATGTAGTCGTAGGCCGCGTCGAGTTGCGCGCCCTGCAGGTGCTTGGCGAGCGCCAGGCCGCCGCCCCAGGCGCGATAGCCTTCCTTGAGGGGCTGGTAGGTACAGGGCACGCCCTTGCCGCGCACCGCCGACACCGCCGGCGACCACATCGACTGGATCACGACCTCACCCGAGGTCATGAGATTGACCGATTCGTCGAAGGTCTTCCAGAAGGCGCGGAATTGCCCCTCCTTCTTGGTCTTGATCAGGAATTCGATCGTCTTGTCGATCTCCGCCTTGGTCATGTTGCCCTTGTCGCCGTACTTCACGATGCCGGCCGCCTCGCAGATCATCGCGGCGTCCATGATTCCGATCGACGGGATGTTCAGGATCGAGGTCTTCCCCTTGAACTTCGGATCGAGGATGTCCTTCCAGGAATCGATCTTGCGGCCGACCAGGTCGGGCCGGATGCCGAGCGTGTCGGCGTTGTAGATCGTGGGCACCGCCGTGAACCACTGGGTCTGGCCCTTGGCGAACTTGGTCGAGCCGGCACCTTCTACGAAGCTCACCGTGCTGGGTGCCGTTCCCTGGGCGATGACGCTGTCGGGCTTCAGCTTGCCGGTGGTGAAGATCGGCACGATCTTGTCGAACAGCTTGATCTTCTTGACGTCCATCGCCTGCAGCGTGTTCGCTGGGAAGACCTTCTTGATCATCCAGTATTCGATGTCACCGATGTCGAAGGAGTTCGGCTGCGTCACGACGCGCTGCACCACCGCATCGGAATCGAGCGCCGTCATCTGCAGCGTGATGCCGAGATCGGCCTTGCACTTCTCGGCGATCTCGTTGATCGCCGACACGCCGGTACCGCACTGGCGCAGGACGATGTTCTTGTTATTCTGCGCCCAGATCACCGGGAAGCCAGTGATCGCGCCGCTGCCGACTGCGGCTCCCGCCATGCCGGCCGCACCCTTGAGCATTCTGCGACGGCCGATGCCGCCATTCGATTTCCGAGCCATCTCGTCTTCCTCCTTCAAGCCTCGACGGCGCGGGGCCGCCTCCCTTACTCAACGCCCCTTCAGCGTCCCAGCACGTGAACGTCCTCGGGCTTCCACGACAGAATGACGGGCTCGCCGGGCCGCACCGGCGACGCGTCGAAGCGAGCCTCCGGCAGCGTGGCCGACAATGTTTCGAGGCCGACGACATCGACGCCGACCTGCACGGTCGAGCCGAGATACTCGACGGAGCGCGTCACACCCTGCAGGGAGGTGACGCCGGCTCCACCGGACGTTCCGGCCTGCACCGACATGCGGTCGGCGCGGATGGCGACGAACGGCCCCTCGCCCGCGCCCGGCATAACAGGGGCGCGCGCGACCGCTGCGGGCAGCACGTTGTGGCCGCCGATGAACCTGGCGACGAAGGCGGAGGCCGGCCGGTTGAAGACCTCGCGCGGCGGCGCCGCCTGCTCGATCCTGCCGCCGTTCATGACGACGACGAGGTCGGCCAGCGCCATCGCCTCGTCCTGGCTGTGCGTCACATGGATGAAACTGATGCCCAGCCGCGTCTGCAGGCTCTTCAGTTCCTCGCGCATCCGGATACGCAGGAACGGATCGAGTGCCGACAGCGGCTCGTCGAGCAACAGGACCTGCGGATCGGTGATCAAGGCGCGGGCAAGCGCCACCCTCTGTTGCTGGCCGCCGGAGAGCTGCGCTGGCAGACGGCCGGCATAGGCATCCATGTGCACGCGCTTCAGCATCTCGACGGCGCGCGCCCGGCGCGTCTCCTTGTCGATAGCTCGCATCTTGAGGCTGAACGCTACATTGTCGGTGCAATCGAGATGGGGAAAGAGCGCGTAGCTCTGGAACATCATCGCCGTGCCGCGCGCGGCTGGCGGCAGGCCGGTGATGTTCTCCGCCCCCAGGATGATGTCGCCCTCGGAAACCTCCTCGTGGCCCGCGATCATGCGCAGGGTCGTGGTCTTGCCGCAGCCGCTGGGGCCCAGAAGGCAGCAATAGGAGCCGGCGGGGATACGCAGGCCGATCGAATCGACCGCCACCGTCTCGCCGTAGCGCTTGGTCAAGGATACGAGTTCAATGTCCGGCTGCTTGGCCATGTGGCAAAAGAAGCAAGCTGCATGCCAGCACTGTAAAATTCCCTGGGGACAGAAGCCCCGATAGACGGGCGTTGGCGCGGTCCTTGCTGCCCTCCGGCCAACGCGAAGTCTGGGAGGCAGTGATGCGGTTGATCGGCGTGGACGTGGGCGGCACCTTCACGGACCTGGTCTTTGCCGATACCGAGGCCGGCCGGACCGCCGTGCACAAGGTTTCGACCACGCCGGACGATCCGTCCCGTGGCGTCGTGCAGGGGCTGATGGCGCTCTGCGACAAGTATTCGATCCCGCGCGAGACGATCGACACCGTGTTCCATGGCACGACCATCGCCACCAACGCGATCCTCGAGCACGACGGCGCCGTCACCGGCATGATCACCACCGGCGGCTATCGCGACATCCTGCACATCGGCCGCCACCAGCGGCCGCAGCACTACTCGATCATGCAGGACATTCCCTGGCAGGACCGGCCCCTGGTGAAGCGCCGCCATCGCAAGACCGTGACGGAGCGACTGGTGCCGCCGCGCGGCGAGGTGCTGGAGCCGCTCGACGAGGAGGGCGTGCGCCAGGCCGTGCGTGAACTCAAGGAGGCCGGTGTCGAGGCCATCGCGATCTGCTTTCTATTCTCCTATCTCGACGCGTCCCACGAGGCGCGCGCGATGGAGATCGTGCGCGAGGAATATCCCGAGTGCTTCGCCACGACCTCCTCGTCGGTGTCGCCGCAGTTCCGCGAGTTCGAGCGCTTCACGACGACGGCGATGAACGCCTTCGTCGGTCCCAAGGTGCGCAACTACGTGACCCGTCTCGAATCCGAGATCGAGGCCTCGGGCTTCAGGGCCGATCTGCGCATCATGGCCTCCAACGGCGGCGTCGCGACGCCCGCAATGGTGGCCGAGCGGCCGGTGCTGACCCTCCTCTCCGGCCCGGCGGCCGGCGTGATCGGCGGCGACTGGGCGGGTGCGCTCTCCGAGAAGCGCAACCTCATCACCTTCGACGTCGGCGGCACCTCGGCCGATATCGGCATCGTCACCGAGGGCGGCTTCGGCGAGGCCACGGCGCGCGACACCTGGATCGCCGGCTTCCCCGTGCTGGTGCCCATGATCGACGTGCACACGATCGGCGCCGGCGGCGGCTCGATCGCCCATGTCGATCAGGCGGGCGCCTTCAAGGTCGGCCCGCGCTCGGCCGGCGCCGTGCCCGGCCCGGCCGCCTACGGCCGCGGCGGCACGCGCGCTACAGTGACCGACGCCAACGTCGTGCTGGGCCGACTCGACGGCGGCAACTTCCTGGGCGGTGGCATGTCGCTCGACGAGGTCGCGGCCCGGCGCGTGATCGGCGAACTGGCACGCGAACTCGGCCTCTCCGACCGTGAAGCCGCCGAAGGCGTGATCACCCTCATCAACGCCAACATGGCGAACGCCATCCGCTCGCGCACTGTCCAGAAGGGCATCGATCCGCGCAACTACGCGCTGGTGGCCTTCGGTGGCGCCGGCCCGCTGCATGGCGCCGAAGTGGCCGACATGCTGGGCGTCACCGAGGTGATCGTGCCACCCCATCCCGGCATCACCTCGGCGGTCGGCCTGCTGATCAGCGACCTGCGTTACGATGCCATCCGCACGTCATTCCAGGTCTCGGGCACCGCCGACCTCTCCCGCATCAACGCCGATTTCGACGCCATGGCGAAGGAACTGGCCCAGCGCTTCACCGCCGACGGCATCGATCTCGCGCAGGTGACGTTCGAGCGCCGCGGCGACCTGCGCTATGTCGGACAGGGTTACGAGCTCAGGGTCACCTTCCCCGACGGTATTCTCGACGAGGCGGCCCTCGCCCAGGCGTTCGAGGCATTCCACGAGGTCCACAAGCGCGAGTATGATCATCACTTCGCCCAGTCCGCGATCGAGATCGTGAACCTGCGCCTGGTCGGTGCCGCGAGCGCCGCGACCATCGCCAAGCCCACGCCGGATGGCGAGCGCTCGCTCAGCGCCGCGACGGTACGTTCCGGCAACGGCACCTTCCGCGTCGACGGCAAGCTCACCGACTATCCGACGACCTTCTACCGCCGCGACCTGCTGCCGGTCGGCGAGCGCATCCCCGGCCCGGCCATCGTGCTCCAGATGGACACTACGACTGTCGTGCCACCGCACTTCACCTTCGAGGCCGACGCCGCCGGCAATCTCATGATCCGCAAGGAGGCCAAGCAATGAGCAGCGCCACCGCCCGCCAGTCCTCGACCAGGCCCGATCGCATCGACCCGATTACGAGCAGCGTGATCCAGGGCGCGCTCGAGAACATCGCCGTCGAGATGGGCTACAAGCTGATGCGCATGAGCTACTCCTCGATCATCCGCGAGTCGGAGGATTTCGGGGCGGCCCTCGTCGATGCGGAAGGCCGCGGCCTCGCCGAGTCGGCCCAGTCGACGCCGCTGCAGTCGGGCCCGATCCCGGGCTATGTGCGCGGCATCCAGCGCATCCTGAAAGAACGCGGCGACGTCATCCGCCCGGGCGACGTCATCATGCACAACGATGCCTATTCGGGCGCCAGCCATGGACCCGACGTGGCTTTCATCGTGCCGGTGTTCGTGCAGGGCCGCCTGATCGCATTCGCCGCGACCACCGCGCACCACCTCGACATCGGCGCACTCTCGCCCGGCTCCTGCGGGATCGTCGAGGCGATCGACGCCTATGCCGAGGGCCTGCAGTTCAAGGCGATCAAGGTCTATGACCGCGGTGTCCGGAACGACGCGGTGTGGCAGATCGTGCGCGACAATATCCGCGCCTCCGACCTGGTGGTCGGCGACATGGATGCCCAGGTGGCTGCGGCCCGCATCGGCGCAGAGCGCATGGTCGAGCTGGTCGAGCGCTATGGTCTGGAGACCTTCGAGCAGGCCTGCGGCGCGCTGATGGACCACGCCGAACGCCTGATGCGGCAGGCGATCGCGAAGCTGCCCGACGGCGTCTATCGCGCCGAGACGGCGATCGACGGCTATCTCGACAGCGACGATCCCAACAAGAAGGAACTGCCGATCGTCGTCACCATCACCAAGAAGGACGATTCCCTGGTGGTCGACCTGACCGGCACGGCGCCGCAGGTGCCCGACCGGCCGATCAACATGCCGCTGGAAGGCACAGCCGACATCGCGATCTGGCTCACCATCCGCTCGGTGCTGCTCGATACCGAGGTGCACGGACACATCCCGGTGAATGCGGGCCTGATCCGGCCGATCACCATCGTCGCCCCCAAGGGGTGCCTGGCCAACCCGACCTTCCCCGCCCCGACCATCGCGCGCTTCTGTCCCGGAAACCAGCTCGCCGACACGGTGATGAAGGCGCTGTCGCAGGCCATGCCGGGCAATGTGTCGGCCGGCATCGGCAACCTCAAGGTCATCGCCTTCTCCGGCCTCAAGGACGAGACCCACTGGGTGCACATGGAGATCTTCGAGGGTTCCTATGGCGGACGCTTCGGCAAGGACGGCATGGACGCCGTCGACACGCTCTATGCCAACACGCGCAACAACCCGATCGAGGACATCGAGACCCATCTGCCGCTGCGCGTGCTGCGCTACGAATTGCGCGAGGATGTGGCCGGCGCCGGCAAGTGGCGCGGCGGCCTGGGCTCGGTCCGCGAGTTCACGTTCCTCGGCGATGGCGGCGCCTCGGTCGAGGGCGAAGGCCATCGCTACCGGCCCTGGGGCTTCCTGGGTGGCAGCGAGGGCATGCCGGCCAGGCTCGACCTGATGGTCCCTGGCCAGCCCGACCGGGCGCTGCCTTCAAAGGTGCCGTACATGCACGTCGGCAAGGATGGCCGCTTCGTCTGCTACGGCCCGGCCGGCGGCGGCTACGGCAACCCGCTGGAACGCGATCCGGCCGACGTGGCCGACGACGTGCTCGATGGCGTGATCTCCGTCGAGACGGCGCTCAGGGACTATGGCGTGGTGGTCTCGGCCAAGGGCATCATCGACCAGGCCGCGACCGCCAAGGCACGCGGCGGCTGACGCCTCTATTGGCAGGGCCTGCGTTCTCCGCCATCAAGGCGCGATGGATTATCAGCTCAGGGACCGGACCTGCCTCGTGTCCGGCGCAAGCTCCGGCATCGGCGCCGGGGTCGTCAGGCTTCTGGCGCAGCAGGGCGCGCGTGTGGTCGCCACCGCGCGACGGGTCGAGAAGATCGAGCGCCTCGACGGCGTGACCGCGATCGCGGGCGACATCACCGACCGGGACGATCTCGCGCGTATCGCGACCGACGCGAACAAGTTGCTCGGCCCGGTCGACATCCTGGTGAACTGCGCCGGCGGCTCGCGGCCGACCGGGCCGGACGCCGGCGAGGACGTCTGGGAGGAGGCCTTCGCGCTCAACTTCACGGCGGCGCGGCTGCTGACCAAGGCCGTGCTGCCGGCGATGCGGGCCCGTAAATGGGGCCGGATCGTCAATATCAGCGGCTCCATGGAGCCCCGGAGCCTCAACGCCGCCATCGCCGCCAAGGCCGCGTTGCACCTATGGGCGAAGGGCCTGTCGTGCGACGTCGCGGCCGACGACGTGACCGTGAACACGATTCAGCCGGGGCGCATCAACAGCGAGCAGATCCTGCAAAAACTGCATCCGACCGAGGAGGACCGGCGCAGCTTCATCGAGCGAAACATCCCCATCGGCTATTTCGGCGAGCCGGAGGATGTGGCACATCTCGTCGCCTTCCTGGCCTCTCCGGCCGCGCGCTACATCACGGGCGCGGTCATTCCGGTGGATGGCGGCATGCACTATTTCGCGCACTGAAGGCGCAGCGGAGGATGGATTTTGCTGAAGTGGCTTCGTCGTTCTGAGCCAAAGGAAGTTCCGGCCGCCACCCTCGGTCCGCTGCAGATCGTCAAGCCTTGGGCCCGCTCGTCCTCGACCGAACCTGGCGTCGCCGGCGGCTACATGACCGTGATCAACGAAGGCGAATCCGATCGCCTCGTGTCCGCGACCTGCGCCGCTGCCGGCTCGGTCGATATCCAAGCCATCCGGGTCAAGGGGCCGGTCCTGGAGATGCGGAAGGCGGCGGAGGGTATCGTCATCCCGCCGGCCAACCAGCAGGTCTTCAAGCCGCGCGGCTATCACCTGTTGCTGGGGGGCCTGACCGCTCCCTTGGCCGCAGGCGCAAGACTGCCGGTCACGTTGGCCTTCGAGAAGGCCGGCAGCGTCACCGTGGACTTTGCCGTGGAAGCGCCCGGCCCTGTGGGACAGGCCACACTTTCCTCGTCTTAATGGTTCTACCGGCTCGCCAGATGCGCCTCGGCGTCTTCGTGCAGACGCCCGGCCATCATGTCGGCGGCTGGCGCCATCCCGACGCCGACGCGCGCACGCCGAACTTGGTGCTGATGCAGCACATCGCGGCCACCGCCGAGGCGGCCCGGTTCGACATGTTCTTCCTGGGCGACGGCTTCGCCACCGGTTACGACGAGCACCCGTCAACCATCGGCAAGTTCGAGCCACTCGGCCTCCTCTCCGGGCTCGCGATGGGCACAACGCGGCTGGGCCTCGCGGCGACGGCCTCGACGACCTATGCCGAGCCCTATCACGTGGCCCGCGGCTTCGCCTCGCTCGACCATCTGTCCGGCGGGCGGGCAGGCTGGAACGTGGTCACCACCGCCTACGCCAAGTCGAGCGCGGTGTTCGGCCGTTCGCATCCACCGCATGCCGAACGCTATGCGATGGCCGAGGAGTTCGTCGAGGCCTGTCGCCTGCTGTGGGACAGCTGGGACGACGACGCCTTCATTGTCGACAAGGAAGCGGGTCTGTTCGTGCGGCCGGGCAGCCTCCATGTACCGGCCTTCGAGGGGAAGTATTTCTCGATCCAGGGCGCGCTGAACGTGCCGCGGCCGCCGCAGGGCCATCCCGTGCTGATCCAGGCCGGCTCCTCCGGTCCCGGGCAGGCGCTGGCGGCGCGCATCGCCGACGTTGTGTTCACCGCGCAGAACGACCTCGCCGAAGCGCAAGGCTTCTACCGTGCCCTGAAGGCCCAGGCCGTGGCCCAGGGGCGACCCGCCGGCGCCGTCCTCGTCATGCCGGGCGTGATGCCGATCGTCGGCCGGACCGAGCGCGAGGCACAGGCGGTTTTCGCCGAGCTAAACCGCAACATCGACACCGCGCAGGCCTTCACCGTCCTGTCGGAGCGGCTGGGGGCAGACATGTCCGTCCATCCACTTGACGGTCCGGTGCCGGACGTACCGGAGACCGAGCATCTCAAGAGCCGGGCGGCGCTGCTGATCCAGATGGCACGGCGCGAGAATCTGACCCTGCGCCAGCTCTTCCATCGCGTCGCCGCGGCGCGCGGTCACTTGCTGCCGATCGGAACGCCCGTTCAAATCGCCGACGTGCTAGAGCGCTGGTTCCGCGAAGGCGGCGCCGACGGCTTCAACGTGATGCCGCCGTTCTTCCCCGGACAGTTCGACGCGTTCGCTCGAGGCGTCGTGCCGATCCTGCAGGAGCGCGGCCTGTTCCGGGGCGACTACACCGGCACGACCTTGCGCGACCATCTCGGGCTGGAGCGGCCCTCCGATCGCGGGCAGCGTGCATAATTCTTTGAAATCAATCGCTTGCGGACATTTTCGCAGGCCGTTCACATCAGCTTCATTCGGCCCTTGCGCCGGGCGGCCGGACTCCTGATATAACCGCCTCGAGGGGCCGGTGTGGGCGGAGCAGTCGCCAACCCGGTCAGATCCGGAAGGAAGCAGCCGTAACGAATTCGCTTCGGGTCATGCCGGTCTCTCACCCGTTCCCCTGCGCGCGCCGCCGCGGAGGGCGGGCGGCCCGGGCGCGATGACCGCCGGGCCTCAGAGGGGCCACGGCGCAGAATAGCGGGTGATCGCCATGGCGCAGGCCACCAAGGGTCCGGAAGATCCGGCAACCCCCTATCGCGTCCTTGCCCGCAAATACCGTCCCGTCGATTTCACGACCCTGGTCGGCCAGGAGGCGATGGTGCGCACCCTGCGCAACGCCATCGCCACCGGCCGCATCGCCCATGCCTTCATGCTCACCGGCGTGCGCGGCGTCGGCAAGACGACCACCGCCCGCATCATCGCCCGCGCGCTGAACTGCGTCGGGCCGGACGGCACCGGCGGTCCGACGGTCGATCCCTGCGGCGTCTGCGACAACTGCAAGGCGATCACCGAGGACCGCCATGTCGACGTGATAGAGATGGACGCGGCCTCCCGCACCGGCATCGACGACGTGCGCGAGCTGATCGAGGGCGTACGCTACCGCCCGGTCTCCGCGCGCTACAAGGTCTACATCATCGACGAAGTGCACATGCTGTCGGAGAAGGCCTTCAACGCGTTGCTGAAGACGCTGGAAGAGCCGCCGCCGCATGTGAAGTTCCTGTTCGCCACCACCGAGATCCGCAAGGTCCCGGTAACGGTGCTCTCACGCTGCCAGCGCTTCGACCTGAAGCGCGTGCCGCAGGAAACGCTGGTCGAGCATTTCGGCAGGATCGCGCAAGCCGAGAAGGTCGAGATCTCACCCGAAGCGCTGGTCCTGCTGGGGCGCGCCGCCGACGGATCGGTACGCGACGGCCTTTCCATGCTCGACCAGGCGATTGCCCATGGCGGGGGCGTGGTCGATGCCGCGCAGGTCCGCGACATGCTGGGTCTGGCCGATCGCAGCCGGGTCCTCGAACTCTTCGAGAGGGTCATGCGCGGCGATGCGCCCGCCGTGGTCGCGGCGCTGGGCGAGATGCACGATTCCGGCGCCGACCCGGTGGTCGTGCTGCAGGACCTGCTGGAACTCACGCACTGGGTGACGCGCCTGAAGGTGGCGCCCGACGCCGCGGCCTCGACGGCCGACAGCGAGCGTACCCAAGGACTGGCCATGGCGGGCAAGCTCTCCATGGCGTCGCTCACGCGGGCCTGGACGCTGCTGCTCAAGGGCCTGCAGGAGACGCTCGCCGCGCCCTCGCCCCTGCGTGCGGCCGAGATGGCGCTGATCCGGCTGTGCTACGTCGCCGACCTCCCCTCGCCCGCCGACGCGATCAAGGCGCTGCAGAACGGCGGCGGCGTCCCGGCTGGCGCGCCCGCTCCCGTTGCGCCGCGCGGCAATGGCGGCGGCGGTGGTGCGGCCGCTCGCCTGGCGACCCAGCCCGTGACGGCGGTCGCCGCCCAGCCGGCGCTGCCGGCACCGCGGAATTTCACCGAGGTCGTGGCGCTGTTCGAAACCCGCCGCGAGCCGCGGCTGGTGCACAGCCTGATGCACCATGTGCACGAGGTGCGTTGCGAGCCTGGTCTGATCGAATTCCGGCCGGAGCCCAAGGCCCCGGCCGACCTCGCGCCGCGCCTCAGCGAACTGCTGAGCCAATGGACCGGCCGCCGCTGGATCGCCTCCGTCTCCAGTGCCGAGGGCAAGCCGACGCTCACCCAGCAAAAGGTGGCCAAGGCCGACGACCTGCGCAGCTCGGCCGAGAACAACGAGCTGGTGCTGGCCATCTTGAAAACATTTCCCGGCGCCAAGCTCGACTCGGTGCGGCGCAAGGGCGAGCAAACTTCCATGCTCTCCGGTCTCGGCGATTTCACTGCCGAAGAACCACCCCCCGCCGAAGAATACCCGGCCGACGACGACATTCCCGAAAGCGAGTACTGATGTTCGACAAGCTCAAGGACCTTGGCGGCCTGATGCAGCAGGCCCAGCAGATGCAGCAGAAGATGCAGGAGCTGCAGGCGGCGCTCGAGCGCCTCGAGATCGTCGGCTCGTCGGGCGCAGGCCTGGTGAAGGTGACGGTCAACGGCAAGAACGAGACCCGCCGGATCGAGATCGACGCCTCGCTCTTCAAGCCCGAGGACAAGGGCGTGGTCGAGGACCTGATCGTGGCGGCCGCCAACGACGCCCGCGCCAAGGTCGAGCAGACCGTGCAGGAGCATATGCGCGACATCACCGGCGGCCTGCCGCTGCCGCCGGGCTTCAAGCTCTAGGAAGCGACCGCGATGAACGGCCCGGAGATCGAGCGGCTGATCCAGCTCCTCGGCCGACTGCCGGGGCTGGGACCGCGCTCGGCGCGCCGCGTGGCGCTGCATCTCCTGAAGAAGCGCGAGACACTGATGCAGCCGCTGGGAGCGGCCCTGGCGGATGCGGCGCGCGCCATCCGCGCCTGCGGCGTCTGCGGCAACCTCGACACGATCGACCCCTGTTCGATCTGCGCCGATCCTCGCCGCGACGCCGGCCTGATCTGCGTCGTCGAGGATGTCGGCGACCTGTGGGCCATGGAGCGCGGCCGCATCTTCTCGGGCCGCTACCATGTGCTGGGCGGCTCCCTGTCGGCGCTCGACGGGATAGGTCCGGAGGAGCTCAACATCGCCAACCTCGTGAAGCGGGTCGCCGCGGGCGGCATCCGCGAGGTGATCATGGCGACCAATGCCACCGTCGACGGCCAGACGACGGCGCATTACCTGGCCGAACGGCTGGCCGAGCACGACGTGCCGCTGACCCGGCTGGCGCATGGCGTGCCGGTGGGCGGCGAACTCGACTGGCTCGACGACGGGACGCTCGCCACCGCGTTCAAGGCGCGGCGCGCCCTCTAGCCCCGACCGCATGAGCGCCGAAACCCTCACCGCCATCGCCGTCGCCTTGGCGGCCGGCTGGGCCAGCGGCTTGAATACCTACGCCGCGATCCTGGTCCTGGGCCTGGCGCAACGCCTGGGCTTCGTGACCCTGCCGCACGATCTTCAGGTGCTGGAATCGCCCTGGGTGATCGCCGTGGCGGCTGTCCTGTTCGCACTCAATTTCCTTGCGGACAAGATTCCCTACATCGACAGCATCAACGACGTACTGCAGACCTTCGTGCGCATACCCGCCGGCGTACTGCTGGCCTATGGCGCAGCCGGCGGCCTCAGCCCGGAAGTCTCGGTCATCGCCGGCCTGCTGGGCGGAACGCTCGCGGCCGGGACGCACATCGCCAAGACCGGCTCGCGCGCGCTGATCAACAGCTCGCCGGAACCGTTCACCAATATAGTCGCCTCCCTCGGCGAGGACGTTACGGTCCTGGGCGGGCTGGCGCTGGCGATCGCGCATCCGATCACTTTTCTGTGCCTGCTGGCATTGTTCGTGATCCTTCTCATCTGGCTCCTGCCGAAGCTGGTGCGATTGGCCCTGGTGCCGTTTCGTCGGCTGGTCCGGGGCGGTCCGGGCGCCTGACCGAAGGGCCTTCATCGACCTTTGGCGGAAGAACTGGCGCTTTCCTTCGCCCGCCCGAGGGGTACACTCACAATCGTAAACACATGTTCATCCGCCAGAACATCCAGTCCCTTCGGTTCTTCCGCACGACGCCGGCGATGCGCTGCCCGTACCTGCCGCATCGCCTGGAGACCAAGCTCGTCACCGAGCTGAGCGGGCCCGATGCCATCTCCCAGCACGACACGCTGACCGACGCCGGCTTCCGCCGCTCGCATCACTTCGTCTACAAGCCGCTGTGCGACGGTTGCAGAGCCTGTGTGCCGGTTCGCATCCGCGTGCGGGACTTCGAGCCCAGCCGGGCGCAGCGCCGGATCCTGCGCCGCAACGACCATGTCCACGCGAGCGAAACGCAGGCCCTCGCGACCGGCGAGCAGTTCTCGCTGTTTTCGCGCTACGTCCTGACGCGCCACCGGGACGGCGACATGGCCGACATGGATTTCGACGACTACCGCGCCATGGTCGAGGAAAGCCCGGTCGAGACGGCGATCATCGAGTTCCGGGACGATTCGGCCGATGGCCGTCTGGTCGGCGCGTGCCTCGTGGACTGGCTGTCGAGCGGCGTGTCGGCGGTCTATAGTTTCTTCGATCCTCAGGATCCTCGTCGCGGACTGGGCACGCACATGATCCTGTGGCTGGCCGGTGCCGCCGCCAAGCGGGGCCTGCCCTATGTCTATCTCGGCTACTGGATCGCCGAGTCCACCAAGATGGCCTACAAGCGCTCCTTCAAGCCGCTGGAATTCTTCGGTCCGGAAGGATGGATGGAGTTGCCCGCGACATAGGCAGTATAGCGGCCGTGGCGCGTCTTGACGCACCTCGTCCGCATTGCGGACAGATGCAAGCTATGGCATCGCGCAGCGGACCAAGCTAAGAAAGCCTATCCGTCGAAAAGAACGGATGGTCAGCCAAAATAAGAAACTCGCTGTAGGGGAGACGGGATGCGCTCATTGCTGGCGTTCAGCGCGCTGATCGACGCGTTAAATGAAAAGATAGGAAACATCTGCAACTGGCTTGTGCTTCTGGCCTGCGTGGTCAGCGCCGGCAACGCCATGGTGCGCTACGCCTACGACACGAGCTCGAACGCCTGGCTCGAGATCCAGTGGTACATGTTCGCCGTGATCGTGATGCTGGGCGCTTCCTATACGATGAAGCGCAACGAGCACGTCCGGGTCGACCTCTTCTACATGACGCTGAGCCGCCGCGGGCAGCTCTGGGTCGACATTCTCGGCACGCTGATCTTCCTCCTGCCGACCTGCACCATCCTGGCCTGGCTCAGCTGGCCCTTCTTCATGCAGTCGTTCAACGTCTACGAGCACTCCTCGAACGCCGGCGGTCTGCTGCGCTGGCCGATCAAGCTGGTGCTGCCCGTAGGCTTTGCCCTGGTCGCCCTTCAGGGCGTCTCCGAACTCATCAAGCGTGTGGCCTTCCTCAACGGATATGCCGTTGACAGCCTCGAAGCCCACTACGAGAGGCCCACGCAATGATCCCTCTCGAGTACATGCCGCCGCTGATGTTCGGCGGCCTCGTCGTGTTCATGATCATCGGCTACCCGGTCGCCTTTTCGCTCTGCGCGGTGGGCTTCTTCTTCGGGTTCCTGTCGATCGAGATGGGCTACTTCACGATGGCCTTCATGCAGGCCATCCCGGGCCGCGTGTTCGGGAGCATCCTGTCGAACGAGCTGCTGCTCGCCATTCCCTTCTTCACCTTCATGGGTGCCATCCTGGAGAAATGCGGGCTGGCGGAGGACATGCTCGAATCGATGGGCCAGCTCTTCGGCCCCATCAAGGGCGGGCTGGGCTATTCGACCATCATCGTGGGCTTCATCCTCGGCGCGATCACCGGCACGGTGGCTGCACAGGTCATCGCCATGGCGCTGATCACCCTGCCGGTGATGATGCGCTACAAGTACGACATGCGCTACGCGACCGGCGTGCTGGCCGCGTCCGGCACGATCACGCAGCTCGTGCCGCCTTCGCTGGTGCTGATCGTGCTGGCCGACCAGCTCGGCAAGTCCGTCGGCGACATGTATCTCGGCGCCTGGGGGCCGTCCCTGCTGCAGATCGCGTTGTTTGCCGGCTACACCTTCTACCTGACGCTCGTTAAGCCGGAGGCTCTGCCACCGGTGCCGCGGACGCTGTTCGGCAAAGCGCTGCTGGTCAAGTGCGCCTGGGGCATCATCCCCGCCGCGGTGCTCATTTTCCTGGTGCTCGGCACCATCATGATGGGGCTGGCTACTCCCACCGAGGCGGGAGCAATGGGAACGATCGGCGCGATCGTGCTGGCGGTGGTGCGCAACGCGCCGCTCACCCGGTTCGACCGCATCGCGTTCTTCGGCGGCTGCGCGGCCGCCATCATCGGCGCCCTGATCGGCATGGTCGCGTTCAAGTCGATGCCCTTCAAGGTGGCCTTCACCGTGATGTTCGCCGCAATCATCTGGCTGTGCTGGCGGGCGTGGCAGGTGAAGGACCTGCGGGACCTGATCGTGCAGGCCTTCCAGGCGACGATGCGCATCACGGCGATGGTGGCCTTCATCCTGGTCGGCGCGACCTGCTTCTCGATCAGCTTCCAGGGAGTCGACGGCAACCAGTGGGTCGAACACCTGATGTCGAACCTGCCTGGCGGCGTCTGGGGATTCCTGATCGTCGTCAACTTGTTCGTCTTCTTCCTGGCCTTCTTTCTCGACTTCTTCGAGATCGCCTTCATCATCATCCCGATGCTGGCGCCGGTGGCGCAGAAGCTGCTGGCACCGGTGGTGGGCCCGGAGGCGGCTCTCATCTGGTTCGGCGTCATGCTCTGCGTGAACATGCAGACGTCCTTCATGCACCCGCCCTTCGGCTTCGCGCTCTTCTACCTGCGCAGCGTGGCGCCCAAGGAGGTGAAGAGTTCGGACATCTACTGGGGTTCGATCCCCTGGGTGCTTCTGCAGCTCATCATGGTGGCGATCGTGATCGCCGTCCCGCAATCGGTGACCTACTTCCTTGACGACCCGAGCGGGATCGATCCCAGCAAGGTGACGATCGACATCCAGGCACCTCCGACGGACGATGTCGCGCCGCCGGTCTTCGGGGCGCCGCCCAAATAGGGCAGCCGTCCACAAAGGTCGCCCTGGACAGGATCGGGATAGAGCCGCGAGCCCTTCCCGTCGCAAGGGCAACAAAAAAGCCCCGCCTATCGGCGGGGCTTCTTCTGTCAGGCGCTTCCGTTTAGCGGCCTTGGGCCGACATCGAGAAGTTGAAATTGTCGAAGGTGTTCTCGGCAACGCGGAACCACAGGTTCTCGTCGGCGCGGAAGGCCTTCATGTTGTCGTAGATCTTCTTGAACTTCGGATCCTTGGCCGAGAGTTCATCGTAGTACTTGTACGCTTCGAGGAAGCACGGCTCGAGGACGGCGCGCGGGAACGGCCGCAGTTCGGTCCCGGCCGCCACGAGGCGGCGCAGGGCGGGCGGATTTCCCGCGTCGTACTTGGGCACCATCCAGGAGGTGACCCGGCCAGCCGCGGCCTCGACCATCGCCTGGTAGGGTTTCGGCAGCTTCGCCCACGCGTCGTTGTTGATGTAGAGCGAGCCAACCGACGCGCCTTCCCACCAGCCGGGATAGTAGTAGTACTTCGCGACCTTGTTGAAGCCGAGCTTCTCGTCGTCGTAGGGACCGACCCACTCGCAGGCGTCGATCGTGCCCTTCTCGAGCGCCGGATAGATATCGCCACCCGCGATCTGCTGCGGCACCACGCCGAGGCGCGTCAGGATCAGGCCGGCGAAGCCGCCGACGCGGAACTTGAGGCCCTTCATGTCGTCCATCGACTTGATTTCCTTGCGGAACCAGCCGCCCATCTGGCAGCCGGTGCCGCCAAAGGTCAGGGAGCGGAAATTGTACTCCTTGTAGAAGTCGTTGATCAGTTCGTGGCCGCCGCCGAATTCCAGCCACGCATAGTACTGACGCTGGTTCATCGAGAACGGCAGGCCGGTCTCGAACACGAAGTTCGGATGCTTGCCGAAATAGTAGTAGGCCGCCGTCTGTCCAGCCTCGACCGTGCCGTTCTGTACCGCGTCGGCAACCTGCAGCCCGGGGACGATTTCACCGGCGGCGAAGGGACGGATCTGGAACTTGCCGTCCGACATCTCGCCGACGATCTTGGCGAACAGCTCGGAGCCGCCGTAGAGCGTATCGAGCGACTTGGGGAAGCTGGACGTCAGACGCCACTTCACTTCCGGCATGCTCTGGGCAATGGCTGGTGCGGCAACCGTGGTTGCCGCGGCAACACCTGCGGCACCAATGCCTGCCGTCCTGATAAACTTCCTGCGCTGCATGTTTCTATTCCTCCCGTGGTTGCCTTCATGGCCCCCTTCAGCACTGCAACACTGGCATGCGAAAATGGGTTTGGAAAGCGCCCGCCTACCGGAAATTCCTTAAAAATATGCAATGTTCGACGGTGGGCAGACGGCATCGGGCATTAAAAAAGCCCCGCTGGTGCGGGGCTTTTCGACCGGTAGGACCGGCTGGTTCTAGAGTTTGTTGGCGGCCGACTGGCGCGCCATGAAGTTGTCGAACGTGTTCTCCGCCACACGGAACCAGAGAACTTCTTCATTCCGGAAGGGCTTCCAGGAATCGTAGACCTTCTTGAACTTCGGGTTCTTGGAGATGGTCTCGGCATAGAGTTCGTTGGCGGCGTTGAAGCACGCCTCCATTACCGACTGCGGGAACGGCAGGAACTTCGTGCCGGCTGCCACCAGCTCGCGAAGAGCGCGCGGGTTCTGGGCATCGTACTTAGCGACCGACCAGCTCACCGTGTCACCGGAGGCCACGGCGATCGCCTCCTTGTACATCGGCGGCAAGGCCGCGAACGCCTTCTCGCCGCAGTAGAGCGAGAGGGCCGCGCAGCCTTCCCACCAGCCGGGATAGTAATAGTAAGGCGCAACCTTGTTGAAGCCGAGCTTCTGGTCGTCGTACGGACCGACCCACTCCGCCGCGTCGATCGTTCCCTTCTCCAGCGCCGGGTAGATGTCGCCGCCGGCGATCTGCTGCGGCACCACGCCAAGCTTCGCCATCACCTGGCCGGCGAAGCCGCCGATGCGCATCTTCACACCATTCATGTCCTCGGGCGTCTTGATCTCCTTGCGCCACCAGCCGCCCATCTGGGCACCGGTATGGCTCATCAGGAAGGAGATCAGCTTGTACTCCTTGTAGAACTCGCGCATCAGCTCGAGGCCGCCGCCGAAATAAACCCAGGCATTGTGCTGGCGGGTGTTGAGGCCGAACGGCAGCGCCGTGTCGAAGGCGAAGGTCGGATCCTTGCCGACATAGTAGTAGGCTGCCGTATGGCCGCACTCGACCGTTTCGTTCTGAACGGCGTCGACGACCTGCAGGCCGGGAACGATCTCGCCCGCCGCAAAGACGCGGATCTGGAACTTGTTGTCAGTGAGCGCCGCGACGCGCTTGGCGAAAAATTCGCCGGCGCCGTAGATCGTATCGAGCGACTTGGGGAAGCTCGACGCCATGCGCCACTTCACCTCGGGCATCGACTGGGCGACCGCCGGGGCGGCCAGGACGCCCGCAGTGGCGACCGTCGCACCGCCGACACCGGCTGTGCGCATGAATTTGCGACGTTGCATTTGGCATATCTCCCTAAGTTTCTTGCTTTCCGAACACGTGTTTTCTGCCACGCGAACCAATTCTTGATGGTGCGGGTTATCGCATGGCGCAACGCCGATGAAAAGCAGGTGCGGGGAGCATGCAGACAAAGAAAACCCCGCCGAAGCGGGGTTTTCCGGGTTTCAAAGCGGTGAAGCCTAAAGCTTGTTGGCCGCCGACTGGCGCGCCATGAAATTGTCCATCGTGTTCTCGGCGACGCGGAACCACAGGACCTCCTCGGCGCGGAAGGGCTTCCACGATTCGAAGATCTTCTTCCACTTCGGGTTCTTCTCGTTGAGCTGAGCGAAGAGGTCGTTCGTTGCATTGTAGCAGGCCTCGAGGACCTGCGGCGAGAACGGCAGCAGCTTGGTGCCGGCGCCGACCAGCTCGCGAACCGCCTTCGGGTTCTGGGCATCGTACTTCGACAGCATCGAGGTGTGAGCCTTGGCGGCAGCCGCCTCGACGATGGCCTGGTACGACTTCGGCAGCTCGGCCCACTTGGCCAGGTTCACATAGGCAGAGAGCTGCGGGCCGGCTTCCCACCAGCCAGGATAGTAATAATAGGGTGCGACCTTGTTGAAGCCGAGCTTCTGGTCGTCGTACGGACCGACCCACTCCGCCGCGTCGATCGTTCCCTTCTCCAGCGCCGGGTAGATGTCGCCGCCGGCGATCTGCTGCGGCACCACGCCGAGCTTGGTGAGCACCTCGCCGGCGAAGCCGCTGACGCGGAACTTCAGGCCCTTGAGGTCGTCAACGTTCTTGATCTCCTTGCGGAACCAGCCGCCCATCTGGGCGCCGGTATTGCCGCACGGGATCGAGTGGATGTTGTAATCCTTGAAGAACTCGTTCATCGCCTGGCGCCCGCCGCCCCAGTTCCACCACGCATCCTGCTGGCGCGCGTTGAGGCCGAACGGTACGGCGCAGTCCAGCGCGAAGGTGAGGTCCTTGCCGACATAGTAGTACGACGCGGTGTGGCCCATCTCGACGGTGCCGTTCTGAACGGCGTCGGCGACCTGCAGGCCGGGAACGATTTCACCCGCGGCGAACAGGCGAATCTGGAACTTGCCATCGGTGGCGTCGGAGACGTACTTCGTGAAAAGCTCGCCCGAACCGAAGATCGTGTCCAGGGACTTCGGAAAGCTCGACGCCATGCGCCACTTCAGCTCCGGAGCGGACTGCGCGATGGCCGGCGCGGCCAGCGTGCCGGTGGCGGCAACCGCAGCGGTGCCAATGCCGGCCGTGCGGATGAACTTACGACGTTGCATAAAACCAGGTCTCCAGCTCGTGTTGCAGATCGGCACGGAGTGCCGACTGATTTGCGCGGCTTATGACACGCGCAAGACATGGGGCGGAAGCTTCAACGCATGAGCAATAAGACAAGCGCCAATGCGCCCACTGCAATGCGGTACCAGGCAAAAACGGTGAAGCCGTGGCGGCTGATGAATGCGACGAACGCCCGAACGACCAGGAGGGCCGCGACGAAGGCGGCCACGAATCCCAAGGCGATCACGCCGCCATGATCCCAGCTCAGCGTCGACCAGTTCTTGTAGAGATCGTAGACGGTTGCGCCCAGCATGGTGGGCATCGCGAGGAAGAACGAAAACTCGGCCGCCGTCGCACGATCCACGCGAAAAATACGCGCGCCCATGATCGTAGAACCCGAGCGGGACACGCCCGGGATCATCGCCACGCACTGACAGAGGCCGATGTAGAGCGCGGTCTTGAGGTCGATATCGTCCAGGCTCTTGATTCGGGGCCGCTGCGCCAACCGCTCGATCACGAGGATGGCGATGCCACCCACGATGAGGGCGATGGCTACGACCCATGGGCTGAACAACACTGACTTGATGTACTTATGAGCCGCCACCCCGATGATCACGGCCGGCAGAAAAGCCACCAGAATGGCGAGCGCGAAGCGCGTCGCGCGCTTCTCGCGTTCCAGCACGCCCATTGCGGTCGTCCAGATCTTGGCCCGATAGAGTAGGCAAACGGCGAGGATCGCCCCGAGCTGGATCACGATCTCGAAGACCTTGCCCGGCGGCCCCTGGAAGTCGAGCAGTTCCTCGGCAAGGATGATGTGGCCCGTCGACGAGACGGGCAGGAACTCGGTAAGACCCTCGACAACGCCGATCAGCAGCGCCTTCCAGATCAGCGTCAGGTCCATTCTCAATCCTTGAAGCGTTTGGCCCGTGGCCAGCCCTTCTCCGGCATGCGTCCCGCCTGGGCGCGCTCGCCCCGCCAGAACTTCAGCTCCGCCGCCGGAATGGTCCGATTGCCCCACGGCAACCCTTCCGAAAGGACGAAGGCCTGCGCATCCGACAGCTGGTCGCCCTTCGACTTCTGCAGCAGCACGCCACGACCGCGGCCCATTTCCGGCACCTGATCGAGGGGGAAGATCAGGAGCTTGCGCCCTTCGCTCAGCACGGCGATGGAGTTCGCGCCTTCCGGCACGACCGAGAAGGCCTGCGCCCTCTCCTTGTCGGCGAGCGTCAGAACACCCTTGCCGTTCTTGGTCTGGGCCACGACCTCGTCCTCCGGCACGACGAAGCCACGCCCGGCATCGGACGCCACGAGGAACTTCCGACCGCCCTTCAGGACTTCGAGTTGGACGATGTCCTGGTCGTTGCCCAGCTCGATCATGAGGCGGATCGGCTCACCATGCCCGCGAGCGCTCGGCAGGCGATCACAGCCCACCGTGTAGAAACGCCCGTTGGTCCCGAACAGCAGGATCTTGTCGGTCGACTGGGCATGGATGGCGAAGCGCGCCGTATCGCCTTCCTTGTATTTCAGTTCTCCGGCTGCCTTGTCGTCGAGATGGCCCTTGGCCGCGCGGATCCAGCCCTTCTCGGACAGGATGACGGTAACCGGCTCGCGCTCGACGAAGTCCTCGATCGCATGCTCGATCTCGGCGGGCGCGTCGGCCAGCTCGGTGCGGCGGCGGCCGAGCTCGGTCTTGCCGCCGAACTTCTTCTTGGTCTCGCGAACTTCGTTGGCGATGGCCTCCCACTGGAGCCCCTCGTCCTTCAGGAGTGCCTTGAGGTCCTTGCGCTCGGCGCTGAGCTTCTTGTGCTCGCCGCGGATCTCGAATTCCTCGAGCCGGCGCAACGCGCGCAGGCGCATGTTCAGGATCGCCTCGGCCTGCAGGTCGGTGAGCCCGAAAGCCTTGATCATCTTGGGCTTGGGCTCGTCCTCCTCGCGGATGATCTTGATCAGCTTGTCGAGGTTCAGATAGGCGATCAGGTAGCCGTCGAGGATCTCCAGGCGCCGTTCGATCGCGGCCAGCCGGAAGGTCGAACGGCGCACCAGCACCTCACGGCGATGGTCGAGGAAGGCCTGCAGCGCCTCGCGCAGGTCCATGACCCGGGGCGTGTTGTCCTTGTCGAGGACATTGAGGTTCAGCGGGAAGCGCGTCTCGAGATCGCTCAGCTTGAAGAGCTGCTCCATCAGGAGCTCGGCCGGCACGTTGCCGGTCTTCGGCTCCAGCACGATCCGCACGTCGTCGGCCGACTCGTCGCGCACGTCCTCGAGGATCGGCAGCTTCTTGGCGTTGATGATCTCGGCGATCCGCTCGATCAGCTTTCCCTTCTGGACCTGATAGGGAATCTCGGTGACGACGATGCGGTACTGGCCGCGCGGGAGCTGCTCGACTTCCCATCTGGCGCGCAAACGGAACGCGCCGCGACCGGTCCTGTAGGCCTCGACGATGGATTCCCGCGGCTCGACCAGGATGCCGCCGGTCGGGAAATCCGGCCCCTTCACCAGGTCGACCAGCGTCTCGATGCGCGAGTTGGGCGTCTTGATGAGATGCAGCAGCGCGTCGCAGAGCTCGCCGACATTGTGCGGCGGGATCGAGGTCGCCATGCCGACGGCGATGCCGGCCGCACCATTGGCCAGCAGGTTCGGGAAGCCGCCTGGCAGGACGATCGGTTCTTCCGTCGAGCCGTCGTAGTTGGGCCGGAAATCGACGGCATTCTCGTCGATGCCACCCAGCAGCGCCTCGGCCACCTCGGTGAGGCGCGCCTCGGTGTAACGCATTGCGGCGGGGTTATCGCCGTCGATGTTGCCGAAGTTGCCCTGTCCCTCGATCAGCGGATAGCGCGCAGCGAATTCCTGGGCGAGGCGTACCAGCGCATCGTAGATCGACTGGTCGCCGTGCGGGTGATACTGGCCGATCACGTCGCCGACGACGCGGGCGCTCTTCTTGAAGGCGCTGTTGGGGTCGAGCCGGAGCTGGCGCATCGCGTACATCAAACGGCGGTGCACGGGCTTCAGCCCGTCGCGCACGTCCGGCAGCGACCGCGACATGATGGTCGACAGCGCATACGACAGATAGCGCTCCCGGAGCGCGTCTCCGAATTGCACCGGCTTCACTTCGGCCAGTTGGACGACGTTGTTGCGCTTTGCCATGGACCAGCGTGACGAGGGGAAGAGCCGCAGTTCAAGCCACGGCCGTGATTATTCTAGCGTTGGAGCGATTCCATAAATCTCGACCGTGCGGGAGGCAAGGGCTTGTTGTGCGGCCAAAAAACGTGCCGTTCGAGGAAAAATCCCGTCAGATCGAGGCCCTGGCTCAGCGCCTCGTCATCCGGGGACAACCCGCCGGTGGATAGAAAGCCCGGCAGCGGCAGCAGCTTCTCCTTGTAGGGACCGGCGGCCGCGCGGGAGACGGCACGGCCCGTCTTCGGCGAGACATAGGCCAGGTCCTCGGTCGCCCCCGTGGCGGCACATTTCCCGAGATCGAGGCCGAAACCCAACTCCTGCAGCAGGCCAAGTTCCAGCCGGACATAGATCGTGGGCCAGCCGGGATGGCCGAGCGCCCCCAGGAATGCCCGGAAGCCGTCGAACATCGCCGGGTGCGGCTCGCGTTCGGGCAGGGCGGCGTCGATGACGGCGCACGCCGCCGCGAGCCCTGCCAGCTCCGAGACATTGTCCATGGCGCGGGCAGCGTGCGCCTCTCGCAGTTCGCCCGAATAATTGCCCAGCTGCTCGGGAAGCCGGCCCCGCCAGGAGACCTCGACGACGTTGCCGGATTGCCAGACCGGACGGGCGCGCCGCGAGACGCCGCCCGGGACGAACCCAGAATGGCGCCCATGATCGCGCGTCAGTAGCGACACGACGAGGCCGGTCTCGCCATGAGACCGTGCCGTCAGCACGATGCCTTCGTCGTTCCAGTCCATGCCCGTGTATGCCCCGCCGGGGCAGATCGCGCTAGATTGCGCCATGGCGAAACGACCGCGCCCCATCTCGAGACGCCGGGCCCTGCAGGGTGCGGGCGCGCTCGCCGCCCTGCCCTCGCGCGTGTTCGCCCGGACCGCCGCCGCCGCGCGGCCACGCCTGATGCAGGGCGTGCAGTCGGGCGATGTCGGGGGCGACGGCGCGACCCTGTGGAGCCGCGCGGACCGGCCGGCGCGCATGATCGTCGAATATGCAACGACAGAGGGATTCACGGACGCGCGCCGGATCGAGGGCCCGCTCGCGCTCGAGCCGACCGGGTTCACGTCGCGCCTGCGGCTCGCCGACCTGCCGCCGGGACAAACGATCTTCTATCGCATCGCCTATGCCGATCCCGCCGTCACGAGTGTTACGAGCGACTGGTTGCAGGGCCGATTCCGCACGCCCGCGAGAGTACCAGCCGATCTGAGTTTCGTGTGGTCGGCCGACACGGTCGGACAGGGCTGGGGCATCAATCCCGATATCGGCGGCATGACGATCTACGAGACGATGCGGTCGCTGGCGCCGGACTTCTTCGTCCATTGCGGCGACACCATCTATGCCGACGATCCGTTGTTTTCCGAGAAGCGACTGCCGGATGGACGCATCTGGAAGAACCTCACGACCGAGGCGAAGTCGAAGGTCGCCGAAACGCTCGCCGACTTTCGCGGCAATCATCTCTACAATTTCCTCGACGCCAACCTGCGTCGCTTCAACGCCGAAGTCCCGATGATCGCCTTGTGGGACGATCATGACGTCGTCGACAACTGGTACCGCGAGAAGCGCCTCGACACCGATCCGCGCTATCGGGAGAAGGACGTCGGGCTGCTGGCGCGCTACGCCGAGCGCGCCTTTCGCGAGTTCATGCCCCTGTCCGACGGACTCGACGGGCCGATGCGGCTCTATCGCAAGTTCTCATTCGGGCCGCCCCTCGACCTCTTCCGCCTCGACATGCGGAGCTTCCGGGCACCCAACGGTCCCAACCGGCAGGAAGTGGCGCGCAAGGATACGGCCTTTCTCGGCCTCGAACAGGTCGACTGGCTGAAGCAGGCGCTCAAGTCCTCAACGGCCACATGGAAGATCATCGCGGCCGACATGCCGCTCGGGCTCGTCGTTTATGACGACTGGCGCCGCAAGTCCGGCTTCGAGGCCGTGGCCAATGCCGATGATGGGCCGCCGCGCGGGCGTGAGCTGGAGATCGCCGGATTGCTCTCTTTCATCAAGCGCGAGAACATCAGCAACGTGCACTGGATCACAGCCGACGTGCACTATCCCGCCACCCACCGCTACGATCCCGCACGGGCCGCCTTCCAGGACTTCACGCCTTTCTACGAATTCGTTTCAGGTCCGCTCTGCGCCGGCGGCTTCGGCCCCAATGCGCTCGACGGCACGTTCGGCCCCGAGGTCGTGTTCCAGAAGGTGCCGCCGCCTGGCCGCTTCGATCTTTCGCCGCTCGAAGGCTCCTGCCACTTCGGGCACGTGCGGATCGATGGAAAGTCGGGCGTCATGACGGTCAGCCACCGCGATGCCGGCGGCAACGTCATTCACTCGCTTGAACTGGTGCCAAAATAAGCATCGTCGTTGCAGCGGGGGGAGCTTCGTGCGTTCACGCGTTCGATGGTTCCGTTGATCTGCCGCTGAGGGTGTGCTGGCGGGCGGGGCGCGCCGCGGACAGCAAAAAGCCGCCCTCTTTCGAGGACGGCTTTCAAAACTGGTTGCGGGGGCAGGATTTGAACCTACGACCTTCAGGTTATGAGCCTGACGAGC
>NZ_CAMFKM010000032.1 GCF_945957355.1 uncultured Reyranella sp. | reverse complement strand
TGCCGACCATCGCGCCCTTGCCGGGCTTGTTGTCGACGATGATGTTCTGGCCGAGCTTCTGGCCGAGATACTCGGCCACCATGCGCGCTACGACGTCGGTGGTGCCGCCGGGCGCATAGGGAACGACGAGCTTGATGGGCTTGCTGGGCCACGGCGCGGTTTGCGCGGCGGCGGGAGTGGCGGCGACGGCAAGCGTCGCGGCGACGAAGGAGCGGCGGTTGAGCATGCGGGGAGTATACTCGGGCCATGAACGATCCCAAGGTCCTGTTCTCCGCCCTTTTCGAGCCGCGACGCGTCGCGCTGATCGGTGCCTCGTCGGATGTCACCAAAACGACATCGCGGCCGCAGCGCTTCCTGCGCAGGCACGGCTTCACCGGCGAGATCCTGCCCGTCAATCCGTCGCGCAGCGAAATCCTGGGCGAGAAAGCCTACAAGGACCTCGACGCGATCCCGGGCGACATCGACCACGCCTATATCCTGCTGAACGGCACGGCCGCCGTGCGGGCGCTGGCCGATTGCGGCCGGCGCGGCGTCAAGGTGGCGTCGATCCTGGCCGGCGGCTTCGCCGATGCGGGCGCCGCCGGCGCCTTGCTGCAGGACGATCTTGCGAAGGTCGTGCGCGAGACCGGCATCCGCCTCGTCGGTCCCAACAGTATCGGCACGGTGAGCACCGATCCCGCCGTGGCGCTGACGGCCAATGCCGCCTTTGCCGTGGAGAGGCTTCGCGCCGGCAACTGGGCCGTCGTGAGCCAGAGCGGCAGCCTGATCGGTGCCCTGCTGTCGCGCGCCGATGCGCGCGGCATCGGCTTCTCGCGGCTGATCTCCGTGGGCAACGAGGTCGACCTTGCGGTCGGCGAGATCACGGACCTGCTGGTCGACGATCCCAGGACAACGGCGATCCTGCTTTTCATGGAGACCTTGCGTGACGGCGACCGGCTGGCGCGCGCGGCCCGGCGGGCGCACGCGGCCGGCAAGCCGGTGATCGCCTACAAGCTCGGCCGCTCCGACATCGGCCAGGAGCTCGCGAAGTCCCACACCGGCGCCATCGCCGGCTCCGATGCGACCTTCGATGCCTTCTGCCGCCGACACGGTATCGCCCGCGTCTCGATGTTCGAATCGCTGATCGATGTGCCGTCGCTGCTGGTCGGCCGCTCAAAGTCGCGGAGCGGCGGCCGCCGCGTGGCGGTGGCGACCACGACGGGCGGCGGCGCGGCCATGGTGGTCGACAGCATGGCGATGGCCGGTCTCGACATCGTGGGCCCGCCGAAGAACCTCGTGGAATGGTTGAAGCCACTGGGAATCGCGGCCGGCGACGGCAAGCTGGTCGATCTCACCCTGGCCGGCGCCAAGCCTGAAATCGTGTCGGGCACGATCGAGCGGCTGCTGGCCGACGATGGCAACGATGCCGTGATCTTCGTGGTCGGCTCCTCGGCGCAATTCAATCCCGAACTCGCGGTCGAGCCGCTGCTGCGCTTCGCCGGATCGGGCAAGCCTTTCGCGGTGGCGCTGACGCCCTCGGCGGAGAAATCGCTGGCGCTGCTGACGGCGGCGGGCGTGCCCGCGTTTCGCCATCCCGAGTCCTGTGCCGAGGCGATGGCGCTCTGCCTTCTGCGGACGCCGCCGCAACCCTTGCGGCCTCTCACCGAGCCTTCGATCGGTGCGCTCGATGCGCTGGAAGCGGGGCGGGTATCCGGCTTCGATGAACGCCGCGCCGCCGACCTCTTCGCGGCACTGGGCGTGTCGATGGCAAAGTCGATGGCGGTGCCGGATGCCCGACGCATCGCCGCCGCCGTCGGCGAAGTCGGCTCGCCGGTCGTGCTGAAGATCCTGTCGGCGGACATTGCCCACAAAACCGAAGCGGGCGGCGTGGCCCTCGGCATTCCTGACGGTCAGACCGCCGCGGTGGCCGCGCGCGAGATCGAGAAGCGGGTGAAGGCCTACGCGCCCGGTGCGAGACTGCAGGGCTTCCTGGTGCAGAAGATGGAGCGCGGGCTCGTCGAGGTGATCCTGGGCTATCGTCGCGATCCCTTGGTTGGGCCGACGGTCACCGTCGGTCTCGGCGGTGTGCTGGCCGAGATCTACAAGGACGCTTCGACCCGCCTCGCCCCGGTGGACGAGGGCGAGGCGTTGGAGATGATCGCCGAAGTGAAGGGGCTGGCGACCGTGCGCGGCTATCGCAACCTGCCGAAGGGCGATGTCGCGGCGCTGGCCAGGACCATCGCGGCCTTCTCGACGTTGGCGCACTGGCAATTTGCCGACATTGCCGAAGCGGAGATCAATCCGCTGCTGATCAAGCGCGAAGGCGAAGGTGTCGTCGCGGTCGATGGGCTTGTGGTGTTGGGCTAGCCCAGACACACAATCCGTCGTCTCGACCGGAGCCTCGCGCAGCGAGGCGCAGCGGAGAGACCTTCCCTCGACCTAAAGCCGGCAATTGTGGAGAGAAGGTCTCTCCGCTGCGCGCCTACGGCGCTCCGGTCGAGACGACGGGATGTGTAAGTCGCTCAATGCTTCGGCACGTCCGTCGGCCGGTCCATGAGCTGGCGGAAATCGTCGAGGACGAAGTAGGTGTTCTGCAGGCGGTCGATCTCGTAGGGCCGGTTCATCGCGACCGACGCATCGAAGGCCACTCGCTCGACGCCTTTGCCCTCGATCGCGTGCCTCACTTCGGCGGCGGATGACAGGATGCCGGCGCCATAGGCCTTCAGCCCCTGCCCGGTGCGGATCAGGCCGAACTCGACGGTGAACCAGTAGAGGCGGGCCAGGAGATGGACGTTGGGGCCGGCTTCGACGCCGCGCCGGCCATAGTCCTGCATGTAGTCGGCGAAAACCGGGTTGGTGAGCAGCGGCACGTGACCGAAGAAATCGTGGAACAGGTCGGGCTCGACCAGATAGTCGATCTCCTCGCGCTTGCGGATCCACACGGTCACTGGAAAGCGGCGATGGGCGAGATGGTCGTAGAAGGCCGCATCCGGGATCAGCCCGGGTACGCCGACGATACGCCAGCCGGTCAGCGGCTCCAGTCGCGCGTTGACCTCCGCGAAATCGGGAATGGTGTCGCCCAGTCCGATCGCGTCGAGGCCTGCCAGGAACTCGGCACAGGCATATCGCTCGGCAAGGGCGCGCTGGCGCTGGACCAGCAGCCGCCACACCGCCTGTTCCTCGTCGGAATAGAGATCGAGATGCTGCGGCACGGTCCAGTCCGGCGCCATGCCGGCATAGTCGCCGCGCAGGTTCTCGAGGGGAGCGGTTTTCATGCCCTCAATATGGTCTCGCCGGGCTGGTGAATCCCGGCAAAGTTGGCTTTGGATTGGGGTCAATCTAGGGATATTGTCCACTAGTGTGGTGTTTTTTGGGGAATTCCTCCATGGCCGAGCTGGATGACATCGACAGACGCATTGTCAGCGCACTCCAGTCCGAAGGCCGGCTCCCAATGGTCGACTTGGCGGAACGGGTCGGGCTGTCGCCTACGCCCTGCCAGCGCCGGGTGAAGCGGCTGGAGGAAGAGGGGGTGATCGAGCGCTACGCCGCTCTGGTCTCACCACCGGCCCTCGGACTCGCCCTGCAGGCGATGGTGCAGGTGACGCTCGACGACCATTCGGAAAAGACCGTCGAGGCCTTCGAAGCGGCCATCCGCGCGCGCCCCGAGGTGGTGGCCTGCTATGCGGTGACCGGCGACATGGATTTCTTGCTGCACGTTTTGGCGCCGGATCTCGCGAGCTTCAGCGAGTTCGCCATGAAGGCGCTGCTGCGCATGCCCGGTGTCCGCGGCACGCGCTCCTCCTTCATCATGCAGGCGGTGAAGAGCGATCTCGCCTGGGCGCCTCAGCCTTCTGCGAGCGTCCGCAAATAGAGCGGCCGGTCGATGTTGCCGCCGCTCAGGATCAGGCCGACACGCTTGCCTTCCATGCGCTCGCGCTCCTGCAGGAGTGCCGCCAGCGCGGCAGCGCCGGCGCCTTCCGTGAGCTGGTGCGTGTCCTCGTAGTAGGCGCGCATCGCGGCGCCGATCTCCGCGTCGCTGACCTGAACGATGCGGTCGGCCCCCTTCAGGATGACCTCCAGCGCCTGCGCGTCCGGGCCGCGCACGGCCATGCCGTCGGCCATGGTGTCGGCGCTGTTGGTCGGCACGACTTTCCCGGCCGCAAAAGACAGGGCATAGGCCGGTGCCTCGGTCGAGACGACGCCGACGATCTTCGTCGTGAGTCCCAGCGCGTCGCGCACCGCGATGGTACCGCAGATGCCGGAGCCCAGGCCGATCGGCACGTAGACCGTGTCGAGCGGCGGTGCGGCGCGGAACAGTTCGAGCGCGTAGGAGGCGACGCCCGCCACCAGGTCGCGATGGAACGACGGCACCATGACGAGGCCGCGCTCGTCGGCCAGTTTCATCGCCGTGTCCTTGGCCGCATCGAAATCGTGCCCGGCCTCGAGCAGCTCCGCCCCGAAGGCGCGCATGGCGGCATTCTTCTCGACCGAATTGCCATGGGGCACGACGATCGTGGCGGCGATGCCATTGCGGGCCGCCGCCAGCGCGATGCTCTGGCCATGGTTGCCGCGCGTTGCGCTGATGACGCCGCCGGTACCGGGCGACCTGCGCTTCAGGCGATCCATGAAGACCAGTCCGCCGCGCACCTTGAAGGCCCCGGTCGGCGTGTGGTTCTCGTGCTTGACCCAGGTTTCGCTGCCGGTGCGCCGGGCGAGCAGGGGCCACGCATACTGTGCGGTGGGCGGCATGGCGCCATGCACGATGGCGGCAGCCGATTCGATCTCGTGGAGAGACAACATCCGCCTACTCTGGTCTAAGATGGCTGCGGTTCCAACTGGAGTACCCCATGCCTGTCCTGCCGCGCGCACTCGAAATCCAGGGCGAGATCTCGGCGATCCGCCGCGACATCCACGCCCATCCCGAACTGGCCTTCGAGGAAAACCGCACCTCCGATGTGGTGGCGGCGAAATTGCAGGAATGGGGACTGGAGGTGACGCGCGGCCTCGGCAAGACCGGCCTGGTGGGTACCCTGCGCAAGGGCAATTCGCTGAAGTCGATCGGTCTGCGCGCCGACATGGACTGCCTGCCGATGGACGAGGCCAACGATTTCGCGCACCGGTCGAACAATCCCGGCCGCATGCATGCCTGCGGCCATGACGGTCACACCGCCATGCTGCTGGGCGCGGCGAAGGTGCTGAGCGAGACGCGGAACTTCGAGGGCGCCGTTCACTTCATCTTCCAGCCGGCCGAAGAGGGCGGCGGCGGCGCCAAGGTGATGATCGAGGACGGGCTGTTCGAGAAATTCCCCTGCGACGCGGTGTTCGCGATCCACAACAAGCCCGGGGTCCCGGTCGGCCACATCGTCACCAAGGGCGGGCCGTTGCTGGCGGCAGCCGATCGCTGGGACATCCGCATCACGGGCAAGGGCGGCCATGCCGCCCATCCGCATTCCACGCTCGACCCCATGGTGGTTGGCGCGAACATCGTCATGGCGCTCCAGACCATCGTCTCGCGCAACATCGATCCGATCGATTCGGGTGTCGTGACCGTCGGCTTCTTCCATGCGGGCTCCGCCTACAACGTCATTCCGGGCGACGCTCATATCGGCGGCACGACGCGTACGACGACGCCGGCGAACCGCGAATTGGTCAAGCGGCGCATCGACGAGATCTGCGAGGGCGCGGCCCGCATGCATGGCGTCACCATCGAGGTCGAGCACAAGCCGGGCTATCCGCCGACCGTGAACGACGTCGAGCAGGCCCGCTTCGCCGCCGACGTGGCCGCCGGCGTGTGCGGCGAACATGCCGTCCAGGACAATACGCGGCCGAGCATGGGCGCCGAGGACTTCTCCTACATGCTGGAGAAGGTGCCGGGCGCGATGGTGTGGCTGGGCAATGGCGGCGGACCGGGCACGGTCAGCCTGCACAATGCGCGCTACGACTTCAACGACATGGCCATCCCGTTCGGCGTGAGCTTCTTCGTTCGCACCGTCGAGCGCTTCCTCAACCCGACGGCGGCCTGAGCTGGCAGGGCGCGGACGAGACACATGGAATTCTTCCGCGTCTATGGACGAGTGATCGGCCTGTTGCGGGCCGAGAAGGGGTTGGCCATCACGTTGGCCATCGCGAATATCGCGGTGGCCGGTCTGCAATTCTACGAACCCGTGCTGTTCGGCAAGGTCATCGACCTGCTAAGCAACGCGCGCGACCGGCCGGTCGAGCAGCTGTGGCACGATGCGCGCTACATCCTCGGCCTGTGGGCACTGGTCGGCCTCGGCGGCATCGTGGCGAACATGGTGGTCTCTCTGCAGGCCGACCGCATGGCCCATCGCCGCCGCCTGGGCGCGATGGCCACCTACTTCCAGCATCTGCTGATGCTGCCCTTCTCTTTCCACAACGCCCAGCATTCCGGCCGGCTGATCAAGATCATGCTGACCGGTGTCGACAACCTGTTCGGCATCTGGCTGTCCTTCTTCCGCGAGAACCTCGCGACCCTGGTGGCGCTGTTCGTCATGCTGCCGCTCAGCATGTTCATGAACTGGCGGCTGGGGCTCCTGCTGCTGGTGCTGATCCTGGTCTTCGCCGTCACCAACATCTGGGTCGTGAGCCGCACCGACCGCCTTCAGAAGAAGGTCGAGGATCTTCACAGCGAACTCGCGGGGCGGGCTGGCGACGCGCTGGGCAACATCAACCTCATCCAGAGCTTCGTGCGGCTGGCCGCGGAAACCAGCGAGATGCATCGCATCATCGGCCAGACCCTGCAGGCGCAGTTCCCGGTGCTCAACTGGTGGGCCTTCCTGTCGGTGCTGACGCGCGCCGCCTCGACGATCACCGTCATCCTGATCTTCGTGCTCGGCACCTGGCTCTATACCTGTGGCGAAGCGACGGTCGGTGAGATCGTGAGTTTCATGGGCTTTGCCACCATGCTGATCGGCCGCATGGACCAGGCCTCGGGCTTCGTCAGCCGCATCTTCTTCCAGATGCCGTCGCTGGGCGATTTCTTCCGTGTGCTCGATTCGCAGTCGAGCGTGCCGGACAAGCCGAACGGCATCGACATCGGCCGCGCCCGCGGCGATGTCGAGTTCGACGACATCAACTTCTCCTACGACGGCAAGCGTCCGGCGCTTGTGCATTTCTCGCTCAAGGTGCCGGCGGGCTCGACGGTGGCGTTCGTCGGTCCGACCGGCGCCGGCAAGAGCACGGCGCTCTCGCTGATGCACCGCATGTGGGATGCCCAGTCGGGCGTGATCCGCATCGACGGCGTCGACCACCGCGACATCAAGCTGGAATCGCTGCGGCGGAACATCGGCGTGGTGTTCCAGGACAGCACCATGTTCTACCGCTCGATCGCCGACAATCTGCGCATCGGCAAGCCCGACGCCACCCAGGCCGAGCTGGAGGAAGCCGCCAAGCTCGCCGAGGCGCACGATTTCATCATGCGCCAGCCGCAGGGTTACGAGACGCTGGTCGGCGAGCGCGGCACCACCCTGTCGGGCGGCGAACGCCAGCGCCTCGCGATCGCGCGCGCGCTGCTCAAGAACCCGCCGATCCTGATCCTCGACGAAGCGACCAGCGCCCTCGATTCGGTCACCGAGGCGCGCATCCAGAAGGCGCTGAAGGTGCTGATGCAGGGCCGCACCACTTTCGTGATCGCGCACCGCCTGTTGACAATCCGCGACGCCGACCAGGTCGTCGTGTTCGAGCACGGACGGGTCGTGGAGCAGGGGGCCTACCAGGCGCTGATCGCCCAGGGCGGTGCTTTCGCGCGGCTGGTGGCCACGCAGCAGGCCGGCATAGAATCTGCCTGATCCTCAAGGGGCATCTTCTAACCTGTTGTGACGACATTCTGTTTGTTGGCTCGGTTTTTCTGTCCCTAACGTTGTCCCTGCCTTCAGGCCGTCATTAGGAAGCCTGCGCCCGGCGAGGACGTGACGGTCGAGGTGCTTGCCCAGCTTCGCAAGCGCAATGGAACGGCATCGCCTATGGAATTTTGTCTTGGACGAGCTTGATGCCACCGCGCTTCTCGGCAGCCGGCGCCTCTATCTCGACCTCGGACGGCGGCTCCGGCACCTCGCCGATCTACGCGTTTGATCCACCTCAAGGCCTCACGTCGCGCACGGTAGTCACCTATCGCAGACGCTGCGCCGGCCCACCGGCGTACTAGCCAGAGGTCCACGGCAATCTGGAGGTAATCCGATGGAAAGTCCTATTGAGGCACGGAAACGGTGGCGCGCGTTTGGAGAGCAGATCGAGTTTGCTGCTGAGGATTGGGAAGTACTTGATCTTACGCTCAGTCTGGTTCCCGATCTACGGATCTGCGCGCTTGCGCTCAAGTATGCGCGAGCGAAAAAGGTTCCCTATCCCATTGAGTCCGTTGGTGACCTAATCAAGCATCTTCAGAACGGCCGTTTCATGGCTGGTCGTCACCTTATCGATGCTGAGGAGATCAAAACCTACATGCACGAAGGTTTTTTCCCGATCGAGCACGAGGGCGCCTTGCTATCGCGGATGTACGCTGCACTGGGCCGCCACCGATATGAGATGGCTATGCTTTCAGCCTCTCATCCGAAGACTATTGCTAGAGTCGTAGAAACTCAGATGTCAAAGGGGGCGAAGTAATGTTTAGTACTCCTCCTTACACTTATTGCCCTGCCAACCGCTGGACAACAATCTTTCGTGGTCCAGCGCTTCCATTCGGCCTCATAAACGTCGGCGAACAGGACATCCACCATCCGCGGTTCCAGTACAGGGTGTGCTCTGTGTGCCCGCCCTATTACTACACCGGTTCAACGACGGGGAATGTCGGGATTCCGGTCGGCGCGACACCATGGGCGGAACTCGCAGTCTATCCCGAGGCGGATTGCCATCTGCTGGCCACCGCTTACTGAAGACATTCAAACGCAAACGTCGCCCTCTCCGATGCGGAGGCGGCGGCTCTTACGGCTTTTTGATCTTAGACCAGCTTGCTGGCAGCGCCTTGGGCTCGCTTATAGCGACTGGTCGCGTTGTGCGGACTTCCCTCTCCAGGGAACGGGCATCGCGCGGTCAACGGGGCCGGGACTTTCTGAAATTTTCGTGCCGTTCTGTGGGAACTTCGATCGGGTCTCTGACAGGCCCAGGAGTCCCGCTTGCGATGAAGCTACGGTGCCCCCGAACTCGAGTTGGCGACTTGCCGATCTAAGCTGTCGTCGATCCTAGGGACGGCATGGATCTCGAGTTCCCCCAGCCAGTGTCCGGCGCATTCCTCGCTATGCCACCTCGCCTTGCGCCGTGCGTGGTAGTTTTCGAGCCGCCGTCTCGAAGGTGATTGAGCGAGCATCCTCCAGAGCCTTGGCCTGCCGCTTCCGCTGGCGATGAGCGTGCGGATCGCCGCCCTGGCTAAGTACGGTGCGAAGTTCCGCGGCTTCGGCGCGGGCCGCCAGGCTCGCCGGGGCGCATGACTTCATCATGCGTCAGCCGCAGGGTTACGGCACGCTGGTCGGCGAGCGCGGCACCACCCTGTCGGGCGGCGAACGCCAGCGCCTCGCGATCGCGCGCGCGCTGCTCAAGAACCCGCCGATCCTGATCCTCGACGAAGCGACCAGCGCCCTCGATTCGGTCACCGAGGCGCGCATCCAGAAGGCGCTGAAGGTGCTGATGCAGGGCCGCACCACTTTCGTGATCGCGCACCGCCTGTTGACAATCCGCGACGCCGACCAGGTCGTCGTGTTCGAGCACGGACGGGTCGTGGAGCAGGGGGCCTGCCAGGCGCTGATCGCCCAGGGCGGTGCTTTCGCGCGGGCTGGCGGCCACGCAGCAGGCTGGCATAGAATCTGCCTGATATCCCCTTGGCGGGCGTGAAATGTCCGCCTAAGAGTCGCCGATAGGGAACTCAGGGGGATCGAGAAAATGAGCAAATTCGCCAAGGTGCTGGGCGGTGCGGCAGCGGTCGCGCTAGCGCTCGGGAGCCTCCCGGCCAATGCCCAGACCGCCATCAAGTTCACCCTGGACTGGGTCTTCCAGGGCCCGACCTCGCCGTTCCTGGTGGCGCTGGAGAAGGGCTACTACAAGGCGGAAGGCCTCGACGTCACGATGGATCCCGGCCAGGGCTCGGCCGGCGCGGTCCAGCGCGTGGCCACGGGGGCCTATCAGATCGGCTTCGCCGATGTGAATTCGACCATCGAATACAATGCCAAGAACCCGGGCAAGGAAGTGCTCTGCGTGTTCATGGTGTACGATTTCGCGCCGTTCGGGGTCTATGCGCTGAAGAAGAGCGGCATCAAGACGCCGAAGGACCTCGAGGGCAAGAAGCTCGGCGCGCCGGTGTTCGACGCCAGCTTCCGCCTGTTCCCGGCCTTCGCCAAGAAGAACGGCATCACCAAGTGGGAGCACGTGAACCTGACGCCGCAGCTGCGCGAGCAGAGTCTGGTCCAGGGCACGGTCGATTTCATCTCCGGCCACTATTTTTCGTCGATGCTGGACCTCAAGGCGCGCGGCGTGGCCTTCGAGGACATCGTCGCGATGCGCTTCGTCGATTTCGGCATGGACGTCTACGGCAACGGCGTCGTGATCTCCGGCGAGATGGCCAAGAACGAGAAGGCCGTGAAGGGCTTCCTCGCCGCCACCATGAAGGGCTGGAAGGACGTCATCGCCAACCCGCAGCTCGGCATCGCCGCCGCCAAGAAGCGCGACCCGCTGATCGACGAGAAGCTCGAGATGGAGCGTCTCAAGATCTCGCTGGAGACCAACATCCTGACGCCCTACGTCAAGGCCAATGGCATGGGTGACGTCGACCCGGCCCGCTTCGCCCGCGCGGTGAAGGACGTGTCGGAGGCCTTCGGCCTGCCCAATGCGCCGGCCCCCGACAAGGTGTTCAGCAACGCTTACTTGCCGCCCAAGGCCGACCGGATGGTGTCCAAGTAAGCGACCGAGCCCGAGGCAATGGCCTTCGTCGATCTCAAGGGCGTCAGTCTCACCTACCGGCTCGGCAAGGACACGACGCTGGCTCTTGCCGATGCCACTCTCGGCATCGACAAGGGCGAGTTCATCGCCGTCGTCGGCCCGTCGGGCTGCGGCAAGTCCACCATCATGAAGCTGGTCACTGGCCTCCTGCCGCCGTCGGGCGGTGAGATCACGGTGGGCGGCAAGAAGGTGACGGGGCCGATCAAGGGCGTCGGCATGGCGTTCCAGAACCCGACCCTGATGCCGTGGCGCACGACCATGAACAACATCCTCCTGCCCATGGAGGTGGTCGAGCCGCACAAGCGCCGCTTCCGCAGCCATCGCGCGGAGTATGTCGAGCGGGCGATGAGGCTCCTGAAGACTGTCGGGCTGCAGGATTTCGCCGACAAGTATCCCTGGCAGCTCTCCGGCGGCATGCAGCAGCGCTCGAACCTGTGCCGGGCGCTGATCCACGAGCCCGAGCTGCTGATGCTCGACGAGCCGTTCGGCGCCCTCGACGCCTTCACGCGCGAGGAGCTGTGGGGCGTCATGCAGGCGCTGTGGCTGGAGAAGCGGTTTACCGGCGTGCTGGTGACGCACGATCTGCGCGAGGCGGTCTATCTCGCCGACACGGTCTATGTGATGAGCCGGCGCCCCGGCCGCATCGTGCTGGCGAAGAAGATCGACATCCCGCGGCCGCGCACGCTCGCCACCACGTTCGAGCCGCACTTCGTCGACATCGTCCACGAGCTGCGCGATCGTATCCACCAGGAGCACGCGCCATGAGCGACCTCAAGCGCGAGGCGCTGAAGCATGCGATGCCGTGGCTCTTCCTCGCGGGCCTGCTGATCGTCTGGGAAGTCTGCTGCATCGTCTTCCAGGTGCCGGAGATCATCCTGCCGAAGCCGACCAGGATCTTCGCGGTGTTCGTCCAGCGCTTCGATATCCTGATGGCCTATTGCTGGGACACGCTGTGGACCACGACGATCGGCTTCCTGCTGGCCATTGCCGGCGGCCTGCTGCTGGGGCTCGCGGTCGGCGCTTCACCGTTCATCTATTCCGGCCTCTATCCGCTGTTGATCGCCTTCAACGCGATCCCCAAGGTGGCGATCGTGCCGATCCTGATGATCTGGGTCGGCGTCGGCTCGCTGCCGGCCGTTATCACCGCCTTCGTGATCAGCTTCTTTCCCATCGTGGTGAACGTGGCGACCGGGCTTGCCACCATTGAGCCCGAGATGCGCGACGTGCTGCGCAGCCTTGGCGCGTCGCGGCTGGAGATCCTGACCAAGGTCGGTATCCCACGCGCCATGCCCTACCTGTTCGCCAGCCTCAAGGTGGCGATCACGCTGGCCTTCATCGGCTCGGTGATTTCCGAGACGGTGGGCGGCAACAACGGGATCGGCTTCCTGATGCTGTCGGCCAGCGCCCGCAACGACGCACCCACCACCTTCGCCGGCCTGTTCGCCATCGCCATCATGGGCGTCGCCATGTACGCGGTCTGCGCCATCGTCGAGAAGCGCATGACGCGCTGGGCCTTCCGCGGCGAAATCGTCGCCTAACCCTCCATCGCGCATGGGCAAGGCGAAAAGAAACAATCTGGCAACGCGCGGCGCATCGTAATAGATGACATCCCCTTCGCGACCCAAGGGGACTGTGATGACCGCCTGCGGACTTGATTTCGGCACGTCGAATTCGGCGATCGGCATTGTGCGCAATGGCATCGCGGTGCTGGCGCCTGTCGAGGGCGACAATACGCTGCTCCCGAGCGCGGTCTTCTTCGACCAGGAGACCAAGGGCCGGGTGCTGCTGGGCGAGGCCGCCATCGCGGCCTATGTCGATCACACCGAGGGTCGCCTGATGCGGGCGCTGAAATCCATCCTGGGTTCGTCCCTGATCGACGAGGAGACCAGTCTCGGCGGCCGCAAGGTGCCGCTCACCAAGGTGGTCGAGATCTTCTTGCAGAACCTCAAGCAAAAGGCCGAGGCGTTCGCCGGCGAGGAGATCACCTCGGTCGTGATGGGGCGCCCGGTGCGCTTCGTCGACGACGACGACAGGGCGGATGCGCGCGCGCAGGAAGTGCTGGAGCGCGTGGCGCGCGAGGCCGGCTTCCGCGATATCGCCTTTGCCTACGAACCCATTGCGGCCGCCCATCACTACGAACAGACCGTGACGCGCGAGGAGCTGGTGCTGATCGCCGACATCGGCGGCGGCACGAGCGATTTCTCGATCGTCCGCGTCGGGCCGGGACGCCGCGACCGGGCGGACCGCAGCGACGACGTGCTCGCGACGTCCGGCGTGCGGCTGGGCGGCACGGACCTCGACACCGCGCTCTCCCTCACGTCGGTGATGCCGCTGCTGGGTCTCGGCACGCGGCTGGTCGAGAAGAACCTGCCGATGCCGAACGCGCTCTATCATCAGCTCGCCACCTGGGCGACGATCAACTTCGCCTACACCTACCGCAACGAACGCGAGATCGCCGAGCTTCAGTCGCTGGCCGCCGAGCCGGAGAAGGTGGCGCGTCTGCTGAAGCTGGTGCACGAGAGCCTCGGCCATCGCGTCGCCTTCGCCGTCGAGGATGCCAAGATCGTGTTGAGCGCCGAGGACCGTGCCACGATCCCGCTGGCCTTCCTCGAAGCCGGTCTCTCGGCCCTTGCGACGCGCCGTGCGTTCGACCGTGCGATCGGCGCCGCGACGGAGCGGCTCCACAAGGCCGCGGGCGAGTGCATTGCCGCGGCCGGTCTCGAGCCCGATGCGATCGAGACGATCTTCCTCACCGGCGGATCGAGCCGCGTCCCCGCCGTCCGTACCGCCGTCGCGCGGGCGGCCCCGTCCGCGAGGACCGCCGGAGGGTCCGACCTTCTTTCCGTCGCCCTTGGTCTTGCGCGGATGGCGGGGCGGGTGGGGTGATTTCCGCCTCCCCATTCAAATGGGAGGAAGCGGTTACACCTGCGAATCGAAGAAGGCGTCGGCGTCTTCGGTCTCGACGAGTCGGCCCTTGCGGATCTCCAGGAAGCGGGTCGCCACGGTGCGCGTGAAGAAGCGGTCGTGGCTCACGAAGAGGCACGACACGTCGCTCTTCTCCAGCTGTTCCTCGAGGTCTTCCTGGCCCTCGATGTCGAGATGGTTGGTCGGCTCGTCGAGCACGTAGAAGTTCGGCCGCAGCAGCTTCATCTTGAGGAAGACCAGCCGCGCGCGCTCGCCGTGGCTCAGCACGCCAATCGGCTCCTTCAGCCGCACGAAGGCGAAGCCCGCACCGGCGAGGTGGCGGATCGCGTCCTTCTCGGTGACGCCTTCGGCCTCGACCACATAGTCGAGGATCTTCGTCGTCGTCGGCAGATCGCTCATCGTCTGGTCGAAGTAGACCAGCCGGCAGGCTGGATTGAACCGCACGGCGGCTTGCCCGTCGTAATGCTCGCGGCCGGGTTCGTAGGCGGCGGCCAGCGCGGCAAGAAGTGTCGACTTGCCGGCCCCGTTGGTACCGAGCAGCGCCACGCGTTCGCCCGCGGCAATGGCGAGGCGCTCGATGCCGATCAGCTTGCGGTTGCCGCCAGGCACCGTCACGTCGAGGTTCGACAGGCGCAGCGCCACCTTGGCGTCGATGTCGCCGTCGGCCAGTTCGAGCCGGCGTTCGCGCGCGGCATAGGTCTGCGTGCGCTCCTTCTCGATGCGCGCAATGCGGCTCTCGACGGCGTTCTTGCGCTTGTTGAGATCGGGATTCTTGACCGCCCAGACCTTGTAGCGCGCGGCGGCCTGCTCCAGCCGCTTGATCTCGCGGTCCTCCTGGCGCGCCCGCGCCGCCGCAGTGGCGTCGCGGCGCAGCAGTTCCTCGCGTGCGATCGAGAAACGCGTCTTGAAGGCATGCACGCCGTCCGAACGCAGGAACAGCGTGCGCTCTGTCACCCGGTCGAGGAACTCGCGGTCGTGGCTCACGATCAGCATCGGCACGGCGAACTCGGCGGTAAGCCAGCGCTCCAGCGTGTTGATGTTGGCGAGGTCGAGATGGTTGGTCGGCTCATCGAGGATCAGGATGTCGGGCTCCTCGAGCCGTGCCGCCGCTGCGATCAGCATCAGCCGCTGCCAGCCACCCGAAAGCGTGCCGAACGACTTGTCGAGCATCTCCGGATCGACGCCGATCTCGTCGATCAGAACGTCGATGCGCCAATCCTCGCCCTCCTGGCCGACGGTGACCAATGACTGAGCCAGCACGTCGCGCACGGGCTGGCCCGCGAGGCCCTCGGGTACGTCCTGCGGCACCTGGCCGATGCGCAGGCCGCGCGAGCGGATGACCTCGCCGGCATTGAGTTCCAGTGTGCCCGTCAGGCACTTCAGCAAGGTCGACTTGCCGGCGCCGTTCTCGCCGACCAGTGCCGTGCGCGCATCGTCGAGCAGGAACGACACGTTCTCGAAGACGCGGCCCGAGCCGTAGAAGAAGGAAGCCTGCTCCATGCCGAGCACGGCCTGACGCGACGCCATTGTCGATCCTGACGCGAAAGGGATCGCGCCTTTACCACCGCGATCGGGCCTAGACCAGCGTACCGTCCCGGGCGACGATGCGGCCGGCCTTGACCACGAGGCTTCGGCGTTTGCGGGTGGCCACGGCTTCGGCGAGCGTGGTCGCTTCGACCGTCACGAAGTCCGCGGGACCGCCGGCCTTGATGCCGTAGTCGGCGAGCCCCAGGACGCGGGCTCCCGCCGCTGTCACCATGTCGAGGGCGAGCGCCAGCTCCGCGTCGTGGCGGAAGTTGGCGCGATAGCCGATCAGCATGGCGCGCTCCAGCATGTCGCCGCTGCCGAACGGCGACCAGGCATCCCGAATATTGTCCGAGCCGCCGAACACCTCGACGCCGTGCTCGCGCAGCAGCTTGAGTGGCGGAATGGTGGCGCCGCCCGGCCCATGACTCATGATCGCGACGCCTGCACGGGCGAGCGTGTCGGCGGCGCGGGTGGCGCTGTCGGTCGGGACCGAGCCCAGCGCGAAGGCGTGGCTCACCGCGACCTTGCCCTGCAGGCCCAACGCCTCGGTGCGGGCCGCGATGGCCATAATCTGCGCGAGGCCGCCTTCGCCGCCGTCATGCAGGTGGATGTCGACGCCGGCGCTGTGACGCTGGGCGATGCCGAACACCGCATCGAGATGGGCGTCGAGGTCGCCGTCGATGCCGACCGGGTCGAGGCCGCCGACGAGGTCCGCGCCCTGCGTGATCGCCTCGTCGAGCAGCGCCGCCGTGCCAGGCGAGCGCAGGATGCCGCTTTGCGGGAAGGCCACGATCTCGATCGTGACGAGGTCGCGGAAATGCTCGCGGATTTTCAGGACTTCGTGGAGGTTCCGAAGTCCGAGCTGGTTGTCGATGTCGACATGTGTGCGCATGTGCAAGGTGCCGCTGGCCACGACTTGGCGCACCAGGTTCGAGCCGGTCTCGAATTCCGGCACCATGCGAGCCGCGCGCACCCGACGCTCGGCTTCGATTCGGTCGGAGACCTGGTTGCCGGCGGATTGATTGGGCACCCAGGGCAGGCCGAGCAGGGTCTTGTCGAGATGGATGTGGCCGTCGACGAGCGGCGGCAGGACGATCGTGCCGCCGAGATCGACGGCATCCGGCGTCGACGGCGAGGTCGGGAGGAAGGCGGAGATCCGCCCTCCCTCGACCTCAATGTCGCAACGGCTGCCGTCGGGCAGCGTGGCGTTCGAGAAGCGCACGCTTCGGCAGCCTTACCTGGCGGCCGTCGGCCCGCCTTCCTTGCGGGTGATGTCCACGGCCTCGCGCGCGGCCTTGGCCATCAGGCCGGCATCGTTGGCGATGGTGACGAGCTGGAAGCCCTTGTGAATCATCTTCGCGGCGTAGCTGCCGGTGCCGTTGTGCAGGCCGGCGAACTGGCCGCGCTTCCTGGTGGCGGCGAGCAGCTTGTCGTAGATCGCCAGGATTTGCGGCTCCTCTCGGTCGAGCATCGGCTTCAGGCCGAGTGACAGGCCGAGGTCGGACGGTCCGATATAGATGCCACTGACGCCCGGCACATCGAGGATGGCGTCGATGTTGTCGATCGCCTCCTGCGTCTCGATCATCGGGATGATCAGCACCTCGTCGTTGGCCATCGCCTGGTAGGGCGTCGCCTCGCCATAGGCGCCGGCGCGGATCGGGCCGTTGGAGCGCTTGCCCTTGGGCGGATAGAGCGCATAGGAGACCAGCGCCTTGGCTTCGGCGGCCGTGTTGACCATCGGACAGATCACGCCCCAGGCGCCGCCGTCGAGGACCTTGCCGACGATGCCGGGCTCGTTCCACGGCACCCGCACCAGCGGAGTGATCGGATGCTTGTCCATCGCCTGGAAGCAGCGGACCATCGAGAGGTAGTCCTGCACGCCATGCTGCATGTCGACGGTGACGCTGTCCCAGCCGCATTGCGCCATGGTCTCGGCGGCGAAGCCGTCGGGGATCGCCAGCCATCCGTTGACGCAGGCCTTGCCGGCTTGCAGCCGCTTCTTCAGCATGTTCGACATCGATGCGTTTCCTCGTGATTTCAGGACGGGGGAGTTTACACAGCGACGGGGGATGGTGTGACGCTTTTGTCGCTGCGGGCGGGTCGGCTGGCGCTCGATCTGGCACCGGAGGCGGGCGGTTCGATCGCGCGATTTGCGATGGAGGGCGTGGGCGATCTGCTGCGCCCGGCCTCGAACGCGGCCCTCGCTACGGGCACCGGAAAAGATACGGCCTGCTATCCGCTGGTGCCGTTTTCCAATCGCATCGCGAACGGCCGTCTCGCCTTCGGGGATGAGGTCATTCACCTGCACGCGAGCTGGCCGGGTGTGCGTCATCCCATGCACGGTGATGGCTGGGCGCGGGGCTGGGGCGTGGTACGCCACGACCGGCTTTCGGCCGAGCTGGCCTTCGTCCACGAGCGCGGTGAGGGCGCGGCCGGCTGGCCGTTCCGCTACCGCGCGCGTCAGACCTTCGCGCTCGACGAAACGGGGCTAACAATCGGCCTGTCGATCGAGAACCTAGAGGATCGCGGCGTGCCGGCGGGCCTGGGCCTGCATCCTTTCTTCGCGCGGGATGCCGATACTGAACTCACCTGCCGCCTTGGGGGCGTATGGCAGACCGATGCGGACGTCCTGCCGCTGCAGCGTGCGCCGGTGCCGCCGGAGTGGGATTTCTCCCGCTCGCGCCGGGTCGAGGGAATGGGGCTCGATCATTGCTTCGATGGCTGGGATGGCCTGGCCACCGTCACATGGCCGCAACGTGGACTTCGTGTCGTCCTGTCCGCGACGGAGGCATTTCGTCATCTGGTGATCCATGTTCCCGACGGCCAAAGCTACTTCTGTGTCGAGCCGGTAAGTCACGCTAACGGCGCGGTCGGGCTGGCGCGGCTGGCCGCCGGCGCGACGCTGGGCGGCGAGATTTCGTTCAGGCTTGTCACGTTCTAGAGGAATTGCATGCCGCCTTTCGCTTCCTACCCCAGCCTTTCGGGTCGCACCGTCTTCGTTTCGGGCGGTGGTTCGGGCATCGGTGCCTCGATCGTCGAGCACTTCGCCGAGCAGGGCGCAAAGGTCGGCTTCGTCGACATCGACGAGGCGGCCTCGAAGGCCCTGATCGAGAAGATCGAGGCGCGGCGCCACACCGTGCCGCTGTTCGTGCCGTGCGACGTCCGTGACGTGGCGGCCTATCAGCGGGCCATCGAAGGCGTGGCGGCGAAGCTCGGGACCATCACGGTGCTGGTGAACAACGCCGCGCGCGACGACCGGCACACGATCGGCCAGGTGACGCCGGATTTCTGGGACGAGCGCATCGCTGTCAACCTGCGCCACGCGTACTTCGCCATCCAGACGGTGGCGCCGGCGATGAAGAAGGCGGGCAGCGGCTCGATCGTGAACTTCAGCTCGGTGAGCTACCACACGATGACCCCCAACCTCTCCGTCTATCAGGCGGCCAAGGCGGCGGTGATCGGCATGACGCGCGGCCTTGCCCGCGATCTCGGGGGCGACGGCATCCGTCTCAACGCCGTGACGCCGGGCTGGATCATGACGCAGCGACAGCTCGACCTCTGGGTGACGCCGGAAGCCAAGGCCGCGCAGCTCGCCGCCCAATGCCTGAAAGAACTGCTCTATCCGCCGGACATCGCGCGCATGGTGCTTTGGCTTGCGTCCGACGACAGCCGGATGGTGACGGCGCAGAACTTCGTGGTCGATGGAGGCCGAATGTGAACACGGCTGCCGTTGCGTCGCTGCCGAGGCGCTTCTTCCATGGCTGGATCGCGATATTCCGCCACCTGCTGCCGCCGACCGCGTATTTCTTCGTTGCCTTCAACCTGATCGTCTTCACAACCAACCTGCTGGCGCACAACTACTGGTTCAATCTTGGCAGCTTCATGCTGGCAAGCACGACGGCGCTGATCGTCGGCAAGGTGGTGCTGGTCGTCGACAAGGTTCGCATCATCGACAAGTTCCGCGGTGCGCCGCTGATTCAGCCGATTCTCTACAAGACGATCTTCTATTCCATCGTGGTCCTGGTCGTGCGCCTCCTGGAAAAGATCGTGGATGTCGCGTTCGACGCGCACAACCTCGACCAGATCTACCGGATGGTGCTGGTCGACTTCACCTGGCATCGCTTCGTCGCGGTGCAGGTCTGGATCTTCGTCTGCTTCCTGCTCTACGTGACTGCCAGCGAGCTCAACGCGCTGGTCGGCGATGGCCAGCTCAGGCGCCTCTTCTTCCATCACCGGTCGTCCGAATACGGCCTTACCCGCCGCCAGCATATCCGCGCGCTGACGGAGATCAGCCGGCTTGCGCGCGACACGCCGCGCGAGCGGCTGCTCGATCCGGCCACGCCGCAGGGCAGCCGGCTGGCCGAGCTGATCGACCGGTTGCGGCGGCGCAACGCCTGACGCCGGGCCCATGGCCATCGACGCGAGCTGGCGCTGGATCGCGTGGACGATCCTCGGGATCGGCGGGTTGATCGCTGCCGGCGGCGTGCTGATGGGCCTGGGCAACCTTCGCCACGTGCTCTACGGCGAGCGGGCTGAGGGCGTGGTGACCGGGATCGTGCGCGAGGGCGACATGTACTTGCCCGTCGTGCGTTTCCGCCTGCTCCAGGGCGAGACGGTCGAGGTGCAGGACCTCGGCGCCGGGGCGCCGGATTTCTCGGCGGGCGACACCGTCACGGTCCTTTACTTCCCGGAACGCCCGAGAGATTTCCGCCTCGAAACGTTCGATCGGCTCTGGCTGGTGCCGATCATCCTCACGGGCTTCGGTGGCTTCTGGCTGATGTTCGGGGCGGTCGCCTGGGCGCTGTCGCGCAATGCCGACCTCGCGCTGGTGGGCGAGCGGGCCTTCTCCGTGATCTCGCTGTCGGCGTTGCTGATTGGCGTCTTCGTGCTGTGGAGCGCCGTCGACCTCTATGCGGGCGGCGGCCGGGCGCGCGGTACGGTGACGGAGATCCGCGAGAGTCGCTCGATCGTCGCCGAGGAGGTGACGACGCCGGCCGGCCGCGAGGTGCGCCGCGATGTCGAGCGCATTTCCTTCGTGCCGATCGTGCGCTTCACCACGCCGGAGGGCCGCGAGATCGAGTTCCACGGCAGCGGCGGCAGCAGCGCCTCGTTCTCGGCGGGAGAGGGGGTGAACGTCGTCTATGACCGCAGCCAGCCGGGCCGCGCGCGCATCGTGTCGTTCGTCGATCTGTGGCTGCCGGCGGCCGTGGCGTTCGCCGTGGCGCTGATCTTCGGTGCTGCCGTGCGTCTTTCACACTGGAGCCGGCGCCGCGCTACAGGTTAGCGCGCCCGATCCAGGCGGCCAGCAGAGCCGAAAGCTCGTGCGGCTTTTCCAGTGGGGCCATGTGGCCGCAGTCCTCGAGGACGCTGAAGCTGGAGTTCGGCAGCGTCTGCGCCATGCGTTCGGTCTCGGCGAAGGTGCGCAGCCGGTCCTGGCGGCAGGCCACGACCAGTGAGGGGCAGGTGATGCGTTCGAGGTCGGCGTATCCATCGCGCCGCACGAGCGCCGCCTGGCGCTTGCGAACCTCGGGGCCCAGCCGGCGCTGCATGCCGCGCAGCCGGTCGAGCAGGACGGGGTCGGTGTCGCGATCGGGATGCAGTCCCATCGCGTTGGAAACCGCGCCGGCGGTACGCGGCGGCCGGTCGCCCGGACGATAGCCCGAGATCCTCCGCGTCCGTTCCTCGTCGGAATAGCCGCGCGCGGAAGAGGCGACGAAGGCCACGCCCGCGACTCGCTCCGGCGCCATCAGGGTGAGCACGCGTGCAACGAACCCGCCCATCGAGAAGCCCACCAGGACGAAGCGTTCCGGCGCTTCGGCGAGCACGCGCCGCGCCATGCCTTCGAGGGAATCGTCCTCGTAGACGTTGCCGAAGTGAAGTGCGCCCAGGCGTTCGAGATCCGGGATCATGTCGGTCCAAAGATCGGCGTCGCACATGAAGCCGGGGAGGAGGACGAGGGAACGCATCGATGGTGAACTCAAGTCAGGAGTGCTTTCACTTCCGGCGCCTCACGTGACCAGCATAGCGGCCCATGCTGCCGCCAGCATCAGGAGCTGGCCGGGCACGACGTAGAGGGCGAAGCGCGGGCCGCCGGCGGTGAAGGCGAACACGATCTTGGTCACGGTGTTGGTCGAGAAGGCGGCGAGGATCGGGATCACCGCGGCGGACGGCGCCAGCCGTCCATCCGCGACCAGCGAGGCAACCGAGATGGCGGGGGCGTGCGTGTCGGCAAAGCCTGCGGCGCCGGCCGCAAGGATGACGCCGGCCTCGCCCATCCAGTCCTGCAGGGCGGCGGCGAGGAGAAGGACGCCCGCCAGGATGGCCGCGAAGATCAGCGCGGTGCGCAGGCTGAAGGCGCTGCCTTGCGTCTCCTCGACCTTGCCGCTGTCCGCCTGCAGCGCCCAAAGGGTGAAGGCGCCGCCATAGGCGACGGCGGCGGCGCCCGAGAAGACCAGCGGTATCAGGAGGGCGCGAAAGGCCGCGAGGTCGGTGACGGCGATCAGGATGCCGAGCTGCACGACCGTCGCGACGGACGACATCATCGCACCGGCAGCCGCCGGTTTCGCCAGATGCGGATCGCGGGCCGAGCGCGAGCCCATGGCACCGATCGTGGCCGAGCTCGAGATGAAACCCGAGGCCAGACCCGCCAGCGGCAGGCCGTAACGCGGGCCCACGACCCGGACGGCGACATATCCCAGGGCGCCCACGCCCATCACCAGGATCACCACCAGCCAGATGGTGCGCAGGTTCAGGGCGCCGTAGGGCCCGATCGGATGATCGGGCAGCAGCGGCAGCACGACCAGCGTGGCGCCGGCAAAGACCAGCAGATCGTGGATCTCGCCGTCGGTCAGCACCGAGCGCACGAATCGGTGGAGGGCGGCGCGGGCATTGAGCAGCAGGGCAACGATCACGCCGACGCCCGCGGCAAAGGCTGGTTCGCGAATGGCAAGCCCGCCCAGCAGTGTGGTCGCAACCAGCGCCGTCTCGGTCGTGAGGCCGGGATCGGACTCGCGGGCATGCCAGTAGGAAAGGCCGGCAAAGGTGACCATCCCGAGGACGACGGCCGCCAGCAGCAGGTCGCCTCCTGCCGCCGCGCCGGTCGCACCGGCCAGCGAAGCGAGGGTGAAGGTCCTGAGCCCTGCGGCACCGCGGCCCGGCCCTTCGCCCTTCTTGCGCTCCCGGTCGATGCCGATCAGCAGGCCGACGCCGAGGGCCACGACGAAGCCGAGAAGAAGGGAGTGGTACTCGAACATGAGGCGTGGACTGTAGCACCGGTTCGCGGTGTCAGCGCACTCTCAACGAACCGTGCCGCTCAGGCGTACCAGCAGGATGGTGGCGACGAAGGCGACCATGGCGACCACGAATGTGAGGCCAAGCACGCCCTCCGCACCGTAGCTGGCCATCACGGCCGCCAGGACCGGCGGTGCGGCGGCGGAGACGATGCCCTGTGGCAAGGCGAGGCGGCCGAGATAGGTGCCGAACTGCGCGCGGCCGAAGAGGGCAAGCGGCAGGGTGGCACGCAGCACGGCCTTCATCCCGTTGGCGATGCCGTAGGCCATTATGCAGACCAGTGCCACGGCGAAGTTGCCGCCAGCCAGCAACGCCAGGCCCAGGCCGAACGGCAGCACGGCGCTGGAAAACAGGGTCGAGCTGGTGATCGTGTAGCGGTGGCCGAATGCCAGCTCGAATACCCGCACCGCAACCTGCGCCGGCCCGATCAGCGTGGCCAGCAGGAGCGCCGTCGCGGGATCGTGACCGAGGCCGCGCAGCACGCCGATCGCGTGCACGATGAAACCGGTGAAGATGAAGGCGCCGCAGGCAAAGGAGATCGACAACAGCAGGAAGATCCGTTCGGTGTGCGCCGATGGCGGCGCCTGCACCGCGGCGCCCGCCGGTGTGTGCGTGCCGGCCATGGCTCGGCCAGGCAGCATCAGCAGATGGACCGGTGCGCAGATCGTGAGGTGGATCGCGGCGTAGATCAGCACCACGCCGCGCCAGCCGAAGAGCAGCTCGAGCGCCTCGGAGACCGGCCAGAACACGGTCGACGCGAAGCCGCCGATGATGGCCAGCACGGCGATCGCCTGCCGCGCCCGGGCTCCGGCGATCTGGGCAAGGGCGATGCTCGACGGTGTGTTGAGCGCCAGGGTCGAGGCGACGCCCATGGCGGCCCAGCACAGCAGGTAGGTGATCATTCCCTGCGAGAGGGTGAGGGCGGCGAGCGACAGCGCGTAGAGGACGGACCCCACCGCCATGACGGTGCGCGCGCCGGTGCGGTCGAGCAGGCGGCCGACGCGGGGCGAGAAGAGCGCACCCACGCCGAACATCACGGTGATGCCGCCATAGACGACCTCGCTTGGCAGGCCGAGATCGTGCTGGATATGCCGGCCCAGCACCGAGGGCATCAGGAAGGTCGTGCCCCAGCCCACGATCTGTGTGAGGCCGAGGCCGGCAGTGGCCCGGGCCGTCTGGCTGACCCTCACGCCGCTCGGGTCTGCTGTTCGGGATAGAGCGAAAGGAGTCCGGCCTCGCTGGCGGCGCAGACGCCGCGCTCGGTGATCAGCGCCGTCACAAGGCGTGCAGGCGTCACGTCGAAGGCGGGATTGGCGCCAGCGCTGCCCTCAGGGAGGATTTGCACCGTGGCGAGTTCGCCCGTCTCCAACCCATCTTTCACGAGACGCCCTGTCATATGCGACAGCTCGCGGGCGCTGCGCTCCTCGATCGGGATGTCGCGCACGCCGTCGAGGATCGTCCAGTCGATGGTCGGATAGGGCAGGCCGACATAGAAGGGCACGCCGTTGTCGTGCGCCGCCAGCGCCTTCAGGTAGGTGCCGATCTTGTTGCAGACATCGCCGCCGCGCGTCGTGCGGTCGGTGCCGGTGATGACGAAGTCGACCTGATCATGCTGCATCAGGTGGCCGCCGGCGTTGTCGGCGATCACGGTATGGGGCACGCCATGCTTGCCCAGCTCCCATGCGGTCAGGCTGGCACCCTGGTTCCTGGGCCGCGTCTCGTCGACCCAGACATGGATGGGGATGCCGGCATCGTGCGCCTGATAGATCGGCGCCAGCGCCGTGCCCCAGTCGACCGTGGCGAGCCAGCCCGCGTTGCAATGGGTGAGGGCGTTGATGCGTCCGCTCTTGTCGCGTGGCTTCAGTTTACGGATGAGGCCCAGCCCGTTTTCGCCGATGCGGCGGCAGATCTCGGCATCCTCGTCGCAGATCTCGGCGGCGCGCCGGTAGGCGGCCTCGCGTCGCTTCGCCGCCGGCAGCGGCGCCAGCAGCGCCCGCAGGTCGTCGAGCGCCCAGCGCAGGTTGACCGCCGTGGGCCGCGATTCCATCAGAACCGTGTAGGCGCGCGCCAGCATCGCATCGGACGGGTCGGTGGCCATGGCGAGCGCCATGCCATAGGCCGCGGTGGCGCCGATCAGCGGGGCGCCGCGCACGATCATGGTGCGGATCGCCACCTCGGCATCCTCCATCGTGCGAAAATCGCGCACGACGAAGCGATGGGGCAGCAGGGTCTGGTCGATCGCCTGGACGGTCGTGCCGTCGGGGCTAAGCCAGATGGTTCGGTAAGGGGTGCCGTCTACTTTCACCCCGCCATTTTAGACGGCGCGCGCCACCGCGTCGATTATCGCCGCCGAATCGAGCCCGTAGGTTCGATAGAGGTCGGGAATGTCGCCGGACTGGCCGAACTTCTCGATGCCGAGCGGCACGACCCGCTGGCCGCGCACCGATCCCAGCCAGGACAGCGCCAGCGGATGGCCGTCCATCACGGTCACGATGCGTGCATCGCGCGACAATGGCGCGAGCAACCGCTCCACCGGGCTCGGCGAACGGTCGACCAGGCCCGCCGTGCGGCCGCGATTCCGCTGCGCGGCCAGCCAATCGGCGTGGAGACGGTCCGGCGAGGTCAGCACCAGCAGGCCGGCGCCGCCGAAGTCGCGCGCGACGCTCTCGTGTGCCGCGACCGCCTCGGGCGTCACCGCGCCCATGGCGACGATGGCCACATCCGCGCCGTCCTCGGGCGGGGCGTACCAGTAGCCGCCTGCCACGATGTCGGCCTGCTGCTGCGACGTCAGCGTGCGTTCGGGCTGCGCCAGGCTCCGCGTCGAGAGGCGCAGATAGACCGAGCCGCCGTCGGGCTGCTGCATGTACTCGAAGCCGTGGCGCATCAGCACCGCCAATTCGTCGACATAGGCCGGCTCGTAGGAGACGAGGCCGGGCTGGCCGATGCCGATCAGCGGCGTGTGGATGCTCTGATGCGCGCCGCCTTCCGGTGCGAGCGTCACGCCCGACGGCGTCGCCACCAGCATGAAGCGCGAATCCTGGTAGCAGGCATAGTTCAGCGCATCGAGGCCGCGCGCGATGAACGGATCGTAGAGCGTGCCGATCGGCAGCAGGCGCGCACCGAACAGCTGGTGGCTGAGGCCGAGTGCAGCGAGCTGGATGAACAGGTTGTTCTCGGCGATGCCCAGCTCAACATGCTGGCCCTTGGGCGTCTGCCGCCAGAGCTGTGCCGACACGACCTTGAGCTCACGGAACACATCCTCGGCCTCGGTGTGTCCGAACAGGCCGCGCCGGTTCACCCAGGCGCCGAGATTGGTCGAGACCGTGACGTCGGGCGAGGTCGTTACGATGTGGCGGGCCAGTTCGCCGTCTTCCGAGGCGATGGCATTCAGGATCTTGCCGAACCCTTCCTGCGTGCTCGACTTTTTATCGTTGGGCTTCGTGAGTTGCGCGGGGATGGCAACGACCGGCGCGTCGGTGCGGCGACGGCCCTCCGCATTGAACGGGGCGGCATCGAGGAAGGCCTGCAGGTCGGCCGGCTGGGCGGTGAGACCCGCGAACTTCTCCCATTCCTGGCCGTCGGCAATTCCCATGCCCTTCTTGAAGCCCGCCATCTGGTCGAGCGTCATCAGTCCGGAGTGATTGTCCTTGTGGCCGGCGAACGGCAGGCCCTGGCCCTTGATCGTGTAGGCGATGAAGCAGGTCGGCGTGTCGTCGTTCACACCCTCGAAGGCGTCGACCACGGCCTGCATGTCATTGCCCGCCAGGTTGGTCATCAGCCTGTGCAGCGCCGCGTCGTCGTGCTGCTCGAGGATGCGCCGCACGCCTGGATACTGGTTGAGGTCGCGCGTCAGCGCCTCGCGCCAGCCGGCGCCGCCCTTGAACACCAGCGCCGAATAGAGCGAGTTGGGGCAGGCGTCGATCCAGTCGCGCAGATGCGCGCCGTCGGGCTGCGTGAAGGCGGTCTCCAGCAGCTTGCCGTATTTCAGGGTGACGACGCGCCAGCCGACCAGTTCAAACATCTCGGCGACCCGGCCGAACAGCCGGTCGTTCACCACGCCGTCGAGGCTCTGGCGGTTGTAGTCGATCACCCACCACAGGTTCCGGACGTCGTGCTTCCAGCCTTCGAGCAGCGCCTCGAAGATGTTGCCTTCGTCGAGTTCGGCGTCGCCCACCAGCGCCACCATGCGGCCGGCGGGCCGCTTGCCGTCACCCAGCTTCTTCAGCCGCACATAGTCCTGCACGATCGACGAGAACAGCGTCATCGCGACGCCGAGGCCGACCGAACCGGTCGAGAAGTCGACGTCGTCGGTGTCCTTGGTGCGCGACGGATAGGACTGCGCGCCGCCCAGGGCGCGGAAGCGTTCGAGCTTCTCGCGGGTCTGGTGCCCGAACAGGTACTGGATGGCGTGGAACACCGGCGAAGCATGCGGCTTCACCGCGACGCGATCCTCGGGCCGCAGCACCGAGAAGTAGAGCGCCGACAGGACCGTCGCCAGCGAGGCGCAGGAGGCCTGGTGGCCGCCGACCTTGAGCCCGTCGCGGTTGGGACGGATATGGTTGGCGTGATGGATCGTCCAGGCGCTGAGCCACAGCACCTTGCGTTCCAGTTCACGGAGGAGGCGGAGACGCTGGATGGGGGCGAGGGTGGTCATGGACACCGGCATACGCCTGCTCCTTTGGTAGGTCCTTGCGTTCGGGTCGCCAAACAGGCTGTATAGGGCAGGAATTCCCCGGAATGTGGCGATTTAAGCAATGATCTCCCTGGACGCAATCGACCGGCGCATTCTCGAACGGCTGCAGCATGACGGCCGCCTCAGTAACGCCGACCTCGCCGAGCAGGTCGGGCTCTCCTCCTCGCCGTGCTGGCGGCGGGTCAAGGCGCTGGAGGAGGCGGGGGTCATCAAGGGCTATGCCGCCCAGGTCGACGCCAAGTCGGTCGGTCTGTCGGTCAACGTCTTCATGAGTGTGTCGCTCACGACCCAGACCGAGAAGGCGCTGAAGGACTTCGAGCGCGCGGCGGCGGAACGGCCCGAGGTGATGGAGTGCTACCTGATGACTGGCGACAGCGACTACCTGCTGCGCATCGTCGTGCCCGACCTCGAAGCCTATGAACGCTTCGTCATGGATTTCACAAAGATCCAGGGCATCGCCCAGATCCGCAGTTCGTTCGCGCTGCGCCCGGTGAAGCAGGGGGCGGCGTTGCCTCTTGGCCAAGGAGAAGTGAAAGGTCCCTCGCTGCGCTCGGGATGACAATGGTGTTGAGATTGGCGCCGTGCGTCGATCCGAAAAACGCTGTCATCCCGAGCGCAGCGAGGGACCCTTAATCTTCCAGCTCGATCACGCCGCTCATCATCGGCTTGCAGCGGCCGCCGATGTAGGTCGCGACGACTGTGCCGGCCTTCTTCTCCGCAGAAGCCTGCAAGACACTCGGCCGGCCCATGTCGAAGCCCTGGCCGATGGTCTTCGCAAGCGTGATGTCGGACTCGGGCCGGTGATGCGCCAGCACGCCGATCAGGGCCACGTTGGCGGCGCCGGTCGCGGGATCCTCGGGGATGCCGTGCTCGGGGGCGAACATGCGGGTGTGGACGTCGATCTCGCCGTCCTTCTCCTGCACGTAGAGATGGATGCCGACGATGCGGTCGCGTGGCAGCTCGCGGGCGAAGATCTCGGCGCGGGGGCCGGCCCGGCGCAGCGTCTCGCGTGACTTCAACTCGACGAACAACAGCGGGGCGCCGCACGACGCGACGCGTGGCGGGTGGACGTCGAGCTTCAGGTCATCGGGCTCGAGGGAGCAGGCCCGCGCGACAAGGGCTGGGTCGATCTCCTCGCCGAAGCTGAGCGGCACCGGGGCCGCGAGGCGGGTAGCCACGACCGCACCGCCCTCGCGCACGATGTCCATGGCCACCAAGCCTGCCTTCTCCTCGAAGACCAGCCGGTCGCCGCCCACGGGCCGGCCGTAGCTGGTGCCGGCGCGGGCCAGCACGAAGGCGGTTCCGACATTGGGATGGCCGGCGAAGGGCATCTCGGCCTTGGGCGTGAAGATGCGGACCTCGGCCGTATGGGCCTGATCCTTCGGCGGCAGCACGAAGGTCGTCTCGGCCAGGTTGAACTCGGCCGCGATGGCCTGCATCCGGTCGTTCGACAGGCCCTGTGCATCGGTGATGACGGCCAGCGGGTTGCCCCCGAACTGGCGGTCGGTGAAGACGTCCACGGTGACGAAATTGAGTTTCATGATTCCAAATCTCGCATGGCGCGCTAAGCTTCGCGCATGACCAAAGCTCAGGCCGCCCCTAAAATCTCCTACGATCACGGCGTTTCGGACAAGAAGCTGATCGGCGAGACGATCGGCACCTTCTTCGACCGCACCGTCGAGGCCCACCGCGATCGTGAGGCGCTGGTGGTCCGCCACCAGAACGTGCGCTGGAGCTGGGGCGAACTCGGCCGTCGGGTCGACGAACTCGCCGCCGGCCTTCTGACGCTCGGGCTCGAGCGCGGCGACCGGGTCGGCATCTGGTCGCCCAACAATTCGGAATGGACCCTGGCCCAGTTCGCAACTGCGAAGGCCGGCCTCGTGCTGGTGAACGTCAACCCGGCCTACCGGCGCGCCGAACTCGAGTACGCGATGAACAAGGTCGAGTGCAAAGCGCTGATCCTGGCGCCGGCGCTCAAGACCTCGAACTATCTCGAGATCGTCGAGGATCTCGTGAAGGCGAACAAGCTGCCGCACCTGACGCACGTCATCCGGCTCGGGACCGAGAAGACGCCAGGCATGCTCAACTTCGACGATGTGGCGACGGCCGGTGGCAACGCCGAGAAAATGCGCATCGCCGAGCTGGGGCCGAAGCTGCAGTTCGACGACGCGATCAACATCCAGTTCACCTCGGGCACCACGGGCTTCCCCAAGGGCGCGACGCTCAGCCACCACAATATCCTGAACAACGGTTACTTCGTGGGCGAGGGGCTGAAGCTCACGCCGCAGGACCGCCTCTGCATTCCCGTGCCGCTCTATCACTGCTTCGGCATGGTGATGGGCAATCTCGGCTGCCTGACGCATGGCTCGACCATGGTCTACCCGTCCGAGGCCTTCGATCCGCTGGCGACCCTGCAGGCCGTGGCCGAGGAGCGCTGCACGGCGCTCTACGGCGTGCCCACCATGTTCATCGCCCAGCTCGACCATCCCGACTTCGCGAAGTTCGACCTGAAGAGCCTGCGCACCGGTATCATGGCGGGCTCGCCCTGTCCCATCGAGGTGATGAAGAAGGTGCAGAGCCACATGCACATGGGCGAGGTCACCATCGCCTACGGCATGACCGAGACCTCACCCGTGTCGACGCAATGCGCCACCGACGATCCTGTCGAGCGCCGCGTCTCGACGGTGGGCCGGGTGCTGCCGCACATCGAGATCAAGATCGTCGACACCGAGGGCCAGGTGGTGCCGCGCGGCGAGACCGGCGAGTTCTGCACGCGCGGCTATTCGGTGATGAAGGGTTACTGGAACGACGAGGCCAAGACGAAGGAGGCCGTGGACGAGGCCGGCTGGATGCGCACCGGCGACCTCGCCACCATGGACGAGCAGGGCTACGTGAACATCGTCGGCCGCCTCAAGGACATGATCATCCGCGGTGGCGAGAACGTCTACCCGCGCGAGATCGAGGAGTTTCTCTATCGTCACCCGAAGGTGCAGGACGTCCAGGTGATCGGCGTGCCCGATCCGCGCTACGGCGAAGCGGTCTGCGCCTGGATCAAGCTGCATGCCGGCCAGACCGCGACCGACGAGGAGATCCGCACCTTCTGCCAGGGCCAGATCGCCCACTACAAGATCCCGCGCTATATCGAGTTCGTGCCGGAATTCCCCATGACGATCACCGGCAAGATCCAGAAGTTCGTGATGCGCGAACAGACGATCGAGAAGCTGGGGCTGAAGGCGCAGAAGACAGCTTGAGCCATTCCCAGGTTCATCCGGTGTGAGTCGATTGTTGGCATCTTCGTGACCCTTCGAGGGTAGGCGCAACGCGTCCGGCGGTCCCTCGTTGTCGGCGGGTCCGACATCAACCGGGGCGCGTTGCTCGTGAAGTCCGTCGCCGTCCTATCCTCCGATACCTTCTCTCGCTCGCACGATGGATACCGTTCCCTCCGCCGGGCGCCGCTGGTCCGCATCGCGCAGCCGGCAAGCCGTTTTCCCGCTTTCGATCATCTTCGTGTCTTCGTGATCGCGCTCGTGGTGCTCCAGCATGTCGCTCTGGGCTACATGGCCGGCGGTGAGGCTGTCTCCGGCGGCTCCTACACCAATGGCAGCGCGCCCGTCGTCGACATGGCGCAATGGTCCGGCTTCAATGTCATCGTCACCTGGACCAACGGCTTCTTCATGCCGTTGATGTTCCTGCTGTCTGGCCTGTTCGTGCGCCCCTCGCTCGCGCGCAAGGGACTGCGCCAGTACCTGATCGATCGTGCGGTGCGCCTGGCACTCCCGTTGCTGGTCGGCGTCGCGACGATCGTGCCGCTCTCCTATTACGCCGCCTACCTGCTGAGTGGCGGTGGCGACAGCCTCGTGAGCTTCTGGAAACATATGGTCACCGTCGGGCCGTGGCCGAGCGGACCGCTCTGGTTCGTGGGCGCGCTGCTCGTGTTCGATGCCGCGTTGGCGATGGTGCTCGCACAGGATCGCGCATGGCACTTCGCGCGGCGCTTCGGCCAGGGTCTGGACCGCATCCCTGCCGGCGCCTGGCTGATGCTCTTCATCGTGGCGAGTGCCGTGGCCTACCTGCCGTTCCAGCTTGCCTTCGGCAAGTCGCACTAGCTGACGGCCGGTCCCTTCGGCATCCAGTCGAGCCGCATCGGCCTCTATTTCTTCGCGTTCGCCGCGGGGGCATTCATCGGGCCCGAGCGGCTGGCGCGCGCGTTCGAGCGGCAGTGGGTGAGGTGGCCTGTATTGGCCGTGCTCGCGACGGCCGCTTTCTTCGCGCTCGACGGACGGGAGGTTCCCGCGTGGGTCGACGCCGTAACGCTGGTCCTGTTCTCGACGATCACGGCCTTTGCCCTGCTGGCGCTGGCGGTCCGATTTGCCCGCGAGTTAGAGACGGTCGGACAGAGTCTCAGCGCGAATGCCTATGGCATTTATCTCGTTCATTGGCCGATCGTGCTGTGGCTGCAGTTGCTCCTTTTGTGGACGCCGCTTGCGCCGGTGGCCAAGGGAGCGCTCGCCATGACGCTGGGCTTCACGCTGAGTTGGGCGGCCTCGAGCCTGCTCCGCCGGCTGCCGGGCGTGGCGCGGGCCGTCTAGCGGGCCTTTGGGGACGGTACCATGGTACCTCATTTGGGGTGCGGCACCGGTTTCGATTGTTTCGTTTATTGCGGTTGTTTCGTTTGTTGGGCGAGGCGACATCGGTTTTGCGGGCAATCCGGCAATTTTTATGTTGCGAAGGATTCGCAATCGCGATACAAAGTCGCGTCTTCCAACGAAGATCGTAAGCGTCTCACGTGAAGCAACGCAGCCAATCGTCGCGCGCCTCTCCGGGCCGCGACCCTGCGTGAGACAATCATCTTGTTTTCCCATCTCGGACTGCGCCGCCTGCCGGCGCGCTATGCGGCAATCGTCCTTCCGCTCGTCCTGTCGCTCATCATGACCTTCGTCGTGTCGGGCATCGCGACCGCCCGCGGCGCCGGTCTGTCGCCCGGCTTCATCGCGGTCTGGATGAGCGCCTGGGGCCTGTCCTGGCTGGTGGCGTTTCCCGTTCTCCTGGCCGTCATGCCGATCGTTCGGCGCATCGTCGGCCTGATCGTCGAGACACGTCCGGGCTGAGGCTCGGCCGCCTCAGGGTCGGTGCGCCTCCAGGAACATCCTGATGTGGCGCACCGCCAGCGGCACGCGCTCCGGCGTGTCCTTCCACGGGTAGAGCGTCACCTGCGCGTTGGGCGACAGCATCGCCACTTCCATCGCGACCTTGTACGGGTGGGGCGGGCTGTCGTCGGGCGCCACCAGGATCGGCGTCTTGCACGCCTTCACGAACTCGCGCGGCACGGTGAACACGAAGTCGGCTTTCTTCGTGTACATGTTGGTGAGGAACCGGCTCACCTGGTCCATCGAGTACTCGGGCCGCTTGGCCACGAAGTCGGGGCCCCAGCCCTTCATGTTGTTGTCGTAGAACTGGTCCGGCAACTCCGGCCGGAAGCCCGAGGGCTGCGTCAGCACGGCGGCAATGACGCGGTCGCCGATCCGCTTGATCAGGTTCCAGATCAGCGGCTGCCCGATACAGTAACCCAGCACCATGAAGCGATCGGCGCCGAGGTGGTCCATCAGGCCGACATGGTCATCGGTGAAGGCGTCCCAGGTGCGCTCGATGTCGAGCGGGCCGGTCGACTGGCCGCCATTGGCGTTGCGCAGGTCCGCGCAGATGCAGCGGAACCTGTCGCTGAATTCCTTCAGCGCGTTGAACGGATGCGATTTGTCGAGGCCGGCGATCGTCGAGTTGAGGCCGCCGCCCGGAATGATCAGCAGCGGCAGGCCCGAGCCCGCCTCTTCGTAGTGAATGCGGACATCGCCATTTTCGTAGAACGGCATGGATGTTCTCTCCCTGTCCGCACCGTGCCACGCGACGCGTCAGGGTGCAAAGATCAGACAGGTGGTCGTGCCGTGCGCCAGCAGACGGCCATTTCCGTCGGTGATCCGTCCTTCCGCGGTGCCGACGCGGCGACCAGCATTGAGCACGAGACCTTCGGCGCGAATCAGCCCTGTCTCCGGTGTGATCGGGCGCAGCAACGAGATCTTGAACTCGACCGTCGTCTGGGCAAGTCCCTTCGCCAACGTCGTCTGGATCGCGAGGCCCATACAGCTGTCGAGCAGCGTCGCCGCCAGCCCACCATGCACCGTGCCCGACGGATTGAGGTGCCGGTCGGTCGGCACGATGGCGACGACGACCCTGCCGTTTGCCGCCTCGACCACATCGTAGCCCAGCGTCTCGGCGATCGTGTTGAGCGGCAGCGTGCCGTCGGCCAGGCCTTGCACGAATTCGAGGCCGGTCATTCCGGCCCGCGCCTCGGGGCTGACGGTTCCGTAGGTCTTGGGCGTGGTCTGTCCTGGCATCGACGGGCTCCCTGAAGGCATGAGTCTCGCATGCCTACCGTCGAATGCTGTTGGTGTCTGGCCGCTTTCGGTCCCGGTTGCCGCGCCGGGCGATACCTTTAGCCCAACAGGCGCTTCACCACGTCGAGCTGGATGTGGGCGGCGTCGACCATCTCGGCGATCGGCACGCTCTCGTTGGCGGCGTGGCCCTGGGCGCCGGAGCCGGGACCGAAGTTGATGATCTCGATGCCGTCGTCGGCATAGTAGCGGCCGTCGCTGACGCCCGTGGCGTTGAGGAACTTCACCTTGCGGCCGCTGTAGGCCTTGACCGCGGTCTCAAAGGCGCCGACGGCCGCGCCGTTCTCGGGTGCGAAGAAGCCGTTGGTGCCGGTCAGGAACTCGACGCTGTACATCGACTTCGGCTCGCCGACGCCATCGACCACCTTCTTCAGCTCCTTGAAGGCGTCCTTCACCTTCTCGTTGGGCAGCAGGCGGCGATCGATCTCGACGGTGCAGGCCGAGGGCACGACGTTGGTATTGTGGCCGCCATGGAACATGCCGATGTTCACCGTCGACTTCATGGCGCCCGAGACGCGGCTCTTCAGGGCCTTGTCGTAGTAAGAGCTGAGCGCACCCACGAGCCGCATCATGCGCAGGATGGCATTGTCGCCGGCGGCCGGATTGCCGGCATGGGCGGCGCGGCCCGTTGTCGTGATACGGGCCCACATGACACCGCGCTCGGCCACGATCAGGTTGTTCTCGGTCTGCGCGCCCAGGATCAGCGCATCGGGCTTCACCTTGCCGCTCTTGCGCAGGTACTCCATGCCCTCGGGCCCGAGATTCTCCTCGTCGGCCACGAAGGTGAAGATCAGCTCGCCCGAGGCCGGCCCGCCGCGGCGCGCGATCTCCTCGGCGATCCAGATCTGCACCGCCATGCTGCCTTTGCAGTTGCCGGCGCCCAGCCCGTAGACGAGGCCGCCCTTCACCAGTGCCTTGTAGGGGTCGCTCTTCCAGTTCGAGCGTTCGCCGACGCCGACCGTGTCGACATGGGCGTTGAAGGCGATGGTCGGGCCCTTTGCCTTGCCCTTCATGCGCGCCACGACATTGTCGACGCCCTTCTTGTGGGTCGCGATCTCGACCTTGTAGCCCGCCTTCTTCAGGCGCTTGGCCGTATAGGCGCAGATCTCGACCGAGGTGCCGGGCGGGTAGGGGCTCGGCAGGGCGATCAGGTCGGACAGGATCGCTACGAGTTCGGACTGCATCTTCTTCGACATCAACGGTTCCTCAGCGGTTGGCCAGTTCGACCAGCACCTCGACCAGGACACGGGCGCCGGCGGCGAGATCCTGCGGGGTGGCGTTCTCGATTTCGTTGTGGCTGATGCCGCGTTCGCAGGGAACGAAGATCATGCCGGTAGGGCAGAGGCGGGCGATGTGCATGGCGTCGTGGCCGGCGCCCGACGGCATGTCCATGTTCGAGAGCTTCAGCGCGTTGGTCTTGGCGCGCACCAGGTCGACCACCATCGGATCGAAGTTGGTCGGCGGCACGGCGGTCACGCGCTCGATGCCGGCGGTGCAGGGCGCGGCCTGCGAAGCGACGATCTCCTTCAGCTTCTTCTCGTGCGCCTCCAGCACCGAGTCGTCGGGATGGCGCATGTCGATGGTGAAGACCGTCCGGCCCGGCACCGTGTTGGGCGAGCCGGGCCCGACATCGACGCGACCGATCGTGAAGCGAAGCATGTCGTCCTTGTCGGTCGTCGCCTCGTACATCGCCTGGGCGATGCGCAGCGCGGCGACAAAGGCGTCCTTGCGGGCGGCGCGCGGCGTCGTGCCAGCATGCGCTTCCTCGCCTTCGGTCGTGACGATGTAGCGGCGGCTGCCCTGGATGGCGGTCACGACGCCGATGGTCTTGCGTTCGTTCTCCAGCCGCGGGCCCTGCTCGATGTGGGCCTCGACATAACCGTCGAGCGGGAAGCCGGGGCTGCCGTCGAGCATCGGCGCGGGGGCGGCCTTCAAGGTCTCGGCGAGCGCGTCCTTCAGCACGACGCCCTTCCAGTCCTTCACCTGCAGCATCTCGCCGAGGTCGTTGTGGCCGGCAAACACCGCCGAGCCCATGGCGCCGGGCTGGAAGCGCGAGCCTTCCTCGTTGGTCCAGGCGACGGCGATGACGGGGCGGCGTGTCTTTACGCCGGCATCCTCGAGCGCCTCCAGCGCTTCGAAGGCCGCGAGGACGCCATACATGCCGTCGAAGCGGCCGCCGGTCGGCTGGCTGTCCATGTGCGAGCCGCTCATGACCGGCAGCGCCTTGGGATCGGAGCCCTCGCGGCGCACGAAGAGGTTGCCTATGGCGTCGGTCGAGATCGAAAAGCCGCGCG
>NZ_CAMFKM010000031.1 GCF_945957355.1 uncultured Reyranella sp. | reverse complement strand
TCGCCCGCCACGTCGATGACCAGCGCCTCGGGATGGGCGATCTGCACGCCCAGCGCCGCCGGGAAGCCGTAGCCCATGGTGCCGAGGCCGCCCGAGGTCATCCAGCGGTTGGGCTGCTCGAACTTCAGGAACTGCGCCGCCCACATCTGGTGCTGGCCCACTTCGGTCGTGATGTAGTGGTCCTTGTCCTTGATGTGGTGATAGAGCCGCTCCAGCGCGTATTGCGGCTTGATCACCTTGTTGTTCGGCTTGTAGGCGAGGCAGTTGCGCGCACGCCAGGAGTCGATCTGCTCCCACCACGCCTTCAGCGCCTTCTGGTCGACCTTGGGCTGCTTCGCCTTCCAGCCCTTCACCAGCTCTTCCAGGACGATGCCGGCATCGCCCACGATGGCGAGGTCGACATGGACGTTCTTGTTGATCGACGACGGATCGATGTCGACGTGGATCTTCTTCGAGCCCGGCGAGAACTTCGAGAGGTTGCCGGTGATGCGGTCGTCGAAGCGCGCGCCGATGTTGATCATCACGTCGCAGCCGTGCATCGCCAGGTTGGCTTCGTAGGTGCCGTGCATGCCCAGCATGCCGAGGAACTGCTTGTCCGACGCCGGGAAGGTGCCCAGCCCCATCAGCGTATTGGTGACCGGATAGCCCGTGAGATGCACGAGCTGGGTCAGCAGCTTCGACGCCTTGGGACCCGCGTTGACGATGCCGCCGCCGGCATAGAACACCGGACGCTTGGCGCCCGCGATCATCTCGATCGCCTGCTCGATCTTCTTCGGGTCGGGCTGGGTCTGAGGCCGGTAGCTCTTGTGCGTCACCGCGACCTTGGGCGGCGCCACATACTCGTGCTTGTTCATCAGCACGTCCTTGGGCAGGTCGATGACGACCGGGCCCGGACGGCCGGAGCGCGCGACGTAGAAGGCCTCGTGGACCGAACGCGCGAGGTCGCCCACCGACTTCACCAGGTAGTTGTGCTTGGTGCAGGGGCGCGTGATGCCGGTCGTGTCGGCTTCCTGGAAGGCGTCGTTGCCGATCAGATGGGTCGGCACCTGGCCGGTCAGGCAGACGATCGGGATCGAATCCATCAGCGCGTCGGTCAGGCCGGTCACGGCGTTGGTCGCGCCGGGACCGGAGGTCACCAGCACCACGCCGACCTTGCCGGTCGAGCGGGCATAGCCTTCGGCGGCATGCACGGCCGCCTGCTCGTGGCGCACCAGCACGTGGCGCAGACGGTTCTGCTTGAAGAGCGAATCGTAGATCGGAAGGACCGCGCCGCCGGGATAGCCGAAGACGACCTCGACTTCCTCGTCGATCAGGGCTTTCACCAACAGATCGGCGCCGGTCGTGGCGGGCTCCTCGGGCTTCATCACAGCGATCTCCTTCTGACAAATGTGCCGCAAAACGGGGGTTTTGCGGCGGGGCGGAACATAGGGGCCGGGTTTGGGCCGGTCAATCGAAAAAGACCGAAACGCAAAGTTTCAGGCATCCAGATTGTCCAAATATTTCTCAATCTGACCCAGAGCTTGATCAGCCCTCGGGTCCAATACCAGATCTGGTGCCATTTGGTGCCTGAACCACGTCATCTGGCGCTTGGCGTATTGCCGTGTGTGATCGATGCCGATGCGCCGGACCTCCTCGAGCGGCATTTCCCCCCGGAAATGGCGGAAGAACTCCGGAGCGCCATGCGCCTTGAGGCCCGGCCATGCCGGATCGGGATGTTTGTCGAAGACGGCGCGGACTTCGGCCTCCACGCCCTGGGCCAGCATGACGTCGAAGCGGCGCTCGATCCGCTCCCGGAGCCAGGCGCGGTCGGGCGAGAGCAGCACCGTCGCGAACCGCCAGGGCGCCGCCAAGGGCTCGCCCTCCTGCCAGTCGCTGAGCGGTCGTCCCGTCGCCAGCCATACCTCCCAGGCCCGCACATGGCGCTGGCGGTCGCCGGGCTTCAGCCGGGCGACGATGATGGGGTCGTGGGCGGCCAGTCGGGCGCGAAAGGCATCGGGGCCGAGCGCCGCCCAGTCGGCGTTCGCCTGCTCGCGCAGCCCCGCAGGGGCATCGGGGATGGTCGCGATGCCCTTCATCAGGGTGCGCAGGTAGAGGCCCGAGCCGCCGCACAGGAGGGGCACGCGGCCCGCCGCCAGGGCGCGCTCGATCTCAGCGGTGGCCATCGTGCGCCAGCGCGCGGCCGATACGGTCTCGCTGAGCGGCAGCACGCCGTAGAGTGCGTGCGGCGCCCGTTCTCGCTCCTCTTGCGTCGGCTGCGCCGTCAGGATCGGGAAGGCATCGTAGGTCTGCATCGCATCGGCATTGATCACCGTGCCGCCACGGCGTTCGGCGAGGGCGAGCGCCAGCGCCGACTTGCCGCTGGCAGTCGGTCCGGTGACGACGATGACGGGGGTTCTCGCTTGCGAAACCATGGGTCGGCGCACTGTTTGCAAATCCGCGACCCCGCCGCTAGAGCCGGGGCGTGAAAAACGTCCTCGTCCTGATCTCCGATCCATCCCGCCCCGCCGTGACTGACGCGGCTGTCGCAACCGCCGTCGAAGCCTTGAAGAAGAGCGGCGCCACCGTCGGCGCGCCCGCCTGGCTCGACCGAGGCATCGCCTGCGACCTGCCGTTCGACGGCCCCGCCGCGCCCGTGAGCCTGCCGGGCGTCGATGCGGTCGCTCTGCCCGCCGCGGGGCGGCGAAAAAAGCTGCTCGTCGCGGACATGGAATCGACCATGATCCACAACGAGATGCTCGACGAACTGGCGGAGTTCCTGGGCCTGCGTGAGAAGATCGCCGGCATCACCGCCCGCGCCATGAACGGCGAGATCGATTTCGCCGGCGCGCTCGAGGAGCGGGTCGGCCTGCTGAAGGGCCTGCCGGTCGGCAAGCTCGACGAGGCCGCGACGCGCATCCGCTACATGCCGGGCGGCGCGACGCTGGTCGCGACCATGCAGAAGCACGGCGCCTACTGCGCGCTGGTGTCGGGCGGCTTCACCTATTTCACCGCCATGGTGCGCAAGGCGCTGGGCTTCGATCTCGACGCCGCCAACGTGCTGGAACATGACGGCACGTCGCTGGCCGGCACGGTCGGCCGGCCGATCCTGGGCAAGGAAGCCAAGCTCACGACCCTGCAGCGGCTTGCCGGCGAGCGCAGCCTGGGCGAAGCCGATGCGGTGAGCGTGGGCGACGGGGCCAACGACCTGCCGATGCTGAAGGCCGCCGGCCTCGGCGTCGCCTTCCACGCCAAGCCGGCGGTGGCGGCACAAGTGCCGGCGCGCGTCGATCATGGCGACCTCACCGCCCTGCTCTACCTGCAGGGCTATCGCCGCAGCGACTTCGAACAGAGGAAAGACCCATGACCGACGTGCAGCAGATCGTCCTCGCCAAGCGCCCCCAGGGCGACGTCACCGCGGACTGCTTCCGCTCCGAGGCCGCCACGCTCCCGGCGCTCACCGACGGCCAGATCCTGATCGCCCAGCGCTTCCTGTCGCTCGATCCCTACATGCGACCGCGCATGACCGAACTGCGCTCCTACACGCCGCCCTTCGAGCTCGACAAGCCGCTCACCGGCGGCTCGGTCGGCGAGGTGGTCGAGTCGAAGAACCCCCGTTACGCCAAGGGCGACATCGTGATGGGCATGCTGAACTGGGCCACCCACACGGTCCATGACGGCAAGGGCCTGCGCAAGATCGACCCGGCCGGCGTTCCCCTGTCGGCCTATCTCGGCGTGCTGGGCATGCCGAGCTTCACGGCCTGGTACGGCATCCGGCACATCTGCAAGCCCAAGGCGGGCGAGACGGTGTTCGTCTCCGCCGCGACCGGCGCCGTCGGCCAGGTGGCGGGCCAACTCGCCAAGCTCGCGGGCGCCCGCGTCGTGGGCTGCGCCGGCGACGAGCAGAAGTGTCAGTGGGCGGTGCGCGAGGCCGGTTACGATGCCTGCTTCAACCACAAGGCCGAGAGTGACGTGGGCGCGGTGCTCGACAGGCTCTGCCCGCAGGGCATCGATGCCGATTTCGAGAATGTCGGCGGCAAGATCTTCCACGCCGTCTTCGCGCGCCTAAATAATTTCGGCCGGGTCGCCTTCTGCGGCGCCATCTCCGAGTACCAGGACGCCACCCCGATCGCCGGCCCGGAGAAGATGTTCACCATCGTCCAGCGCCGTCTCACGCTGCAGGGCTTCATCGTCTCCGACCATGTGGCCCTGATGGGCGAGTTCGTGAACGAAGTCGGCGGGCTGGTGGCCTCGGGCAAGCTGAAGAGCCGCGAGACCGTGATCGACGGCCTCGCCAAGGCACCCGAGGCCTTCATGGGCCTGCTCAAGGGCGAGAACTTCGGCAAGCTGGTGGTGAAGATCTGATTTCATTGGAGCGCGCCACTCCAGTGGCGCAATCATGATCATGAGCGCCACTGGAGTGGCGCGCTCCATAAAGCAAAAAAAGGCCGCGCGATGCGCGGCCTTTCGTTTGATCGGAGGCGAGACCTACTTCTGCAGCCTGAGCGCCGCGAAGCGGGGGTCGCCCTGGCGCTCGACGAAGAGGAGGACGGAGCGCTTCTTCTGCTGCTGCAGCTTGGTCACGAGGTCCGACACTTCCTGAGGCGTCGTCACCGGCTTCTGGTCGACCTCGAGGATCACATCGCCCGCCTGGAGCTGCTTCTCGGCAGCGGGGCTGTTGGGCGCCACCTTGGTGACGATCACACCCTTCACCTGGTCGGAGAGACCATAGCGCTCACGCAGCTGGTCGGTGACCTTCTGGAGGGTAAGTCCGAGCTGCTCGATCGTCGAGGTCACCGGCTGGTCGGGCTCGGCCGGCTTCTTCTGACCGCCCTGGGCGGAGGTGTTCTGCTTCTCGGCCTCTTCCTGTTCGCCGACGCGCAGCTTCAGAGGCACTTCCTTGCCGCCGCGCCACACCACGACGTCGACGGTGTTTCCGACCCGGGCATTGGCCACGACCCTCGGAAAACGCCGCAGGTCGAGCACGTCCTGGCCGCCGAACGAGAGAATGATGTCGTTGCGCTTCAGGCCCGCCTTGAAGGCCGGCCCGTCGGCGGTGACATTCGCCACCAGAACGCCGCGGGCACGATCGAGGCCGAAGGAGTCGGCGATGTCGTCAGTGACGCTCTGGTAGCTGACGCCGATCCAGCCGCGCTTGACCTTGCCGAATTCGCGGAGCTGGTCGGCGACCTGCTTCACCATGTTCGACGGGATCGAGAAGGCGAGACCGGCATTGGTGCCGGACGGCGAATAGATCGCGGTGTTTACGCCGATGACCTCGCCATCGGTGTTGAACAGCGGACCGCCAGAGTTGCCCTTGTTGATGGCGGCGTCGGTCTGCAGATAGTCATCGAGAGAATCGTTCAGCGAACGGCCGCGCGCCGAAATGATGCCGGCCGTCACCGAATGGCCCATGCCGAACGGATTGCCGATGGCGATCACCCAGTCGCCGACCCGCGACTTGTCCGAATCGCCCCACTTAACCGCCGGCAGCGGCTTCTTGTTGGGCGGCTCGACCTTCAGCACGGCGAGGTCGACACGGCTGTCGGAGCCGACCAGCTTGGCCTTGAGCTGGGTGTCGTCGCGGAAGATGACGGTGATGTCCTCGGCGCCCTGGATCACGTGGTTGTTGGTGACGATGTAACCCTCGCCATCGATCACGAAACCGGAGCCCAGCGACGTCCCGCGGCGCTGCTTCTGCTCCTCGCCTCCGCGCTTGTCGAAGAACTCCTTGAAGAGCTCCTCGAAGGGCGAGCCGGGCGGAAGCTGCGGCATGTCGCGCAAGCGCGGACCCTGCTGGGGCACGTTCTGCGTGGTCGTGATGTTGACGACGGTCGGCATCAACTTGTCGACCAGCTCGGAGAAGCTCTCCGTCGGCTGGCGGGCCCAGACGGGCTCCGCCGCGACGAGACCGAGCGATGCAATCGCCGCGAGAGCGGCGCCTCTGAAGTAGCCTTGAAAATCGCCTAGAATCACGACCGACCTCCAACGGCGCTCAAGGCCAAACGGTCGGTACGGCCGGCGCCGCGCGTTAGAGTGACTGTCTACATGTGGGCCGATTGTGGCGCAAATAAAGTGCTCGTTATCGAGCCCGCTTTTGCTGGGGTTTTCGACCGCGCCGAAAAAGAAACCGGCGGCGTGGCAGGAGTGCCACAGCCGCCGGTTCGGTACGGTATTTGCCGGTTCCTACTTCTTGGGAGAGACCATTCCGGCCGGGTCGTTGAAGTAGCGGAAGAAGTCGTTGTCCGGACTGAGCAGCATGGTCGAGCCGCCCGAGCCGAACGCCTGCTTGTAGGCCTCCATGCGCCGGTAGAAGGCGTAGAAGTCCTTATCCTTGCTGAAGGCCTTGGCGTAGATCTCAGTCGCCGCGGCGTCCGCCTCGCCCCGCAGGATCTGGCCCTTCAAGCCGGCATCGGCCTTGATCACCGCGACTTCGCGGTCGGCCGTCGCCTTGATGCGGGCATTCTCCTCGTCGCCCTCGGCGCGGAGCTGGCCGGCCTCGCGCTCACGATCGGTCTTCATGCGATTGTAGACCGACTGGGAGTTGGCCTGCGGCAGGTCGGCGCGCTTGATACGCACGTCGACTGTCTCGACGCCCAGCTCCATGGTCTTGATGTTCACCCGTCGGGTGATCTCGTCCATCAGGTTGGCGCGCTGGTCGGTGAGAACCGCATGCAGCGGGACCGACGACAGCACGCCGCGGATCTCCGAGTTGATCAGCGAGTCGAGCAGGCCCCGCAGGGACGTCTCGCCGCCCGGGACGGTCTGCGCGTAGCGCTTGGCCGCCACGATCTTGTAGCGGGCATAGGCATCGACCACGAGGCGCTTCTGATCGCCCGCGATGATCTCGAACTCCTCGGCTTCGTAGTCGAGCAGCCGGCGGTCGATCCGCTGGATGTCCTGGATCCACAACGGAATCTTGACGTAGAGGCCGGGCTCCGTCTTCGGTTCGCCGACGATGGCGCCGAACTGGCGGACCAGCACCTGCTTGGTGGGATCGACCGTGTAGAAGGTCTGTGTCAGCACGAAGCCCAGGACCGCAAGCACGACCAGGGCGATGATGGAACGGTTGCTCATCGCGTGGCTCCCGGCAGGGGCTGGGGCGGCCGCGGTGGCTGCGGCCCGACGCCCGGCGCCTGGCCGGAGCGCAGCTCCGGCAGAGGCAGGTAGGGCAGCACGCCGCCGTTGTTGGTCGTGCCCTTGTCGACCAGGACCTTGTTCACATTGCGCAGCACCTCTTCCATCGTGTCGAGGTAGAGACGCTCGGTCGTGATGTCCTTGGCCTTGGCCCACTGCTCGTAGACCTGGTCGAAGCGTTGCGCATCGCCGCTGGCGCGCGCGATGATCTCGGCCTTGTAGGCTTCGGACCGCTGGACGATCGACTCGGCTTCGCCCTTTGCCCGAGGCAGCTGCTGGTTGCGATAGGTGTTGCCCTCGTTGATCAGCTTCTCCTTGTCGGCGCGCGCCGCCTGGACGTCGCGGAACGCCGCGATGACTTCCTGCGGCGGGTCGACGCGCAGGAGCTGGATCTGCGAGATGCGGACACCGAGCCCGTATTCGTCGAGCATGCGCTGCAGCAGGTCCTTCGTATCCTGCTCGATGCGGCTGCGGCCTTCGGTCTGGGCGTATTGCAGGTTCGACTTGCCGATCACCTCGCGCATCGCGGCTTCGGCGCCGGCCCGCACGTTTTCCTCGGGATTGCGCACGTCGAATGCATACTTGTAGACGTCCTTGATCTGCCACAGCACCGCGAACTCGATGTCGACGATGTTCTCGTCGCCGGTCAGCATCAGGTTTTCCGTGGACGTGGGACGCGGGCCGCGGCTGTAGGGCGTGGAGACCTGGTTGCCGCGCGAGCCGATGACGGTGCGGCGCTGATCCTGCACGTTCACGACCACGCGCTCGCCGATCGGGGCCGGCAGGTTGTAGTGCAGGCCGGGCTCGACGGGCTTGCCATAGGGCTTGCCGAACACGAGCTGGATGGCCTGCTGGTTGGGCTGCACGCGGAAGAAGCCGGTCGCGAGCCAGATCACGAGGGCGCCCAGCACCACCAGCGCAATGCCCTTGTAGGAGCCGAAGCCGCCCGGAATGAGGTTCTTGAGCCGCTCCTGGCCTTTGCGGATGACATCTTCCATGTCGGGCGGGCGCCGCGAGCCGAAAGGTCCGCCACCGCCACCGCCACCGCCCCGGTTGCCATTGCCGCCGCCGCCCCAGGGACCACCGCCACCGCCGGAGCCGCCGCCTCCACCGCCGCCGCCCCAGGGGCCGCCGCCACCGCCGTTGTTATTCCACGCCATTTTCACCTCAAGGGCCCCTGCTGCCGCTTCTGACCGCGCTTGGGCGCGTTGTCGCTTTTGATTTCCAGACGCGCTGCATATATGTGACCACAGGCACACCTTCAATCAAGCGGCGGACGCGAAATTGCGCCGCGGCGGAAGCGGCAGAACATGGCGGAAATCAGTGAAACGGCCATCCGCAAGGTTCTCGATACCATCATCGATCCGGTGACGGGACGCAGCGTCGCGGCGCTCGGCATGGTGAGCGGCATCGCGACTCGCGCCGGTCACGTCGCGATCACCCTCGACGTCGACCCCGCCCGCGGCACCGCGCTCGAACCGCTGCGCCAGGCCTGCGAGCAGGCGATCCGGGCGATGCCGGGCGTCCTCTCGGCCACCGCGGTCATGACGGCGGAGCGCGCCGCACCTCCGCCGCCACCCGCGCCGGGCGGTCATCACGGCCACAGCCACGGCCCAGCGGCCAAGACGACCGGGGGCGGCGGCCGCATCGACGTGCCGGGCGTGAAGCACATCATCGCCGTGGCCTCGGGCAAGGGCGGCGTCGGCAAATCGACCACCGCCGTCAACCTGGCGCTCGGCCTCGCCGCCAATGGCCTGGCCACGGGACTGCTCGATGCCGACATCTACGGCCCCTCGATGCCGCGGATGCTGGGCGTCACCGAGAAGCCGGAATCGGCCGACGGCAAGATGCTGAAGCCGATCGAGAAGTACGGGCTCAAGACCATGTCGATAGGCTACATCGTGAACGAGGACACGCCGATGATCTGGCGTGGCCCCATGGTGTCGAGCGCGCTCGAGCAGATGCTGCGCGACGTGCAGTGGGGCGACCTCGACGTCCTGGTGGTCGACATGCCGCCCGGCACCGGCGACGCGCAGCTCACCCTTGCCCAGCGCGTCGCGCTGGCGGGCGCGGTCATCGTCTCGACGCCGCAGGACATCGCGCTGGTCGACGCGCGCAAGGGCCTCCACATGTTCCGCAAGGTCGCGGTTCCGGTGCTCGGCATCGTCGAGAACATGAGCTACTTTCTCTGCCCCAAGTGCGGCGAGCGCTCGGAGATCTTCGGCCATGGCGGCGCCCACGAGGAAGCCGACAAGCTCGGCGTGCCGTTCCTTGGCGAGGTCCCGCTGCATCTCGACATCCGAACGACGTCCGACAGCGGCCATCCCATCGTGGTGTCGAAGCCCGACAGCCCTCACGCACAGGTCTACAAGAACGTCGCCGGCCGCGTCTGGAAGCAGCTCTCCGCCAACCAGCGCGGCGCCCGCAGGGCCCCGAACATCGTGGTGCAGTAGGCTCAAGCTTGCCTCCCCATTCAGATGGGGAGGTATGTGAATGGGGAAGAGGGCTTACGTCTTCGTCTTGCGCTTGCTCGGCCGCCAGCCCGGGCGCCATTTGCCGATCAGGCCGTGGACGCCGATCATCGAGCCGGCGACCAGTTCGAGTGCCAGGAAGCGGCGGTCCTCGACCCAGCCGGGGAGCTGGATGTTGAGCGCCAGATCGCGGCGGAAGCCGAACTGGTTGTAGTACTCGGGGTCGCCGACCAGGATGATGCGGCTGTGGCCCAGCATGCGCGACTGCGCCATCGAGTGCCACATCAGCGCCTTGCCGTAGCCCAGGCCGCGCAGTTCCGGTGAAATGGCGAGCGGGCCCAGCATGACGGCCGGCCACTTGTCGTTGATCAGGATCGGCCAGTTGCGGATCGACGCCACCATCCGGTCCTTCTGGTCGATCGCCACGAAGCACAGTTCGCGGATCGGCTTCACGCCCTCGCGCAGCCGGTAGACCGTCTTCTGCTGGCGCTCGGGCCCGAAGGCCGCCTCGTTCATCTCCTCGACCGCGGTGTTGTCACGCGGCCGCTCGCGCAGCAGCCGCAGCCGGCCGGGATCGCGGATCACGTCGCCTGCCCGAGCGCCGCCATCAGCTCGCGCCATTCGCGGGCGCTGAGCCCGCTCGACTTCTGATCGACCGTCTCGCCGGCCAACATGCGCTTCACGATGGCGAGGCCGGTCTTGGACAGGTGCGTGCCGCCCAGGCGGTACTCGACGAAGGCATCGTGACTGATCGGGCACCAGCGCTTCAGCGTGTCGAGCATCGTCTCGGCATAGACGCGGATCTCGTACTGCGCATGGGCATCGGCGCGCAGCGACAGGAAGTGCATGAGGTTGTGCAGGTTCGTCTTCCAGTACCACTGGGTATAGAAGCCGAGCGACAGGTTCATGCGCGCGAGTTCGCGCGCGAGGCCGGACCGTTCGGGATCCAGTGGCGCGCCGCCCTCGCCCTCGTTCAGCATCTCGAGATAATGCTCGTAGGCGAGTTCCGCGTCCTTCTTCAGCAGATCGAAGACTCGCTCGGCTTCCTTGCCCGCCAGGACCTGGTCGCGGCCCTGCCGGTTCATCGCGCTCTGGGCGGCGAGGTGCTCGGGCTTCGGGATGTAGAACTCGTTGTCGAGGATCGAGTAGCGCGCGGAATATTCGTTCACGTTGGCGGTGCGATGACGGATCCACTGGCGCGCCACGAAGATCGGCAGCTTCACGTGGTACTTGATCTCGCACATCTCGAACGGCGTCGTGTGGCGGTGCCGCATGAGATAGTTGATGAGGCCGCGATCCTCGCTGACCTTCTTGGTGCCGCGGCCGTAGCTCACCCGCGCGGCCTGCACCACGGCGGCATCGTCGCCCATGTAGTCGACGACGCGGACGAAGCCGTGGTCGAGCACCGGCAGCGCCTTGTAGAGGATTTCCTCCAGCGCCGGAGCCACGGGGCGCAGGGTCGGCTGGGCCCCGGCCCGGGCCTGGTCGATTTCTGCCTGCTGGTCGCTGGAGAGGGCCATCGGTTCGCTGTCCTTGGTTTCGCCGGACGTTATGGGGGAAATCGCGCCGGGCGGGCAAGGATCGAGGCCCGACCACCTTCAAAAAGCCGGGGGAAGAGCCTATATGGAGGGTGTCGGGAAACCGACTATGGCGATAAACGCCGCGTGAAATAAGCGTTTCGGACCCGGGGGCAGTACCCGGCGCCTCCACCATTTCTCTCCGCCCTCGGGCGGAACCGATGGGGGCGAACCAGGATCGACGAGCGTGGTAAAGGCGCGGTTTTTGCCCGGTATGGTTCCGCCGTGACGGGCCATTCACAAGTGCTAACGATAACACCGTTACACTCGCTGCTGCCGCCTAAACAGCGGACGTAAGCGCGGTCCGGGGGGCACCGGGCAACAGAAGCCCCCCACTTCATTCTCGGCGTCCCACTTTCTTTCCCGGCGATTGCCCGCTATTGCCATCGTTGACTCTCCCGCATCGCGGGCCGATGCTTTCACGAAATTTCCGACAGGCCATGAACGATCGCTTTCACTACGACGCTCTCGTCGACGATGCGCTGCGCAGCGTCGTGCGACGCGTGCTGACTCAGGTCGCGGAAACGGGCCTTCCGGGCTCGCACCATTTCTACATCAGCTTTCGCAGCGGCGATCCCGGCGTGGAACTGCCCGAGTATCTGCGTGCCAAGTATCCCGACGAGATGACGATCGTCCTGCAGCACCAGTACTGGGATCTGATCATCCGCGAAGACGATTTCGAAGTGACGGTCAGCTTCAACAAGCTGCAGGAGCGCATCAAGGTCCCCTTCGCCGCGCTCTCGGCCTTCGTCGATCCGTCGGTGCGCTTCGGCCTGCAGTTCGACCGCCGTGACAAGGAAACGGGCGAGAAGGTCTCCCCCGAGAAGCCGGAGGGTGCGTCCGAGCCGACCCCGCTCCCCGTGCCCGAGAAGCGGCCGGCGCCTCCCGTCGCGGACGGCGAGACGGTCGGAACCGAGGGCGAGGCCGGCGAAGCGCCCAAGCCCGAGGACGCGGCCTCCAAGGTCGTCAAGCTCGACAGCTTCCGAAAGAAGTAGGTAGACGCCGCGCCCCGGCTGCGGCAGGAAACCGGCGCCCCGACAGGGTCGCCAGGAGAGAAGACGCATGCCCGAATTCCAGTTCCAGGAAATGTTCCCGAGCCACGAGGACACGACGCCCTACCGCAAGCTCACCTCGGACTTCGTCGGCACCACCAGGTTCAACGGCCGCGACGTGCTGACCGTCGAGCCGGAGGCCCTGACCACCCTGACGGCCGCCGCTTTCCATGACATTTCCCACCTGCTGCGCCCCGGCCACCTCCAGCAGCTGCGCAACATCCTCGACGACAGCGAGGCCTCGGCCAATGACCGCTACGTGGCGCTCGAACTGCTGAAGAACGCCAACATCTCCGCCGGCGGCGTGCTGCCGATGTGCCAGGACACCGGCACCGCCATCGTCATGGCCAAGAAGGGCCAGGCGGTGTGGACCGGCGGCGGCGACGAGGAAGCCATCGCCCGCGGCGTCTACAAGACCTACACCGAGACCAACCTGCGCTATTCGCAGGTCTCGCCGCTGTCGATGTTCAAGGAAGTACAGACCGGCACCAACCTGCCGGCGCAGATCGACATCTATGCGACCGACGGCGACGCCTACAAGTTCCTGTTCGTCGCCAAGGGCGGTGGCTCGGCCAACAAGACCTACCTGCACCAGCAGACGCCGGCGGTGCTGAACGAGGCCTCGCTGCTCAAGTTCCTCGACACCCAGATCCGCACCCTGGGCACCGCCGCCTGCCCGCCCTATCACCTGGCCATCGTGGTCGGCGGCACCTCCGCCGAGATGAACCTCAAGACGGTGAAGCTCGCCTCGACCCGCTACCTCGACGACCTGCCGAGCGAGGGCAACAACAAGGGCGTCGCCATCCGCGACCGCGAGATGGAGCAGAAGGTGCTGGAACTCACGCGCCAGATGGGCATCGGCGCGCAGTTCGGCGGCAAGTATTTCTGTCACGACGTGCGCGTGATCCGCATTGCCCGCCACGGCGCTTCGGTGCCGATCGGCATCGGCGTCTCCTGCTCGGCCGACCGCCAGGCCGTCGGCAAGATCACGAAGGACGGCGTCTTCCTCGAACAGCTCGAGACCAACCCCGCACACTTCCTGCCCGAGGTCGAACCGGCGCAGCTCTCGGGCGATGTCGTCTCGGTTGACCTGAACAAGGGCATGGCCCACACGCTTTCGGTGCTGACCAAGCATCCGGTGAAGACCCGCGTGAACCTCAGCGGCACGCTGATCGTGGCGCGCGACTCCGCGCACGCCAAGCTCAAGGAGCGGCTCGATCGCGGCGAGGGCCTGCCGGACTATTTCAAGCAGTTCCCGGTCTACTATGCCGGCCCGGCCAAGACCCCGACCGGCATGGCCTCGGGCTCGTTCGGCCCGACCACGGCCGGCCGCATGGATTCCTACGTCGACCTCTTCCAGGCCAATGGCGGCTCGATGGTCATGCTGGCCAAGGGCAACCGCAGCAAGCAGGTCGTCGACGCCTGCCGCAAGCACAAGGGCTTCTATCTCGGCTCGATCGGCGGTCCGGCCGCCATCCTCGCGCAGAACGTCATCAAGAAGGTCGAGGTGCTGGAGTATCCTGAGCTCGGCATGGAAGCGATCTGGCGTATCCAGGTCGAGAATTTCCCGGCCTTCATCATCACCGACGACAAGGGCAACGACTTCTTCAGCGACCTCAAGATCTGACGGTCACGGCTGCTTTCGATCCGGCCATAGGCGGAATGAACGAAGGCATTCGGTCGAGGCGACGGGCTTGGGATGACTGCCCTTTGTCGATCCAAGCGGTGCCGGTCCGGGCGTTGACGACGTGCAGCCGGGGGCTGTGACACCCGGGCACTCGGAAGCTGCCGGCGGCGCTGTGCACGTCCCGCCCTGGCCGTCGCCGGCAACCATCGAGCGTTCGACGACGGCGAAGCCGGCAAGCACGGCGACCGTGCCGATCATGGCGCGTATCATCGAAGCCCTTCCCACGTTTGCGCCAGCGGCTCCCCAGCGGCCGGCCCTTCACCCCGCCCCCGTTCTAGGTCCGCTGTGCAGCGCCGTCGTGGCGGGCTTTGTAAGATTTGTGTCCCGTCCCGCGCTACACTCGCCCCCATGAACCTCGCCAAGCAGCATCTCGACGTCGGCCTGTTTTCCAACACGCGCGACGAGCAACTGGCCTTCTGGCAGCAGACGGTCGGCCTGCCTTACGACCACATGGGCAAGCTGGGCGGCGGCATGCAGCAGCACCGCCATCACATGAACGGCTCGATCCTGAAGATGAACCATGCGCGCGGGCCGCTGCCCGACGTACCGCCGTCGGGCATCATCGGCCTGGAGATCGCGCGCGAGGGTCTGGCTTCACCGCAGCCGCTTGCCGACCCGGACGGCAACAAGGTGACGCTGGTGCCGAAGGGCGCGAACGGCGTCGAAGGCGTGGCCATCCTGCTCCGGGTCAACGATCCCGCCGCGCACGACCGTTTCTGGACGCACGCCATGCAGTTCGAGCGCGTGGGCGAAGGCCGCTATCGCTGCGGCGACTCGCTGGTGGTCGTTGCCGAGCAGGGCAAGGTCGAGAGCGCGGTCGGCCAGTGGCGCGGCCCTGGCTATCGCTACATGACGGTGCAGGTCTGGGATTGCCTGGCCGAGTATGCCGGCATCCTGGAGCGCGGCGGCACTTCGGGCGGCGAGCCGCGAGTGCTCGGCGACACCGTGCGCTATGCGTTCGTCTGCGATCCCGACGGCAACCACATCGAGATCAGCCAGCGCGCTTCGCTGACGGGCGGGGCGCTCTAAAGCGCCCCAGCCAGGTTAGCGCTTGCCCTTGCGGGCCTTGCGGGCGGCGTAGCGGGCGTCGCGGGCGGCCTTCTGCTCGGCCTCGGTCAGCACCGGCTTGGCCTTGCGCCTGGCGGCACGCTCGGCTTCCGCAGCGGCAGCCGCAGCTGCAGCCTCCGCGGCGGCGGCCGCTGCCGCCTCTTCCGCGGCGATCCGTGCGGCTTCGCGCTCGGCCGCAATCCGTGCCTCTTCCGCCCTCTTGGCTTCCCGGCGCTCGTTCTCGCGCGCCTCGCGGGCGGCCGCGATGGCGGCGCGCTCGGCCTGCTTCTTGAGGAGTTCCGGATCGTTGGCCTTGGCCTTGGCCTTCTCGAGCAAGGCCTGCTTGGCCGCCGCGGCGGTCGCCAGGCGATCGCCGAAATCCACGTTCCTGCCGCTCATGGTCCTTTTCTTTACTCCGCCGCCGCAGCGGCCTGCTTCTTGGCCCGCTTGCGATCCTCGAGATTGAGGAAGCGCTTGCGCAGCCGGATCGACTTCGGGGTGATCTCGACCAGTTCGTCTTCTTCGATATAGGCAATCGCCTGCTCGAGCGACATCTTGCGCGGCGGCGTGAGGCGGACCGCCTCGTCCTTGCCCGCCGCGCGGATGTTGGTGAGCTGCTTGCCCTTCAGCACATTGATCTCGAGATCGGTGCCGCGGCTATGCTCGCCGATGATCATGCCCATGTAAACGGGCACGCCCGGCTCGATGAACATCGGACCGCGATCCTCGAGCTTCCACATCGCATAGGCGACCGAGATGCCCTCTTCGTTGGCGATCAGCGCGCCGTTGCGCCGTCCGGCGATCGGGCCGCGATAGGCGCCGTATTCGTGGAACAGGCGGTTCATCACGCCGGTGCCGCGGGTGTCGGTCAGGAACTCGCCGTGATAGCCGATCAGGCCGCGCGACGGGGCGTAGAACACCAGGCGGGTCTTGCCGGCGCCCGACGGCCGCATGTCCTGCAACTCGCCCTTGCGCAGCGAAATCTGCTCGACGACGGCGCCGGTGTAGGCATCGTCGACGTCGATCACTACTTCTTCGATCGGCTCCAGGCGCTGACCGGTGACCGGGTCGGTCTTGAACAGCACCTTGGGACGGCCGACGGCGAGTTCGAAGCCCTCGCGACGCATCGTCTCGATCAGCACGCCGAGCTGCAGTTCGCCGCGACCGGCGACTTCGTAGGAATCGGCGTTCTCGGTGTCGGTGACGCGGATGGCGACGTTGCCCTCGGCCTCGCGCATCAGGCGGGCGCGGATCATGCGGGTCGTGACCTTGTCGCCTTCCTTGCCGGCCAGCGGCGAGTCGTTGACCATGAAGGTCATGGCGAGCGTCGGCGGGTCGATCGGCTGCGAGGTGATGGGCTCGGAGACGGTGAGGTCGCCCAGCGTGTCGGCCACGGTGGCGACCTTCATGCCGGCAATGGCCACGATGTCGCCCGCCTCGGCCGAGTCGAGCGCCACGCGCTCGAGGCCGCGGAAGGCCAGGATGCGCGTGATGCGCGTCTGTTCGAGTTCCTTGCCGTCGCGGCCCAGCGCCTTGACCATCGTGTTGGGCTTGATCGACCCCGACAGGATGCGGCCGGTGAGGATGCGGCCGAGGAAGTTGTCGGCTTCGAGCGTCGTCACCAGCATGCGGAAGGCGGGATCCGGATCGATCTTCGGCGCCGGCACGTGGTTCACCAGCAGCTCGAACAGCGGCGTCATGTCAGTGTGCTCGGCCTCGAGCGAGGTCGCGGCCCAGCCCTGGCGGGCCGAGGCGAAGAGCGTCGGAAAATCGAGCTGCTCGTCGGAAGCCTCGAGCGCCGAGAACAGATCGAACACCTCGTCGTGCACCTCGTGGGCGCGCGCGTCGGAGCGGTCAACCTTGTTGATCAGCACGATCGGCTTCAGGCCGAGGCGCAGTGCCTTGCCCAGAACGAACTTGGTCTGCGGCAGCGGCCCTTCGGCGGCGTCGACCAGCAGCACGACGCCGTCGACCATCGACAGGATGCGCTCGACCTCACCGCCGAAATCGGCGTGGCCCGGTGTGTCGACGATGTTGATACGGGTGCCGTGCCATTCGACCGAGGTCGCCTTGGCGAGGATGGTGATACCCCGTTCGCGTTCGAGGTCGTTCGAATCCATGGCGCGCTCGGCCACCTGCTGATTCTCGCGGAAGGTGCCGCTCTGCTTCAGTAGGCAATCGACCAGTGTGGTTTTGCCATGGTCGACGTGCGCGATGATCGCGACGTTACGGATATCCATAATGATGTGTCCGGAGGGGTTGGTTGGGCGCGCTTATACGCACGCTCTGTGACGGCGGCAAGGCAACATGAGGGGCGTGTTGCCGCTGCCGGGACCCGCTGCCACAGTCCGGTCATGCGTAAACGCTCGATCACGATCGACGGCCACCGGACCAGCATATCGCTGGAAGATGCCTTCTGGGCGGAGCTTTCAGCGCTGTCGCAAGCGCGCAGCCTGTCGCTCAACGCCCTGGTGGCGGAGATTGACCGTGGCCGGTCGCAGGGGCAGACCAACCTGTCGAGCGCGCTGCGGCTTCATGTGCTGCACGAATTGAAGCAACGCACGATCAGTCGAGATTGAAGCCCTTCGCACGCACGAATGCGCCGAAATCGGCGCGCTCCGGCACCGAATATTGCCGTGCCTTGTCCTCGGACCATCCATACGCCGTGTCCTCGCCGAATTTCTCCACGAAGCGCTGGGATTTGTAGGGCTGGGTGTCGTTGCGCCGACGGTCGTAGGCCTCGACCTTCTCCTTGAGGCCTGCCTCGTCATAGCGGTCGCGATGAATCGACACGTCGAGGCCCAGGCGCGGGCTCATCACGCCCTCGAAGGACGGCCAGCCGACGCCGAGCCCGGCCACCGGGAAGACGTGCTGCGGCAGGCCCAGCACCTCGGAGACGCGGGCCGCCTGGTTGCGGATCTGGCTGATCGGGCAAGTCCCGAGCCCGACGCGGTCGGCGGCGGCGATGAAAGTCGCGAGCACGATGCCGGCATCGACGGCGGCATTGAAGAACGGATCGAGATGGTCGTTCACGAAGGGCCGGCCGCGCCATTCGAACAGCAGCCGGTGCCGGCGGTTGTTGCCACAGAACACCAGCAGGGCCGGGCCGGCGGCGGCCCAGGGATTCTCCGGGATCAGGGCCTGGAGCTTCTCGCGCTGCGCCTTGTCGGTGACGACCACGATGTCGGCCTGCTGCAGGTCGCTCTTGGACGGCGCCGACAGGGCCACGGCGCAGAGCGTGTCGAGCAGCGCCGGATCGAGCGGTTTGTCGGAATAGCGGCGCACCACCCGCCGGTTGGCCATTTCCGCCAGGACCCCGACCCCCTTCGGGGCCTCCGACAATGCGGGCGCGGAGCCGAACCGCGCCTTCAGCACGGCCTTCAGACGATCAAGCACGGGAACTCCTAACGGCCGAAAATATTGGGGATCGGAATGTTGGGGATAATCGAGCGTGGCTGCCCTGGCAGAACCTGCTCCAGCTGCTGCAGCTGCTGCGCACCCGGCAGGGTGCTGGCCATGCCCGGCGGATCCTTGGCGCTGCCACGCGTGACGTTGAGCGACGGCGAGGACATCGAGCCGCGCGCGGTCGTGATCAGGTAGGGCGCCGACCCGTCCTCGGCGATGTAGAAATTGACCGTCGTGTCGGTGGTCGAGGCCCCGAGATTGGTCCGCGTGGAGATCCGTGCCGTCGCGCGATTGCCCTGGACGCTGAGCCCCTTGTCGGTCAGCACGCCACCCGCGAAGTCGATTTGCCCTCCGATCGGGCTGTCGTGGTTGACGAAGCGATTCAGCACCAGCGAGATCGCGTTCAGCATGCTGGTGGGCGACATCCCGCGCTGACCGACGGCGCCCAGGACATTGCCCAGCGTCTGGTCGATCACCGTGCTGGCGGCGCCCGCCGCCATCGAGCCCAGCATCTGCAGGGCCTTGTCGGCACCGATGAAGACGTGCCCGCTCAGCTGCGCCCCCCCCGCCATCGAAGCCCTGATCTGGTCGGCGGTCGTACCGGCGCCTCGCACGGTGATGCCGTTGGCGTTCAGCTTGCCGTCCACCGTCACCTTGATGGCGCTGCCGAACTGGTTGGAGCCGGACGTGCTGCGCAGCATCTCGCCCAGGATGATGCTGTTGGCATCGCCCTTGAAGTCGACGGAGAGCGCCGGCCGGGTGGCGTTGACGCTGCCGGCGAACGCCAGCGAGCCGCCATAGAGCGAGCCCTTGAAGTGCTGGACCGTGAGGATGCCATCCTTGAGCGACGCCGCGAGATCGGCATTGCCGATGCGCAGGGGCGAACTGACCAGGGTACCAGCCACCAGCTTCAAGGAACCATCCATGCTGCGCAGCGGCGCCGTGTCGATCGGCTTGGCAGCCGCCGCCTGCCCTCGCCCGGCCGGTCGCGCCGGCGCTCCACCGCCACTGCCGCCGATCCGGTCGAGGTCGAGCACGTTGGCGCGCAGGTCGGCATTGATCGTCGTGCGGCCGGTCAGGCGGGCATCGATCGACCCGTCGACCGCCTGACCGTTGAGCACCAGATTGCCCTTGTAGGAGGCCGACTGCGGCGCGCCCTTGGACGCACCCGGCAGCGCCAGCGTGCCGGTGGCCTTCACGCTCTGGCCCATGGCGTTCACGGAGAGATCGCGCAGGGTGAGCTGCTCGATCGTCCCGGCGACGCCGCCGCTCGCACTGACAGCGCCGAGATCGGATGGACCGGTGGTGCCGGCGACCTTGAGCACGCGGCTCATGTCGGGCGCCTCGAAATTGAAGGCGATGTCGGCCCGCGGCTGCGGCGCCGAATAATTGGCGACGGTGCCGCGCACCGCGAGTCGGGCGCCGCCCAGGTTCGACACCTTCACGTCGTTCAGCCGCAAGGTGCGGCCTTGCAGCGCCACGTCGACGTCGACGCCCTGGATGGTCTCCTTGTTGTAGATGAGCTTTGCCACCCTGGCCTTGAGGCCGACCGACGGACCGGCCCCGGCGGGCGCCGCGGGCGGTGCCGAAGCGCCCGATGAAGCGGCAGGCTTCTGCTGCGCCGCGACCGGGACGAGGAAGGAATCGAGGTCGAGCGTATCGAGGTTGAGGCTGGTCACGATCGACAACGGCACCGTGAAGGTCACCGTCACGCCGCCATTGCCCTTGAGGTCGTCGAGTTCGAAGACGGCGTCGCTCACCTGGACGTTGCCGCCGGTCGAGGACATGCGGCCGCGCAGGCTGAGCTTCTGCAGTTTGGACGGCGGCACCGAGGAAAGATCCACGGCGAGCCAGGACAGCGTTTCGCGCAGCTTGGGCCCGACCAGGCTGAACTGGCCGGTGACGCCCGGCCGCGCGGCGTCGCCCGTCAGGGTCGATTGCGCCTGCAGGACCATGTCACCCGGCAGCGTTGCCGCGAGCTTCGGCACCGCCACGGCGCCGTCCTTGGCATCGATCTCCAGCGCGATATTTCGGACCGGCTGGTTGTTGTAGATCACCTCGCCGACTTCGATGGCGACTTTGGCGTTGAGATCGCTCAGGAAGTTCTGCGACGTCGCCACTGGAGCGCTCGCGGCCGCAGCGGTGGAAGCAGAAGGCGCCGCAGCCGGCGAAGTCTGCTGCAGCGTGACCAGCCATCGGTCGAGATCGAGCTTCGGCACGGCGAGTTTGCCCTCGACGCCGAGCTTGGGCTTCAATGCAACCGAAAGCGATCCCGAACCGCTGTCCTGTCCCAGGGCGAGCTTGAAATCGCGCGCGGCGAACGCGGTCTGGGAGACGTCGACGGCGCCATCGAAGCTGAACTTGCCGGCGAGCAGCGCCGGCAGCACGGGCTCGGGCTGGCCGGCGAGCTTCACCAGCGTGCCAACGAAGGTGGTGAGCGATTCGGCCGAGGCGGAAGCCATGCCGGAAATCTTCGCGGCCGCGCCGAGTTCGCTCAGCGTGCCCTTGAACCCGAGCTTGCCGCCCCCCGCCTGCAGGGCGAGGTCGGCGGTGTGGCCGTTGGCGCCGCGCGCGCCGACGGCGAGGTCGAGCCGGAGCGGCGCACCGTTTATCGAGGCGTCTCCCGCGAGCGAATAAGGACCGTCGATCGAGCCGACCGAAGCTGTGAAATTCGCCTTGTCCGCCACCACCGAAAGTCCGGCCTTCGAATCGCTGAAGACCAGCGTGCCGTTGTCGATGGTGAGACGGCCGAGCGAAAGCGGCCGCGGCGAGCTTGGCTTGGGAGCAGCGGGCTTGGCTTCGGCGACCGACGGTGCGAACTCCCAGTTCGGCTTACCTTCGGCGTTGATCTCCAGCACGATCTTCGGCTCGACCAGCGTCACCTCGCTGACTTCGATGTTGCCCCCCAGCAGGGCCAGCAGTGAGGGCTTCACCGTGACCGACTTCACCTCGACCATGTTGGCGTTCTTGGAACCGGGCGCGTTGAAAAACTTCACGCCCGTCACCGAAACGGTCGGTGTCGGCAGCAGCGACAGCGAAATCGGCCCGTCGATCACGAGGTCGCGCCCGGTGGCCGTCTTCACCTGCGAGACGATCAGCGGCTTGTAGGAATTGACGTCGATCAGTGCGGGCAAGGCCACGAGGGCGACGACCAGCAGCGCGACGATACCGCCGCCGCCGATCAGGAGACGCTTGCGGGTTGTTGATGTCATGGCAGGGCTCCCCGGTCCGGCAGGGCAAGACTAGCGCATCGACTGCAAGCACGGCATAGAGAAAATCGATGGCCGAAATCGTCAACCTGCGACGCGCCCGCAAGGACAAGGCGCGACGCGAACGCGAAGCGGAAGCGGAGGCCAACCGCCGCCGCTTCGGCCGCACGCGCGCCGAGAAGGAAGCCGACAAGGACTCGGCGGAGCGTGCTGCACGCTTGATCGACGGTAAGCGGCTGGAGCCGGAGAAGGCGGACTGAATACCGTCATCTCGACCGAAGCCGAACGCAGCGAGGCGGAGCGGAGAGATCTTCTCTCTACAGCCAGCCGGCTCTTGGTGGCGCGAAGGTCTCTCCACTCCGCGCTGCGCGCTCCGGTCGAGACGACGGACTTTGCTACCGCCCCGGCCGGTTGAGCGCCAGGCGTTCGAAGAAGGTGCGCGTGTTCTCGTCGGCGCCCGGCCCCGCCACCGCGCGCACGTTGGTGAGCTCGAGACGCCGGCCGCTTTCGGCGTCGATCAGCACGGGCTCTAGCGGCCGGTTGTCGGCGCGATCCACCAGCTCCATCGGCTTGCCGCCGCGCGCGGCCGCGCCGAAGCGGTCGCCCCATTGCTTCAGGCCGACGATCACCGTGAACAACGCGGCACCCTTCTCGGTGAGACGGTATTCATGGCGCAGCGGTCTCTGGCGATAGGCGCTCTTGCGGAAGATCCCGGCCTCCACGAGCTTCTTCAGCCGCGCCGTGAGCACGTTGCGCGCGATGCCGAGATTCTCCTGGAAGTCGTCGAAACGGCGCACGCCGTAGAAGGCATCGCGCACGATCAGCAGCGTCCACGGCTCGCCGACGACGTCGAGCGCCGAGGCGATCGAACAATTCATCTGCTCATAGGAGGTGCGCCGCATCCCGAAAGTATAGGGCGGCAGGCGCACGGCGCAATCTTGGCCCGCGTACCGTCCTCCCCAAAAGCAGAACGCCCGGGTCTTTCGACCCGGGCGCCCTCTCGAATTTCCCGAAGATTCGGCCCGCTAGTCGCGCGACTGGCCGAGGAAGCTCATGAGGAACTGGAACAGGTTCACGAAGTCCAGGTACAGGCTGAGCGCGCCAAAGATGGCGACCTTCTCGACCATGTCCGTACCCCAGGCCTCGGAATACTGCTCCTTGATCTTCTGGGTGTCGTAGGCGATCAGGCCCGAGAAGATCAGCACGCCCGCGGCGGAGATGATGAAGCTCATCGTGCCCGACGGCCAGATCATGTTGACGAGGCCGGCCAGGACGAGGCCGATCACGCCCATGAACAGGAACTTGCCCATCGCCGTCAGGTCACGCTTCGTCGTGTAGCCATAGAGGCTGAGCGCGCCGAAGGCGGCGGCCGTCACGAAGAAGGTGCGCGCGACGCTGGCGCCGGTGTAGCGGAACAGCAGCAGCGACAGGCTGACACCCATCAGTGCCGTGACGGCCCAGTAGACCGCCTGGATCGCGCCGACACTCATCTGAGCCGCGCGGAACGAGACCAGCAGGAGCAGGCCGAGCGGCGCGAAGATCGCGATCCAGCCCAGCATGTTCAGGCCGACGACACGACCCGCCTGCACCTGGAAGAACAGGCTGGCGAGCTCGGCCGAGCTGAATAGACCGAAGGCCACGATGCCCGACAGCGCGAGCCCCGAAGCCATGTAGTTGTACACACGCACCATGTGGGCGCGCAGACCGACATCGAACGACGCCTGGTCGGCAACGGTGCCGGCGCGATTAAAGGTGCCGAAGTTCGGATTTACCATTTGGTTTCAAGCCTCCAAGGGGGCCTCGTTTTGCCGAGCCCCTTCGATGGATAATCTGGGGTTACAGAGCGACTGAATCAATAGCCAAGTAGCCTGGCGGGATTCCAATTTGGACCGGTTCCTGGGAATAATTAATTCACTCATTACGCAACAAGGCAAGGGGCCTCTGCCTCAGTGCCGCCAAGGTACCCGCCAGCCCGAAGGCCAGGGTCAGCGCCATGGCCCCCACGGCGACCGCCACAGCGACCATGGGCAGGAAGGTCCATTCGAGGTTCATGAGGCGGCGCACCACGAGATAGGCGGCCAGCGTCCCCACGCCCAGCGCTGCCGCGGCGGTGGCGAGGCCGAGGAACGCGAACTCCCAGGCGAAGGTCCCGGCGATGCGGGCGCGGGTGGCGCCGAGCACTTTCATGACGACCGCCTCGTGGACGCGGCGGCGCTGGGTGGCGAGCATGGCGCCCGCCAGCACAAGCACGCCGGCCAGGATGCTGAGGAAGCCGATCACGCGGCTGGCCAGTCCGATATTGCCCAGCACGCCGGCCGCCGTCTCGATGGCGTCGCGGATGCGCACCACGGTGACGTTGGGGAACTGGTCGGTGACCGCCTTGAAGATTGCGTCCTCCGCCCCGGGTGTCGATTTCACCGTGGCGAGGAAGGTGTGCGGCGCCTTGTCGAGCGTGCCGGGCGAATAGACGAAGACGAAATTGATGGCGAGCGTCGTCCATTCGATGCGCCGCAGCGAGGCGATCTTCGCCTCGATGTCGCGGCCCAGGACATTCACGGTGATGCTGTCGCCCAGCCCCAGGCCGAACTGGTTCGCCAGGTTCTCGTCGAAGGAGATGAGCTGCGGCCCGCGATAGTCGGCCGGCCACCATTCGCCGGCGACTATACGGGAGCCCTCGGGCGGCGTCGCCGAATAGGTCACTCCGCGATCGCCCTCGACCGCCCAGCGCGCGTCGGACGGCACCGCGATCTCGCCAACCGGCTTGCCGCCGATCTTGACGATGCGCCCGCGCAGCGACGGCACCTTGTCGAGCGGTCCGGCACCGGGGATGGCGGCGATCGCCTTCTCGAAGGCCGGCATCTGGCTCGATTGGATGTCGACGAAGAAGAAGGCCGGCGCGTCGCTGGGAATGCGCCGGGTGAGCTGTTCGCGGAGATTGCCCTCGATCAGGGCCGTCGCCACCAGCACGGTGAGGCCGAGGCCGAGCGACAGCATGACGATCGGCGTCGGCGCGCCGGGCCGGTGCAGGTTGGCGAGCGCCAGCCGCAGGGCGGCGAACCTCGGCTTGCCGATCCAGGCGGCGCCCAGCATCAACAGTCGCGCCAGCAGCGGGAACGCGATGAAGGCGCCGACCGAGCCCAGCACGAAATAGGCGGCGATGCGGCGGCTGTCGGCGGTGAAGATGGTGAAGGCCGCCAGCGCCATGGCTACCGCGGCGATCGCCAGCGCGTCGCGCCAGGCCAGCCGGCCGCCCTGCTGGACCACGGCGCCGCGCATCAGGGTCGCCGCCGAGACGCTGCGGGCGCGCATCAACGGCACGAGGGCGAACAGCAGCGAAACCAGCAGGCCGAATCCCGCGGCCGTCGCCAGCGGTCCGGCATAGAGCGCCACGCGCGCCCGCACCGGCAGCACGTCGGCGATCGCCGACTGGGCGACGAAGGGCAGGGCCGCGCCGATCACCAGGCCGATGCCGACGCCCAGCGCCGTCAGGGCGGCGAGCTGGATGAAATAGGTCGTGAAGACCAGCCGCTCCGGTGCGCCCAGGCACTTCAGAGTTGCGATGGTGCGCAGCCGTGCGGCCAGGAAGCTCGAGACGGCGTTGCCCACGCCAACTCCGCCGACCAGTAGCGAGGCGAGGCCGATCAGGCCGATGAACTGCGTCAGGCGGTCGAGCCAGAAGCGGATGCCGCCGCCGGCATCGTCGAGGCCCCTCACCCGCCAGCCGGCATCGGGGAAGCGGGCCTTCAGGGCCGCGATGACGGCGCGATCCGAGCGGCCGGGCGGCAGGCGCAGGCGATATTCCCAAGTGAGCAGGCTGCCAGGCTGGACAATGCCCGCCTCCAGCGCGGCATCGAGCGGGATCATCAGCCGCGGCCCGAGGCTCGCGAAGGCATTGAGGCCGCGATCAGGCTCGCGCGCGATGATGCCGCGCACCTCGACCGCCACGTCGCCCACCCGCAGCATGTCGCCCGGCGCCATGTTCATGCGACGCAGCGCAGACTCCTCGACGGCCGCGCCCCAGATCCCGTCGCGCTTGCCCATCGCATTGGCCAGCGTCCCACCATCGGCCATCTCGAACTTGCCATAGAGCGGATAGGCCGGTTCGACGGCCTTGAGCTGCACCAGCGTGGGCCGTCCGTCGGGCTTGGTCGGCCGCGCCATGGCGCGACTGTCGAGCCAGCGCACGAACTCGCCCTGCTCGCGCAGGAACGCGATCTGCTCAGGCGTCGCCTCGCGATAGAGCAGCGAGATCGCGACATCGCCGCCCAGGATCTCGCGCGCATCGGCACGCAGCCCTTCCTCGACGGCGCGGCTGAACGACAGGATCGCCGCGATGGCGCCGACGCCCAGCGCCAGGCAGGCGATGAACAGGCGGAAGCCGCCGAGGCCGCTGCGCATCTCGCGGCGCGCGAGGCGGAAGGCGAGGTTCATGGGGACGCCGTCACTGCGCGGCGAGCGCGCGCAGGCGATCGTCCGCGACCAGCAGGCCGTCGGCGATGCGCAGCACCCGGTCGCACCGCTCGGCGAGGCCCATGTCGTGCGTGATCAGGATCAGCGTCGTGTTGTCGGCGCGCGCGACCTCGAACAGCAGATCCATCACCTGCCTGCCGGTGGCGCCGTCGAGATTGCCGGTCGGCTCGTCGGCCAGCATCAGCTTCGGCCGGCCGACGAAGGCGCGGGCCACCGCGACGCGCTGCTGCTCGCCGCCGGAAAGCTGCGCCGGATAGTGGCCGATGCGATGGCCGAGCCCGACCCTCTTCAGCGCCGCCTCGGCCAGTTCGAACGCATCCGAACGGCCAGCGAACTCGAGCGGCAGCGCGACGTTCTCATGCGCGGTCATGGTGGGAATGAGATGGAAGCCCTGGAACACGATACCTATATGGTCGCGGCGCAACCGCGCGCGGTCGTCGTCGCCCATGGGGCCGAGATCCTTGCCCGCGACTTCGACCGTGCCCGAAGTCGCGCGCTCCAGCCCGCCCGCCACCATCATCAGGCTCGACTTGCCGGCGCCCGAAGGCCCCACCACCGCCGCAATCTCGCCGGCCGCGATATCGAGCGTGATGCCGCGCAGGATATTGACCGTGCCGGCATCGCTCGCCATTTCGAGATGCACATCGGTCAGGCGAACGATAGGAAATTGTGCAATGGGAAGCGGCTCGGCCAAGCGGGCTCCTGGGGCAGGCGAAGAATGAAACTGCAAACTCGATATGGTGCTTTTGCGGCACCGGTCAATTCACGGATCGGCGCGTTCCTGGCGTTGTTGCTCTGCCTTGCGGCCGCGATGGCGCCCCTGAGGGTCCATGCACAAACCGAGCCGGTGAAGCTCGCGATCCTGGGCGACAGCCTGGCCGCGGGATACGGCCTCGCCCCGGCCCAGGCCTTCCCGGCCCGCCTGCAAGCGGCGCTGAAGGACAAAGGCCGTAACGTCATCGTCATCAATCACGGCGTTTCGGGCGACACGACGATGGGCGGTCTGGAGCGCATCGACTGGATGATGGCCGACAAGCCCGACATCGTGCTGGTCGAGCTGGGTGGCAACGACATGCTGCGCGCGCTCGATCCGGCCGCCACCGAGCGCAATCTCGACGCCATCATCGAAAAACTCAAACAGGCCGGCACGACCGTCTGGCTGGTCGGCATGATGGCGCCGCGCAACTTCGGACCGGAATACGTCAAGCAGTTCGACGGGATCTACAAGAAGCTCGCCGACAAACACGGCGTGCCGCTCTATCCCTTCTTCCTCGACGGCGTTGCCCAGGACCCTGCGCTCAACCAGCCCGACGGCATCCATCCCAACGCCAGGGGCGTCGACGTCATCGTCGAACGTATCCTGCCCTTCGTTACGAAGAATCTCGACAATGCCGCGTCTGTTCGTCGCCCTGCCCGTCCCTGACGATATCGCCGACGGGCTGTCTGTGCTGCAGTCGGGCGTGCCCGATGCGCGCTGGGTGCCGGCCGAGAATCTGCATGTCACGCTTTGCTTTGCCGGCGAGGTGCAGGGTGGCACGCTGCGCGACTTCGAGGAGGAGCTGGCCGACATCGAAGGTCCGCCCTTTCGGGTCGCCATCGCCGGCGTCGACCAGTTCAGCAACGGCAAGCAGCCGCGCGCGCTGGTCGCCGTCGTCGAACGCAGCGAGCGCCTCGACTGGCTGCAGCAGAAGGTGACCACCGTCGCGCGCAACTGCGGCATCGAGGTCGACCGCCGCAAGTACCGCCCGCACGTCACCCTGGCGCGCTTCCCGGCCGGCGGCGAGACCGGCCACCACATTGCGCAGTTCATGGCGAGCCACGGCACGTTCCGTCTGGAGCCGTGGGTGGCTGAGCACTTCACGCTCTATTCGAGCCGGACAGGGCGAGGTGGGCCGATCTATACGCCCGAAGCGGAGTATCGGCTGACGTTCTGACTCAAACGAACGTCAGCAGCCGCCGCGGATTGCCCACGAGGATGGCGTCGATCTCGGCCTCGCTGTAGCCGCGCTTCTGCATCATCGGCACGACGTTGCGGAAGATGTGGCCGTAGCCGTGGCCACCGAAGCTCGCGAGGCGGGTGCGGTAGCAGATGTCGTGGCTGATCACGACGCGCTCCAGATGGCCGGCCTCGATAAGCGCGCGGATCAGCTTCAGCCGCGTCGCGTCGTTGGGCATGTCGATGTCGGAAAGGCCGTAGTAGCTCGATTCCTGGCCGAACAGGTCGAACTCGACCGTGATCCCTGAGTCGGCGAGCTTCAGCAGGCGCGGCTCGTCGAAGATGGTGCGGTCGATGTGGCTGATCACGATGCGCTCGGTCGGGAAGCCAGCCGCCTTGGCGAAGTCGGCGACCTCCTGCGGCTGGTCGGGATCGCGGCCGGGATGGACGTTGATCGAGGCACCGGTCTCGCGGGCGGCGATGAAGGCGCCCTGCATCACGCGCTTTTCGGTGTCGGTCCACGGTGCCTGGCAGCCGATCTCGCCGATCATGCCGGCGCAGACGTCGGTCCCCCAGGCGCCGTCGTGGATCTGGCCGATCATCTCGGCGGCGAAATCCTCGACCGTGCGGTCGTGGTTCCTGGGATCCTGGTAGTCGTTCACGTAGTAGCCGCAGCCCATCACCAGATGCACGCCGGTGCCGGCCGCGATGCGGCGCAGACCATTGGGATCGGGCGAAAGGCCACCGCAGGACAGTTCGACGATGGCATCGCCACCTTCATGCTTCATCATCGCCACCTCGCGGGTGGCGATGTCCTCGAGGTCCAGCATGTACTTGCGGCCGGCGCGCTTGATGCCGTGGCCGTAGTTGATCTGCCAGACGTTCTCCAAAGTGATCTCGGGGCCGAGATCGTTGTCGGAGCGCGTGCCGGGCGGACGGATATCGCAGAGCACGTGTTCGTGCATCAGCGTGCGCCCCAGTCTCTCGGGCTCGATCGGCCCGAGAACGGTCTGGATCTTTCCCTTCAGCTCAGGACGGCTCATTGCGGCTCCAGCTTGGCGGCCTCGACGACCTTCTTCCACTTCACGTACTCGTTCTGCATGTGCTTGGCGAGGTCCTCGGAGGAACCTCCCAGCTCGGCGGCGCCGGCGTCGCGGATCTTCTTGATGACGTCTGGCTGCTTGGAGGCCTTCACCAGCTCGTCCGAGAGCTTCTTCACGATCTCCGGCGGCGTGCCGGCCGGTGCCGCAACGTACCACCAGGGCGCCGCGTCGAAGCCCGCGAAGCCCTGCTCGGCGATGGTCGGCGTGTCCGGCAATGCGAACCAGCGCTTGCCCGAGCTGACGCCCAGCGCCCTGAGCGTGCCGGACTGGATGTGCGGCAGGTACGGCGGCAGGTTGTCCATCGTGCTGGGAATGTGCCCGGCCAGAAGGTCCTTCAACACCAGCGAGCTGCCGCGATAGACGACATGCTCGACCTTGAAGCCCCCGAGCGACTGGAAATACTCCATCGCCAGGTGTCCGGTGCCGCCGATCGCCGGGGAGCCGAAGCTCACCTTGTTCGGACCCTGCTTCTTGCAATATTCGACATATTCCTTGGCCGTCTTCACCGGCATGTCGGGATGCACCGCGAGCACATTGGCGACCTCGCCGAACAGCGCGACCGGCGCGAAGCTCTTCACGCCGTCGTAGGGCATGTTCTTGTAGAGGAACTGGTTGGTGACGGCGGTGCCGACCGTGCCGAGCAGCAGCGTGTAGCCGTCGGCCGGCGACTTCGCGACGATCTCCGCGCCGACATTGCCGCCGGCGCCGCTCTTGTTGTCGACCACGAAGGTCTGGCCCCAGACTTCCTGGAGGTGCGCCGAGGCGATGCGGCCGAGGAGGTCGGTCGTCCCGCCCGGCGCGAAGGGCACGACCACGCGGACCTGCTTGTTGGGGTAGGTGGACTGTGCCCAGCCGTGGCGGGCCAGCATCGGGGCGGCGAGAGGAACGGCGACGGCGCCCGCAATGAGGCTACGGCGTCCGATTGTCTTGGCGATTGTCTTATTGGTCATGGCGAAGCTCCCTTGTTTCAGGCGACTATATCGGCCGCCAATTGGGAGTTAAATGTGACCGCAGCATTGATTGGGTACACGGATCGCATCTCGGTACGGAGCGGCGAGAAGATCACCTTCAAGGTCTCGAGCGCGGGACCGAATCCGTACCACGCCATGCTGGTCCGCATCGTACGCGGCGATCCCAATCCCGGCGGACCACCGCCCAAGCTCGAGGACCTGTCCGACCTGTTCGACGGCCGTTTCGCCTCGCGTATCCAGCATGCCTGGCCCGGCTCGTACGGTCTGGTCGAAGCGGCGAAGGACGCCAGGCTGCCGGCTTCACTCCACGTCGAGGCGCTGATCTGGCCGACCTTGCCGGAGGACGGGCCGCAATCGGTGATATCGCACCGCGATCCCGCGACGGGCGCGGGCTTCGCCCTGGTCCTCACGCCCGACGGCATGGCGCTGGAGACCGGCGAGGATCGCGTGGTCGTGGGCAAGAAGCTGCGGGGCCGCGTCTGGTATCGCGTCTGGGCCAGCGCCGATCCCGAGACCGGTACTTTGCGCGTCGGACAGCAACCGCTGGCGCGCGCCTTCGGCACCGACGACGAGGGCGAGGCGAGCGCCAAGGCTTCGACTCCCGCCCTCGAGGTCGCTGCCCCAGTGATGATCGGGGCGGAGCCGGCGACCGACCGGCCGGCGCAGCGCTGCTTCAACGGCAAGATCGAGGCCCCCTGCATCCAGGGCTTCGCCGCCTGGGATTTCACCCGCCGCATGGACTCGATGGAAATCGAGGATACCGGCCCCAATGGCCTGCACGGGAGGCTGGTCAACCTGCCGACGCGCGCCATGAAGGGCTCGGCCTGGACCGGCGCCGAGCGCGACTGGCGGCGCGCGCCGCATCATTATGCGGCGATCCACTTCCATGACGACGACCTGCACGATTGCGGCTGGCTCGACGATTTCAGCTTCACGGTGCCAAAGGAAATGAAGAGCGGCATCTACGGCATGCAGCTCACCTGCGGGAGCCATCGCGACGTCATTCCGTTCTTCGTGCGGCCGCAGGTCGGAAAGCCGCAGGCCAAGGTCTGCTATCTCGCCTCGACCTTCACCTATCAGGTCTATTCCAACTTCTCGCGCGGCATGTTCGACGACGCCTTCCGCAAGCGAGTCGCCGACTGGAAGGCCTATCCGCACAATCCCGACGACCATGGCGACTACGGCCTTTCGACCTACAACCATCATCGCGACGGTTCGGGCGTGGCCTATTCCTCGCGGCTACGGCCGCTGCTGACCTGGCGTCCCAACTTCCTCAGTTTCAACGACGAGGCGGGCTCGGGCCTGCGCCATCTGCCGGCCGACACGCATCTCACCGGCTGGCTCGATCGCATGGGCGTGGCCTTCGACGTGGTGACCGACCACGATCTCGACGAGAAGGGCGTCGAACTGCTCGCCTCCTACAAGGTCGTGCTGACCGGCTCGCATCCGGAATATCACACGGCGGGCACGCTTGATGCGCTGCAGGCCTATACCGAAAGCGGCGGCCGGCTGATGTATCTCGGCGGCAACGGCTTCTACTGGCGCGTGGCGCTGTCGCCCAAGGTGCCCGGCGCCATCGAGGTACGCCGCACCGAGGGCGGCATCCGCACCTGGGCGGCCGAACCCGGCGAGTATTACCACGCCTTCGACGGCGCCTATGGCGGCCTGTGGCGGCGCTCGGACCGGCCGCCCAACCTCCTCTGCGGCATCGGCTTCTCGAGCCAGGGCACCTTCGTGGGCGATTCCTACCGGCAGTCGCCGGCGGCGCGCGACAATACCCATGCCTGGGTCTTCGAGGGTGTGAAGGACGAGCTGTTCGGCGGCTACGGCTTCTCCGGCGGTGGCGCGGCGGGCTTCGAACTCGACCGGCTCGACCATCGCCTGGGCAGCCCGCTCAATGCCGTGGTGCTGGCCTCCTCGGAAGGCCACGACAGGAAGAACTTCGTGGTCGTGCACGAGGAGCGGCTGGGCTTCACCACGACCATTCCCGGCCAGACGCTGGAGCAGTTGATCCGGGCCGACATGACCTATGTCGAGAAGCCCAAGGGCGGCGCGGTCTTCTCCGTTGGCTCGATCACCTATTGTGGCAGCCTGCCCCACAACAAGTTCGACAACGACGTGTCGCGGCTCACCTTCAACGTGCTGAACCGGTTCGGCGAGCTCGGCCTCAAATGGCCTTTTTGACCTGCGGCGTCAGCCGGGCGAGCAGCCCGCGCGTGGCAGCCTCGATCATGCCGAGGGCCCGCTCGTAGTCGTCGGCCGTGCCGCCATACGGATCGGGGATGTCGAGGATGCCGAGCGGTGGGGCGTAGCTCATCAGGAGCTGCGGCTTGTCGGCCAGGTCGCGCGGCGCCAGCCAGCGCATCTCGACGAGATGGCCGCGCGTCATCCCCAGCACGTGATCGAAGTGCTTGATGTCCTCGCCCGTGATCTGACGGGCGCGGATGCCGGTGATGTCGTAGCCGCGCGCCGCCGCCGCATCGATGGCAGGCTTGGTCGGCGGCTGGCCGACATGGCTGGCACCGGTACCAGCGGAATCGATCTCGAAGGCGTCGGCGAGGCCGGCCCTGGCGGCCAGCGACCGGAATACGCCCTCGGCCGTGGGTGACCGGCAGAGGTTTGCAGTGCAGACGAACAGGATGCCGATGGTCATGGTCGCCGACCCTAGCACGGCGCTAGATTGGTGGCATGCATCAGGATTTCTTCCCGCCCGGCATCGCGGTGCTGACCGGCGCCGGCATCTCCAAGGAAAGCGGGATCGATACGTTCCGCGACGCGGATGGACTGTGGAACCAGGTCGACCTCGAGGAGGTCGCGACCGTGGAAGCCTGGCACCGTGACAAGAAGAAGGTGCTCGATTTCTACAACAGGACACGCGCCATGTTCCGGGCGTCCGGCATCCATCCGAACGACGCGCACCGCGCACTGGCCCGACTCGAGCGCGAATATGAGGGTGAAGTGACGATCATCACCCAGAACATCGACCCTCTGCACGAGCAGGCCGGGTCGAGGCGGGTGATCCACATGCACGGGCGCGACGGCGAGGTCCGCTGCATGGCCTGCAAGGCGGTGTTCGAGTCCGAACAGGACCTGACGCCGGCCTCGGTCTGTCCGAACTGCAAATCCGTCGGCGAACTCAGGCCCAACATCGTCTGGTTCGGCGAAATGCCATTGCATCTCGACGAGATCTACGAGGTGCTGGAACGCTGCGGCCTGTTCCTCGCGATCGGCACGTCAGGCGAGGTCTACCCGGCCGCCGGCTTCGTGCTGCACGTGCGCCGTCATGCGCCGCGCGCCCGTACGGTCGAGCTCAACCTCGAAGCGACCGGCAACAAGAGCCTGTTCCAGGAACACATCTACGGCCCTGCCACGGAGATCGTGCCGCCCTATGTCACACGCGTGCTGACGCAGGGCTGGCGATAGAACGGGAAAAAGAGACGGAGGAAGACATGCCCGACATGATTCATGTGCCGCACGGTGCGCACCACATCGCGACCGACGCGCACGGCCAGAACTTCTATGCGATCGACCGGCAGTTCCAGGACCTGATGCGGCTCTACATGGAGCCCGGCCTGCTCCGCCAGGTGACGCCGCATTTCGAGCGGCTGGGCGGGCTGGCCGGCGGCCGGCTCGACGAGCTGGCAATGGTCGCCGACAAGCATCCGCCGGTGCTGCAGCCGCGCGACCGCTTCGGCCGCGACGAGGACTGGATCGACTACCATCCCGCCTATCGCGAGATGGAGAAGATCGCCTTCGAGGAGTTCGGCATGCACGCGATGAGCCATCGCGCCGGCGTGCTCGGCCTGGCGGAGCCAGCCCATCCGCTGGTGAAGTACGCCATCACCTACCTCTTCGTGCAGGGCGAGTTCGGCCTGATGTGCCCGGTCTCGGTTTCGGACACGTCGAACTTCATCATCAAGCGCTACGGCTCGCCTGAGCTCAAGAAGCTGCTGCTCGACCGCCTGCTGAGCCAGGATCCGGCAACCATGCTGAAGGGCACGCAGTTCATGACCGAGAAGGCCGGCGGCTCCGATGTCGGCGCGTTGGAGACCGAGGCCGAGCGAGTGGGCGTCGGCCCCGACGGCGTCGAGCGCTGGAAGCTCTACGGCCAGAAATGGTTCTGCAGCCATGCCGACGCCGATGTCGCGGTGATGCTGGCGCGGCCCCGCGGCTCCGCACCGGGCACGAAGGGGCTCGGCCTGTTCGCCCTGCCGCGACGGCTCGAGGACGGCAGCCGCAACAGCTACCGGATCGTGCGCCTCAAGGACAAGCTCGGCACGCGCTCGATGGCCTCGGGTGAGATCATCCTCGACGGCGCCACGGCCTATCTCGTGGGCGACGTGAACCGCGGCTTCAAGCAGATGATGGAGCAGGTGAACCTGTCGCGGCTCAGCCACGGCGTGCGTGCCGCCTCGATGATGCGCCGCTGCCTCAACGAGGCGCTGGCCGCCGCCCGCGGCCGCCGCGCCTTCGGCCGCTCCATCGCCGAGTATCCGCTGCTGCGCCGCCAGCTCATGAAGATCCTGCTGCCGACCGAGCAGGCGCTGTCGATGTTCGCCTTCTCCGCCGACGCGATGGGCCGCGCCAACGCGGGCGACAAAGATGCCGAAAACCTGCTGCGCATCCTGACGCCGGTCTACAAGTTCCGCGCCTGCCGCGACAACATCCCGGTCGCCAGCGCCGCGCTCGAGGTCAAGGGCGGGCTGGGTTACATCGAGGAATGGGTGACGGCGCGGCTGGTGCGCGACGCGCAGATCGGCACCTTGTGGGAGGGCACCTCCAACATCAACGCGCTGGACGTGGTGCAACGCGCCGTCGGCAAGTCGGGCGGCCACAAGACACTCTCCGCCGCGCTCAAGGCCAAGTACGAGCCGAGCGGCGCCCTGCCCGGCCAGTACAAAGGCCTGCTGGGCGCCACGCTCGACAGGGTCGAACGCTTCGTCGAAGCCGTGGCGCAGGACCCCAAGCATGAAAAGCGCTCCCGCCTCGCCGCCGGCGCCCTCTATCACGCCGCGACCGCGGCGCTGCTCGCCTGGGAAGGCGCCACCCTGGGCGCCGAAGGCGGCGACGCCCGCCGCCTCTTGTTGTCGCGTCTGGTGATCGAACACCGCCTGGCCCCGCAAGACCCTCTGTCGCTCGGCGAGTCGGGCTGGGAGGAAGAGGCGATCAACCTCCTCCTCGACGACGCGCCCGTGCCGCTGGCGAAGGCAACCGCGCTCGTGGCGGCATAGCGATAAAGGTCCCTCGCTACGCTCGGGATGACCATCATGGGTTGCTGACGCACTCATTTCATTAGGAAAAGAGTTGTCATCCCGAGCGTAGCGAGGGACCTTTCCGTTAACGCTTCAACACCTCGTCCGTGTGCTCGCCCAGCAGCGGTTCGCGATAGAGCGGGCTCGACGGTTCGTCCTTGAAGCGAACGACGGGGCCGAAGTGGAGGCGGCCCTGGTCATCCGTCACCATGAAGCCGCGCTTCTGCAGGTTGGCGTCGGCGATGGCTTCGGGGAGCGTGTTGACCGGGCCGTAGCAGATGTCGAGCGTGGCGAGAGTGTCCATCCAATGGGCGAGCGGCTTCGATTTGAACGTCTGTTCGAGAAACTCCATCACCGGCTTCTGGTGCGCGCCGGGCCATTCACAGAGCGGCGCCATCTCCGGCTTTCCGAGCGCGCCCAGCAGGTTCCTGACGAACTTCATCTCCTGGCCCGCGATCACGAGCTGGCGGCCGTCGGACGTGTCGTAGACGCGATAGAAAGCCGAGCCGCCGGTCGTGCGCTGCTGCTTCACGTCGGGCGCCTTGTTGTCGGCGAAGGTCGTGCCGACCACGTTGGCACAGGAGGCCATCAGCGATTCGTGCATCGAGACGTCGATATAGTCGCCACGGCCGGTGTCCTTGCGGCGCAGCAGCGCCATCAGCACGCCCGCCAGACCATGGAGACCGCTCACCAGGTCGGCGACCGGGATGCCGGGGATCGCCGGCCGGCCATCGTCGCCCAGGGTCAGGCTCAGCACGCCGGTCATCGCCTCCAGCGCGAGATCGTGCGCGGCGCGGCCGGGATAGGCGCCGTCCTGGCCGAAGGCGCTGATCGAGCAATAAACGATGCCGGGGTTCCTGGCGGCGACCGCCTCGTAGCCGATGCCGAAGCGCGCGGCGACACCGGGCCGGAACGACTCGACCAGCACGTCGGCTTCGCAGGCGAGACGGAAGAGGTCGGCGCGGCCCTGCTCGCTCTTGAGGTCGAGCACGACGCTCTTCTTGCCGCGGCCCATGTTGCGGAAGAAGACCGAGGTGCGCTCGTCGGGCGGCAGGATGTGGCGGCCGGGATCGCCCTCGCCCGGCGGCTCGACCTTGATCACCTCGGCGCCGTGGTCGGCCAGCGAGGTGGTGAGATAGGGCCCCGGCAGGAACCAGGAGAGGTCGACGACCTTGATGCCCTGAAGCTTCATGATTTCTTGCCCAGCAATGACTCGTTGTCGGCACCGAGTGGCGAACAGGCGGTCTGTGCCAGCCGTTCGCCGTCGATGCGCAGGGGATTGGCGAGGACGCGCAGCTCGCCCTTCACCGGATGAGGCACGGACGAGACAATTCCAGCCTCACGCGCGAAGTCGCTGTCGAGCGCCTGGTCGAGGCGATAGACAGGCGCCGCCGGCAGCAGCCCGTTCATCGCGCTTAGCCACTCCGCGGTCGTGCGCGTGCGGAACGTCGCGTCGAGCTCGGCGGACATCGAAGCGCGGTTCTTCGCCCGCGTGTTGGGATCGGGAAAGCGCGGATCGACGACGAGATCGCTCCGGCCCGTCACCTCGCACAGGTTCAGCCAGAATTTTTGCGTCATGCACATGATGAAGATCCAGCCATCCTTCGTCGGGAAGGTCTGGACCGGCGCCAGCGAGAGATGAGCGCTGCGCGGCACCCTCGGCGAGACATCGCCCTCGTTCAGGTACCAGAGGCCGGGATAGGTGAGCTGGTGCATGGCGACGTCGTAGAGGCAGG
>NZ_CAMFKM010000030.1 GCF_945957355.1 uncultured Reyranella sp. | reverse complement strand
TGGCGAAGTCGGCGACGGCGAGGCCGACATTCGACGGGAAGGTGCCGATCAGGAACGAGGCGCCCTCGCGGCTCAGCAGTTCCTCGGCGACGCGCACGGCATCGCCGGGATTGCCGTTGTCGTCGCGGCTCACGACCTCGATCTTGCGCCCGAGCACACCGCCCGCGGCGTTGACCTCCTCGACCGCCAGCTCGATGCCCTTCTTGTAGGGTTCGAGGAAGGCCGGGAAGACCTTGTAGCTGTTGAGTTCGCCGATCTTGATCGGTGCCTGTGCGGCAGCCGGTCCGACGAGCGACAGCGCCACGAGCGCGGCGGTGCCGGCGAGCAGGCGATTGCGGGTCAGCATGACATCCCCCTCTTGTATAAGTGAAACACTCCCTGTGAACCGACCCTAGCGAGGCCGGCCCCTCTCCCACAAGCGCTCAGTCGGCGAAGCTCGCTCGGCCTGCGCTCGTCGTTCATCGTTGCCCATCCCCCAGCTTGATCTCGGCCGGTGTCAGCCCGCCCACCCGCGCATGCGGGCGGCCGCCGATCGCGGCGGCGACGATGAACACGATTTCGTCCGGTCGCGGTCCATCGGGCACGCAGAACTCGATGGCGTCGAAATGGCTGCGCACATAGGCCGCCGTCACGTGATGCAGCGGAATGTCGATGCGAGCGCCGGCGGAAGCGACCTTCACGGTCGAGGGCACGATCGACTTGGCGCCGCCCATCGCTTGACGGATGCCGAAGCCGCTGGGCTGGTGCCACAGCGCGGCATGTTCCAGCTCGCCGTTCAGCCCGACGATGGCGCCCTTGCCGTAGGCTTCCAGCTCCGGGCCTCTGGCGCCCAGGATCTTCATCACCCGCTCGGTGAGCTCGATCGCGAACGGCTCCAGCGCCTTCATCATCGGCTGGATGTCGGCCTCGTGCCGTCCGGCATAGGGGTTGGCGATGACGCCGCCGACCACGGCCTTGGTCACCGGCCGCGCCAGGGCCGGTCCGAAGTCGTGGAGCGTCTCCTCGACCGTCGCCACGTATTTCCGCACTTTCACCAGATCGCTCATCCCGCCTCCGACAGAGCAAGCGGCGTGCCGCCCGCTTCGATTCGCCAGTGTCCGCGCAGCGACAGGGCCGCGCTGTCGATCAGACCGCAGAGCCTGAGGCGCCGCGCTTCCGCCGCGCCGCGATCGAGGGCCATCTCGACGATCTCCGCCGGCACGTCACCGACCGCCACCGTCACCAAGAGCTCGCCGAGATCGCTGTCCGGATCGAGCGAATGCGCCGGCCGGCGCTCGATGGCCGGATGATCGGCATTCAGTGCGTTGGCGATCATCGTGGCCGCCGCATCGGCCGCCGCGGCCGTGGCGGCGAGCACGGTGACGGAGTCCGCGATGCCCAGCGAGAAGGAGCGCCCGCCCCGGCCCGAGGTCGCGATCCCGCGCACCGGCCGCTCGTGCGTGAGCAGCGCCGTACCGTCGAGGGCTTGCGCGACGATGCCGGCCCGCAGCGACTGTCCGGGCGCCAGATGGATCGCGATGTCGCCGCCATCGTTCACATAGGCCTTGTCGAGCGCGCGGCCGCGGACCAGCGCCTGCAGCATCTCGTCGGCCACGGCGCCGGCGACGGCCGCCATTGGCGTGATGAAGGCGGCTCGGTGGGGCCAGACGGCCTCGGCCATGCGGCGCGCCACCGGACCCTGCAACAGGGGATAGGCATCTCCGACCGGCCGGCGCAGTACGGCCAACTCGTCGACCAGAACCGTCAGGATATCGCCGAAACGATCGGTGGCTTGTCCATAGGCCCGCTCGACCTCATCCGGCACGCCGAACGCCTCGACGATGAGATCGATCGGCCCGTGCTGCAGATGCAGCCGCCCGTCGCCGAGGTGAGCGGCGACGGCGGTCACTCGACCCGCACCTTGTGGCGGGCCAGCACGTCTTCCAGCGTAACGGCGCGCGAGGCGTAGCCGCCCAGCGCCGCATAGTCGTCGGCGCGCAGGGTGAATTCGATGGGCGCGACCAGCGCCGGCGTCGGCACGTAGCCGAAGGAGTTCTCCGGCATACGCGCCACGTCGACCATGAGGGTGATGCCACCGCCCGGCCAGATGAAGGCGGGCGCGCCGCCCAGCGTGACCTTCGTCAGCGTATCGCGCACCGAGCGCGTCAGCCGCACCGGGTTCTCGGTGACACCGGCGCGCAGCGAGCCGCCGGCGCCGGCCATGAACAGGACGGTGCAGAGCGCAGGTTCGCAATTCTCGGCGATACGCTCGACGACATGGCGCACGGGCGCGGGCATTTCGGCCGGCCTGGGCTTGAGTTCCTCGTCGAGCGTGAACCAGGCAGAATGCTCGCCGGTCGTCGAGACCATCAGCAGCTTCAGTCCCGGCCAGGCCTGCTTGGGATCGATCTTCTCGATGATCTCCAGCGGATCGCTGACGTTGGTGCCGCCCCAGCCCAGCCCCGGCTCGGCCACCTGAAAATAACGGCCCGGCGTCGAGCGGCGGCCGCGCACGCGGATGCCGGCCGGCTTCATATCGAGGAAGACCCCGCCCTGGTGCTCGCTGAGCACGCCGGTGATGTGGTCGTCGACCACGATCACCTCGTCGACATGGTCCTTCCATTGTGGTGCGAACATGCCGATGGCCGCGGAGCCACAGCCCACGCGCATGCGTTCCTCGAGCACGCCGTTCACCACCGGTGGCCTGTCGGCCTGCACGACCACGGTCGAGCCGCCGTCGATGCTGAGCTCGACGGCCTCCCGATTGCACAGCGCCAGCAGCGCGTCGCAGGTGACGACGCCCTCCTTCTTGCTGCCGCCGGTGAGATGATGCACGCCGCCCAGCGACAGCATCTGCGATCCATACTCCGCCGTGGTGACATGGCCCACCGCCTCGCCCTTCACCCGCACCGTCGCCTGCTCGGGCCCCAGATAGCGATCGGTGTCGATCTTCACCTTGACGCCGCAGTAGCTGAAGATTCCCTCGGTCACGACCGTGACCATGTCGACGCCGTCATGCCTGGAGGAGACGATGAAGGGCGCGGGCTTGTAGTCGGGATAGGTCGTGGTGGCGCCAATGCCGGTGACGAAGGCGCCCTCACCCTTTCCGAGTTCGCCGCGCCACGCGTCGCTCCCCTCGATGAAGGCGACGCGCGCGAGATCGGGTTTGGCCAGGAGGACCAGCGGGTCGACCCGGACCAGCGCGCCATTCTCGTTGGCGTAGCGGTCGCAGGCGCCGGCGCGGCCGGGACGGATGCGACACAGGACAGGACAGGCGTCGCAGCGCACGATGCCGGCGCTGCGTTCGGCCTCCGAGAGCGAGATGTCTTCGCTCATTGCGGTTTTCCCTTCAGGGCGACGATGGCTTCGCGCAGCCGGTGCGGCAGCAGCGGAACGCGATGAACGCGGACACCGGTCGCATGATGGACCGCGCCCAGGATCGCCGGTGCCGTCGGCACGAGGGCCGGCTCGCCGATCCCCTTGGCGCCGGACGGGCCCAGCGGCTCGCGGTCCTCGATCAGCAGGCATTCGATCTCCGGCACATCGCCCACGGTCGGGATGAGATAGTCGTGCAGGTTCTCGGTGCGACCGGGCAGATACTCTTCCATCAGCGCGAGGCCCAGCCCCTGTGCGACGCCGCCCTGGATCTGGCCTTCGACGAGGGTCGGGTTAATCGCCCGCCCGACATCGTGCGCGGCCACGATGCGCAGGACCTTCACCGTCCCCAACTCGATATCGACCTCGACCTCGGCCAGTTGCGCCGCAAAAGCATAGGTCGCATAGGGCACGCCCTGGCCGTCGGCATCGAGCGGCGTGGTCGGCGGATCGAAGGTGCCCTCGCCCATCAGCGGTCCGGCGGTGGCGAGATCGATGGTCCTCACCTCGGCGCCGTCGCGTACGGAAAGCGTTGCGCCTTCGAGCGACAGGAGCGCGTCGGGGCCGGCATTGGCCAGTCGCAGGATCTGCTGGCGCAGGTCCTGTCCCGCCTTTTCAGCCGCCTTGCCCGACACGAAGGTCTGGCGCGAGGCCGAGGTCTTGCCGGCATCGGCCGTGAGATCAGTATCGCCCGTCACCAGCGCGAACCGCGAGGCCGGCAGGCCGACCGCATCGGCGGCGATCTGCACCATGATGGTGTTGCTGCCCTGGCCAATGTCGAGCGCGCCGCTGTAGAGCGTCAGCGTCCCGGCCGGTGACAGCCCCACGCGCATGCGCGAGGGATTCGACATCGAGGTGTTTCCGATGCCGTACCACATGCAGCCGATGCCGATGCCGCGACGGTGCGAACCGCCCGTCGCGTTGAAGGCGGCGATCTCCTCGTGCGCCTTGCGCCAATGCGGCCGCAGCGCGTCGAGGCACTGCGAGAGACCCGCCGAGTGCGCGAGCGTCTGGCCGGTCGCGGTCGTGTCGCCGGCGCGCAGGGCGTTGCGATACCGGAACTCCAGCCGGTCGATCCCGAGCTTGTCCGCGAGTTCGTCCAGCATCGCCTCATGGGCGATGGCGGCCTGCGGCACGCCGAATCCGCGGAAGGCGCCGGCCGGCGGACCGTTGGTGAAGAAGGCTTCGCCCCAGGTGCGCACGTTGGGAATGGCATAGGGGCCCATCGCATGCACCGGTACGCGGTTGGCGACGGTCGGTCCCCAGGACGCGTAGGCGCCGGTGTCGAAGAGAGCGGTCACGTCGCAGGCGAGCAGTTTACCGTCGGCATCGCAGCCGAACCGCGCCTTCACCCTGGCAGGATGGCGCTTGGTGCTGGCCGCCATGCTTTCGGGCCGCGTGTAGACCAGGGCCACCGGCCGTCCCAGCGTCCACGCCGCGATCGCGATCAGCGGCTGCACCGAGAGATCGAGCTTGCCGCCGAAGCCGCCGCCGCAAGCGGTCGGCACGACGCGCACGGCCTCCGGCTTCAGCCGCATCAGGTTGGCGATCTCGTCGCGATCCATGTAGGGCGTCTGCGTCGTGGCGTGGATCTCGATGCGGTCGCCGACCCGGCGCGCCCAGCCGGCCTCCGGTTCGACGTAGGCATGCTCGACGAACGCGGTCTCGAACGTGCCTTCGGCCAGGGCCGCGCAGGCTTTGAACGCGGCGGCCGGATCGCCGCGCTTGACCCCGCCCTTCAGCAGCAGGTTGCCCGGCCTGTCGGCCTGAACCAGCGGCGCACCTTCCGCCATCGCGGCATCGACGCCGAACAGAGGCGGTTCGGGCATCCAGGTGATCGGCACTTCGTCGTCCCGAATCGCCATCACCTCGGCGCGCTCGCCGACCAGGGCGACGACCGCCTCACCGCGATAGCGGACCTGCCCGTCCGCAAGAACCGGCTGATCCTTGATGTCAGGATAGATGCCGTAGCCGTTGAACGGCACGTCGGCCGCCGTCAGCACGGCCGTGAGACGCTGGCGCAGCGGCTCGAGATCGCCCAGCTCGAAGCGCGCCCGTGCATGGGGCGAGCGCACGACGCGGATCCAGAGCGCGTCCGCGGGAATGGCGTCGGCGCCGAACAGGTCGCGGCCCGTGACCTTGGCCGGACCGTCGACACGGACGATGCGCGACCCAATGGCTTCGCCGGCCAGCGGGGCCGCCGCGGGCGCCGGCGCGACGACATCCATCACCGCATCGACGATCTTGCCGTAGCCGGTGCAACGGCACAGCACGCCACCCAACGAGTCCTCGACCTCGGCACGGGTCGGCTTGCTGTTGCGCCGCACCAGCTCCTGCGCGGCCATCAGCATGCCCGGCGTGCAGATGCCGCACTGGGCCGCGCCATGATCGAGAAACGATTGCTGGAGTGCGGCCATCGCATCCGGTCCACTTTCGAGCCCTTCGACCGTTTCGACGCTGCGGCCCGAGACCTGCCCCATGGCCACGAGGCAGGAGCAGACCTGCCGCCCGTCGAGCAGGACCGTGCAGGCACCGCAATCACCGGCATCGCAGCCGATCTTCGTTCCGGTGAGGCCAAGGTCGTCGCGCAAGGCCGCCGCCAGCCGCGCGACCGGCGGGCCGTCCCAGCTCGCCGCGTGTCCGTTGAGGGTGAATTCGAGCTTCATGCAGCCACCGTCGAGAGGAGCCGCCGCAGCAGGACCAGAGCCGCGTCGCTGCGATAACCCGCACTGCCACGCACATCGTCGATCGGCGACAGCGGCGCCAGGTGGGAAGCGGCGACCCGTTCGCCGAGGCGCGCGTCGAACGGAGCGCCGGTCAGCGCCTGCTCCAGCGCCGGCAGCCGTTGCGCAACGGGCGAACAGGCCCCCACGGCAACGCGCGCCGCTGCGACCCTTCCATGCTCGACTTCGACCACGGTCGAGGCCATGGCGATCGAGATCACCAGGTAGCGGCGTGCGCCCAGCTTAAGGAACGCACTTCTCGCATCATGTCCCGGACGCGGCACATGGAGCGCCACCACGAGCTCGCCGGGCTGCAGCTCCGTCTTGCGCACGCCCGTAATGAATGCGGAAAGCGGAATCCGGCGCACGCCATCCCGACGGGCAAGCTCGACCTCGGATTCGAGCGCCAGCAGGGCCGGCACCCCATCGGCCGCCGGCGAGGCATTGCAGATATTTCCCGCGATCGTCCCGGCATTTTGAATCTGGCGGCCGCCGACCTCGCGCGCCGCCCGCTTCAACCCGTCGAACAACGGTGGCAGGGGCGCTTCGATCAACTCGCTCCACGTCGTCGTCGCTCCCAGGCGCCAACCGGCGTCGGTCTCGGAGATCCCGCGAAGAGCCGCTATTCCCGCGATATCGAGGATGTCCTCGGTGACGGAACGTCCCACGCGTGCAGGATAGAAGTCAGTGCCGCCGGCGAGCACCATGAAAGGCCGGGTCAGTGCCTGGAGCGCCTCTTCAAGGCCTCGGGGTCGGAGATAGTCGCCCATATCGTTCGTGTACGTACGATGACACAGGCCGCGCGCGAGTCAAACGATGAGTCGAATTCAGATGATCCGCGACAGAAGATCGAGGAGCTGCTTCTGCTCCTGGGCATTGAGCGGCTTCAGGGTCTCGCGCGAGACGGCAGGCCCGTTCAACAGCAGCTTGTTGACCAGTCTCTGTCCTTCGGTCGTCAGGCTGAGAAGCGTCCGGCGCGCGTCGCCGGGATCAGGCCGTGAATCGACGAGGCCGCGTTCCTTCAGCCGACGGACCACGCCCTGCATCGTGGCCTTGTCCATGCCGACGAGACGGCCCAGCAGGTTCTGCGACAGTTCGGTATATTCGTCGAGCTTGGCCAGGCTCGAATACTGGGTCGGCGTGATGTTGGGATCGCCGATGCCGGTCTGGAAGATGGCACTCGCGCGCTGATGAGCGCGTCGCAGCAGGTAGCCGATCTGGTCTTCGATGCGATAGGGCCTGGATGCCGCACTCGACGCAGTCTTCGACTCGAGCTGCTTCTTTGCAACGTTGCTTCGCATCGCCCCCCCGGCTTGCTGCTCCTTCGCTACACCGCCAAAGCGCGTCGCACAACGGTCACATAACACTCTTTGCCGAAGGTGAATGAGCGCAGTCCTGACTCCCCGACTCGGGAATCGTAAAGCGCGAACTTCTGCCACTGCTGCAACCGTCTACCCAAGCGATCGAGGAGCCCATTGTGACCACCGGGCATTATCTCGCGGCTTCAAGGATTTCGGGCGGCGTTTTGCGACGCAATGGCAAGGACGATGACGCGCAGACATGGCGATGGCAGTGTGATCGGACACAGCCATGACACAGGAAAAGGCCATGCCCGGCGCGCTCGAAGGCATCAGGATCGTCGACCTCACCAACATCATCCTCGGCCCCTACGGCACGATGCTGCTGGCCGACCAAGGCGCCGACGTCATCAAGGTCGAGGCACCGGAAGGCGATGCGGTTCGTCACATCGGCAAGCCCGGCAGGACCCCTGGCATGGGACCGACCTACCTGTATGTGAATCGCAACAAGCGCTCGCTCTGCCTCGATCTCAAGAACGGCGAGGCGCGTGCCGCCCTGCTCAAGGTCGTGGCCACGGCCGACGCCTTCGTTCACGCGCTGCGACCGCAGGCCATCGAGGCGCTGGGGCTGGGCTACGAGGAGATCCGTAAGGTGAAGCCCGACATCGTCTATGTCGGCGCCTACGGCTACTCGGCCCAAGGTCCTTACGGAAAACTGCCTGCGTACGATGATGCCATCCAGGCCCGCTTCGGCATCGCCGACCTGATGGGCCGGGCCGCTGGCGACGACGTCCCACGCTATCCGCCAACCATCATCGCCGACAAGACGGTCGGGCTCACCTTCGCCTTCTCCACTCTTTCAGCGCTGATGCACAGGCAGCGCACCGGCGAGGGCCAGTTCGTCGAGGTGCCGATGTTCGAGACCATGTCGGCGTGGCTGATGGTCGAGCATATGTGGGAGCGGACCTTCAGCGACGAGGGCGAGGTCGGCTACACGCGCCTGCTCGCTCGCACCCGCAAGCCCTACCGCACGCTCGACGGCTGGATGGCGATCCTGCCGTACAACGACAAGCACTGGCGCAACTTCTTCGAGCTGGTGGGCCGGGCGGAGGTGCTGAAGGATCCGCGCTATTCGACCATCAACGCGCGCTCGATGCATATCGGCGACATGTACGCCATGGTCGAGGCGCTGGCGCCTTCCAAGACGACGGCCGAATGGGTGAAGCTGCTCGACCAGGCACAGATTCCCAACGCTCCCGTCTCCAGGCCGGCCGACCTGTTCGAGGACCCGCACCTCGTGTGGCGCAAGCTCTTCAGGAAGTATCCGCACCCGTCGGAGGGCGAGATCATGATGGTCGAGCCGCCGATGACCATGAGCAGGACGCCGCCGTCCATCCGGTCGCTGGCGCCGCTGCAGGGACAGGATTCGCGCGCCCTACTGGCCGAGGCCGGCGTCAGCGCCGAAGACATCGAGGCCCTGAAGACGTCGGGCGCGCTTATCGAGCCGTAGCCCCGACCGCCATTTCCACGGCCAGCTCGGCGGCGGCGAGATCCTCGAGCGCCGCCCCGACCGACTTGAACAGCGTGATCGAGGTGGCGTCATCGGCCGCACGGCCGACCTGCTGGCCGCGTGAGAGCTCGAACAGGTCGGCGATCACGTGGGCTTCGCCGATCACCCCGCTGGCGATCGGCTGGACGACATCGCCGCCTTCCTTCAATGCGCCGGCGCGAGTGTCGACGTAGAGACGGGCCCGTTGCACCGCCCGGTCATCGCTTTCACGCATCTGGGGCGTGTAGGCGCCGACCAAATCCACATGTTGGCCCTCGTGCAGCCAGTCGCCCTCGACCAGAGGCGCCCTGGAGAGCGTGGCGCAGGAGATGATGTCGGCTTCCCCGACCGCCGCTTTGCGATCAGTGACGGCCCGGACGGTAACCGGACGGCCAACCGCTTCAGGCAGCGAGACCGACAGTCTTGCCGCGAGGGACTCGGCCTGAGACACCGTTCGGCCCCAGATCATCACCTCACGGATCGGCCTCACCTTGGCATGCACGCGGATCAGCTCCGGCGCCAGCGCGCCGGTGCCGATCATCAGCAGCCGCGAGGCGTCCGGTCGCGACAGGTAGCGCGAGGCGAGGCCCGAGGCGCAGGCGGTGCGCCGCTTGGTCAGCATCGTGCCGTCGAGCAGCGCCAGCGTCGCACCGGTGTTGCCGTCGAGCAGCAGGTACTGGCCGTAGATCGAGGGCAGCGAGCGCTTGCCGTTGTCCGGGAACACCGTGACGACCTTGACGCCGACCCGGCCCGAGGAGCCCCCCGACCGGCCCGTCGTCCAGGCCGGCATCAGGAGCAGCATCGCGTCGGCCGAACCAGGCCCCAGCGGCTCCCTGATCGGATGATGATGCCTCACCGGCATCTCGCAGCCCGCGCGGAACAGCGTGTCGAGCCGGTCGATCAGCGCGAGGTCGTCCAGGGCGGCGTCGATCTCGGCCGCCGACAGGACCTTCATGAAAACGGACCCCGCCTGGCCTGCGAGCCAAGCTCGGGCGCCACCAGCGCGCTCTGCCGCTCGAGGGCGCGCTGGTCGCGCGGCGCGGGACCAGCCGGTGCCGCTTGTTGCACAGCCTGCGCGGCCCGGAGGCGCGCAACTTCACGGTCCAGCCGCGCTGCCTCGCCGCCAGCCTCGCGAGCCCGGCGGCGATGATGCCGCCCGGCCCACCAGCCCATGCCGAGCCCTGCCAGGACGCCCAGCATCAGCATGGCGATGACCAGGAGATAGACCGGCATCACGATGATATGCGGCAGCGGCCACAGTGCGAGCTGCACGGGCTGGGCGTTGCTGACCGCGACCAGAACGCCGATCAGGATGAAGAGCAGGAAAAGGACGCGGGAAAGGATTTTCATGCGGGGCGGAGCATGCCACACCACGCCCCCGCGACGCGAGGCGGACAATCGGTCCGGTGCGCTACTTCTTGTCGTCGTCCGCGGGTTCCGGCGGCAGCAGGCCGGCCGCGCGCGCGGCCTCCTTGTTCAGTCGGTCGCGCAGGTCCTTGCCGGTCTTGAAGTAGGGAACGCGCTTGGAAGCGACCGCGACCTGCTCGCCGGTGCGCGGATTGCGGCCGGTGCGCGGATCCCGCTGCTTCACGGAGAACGCGCCGAAGCCGCGCAATTCGACGCGATGGCCGGTCGCGAGAGCCTTGGAAATCTCGTCGAACACGGTGGCGACGATCCGCTCGACGTCCCTCTGGTAGAGGTGCGGATTCCGGGCCGCCAGGCGGGCAATCAGCTCGGACTTGGTCATCGCGTTTCCATGAACGGGGCGATTCAGCCCCTGAGCACAATGATTAAGTCCTTGATATTAAACCGGATAACGGGTTCGTCAAGCCTAACCCCTTGAAACCAAAAGAAAAGGCCGACCCTTGCGGGTCGGCCTTGCCGTAAACCTTGATGAAGACGGCTTACTTCTCGTCCTCGTCGGCCTCGGCCCTCTTCTTGAGGGCCGCGCCCAGGATGTCACCCAGGCTGGCGCCGGAGTCGGACGAACCGAAGTCGGCCATCGCCTTCTTCTCCTCGTCGAGCTCGCGCGCCTTGACCGACAGCACGACCCGGCGCGAGGCCTTGTCGATATTGGTGATCTTGGCGTCGAGCTTGTCGCCGATCGCGTAACGGTCGGGACGCTGCTCGGAGCGGTCGCGGCTGAGCTCCGTCTTGCGGATGAAGCCCGGGATGCCGTCCTGCACCGTGACATCGATGCCGTTGTCCTGGATGCCGGCCACGATGACGGTGACCACGTCGCCCTTCTTGGCGACCGCGCCGACCTTCTCGAACGGATCGTTGGCCAGCTGCTTGATGCCGAGCGAGATACGCTCCTTGTCCATGTCGACGTCGAGGACCTTGACCTTGACCTGGTCGCCCTTCTTGTAGTCGCGGATCGCCTCTTCACCGGCCTTGTCCCAGCTCAGGTCACTGAGATGAACCATGCCGTCGATGTCGCCGGGCAGACCCACGAACAGGCCGAACTCGGTGATGTTGCGGACCTCGCCTTCGATCTCGGTACCGGCCGGGTACTGATCGGCGAAGCTCTCCCACGGGTTGGCCATGCACTGCTTGAGGCCGAGCGAGATGCGGCGCTTGGACATGTCGACGTCCAGCACCATCACTTCGACTTCCTGCGAGGTCGAGACGATCTTGCCGGGGTGCACGTTCTTCTTGGTCCAGCTCATTTCGGAAACGTGGACCAGACCCTCGACGCCCGGCTCCAGTTCGACGAACGCGCCGTAGTCGGTGATATTGGTGACGCGGCCCTTGAGCTTGAGGCCGACCGGGTACTTGGCACCCGCGCCGTCCCACGGATCGCTCATCAGCTGCTTCATGCCGAGCGAGATGCGCTGCGTCTCGGGATTGAAGCGGACGACCTGCACCTTGACCTGCTGGCCGATGGTGAGGGCTTCCGACGGATGGTTGATGCGCTTCCAGGCGATGTCGGTGACATGGAGCAGGCCGTCGACGCCGCCCAGATCCACGAACGCGCCGTAGTCGGTGATGTTCTTGACGACGCCGTCGAGCACCTGGCCCTCCGACAGCGCACCCATCAGGCGCGTGCGGTCCTCGGCACGGGTCTCTTCCATGACGGCGCGGCGCGACACGACGATGTTGCCGCGGCGACGGTCCATCTTGAGGATGGCGAACTGCTGGGCCTGGCCCATCAGCGGGCCGACGTCGCGCACCGGGCGCACGTCGACCTGGCTGCCCGGCAGGAAGGCCACGGCGCCCGACAGGTCGACCGTGAAGCCGCCCTTCACGCGGCCGAAGATCGTGCCCATGACACGTTCCTGGTCGGTGAACGCCTTCTCGAGAACGGTCCAGGCCTCTTCGCGGCGAGCCTTGTCGCGCGACAGGACGGCCTCGCCCTCCTTGTTCTCCATACGGTCGACGAAGATGTCGACCACGTCGCCTTCCTTCACTTCCGGGGCGGCGCCGCCGTTGGAGAACTCACGCAGTGCGACGCGGCCCTCGGACTTGAGGCCGACATCCACCACGACGAAATCGTTGGCAATGCGAATGACGCGGCCCTTGACGACCGTGCCTTCGAAGCTCGACGAACCGCCCAGCGATTCATCGAGTAGTGCTGCGAACTCGGCGCTTGCGGCGTCGTTCGGGGTACGCAGGGCGCTGCCCTTGGCCATTCAAACTCTCCTTCATCGATCCCGGGCGAAACGCTGCCGCCCGTCGGCCAACCGGTTAAGTCCGGCGGATCCACTGCCTTGAAACACCGGCGCAGGGACGACACGTCCCGGCGCAGTCGCCGCTGGAAGTCTTCGATCCGCCGGCGGCGACTTACGGCCCGGAGGATCGAAAGCCCTTGCGCTCGATGAACGCCAAAGCCGCGGCGAAGGCCGCGTCGGCATCCATGTCGCTGGTATCGAGGTGGTAAGCATCGGGTGCGGCAATGAGTGGTGCTGCCGCCCGTTCGCTGTCGCGACGGTCCCGCTCCGCCATCTCGGCAAGAACGCGCGGCTTTATAGTGTCGACACCCTTGGCGCGCAACTCCCGGTACCGGCGTTCGGCGCGCGCCTCGACGCTGGCCGTCACGAACAATTTCACCGGTGCGTCGGGGCAAATGACGGTGCCGGTGTCCCGCCCATCGAGCACGGCGCCGGTCGCCTGGGTGGCGAATTTCCGCTGGAAATCCAGCAGGTTGGCCCGAACTTCCGGAATCACGGCGACCTTCGACGCGGCCTGGCCCGCCCCGTCGGTCCGAAGCTCGGGATCAGCCAGGTCGGACGGCTCCAGCCCGGCGGCGATCTCGGCCGGCGCGCGGCCCGTCTTCGCCGCCTTCAGCCCGACCGCCCGGTAGAGCAGGCCGGTGTCGAGATGGGGCAGGCCGAAATGCCCGGCCAGCCGGCGGGCCAGCGTGCCTTTGCCCGCCCCCGCGGGCCCGTCGATGGTGATGACCGGTCTGGTGGTCACGCCGCCTCGATCCTCGCCCCGAGCGCACCCATCAGCCGGGCGAAACCCGGGAAGCTGGTGTCGATCGGCGAGCCGTCGTCGACCGCCACGCCGTCGCGCGACGCCAGTCCCAGCACGAGGAACGACATGGCGATGCGATGGTCGAGATGGGTGACGACCGTCCCGCCCCCGGCCGGCGCCGCGCCGGTACCGTGCACGAAGAGTGTATCGGCGCCCATCTCGTGGCGAACGCCATTCACCGCCAGCCCCGCCGACACGCTGGCCAGCCGGTCGCTCTCTTTGGCGCGCAGCTCGGCGAGGCCCAGCATGCGCGTGGTGCCTCGGGCACAGGAGGCGGCGACGGCCAGGATCGGATACTCGTCGATCATCGACGGCGCCCGCTCCGGCGGCACCTCGACACCGTTCAGTTCGCCGCCGCGGACGCGCAGGTCGGCCACCGGCTCGCCGCCGACCTCGCGCTGGTTCTCCAGCGTGATATCGGCACCCATCTCGCGCAGCGTGTCGTAGAGGCCGGCACGCAGCGGATTGAGACCGACATTCTCGACGGTCACGTCGCTGCCCGGCCGGATGGCGGCCGCCACGACGGCGAAGGCCGCCGAGGAGGGATCGCCCGGGACGACGATGTCGCGCGCCTTGAGTTCGGGCCAGCCGACGACGGTGATGCGCTTGCCGCCACCCTCCGCCGGTCCGACGCGCACCTCGGCACCGAAATGGCGCAGCATGCGCTCGGTATGGTCGCGCGTGGCCTCGGGTTCGATCACGGTGGTCTCGCCCGCGGTATTCAGGCCCGCCAGCAGGATGGCGCTCTTCACCTGCGCCGACGCGACCGGAAGGCGGTATTCGATCGGCACCATCTCGTCGGTACCGACGATGGCGAGCGGCATGCGGCCACCCTCGCGGGCCTCGAAGCGGGCGCCCATCTGTGACAGCGGTGCGATGACCCGCTGCATCGGCCGGCGGCGCAGCGAGGCGTCGCCGGTCATGAAGCTGGTGAAGCGATGGCTGGCCAGGATGCCGGACAGCAGCCGCGCGGAGGTGCCGGAATTGCCGAGATCGAGCACATTGTCCGGCTCGCGCGCGCCGCCGACGCCGAATCCGCGCACGCGCCATGCGCCGCCGCCTTCGTGCTCGACCTGGGCGCCGAGCGCCCGCAGGGCGGCGGCCGTCGCCAGCACGTCCTCCCCCTCCAGCAGACCGCTGATCCTGGTTTCGCCCAGCGCAAGGGCGCCGAACATCAGGGAGCGATGGGAAACGGACTTGTCGCCGGGCGCCCGGACGCGGCCCTGCAGCCGGTCCACGGGGCGGGCGATGAGCTTCGCCGGAGCGGCATGAGCGGACAGGGCGGTCTCCACGGCAGAAGTAGGGCGAAAGGCGGTTGCGGCGCGGCGCCCTCGTAGCATGCCCGAATTTGGTTTTGACAGGGTGAAAGACGCGTGACATACGCGCTCCCTCGCGGCCCATTCGGCCGATTCCAGCTTATTTGCAGGAGATTCAGCGTGGTCAAAGCGAGCTGGGGCACCAAACGCACCTGCCAGAGCTGTGCAGCGCGCTTCTACGACCTGAACAAGAGCCCGATCAAATGCCCCAAGTGCGGGCGTGAGCACGATCGCGAGGACTTCGTGAAGGTTCGCCGGGGCCGCGGTGCGGCCGCCGCGACGGCAGCAGCGGCAGCCGCCGCCGCAGCAGCGGCTGCCAAGGCGGCAGCAGCGAAGAAGAAGGTCGATGACCTGGACGGCGACGAGTTGCCAGACGTGGACGGCGACGAGGCGCTGGCCGCGGACGATCTCGATGATGACGAGGACGATATCGAGGTCGACGTCGAAGTTGATGACAAGGAGGAAGGCGACCGCTAGAGGCTGTTGCCAGCGCGCGAGGCAGGAACTATAACCTCGCGCCTTCCCAAGGATTTCGGGGCCATAGCTCAGCTGGGAGAGCGCTACAATGGCATTGTAGAGGTCAACGGTTCGATCCCGTTTGGCTCCACCAATAAAATCAAGGGGTTAGCTGGAAACAGCTAACCCCTTCGATTTTGTGGGGACACAGGGGGGACACGAGGGGCCGTGCAACGTCGCTCTTTGCGAGCAGGCACGATTCAACCTGCGCAAAGCACATTCGACATTCACCTAAAATTACTTGGGGTTTATCGGCCGACAACGGCCGCAAACGTAGCGCTAGGCTGCTTCTAAGGAATGCTCAGCATTGTCTAAACAGCGCCTTATCATCGAGGCAACCTGCTTTGTTGCACCGGTGACGGTAAGGCGGGCCTTCAGCCAATCAATTCCTCGCTCTTGCACAAAAGGCACAAGAGCCGAGTTCACAAACGACGAAGGAATATCCGAAATTCCTGTGAAGGACAGAGAGACATTGCCGGCGCTTGCGAATGCTTGCTTTAGAGCAGAGTAGATTACAGCTCCGTCTTGAGCTGTATAGGCACGGTCTACATGATCGAGGATTAGAATTACCACTTCAGATCCTCCTCTTCTGTCTCGTCTCCAATGAAGCAATCCGTTCGAAGCGTTAACTCGACCAACGTGCCGGGATAACTCGCGTTCCCAAGACCGGGGTAACGCCCCCCGCTTACGCACAACAACGAACCTCTAAACGAATATATTGCAACTGAACCCTTGTTTCCAGTGACACTCTCAATGAGGAAATCTAGGCCAACGCCCATGTTTCGAGGGGTGCTCTTGGTCGTGAAACCGGGCTGGGTTGCGCGCAAGATTGCAGCTCCATCATCGATGTCAGGACATTTTGTTCGGATATTCGCAGGTATACCCTTCCCGAAATCCGAGAGCGTGACCTTAACCTCGTTCGCCCTGGGGTAGTGTTGGACATGCACGAAGCCACAGCTCTGGGAGGAGTGATCTGAGATATTTAGGAAAACCTCCTTGATGCACGCCCGTACACTGCCGAGTGAAGCTGGATTCGTCTGCAGAACCCGCGACATCCAAGGCGTAAAGGTGAACTCAAGCCAACCGAATGTATCCGCGTGAGCGACCTTTACGAAAGGAAGCGTGGTAGTGCGGGCTTTTGCTTGAGGTCGCAATTTGGCGCCCAGATACCGGGCAAAAAAAAGGCAATCATCCAGGTAAACAATCGCATTTTTAGCGAGGTCGTGGCCTGAGAATGTCATCTTGACACCGTGGCTATGAAGCCACTCCAGAGTGTTACAAAACACAGTTAGACCGGAGCCATCAATCCAGCTCAGGTTCTGGAAATTAAAGTTAAAGGCGTCGTCTCGCGGATAGCCATCCGGCCCCACAACGGCTCCAGTAAAGCCGTACATGCTCTGGTAATTAAAAATACTGGGCAGATTGACAGGGGTGGGCACCCCGGCACTTTTAATCATGTGAGTGAATTACTCAAGCCCACTGCAATCCAGATTTTATCATGCGCGCAAGCCTCATCCGCCCGACGTTGAACGAGACAGCTTGCAGTTACCCGTCTTCGATTTGAAAAACACTCCATGGCGCCTCCCAGGGCGACACCCTAAAGATTCCTAGTTTGGCGCTCGCACGTCCCGCAGTGCCCGATTGAAGAAATGTCGCGTGGCCTTGTCCCGCGCGTCTTTGTCGGTCAGCACGATGTTCTGCATTTCCTTGTCGCGCTGAAACATGCGGATAGCGCCCTGGAAAAATGCTTGCGCGAAGGCGGAATAGACCACGTCCGGAGGATTGTTGCGCAGCATGTCCGCCAGATCGGTGCTAAGGATCTCACGATTGACTTGCTCGAAGCGCACGATGTCGGCCTCTGAGAAGTCGGTACCGTGGCGGTCATTGAAAGCCTTGACGATCTCGGACAGCTCCTTCTTCTCGTCCTCGGTATAGGGCTTGGCGCCAAACTCGCTGATCGGCTGGAGCGGCGCGACATCCCCGGGCTGCAGGGACGCCTTGCCATGCTCCTTCTGCTCCACTTTGAACGCATGCAAGCGCAGCATGTCGTCGGTGATCTCGATCTCGGCTGGCACCTCCCGGTTGGGGAGCAGCCGCGCCAGCCATGCGGCGTACGCGTAGAGCTTTTCCAAACCCGTATCCGCCAGCGTCATGATCTGGGCAACGAAGCTGTAGAAGCGCATGAAACTGCGCAACAGCTGGCGGAACTCTTCTTGCCGGCCTTCGTCGTCATCGGCCTCAAAGCGCCCGACTGCCTGTTTGACGAGTCCTTCAAGCAGCGCGCGGTCGCCCGCCGTCAGCACGCCCTTATAGAACGTCTTTGCAAAGCGCTCGATCTCCCCCTTATCGAGATAGCCGAACTTGAAGAGCCGCCCTTCCAGATCATAGACAAGGTTGGGATCCGAATTGGCCTCCAGCGCCGTCACCTCGAAGTAGGGCCGGAACGCCTCCTGGATCTCCTCTACGGTATTCTGGAAGTCGAGGATGTAGGTCTGGTCCTTGCCGTTCGTCGTACGATTGAGCCGTGACAAAGTTTGCACCGCCTGCAGTCCCGCCAGTTTGCGATCGACATACATAGCGCAGAGCTTGGGCTGGTCGAAGCCGGTCTGATATTTCTCGGCAACGATCAGAATCTGAAACTGGTCTGGATAGGGCGTACCGTCCGGCCTGACTCCGTCGAAGCGGCCGGGAAGCTCGGTCTCGGAAAAGCCGTTGAGACTGGCTTCGGTGTAGGTCTCGCCTTCATTGATCAGCTCGCCCGAAAACGCGACCAGCGCCTTCAGGTCGGTATAGCCCTGGGCCTGAATGTAGTCGCGAACCCCAAAATAGTAGCGCAGGGCGTGATCCCGGCTGCCGGTCACGATCATGGCTTTTGCCTGGCCATTCAGCATCGCCATGACATGCCGGCGGTAGTGCTCGACAATGATCTCGACCTTCTGGCCGATCGCGGTCGGATGCAGGTTCGCGTACCGCGCCACCCGGCGCTGCCCACGTCGCCCACTGAGTTCGGGATCATCCTCGATCGCCTTTTCGAGTTCGTAGTAGGCTCGATAGGTCATGTAATTCTGGAGAACGTCCAGAATGAAGCCCTCCTCGATGGCCTGCCGCATCGAGTACAGATGAAACGGGTGGGGCAGCCCGTCCGCGCCCTTGATGCCGAAGCGCTCCAGCGTGACGTTGCGCGGCGTTGCCGTGAAGGCGAAGAAGCTGACGTTCGCCTGCGGCCCGCGGGCCTTCTGGAACGCCGCGACGATGTCTTCAATGTCTTCGCTCGATGTCGCCTCACGGGTCAGCGCATCGGTCAGGGCCTGCGCGGACCTGCCCGACTGGCTGCTGTGCGCCTCATCGACGATCACCGCGAAGGTTCGGCCGCTTTGCCCCGAGATCTCTTTTAGATGATCGGTCGAGAATTTCTGGATGGTCGTGACAATGATGCGTGCGCCCTTGGCGATGGCCTCCTTCAGCTGGCGCGAGGTTCCGTCAATTCTGTGCACGACGCCTTGCGTCTGCTCGAACTGAGAGACCGTCTCCTGCAGTTGCCGGTCGAGCACGATCCGGTCAGTGACGATGATGGCGGTATCGAACACCGGCTTGTCCGCAGCGTCGTGCAGGTTGATGGCATGGTGCGCCAGCCAGCCGATCGTGTTCGACTTGCCTGAGCCAGCCGAGTGTTGAACGAGGTAATTGCCTCCTGCCCTGTGCTTCTGCGCGTGAGCCATCATGCGACGCACTGCGTCCAGCTGCTGGAAACGAGGGAAGATCAGCGTCTCGGTCTTGCCTGCAATCTCAAGATGGATGAATCGGCCAATGATATCGAGGAGAACCGCGCGCGAAAAAATGGCGTCGCCCCACGGCCCCGGGCGATAGAGATAGGCCACCCGAAAGTCACCCTCGACATCGGGGTTGCCCGCGCCGCCGTTGCGGCCGCGGTTGAACGGCAAGAAGCGCGTCTTGCCGTTCTGAAGCCGGGTCGTCATTGAGACATTGTCTTCGTCCAGCGCGAGGTGCACCAACGCGCCACGCTTGAAGGTCAGCAGGGGCTCGCCCGCGGGTGAGCGATCTTGGCGGTACTGCTTTTCGGCGTGGCGGAAAGTCGTACCTGTAAGGAGATTCTTGGCCTCTATCGTGGCAACAGGCAGACCATTGACGAACAAGACAACGTCCAACCGGCCGTCGTGCTTTTGGCTATACTCGACCTCCTTCATCACCGAGAAGATGTTGGCCTGGTACTCCGCAACACGCTTGGGCTCCAGCGCGCTCGCCGGTCTGAAGTAACAGAGCCGGAACTGGATACCGGGCACGATCTTGATGCCCCGGCGGAGGACGTCGAGCAGCCCCCGGTCTTTCAGCGCCTTACCGAGTTGGGCGAAGAAGGTGTCCTCGGCCGACGTAGCATAGTGCGCCAGGAGCTTCGCCCACTCTCCCGGCTGCGTGCTTTGGACGAAGCGCAGGACCAGAGTTGGATCCACCGCCATTGCCCGACGGTAGTCTGCCTTGGGGTTGCGCCGTAGATAACCTCCTTCTCCGACAAGCTGGTCAATAAGATGATCCTGAAGTACCTGCTCCTTATGGAGGTCATGAGAGGAGATCGTCATGCGTGCATCGCCTCCCGGATCTCGTCCAGCCGCCGGTCGGTGGCGCCGCGTTTACGCCAAGTGGCTAAGTCGATCTGACCGCTTACAGCGGCTGTGATCAGTGCCGCGCGGAGCTCGTGCAGTTTCTGAATTGATTTATCCATCGTCTCAATCAAGTTAGACGTCCGATGGAGGTTCGCGTCGATTTCTTTGAGGATTGCTTCCTGCTCAGTCCAAGGAGGGATAGCGAACAGCATGCTCTTCAAGAAGGGCATTCTGACGGAGTCGACGGTCGACTTTGCAGACCACTGCGTCATCTGAAGATGAAAGAATGTCTTCATGAAATGGAAAAAATACCGCCCTGAAAGGCGCTTGAACTTTGTGAAGGCATACATTCTCTGATGCAGCTCGAACTTTCCTGTGACGTAATGGAAGACCCTCCCAACGCCCGCGCCGTCGCCGGATGTAAGGACTGCCTCCTCGTCATAGGAGTAGGAATCTATCCGCTCTACGTTCATTGAGCGTACATAAAAGGGGTACTGCCCACCGTCTGTTCTATCCTGTGTGTCTCGACCACCTGTCGAAATCTTCACAAGATATCGGAGTGGCACGACGTCCCAATCCTCCGGTACGGACTGAAGCCACGGTGCGGCAGCCGCCTTCTGTTTGGTATGTTGGGATTTTCCGCCTGATAGAAGTCGCCTAACCAAACCGGATTCGCGCTCCAAAAGGGTTGCGATAAAGGTGGCTTTCTTCTCGATCAGCTGATCGATGCTGGCAATCTCGCGGTCGAGGAAAGCCGAAATGGCCTTTTGTGTGGGGAGGTCGGATATACGAGGCCGGTAGTTAAGCACAGCGGATTCTGCCACCCGCCGCAACCCGCCAGCGCCAGTCATGCTTGCCATCCCAGCGGCCCTGAAGTCCTCAGAACTCAGAACGTAGAACAGGTATCGTGGATCTATCCGGTGGGTATTCGGCCGGATGACGTGAACTTCCGACGTCGCGAAGCCGACGCCATTCACGAGACCCTTAGCAAGCGCCTTCTTTCCATTTTCGAAGCATGGGGTAACTTTTGCAAGAAGAAGGTCGCCATCCGCAAAGAAGTTGTAGCTACCGGAAGATACTTCGCTGACGGGGCGTGTCTGCGACGTATCCAGTCCGCCGGGACCGTCCGCAAGAGTATCCATTGGTGCAAAGGTAACCTCCGCATCCTCGGCGTTCAGATGAGCGAGCGCCGGTCGTGGACCGACTTTCGCGAGATGCCTCAGTCGCACGCTGGTCACGCCGTCACCTCCTTCAGGAGCCCGACGATCGAAGCCTCCAGCGCCTTCAACTCGGCGTCGATCTCCTTCAGCGGGCGAGGCGGGACGTAGCGGTAGAAATAGCGGTTGAAGTTAATCTCGTAACCAACGCGCCCCACCTCGCCGTCGCGCGCGTCACGGTAGTTCTCGTCCACCCAAGCATCAGACACGAAGGGCGTCACCTCACGCGCTACAAAGCCCCGCCAGTCCTCCTTCAACGGCACCAGCTCATGGTCACGCAGTTCTGGGTCGGGTTCGGGCCTGCCGGCTGCGTCGGCGCAGATGCCGGCCTCCTCGTCCCGCTCGGCCAGGGCCGATAGAATGGCCTTGCGAACCGCCGGGGCGGTCTTCGCACCACCGGCCTTAAGCGCCTTGGTCAGCTCCTTTTCGAAGGCATCACGCTCGCGGAACAGCCTGTGCCCCATGCCGAGAAGGACAACCTCGATCAATTGGCGTTCGTCTTCGGGCAGCTTTCTGAACGCCTTCTCATCCCGCAGCCGAGCGATTCGCTCTTGGCTCGCTCGAAAGTTCAACCGCAAGGGCCGCTCAACGCGGATTTCCCGATAACCAAAGTCAGTGGTGTCGAAAATCTTGGAAAACTCGCCATACTCAGCGTCGCCGTTCAACATTTCGGCATAGATGCGAACGATCTCCTTCCGCGCTTCTTCGGGAACTTCCCGCCTCTTGGAACCCAGCGACTTGCGCATGGATTTCCAGAAACGCCCGGCGCTGGCGTCGATCAGTTGAACCTTACCGCGCCGAGGCATGGGCTTACGGTTTGTCAGGAGCCACACATAGGTCTGGATGCCGGTGTTGTAGAACAAGTCGGTCGGGAGGGCGACGATAGCCTCGACCCAGTCGCTCTCCAGCATCCAGCGGCGGATTTCACTCTCGCCCGAGCCCGCCCCACCGCTGAACAAGGGCGAGCCGTTCATGACGATGCCGATACGTGAGCCAGCCTCGTCGTCGCGCATCTTGGAAATCATATGCTGCAGGAACAGGAGTTGCCCGTCGGAGATTCGGGGCAACCCGGCGCCAAAGCGACCATCGATGCCCAGCGTCTCGGCCTCATCCCGGATCGCCTCCTGATACTTCTTCCAGTCCACACCATACGGCGGGTTGGACAGCATGTAGTGGAAGGTCCTGCTCTTGTGGGCGTCGTTCGTCAGAGTGTTGCCGAAGGCGATCTGTTCAGGGTCGTGGCCGGTTACCAGCATGTCCGACTTGCAGATGCCGAAGGACTCGCCATTTAGCTCCTGCCCGAACAGCTCGACGCGAATCGAGGGGTTGAACTCCTTCAGCGCCTCCTCGGTTAACGCCAGCATGCCGCCGGTGCCGCAGGCAGGGTCGTAGACCTGCCGGATGATGCCCTTGCCGGTCAGCTTAGTGTCGTCGTTAGCGATCAGCAGCTCGACAATGAGGCGGATCACCTCGCGCGGGGTGAAATGCTCGCCGGCCGTCTCGTTGGAGATTTCCGAGAAGCGGCGGATCAGATCCTCGAACAGGTAGCCCATGTCGACGCTGCTGACCTTGTCTGGATGCAGGTCGATCTCGGTGAAGCGCTCGAAGACGTTCCAGAGGATGCCGGCCTCCTTCAAACGCTTGAGCTGATCGGTGAAGAGGAACTTATCGAGGACGATGTCGCGGACGTTGGCCGAGAACTTGCTGATGTAACTGACCAGGTTGTCATGCAATTGCGCGGGGTCCTGGCCCTTGAGGCTGGCGAAGGTCAGCTTCGACAGATTGTAGACCTTCACGTTGCCGCCAACGGCACCGAACAGGATCATGTCTCGAGTTGCATCATCGACACCTTTGGGCAGGTCCTTCGCGGCCGTCAGCACGGCGCCCTTCGACGATTCCAGGATGCAATCTAGTCGACGCAACACCACAAACGGCAAGATGACCTTGCCGTACTCTGATTGCTTGAAGTCCCCTCGCAATATTTCGGCGATCGACCAAACGAATCCGCTCAGAGACTGAATTTCTGCTCTTGCCACCGTCATTCCCCCAACACACAGCCATTCTGCCAGCGCCGTCAGCGGCAACCCTCAACTCTTCTTTGCGAGTAGTCCGGCGACGCTGTCCAGCCATACCCCGTCAAAGCGGGCATTGTAGTAGTCGAACCTGTCTGCGAGCCGATCGTAGGTCCGCCAGCGCATCCACTTGGGTTTGGGCGGCGGCCCATCGCGCCAGTTTCCCTCGCCTTCAAGCCTGCGGAACACCTTCATCGCCTGACGCTGAGCCCGTCCCATCGCATCCTCCCGCTGCGAAGCGTAGCCCAGCTGGTAAGCCTGACGGCTGTAGAAGCGGGACCCGCCCAGCGGCAGATACAACTTCATCGTCTTTCGGAAACTATGGGGGCACTCGAACCACCAACGGCTGCCGCCGAGCGGCTGCGGCGTCCTGAGCAGCCGAACCTTGTAGCGATGGATGGTCCGGTCTCCGTTCCGGGGGCGATGTACCAACTCGAAAAAGGCGCCGTACTCTTGGGTCGTATCGATCTGGAAGACGATTGGAAAGGGTTTGGCGTCGACCCACAATCGCCACCGCAACGTCCCCTTGATGCCGCTGCGCAGGCCCGCGCGCAGCAGATTGGTGGTGCTCAGCACGATGGAAGCACATGCCTCCGAAGCAGGATTACCGCCCACCCGGCCCGATCGAGAACCGCCCAAAAGCTCCCTCGCTGTTTTTCCTAAATTTGGTGGGTAACTTAGCATGCCTCATTGAAATCATTCAATTTTCTGGGATGGCGGCTCCTCACCAATCAGCCTGAGTTTGTGGGCGATTTCGGCGCAGGATCGACCCACCAATTGGTCGTGCTCCTGTTTCAGGCGCGCGAAAGTCCGCCAGCGCATCCACTTCGGCTTCCAGCCGTCCCCGTTGAGGAACCCGGGCTCCCAGCCAAGCCGCAGCCGAATCCTGTCCGCCTTCCGTGCAGCCCGATCACCAGGACTTTCGCGGGTACTGGCGTAGGCCAAACGATGGCAGTAGCGGCAGGCGAAGATCCGGCCGCCGTAGAGAACGGCCACACGACGCCCGCAACCCGACGCCGGGCACATGAACCACGGCCGGTGGCCGCCCAAATGGCAGCGGGTCCAGCTAAGGCCTACAGAGTAGCGTTCATCCTCCCAGTCGCCGCCCTGGCTGCTATGCTGGTACGTCAGGATCAGCCTGTCCGACTCGGTCCGAAGGCCGATCGAAGCGACCACTTTGTCTCGTCGCAGCCACTGCCAGCTCCCGACAAAGCCGGGCCGCAGGGCGCCCTTGGCCGCAAGGCGCCGGATATCGAGGCCGTGGAGATCATCGGTCGATGATCTGGCACCGTGGCGCCATCGATTACCGCTACCAATGCCGCCCATTGGATTATCCCGAAATCATTAGGCTAACCGGCACAACCTTGCTCCATCGCGGACTTCCAATATCCCTAAAGATGGGGCTAACGTGCTGTTCTTTTCCATTTTCAGGGAAAGCTTTCGTCCCGACCCAGGCAGCCAAGCTGCATGACCTTTTCCGGGAGGGAACACGACATCGCGAGCGCGCGACGCTTGGCTTTGGGGCAGGCCCCGCGCCGCGCTCTCGCTCACCTACAGATCCTCTCAAGTTCCCCCATACCCAGTGGTTATATTAGCGGTCGGCATCAGAACCGATGCCGCGGGCGACAAGGCTCCCGACGGGTTCCGCAGCCGAACCATACAAGGGCGCTCGGTCCTGAAACCGATCCGTCGCGCAGTGTGACGGTTCGGTACGGGAACCGCGTTTTATTTTTCGGTTCGGTTTCAGAACCGTATCGCGCTTCCACTGCTTCCAGGCATTTGTTGGCGGGTTTCCGTCGACACCCTTGTCGGTCACCGCCCAGGTCGAGGCCAGCCGGCCATACCACTGCCCTTTGCGCGTACAGACGATGAACCCTTTTTCGACTAGCTCGCCAAGCGCCGCGAGTACGGTTGCCTTGCCCATGTTGAGCAGCCGTGCCGCTTCCTCGACACTGAGGATCAGCTTCCCGTTGTTGTGGCCATGAAAGCGAGTGCGCAATTCGAGAAACACCTTGGTGGAGGATCCCCGTAGAGAACGCCACGCCGGGCTATGCAGCATCGGGTAGGAAAGGGGGGCGTATTGCTCGCCCTTCTCCCGGACGCCCTTCCGCCCCCTTCGCGCTCTATATGCCATTGACCACCATCCCCAAGCCCGCCGCACCGGCTCGCGCTCGCAAAGTCCGTGTCTGGCAGGCCACCTTGCCCAGCTGCTCCTAGACCTGTTCGGACGTGTGCCGCCTCGGTGGCGTCGTCTTGCTGGCTACCCAAGCCAGGAGATCGGTGGGCTTGTAGAGCGGCCGGCGCCCGAAGGATTCGAACACAGGGCCACCGCCGACCGTCGCGTACTTGTTCAGGGTGGCATAGGCGACGCGGTAGCCGCGCTCAGTCAGGAACGCCGCAGCCTCGGTCCGGGTCAGGCGCCGCTCAATTTCTTTCTGCATTGCTCTTGCTCGCGAATAAGCCGGACAGCGCCGGCACGCGGGAGCAAAATGACGAAGAGCAGAGCCACAAAATAGTCGACGCGATTCAGCTGCCGATTCGATTCATGCAGAAACAATCGAACCGCTAATTGCGGCGTCCCGGCTTCCGGCCGGCTTGTTTCCACTCCGGCGGCGCGAGTTGATCCCAGACGCGAGAGAACGCCCGATAGGACAGCCTGCCGCCGAATTTCTTTCGGGCTTCGTCCCACATCGCATGCTTTCCAGGTCCCTTCTCCGGAACCTCAGGCACCTCGCCCCGGAACCACTGGGCGCACTCCGTTTCCGCGCCGACAGTTGGTGTTGCAGGATGGACGAGTTTCGGCGGCCCATACGTGGAATGATCTACGCTGGTCGCGGCGTCGCCTCTGGCGTCGCTACGGTAGTCAAAAAGATCCCCTGCAAGTTTCAGCAAGTCCTCTTCGAATATATGGAGGTCGACAAATTCCTTTTCACCCTCGTCATCTGCCTCGTCGTGATTGCTCACCAGGACCAATTCGCCGTCCCATCGGTCGATGACCCTTTCGCGAACGACGCCGGGGGCGATCAACGAAAGCTCAACGGACTCGACTACTCCGCCTACGCGGTTGCGCCCGGATGCCAGGCGGCCGATCAATCTGAGCTTGCCGCTCTTGATCGCGGCGAAAATGAACTCCTCCGCAAGCTCCCATCGACCGGTAGCGATCCACTCGTCGCTTTCATCGCTCGAAATGAATCCGAAGTTTCCGGTATCCAACAACGTATAGGCAGTCTTGCCTTTGGGCTCGGCCGTGTCCGGAAATCCAAACAGCTCAGAGGCTTCGTCGATTGTGAAGATCTTCACCGGCACACCCGCATCGTGCATCCGCAAGGAGGGGTGGCGCGGCGATCCCGTGCGGTTGGGACGTTCGGCGGCCAGACCTAGCCGCGCCAGCGACCAGCTTACCAATCGCCCGCACCTATCGCGATTGTCTCCGCTGCCCGTTTTTCACGGCAGGGCGATAGGCTTGCTAGTCGTCCTTCTCTGCCGATTCGATTGGAAGGGCCTCAAGGATGGCTGCCAGCCTTGCTTCCGTCGCCGCGTTCGCTTCCTTGGTCGGTTTGTGCGACTGTCCCGCCGGCCGGAGCATAACCTTGCCGGAGATCGGGCTAACGTCGGCGCGGCGGCGGCGCCTTTGTCCGGGGTCTATCGGGCTACGCATTGCGAACCTATCACCGCGCCCGTGCAAGCTGGCAAGAACACAAATCGAGCGGCCTCGGTTATCGCATAACATGCATTATGGAAAAAATATTTGTCATATTTTTCAACGACTTAGAGACTTTCCGGATTTCGGTCCGCTGTGGTCGTGCCGTAGCATAGGCACTCACGGGCGATCTCCACGCAATTTAACGACATTCTCCGCGTCCCCGCCACCAGCAAGCGCGCCCGCCAGTCGCCGCGAGGTCCGATCCGCCACGGCCCGCACCGGATCAAGCTGCAGATGGGCATAACGTTGGGTCGTCGACGCTTGGGTATGACCCAGCACCTTGCCCACCAGATAGAGCGAGTCGCCGTCCGCGACCGCGAAGCTGGCGAAGCCGTGGCGAAGATCGTGTATCCGCACGCCTTGCAGCCCGGCCAGCTTGACGAGCTTGCGCCAGATCGCCGTCACGCCCAGGTGATAGCCCTTCCCTCTGCTGGCCGGAAAAACCCAGGTCGAAGCGGCGGAGCGCGGTAACTTGGCCAGCACGTCCAGCGCAGGCGCCCCGAGCGGGATGATCTTCGCCCCGGTCTTGGAATCTGGGAGTCGCAGCGCCCCGCGTTCGAAGTCGACGTAATCCCAGCGGAGCGAGGCAATTTCCGTCCTCCGCGCCCCGGTCAGGATCAGCAGGCGGACGATGGCCAAGCTGCTGCGATTGGCGCCCTGCCGCTCCAGCGTGGCCATCGCCTCGCCCAGCCTCGCCAATTCCTCCCCGGACAGAAACCGCTCGCGCTTGGTCAGCTTGTTGAGGCGCACGCCCTTGGCCGGGTTGTCGGCCCGCATCCCCCGCCCCACTGCCCAGGCCAACATGCCGGCCAAGACCACCGTCGCCCGCCATGCGGTCCCGGACCCGCCCCGGACACGCACCCGCCCCCGCTTCCGGGCGCCCTTGCCCTCCGCCTTGGTCTTGCCGTCCGTCACGGCCCGCTGAAACCGCTGCACGTCGGCCGTCGTCACCGATGACAGGGACTTGCTGCCCAGGATGGGCACCACATGCCGGCGGAGGTTGCTGGCGTCGATTTCCCAGCTGGACGCCTTCTTGGCCGGCTTGTCGGCCGGGCCGTCCGCCAGATACCGCTCGACCAGCTGGGCGATGGTCAGGTCCGCCCGCTCAGCGTGGCGGTCCGCCGATGGATCCTCGCCCTTGGAAGCCTCCGCCAAGGCGTTACGGGCCTGCTGGCGGGCCTCCTCCGGGGTCAGCACTCCCACCTTGCCCAAGGCCAGCTTTCGCGTCCTGCCGGCCTTGTTCCGGTACTGGACGACCCAGGTCAAAACGCCCGTCGGCTTGGCCCTCAATCCGAAGCCCTTGAGGTCACTATCCCGATAGAGCGTGTCGGCTGTGACGGGCTTCAGCGAGTCCACAAATCGCTTCGTGAGCTTGGGCAAGGCAGCCTCCGCAAGAGTCGCCCCGATGACCCATTTGGCCGGGGACACACCGGGGACACACACGGCGGAAATTGCCCGCCATTTCCGCTGTTTACCACTACAAGCCGGAAAAGGCCAAAACACAAGGATTTTACTGGGATCATCTACGCCGGGAAAGCGCGGGGACACTCGGGAAAATCCGGCAAAATTACAATGGCATTGTAGAGGTCAACGGTTCGATCCCGTTTGGCTCCACCAAATAAGACAAGGGCCTAGCCGGAAACGGCTGGGCCCTTTGTTTTTGGATCGCCGCAGGCTTGAAGCCCAACCCCGGTCTAGTCGCCCAAGCTGGAATCCCGGGTCTCCGTACAGGCTTGCGCCTGGGGCTTCGAAGATCCGGTCAGGCTCTCTACCCACTGATCGTCGCTCTCGTACCCAAGCGTCTGCAAGGCGTCAGGAAAACGGTAGAGGAAATCATGCGCCAGTTCCGGCGTGAACTCGCGCTTCCACTGCGCCACCTCTCCGGAACGAGCATGACGCCGGTTGGCCCTCGAAGCCTTGCCGAACAGGCTGTGCTCCCAGAAGCACTGTCGGCACACCTCCAGTTCGGAACCTTCAAATCCCAGGAACGATGCAATGTCCGACCAGAGAGACAGAGATCGGTCGGCCCACAGGTCTTCGTAGCGGACCTCCAGGCAGTTCGGCCTGTCATACTGCCAGTCGAGCATGGCTTCGATTGTGTTGCCGGTCGCGTTCTCCAACTCGAACATATATTGCTCGTGAAGTGTGGCGAGCGAATTGAGCCGTTGCTGGTACGGGGCATCCTTGCTGCCCGATACCCTTTCATGAAGCCAGGGTTCGCCGGCCTTCTTATGGTAGTGCATGGCCGAGATGAGCACGTCACGCGGGTCGCGAATGACATGAAGGATCCGGACGTCTTCCCCCCGAAGCGCGTTCGCGTGCCGTAAAAACATCGAGTTGTGATTCAGAAGAATGAAGGGCGTCTTCAGAACGCGATCCAGCCGTCCATAGTGCGACCAGAAGTCAACGTAGTTGACGTCCAGTCTTCGAGCGATCGCCTTGAACACTGTGGACATCCAGACGGTCCCGGTCTTGTGATGCGTCGCGACCACGATGTTCTGCTTCACGGTCCTCTCCCAACCCAGGCGACGATGCCAAGTATGCGCCAGCGAAGGCCATGCCAAAGTGACTACGCGCCACCGGCGGCGGCGGCGCGCGCTTGAAACGGCGCCGATACCGCCGGCGCCTGGAAGTACGCAGTGTCGACGCCCATCGAAGCAAGCAAGGCCAATGCCTCGCGTCGCAGGTTCGGATCCCTGGCGGCCGTGACGACTGATTCGGGCACGGACCATGTCGCAGTCCTGCGGCTGGCGCGGGAACCGGTCAGGCTCCGCCCGATTTCCCTCTCGACTGCAATGATGTGCTCGCGCCGCGATAGGTCGACGACGGCGTCGATCATGGCCGTCTGCCAGCGATCGAGCCTCAGGTGCGACAGGACAGAAGACAGGATGCGAGCTGGCTCCGCCCGCAGGGCGTCTTCTGCCACGATATGGACCGCTCCCGGGACCGCCTCCGCCATCGCCTGATAGGAGATGATCAGTTTCGCATATGAGGGCAATGCATGCTGGAAAACATACTCGTGGAACGGCAGTTCCACGGGCGCCCGCCTACCGGGCCGGTTGTAGGCCCGACGGATTCCGTTCTGGCTGTGGGCGAAACAGCCGACCGCTTGTTCGATGGGGTCGCCGTAGACGAGGACCATGCGCTGTCCGGCGTGGGTCCAGGCGGCGGCATCGACATCGCCGACAGACACCGGAACGAAGGCGTGGGGCGCCAGGTCAACCGGCACATGCCCGTAGTTCGTTCCGTCGTGCAGATAATCATACCCTGGCGCAGCAAACGGGGTGCTGGCCCACCAGTCGAACTTCGAGGAGAGCCTGTCGAATCCGGGACAAACCGTGTGTCCGATGAAGAGATGGCGCGACGGCGCCAGATCCGGCACCCAGAGAAGTGGCCCGCCGCTCATATGGTCGAAGTTGAACGAAGGACCTGCGAAATTGCCGATACACCGCCCGCTCAGTCGGTCGACGACATGGCCGCCCTGCTGGAGATGCGACAGGAACGCGAACGCATAGCGAAGAAACCAGACATCGGTGCCAGGCACGCAGGCCACCACCGGTAGTATCCTGACAGGACGATGAGTATGTCGCGCTAAAGCTTGCAGCATCCGTTCGAACATTTACACCGACCACTACTTGGCAGGTCTCAAAGCATTGCAGGAGGTTGACCAAGTCCCTCATAGAAGCCACATCACGCATGCAGTTGCAATTGCGCACGGTTCTCACTTTTCCTTCAGCATTGGGCGCTTCCGCCATTGCAGCGAGAGCCACCGACGGAAAAGGAGGGGGCTGCCGGACGAGCTATGGTCACTCGACGCGCGCGGCGTCAGCGGTCCGCCGTCTTCGTCAGGAGCCGCCGGGCGACGAGTTCGCGCAGGACGAGGTCGGCCACCACGCGATTGCCATCGGCCGAATGATGGTCGGAGCGGTAGAGAGCGTCGGCGCCGCGGGCGTCGACGGCCGCTTTCAGCGTATCGGACAGGTCGAACGGGATGAGCCCGGCCGCGGCCGCACAGCCCAGCACTTTCTGGACGGCGCGATGATCGGCCGTCCCGTACGGCCCGTTGTTCTTCCAGTAGCCGCGGCTGTATTGCGCCATGACGACGACCGGCACGCCGAGGGCGGCGAGCCTCGGCATCAGCAGGCAGGCGATCGCCTCGCCACTGCCCGCCGGGGCGCCCTGGACCTCGCTGAAATACCAGCCTTGCTGCAGGCCGAGCCGCTCAACCACGAGTTCGGCCAGGGCGGAACGTCCGAGCCATTCGGCCGCCACGGGGAAGCGGATCGGCTCGCCCGGCTTTCCCGGAACCGGCACGTTATGCAGATCGAGCCGGCCGTCCGTCACGGTGAAGTACGGCTTCTCGCGGCTCCAGGCGACCTTGAGTTCCGCCCGCTTGATATCGCCGGGCGTGAAACTGGCGACGACGAAAAGCGGCTTCACCTTCGGGACGAGTTGCTCGGTGCTGAGCACCATCTGGTCGAAGGCGTATCCGCTGACGCCCGCATTCACCACCTTCCGGCCGACCATGTCCTGAAGGTAGGCGGGCCACGTCTCGTCGTCCTTCACCTCGTCCCCCTTGGCGAAGGACGAACCGGTGACGAGGATCGGCGGCTCCGCGAGGGACGACTGCGGAGAGGAGCGGCGGAATCCGTCGGCGTCGGAATTGTAGGGGGCAGACACGCAGTTCGCCGGCGACGTCCAGCCGATCGCCGCATCATAGGCGTACTGGCACCTTTCGCCGCCGGGGCCGGCCCCCATCCGCCGATGAGCCAGGTTGGGCCAATGCACGAGCCCCTCGGGACCCCACAGGACCAGCCGGTATCCCACTTCGAGCAGCGCCAGCGACACCAGGACCGAAACGGCCACCAGGGCGATGCGCGCCACCCAACCTGTCGTTTTCGAACGGAGCTCTCGCTCGCCTTTCGGGGCAGCGCCAGCTGCCTCTCGATCGACGCTCATCCTTACCCAACCTCCAGACGAGGTATTCTATCAGCGGGGCGCGCCAAAGGGGATGTGACGCTGCGTCATTGTCAGACAGGGAACGGAAGGCGTGACCGCCACGGTTCAGACAGATTTCAGCGTGTCTCAGCGACGAAAGGTCGGGCTCGGTGCCTTGTCGGATGGCATCGCATGCAGACAAGCGAAACCCGCATCCGTGAGCTGCGGATAGTCGCGGTTTCCCGTGACCAGGCCGAGCCTCGCCAGTTGCAAGAAGTCCCGTCTAACGCCGAGGCCGCTCAGCGACAGGCCGAGGGCCAGTCGTCGAACGATGATCTGCTGAGGAACGCTGAGTTCGGAAAGCGTCATAGGCATCGAAACCCTAGATGCCGTTGCTTACGCGACCCTGACGAAATCCGGGGACTCGAGGGACTAGCGTACGCCGTCTCAATCGCCGCGACGCGCCAGACGCGCCGCCGTCGTCGCAAGCGCCCCGTCGGGCGCCTCGAGTTCGTCCATGATCGAGAAGTGGTTGAGTCCCGCGAGCGGCAACAACTCACTCGCGAGGCCCGCCTCACGACGCGCCTCATCATAGGCGACCGACTGGCGCTGCAGCTCGGGCAGCTCGCCGGTTCCATAGGCCAGGACGACCGGCGCGCTCTTCCTAGGCAGGTGCAGGATCGGGCTGGTTTCCGCCGCCTGCGCCGCAGTGAGCCGCAGCTTGTCGTTGAGATAGTTCAGGCGACAGGGTTCGACGTCATAGATGCCGCTGATGGCCAGGCCGGCATCGACCTCATCCATGGCGAGCGTCGTCGCGGTCAGATGTCCGCCTGCCGACCAGCCCGAGACGACCAGACGGTCCTGCCCCACGCCATGGCGCGGCCCCTCCCGGCGCAGCCAGCGAATGGCCTCGGCGATCTCCGCGACGATGGCCGGCAGGGTGGCCTCGGGCGCCAGCGTGTAGCCCAGGAAGGCGACGTCCATGCCGTTCGCCAGGGGTCCCGCCGCCATGCACGCGAACGTCTCCTTGGCGTTGCGCTGCCAGTAGCCGCCATGGATGAAGGCGAACAGGGGCGCCTTGGCCGCGCCGCATCGGAACAGGTCGAGCTTGTTGCGGGGCAATGGCCCGTAGGCCAGATCCAGGCCCTCGGGATGGCGCGCCCGGAAGCGTTCGCTGCGCGCGATCCAGCCGTCGCGGCGCGGGCCCGAATCGGCCACCGCGTTGGTATTGTCGTAGGCCCTGTCGAGTTCAGCGCGCGTCATGCCGCGCCACACGATCTCACTCATTGCCGGATCTCCCGTTGCCGGCCTCCCCTGTAGCACACCCCTTCCCCGCTTTGCCGTTCGGTGCGAACGTCGCGTCGATGTCTTCCCGCGATCAACCGACCGCCATACGCGGCCCGGCCCTCACCTTCACCGGCGATCCGTTCCGCGACGGAATCGAACGGACCCTGGTTCACGAACCCGACGCGATCGTGGCGATGCAGGACGGGCGCATCACGCATTTCGGCCCGGCCGCGCGGGTTGCCCCGCGGCTGCCCCCGGGCGTCGAGATCAGGGATTTCGGCAAGGACGCACTGATCTCGGCGGGCTTCATCGACACCCACGTGCATTTTCCGCAGACGCCGATGGTCGCGAGTCACGGCGCCCAGCTCCTCGACTGGCTCGAACGCTACACCTTTCCGACCGAGCTGAAGTTCGCCGACCGCGCCTACACGCGGCGCGTGGCCCGCGCCTTCCTGCAGGAGAACCTGCGCAATGGCATCACGACCAGCTGCGTCTACTGCACCGTGCATGCCCATTCCGCCGACATCCTGTTCGAGGAGGCGGAGGCGCTCGGCCTGCGGCTTGCCGCCGGCAAGGTGCTGATGGACCGCAACGCGCCGGACGGGCTGCGCGACGATGTCCAGTCCGGGTACGACGACTCGCTCGCCCTCATCCGCAAATGGCATGGCCGCGGCCGCCTGCTCTACGCCATCACGCCGCGCTTCGCCGGCACGAGTTCACCCGAGCAACTCGTCGCCGCCGGCGCGCTGTGGCGCGCCCATCCCGACTGCCTGATGCAGACGCACCTCGCGGAGACCGAGGCCGAGGTCGCCTGGATCAAGGAACTGTTTCCAGGCCGCGCCAGCTATCTCGACGTCTACGATCACCACGGGCTCTGCGGCAAACGCGCGGTATTCGGGCACGGCATCTGGCTGGGCGAAGAAGAGTTGAAGCGCCTGCACGCCGCCGAAGCTGCGATTGCCCACTGCCCGACCTCGAACTTCTTCCTCGGCAGCGGCATGTTCGACATCGCGCGCGCCAAGCACGCCCACCGGCCCGTCCGCGTGGGCCTCGGCACCGATATCGGCGCCGGCACCTCCTTCTCGATCCTGCAGACGCTCAACGAGGCCTACAAGGCGGCGCAGCTCAACCGTAACCCGCTGTCGGCCGCCCACGCCTACTATCTCGCGACGCGCGGCTCGGCCGCGGCCCTGCATCTGGAAAACAAGGTCGGCAGCCTCGCGCCCGGCATGGAAGCCGATCTCGTGGTGCTCGACATGCGATCGACGCCCCTGATCGCCTTCCGCATGGACGAGGCACGCGACTTCGCCGAACAGCTCTTCATCCAGATGATCCTGGGCGACGATCGGGCGGTCCAGGCGACCTATGTCGCCGGCCGGATGGTCCATGACCGGTGAAGACGGATTGCTTTCCCTAGGGTTAAATTTCAGCGACAGACCATAAATATGGTGGCCGAGGGGCCGAATTGAGACTAGGCTTTCCCAAGTAGCTGAGGGAGGGTTTTTATCCGTTCGAGGACATGTCCCCCGACGGAAGCTGGTTCACCGATGGAGCGTCCATCGCGTGCCCTATCTGCCTCACCCTTCAGCCAGACCACTGATCGCCAACGCCTCCGCTCGCCGGGGGCGTTTTTGTTTTGGGTGATCGCTTCTGCTCCTCTGACCCTGACACCGGAGTCCGAATATGGCCAAACGCGCCGCTCGCCGAGCCAAGCTGCACGCTGTCGATAGCGCCCGTATTCACAACGTCGTTTTCGACCACACTCCGGCCAACGACCGAGACCAGAGCTACATCAAGAAAATCCGACCTCGCAGCGACAACCAGCGGGTGCTGATGGAGGCGATCGAGGGCAAACCCCTCACCGTGGCCCTCGGGCCCGCCGGCACCGGCAAGACCTACCTGGCGATCGCCGCCGCCGTCGAAGCCCTGGAGAATGGCACGGTCTCGCGGATCGTGCTGTCGCGGCCGGCGGTGGAAGCCGGCGAGAACCTGGGCTTCCTGCCCGGCGACATGCGCGAGAAGCTCGATCCCTACCTGCGCCCGCTGTGGGACGCGCTGAACGACCGGATGGGCCCCAAGCGGCTCGCCCAGCACCTCGAGGACGGCACGATCGAGATCGCCCCGGTGGCCTTCATGCGCGGTCGGACGCTGAACAATGCCTTCGTCCTGATCGACGAGGCCCAGAACTGCACCTACGGCCAGCTCAAGATGCTGCTGACCCGCCTCGGCTGGCACTCCACGATGGTGATGACCGGCGATCCCGACCAGACCGACCTGCTGCCGGAACTGTCCGGACTGGCTGCGATCGGGACCCGGCTGGAAGGGCTCGACGACGTCGCCGTGGTCCGGCTGACGCAGGAAGACGTGGTCCGCCATCCGCTCGTCGGACGGATGCTGTCGGTGCTGTAAAGCCACCGAACTTATCCACATATCGAAGCGCGACGGCCAATTGGATCGAAAAGGGAACAAATAGGTTGGCCAGCTTTTTCTGACTGACGGAAAAATGGCGAAAAATTCAGTTGGAACAAAAGGTTGATCGAGGGGGTGGCGGGCGACTGCCACCCCTCTTACATTGAGTCAATATAGTGACTCTGGCGTAACGGCCGTGCGACTTGCGGCTTCTGCACAGACTTCCCCACATGCCGCCGATTGGCTTGTGCAGACGTCCGGGCAGGGCCATTTTCCGCGTCCCAGATGACCGAAGAAACCGACATCGACCTGCCTCCCAGCGAAGGTTCGCTCTCCGACGGAATGCGGATCATCGCGGACTTCGTGCGGACCCTGCCGCGCAAGCCGGGCGTCTACCGCATGATCGCGGCCGACGGCGAGGTTCTGTACGTCGGAAAAGCGCGCTCGCTGCGCAGCCGCGTCGCCGCCTATACGCAGCCGACCCGGCTGGCCACGCGCCTGATCCGCATGGTCTCGGCGACGCGAACCATGGAATTCGCCGTCACCGACAGCGAAGCCGAGGCGTTGCTCCTCGAAAACAACCTGATCAAGCGCTTCCGGCCACGCTTCAACGTGCTGCTGCGCGACGACAAGTCGTTCCCCTACATCGTGATACGGCGCGACACCGACTGGCCGCAACTCGCCAAGCATCGCGGCACGCGCGAGCCGGCCAACGAGTATTTCGGGCCCTTCGCATCGGCCACCGCCGTCAACCGGACGCTCTACGCCCTGCAGCGCGCCTTCCCGCTCCGGTCCTGCTCGGATGGCGTCTTCTCGACCCGCACGCGGCCCTGCCTGCAGTACCAGATCAAGCGTTGCACGGCGCCGTGTGTCGGCCGCATCGGCAAAACCGAATACGACGCCATCGTCGACGACGTGCGCGGCTTCCTGGGCGGTCGCAACCGCGAGATCCAGCAGACCCTGTCGCAGCGCATGGAGCAGGCTTCCGCGAACCTCGAATTCGAGGCCGCCGCCATCCTGCGCGACCGCATCCGCGCGCTGGCCCACATCACGTCGCACCAGTCGATCAGCCTGCCGTCGATCGACGAGGCCGACATCTTCGCGGCCCATGCCGAAGGTGGGCAGATCTGCATCCAGGTGTTCTTCCTGCGCGCCGGTCAGAATCTCGGCAACCGCGCCTACTTCCCGAGCCACGGCAGGGAACTCGACGAGGCGCAGGTGCTGGAGGCCTTCATCGGCCAGTTCTACGAGGCGCGGCAGGCGCCGAAGCTGATCCTGACCAGCCACGATGTCGCCGAGCGCGAACTGATGGAAAGCGCGCTGGCTCTGTCGGCCGGCCACAAGGTCGAGATCCGCCAGCCCAAGCGCGGCGACCAGAAGGACGTGCTCGATCAGGCGGTGAACAATGCGCGCGAGGCACTGGCTCGTCGCATGGCCGAGCGCGGCACGCAACGCACCCTGCTCGAAGGCGTGGCCCGCGTCTTCGGGCTCGACGCGCCGCCCGAGCGCATCGAGGTGTACGACAACAGTCACATCCAGGGCACGGCGGCGATCGGCGCGATGATCGTGGCGGGACCGGAAGGCTTCAACAAGAACGCCTACCGCAAGTTCAACATCAAGACCGAGGGCG
>NZ_CAMFKM010000029.1 GCF_945957355.1 uncultured Reyranella sp. | reverse complement strand
TGTAGCCGCGGCGGTACTCGAACTTGTCGACCGCCTTCATCAGGCCGATGTTGCCCTCCTGGATGAGATCCAGGAACTGCAGGCCGCGGTTGGTGTACTTCTTGGCGATCGAAATCACGAGGCGCAGGTTGGCCTCGATCATCTCCTTCTTCGCCCGCATCATCTCGCGCTCGCCGTCCTGGACGGTCTTGCACATGCGGCGGAACTCGAAGATCGGCGCGCCACAGTGATCGGAGATTTCCTTGATTTCCGACCGGATCTTCTCGATCTCGGGTGCGCGCTTCTTGGCGAAATCCTTCCAGCCCCGGCCGGGCAGCTTGCCGACCTTCTCGAGCCAGTTGGGGTCGATCTCATGCGTGAAATAGTTATCGAGGAAGTCCTGCCGCGAGATGCGGAAGCTCTCCGCCGTGCGCAGCAGCTTGCCCTCGAGCATCATCAGCTTGCGGTTTAGATCGTAGAGCGACAGCTTGAGCTGCTCGATGCGGGCAGCGTTGATGTGCACCGTCCGCACCAGCTCGACGATCTTCTTGCGGTGCTTCTCGTAACTCTTCTCGAAGTCGGCGCTGGGCTTCTGGCCGCGCGCGAGCGTCGACAGGCGCCGGTTCTGCACCTTCGACATCTCGATATAGACTTTGTAGATCTTGGTGAGGGTGCGCAGCACCTCGGGCTTGAGCTTCTCCTCGAGCGCCGACAGCGAGAGCGCGTTCTCGTCGTCCTCCTCAGCCCCTTCCGCAGCGGGCGCCTCGCCGCCCTCGCCGTTCACCGCCGCTGGCGCCGGGCGCACCAGCTTCGGCGTCATGGCCGGGCGCGGCATCGGCGGCGCGGCGGGAGCGGCGGCGGCCGCGTTCACGCCCTTGCCCTCACCGGGGGCGCCACCGCCCTGGGTTGCCTCGAGGTCGATCACGTCACGCAGCAGGATGCGGCCCTCGTTGATCGCGTCGCGCCAGTGCAGCAGCGCCGTGATCGTCATCGGGCTCTCGCAGATGCCGCCGATCATCTTGTCCTGGCCGGCCTCGATGCGTTTGGCGATCTCGATCTCGCCCTCGCGGCTCAGCAGCTCCACGCTGCCCATCTCGCGCAGGTACATGCGAACGGGATCGTCGGTGCGGCCGAGCTCCTCGTCCTCGCCCGTCGCCTCGGCGGCGACCACCGCGGTCTTGGCCGGCTCGGTCTGCGTTGCAGAGGCAGTGTCTTCCTGCTCTTCGGCCTCGACGACGTTGACCCCGGCCTCGGACAGCATTGCCATCGTGTCCTCGATCTGCTCGGAGGACACTTCGTCAGGCGGCAGGGCGGCGTTCAGCTCGTCATAGGTGACGTAGCCCCGCTCTTTGCCCTTCTGTACGAGCTTCTTCAGTTCGGCGCCAAGAGAGTCGAGCAGGGGGGCGTCGGGACCCTCCTCGCGGGCGTCGGTGACTTCGGGTTGCGCTACGGTCGCGGTTTTGGTCGCCATTTACTCAAATCCTTGGGTGCGACAAACGGATAGAACGGCCAAAGGGCCGTTATTTGGCTGTAAGAAGGGGAGGCGGGAGGGCGGCCCCGCGAAAACTACCCTTCTACTATATGGGGCTTCAGTGCAAGCAGCGATAGGGGCAGGCCCCTGAATCTGCGCGGCCCTGCTACATGGCATTGGATTCAATGTTTTCGCGCCGCATGCGATCGAGGATGGCCTGCAGCCGCTGCAAATTCTCTTCCGACATGTCCTCGGCGAGGGCCTCCTCGGCCCGCTTGAGCTCCTCCGGGCCGCCCTGCAGATGGCTGAGATGGCGGGCGGCACGGCGCCACTGCCCAACCCACCCATCGGGATCGGCCGGATCGTCCTTGAAGGCATTCCGGGCCTTTAGCCGGGTTTCAGCGGCCAGGCGCCCCAGGCCGATCCGCTCCAGATGCTGTCCTATTAGCTGTGCCTCGAGCGAAGGGTCACCCGCCGCCTCGTCGGCGGCTGGGTCCACTCCCGACGGTACCAGCGAAAGGGCATCCAGCAGCCCGCTGCGCAGGCGCGCCAGCTCGGGATGGCCGATCGGCAGGGACGCCAGATCCTCGGCCAGTATGTGGAGCAGTGCCGGCCGCTCGATCAGCGCGCCCAGCAGGACCCGTTCCTGGCGGGAACCATCGAGGCCGTCTCCCGCCCGGCGGGCTGCGGATCCGGCGGCAAAGGGCGCGGGCTCGGGATCGCCCGGGCGGCGGAACGGCCTGCGGGCGCCGCCGGGCTGCCAGGCCGGCGATTCTGGGCGTCGCATGCGGTTCAGCCGGTTGCGCATTTCGGTGCGGTAGTACTCGCGGACCATGGGATCGGCGATTTCGGCCACCCGCTGTTCGACGCTGCGCTGCAGGTTGGCCCGCCTCTCCGGCGTGTCCGCGGGCTTGCCCTCGACTTCGAGTTCCCAGATTACGTCGGACAGCGGTCGGGCGAGATCGAGCACACGATGGACCGCTTCGGGCCCGCGCGTCCGGACCAGGCTGTCGGGATCTTCGCCGGCCGGGAGCGCGAGGAAGCGCAGGCTCTTGCCGGGACGCAGCAGGGGCAGGGCCCGCTCGGCGGCGCGCGAGGCGGCGCGACGGCCGGCATTGTCACCGTCGAAACACAGATAGGGCTCGTCTGCCAGCTTCCAGAGTTCGCCCAGTTGGCCCTCGGTGAGAGCGGTGCCGAGCGGCGCGACGGCGCCCGTGAAGCCCGCGGCGTGGAGGGCGATCACGTCCATGTAGCCTTCGGCCACGATGACGGGCTGATCCTTGGTCGCGGCCTGCCGGGCCCGGTCGAGGCAGTAGAGGTTGGCGCCCTTGTGGAAGAGCGGCGTCTCCGGGGAATTCAGGTACTTGGGCTCGCCGCCCCCCATGACCCGGCCGCCGAAGGCGATAGCCCGGCCGCGGCGGTCGTTGATGACGAATATCACGCGGCCGCGGAAGCGGTCGTAGGGCTCGCGCCGGTCCTCGGGCTGGATGGCGAGCCCCGCCTCGACGATCTTCTCGATCGGCACGCCCTCGCGCTTCAGGGCGGCGATGAGCCCGTCGCGCGAATCGGGCGCAAATCCCAGCCGGAAGTCGTCAATCGTGGCATCCGAGAGACCGCGGCCGCGCAGGTAGTCGAGGCCATCGCGCCCCACCGGGAGGCGGAGCTGCTTCTGGAACCACTGGGCGGCCAGTTCGACGACCTGCTGCAAGGTCGAAGCGCGCTCGACGCGCTCGCGTTCCGCCGGAGTGGCGCGCGGCACTGGCAGGTTGACCTCACGGGCGAGCTTCTCGACCGATTCGGGGAAGGAAAGTCCCTCCGTCTTCATGACGAAGCCCACGGCGTCGCCGTGCTCGCCACAGCCGAAGCAGTGGTAGAAGCCCTTCTTGTCGTTGACCGTGAAGGACGGCGACTTCTCGTTGTGGAAGGGGCAGAGGCCCGCGTACTCCGCGCCCGACCGGCGCTTCAGCGACACCTTCCGGCCGACGATGTCGGACAGGCTGAGGCGCGCGCGCAGTTCGTCGAGGAAGCCCGGGGGGAAGGCCATCCCCTAAAATGGCCCTCGCGCGAGGGCCACGCCATAGGGGATAGCGGGGAAGATCAGGCGCTCAATGCTTTTTTCACCGCGGCTGACGCCTTGGCGAAGTCCATCTGGCCGGCGTACTTGCCCTTCAGGGCAGCCACGACGCCGCCCATGTCCTTGATCGAGGTGGCGCCGGCGGCGGCGATGGCCTCGCGCACGGCGGCCTCGACAGCGGTCTCATCCATCTGCTGTGGCAGGAAGCGCTCGATCACGGCGATCTCGGCCTTTTCCTTTTCGGCCAGATCGGCGCGGCCGCCCTTGTCATAAAGGGTGATCGATTCGTTCCGCTGCTTGATCATGCCCTGCATCATCGACAGGATCTTGTCGTCGGCCACGCCCTCGCGGCTGGCCTCGGTGCGGGCGGCGATGTCGACGTCCTTGAGCTTGGCCAGGATGAGGCGAATCGTGCCCAGCGCGGCCTGATCCTTGGCGCGCATGGCCTCTTTCATCGCTTCGGTCAGTTTCTCGCGCAGCATCGCTTGGGTCCTGTTGGTTCGCCCGAGGGCTAAGGGGCGGAAACTAATCGTCCCGGATGCTGTTGGCAAAGCAAATAAGTTATTGAAATAGCTTAGAAATTGGCTGCCTTCCGTGCCTTGACCCTCTGCGGCGGCTTGGTTACAACGCGGCCGGCTTGCCGATCGCCTCGCCCATGCCGGGTCCGGGGCGAGGCCGCGCGAGCCGCACGAACGGGCAAATCATCATGACTTCACCTAAGACCGCCGGCGCGAACGACGCCGCGCCGCGTTGGGCCACGGCCGCGCTGGTGCTGGCCGACGGCACGGTCTTCTGGGGCAAGGGAGTGGGCGCCGCCGGCTATGCCGTGGGCGAGGTCTGCTTCAACACCTCGATGACCGGGTATCAGGAGATCATCACCGATCCGTCCTATGCCGGCCAGATCATCACCTTCACCTTTCCGCACATCGGCAACGTCGGCACCAATCTCGAGGATATCGAGACGATCACGCCGGCCGCCCGCGGCGTCGTCCTGCGCGGCGACATCACCGAGCCGGCTAACTGGCGGTCGGTGAAGCCGCTCAACGACTGGCTGAAGAGCCACAATCTGCCGGGTATCTGCGACGTCGACACGCGCGCCATCACGCGCCGCATCCGCGACGGCGGCCCACCCAACGGCGTGGTCGTGCATGCGCCGGACGGCAAGTTCGACATTCCGAAGATGCGCCAGATCGCCCTCGACTGGCCGGGTCTAGATGGCATGGACCTGGCCCTCGAGGTCACGACCAAGCAGACCTACGAATGGGACGAGACCAAGTGGGCGCTGGGCAAAGGCTACGGCAAGCTCACCAAGCCCAAATATCACGTCGTCGCGGTCGATTACGGCGCCAAGCGCAACATTCTGCGCTGCCTCGCCAATACCGGCTGCAAGGTCACGGTGGTGCCGGCGACGGCCTCGGCCGAGGACATCCTGCGCCACAAGCCCGACGGCGTGTTCCTGTCCAACGGTCCCGGCGATCCAGCGGCGACGGCCGTCTATGCGTCGCCCGCCATCCAGGCCGTGCTCGACAGGAAAGTGCCGCTGTTCGGCATCTGCCTCGGTCACCAGATCCTGGCGCTGACGCTCGGCGGCAAGACCCGCAAGATGGAACGCGGCCACCGCGGCGCCAACCAGCCGGTCAAGGACCTGACGACCGGCAAGGTTGAGATCACGTCGCAGAACCACGGTTTCTGCGTCATCCCCGAATCGCTACCCGAGAACACCGAGGTGACGCACGTCTCGCTGTTCGACGGCATCAACGAAGGCCTGCGCTGCACCGATAAGCCAGCCTTCTCGGTCCAGTATCACCCCGAAGCCTCGCCCGGCCCGACCGACAGTCACTATCTCTTCGACCGGTTCGTCGAGATGATCGACAAGAGCAAGGGCAAATAAGAGCAATCATGCCCAAGCGCACAGACATCAAATCCATCCTCGTCATCGGCGCCGGTCCGATCGTCATCGGTCAGGCCTGCGAGTTCGACTATTCCGGCGTTCAGGCCTGCAAGGCGCTGAAGGACGAGGGCTATCGCGTCATCCTGATCAATTCGAACCCGGCCACGATCATGACCGATCCCGGCCTGGTCGATGCGACCTATGTCGAGCCGATCACGCCCGACTTCGTGGCGCGCATCATCGAGAAGGAAAAGCCCGACGCCATCCTGCCGACCATGGGCGGCCAGACGGCACTCAACACCGCGATGGCGCTGCATCGCGACGGGCGGCTCAAGACGTACGGCGTCGAGTTGATCGGCGCCAATGCCGAGGCTATCGACAAGGCCGAGGACCGGCTGCTGTTCCGCGATGCCATGACCAAGATCGGGCTCGAATGCCCCAAGAGCGAGGTCGTGCACAATCGCGAAGAGGCGGCGACTGCGCTCGACCGCGTCGGCCTGCCGGCGATCATCCGCCCGTCCTTCACCCTGGGCGGCACCGGCGGCGGTATCGCCTACAATCGCGACGAATACTTCGAGATTGTGGCGGGCGGCGTCGACGCCTCGCCGGTCGGCGAGGTACTGGTCGAAGAATCCGTGCTCGGCTGGAAAGAGTACGAGATGGAGGTCGTGCGCGACCGCAACGACAACTGCATCATCATCTGCTCGATCGAAAACGTCGATCCGATGGGCGTGCATACTGGCGACTCGGTGACCGTCGCGCCGGCGCTGACGCTCACCGACAAGGAATATCAGATCATGCGCGACGCCTCGATCGCGTGCCTGCGCGAGATCGGCGTCGATACCGGCGGTTCGAACGTGCAGTTCGCCGTCGATCCGGCGACCGGCCGGATGGTCGTGATCGAAATGAACCCGCGCGTCTCGCGCTCCTCGGCGCTGGCCTCGAAGGCGACGGGATTCCCGATCGCCAAGGTCGCGGCGCGGCTGGCCGTCGGCTACACGCTGGACGAGCTCCTGAATGACATCACCGGCGAGACGCCGGCCTCGTTCGAGCCGACCATCGACTATGTCGTCACCAAGATGCCGCGCTTCGCCTTCGAGAAGTTCCCGGGTGCGGAGGCTCTGCTCAACACGTCGATGAAGAGCGTCGGCGAGGCCATGTCGATCGGCCGGACCTTCCAGGAATCGCTTCAGAAGGCGCTGCGCTCGATGGAAACCGGCCTCACGGGCCTGAACGAGATCGAGATCAAGGGCGCGCCCGAGAAGTCGGCCATCGCCGGTGCGCTTGCCCTGCCGACGCCCGACCGCATCCTGGTGATCGCCCAGGCCTTCCGCCACGGCCTCACCGTCGAGGAGATTGCCCGCGCGTCGAAGTACGAGCCGTGGTTCCTACGCCAGATCGAGCAGCTCGTCACCATCGAGGCGAACCTGCGCAAGGACGGACTGCCTACGGACGCCAAGGCCTTCTTCGATCTCAAGAAAAAGGGTTTCTCGGACGAGCGTCTGGGCGAACTCACGAAGCAGCCGGCGGGCGAGGTCGCGAAGAAACGCCGCGCACTCGGCGTTCGGCCGGTCTTCAAGCGTATCGACACCTGCGCTGCCGAATTCGAATCGCGCACCCCCTATCTTTACTCCTGTTACGAGGGCGACGGTGTGCGCCCGGCCGAGTGCGAGTCGCAGCCGACCGACCGGCGCAAGGTCATCATCCTGGGCGGCGGTCCCAACCGTATCGGCCAGGGCATCGAGTTCGACTATTGCTGCGTCCATGCCGTCTACGCCCTGCGCGACGCCGGCTACGAGACCATCATGGTCAACTGCAACCCCGAGACCGTGTCGACCGATTACGACACGGCCGACCGGCTCTACTTCGAGCCGCTGACCGCCGAAGATGTCATCGAGCTGGTCGAGGTCGAGCGCTCGAAAGGCGAACTGCTTGGGCTCATCGTGCAGTTCGGCGGCCAGACGCCGCTCAAGCTCGCCAAGCCGCTCGAGGCTGCCGGAATCCCGATCCTGGGCACGTCGCCTGACGCCATCGACCTCGCCGAGGACCGCGAACGCTTCCAGAAGCTGATCCAAGAGCTGAAGCTCCGCCAGCCCGACAACGGCACGGCGACATCGCAGGAGAAGGCGATCGAGATCGCCGAGAAGATCGGCTATCCGGTGGTCATCCGTCCGTCCTATGTGCTGGGCGGGCGCGCCATGCAGATCGTCTACGATCGCGCGGCCATCGAGCGTTACATGCGTGACGCCGTGAAGGTCTCGGGCAGCAATCCGGTGCTGATCGACTCCTACCTGCGCGACGCCATCGAGGTCGATGTCGACGCCCTGGCCGACAAGGACCAGAACGTTTTCGTCGCCGGCATCATGGAGCATATCGAGGAGGCGGGAATTCATTCCGGCGACTCGGCCTGCTCGCTGCCGCCGTATTCGCTGTCGTCCAAGATACTGGCCGAGATCGAGCGCCAGACCGAGGCAATGGCGAAGGCGCTGCATGTCGTCGGCCTGATGAACGTGCAGTTCGCGGTCAAAGACGGCGACGTCTACGTGCTCGAGGTCAACCCGCGTGCCAGCCGCACCGTCCCCTTCGTCGCCAAGGCGACCGGCCAGCCGATCGCCAAGTTCGCGGCCCGCCTGATGGCCGGCGAGGCGCTGAAGTCGCTCGGCATCAAGAAGGCGAAAGGCAAGCACATCGCGGTCAAGGAGGCCGTATTCCCCTTCGCGCGCTTCCCCGGCGTCGACATCATCCTCGGCCCCGAGATGCGGTCGACGGGCGAAGTCATGGGCCTCGACATGGATTTCGGCCGTGCCTTCGCGAAGTCTCAGCTCGGCGCCGGCAGCAAGGTGCCGGTGGAGGGCGTGGTGTTCGTCTCGGTCAAGGACCAGGACAAGCAGGCCATGGTGAAGCCGGTGAAGCGCCTGGTGGATCTCGGTTTCAAGGTCGTGGCGACTCTCGGCACGGCGGAATTTCTGCACAAGCACGGCATCGAGGCGCAGCAGGTCAACAAGGTGCTGCAGGGCCGGCCGCACATCGTGGACCTAATGAAGGACGGCAAGGTGCAGCTGGTCTTCAATACGGTCGACGGCGCTGGCGCCCTGACCGACAGCTTCACGCTGCGGCGCACCGCACTGATGCACAAGATCGCCTACTACACGACGGTCGCTGGCGCCAAGGCGTCGGTCGAGGGCATTGCTGCGGCGAAGGAGGGGGCGCTCGACGTGGCACCCCTGCAGTCCTACTTCAAGACCGCCTTCTAGGCCTTTCCACGCCGCTCCCGCCTGCAACGTGCCGGATTGCACTCCGTTTTTCCGGCTGCGTTGGGCGTTGACGCCGTACGAGTGATCAAGGACGATTTGGCAATGGAACGTATTCCGATGACGGCCGAAGGGCTTCAGCGCCTCGAGGCAGAACTGAAAGTGCTGAAGAGCGTGGAGCGCCCGGCGATCATCAAGGCGATCGCAACGGCGCGGGAGCACGGCGATCTCTCGGAGAACGCCGAGTATACTTCCGCGCGCGAGAAGCAGAGCTTCATCGAGGGACGCATTGCCGAGCTCGAGGACATCATCTCGCGGACCGAGGTGATCGACTTCTCCAAGCTGACCGGCAAGGTCATCAAGTTCGGCGCCATCGTGCGCCTGGCCGATGAGGACACAGACGAAAAGGTGAAGTACCAGATCGTCGGTCCCTACGAGGCCGACCTCGCCAAGGGCCGGATCTCCGTCACCTCGCCGATCGGCCGGGCGCTGATCGGCAAGACGGTCGGCGACCGGGTCGAGGTTCAGACGCCGCGCGGCGGCAAGTCCTACGAAGTGGTGGGCGTGCAGTTCAACTAGCCGCCATCATGGCGCGCGCCCGGCGGATGCCGGTCGACTTCATGATCGCATACTGGATGCCGAACAGGCCGACCTTGCTGCCGATCGCCCAGACCGATTTCACGGCCGCCCAGCTCGTGACGTCGAGCGCCAGCGCGAGCACGATGTTGAGCCCGGCCGAGAAGAACATCATCCCCGCCCAGACGTAGCCGAAGGTGATGGCGAGGTCGGGTACGGTCGCCTGCGCGATCGGAGGCAGGTAGCGGGTCATCCAGCCGCGCTTCAGCATGACCATGCCGACGATGACGTAGATGATGCTGGGTTTCAGCATGACGAAAAGTGGGTCGTCGGTGATGAACGTCGCCGCGCCCGACGCGAAGATGATCACGAGGCTGAGCCACTGCAGCGCCTCCACGCGCTGATTGTGGACGAGCTGCCAGCCGATCTGGGCGATGCCCAGAGCCATACCGAGCCCGACGGCGAGGAAGAGATTTCCCGTGAGAACGTAGATGGCGAGGAAGAGCAGCGTCGATGCCAGGTCGAGCAGCAGGATCTTGGACGTCTGGAAGAGGTTCTTCATGGCTCACGACCTTCGGCTTTTGTGATAACGCCGTGTATTCTTGGCACGCTATCAATACACGGCGTTTCCCACAAGGGGCTCAGCCGACAACCTTGATGTAAGTGTCCTCCATGACGATGAGGCCGCGACGGAAGGTGTAGAGGTCGCAGCCCAGCCATTCCTGGCGTTCGCCGGTCTTCAGGGTCGCGGTCCGGTGCCATTCGGTCACCGCCCGGTCGCCGCAGATGAACTCATTGGTATGGGTCCACTTCACGTCGCCGGTGTTGGCGAACAGCGGCTCGAAGTAGCTGCGGATCGCCGCCTTGCCCTTGAAGCTCTGGCCCCAGTAGTCGGGGCCCCTGGCGTTGCGGAACTCGCCGTCCTCGGCGAAGGAATTGACGATCCCGTCGACGTCGCGCCGGGCGAAAGCGTCGGCGACGCGGTGCAGGATCTCGAAAGTGACGTCGGTCATCTATCCTTGCTCCATAGCTACCGCGCGGGCTGTCCGCGGTTTGTTACCACCGCTGCCGCTCGCCCCCATTTCGGCGACGCTATGCCTCCGTCGAAATGGGAACTCCGGGAACTTCCTTGGCGGTGCGGAACACCATCATGGATTTCACGTGGCTGACGTTGGGTGCAGAGGTGAGGCGGGTGGTCAGGAATTTCTGATAGTCGTCCCAGGTCTCTGCCACGATCTTGAGCAGGAAATCGGCCTCGCCGGCCAGCATGTGGCATTCGCGGACCTCGTCCCAATTGGCGATCAGCTCCTCGAAGGACTTGAGGTCGGCTTCTGCCTGGCTGTTCAAGCCCACCAGGGCGAAGACGGACACGCTGTAGCCCAGCGACTCGGGGCTCAGTTCCGCATGGTAGCCTTTGATGATGCCGGCCCGTTCAAGGGCGCGCACGCGGCGCAGACAGGGCGGCGCTGATATCCCGGCCCGTTCGGCCAGCTCCACGTTCGTCATGCGTCCATTGGACTGCAAGTCGCTGAGAATTCGCCGGTCAATTCGATCGAGCTTGGCCCGAGCCATCCGTTTTCCTCCGTTGGCCGCGGTCTATGCCAGAACTGTGCCGGGCGCGCAATAAAGTTGCGAGAATTCGCCACTTGGCTGTGAACAATTGCGTGTGAAATCGACATCTAGTCGTGCAACTCAGGCGAGGTTTGCATATATGTCGAAGATATGCGGTTGGCGGGATGCGGAGTAGTCATGGCAGAAACTCATCGCAGCAAGGTAATGATCCTGGGCTCGGGGCCGGCCGGCTACACGGCGGCCATCTATGCTGCCCGCGCCAGCCTGAAGCCGATGCTGGTGCAGGGCATCCAGCCCGGCGGGCAGCTCACGATCACGACCGACGTGGAGAACTATCCCGGCTTTGCGGACGTGATCCAGGGCCCGTGGCTGATGGAGCAGATGCAGAAGCAGGCCGAGCATGTCGGCACGACGCTGTTCTTCGACACGATCGTGGATGTTGACCTGACCCGGCGTCCGTTCGTCTGCCTGGGCGATTCAGGGGACCGGTATGAGGCCGAGTCCCTCATCGTTGCCACCGGCGCCACGGCGAAGTGGCTGGGCCTGCCCAGCGAGGAGACTTTCCGCGGCGGCGGCGTCTCTGCCTGCGCGACCTGCGACGGCTTCTTCTTCCGTAACAAGGACGTGGTCGTGGTCGGCGGCGGCAACACCGCTGTCGAGGAGGCGCTCTATCTGACAAATCACGCTTCGAAGGTGACGCTGGTTCACCGCCGCGACAGCTTCCGTGCGGAAAAAATCCTGCAGGACCGCTTGTTCAGGAATCCGAAGGTGACGGTCGTCTGGGATCACGTCGTCGAGGAGATTCTCGGCGAGAAGATGCCGGCGCCGATCGTCACCGGTGCGCGACTGCGCAACGTGAAGACGGGCGCCGTTCAGGACATCAAGACCGACGGCTTCTTCGTGGCGATCGGCCATTCGCCCAACACCGAACTGTTCAAGGGCAAGCTCGAGATGGACGGCGAGGGCTATCTGATCACGAGGCCCGATTCGACTGCAACCAACATCGAGGGCGTCTACGCGGCCGGCGACGTCCAGGACAAGGTCTTCCGACAGGCGGTGACGGCCGCGGGCACCGGCTGCATGGCGGCGCTCGAAGCCGAGAGGTGGCTGGCAGGACAGGAGACGCGACACGCTCAGGCTGCCGAGTGAAGCAGCAGGCAGGCACAGGGAGGCAATGAAATGGACTGGGACAAGCTGCGGATCTTCCAGGCCGTGGCCGATGCCGGCAGCTTCACCCATGCGGGCGAATCGCTGAAGCTCAGCCAGTCGGCGATCTCGCGCCAGATCGGCGCGCTCGAGGAGCAGCTCGGCGTCATGCTGTTTCATCGCCATGCACGCGGTCTCATCCTGACGGAGCAGGGCGAGTTGCTCTACCGCACCGCGCGCGACATGGCCGCCAAGGTCAACACCGCCGAGGCGCTGTTGCGGGCCAACCAGGACAAGCCCGCCGGGCGTCTCAAGATCCACGCAACGGTCGGCTTCGGGTCGACCTGGCTGACGACCCAGATGCACGAGTTCATCGCGCTCTATCCCGAGATCGACGTCAGCCTCGTGCTGTCCGACAACGAGCTCGACCTGGGCATGCGCGAAGCCGATGTGGCCATCCGAATGGTCATGCCGCGCCAGCCCGGGCTCGTGCAGCGTCACCTGCTGACGGTGCGCAGTCACGTTTACGCCTCGCACGGCTACGTTCAGAAATACGGCAAGCCCACCACGATCGACGAACTCGGCCAGCATCGGCTCATCATTTTTGGCGAGGATGCGCGTGCCCCCGTCCAGGATGTGAACTGGCTGCTGCGCGAGGGCAATGCCGAGCAGAATCCGCGGCTCGTGGTGCTTCGGGTCAACAACACCTACGGCATTTTCCGCGCCGTCGAGTCCGGCCTCGGCATCGCCTCGCTGCCCGACTATCTGGCGCGCGAATCGACCAAACTCGAGATGCTGCTGCCGGATCTCAATGTCCGAACCACCGATGTGTATTTCACGTACCCTGAAGAATTGCGGCACTCTAAGCGGATCGCCGTATTCCGGGATTTCTTGCTGCGGAAGGTCGCGGAGACACGTTTCTGATGCTTTAGAGTTGCAGGATTGCATAGTTGGTGAAAGGCATGCGCGCGTCGCATGCCAGTGTCCAAATCTTCACCACTACCATTCCCTCTGATGAGGCATAGGTTAAGCACAGGTATTCGACACGAACGGTTTCGGCTGATCGCGTTCGAAACTCGGGATCCTCATGATCCTACGTCTCCCAGACGTGAAGCCTCCCTGTTTGACTCGCCGGGCCCTTGGGCCCGGCGTTTTTTTTGCCTGCCTGGGACAGGTCTTCTTGCGACGTGGGTCGATGTGCCGCTCAGTTGGCAGTGCAATAATTTAACCTATCGATTGATATGGAGTTGGTGATGCCCATATATAGTTGGAGAGTGTAGCCCCGCATGTTTTCCGAGATCAGACAAGGAATCCTCCCGCTCGCCCTGCGCAACATCAAGCGCCTGGGCGATCTGGAGCGTGCCGGTCTCCTGATCGAGTCGCTGGCCAAGCACTGGCGCGACAGCAAGCCCTTCGAACTCCTGATCATCGCTCCCAACCGCGACGCAGACCTGCTGCGGTCCAACCTGCCGCGCTTTCCGAACATCGAAGTGACCGTGCGCCGCGAGCGCGACTTCTTCCCGGCGTTCAGCTCCTTCTATTGGATGACCGGCTGGTACCGGCAGCAGATCGTGAAGCTGCACGTGCCGGCGGTTCTGGGCTTCGCTGGCTATTTCACTCTCGATTCCGACGTCTGCTGCGTCGGCGACTTCGATTCGCGGACCTTCGTGCAATATAATAGAGCCCTGTCCCGCTGGGAGCCCAAGCAGCACCACGATTGGTGGCAGAGTGCGTCGGAGGTGATCGGCATCCCCTACGATCCGAGGTCGCACGGCCTTTCGGTCACGCCGAACATCCTGCATGGGGACCTTGCCCGGATGACCCTCGACCAGTTGCGCGGGGCCCGCCTCAGTGCGATGACCTCGTTGGTGCTCTGGAAGGCCCGCAAGCCGTTCCAGGTGCCGTGGACGGAATATTCACTCTATACCAGCACGGCTGAGATCAGCGGCACACTCTACGATTATCACGCCGAGTGGGATACTTGTTACACATCCGATGTACAGCTGTTCTCTGAGCAATCCTGCGTCTGGGGCGCCGACGACTTCGAGCGCCTGGTCAGGCTGCCGAACGGCACGGATCCCGGCGGCAAGTTCATCATCGTGCAGAGCCATGCGCGCATCCCGCTCCAGCAGGTGCGTGACTACTGCCTGAGCTTCGTGGGTTAGATTCGGCCTCGGCTTTCGCCCTCAGACTTGGCCGTCGTGCTCGCCGATCTTTGGCGCCTTCTCGTCGCCGCCTGCTCGCTTGCCGTCGATGCTGAGGGGCAGGCCGTGGAACAGGGCACTCGAGCCGGCATAGGGCTGCATGAACATCGCCAGCGCCGCCACCTGCGCCAGCTCCATCACCTGCGGGACGGTGTTCAGTGGCCCATTGGGCACGCCCAGCGCATCGAGCTTGGCCGCCCAATAGGCCCGGGGATGCTCCTTCATGATGTCGGCGATCATGCCCAGCAGGAGCTCGCGCTGCTCCGCGCGCTGGACGTTCGTCCTGAATCGCTCCTCGTCCGGCCATTCGGGGTGGCCGAGCGCCTCGGCGAACTTGCGCCATAGCCGGTCGTTGCCCGGGCAGATCATCAGCGGCCCGTCGCTGCATTCGAAGGCCTGGTAGGGTGTGAGCGAGGGGTGCCCCGTGCCCTGGCGCGGCGGCATCTTGCCGGTCACCGACCAGCCCGCGACATGATTTGACGCCCACATCAGGCCGCTCTCGAACAGCGACGTGTTCACCAGGCTGCCCTGGCCGGTGGCCGTGCGCCTGGCCAGCGCCGCCAGTACGCCAATCGCAGTCCACATGCCGGTCGACAGGTCGATGATCGAGACGCCGATGCGCGCCTCGGGGCCCGTCGGATCACCGTTGAGCGAGATGAGGCCGGCGACGGCCTGGATGATCGGCTCGTAACCGGGGCGGTCTTTCCAGGGGCCGGCATGGCCGAAGGCACCGAGATCGGCATAGATCAGACGCGGGAAGCGCTTGGTGAGCGTGGCGCCGTCGAAGCCGAACTTTGCCGGCACGTCGGCGCGCAGGTTGTGCACGAAGATGTCCGCCGCGCCGATGCGCTCGATCAGCGCCTCGCGCTGCGCCGGATCGGCGAGGTCGCAGGTAATCGACTTCTTGCCGCGGTTCAGCGCGATGAAGCCCGTGGCATCGCCCTCGACGAACGGAGGGCCCCATTTGCGTGCATCGTCGCCCTCGGGACGCTCGACCTTGATCACCTCGGCGCCGAGGAAAGCCAGAATCTGCCCGCAATAGGGGCCGGCCAGGTTCTGGCCGAATTCGATGACCTTGATGCCTGAGAGGGGGCCGGGGGTGCTCATCGCAGGTTGCTCCCCAGGATCTCGCGCGCGATCACCATGCGCTGCACCTCGCTCGGGCCTTCGCCGACACGGCGGATACGCATCTCGCGATACCAGCGCTCCAGCGGCAGGTCTTTGGTCATGCCCATGCCGCCATGGATCTGCATGGCGCGGTCGACCACGCGGCCACCGCCCTCGGATGCGGTCAGCTTGGCGATCGAGGCCTCGATCTTGAAGGGCAGGCCGCGGCGCGCCTTCTCGGCGGCTTCCAGGGTGAAATGCCGGGCGGTGCGGATGTCGATCTCGTTGTCGACCAGCATCCATTGCACGGCCTGGCGATGCGACAGCTTCTCGCCGAAGGTCGAGCGCATCTTGGCCCATTCGATCGCCATCTCGTGCGCGGCGATCGCGACGCCGATGCAGCCCGCGGCATAGGGGATGCGCTGGCGGGTCAGGCGGTCGTTGGCCACCGCGAAGCCCTTGTTCACCTCGCCCAGCACCTGGTGGTCGCTGACCCAGCAATCCTTGAACTCGAGCTCGGTCGCATAATGCGAGGAGCGCAAGGTGTGGACGACGCGGCGCACGTGAAAACCCGGCGTGTCGCTGTCGATGATGAAGCAGGTGATGCCGGCGCGGCCCTTCGAAGAATCGGTGCGGGCGAAGACGATGCCGTACTGTGCGCGATCGGCGTTGGAGATGAAGATCTTGGAGCCGTTCAGCACCCAGCCATTGTCCTTGCGCTCGGCCCTGGTCTGGATGGCGCGCGCGGGATCGCTGCCGCCCGATGGTTCGGTCAGGCCGAAGAAGGCCTTCTTCTCGCCCCGCAGGGTCGGATAGAGGTAGCGCTCCTTCTGGTCGTCGTTGGCCTCGAAGATCTGCGCCAGGCCGGCGCCGCCAAAGGTGCCGTAGCAGGGCACGTACAGACCGGCACGATGTTGCGCCATCTCGATGGCCAGCAGCACACGCGTCACGATGTCGATGTCGGGGCCGCCATACTCCTTCGGGATGTCGATGCCGAACAGGCCCATCGCCTTGGTCTTCTCGACCAGCCGTGCGTGATCGGCGGGATCGAGTTCGGACGCATCGGGATCGAGCTTGGCTTCGAGCGGGATGATCTCTTCCCGCACGAACCGACGGACCTGATCGATTAGCATCTGCTGTTCTTCGGAGGGCTCGAAATCCATCTCTGCCTCTTCAGCTCGGGCTCAGCCGTCCCAGTGGGGGCGGGTTCTTGGCATTGTCGGGCGGCAGGCTGCCATGGTCGGCCTTGTGCACCATGAGCAGCTCGAACCAGCGCGTGCGGTATTGCTGATTCACTTCGACACGGAACTGGCAGCCGTCGCCGCGTTCCCGGTGCTCGCGCTGCAGTTCGGAGCGCAGGCCGAAGGGCGAACGTGCGCCCGCCTGGCCGATGAACAGGACGGTGCCCCTGGCATCGGCCACCTGATAGACGCCGAGCTGGCCCGGCAGGCGCTGTGCGGTCTCCGCCGTCAGCGGCTGCCAGGGTTTGTCGAGGCGCAGCCGCAGGGACATGACTACTTTCCCTGGAACCGGGCGGTGCGCTTCTCCAGCCGCGCCTTCATGCCTTCCTGTGCGTCCTGGCTCTTCATTGCCGCCTGGACGAGCGCGTCGACATCGTCATGCTTGATGCCGTCACGGAACTCCAGCTGCTTCACCGTCAGCGCCTTCATGGCCTTGAGCGACAGCGGTGCGTTGGCGGCCAGCCGGTCGACGACCTTCGCGGCCTCCGCCTCGAGCTGGTCGGTCGGCACGCAACGGGCGATCAGGCCCAGCGCATGCAGCTTGGTCGAGGGCAGGGGATCGCCCAGCAGCAGCATCTCGCGGGTCGTGACCGGCCCCAGCACTTCCATGAGCTTCTTGCCCAGGAACCAGTTGGGCGCGAGCCCGACCTGCGCCAGCGACATGCCGAAGCGCGCCTTCTGGCTCGCCACCACGATATCGCAATGGAGCGCCAGCTCGTTGCCGCCGGCAATGGCGTCGCCATGGACGACTGCGACGACAGGCAGGGGACAGAGCTCGACCGCGCGCAGCATCACCTCGATGCCGCTGGCATTGCCGCCGCCGATCGTCTCGCGGCGCTCCGCCATGTCAAGGCCGGCGCAGAAAACGTCACCCTTGCCTCGGATTACGACCACGCGATCTTCGGCCGCGACGGGCGCCTGGAGCGCCTCGATCATCTCGCGCATCAGCTCGCTATCGAGCGCGTTGCGCTTTTCCGGCCGGTTCATCCAGATGGTTTTGACCGGACCGTCCTTTTCGATGATGACCTTGCTCATGGCGCTCACTCCGGCTCGATGCCGGCGGCCTTGATCTCCTTGGTCCACCAGGCGGTTTCGCTCTTCACGTAGGCCGCGAACGCGTCGAGCGCGAGCGGGGCGATCTCCATGCGGCCCTGCGTCATCGCCTTGGCGGTCGCCGGGTCCTTCAGCGCCTCGGCGATGGCGTCGGCGAGGACCTTCTGGATGTCCTTCGGCGTCGCCGCCGGCGCGAAGACAGCCAGCCAGTAGACCAGCGAATAGCCCGGCACCGTTTCGGCGATTGCCGGCAGGTTGGGCGTGACGGTCGTGCGTTTGGGACCGGTGGTCGCGAGCCCCCGCACGCGCCCGGCCTCGATCTGGGTCAGTGCCTGCGGCAGGTCGGGGAACATCACCTGGACCTGGCCCGAGGCCACGTCACCCAGTGCCTGCGGGCTCGCCTTGTAGGGCACCCGTTCCATCTTCACGCCGGCCAGCTGGTTGAACATCTCGCCCGAGAGGCGCTGCGAGGCGCTGGCTTCGGCATAGTTGAGCTTGCCGGGATTCTTCTTCGCGTAGTCCACCAGCTCGGCGGTGGTCTTCACGGGCAGCTCGTTGTTCACGACCAGCGCATTGACGCCCATCACGCAGCGCATGATCGGCGCGAAATCCTTGTCGATGTCGTAGCTCAGCTTCTTGAACAGGGCGCCGTTGGCGGCATTCGTCGTGTTCGTGCCCATCATCAGGGTGTAGCCGTCGGCCGGCGCCGTCGCGACGGCCGAAGCACCGAGCTGTCCGCTGGCGCCGGGCTTGTTCTCGATGACGATCGGCTGCTTCAGGATGTCCTGCAGCTTGGCGCCCAGGCCGCGCGCCGTCAGATCGGTGGCGCTGCCGGCCGCGAAGGGAACGACGATCTTGATCGGTTTGCTGGGGTAGGCCTGGGCGAAGGCGGCCCTGGACAGCGAACCTGCGGCCAGTGCGGCGGCGCCGGCCAGGGTCGTACGACGGTTGAGTTTCACGTTTCCTCCTGGGCCTCGTCCGGCCGGGGTCCGTTTTAGCGGCCCGGCGCGACGAGGCAAAGGAGGGCGGGCTACATGAACAGTTTTTCCGCCTTGCGGTTGGCGTAAAGGCTGGCCACGAATTCGGCATAGCCGTTGTAGAGCAAGGTGGGGATGCGCTGGTCGCTGCCCAGCGGCTTTTCGGTGGCCTGACTCCAGCGCGGATGGGCGACCTCGGGATTCACGTTGGCCCAGAAGCCGTATTCGCTGGATTGCAGCCCTTCCCAGAACGTCTTCGGTTTCGTATCGGTGAACTCGACGCTGACGATCGATTTCACGTTCTTGAAGCCGTACTTCCAGGGCGCCACGAGACGCAGCGGCGCGCCATTCTGCTTGGGCATCGGCTTGCCGTAGAGGCCGGTGGCGATGAAGGCGAGGTCGTTCATCGCCTCGTCCATCGCCAGACCCTCGGTGTACGGCCAAGGGTAGAGGAGGTCGCGCTGTTCGCGCATGACTGATGGCTTGGACAGGGTCTTCATCACGATGAACTTGGCGCTGCTGAGCGGCTTGCAGAGCTCGACCAGCGAGCGCACCGGGAAGCCGCTCCAGGGCACGATCATCGACCAGGTCTCGACGCAACGATGGCGGTAGACCCGCTCCTCGAGCTGGACCTTGGCCAGGAGATCGTCGATGCCGATCTCGAACGGCTTCTCGACCAAGCCGCCGACCTTGATGGTCCAGGGCCGCACCTCAAGCTTCTGGGCGTCGCGCCAGATGCTCTTGTCGGTGCCGAACTCGTAGAAGTTGTTGTAGGTCGTGGCCAGCTTCTCGGCCGTCATCGGCGTTGGCACGCCGTACTTGTCGTTGCGCCTGCCCGGATAGAGCCCCGCCGACGGATCGGCGGACTTGTCCTGCGCCCTGAGCTGGGCCGGCAGGGCGATCGAGGCCGCGCCGAAGCCCATCGCGCGCACCATCGTGCGCCGATTGAGGTAGTGGCTTTCCGATGTCGCCCTGGACTCCGGGAGTTCCCAGCCTTTCGTCCGCTTGATCAGCATCGCTCAAACTCCTCGTTGCGCCGGCCTCCTAGATGAGCTCGGCGCGGGGCGGTCGCAAATCAACCCTTCTCACTCGGCCGTGACGCCGCCCCATCGGGCTGTTGGAAAATTCCCTTCAGGGGAATTTTTGCGCAACATTCGTGCGTCATCGGTCTCCTGACGCAGGATTCGGGAAGTGCGACAATCGCTTCGATTGTTTCGTTTATTGCCGCGACCCCGGCTTTTTCAAATGGCCTGCTACGGCTGCGAGTTGGTCACATCCAGCAGGGTCGGCCACATGACGTCGCGCCAGGCATTGTTGCCGACGGCGGTGAAGGTGATCTGGCCGTTCTGCACGAGGAAGAAGCGCGGCGTCTCGGCGCCCTGTTCAATGCCGACCTGGCTCATCAGGAAGGCGTCCAGCACCCAGCGCAGATCCGCGGGCCAGCTCGCGGGCTTCAGCAGCAGTGCCGGCGTCTTCGGGAACACCACGCGGTAGTCGACCTTCTGGAACACCGGTGCCTGCTTGAAGAGCGGCTCCCACTGCGTGCGCCAGACCTTGCAGGCTTCCGACGTCTCGTCGCCGGCGAAGATCAAGAGCGGCTTCTTCCCGCCCTGGGCGGCCGCGGCGCGCGCCAGCATCGGCACGCTGGCCAGTGACAGGCCGGCCGCGATCACGGTACGTCTCTTCAACATCAAGCTGCATCCCCCTCGTGACGATTCCCACGAGGGTATTATGGAGCAACGGGCACCGGCCGGAAACTAGGCCTTGGTGGCCGTCACTTCCTGGATCATCGGCCACATCTTGTCCTTCCAGCCGCCGTTGCCGGTGACAGTGAGGACGATCCTGCCATCCTGGAAAAGGATGAAGCGCGGCGTGGCATTGGGGCTTTTCCGGCCTTCCTCGCTAGCAAGGAAAGCGGCACGGATGGGTCTTGCCGGCGCGGGCCAGCTGTCTTCGACCATCACAAGGTCTGCATTGGCCGGATGGACGACCTGATAATCCATCTTCCTGAAAGCGGCCGACTTGAGGAAATCAGGCTCTGACTGGGCACGCCAGATCTTGCAGCCGCCTCAAAGCTCGTGGCCGACGAACACCAGCGTCGGGCGCCCAGCCTGGGCATTCGCGACGCGGGCCAGTGACGATGCGGTGGCCATCACCAGGCCGCCCGCCATCACAGACCGTCTGTTGATCATGAACATCACTCCCGTGGAACCATTCCACGGGACGACTATGCGAAGCCGGGGCCCGGCCGGGAAGGTCCGCCGCCCCGATCTCACCGCCTTGTGACTAGGCGGCCTGGCGCTTCTTCGTCTCCTCGACGATGCGTTCGGCCGTGCGTCCGGCCAGTTCCTGAAGGTGGTCGAATTCGGTACGGAAGCTTCCGATACCCTGCGTGACGGACCGGATCTCCACGATCATGTCGGCGATCTCGGCTTCGGGCATGAGGGCGGAGACCTCGTCCCAGCCCGGCCAGTCGGGTCGGGCGTCGTAGCCCAGAAGCTGGCCGCGCCGGCCGGAGATCAGCCGCTGCAGCCGCGGCGTCGAGTCGCTCGGGCCGGCAACCGTGACTCGCAGGATAGGCTCCAGCAGGACCGGCTTGCACTTGGGCATGGCTTCGCTCATTGCGATGCGCGCGGCCATCTTGAACGACATCTCCGAGCTATCGACGGCATGGTACTGGCCATCGAACAGCGTCACTTCGAGATCGACGACGGGCTGGCCGAGCGGCCCTTCCTTCAGGTAGTCGCGCAGGCCGTCCTCGACGGCGGGGATGAAGTTGTGCGGCACGACGCCTCCCACGATCCGGTCGACGAAGCGGAAACCCGAGCCGCGCGGCAGTGGCTTGATCTCGATCTTGATGTCGGCGAACTGACCGTGGCCGCCGGTCTGCCGCTTGTAACGCGCATGTTGCTGCGTGCCGGCCTGGATGGTCTCGCGATACGCGACGCGGGGCATTGTCGTATCGACGGCGACGTTGTAGCGACCGGCGAGCTTGTCGACCGCGACCTTGAGGTGCATCTCGCCCTGGCCCCTGAGCAGCAGTTCATGGGTCTCGGCGCGCGCCTCGAAGGACAGCGAAGGATCCTCCTCGACGATCTTGTGCAGCGCGCCGGAGAGCTTCACCTCGTCGTTCCTGTTCCTCGCGGCAAGGGCCAGGGTGAAGACCGGCGAATCTGCGGCGGGGTGGTCGGAAGAGGGCGCGATACCCGCGGAACCGAGCGTCTGCCCCGACGACAGGCCGTCGATCTTGGCCAGGGCCACGATCTCGCCGGCGCGCGCCCCGGCGATCTTGTCGAGACGCTGCCCGAAGGGACGCAGGATCGAGCCGATCCTCTGTCCGCCGATCGACTGGCCTTCGGCCAGTGTTCCGGACCATACGCGGCAGAGCGAGAGCTTGCCGGCATGGCTCTGGTGAAGGACCTTGAAGCATTCGGCCATCGGTGTGCCATCCGAGGGCAACGCGCGGTGCCGCGCGGTCTGTTCGACGAAGGGTGTATCGTGGCGCAGCGCCTTCAGGAGGCGCCGCACGCCGTTCTCGCGATCGCCGGCGCCGAGAAGGACCGGTGCGATCTGGTCGGTGCAGAACTCGTCGTGCAGGTCGCGGTAGATCAGGGACTTTTCCGGAGCGATATCCTCGATGAGCTGTTCCAGGAGTGCATCGTCAAACTCCGAAAGCGTCTCCAGCATGTCGCGCCGTGCCTCCGCCTCGCGCGGCAGCACTTCCGCGGGCATTTCGATCAGGTCGGACGCGCCGCTGCTGCGGTAGCGATAGGCCCTTTCGCTTACCAGATCGACGTAGCCCACCGTTTCCTCGCTGCCGTCGGCGGCGGCGCGGCGGATCGGTACCTGCCGCAGCACCATCCTGCGCCGGGAGACTGATTGCAGTGCCGAGAGCAGGTCGCGCACGCGGACCTCGGCGGAGTCGATCTTGTTGACGAAGATGATGTGCGGGATGTGCCGGTCCTCGATGAATTTAAGGAGCGGCGTGAGCGCCATCACCCGTTCCGGCGAGGGCTCGCAAACCAGAACGGCAGCATCGCACACTGCGAGACCCGCGAAGGCGTCGTGCTGGAACTCGATCGAGCCCGGTACGTCGAGGAAGGTCCACTGGTCGCCGAGATAGTCGACCGAGGCGACGTTGATCTCGGTGCCCATGCTGCGCTTGCGGGCTTCGGCGGCACCGTCGCCGATCGAGGTGCCCGCGCGCGTCGAGCCGCGCCGGCCGATGGCGCCGGTCGCGTAGAGGATGCTTTCGAGCAGGCTGGTCTTGCCCGACAGATACGGCCCGCACAGCGCCACCACGCGATGCGCACCGCTGCCTGGTCTGCCGCCGGTGATCGACTCCGTCTTGAATTCGGCCATGACAACGTCCTCCTTCTTCGCAAAAGCGTAGAAGCTCCGGACGAAAGTCGCGGAATAGACGTAACGCTTCCGAACATTCAGCCGGAGCGAAGCCCTTTGTCGAAGGAAATGCTTTCACTCCGGCCGTGGGGAGTCAATGCGAGCGTGGGGGACGGTTTTGGTATAGGTAGAAACATTCCTGTCGAGGCCGGGACGTGGTTGCGAACGCTATTTTTCTGACGGTATCCCGGTTCGTCGCGCTGGTTGCCGGTGCGCTGTTGTTCTGGGCATCGGGTGCAGCGGCTCAGACCTCGGTGGCGAAACTCGGCGTGGTCGTCAGCCGCAGCGGTGAGTTCGAGGCCTCGTACGGCAGGCCGTTTCTCGACAGCGTCCGCCTCGCCGTCGATGAAGCCAACGCGACGGGCGCCGAGCCCCGTATAGAACTCGAAATCCAGGACGATCGCAGCACCGAGGCGGGTGCGCGCGAGGCGGCGGCCCGGATCGGCGACAGTGCGGCGGTCGCGGTGGTCGGGCCGGTGCTCTCCGTCCTCGCCCTTCCGGCCGGTCCGGTTTTCGCACAGGCCGGTATCCCGTCGATCGTCTCGACCGCGGGAAGCGATCTCGTCACCAGCAGCAGCACGACCTTCCAGACGGTGTTCCGCAACAGCGATCTCGGCGAATCGGTCGCCGACTATCTTCGCTATGCGCTGGGTGGCTCGCGGGCTGTCGTCATCTTCGCCGACAACGGCTATGGCCGTACCATCGCCGACGGCTTCAGGCGGGGCGCCGAGCGGCTGGGGCTGCCCGCGACCTACTATCCCTTCAAGACAGTGGCTGAGCGGGATGAAGCGGTACGTCTGGCGGCGGCCGACCCCGGCAAACCCGCGGTCGTGCTCGGCATGCTCGAGGCGGATGCCGTTCCCGTCATGGTGGGATTGCGGCGCGCCGGAGTCGCCACGCCGGTTCTTGGCCCCGGCGTCTTGAGCGATGCGTCGTTCTTCGGGCTTTTCAAGGACCTGCCCGAAGAGCGCCGGGCGCCGGGCTTCTTCACGAAGGACCTCTACCTCGCGACACCGGCCATCCTGGACAGCGCCAATGCCGATACGCTCGCCTTCATCGAGCATTACCGCGCCCGCTTCGGCCAGGAAGCGTCGATCTCGTGGCTGTCGGTGCAAGCCTACGATGCGGCCCGGCTCGCCATCGCGGCCATCCGGGCAGCGGTCGCCGGCAAGGCTGCCTCGGGTCTTCGCGCCCGTCGCGAAGCGGCATTCGCCTACCTCGCGTCTCTCAACGGTCCGAGCCGGGCCGTGCCCGGGCTGCTCGGCCCGATATGGTTCACGCCCGAGCGGGGCCGTTCACTCGCCATAAGGATGGGCCGTTTCGGCAAGGGAGGACTGTTCGAATCGGCGCCGATACAACTCGTGCCGGTTTCTGTTGCGGCCGCCGGGGAAATTGCTTCGGGCACGCTCGTGGAAATCGGTCCGGGCCGCTACGCGCGGCGGCAACAGGTCGTCTACACCGGAATCTACCTGAACGAGGTCCCGCGCATCGACGTGGCCCAGTCGGTGTTCACGGCCGATTTCTACGTGTGGATGCGCTTCGCGCGGGGCGTCGGCGATGCCGATCCCGCGCAGTTCGAGTTTCCCGACATGGTGCGCGGCACCTTCGCCAGCGCAAAACCGTCCAGCCAGCACGATCTCGACGACGGGACGACCTATCGCTTGTGGCGGATCAGCGGGGACCTCAAGAACGACTTCGACCTGCGCCATTACCCGGCGGATCGTCAGCATCTGGACATCCGCTTCTTCAACGCCCGCGCCGCCAGCGATCAGCTGGTCTATGTGCTCGACCGTGGCGCGTTCGAAGGCGCCGATGCGGGGGGCGGCGCAGCCAAGGCCTTCGGCGGCGCGGCGGCGCCGACGGCGTTCCGCAACCTGACGCAATGGCAGGTGCTTGGCGTGAGCGAGGTGCGCGAGATACTGGTCTCCCGGTCGGGCCTCGGCGATCCGGGGCTGGTCGGCTTCGACCGCACGCGCGAGCTGTCGGGCTTTGCCATGCAGATCGAGGTGCAGCGCGACATCGGCACGACGCTCATCAAGACCCTCCTGCCGGTCGGTCTGATGACCCTGATCCTGTTCGCCACGCTCTATTTCCCGCCGGCGCTGGCGGCCGCCAAGGTCACGGTCTCCATCACCGCCGGCCTTTTCGGCGCGGTGCTGCTGTCCTCGATCAACGCGCAGCTCGGCAATGTCGGTTACGTGATCGCCGTGGAGTACGGCTTCTACGCCTTTTTCGCGCTCTGCCTGGTCTGCATCATCACCGCGCTCGTGGGAGAAAAGCGGCGACTCGACGACCGGTCGACGGTGATCGTCGACCGCCTCGGCCGCGCTCTTTTCGTCCTGGGCCTGGCGGGAACCCTCATCGCCGCAGGCATGGCCTTCGCGGCGTGGCGATGAGGGCCTAGCTCAGCTCAGCGCGGCGCAGGCGCGCTGGATGCGGCGGCCGGCTTCTTCGAGCAGTTCCGTCGCCGTGGCATAGGAGATGCGGAAGGCCGGACCCTGGCCGAACGCCGAGCCCTGGACCACCGAGAGACCCTCGGCGTCGAGCAGGTAGTTCACGAAGTCGGTGTCGTCCTTGATCACCTTGCCATCCGGCGTCTTCTTGCCGATCAGTCCGGCGCAGGACGGATAGACGTAGAAGGCGCCTTCGGGGCGCGGGCACTTGATGCCGTTGCTCTGGTTCAGCATCGACACGATCAGGTCGCGGCGCTGCTTGAAGATCGCGACGTTCTTCGGAATGAAGTCGGTCGGACCGTTGAGCGCGGCCACGGCCGCGGCCTGGCTGATCGAACTGGCGTTGGACGTGCTCTGCGACTGCACAGTGATCATGGCGTTGATCAGCTCCTGCGGCCCAGCCGCGTAGCCGATGCGCCAGCCGGTCATGCTGTAGGCCTTCGACACGCCGTTCATGGTCAGGGTGCGGTCGTAGAGGCGCGGCTCGACCTCCGCCGGCGTCGCGAACACGAAGTCGTCGTAGACGAGCTTCTCGTACATGTCGTCGGTGAGGATGTAGACGTGCGGGTGCTTCAGCAGGACGTCGCACAGGGCGCGGAGGTCAGCCTTCGTGTAGGCGGCACCCGTCGGGTTGCTGGGCGAATTCAGGATGATCCACTTGGTCTTGGGCGTGATGGCGCGGTCGAGATCTTCCGGCGTCAGCTTGAAGCCGTTCTCTTCCCTGCACTGCACGATGACCGGTTTGCCGTCGCCGAACATCACCATCTCGGGGTACGAGACCCAGTAAGGCGCCGGCACGATCACCTCGTCGCCCGGGTTCAGGGTCGCCAGCATGGCGTTGAAGATGATCTGCTTGCCGCCCGAGGTGACGACGGTCTGGCTCGGCTTGTAGTCGAGCCCGTGGTCGCGCTTCATCTTGGCGACGATCGCCTGGCGCAGCGCCGGCGTGCCCGGCACGGCGGTGTACTTGGTGTCGTTGTTGCGGATCGCCTGGATCGCCGCTTCCTTGATGTGGTCCGGCGTCGGCATGTCCGGCTCGCCGGCGGCCAGGCCGATCACGTCTTTGCCCGCCGCCTTCATCTCCAGGAACTTGCCCTGCGCGGCATTGGTCGGAGACGGCTTGATGCGGCTGAGACGATCGGCGATGAAAGCCATGACGAATATGCCTCCTTCAGGCATGTATATGAGCGGCGCGAAGCTAGTCGCGACGCCGGCTTTCCGCAAGGCGACGACCCGTATTTATCGTCGGGCGGGCCGTACCGTCGCTAGGGCAAGAGGGCTGATGAGGCCGAGATGAAGTTCCTGTTGGTTCCGTTGCGCTTCGTCATATCGCCGGTCTTCATCGCGGCCGTCGACGTGATGATCCTGTTCCCGATGGTGCTGTCGATCATCGACATCGTGCAGAGCATTAACCGGCACACCGACACCCACGAGCCTGTCACGATCGCGTCCACGATCGCCCTGATCATGATCGGCTGGGGCGTGGCGCTGGAGGAGCGGGCGGTCATCCGCAAGCGGCTCGATGTGTCCGGCGGTCCCGACGAGCAGCGTCAGGTGCATATCGACGAGATGTGCCATGAATACGGGGTAGCGCAGCTGGTCCTAGGCCTGTTCGCCGAAATCGCGGTCGCGATGATCAGCCTGCCGGACCGCATCGTGAACACGATCGGCTACGAGCACGCGCTGCTGACCGTATCGGTCACCCTCATCTCGATCGGCGCGCTCATTCAACTTCGGCACGTGTTCGTGCTGATCGCTACGCTCTGGCGCCGCGAGGAACACCCGGCCGGTGGCGCCTAGTCGATCAGGCGGACCGAGCAGTCGACGCTCATCGTTGCATCGCCGAAGCCGACACGACGGCCGCTGACGGGGGCCGCATCGCGGTAGTCGAGGCCGACGGCGACACGCAGGCTGTCGCCACGTGGGCTGATGCCGTTGGCGGGGTCGAAGCCCACCCATTCCAGTCCCGGCACCCAGGCTTCGGCCCAGGAATGGCTGGTCCGGCCAACATGCAGTTCGGGATCGTCGTTGCGCAGATAGCCGCTCACGTAGCGGGCGGGCACGCCGAGGCGGCGGCAGCAGGCGATGAAGATGTGGGCCTCGTCCTGCGCCACGCCGGCGCCCCGCGTCAGTGCCTCGACGGCCGTCGTGTCCACGGTCGAGGCGCCCGTCTTGTAGGCAACGCGCGCCGCAATCCGCTCCATCAGCTCATGCAGGACGGCGACACGTTGCGTGGGGTCTGCCGCGCGCCCGGCGAAGCCCTCGATCACCGGGTCGAAACTCGCGTCGTGACGCGCGAGGCCCGTGTTGCGCAGCCAGAAGGGCGCCGGCAGGGTGGGCTCCTCGACATAGCGCAGCCACTGGTCGGTGCCGCTGTATTCGTAGACCCCCTGCACGACGATCTCGACGCTGTCGTGCTGCTGGGCGACCGAAAAGGTCGTCACCTGGTTGCCGTGGCCGTCCTTCCATTCCGACTTCTTGCCCGGGCCGTCGATACGCCACGACACGATGCGCTGCGCCGCCGCGGGCTTGGGCGTGAGACGCACGTCGTGGATCGAGTGTCCGGACGGCTGGTCGAACTGGAAGCGGGTGGCGTGGTGGACAGAGAAGCGCATGGGTCAGCTCAATCCAGGAGAAACTGTCGGCCGATTTCATCCGACAGGGTACCGATGTCGCCGCGCAGCTGTCCGAGGAACGTGGCCAGGCCGATCTCGAACACCTTGTCGATGCGGGCGTAACGCAACCTGGCATGCAGTTCGCCCGCCAGCCGGTCGGCCTCGCCTCGCGTGCCGTAGGCATCGGCCAGCTCACGCATGTTGAGGTCGACCATCCAGAGGCAGTGGTGCACCGAGCGCGGCACGTCGCGCCGCAGCATCATCAGCTCCGCCACCTTCATCGGGTGGAGCGAGCTGCGATAGATGCGCCGGTAGGTGCGCACAGCGCCGATGCAGGCCAGCAGCTCCGACCAGGCAAAATAGTCGAGCCCCTCCGGGCTGGCGCTGCCGTCGGGCCGGAGCAGGTGGAACTTCACGTCGAGGATGCGGCCGGTATTGTCGGCGCGCTCGAGGAAGGCGCCGAGTTGCAGGAAGTTGTTGGCCTCGTCGCGCAGCAGCGTCACCTGCGCCGCACCGAAGATCATCACCGCCTGCTTCTTCACCGATTCGATCAGCGCTCCGCGATCGAGCGTGGCCCGATTGCCGCGCAGGCGGGCGCTGAGCTCCAGCCACAGCGCGTTCAGGCTCTCCCAGACGTCGACCGTGATGTTGTTGCGCTCCTCGCGGGCATTGCGCCGCGCCGCGCCGATCGAATTGACGATGGAGGAGGGGTTATTCTCATCCAGCACCAGGAAGTCGATCAGGCTGGCGAGACGTTCGCCCTGGGCCTGGCTCTGGCGAAACTCGTCTTCCATGCCGAAGATCGCCGCGACACCGGCGGCTTCCTCGCCGCGCGATTGCAGGGCCATGCGCTGGGTCGCCTCGATCAGCCGCGCCGTCGACTTCGCGCGCTGCAGGTATCGGCCCATCCAGTAAAGATTCTTGGCGGTGCTGCTCAGCATCGGTGGGGCCTACCTGTCGTCCGCCTGGTCGGGTGCCAGGACCCAGGTGTCCTTGGTGCCGCCGCCCTGGCTCGAATTGACGACCAGCGAGCCTTCCTTGAGCGCGACCCGGGTCAGGCCGCCGGGCACGATCGTGATCTTCTTGCCCGAGAGCACGAAGGGCCGCAGGTCGACGTGGCGGGGCGCCACGCCCTGGCTCACGAAGGTGGGGCAGGTCGACAGGGCCAGCGTCGGCTGGGCGATGTAGTTGTCCGGCCGCGCCTTCAGCATCGCCGCGAATTCCTCGATCTCGGCCCTGGTCGAGGTGGGCCCGACCAGCATGCCCTTGCCGCCGGAGCCGTGCACCTCCTTGACGACGATCTCGGAGAGATGCTCGAGCACGTACTTGTAGTCGTCGGCCCGGTCGCAGCGCCAGGTCGGCACGTTCTGCAGGATCGGTTCCTCGCCGAGATAGAAGCGCACCATCTCGGGCACGTAGGTATAGGTCGACTTGTCGTCGGCGACGCCGTTGCCCAGCGCGTTCACGATGTTCACGCGGCGGGCACGCAGGGCGCCAAGCAGTCCGGCCACGCCGAGGAAGGAATCGGGGCGCATCGCCAGCGGGTCGAGGAACGCGTCGTCGACCCGGCGATAGATCACGTCGACCCGCTGCGGACCGCGCGGCGTGCGCATGTAGACCCGGCTTTCGTCGACGAACAGGTCGGAGCCCTTGACCAGTTCGATGCCCATCTCGTCGGCGAGGAAGGCGTGTTCGAAATAGGCGCTATTGTAATGTCCTGGCGTCAGCAGCACGACGTTGGGTTCGTGGCCGTCGCTGAAAGAGACGGAGCGCAGCGTGGCCAGCAGCTCCTCTGAATAATCCGCGACGGGCAGAACGCTCATCGCGGCGAACAGTTCGGGTGCCAGCCGCATCATGACTTCGCGATTCTCGAGGACATAGGACACGCCGGACGGCGTGCGCACATTGTCTTCGAGGACATAGAAGTCCTTTTCGCCGACCCGGACGAGATCGATGCCGGCGATGTGGGCGTGGACGCCGCCGGGGAGCTGCAGCCCCTGGGCCATGGCGACGAACTCACCATTCATCAGGATCTGTTCTTCGGGGATGATGCCGGCGCGGCAGATTTCGCGCTGGCCATAGGCGTCGCTCAGGAAGGCGTTGAGGGCGCGCACGCGCTGCGACAGGCCCTTGAGCAGGAACTGCCACTCGTCATACGCGATGACGCGTGGGATGATGTCGAAGGGAATCGTCGTCTCTGAGCCTTCGGCGGCGCCGTAGGCGCCGAAGGTGATGCCGTGTCGCCGGTAGAAGAGATCGACCTCTCTTCGTGTCGCCTCCAGCCGCTCCGGTGAGGTCCGGGCCAGCCAATCGGCGACGCCGCGATAGGGCACCCGGACCGAGCCGTCGGTGCCCGAATTCATCTCATCGAATACCTTGGCTGCCATCCGGCATTTCACCCCCTGTCAAAGCACCATATAAGCAATCGACGGGCCAACAAAGTGCCCGAGACATGCGGAGGAGGCGCGGCATGAAGCAGGTGCTGATCGACCGGTACGGGACTCCGTGGGATGTGGCGCGCTGCGCCGATGTGCCGGACGTCGGCGAGCCGGCGGCCGACGAGGTCGTCTTCGACGTGCTGGCTTTCCCGATCAATCCCGCCGACATGTGGTTCTGCAAGGGCAGTTACCGGCTGAAGCCGCCGCTGCCGGCGACACCGGGCGCCGAATGCGTCGGCCGGATCACCGCGGTCGGCTCGGCCGTGAAGCATGTCGCCAGAGGCGACCTCGTTATCAACCTGCAGCGCGAGAACTGGACGCAGAAGCGCCGCGTGAAGGGCGACGACGCCATCCCGCTGCCGGCCGGCATCGACCTGCGCCAGGCCGCGATGGTGCGTATCAACCCGCCGACGGCGCGGCTCATGCTGTCGGATTTCGTCGATCTGCGGGCCGGGGAGTGGGTGATCCAGAACGTCGCCAACTCGGCGGTCGGGCGGCTGCTGATCGTGCAGGCGCATCAGCGTGGGCTGCGCACCATCAATGTCGTGCGCCGGGCCGAGCTCGCAGACGAGCTGAAGGCGCTGGGTGCGGACGTCGTGGTGGTCGACGGCGACGATCTCGCCGACCGCGTCGCGGGCGCGACCGGCAACGCCGCAATCCGGCTGGGGATCGAGGCGATCGGCGGCGCCGCCACCGGTCGCCTCGTCGAGTGCGTCGCGACCGAGGGCACCGTCGTGCACTACGGCTCGATGAGCGGCGAGGACCCCAGGGTGGGGCGCAGCAATTTCATCTACCGCGGCGTCAAGCTGACCGGCTTCATGCTGGGCCGTGGTCTCGCCCGGCGCAACGCGGCGAAGATCCGCGAGATCTATGCGGAGCTCGCGGCACAGGTCATGGCGGGGACGTTGTACGCGCCGGTGGACACCGTCTACCCGATCGAGAAGATCAAGGATGCGCTGGCACATGCCGACAGAGGCGGGCGCAACGGCAAGATCCTGGTGGCGCCCAACGGCGCGATTTGAAGAGGGAGTGGAAGAATGAATTCCGACGTCGCGGCGATCGAGAAGGTGCTTCAGGTCTATTTCGACGGCCTGTACGAAGGCGATACGAAGAAGCTGGGTGAGGCCTTCCATCCGGCCTCGCACCTCTACAGTGCCGGCCCCGACGGCAAGGCCGCGGACATGCCGCGCGCCGACTGGTTCAAGATGGTCGAGAGCCGCAAGTCGGCCAAGGAAAGCGGCAGCGAGCGTCGCGACCGCATCGTTTCGATCGATTTTTCCGGCCCGGCGACGGCGTTCGCCAAGGTCGAGTGCCAGATTCCGCCGCGTTACTTCACGGACTACCTGACCCTTCTAAAAGTAGAAGGCCGTTGGCAGGTCATTGCCAAGGCCTTCCACACCGTCACCAGGTAGACGGAAGTGCGGACGAGAGGAGCCTAGCTCTTCTCGTCGGCTGCGACCTGGACCTTGATCATCTTGTCCGGCGGCGCCGAGACGGCGCCCGAACCCGGCGCGCCCTTCTTGATCTTGTCCACGAACTCCATGCCGGACGTGACCTTGCCCCAGACGGTGTACTGGCCGTCGAGGAAGTTCGAGTCCTTGAAGACGATGAAGAACTGGCTGCGGGCGCTGTTCGGATCGTTGGTGCGCGCCATCGAGACCGCGCCACGGGTGTGCGGCTCCTTCGAGAACTCGGCCTTGAGCGTTTCGCCCATGCCGCCGGTGCCGGTGCCCGTCGGGTCGCCGGTCTGGGCCATGAAGCCGTCGATCACGCGGTGGAACACCACGCCGTCATACTTGCCCTCACGCGCCAGCTTCTTGATCTGGGCGACGTGCTTGGGAGCGAGGTCGGGGCGCATCTCGATGACGACGCGGCCGTCCTTCAGGTCGATGTAGAGAGTATTTTCCTTATCCATGGCGGAGGCTGCTCCTGCGAACATGAGAACGACGGCAAGGATGGGCGTCAGAATGGCGAGCCGCATGACGATTTCCTCAGGCGATTCCGCGGTCCTTCCGCGGCGCGCGGGACCTTATAGGCCGCCTCTCGAAAGACAAGCGGCAACTTCGGGGCGCCATGAAGCGGTATGCTGCACCTGCACACGGCGCCGTCGCGCGGCGCGGCTGCGACTGGCCGCCACATACCGATGGAGGCTGAAAACCCGTTACCACCCACGGCTATATCTGGTACTAACCCGTTTGAAATGCGGGGGATTTTGCGGGTCGGAAACGCCTGCCGGATCTGAACCGCCGAGGGGACGGATGCATGGTCATTAAGCGCGTTTTGGGCGTCGTTGGACTGTTGGTGGCATTGGCCGGATTCGGCCTGGCTGCGCCGGCCCAGGCGCAGAAGGTCGTCGGTGTGCCGCATGATTGGCAGCTGAACTTCCCGCCGCCCTACACGCCGATCATGGAGCGGGTCGAATCGCTGCACGATCTGCTGCTGGTGATCATCAGCCTCATCTGTGTCTTCGTCCTGATCCTTCTGATCTACGCGGTCTGGCGATTCCACGCCCGTCGCAACCCGACGCCGACGACCGTGACCCACAACACGCTGCTCGAGATCGCCTGGACGATCATCCCGATCCTGATCCTGGTGGTGATCGCCATCCCGTCCTTCCGCCTGCTCTATTACAGCGACAAGGCGACCGACGCGGCGCTGACGGTCAAGGTCACCGGGCATCAGTGGTACTGGTCCTACAACTACCCTGATCAGGGCGATTTCACGGTCGAGAGCCGCATGCTGAGCGAGGCCGATCGCGCCAAGACCAAGCCGCAGGTACCGCGCCTGCTCGCCGTCGACGAGGAGATGGTGATCCCGGCAAATACCGTGGTGCGCATCGTCGGCACCGCCGAGGGCGGTAGCATGCATGGCTGGACGGTTCCTGGCTTCGGCATCAAGAAGACGGTGATTCCGGGCCGCCTCAACGAGGGCTGGATCAGCGTCAAGGAAGAGGGCCTCTACTTCGGCCAGTGCTCGCAGATCTGCGGCCAGAACCACAGCTTCATGCCGATCGGCATCCGCGTGGTCTCCAAGGCCGACTTCGACAAATGGGTCGCCGACAAGAAGAAGGCCGCCGGGCTCGCGCCCGCGACCGACGTCGCGTCTGCCGCCACTCCCGCCAACCGCTAAGCGCTTCTCCGCAGGAGATCAAGAATGGCCACCGCGCACGGCGCCGCCCACGACCACAACGCCCACGGGCACGACGATCACCACACGCCGACCGGCATCAAGCGGTGGCTGTACAGCACCAATCACAAGGACATCGGTACGATGTACCTTGTCTTCTCGATCTTCGCGGCGCTGATCGGGGCGGGCTTCTCCGTCTACATGCGTCTCGAGCTGATGCAGCCGGGCGTCCAGTACTTCAATGGCCCGGACGGCACGCCGGACGGCCATTTCTGGAACACGATCGTCACGGCCCACGGCCTGATCATGGTGTTCTTCGTGGTCATGCCGGGCCTGATCGGCGGCTTCGGCAACTGGTTCGTGCCCCTGATGATCGGCGCGCCGGACATGGCGTTCCCGCGCATGAACAACATCAGCTTCTGGCTGCTGCCTCCGGCCTTCATCCTGCTGCTGATGTCGGCCCTGATCGGCGGTGGCGTGGGCACCGGCTGGACCATCTATCCGCCACTCACGATCAACCAGGGCGCCGGCATGGACCTGGCGATCTTCTCGCTGCATATCGCGGGCGCCTCGTCGATCCTGGGTGCGATCAACTTCATCACGACCATCCTGAACATGCGCGCCCCCGGCATGACGCTGCACCGCATGCCGCTGTTCGCCTGGTCGGTGCTGGTCACGGCGTTCCTGCTGCTGCTGGCGCTGCCGGTCCTCGCCGGCGCCATCACGATGCTGCTCACCGACCGCAACTTCGGCACCTCGTTCTTCAAGCCCGAGGGCGGTGGTGACCCGACGCTGTTCCTGAACCTGTTCTGGTTCTTCGGTCACCCCGAAGTCTACATCATGATCCTGCCGGCCTTCGGCATCATCAGCCACATCATCTCGACCTTCGCCCGCAAGCCGATCTTCGGCTACCTGGGAATGGCCTACGCCATGGTCGCGATCGGTGTCGTCGGCTTCGTCGTGTGGGCGCACCACATGTACACGGTCGGGCTGGACGTCGACACGCGCGCCTACTTCGTGGCCGCGACCATGGTGATCGCCGTGCCGACGGGCGTGAAGATCTTCTCCTGGATCGCCACGATGTGGGGCGGCTCGATCCGCCTGACCATGCCGATGATCTGGGCGATCGGCTTCATCTTCCTGTTCACCGTCGGTGGCGTGACCGGCGTCGTCCTGGCCAATGCCGGCGTCGACTACTCCCTGCACAACACCTACTACGTGATCGCGCACTTCCACTACGTGCTGTCGCTCGGTGCAGTGTTCGGCATGTTCGCCGGCTTCTACTACTGGATCGGCAAGATGTCGGGCCGGCAGTATCCGGAATGGGCAGCGCAGATCCACTTCTGGGTCACCTTCATCGCCGTCAACCTGACGTTCTTCCCGATGCACTTTTCGGGACTGGCTGGCATGCCGCGCCACTACGTCGACTATCCGGACGCCATGGCGCACTGGAACTATCTGTCGTCGGTCGGTGCGATCATGGCCTTCGGCGCGACCCTGTTCTGGCTGGTCTTCGTGGTCTTCGGGACGCTGATGTACGGTCGGAAGGTCGGTGCGAACTACTGGGGCGAGGGCGCCACGACGCTGGAATGGACGGTGTCTTCGCCGCCGCCGTTCCACACGTTCGAGGACCTGCCGCACATCTCGCCCACGGCGCACCACTAGGAACGGAGCGGAGGCGCCCCATAAAGGCGCCTTCGCCTTGAAAGGCTCATGAGCGACACCGCGCATACATTCACGGATGGAATCGATAGCGTCGCCGCGCCCACGCGCGTGCGCGACTACATCGATCTTCTGAAGCCGCGCGTGATGTCGCTGGTGGTCTTCACCGGCTGGATCGGCCTGGTGATCGCGCCGGCGCACGTCCATCCGTTCAAGGCGGCGCTCGCGGTGCTGGCGATCGCCCTGGGTTCGGGCGCGGCTGGCGCCATCAACATGTGGTACGAGCGCGACCTCGACGCTCTGATGGCGCGCACGCGTAACCGCCCGCTGCCGGCCGGCCGCGTCGCGCCGGACGACGCGTTGGGTCTCGGCGTGCTTCTGTCGATTTTCTCGGTGCTGCTGATGGCGGTGTCGGCGAACCTGGTGGCGGCCGCGCTGCTCGCGGCGGCGATCCTGTTCTACGTGTTCATCTATACGATCTGGCTGAAGCGCCGGACGCCGCAGAACATCGTGATTGGCGGCGCCGCCGGCGCCTTTCCGCCGATGATCGGTTGGGCGGCCGCGACCGGCGATGTCTCCGCCGTCGGCGTCGCGCTTTTCCTGCTCGTGTTTCTCTGGACGCCGCCGCACTTCTGGGCGCTCGCGCTTTATCGCAGCGACGACTATCGACGCGCCGGGGTGCCGATGATGCCGGTGGTCGCCGGCGCGCGGGAGACCAAGCGCCAGATGGTGATCTATACGCTGCTGCTCCTGCCGGTCGCCCTGGCGCCGACCTTGCTCGGTGCCGTCGGCTGGTTCTACGGTTCGGTCGCGCTGGTGCTCAGCCTCGGCTTCATCCGGCATGCGCTCGTCGTCTGGCGCACCGCCGATGACGAGACAGGCTTTGGCGCCGCCCGCAGGATGTTCCGTTATTCGCTGGTCTACCTTGCCGTCCTGTTCGCCGCCCTGCCGGTCGATCTGGTCGTGCACCGGATCGCGGGATGAGTGCGGCCATGGCGCAGGACCGTCGTCCCGGCGATACCGACATGCACCGCCGCCAGCGCGGCAAGAACCTGTTCATCGCGGGTTTCCTTCTGCTGCTCGTGGTCATTTTCTTCGCACTGACCATCGTGCGCATGGGTGGTTACGGATGAGTGGGCCCACATCCGACACGGCAGCCAAGAACAGGAAGCTGGCGCGGCGGCTGTTCCTCACGACGGCCGGCATGGGTGGCTTCGCCTACGCCTCGGCGCCGCTCTATGACATGTTCTGCCGCACTACCGGCTTCGGGGGCACGCCCGTCGTGGCGCAGGCCGGCGACCGGCCGATCCTCGACCGCACGGTCAAGGTGCGCTTCGATTCCAACGTCGACACGTCCCTGCCGTGGCGCTTCCAGCCGCTGCAGCGCGAGGTCACGGTCCGGCTGGGCGAGGAGCATCTCGCCTACTACCGCGTGACCAATCTTTCGCAGCGCGCGGCCGTCGGCACCTCGACCTACAACGTCACCCCCGAAACGGCAGGTGGGTGGTTCAACAAACTCCAGTGCTTCTGCTTCACCGAGCAGTTGCTGCTGCCCGGGCAGTCCGTGGACATGCCCGTGGTGTTCTTCGTCGATCCCGAATTGGACAAGGATCGGCGCTACGACAACATCCGGACCATCACGCTCTCGTACACATTCTTCGAGGCGAAGACGGAACGGGCCAGAACATTGCTCGGAAGCGTGCCGGGCAACGATATCGGAAAGGGTGGATGAACATGGCCGGCGGTACTCCCAAGCATCCCTATCATCTCGTCGATCCCAGCCCCTGGCCGGCTCTCGGCTCGCTCGCGGCCCTGATCCTGGCGCTCGGTTTCGGGTTCGCGCTGCATCCGGAGATGCTGGGCCCGGGCTTCGGGACATTCATGAAGTCGGTGCACTGGTGGGGGATCGCCCCCGGCCTGCTGCTCGTGATCGGCGTCATGTACTGGTGGTGGAGCGACGTCATCGCCGAGTCGCGTGTGTTCCACACGGCGGTGGTCCAGCTCGGCCTGCGCTACGGCATGATCCTGTTCATCGCCTCGGAAGTGCTGTTCTTCGCGGCCTTCTTCTGGGCGTTCTTCGACGCGTCTCTCTATCCGGGCGCACCGAACCAGCCGGTCCGCACCGAGGCCACCGGCGGCATCTGGCCGCCGAAGGGCATCAGCATCATCGCGCCGTTCGACCTGCCGCTGATGAACACGCTGATCCTGCTGCTGTCGGGCACCAC
>NZ_CAMFKM010000028.1 GCF_945957355.1 uncultured Reyranella sp. | reverse complement strand
TTCTCCAGCAGGTTTGGACAAGGCTGCCATTTCTAGGTTGTTTGGCCCGGAGATAGCCGAGCCTTCTGCTTCGATCTCGTCCCCGCTACGCGTCGTGCCAGGCGCGCGGCGGATATCGAAAGCTCCGCCTCCTCCGCAATATGTCCATGGACCAGTAGGACCACTGCCAAAGCGTGTCCCCATTACCCCGGCTGCGGGGAGAATCGCAGCGTTGGATTCAACGCCCCAAAAAACCACGGCAGCACGGGCCGCCGGTCGGCGGGGCGCCGCAGTCCCGAAACCCGATGAAGCGATATTGGCCGAAATGAAAAGTCTCGAGGCCTTGGATGGCGACGGATTTTCCGTTCGAGCGTTCGTTCTGGTCAACGAGAAACGGATCAGCGGCCCCAACATCGACGCGAAGGTCCGGCGGCTTCAGCGTAAGTACGACAAGCAAAAGAGCTAGGTTTTGCTGGATGCGACACGTGCGACAACGCAGCCGACCCGTCGGCGTTGTCGCACGTTGTCGTTCGTTGTCGCATGAAAACCGCGCCGAATTGATTGAGTTTCAGCATCACGTTCACTCAAGGAGCGCTGATGCAAACGACGAACAACAGCGGACGCGACGCCCCAATTGCCCTCACTGTTAAGGGCGCCTGCGCGACCCTCTCGATAAGCCGGACCACCCTCTACGAGGAAATCGCGGCAGGTCGTCTGACGGCCAAGAAAGCCGGCAAGAAGACCTTGATCCCGACCAGCTCTGCGCTGGCGTGGCTCAACAACCTCCCCGCCAAAGCAGCCTGACAGAAAAGCGCCGGTCACGGGGTCACTCCCATGCCGGCGCTCGATGCTGTCTGTCTCAACCCGACCAAGGATCAAGAACTATGGATACCTTTCTACGCCCTCAGGCCTTTGCCGTCATTGAAAATTCGAGCCCGGCTCAACTGCCGCCAGCGAAAGCCGAGCGCGAAGACACCTGGAAGCACGTCTCGGTCGCCCTCGCCCCGGTCGTCGCGCGGCTGCGTCGCCTGCGCGCTCTCGACGTGGAGGAAGGGCGATGACCACTAGCCGCTTCGCACTCTACTCCGGGGAACATGGTGCCCAGATCCTCGAATTGAAGGGCCGGGAGGAATGGGCTCTTTCCAATCTTCTCGCTGCGGGTAGCCGAGGCTGCACGCCGATAGACCACCCCGGCCCAAGGTGGAGCGACTACGTCTTCAAGCTGAAGAAGCGCGGCATCGTGATCGAGACGGTCACCGAGGCGCATGGCGGCCCCTATGCCGGCCACCACGCGCGCTACGTCTTGCGCAGCAGGATAGAGCGTGTCTCGGGAAACTCTGCGCCGGTCGCGGCTCCGGTCGCTCATCACGAGCAGCACGCCACCCCATGAGCCGCAGCTACAACATCGTGCGCCCGGGCTTCTGGGCCTGGGCGAAGGAGAAGGAGTTGAGCGCCGCTGCACGCGAGTTGGCGCTCTACTGCCTGACCTCGCCCCATACCAACGGCATCGGGTGCTTCCGCCTGCCCATCGCCTACATCGCAGAGGATATGGGAACGGTACCGGCAACCGTTCGCAAGACGGTTTCCGAGCTGTCGAGAATAGGTTTCCTGCACCACGACGACTCGACGGGCTGGGTTTTCATTCCCGGCTTCCTCGATCACAACCCCATCGCCAACATCAACGTCGGCAAATCGCTGATGCCATTCGTTGAGGCGGTGCCCCGGAAAGCCCCGTTTTATAAGGCTTTTCTCGACGTCATCGAGCGCAGCGCTGAGCGGTTCCCGGAGGGTTTCATAGACCGTATGCGGAACGGTATCGGCGACGGTTCCGCGAACGGTATGCCGACCCACGATCACGATCACGATCACGATCACGATCACGATCACGAACACGACGCTGGCGCGGCCGTGTCGGCCGGAGAGCCGGAAGCTGATCCTGTTGCCGAGGCCTTCACCCTCTACCGCGAAGCCGCCCAGCGTCATGGCTGGAGCATTCCCCGCAAACTCGACGATGACCGCCGCAAGGCCCTGTCTCGGATCTTGAAAGAATGGGACGGGCTCGATGGGTGGCGCGCGGGGCTCGCCAAGGCTGAGGCCAGCGGCTTCCTCACCGGCAAGACGCCGCGAGACGAGGCGCACAAGGGCTGGCGCTGCAATCTCGACTTCCTAACGTCCCCCAGGAAGTTCCGGCGCCTCGTGGAAGGCGGCTACGGCGGCGACATGCCGATGCCCGGTCCAGTGTCCCCGCGCAGCACCTGGGCGGAGGGCATGCCATGAGCGAGCTGCTGCAAAACTACATCCGGCCGCCGGGTATCGAATCTCTCGCGGCGATCGAGGCGCGCGGCTTCGATGCCGAGGAGTTCCTGAAGCTGGATCTGGGCGTGGGTGAGCTGGCCGACCATCCGGGAGTGCTCGCTGTGCCGTACCGGGAGCAGGGGCAGGTCGTCGCCATCCACACCGGGACGTTCGCCAAGGGCGTTGTGGGCCTGCAGGGTGGCCGCTGGCTCGGGATGAGCGTCCCGCCGCTCTACAACGGCGACGTACTGCGGGACGCCTCGCTGGCCGATGAGCCCCTGATTGTCGTTGAGGGCGAGATGGCATGCTGGGCCGCTCTTGCCGCCGGCTTCCGCCGCTGCGTAGGGCTGCCGGCCTCGGTCGCCGGGAAGGGGCGGCAGCCTCACCTGGAGGCCGCTGCGGACCTGCTGAGGGATATTCCCCGCGCGGTGATATGCACCTTCGATGACGAGCACGGGCAGGCGCTGCGGGCCAACATTGCCGACACCTTGGGGCCGGTCCGCTGCCAGTGGGTGACCTATCCGCAAGGCTGTTCGGATCTGCCGAGCACGCTCCGGAGGTTCAAGGCGCGCGGCGTACAGGAGACCATCGCCCGGGCCCGCTGGTACTCCATGCCGGGCTTCTACAGCATGACCGAGTTGCCCGAGCCGCCGATCAATCCCGCATTCGGGACGGGCATTCTGGGGCTCGATGACCACATGCGTCTTCGCCGGGGTGACCTGACCATCATCTCGGGCGTCCCTGGCGCCGGTAAGACCACCTTCGCCAACGAAGTCTTCTGCCGCCTCGCCCTGGCACGCGGCTTCCGGACCATCTGGGCGAGCTTCGAACAGCGCAGTAAGCCCGACCACCGTACCAGCCTCCGGACCTTCCATGCCGGCAAGCCGGAAACGATCATGTCGCCGGCCGAGAAGGAAGCGGCCGACGCCTGGATCGATGAGCATTTCCGGTTCCTGGTACCCGATGACGACACCGAGGCGTCGCTGGACTGGCTGCTCGACATGCTGGGCGCCGCGGTCACCCGCTTCGATCCATTCGCCGTCGTGATCGACCCGTGGAACGCTCTGGAGCACAAGCGGCCACAGGGCATGACGACCACCGAGTACACGGGCGTCGCCATCGAGCGGATCAAGCGCTTTGCCCGCAAGCGCCGTGTCCATGTCGCCGTCGTCGCCCATCCGGCCAAAATGCAGCGCAACCGGGATGGCGAATACCCCAAGCCGACGCTCTACGACATCGCGGATAGCGCCCACTGGGCGAACAAGGCGGATCTCGGCGTCATGGTCTGGCGCAAGACCGGGGACACCGAGGCGGAAATCGCCGTCGTGAAGTCCCGCTATTACCGCGAGCTGGGCACGCCGGGAGCGGTGAAGGGCATCTACGACCAGAACACCGCGCGGCTGACCATTACCGATGACGGGGGAATGCGTGGCCAAGGCTGATACGTCCAAAAACGAAGCAAAAACCCGCGGCAAGCCTTTCCAGCCCGGCAACCCCGGCGGCCCCGGTCGGCCAGAGGGCAGCCGGAACAAGGCAACTTTGCTCCTCGACAAGATGGCCGGAGACGACGCTGAGGCCGTGCTCCGCAAACAACTTGAGTTGGCCAAGAACGGCGACCAGCGCGCCGCTGAAATCGTGCTGAGCCGTGTCTGGCCCGCGCGCAAGTCTCGCCCCGTATCGATTGCCCTACCGCCCGTCTCCACCGCGGCCGATGTTGTGTCGGCCCTAGGGACGGTCGCGGGCGCCATGGCGAACGGCGACCTGACACCGGACGAGGCTCAGGCCGTCTCTGCCGTCCTGGAGGGTAAGCGCCGTGCAATCGAGACCGTTGAGCTTGAAGCCCGAATCACCGCCTTGGAACAGGAGCGCAAATGACGACCATGACGAAGCGATTGAACGCGCTGGAGAAGGCTAGACCGTCAGTGGGCCCAAGAAGGGTCATCCGGCTCCTGGTCGAGCGGGACGAGGGCGAGTCGGCAGAGGCCGTCATTGCCCGATGGTGCGCAGAGAACCCGGACCAGCCCCCACCCGCTGCGGAGGATCTGATCATCCTTCGGTCCATCATTTCGCCGGGGATGCCGGCATGACCATCAGCACCCTTAACCGACGTATCTCGAAACTTGCAGGAGGGGCCATGAGCACGGAAGCCATCAACAAGCAGATCAACGAAACCCTCGCTGCCGCCCGCCAGCGTTCGCGCGAATGGTACCGGGCGGGCAACACTGGTCCGCTGCCCATGCGACCGCTTCGCGAGCCCGGTCCCGATGCGACCCGGGCCGAACGCAGGCTTTACGAGAGGCTGAAGGCCGGCCGAGCACGTGTGGAGCGTGATCGGGCGCAAAGGCAGGCGGAAGGCTCAGCATGAGCATCATTGCGCTGCGGCGCCGGATGCTTCGCATGGACCGTGGCCGGGAAAGTTCACGCCAGTATATCGAGCAGATGTCTGACGCCGAGCTGGAGGCTGCCATCGAGGTAGAGGTGCGCAAGACCGACCCGGCTCTTGCCGACCGGCTGCGGCGGGCGTCGGTCGAAGAGCGCGCGCAGTTGCACAAGCAGATGGCGGCTGGGGAGTTGCCGTGACCCCTGTACATTGCATCCCCAACTGGCACGATCCGGCAAACGGGCGATGGGGCGACTGCTACCGTGCGTGCTTGGCCTCCATCCTGGATCTGCCTTCCGAGCAGGTGCCGCACTTCATTCAGGACCGACAGGCCAAGCCAGAATGGCGGGACGATGAACGGGCGTGGCTCGCGGCCAGGGGGCTACAAGCCATTGTCATGGTGCTCAAATTGCCTCTGCCAACGATCCTGGAGTGGCTAGGAACGATGAATCCGGGCGTGCACTGCATTGTTATGGGCATGGGCTCTAACGGCATGCCTCACGCCGTCGTCGCGTGCGGGGGCAGTATAGTCCACGATCCAGCGGGAAACCTCGGCATCACTGGGCCCATGGAGGGTGGCCATCACGTCCTGACCTTCGTAGGACTCCGGTCGATGGCGAACCCCGCCACCAAGCCGGCCCTGGTCGTCGACATGTCCCCCATTGAGCGGCACGAACGCATCGGCCTGCATTTCAGCGGCGGTAAGGACAGCCTGGCGCTCCTCTACCTGCTGCGCTCCCATTGGGGGCGGCTCACGGTCTACCACGCGGATGCCGGCGACCTGCTTCCCGAGACCCGGGAAATCGTGGGCGCTGTAGAGGCCATGGTGCCGTCGTTCGTCCGCATCAACACAGACTCGCGGGCGTGGCGCCGGGCGAATGGCTTGCCGTCGGACATCGTCCCTTGGTCCTGCACGCCGATGGGTCGCGCCTTCAAGGGCGGCGGGACGGTCCCCCTGGTCGACCGGTTCGCCTGCTGCAGGGCGAGCATCTGGGAGCCCATGTACGAACGTGCGCGGGCTGATGGCGTCACCCTGGAGATTATCGGCACCCACGCCACTGCCGCATGATGCTGGCTCCCAGTACGTCCCCTTCAACGCCACGTCCCGGAAGCCCGCGGCAGACCTGGCGGCGAAGCGCGAGGCAGCCAAGGCCGCGCTCGTTGGCGGGCCAGTTCCGAGGAAACTCGCCCACCCCTGCGTCCAGGCTACCGCAATGGCACTGGCGGCGGCTATTCCCGACCGCCGCGGCGCGCTTACAGTGGGAGGCCCGGGCGTTGCCGGCGTAAGCGTGTCGTCCGAGATGGTCGACCGGTCACTGACCGTGCTGGATGGCATTATCGGGAGGGCGGAGGCCCTTGGGTATGCCGTCGTTACGCGTTCGGCGTCGGCGCGGCTTCAGATCGATGACGTGCAGCTGCCCTTCTAAATAAGCGAGACCTTCCGGCTCAGCGACGCCCCGCCCGACGTGGAGGAGCTAGAGCGGCGGCGCGTGTTCGAGGAGCGCTATCCTCTTCAGGTCGCCAGCTACGGTTTCGTCAATCCGTGGATGTACCGGCCCAGCAGAAGACTTTCGGTGTCGATCGGCTTCGGCGTGATGGATGGGCTGCGCAGCAAGTTTACGGACACACGGCTGGCGAAGGTCGAACAACGGGCAGACGAAATCCTAGCGGAGGCGGTGGCCCATGCTGCTTCCCACAAGGCCGTTCGGGAGAAGGTGGAGAGGCGGCAGGCAGAACGTCTCGCCGAGAGGGAAACTCAGCGTCTCGACGACAAGGACGAGGAACGCGCCAAGTTCATCTGTGAAATGGCAGACGATCTGCGGCGGATTGCTCAGATGAACTCGTTCGTGAAGCACCTACAGGCGGTTAACCCACCTCCGACGTCAGAGGCCGCTAAGTGCTTGCGATGGGGGGAGGAGCACTTGGAGGAAAGACCGGCCGCGTTGGAGCTGGCTGGTATGGAGAAGGCGGTCCATACAAGCGGGTTGTGGGTGGAGCGGGCTTAGGTCCGGCCGCACAGGCGATGCAGCCAAAGCAAGATTTTCCTCGGAGGAAGGTGCTGTGATTTCGCGTGATGAGCTGTACCGCCTCGTATGGTCTGAACCAATGACCACAGTCGCAGGCAGGTTCGAGGTTTCCAGCAACTACCTAGCTCGCATCTGCGACTATCTGAATGTGCCGCGCCCTGGGCGGGGCTATTGGGCGAAACTGGCGGTGGGCAAGGCTCCAGCGAAGGCTCTGCTCCCGCCGGCTGAACCAGGAGAGCCAGAGAGTTGGACGGGGAAAGGCGGGCCGGTCGTTCTGGCGAAGCCGCAAGCAAGCACGCCCCCTCGGGTCAGAAAGCCTCGTCGTGCTCGCGATCAGATCCACGAGCTGATCCGTGATGCCCGAGCGCACTTTGAAAACAGCCGGCCGATCGAGGACGGTGATTATCTAAGGCCGTTCAAGAAGATGCTTGTCGATGTGACGACTTCGAAGGGCGGCCTTGTGAAGGCACTCGCGCTTGCAAATAACCTGTTTAACGAACTGTCAGCGGCAGGCTATCGAGTCGCTCTCGCGCCTCACGTTGGGCATTATCGCCGCGAAGGAATAGACGAACGCGAGATAATCCCGAAGAAGGAGCGTGCTCGCTGGCGGCGAAGTCATTGGGCTCCCCAAAGTCCGACGGTGGTCTACGTCGGGACTGTCGCAATCGGCCTCTCGATCGTCGAGATGTCTGAAAACGTGGCAATGCGGTACGCGAACGGCAAGTATGTACGAGAGAGCGAATACGTAGCGCCGCGTGGGCGGTTCCAAACTGATCACAGCTGGACCACGACCCGTGACTTGCCATCAGGACGTATCAGGATTGATGCATATTCGCCGTACTACGAGGCGACATGGTCGAATAGCTGGCAGGAAGAAAAAGCGCGAACGCTAGACGGCCAGCTACGATCGATTATCCACGCCATTGAAGCCGCCGCGCCTGTTATTGTGGAGAAGCTGGCGGAAGCCGAGCGTGCGAGGGAGGCTCAGCGGCGACGATGGGAGGAAGAGGAGCGCCGCAGAGAACGAGACGCAGACCGAAAGAGCGTTAAGCAATCGGTCGTGGACAGCAAGGCCGAACTTCAGTCAGTAATTTCGCGTTGGTCCGATCTCATTAACACCGCGAAGTTTCTCTCGGAGGTAGCCGAGCGCGCGGCGGCGTTGCCAGAACCCGACAAGAGCAGAACCCTTGAGAGGTTGGCGCTAGCTCGATTCTTCCTTGGTGACCTTGACCCTCTTGGGCCATTTCTGGAGTGGAGGACACCTCAGGAGCGCTATACGTCGCGTTACCCAGATGATGGAGCGGAGGGCTCGTGAATGTTGCTGAGAGCCCATGCCAGCGTTCAAAGAGTATCAAGATTGTCGAGATTCAAAGGCCGCAGTAGGGTGTCTTGCCAGAAGTTCCGATACTCTCCGACCCTGTTGCGCTCGTAACCTTTCATGACTGCCTCCTTGAGCGCAGAGGCACTGGAAAAGCCCGTAAGAGTAGCCAGAGCACTGAACCCCTTCTTTCGAGTTGCGGCCAGAAAAAGTGGAAACTCTCGGTAGCGGTCCGCATAGTACATAAGTTGTGGAAACCAGTGCTTGTCTGAACTCGCAAGGGCCACAAAAAAAAGCACAAGATCTGCTTCGATCAATGATTCGAAGGGAAGGTCGGCTCGTTGCGCGTGCATCTTGAACAGCTCGGCTGCAGGGCTATAAAGCTGAATGTTCTTTGGCTCCCCCAGAACTGTCTGAAGCGTGCGCGAGTACGCATAGAATGCTTCATAGGTCTCGAACTTCGTATCACCGTACCTCTCCGTAGGCGCCTTCAGGTAGTGGAAGGAAAGTATCTCGCGAAGCGTAACGTATGAGTGTGTCTTTAGGAGAGCTGCCACTACGTAGAGGAACGTCTCATAGACAAATAGTCGATGCGCTTCGAACCATGCGTCGTTCCAGCTGGTTACTTCTTCAGGTCTCGCGCTCACGCCTTTCAGGCGCTCAAGCATTTGACAAAGCGCATCCGGGAAATCGGCGCTTCCGGGCAGTTCCGCCTCTAGGAGAACCCAGTCCACAATTAGGTCTCGGGCGGACACAAGCTTTCGAAAATCTTCGATGACCTTCTGGCCAAAATTCTCTTCGGAAGGACGTTCACGGATTCGAAGTACGTCCGCGTATTCAATGCATGCGTTCAGAAATGCACTCCGATATCGAACAATGCCGTGGCGGTTCGTGAGTAGCGCCGATTTTAAGTCCTCAAACTTGGCCCTGACCGGCGACATATTGGTCGAAGCCTCTTCCTGCAGATAGGCGGGAGGAAGCCCTAAAGCGGGTTTGACTAATCGGGGCTTTCCATAAATCTCACGTACAAGCTGTTCCCAGTTCTCGTTCGTCTTCTCCGCTGTCGAAAAGTCAATTCCGATTCTTCCGGCAAGATAGGCCGGCAGTAGGGCTTCATGATTTTCATTGAAAGCGCAAAGGATCGGAATGAACTTCGATTGCACTACCTTCTTGTAGACTTCGGTCGATATCAGCTGCGTCTCTGTTCCAACCCCGGCGCGTCGGGCGTCTGCTTTCTCAGCATATTGCTTGTCGCAAACTACTAGCACATGACTGACCGAGGCATCGGTAACCGATCTTTCCATGAAGGCGTGTTTATCGTCACCCGGCTTGAGGTCGTAAGCATCAATGACAACCTCGACGCCGTTCGACATCAACCGATCGGCCCAGGAGCGAACCAGCTCCTTGTGTTCTGGGCTACTCCAACTGTAGGAAATGAATACCTTCGGTGGATTAGAGGTAGTGGTGTTTGCCATGAGTGCAGCCTTCTAATCATTAGTCCATATGGTCGATGGTCGAGAGGGTGCTGAATTTAGGCCTTCGCCGGGCACCCTTTCAGCATGCGCACCCTGGCGGTGTTCTGCAGGTCTTCTTGGTGCTGATGCAGGTATCGCCGCAAGGCTGCCCCTTGGTGCAGCGCTTGCAGCAGGAGCGCGCGTGCTGGGCCGCTTCGCCCCATGTCAACGTCGTTGCCGGCGGAGCGGACTGATTAGGCCACGGCGTGTAGTCCGCGGCTGCCACGGGAGCCGCCCAAATCAGCAGCAGCGTGACGAGTGCCCGACGTGCTGGCACTGCCTATTCTTTCATTACCTCATAGACTGCTTGGCGCAGCGCCGATTCTACTTTGGCCACCCGGCCGGCGCTCTCCCCGCGCTCAGCCTTTCCAAATGTGGTGAACAAATAGTGTGTACCGTCGCCCGCCGGAACGACGGTATAGCGGAAATCGAACACATCGCCTTGTTCCTCGCAAGCCGTGAACAAGCGAAGCACGGCCTTTGATCTTTCGTCAGCGACCGAGCCGGATGCAAATTTGCCTTTGCAAGCCTTGGCGTCATCTCCAATGATGGTTGCATTCACTTCCTCAAGCGTCACTTTCTTGTTCGGAAGTATCCTGAGGGTGCCGATGAGTCCTTCCGCCCGCCACACCACGTCCGATCCCGACAAATAGTCGCTGTTGAGTTCTGCAATTTCCTTCTTGGTGAGAATGCGAAAATTCGACATGTCCCCTTGAGCAAGTATGTTGGCCACCACTTTCGTCGCCTCTAGTCTCTGTTCGGGCGTGACTGCACTTCCCTGAGATCCAGCGTTATGAGGAACGAGTGGAGCCGGTGCGGCTTGCTGAACTGGAGCATTTCCCGAGTAGCGGCTGGCGCAATTCAGAACCTCGGTGAGAGCGGCATACGTGCCGTCAAGGTTGAACCCATACGTTTGGCCTTCGGCGTACACCTTCATGTGGTAGCCTTTGCGCATCAAGTTGAAGACAGTGCTCTTGGCGGGAAGCTCTGCCGTCGCGACCGTGGCATCTCGCGCAACCGCCTGAAGGTTGTGAGGACCAGCCCCATCTACATAGATTGCGATCGGGACTTGCTGGCCCTTGGTGAACTGCCAGCGCGGATGGGTCCATCCTACTCGCCACGTATAGTCTCCGGAGATCGAGAATAGCATCGTAATGCCGCTATTGTACGTTGCTGACATTGCGCAGTGTGAGAATTGGCCGCGCGTGCTGGTGTAAGCGCCCATCTGCCAGCCGGCGACCTCACGGTTAGAGCCAGGTATCTGCTCTGCATTTGCGGGCCCAGAAAGCAAAGCCAATAGCGCGCCGCACGCGGCGGGAATTGCCCAAGTCTTCAATGTGCTCTCCCCCAAATTCCCACAGGCCGAGCATTGCCAACAGCGGCCAGCCCGTCAACCTTACGTTGAGCGGAGACGGCGCTCTTCGGGCTAAGGTCTTGCGCTCCATTCTTGGCGCCTTGTGCGACGGAGATCTGACCGAGCGCCCATGCTGCTAGGCTGCCGCCGAAGAGAGAGGGAGAAGGGGTAGTGCGTTTCTGGACCTTGATCTTGGTGCAGGCAGTTCTTGGCCTGTTGTTCACTCCCGCTACGGTGCTTGCGCAGACTGTCACCGATGGCGACACGCTAAAGGTCAACGGCGTGACCTATCGGCTCTGGGGAATCGACGCGCCAGAAGCCAAGCAGGACTGCCCGGACGGCTGGGCCGCGGGGCGCCTCGCGACCACACATCTGCAATCCCTGATTTCTGGCCGCAATGTCATCTGCGAGAGGAAGGACACCGATCGATATGGCCGGACGGTCGCGGTTTGCCGGGCGGGCGGCGAGGATCTGGGGGCGATGATGGTCCGCGACGGGTATGCTTGGGCCTTCCTTCGGTACAGCGCGGACTATGCAGGCCAAGAGGCACTGGCGAAAAGGGAAGGGCTAGGCGTGCATCGGCATGATTGCGTGCCGGCATGGGACTGGCGAGCGGCGCAACGCCAATGAGAGATTCGTACTCTTACCCGCCGCGCGGCCTAAGCCGTGAGGAAGCCGCGCGCTATGTCGGCGTCGGCACCTCATTCTTCGACACCTTGGTGGCGGACGGTCGCATGCCTAAGCCGTTCCGGATCGGCAAGCGGGTCATCTGGGATAGTTACAAGCTCGATGCCGCATTCTCAGAGCTGGGGGAGGCGCGCAGCAATTACTTCGACGGGCCGGTTTCCTAACCTGCACTGCTAGCAGCACGTTGGCCGCAGAGATTCGCCTTGCATTCGTGAAGTCCGGTTCATGAGGTCCCTACAAATGGTCGCGCCTGTTCGCGCGTCGTCCATCGCAAGGAGCCTGCAATGATCGAGTTTGCTGTCACTGCCCGCGGCCTTTATTTCCGCTTCCACCTCGCGCCCGAGACCCTGGTGCTGATGCTCATCCTCGCGCGCGTGGTTCAGCGCTTCCTGTAAGCGCCAGCCACTCCCGCAATCCATGGTGTAGCCAGCAATGCAAGCCGCGGACGAATCGCGCCGCGCTCATGACGGCATGCGGACTCGTCGGCAGACGCCGGCCGACCCCAGGCGCTACGACTCCGGGCGAGACAGAACTGGGTGGCGGGCGTGGGGCCGCAGCCTACCCGGAGATCGACATGGTCCAGCGCAGCCCGAACAGTCACGAGATCAAGACCCGCGCCTTTCCCTTTGTCGCACGCCTGCGCCGCGAGGAACCCTTCAGGGCAGCCGACGCGGCCGAGTGGCAAGGGGCCGCTGATCGCATCGCTGGTGGCCCGGACCGCTGGTATGCTCATGCGGGCTGGAAGCATGACTACGGCTTCAAGCTGATCGGCTTTGCCACCCAGGCCCAAGCCGACGAGATGCTTGGTGTGCATTCCAAGACAGTCCGAAACTACATCGTGGCCGGAAAGCTGAAGTTGAACGGCTGCGGCCAAATCCCAATTGAGGCCGTCGATAAGATACGATCCGTCGCGTAGTTGCGCGGTATTGACCTCGCCGAAAGCAGTCGGAGCTCGGTTACTGGCCTTTCAGACGGGATCCGATCACGAAGAGGTCAGCCCGACGAGCACGCAATGCGACGGCAGTCAGATCGGCAGCAACTAGGCGTATCAATCTAACGCGGCTTTCGTCAGCCTTGCGCTTCATACCCTGGAAGCTGCCTCCAGTAATGGCCTCCCAGTACTGGTCTTCCAGCTGGCGAATTTGCGAGGACCCGAAGCCTCGGCATACTGCCTCGCAATAGGTACGAAGACCTTGCATGCGATGAAGGCTGGCCTGGAGGTCGTCGCCAATCTGAGCCGCAAGAATCGACTGGTCCTGTCGCCAGTACGCGACGGCGTCTTTTTCAATCGTGCTGACAAGCTCCCGGAACTCCTTGGCCCGCTCGCTCAGATCAGTTGTTAGTAGTTCTTTGGTTTTTGAAACGCGCCCAGCCCAGTAGCTGAAAACACCGCTGATGGCGCCGCCGGCAAGCGCCGCGGCAATGTACTGCGTCGCCTGCCATAGAAGACTTTGCTGCGTCGGATCCGGAGGCGTCGCCATTACCGATTTGCCGAAAGAACCCCGATTATTCGATCACGATAGGGCACATATTGGGGCGTGTCGGCGCGGATCTGCACACGACGCAGCAGTTCCTTCGATGACCAGCGACCCAATCGCAGAAGTCCCCCAAAGGCCGCGTCGATGAATGAGGAAGGATAGCCCGCCGTTCCATCCAAAATGATGATGAGGTCCTCACCCTTTTCCAAGGGTGGGATAAGGAAATCCTCACGGAAATGCTGCCCCGTATGCGTCCCATCTTCGCGGAAGCGGCCGACGGGCGTCGAGCTGAAGTCCCTCGCAATGTTGATTTCGACCGTCAAAGCACCATCATCCTTCTGGAACCAACAGCGACCACTCAACTATAGTGCCGACTACGGGCTCCGCGTGCTGCGTCGATACCCACTGCCGGTCACGATACAATACCTCTCCGAAGCCGCTCAACACTCTCATCCAGTTATGCGGACTTCCATCGACAAACATCTGCATGTCGTGGAAGCCTTGACCGCGCCCTTGGTGGCCTGTCGAGGATCTGCCATACTGGAGGGCCGCCTGGATTCGTGAAGCGTCGTCGTTCCTGCCTGGGAAAAATTGCGTCATATATCCCTCCAGGTGTTCCCAGAGCCCACTCCTGGGAAGGCGAGCGGGGATGCCTACGCCTTGATCTAGGAACGCGATGCGAAGTTGTCCATTCTTCGGGTCGAAATCTGCCGTCATCCACCAGCGGTTATGAAGGCGAGGCCAATCGTCCGGATCCGGATCCTTGTAAGCATGATGAATTACATTGTTCATCGCTTCGCAAAGAGCGTCGAAGAAGTTCAGGCTGTTGGGCACGCTGCCGCAGAGAGTGTGCAGCTCATCGCGAAGCTGGACAACGCTCGCGGGATCGACCGAATCATTCCGACGCATCCGGAGTACCTTGGTCGGAGATGCGGAAGGCGGGTCATCCGGCAGGTTTGCTACTTCGAGGAGTTCGAACAATCCCACATCTCGGAAGTAGCGACGGATTGAGGGCGCCCAGGCGGCGAAGTCGTAAACGCGAGGTTTGGTCCAAACGTTACGGTGCTGCCGCCACCTATCGATCTCCGCCGCAACATAGAGCGCAGCAGCCGGCGCGGCGAGTTGGACATCTGTGAAGTCCAGATAGACGCGCAGGAGCGCTCCAAAAAGCTTCCTAATTCCAGCGGTAAACTGTGCAACCTCGTTGCGACTTGTCCCAAAGTGCAGCTGTCGCGGGGCATTTAGGACGTAGTGCACCTCTCGTGAACCCTTGAACCGCAATCGCTCCAAGCGGCGCGCGAACTGCCGACCCTCTGCCAATTTGCCGACTGGTGTCCGAGGCTGAGGAATTGGTGCGCGGCCCAGCCGGTACCGTCGCAGCCTTCGCCTGTCGGCTGCTGCGCGCCTAATCTGCATGTGCCGGTTCCAGGGAGAAGGCTTCTTCACGCGCTCCTCTGCTGGCTGGTCATTCGAGCGGCCAATGCGATCGGCCGGACAGCACCTGTCGTAAAGGAGGGTGCGGCTTTCGACTGGTGGGTAGAAAGGGGGGTAGGCTGATCAGCGAGCTTATAAAACACTGATTTTCCAGCCTAAATCCGGAATGTATGGCGGACAGGGCGGGATTCGAACCCGCGGTGGCTGTTACACCACGCACGCTTTCCAAGCGTGTGCCTTAAACCGCTCGGCCACCTGTCCGGGAAGCGCGGTCGGCCGCTCTTATACATCGGTGGATGGTTTGGGCAACGTCCTTCCCCGCCGCGGACCGCTTGGCTAGGGTCGACGGGTTACCTGACCGGCGCTTGGGGGAGTAATGGTCGTGTTTCGTGCCCTAGGCTGGCTGTTCCTGGCCCTTGCTGTCGCAGTCATCGTGCACGACCTGCTCACCTGGTGGTCGCAGGGCAGCTATCCTTTTTCGACCTTCGGAAGCCTCTGGGCGCATCTCGATCCGGCGTCGCTCGGCAACACGCAGACATCGGCGCGGCGCCATCTGTCGGGCGTGCTGTGGACCTGGATGATGCGGCCCCTGCTCACCGTGCCGGCGGTTCCGGCCTTCCTGGTGCTGGGCCTCGTCCTGGTCTGGATCGGGCGTCGTGACCTCGGGCGCCCGGATCCCGGCGTTCTGATGGGCTCGCGCCCGCGCCGGCGCCGTGGCGGGCTCTCCTGATCCCGCCCGACCAGATCCGGTCTAGCGGCTGTCCATCTTGAGGGCGGCGATGAAGGCCGACTGCGGGATCTCCACGTCGCCGACCTGCCGCATGCGCTTCTTGCCCTTCTTCTGCTTCTCCAGCAGCTTCTTCTTGCGGCTGATGTCGCCGCCGTAGCACTTGGCCAGCACGTCCTTGCGCATCGCGCTGATCGTCTCGCGGGCGATCACGCGGCCGCCGATCGCCGCCTGGATGGCGATCTTGAAGAGCTGGCGCGGGATCAGGTCCTTCAGCCGCTCGCACAGCGCCCGGCCGCGCTGCTCGGCCTGGTTCTTGTGGACGATGATCGACAGCGCATCGACGGGCTCGCCGTTCACCAGGATGGTGAGCTTCACCAGCTCGCCTTCCTCGTAGCCGATCATCTCGTAGTCGAAGCTGGCATAGCCGCGGGTCACCGACTTCAGCCGGTCGTAGAAATCGAACACGACCTCGTTCAGCGGCAGGCGGTAGACCGCCATGGCGCGCGAGCCAGCATAGGTCAGCTCGACCTGCTGGCCGCGACGCTCCTGGCAGAGGGTCAGGACGGCGCCGAGATGCTCGTCGGGAGTCATGATCGTGGCCTTGATCCACGGCTCCTGCATGCTCTCGATGTGCGAGGGATCGGGATAGTCGGCCGGATTGTGCAGCTCGATCTCGGTCCCGTCGGACATGCGGATCTTGTAGACGACGGACGGCGCGGTCGTGACCAGGTCGAGGTTGAACTCGCGCTCCAGCCGCTCCTGCACGATCTCGAGATGCAGCAGGCCGAGGAATCCGCAGCGGAAGCCGAAGCCCAGCGCCGCGCTCGATTCCGGCTCGAAGTGGAACGACGAATCGTTGAGGCGCAGCTTCGACAGCGATTCTCGCAGCGTCTCGAACTCCGCGGCGTCGGCCGGGAACAGACCGCAGAAGACTACGGGGACGCTCGGCTTGAAGCCGGCCAGCATCTCGGGCGCCGGCTTGCGGTCGTCGGTGATCGTGTCGCCGACCTTGCAGTCCGCGATGGTCTTGATGCCGGCGATGATGAAGCCGATCTCGCCGGGACCCAGTTCGGCTACGTCGGTGGCTTTCGGCGAAAAGACGCCGACCTTGTCGAGGTCGTAGGCCGCCGCCGCCGCCATCATGCGGATGCGCATGCCCTTCCGGAGCACGCCGTCCTTGACGCGCACCAGGGTGACGACGCCGAGATAGGGGTCGTACCAGCTGTCGACCAGCAGCGCCTTCAGCGGCGCGTTGCGGTCGCCGGTCGGCGCCGGCAGGCGCTTGACCATCGCTTCCAGCAGGTCGTCGATGCCAAGGCCGGTCTTGGCCGAGACCTTCACCGCCTCCGACGTGTCGATGCCGATCACGTCCTCGATCTCGGTGCAGACGCGCTCGGGATCGGCCGAGGGCAGGTCGATCTTGTTCAGGACGGGGATGATCTCGTGGTTCGAATCGATCGCGTGATAGGCGTTGGCCAGGGTCTGCGCCTCGACGCCCTGGCTGGCATCGACCACCAGCAGCGAGCCCTCGCAGGCCGCCAGCGACCGGCTGACCTCGTAGGCGAAGTCGACATGGCCCGGCGTGTCCATCAGGTTCAGCACGTAGGTCCTGCCGTCCTGCGCCGGATAGTTGAGGCGCACGGTCTGCGCCTTGATGGTGATGCCACGCTCGCGCTCGATGTCCATCGAATCGAGCATCTGGTCCTGGAACTCGCGTTCGGTCACGGCACCGCAGCGCAGCAGCAGCCGGTCGGCCAGCGTGCTCTTGCCGTGGTCGATATGGGCGATGATCGAGAAGTTCCGGATCAACGACAGGTCGGTCATTTCTGCTGACGCCTACGCTTGTTCGAGAAAAGTACCGTTCGTATTACCCGCGCAGCACGGCCCCCGTCGCCTTGGCGACGGCAGCCACGATCTTGTCGGACACCGCCTCGATCTCCGCATCGGTCAGGGTACGCTCGACCGGTTGCAGGGTGACGGCGATGGCCAGCGACTTCTTGCCCTCCGGCACGCCCTTGCCGGCATAGAGATCGAAGACGCGGGCCGCGGTGATCATCACCTTGTCGGCGTTGCGCGCGGCGCGCACCAGCTTTTCCGCCTCGACGCCCGCGTCGACTAGGAAGGCGAAGTCGCGCTCCAGCGGCTGGAAGGCCGACAGGACCAGCTTCGGCCGCGCCTTGGTGGCCTTTGCCTTGGGCAGTGGCGGCGCATCGAGGAATACTTCGAAGGCGGCCACAGGTCCCTTGAGGTCGGCGGCGGCGACGATCTCGGGATGCAGCTCGCCGAAATAGGCCATCACGCGATCGCCAAGCTTGAGCGCGCCCGAGCGGCCGGGGTGATACCAGTTCGGCGCACCTGGCTGGGACGACAGCGTGTCCGGCGCGCCGATGGCGCTGAGCACCGCCAGCGCATCGGCCTTGGCGTCGAAGGCATCGACGGGGCGTGCGGGCCCCGCCCAGTTGCGCGGGACCGCCATGTGATGGCGGATGCCGGCCGCCACCGTGCGCTGGCCCTGCGGCGTCGCATCCTTGTATTGCGGGCCGACCTCGAACAGCGCCGGATCGGCGAGGCCGCGCGCCTCGTTGCGCGAGGCCGCATCGATCAGGTTGGGCAGGATCGAGGGCCGCATCGTGTCGAGCGTCGCGTCGATCGAGTTGAGCAGACGCACGTCCGCACCGCCGCCGCCGAAACGCTCGGCCTTCTTCAGCGGGAGGAAGGACCAGGTCACGGCCTCATTCATGCCGCGCGCGGCGAGCGCCCGCCGCGCCTGCGGCGTGCGCCGCTGCAGGGCATCGCGCACCGGCCTGGAGGTGGCCGACAGGCTCGGCAGCGAGGTCGTCGGGATGTTGTCGAAGCCGAAGACGCGAGTCACTTCCTCGACGAGATCGGCCTCGCCCACGATGTCGGGGCGCCAGGACGGCACGGAGGCGGTCCACGGGCCGCTGCCCTCGATGCCGAATCCCAGCTTCGTGAGGATGGAGGCCGTGTCGGCGGCCGAGACCTCGATGCCGGTCAAGTTCTTCACGCGATCCGTGCGCAGCTCGTAGCGGCGCTGCCAGGCCGGCATCACGCCGCTGCGGGTGATCTCGCTGCACTCGCCGCCGCACAGGTCGAGGATCAGTCGCGTCGCGACATCGGTTCCCCATTCGACCGACTGCGGATCGATGCCACGCTCGAACCGGTACCGTGCATCGGATTGGATGCCGAGTTTGCGGCCGGTGGCGGCGACGCGGATCGGGGTGAAGTAGGCGACCTCGAGGAACACCTCGGTGGTGCCTTCCTGGACGCCCGTATCCTCGCCGCCCATGATGCCGCCGATGCCGTGCACGCCCTTCGCATCGGCGATCACCGATACCGCGGGATCGAGCGTGTAGGTCTTGCCGTCGAGCGCCAGGATCTGCTCGCCTTCGCGCGCCTGGCGCATGACGAGGTCGCCGGAGAGCTTGGCGGCATCGAACACGTGCAGCGGGCGGTTGAGGTCGAAGGTCACGAGGTTGGTGATGTCGACCAGCGCCGAGATCGGGCGCAGGCCGATCGCCTTCAGCCGGCGTTGCAGCCAGTCGGGCGAGGGGCCGTTCTTCACGCCGCGGAAGTGCCGGCCGACCACGATGGGGCAGGGGCTGTCGGGCGCGGCCTCGTAGCCGTGCGTCCATTTGATCGGGCTCGCGTAGCTGCCGGCGATCCTGTCCATCTTCACGGGCTTCAGCGTGCCGAGGCCGGCGGCGGCGAGATCGCGCGCGATGCCGTGCACGCCGAGGCAATCGCCGCGATTGGGCGTCACCTTGATCTCGATCACCGCGTCGTCGAGGCCCAGCGCCTCGGCCGCCGACTGGCCGGTCACGGTTTCGGCCGGCAGGTCGATGATGCCGCTATGATCGTCGCCGAGCTGCAGCTCGCGTGCGGAGCAGAGCATGCCGTTGCTCTCCTCACCTCGGATCTTGCTGGCCTTCAGCGTGATGCCGGTGCCGGGAATGTAGCTGCCGGTCGGCGCGAAGATGCCCTTCATGCCGGTGCGCGCGTTGGGCGCGCCGCACACGACCTGGAGGATGCCGGTGCCGGTATCAACCTTGCAGACCCTCAGCCGGTCGGCGTTGGGATGCTGTACCGCTTCGACCACGTAACCGACGATGAAACCCTTCAGGGTCTCGGCCGGGTTGGTGATGCACTCGACCTCGAGGCCGAGCATGGTGAGCGTGTCGCGCACCTGCACGAGCGTCGCGTCGGTGTCGAGATGCTCCTTGAGCCAGGACAGGGTGAACTTCATTTCACGGCCTCCAGAGCCGAGAAGCCGTAGTGGCGCAGCCAGCGCAGGTCGGCGTCGAAGAAGGCGCGCAGGTCAGGAATGCCGTATTTCAGCATGGCGATGCGATCGATGCCCATGCCGAAGGCGAAGCCCTGGTAGACGGCGGGATCGAGGCCGCAATTGGCGATCACGTTGGGGTGCACCATGCCGGAGCCCAGGATCTCCAGCCAGGAATCGCCGGCGCCGATCTTCAGTTCGCCGCCCTTCCACGAGCAGCCGATATCGACCTCGGCCGACGGTTCGGTGAAAGGGAAGTAGGAGGGGCGGAAGCGCAGCGGCAGGTCGTCGACCTCGAAGAAGGCGCGGCAGAAATCGACCAGGCAGCCCTTGAGATGGCCCATGTGCGTCGTGCGGTCGATCACCAGGCCCTCGACCTGGTGGAACATCGGCGTATGCGTGGCATCGCTGTCGATGCGGAAGGTGCGGCCGGGAACGATGATGCGCAGCGAGCCGCCGTCGGCCAGGCGCTTCTGCACGTCCTTGTTCAGCATCGTTCGTGCCTGGACAGGAGACGTGTGCGTGCGCAGTACCATCGGCGTGCCGTCAGCGCGCGACGGCAGATAGAACGTGTCCTGCATCTGGCGCGCCGGATGGTCGGGCGGGATGTTGAGGGCGGTGAAGTTGTGCCAGTCGTCCTCGATGTCCGGACCATCGGCCCAGGTGAAACCCATTTCGCCGAAGATGGCGCCGATCTCGTCCATCACCTGGCCGATCGGATGCAGTGTGCCCTGTCCCTCGGGTCGCACCGGCAGGGAGACGTCGATCTTCTCGGATGCGAGCCTGGCTTCGAGGGCCGAGGCGCTGAGCGAGCCCTTGCGCGCCTCGAGCGCCGCTTCGATTTCGCCCTTGAGCTGGTTCACCCGCGCGCCGAACTCCTTGCGCTGCTCGGGCGCCAGCCCGCCCAGCGTCTTCATCAGGCCGGTGACGCTGCCCTTTTTGCCGAGCGCCGCCACGCGGGCGGCCTCCAGCGCGCCGAGATCGGCGGCGGCCTGCACGGCGTCGAGCGCCTCGCTGCGAATCGTCGAAAGATCGTCCATCTTTCCCACTCTCGAAACCGAACACGAAAAAAGGGAGCCTGCGGTCCAGGCTCCCTCTTTGCGATTTCTGCCAGCCGCGCGTTACGCGCAGACGACTACTTGAGGGCGGCCTGGGCCTGGTCGACCAAAGCCTTGAACGCTGCCGGCTCACGCGAGGCGAGATCGGCCATGACCTTGCGGTCCATCTCGATCCCGGCCTTGATGATGCCGTTCATGAACTGGGAGTAGGTCATGCCATGCTCGCGGGTCGCAGCGTTGATGCGCTGGATCCAGAGGCCACGGAACGCGCGCTTCTTGTTGCGGCGGTCGCGGTAGGCATACTGAAGGCCCTTCTCGACCTTCTCGATGCCGACGCGGAACGCCGCCTTGGCGCGGCCGCGATAGCCCTTGGCGAGCTTCAGGACCTTCTTGTGACGAGCGTGTGCAGCCACGCCCCGCTTTACGCGTGCCATGGTCTGTTACCTCTCGTACGGGAAGAAATTGCGCGTGAGGATGCGGGTATCCGGCTCGGACACGATGGCCATGCCTGTCGCCTGACGGAGGAAGCGGTTGCCCCGCTTGCTCATGCCGTGGCGCTTGCCCACGACCCCATGCTTCGCTTTGCCCGAGGCCGTGAAGCGAAAACGCTTCTTGGCCGCGCTCTTGGTCTTCATCTTGGGCATTTTTGTTCCTTTTCAAAGGGTTAGCGCTTGCGCGCCGGTCCCGGCCCCCTGTGTGAACAAACGGCCGGAAAGTCCTTACGAAGCAGCCGAGGCAATGCCCTTATTGGCCAAGCCACCCGAAGGAACGGGGCTTATACAGAGGCGGCCCGATACGTGCAAGCACGCCGGGACCGGGCCAAATGGCCCTCTGACGGGGTTTTTCGCATGAAACTGGCAGGCAAGGTGGCTTTGGTGACGGGCGCGCAGCAGGGCATCGGGGCGGCGATCGCTCGGGCGCTGGCGGGCGAGGGGGCCGACCTGGCCGTGAGCTGGCTCGACGATCGGGCGGGCGCCGAGGCGGTGGCGCGCGACATCGCCCGGGCCGGCCGCAGGGCTCACCTGCTGAAAACCGACGTCTCGAAGGTCGCCGAGATCGAGGCGATGGTCGCCGAGACGGTGAAAGTGCTGGGGCCGCCCGACATCCTGGTGAACAATGCCGGCGTGTATCCGCGGGTGCCCCTGCTCGAGATGAAGGAGAGCGACTGGGACTATCTGATGGACATCAACCTGAAGGCCGGCTGTTTCGCCGCCATCGCCGTCGCCAAGGCGCTGATCGCTTCGGGCAGGAAGGGCGGCTCGATCATCAATCTCTCCTCGCAGTCGGTGCGGGGCGCCGTGCGCGGCGTCCACTACAGCGCCAGCAAGGGCGGCGTGGTCTCGATGACCCGGGCGATGGCCCTCGAACTCGCGCCTTACGGCATCCGCGTCAACGCGATCGCGCCCGGGACTACCGACACAGCCCAGCCGCGCTACGGCAACACCGACGCCGAGCTCGTCGAGATGGCCCGCGCCAACATCCCGCTGGGCGGCAAGCTGCTCACGCCCGAGCAGATCGCCCGCACGGCGGTCTTCCTCGCGTCGGACGATTCGGATGCCACGACGGGACAGGTCCTGCATGTCAACGGCGGGTCGTACATGCCCTAACAGGGGGGCTGCTTCTTGCCCGTCTCGATGAAGGCCGTGAAGCAGGGGCCGAACTTGCGCGCGAAGCTGGAATCAGCGGCGTTGTGGCCCTTGAAGCCTTCCGGCGCGTCGATGATCTCGGCGTCGACGCCGTTCTTCGCGAGGATCGAGCGGGCGTCGTCCATGCGGCCGCCGACATCGTAGGCATCGCCGGCGAAGTTCACCACGATGAGGCGCGGGCCGCGCTTGATGCCTTCGAGCACGTGCTGCCACTCCGAGCGCGCCCGGGTCAGGTCGCGCATCTTCTCGACGACCCCGTGATGGGCTGCCGCGATCGAGATCACGCCGTCGGCCGCGGCGCCGCGCTGCAGTGCCGCCAGCGACACCCAGGCGCCCGCCGACTGGCCGGCCAGGATCACGCGCCGGTAGCCCAGCGCACGGGCCTTGGCGACTGCGTCGGCCAGAGCCGTGGCGTCGCTTGCCCAGTCGGTGATCCATTCGCGGTCGAAGCGGTAGAGGTCGTAACCCAGGCGCGTGAACCGGCCGACCCAAGGCTGCGGTGCGCTCTCGGTCGAGTTCCGGCCGGCCATGTAGCCGTGGCTCCAGACGAGCAGTCCGGTCGCGAGCTGCGGTCCACGCATCGACCAGTAGGGTTGCGGCCGCAGCCGGCCGATATCGGGCGCACCGACCGAACGTGCCGGGACGAGTTCGCGCCAGTCGTGTCCGGTGACCGTGTAGTTGTTGACGATGTGGAGCTTGCAGTCATGCTGGGTGCGCTCCTGGCAGCGCTTCAGGGCCGAGGTTATGGCCTGCGTCGGGTCGGCGCCGCCGGCACCGGCCCACCAGCTCGCCCGCCCGTCGGGTGCCACGACGAAGGCGCGGTGCGGCCCGAAATTCTGGAAGTCGGTGAGGGACCGGGCGGCCTCGCTGTTCAGGGCCTGGGCGGGAGCGGGCGCTTGCGAAGGGGCCGGCGATGGCGTCTGGGCGTGGGCAGCGGCGGTCGCGCCGAACACAGCCGCAACGATGAAGGTGCTGATGCGTTGGATCACGGGCGCAGGCTAGCACTCTCCGCCCCGACTTCCCTAGGGATCCTGGCATGATGAAGACGGCAGCCTTCGTTCTCATGGCGCTCCTCGCGGCGGCGCCGGCGCAGGCCCAGCTGCAGGCGCCGCCCGTCTCCAGCCTTCGGGCTGACCCGGCAATGCCGCCTGCAAATGCACAGGCCGCGGCAACGCCGCTGACGGCGCTTTCGAGTTCGGAAAAGGTCCGGGAAAATCCCGGCGTGCAATATCTGCTGATGAAGACCGTCGTCGCGCGGTCGATCGGCGTGGTGAAGACGCGGGCCCTGCCGGTCGAGGCCGGTGGCTACAATCTCCTGAAATATTGCTGGACGCCGGCCAACGTGCTGGGCGACTGGGGCGACAGCGCGGGCCTGACCGGCGAACTGGTCGTGCGTGCGCTCGAAACGCTCTCCTGGTCGCGCGATCTCGCGCGGGCCGGCTATCCGGAAGGCCCGGTCGCGGAGGCGATCGGTCGCTACGATGCAGCGCTGGTTGCGGCCTCCTTTGCGGAGGCCACGCGGACACGCGCCTTCGAAGCCCTGCGCGCCGAACTCGAAGGCCTGCAGATGCGGACGCCCGGCGCATCGCAGATCGTGGCGCGCGAGCGCTGCAACCGGCAGCCCTCGTCCTTCGGATTGAACGTCGCGACGGCGCCGCCAGGGGGCCGCGCCCGCTTCATTCCCTACGTGTTGCACCAGTTTTGCCTAGCCCAGCAGATCGCCCCGGGCGACGCCGTGCGGTGCGACTACTGGCAGTCAGCGAAGGGCGACCGGCCGATGTCGTTCGCCGGCGAGACCGTCTACAGCGTGAGCTGGCCGGACGATACCGTCGCGACCACGGGGCGCTTCAATCCCGACGAGCAGCGTGCCGCCGGAACGGTCACGCTGCGGCAGCGGCCCCCGAAGAAGTAGGGGCCGCGCGGCTCGGCGCCGTTACTTCGGCGCCAGTACCATGATCATCTGCCGGCCTTCCATGCGCGGCATCGACTCGATCTTGGTGTGTTCGTCCATCTCGCCGCGGACGCGGTTCAACACTTCCATGCCGAGGTTGGCGTGCACCATCTCGCGGCCGCGGAAACGCAGGGTGACCTTCACCTTGTCGCCTTCCTCGATGAACCGCTTCATGGCGCGCATCTTCACTTCGTAGTCGTGTTCGTCGATGTTCGGGCGCATCTTGATCTCTTTGACCTCGATGACCTTTTGGTGCTTGCGCGCCTCGTGGGCCTTCTTCTGGGCCTCGTACTTGTACTTGCCGTAGTCGGAGATCTTGGCGACCGGCGGTACGGCGTTGGGCGAAATCTCGATCAGGTCGAGGCTTGCCTCTTCGGCCATCTCGATGGCCTCGCGCGTGCTGACCACGCCGACCATCTCGCCGTTCTCGTCGATCAGTCGGACTTGCGCCGCGCGGATCTCGTTGTTGACGCGCGGACCCTCGCGGGTGGGCGCAGTCTGTTGGGCAGGTCTTGCTATGTCTTTCTCCTGTGCTGAAGCCCCGGTTCCGGGGGCGGGTATGGGGTCCGGACCGCCCTAGAAGGGCGGCCGGGCCTCCTCTGAAAGTTTAGTGACGGCGGCCCCGAGTTCAAGGACCTCCTGCTTTTCCGAGCCCAGGCGGCGGATCGCCACCGTGCGGGCTTCCATGTCGCGCCGGCCGACCGCGAGGATCAGGGGCACATGGGCCAGCGAATGCTCGCGGACCTTGTAGTTGATCTTCTCGTTGCGCAGGTCGGTGTCGACCCGCATGCCGGCGGCCCGCAGGGCGGCGGCGACCTCCTCGGCATAGCCATCGGCGTCGTTCACGACCGTGACCACCACCGCTTGCGTCGGCGCCAGCCAGAGCGGGAAGCGGCCGGCATAGTTTTCGATCAGGATTCCGATGATCCGTTCGAAGCTGCCGAAGATGGCGCGGTGCAGCATGACGGGCCGCTTGCGCGATCCGTCCTCGGCCACGTAGCTCGCGTCCAGGCGCTCCGGCAGGACGAAATCGACCTGCAGGGTGCCGCACTGCCAGTCGCGGCCGATCGCGTCGCGCAGCACGAACTCCAGCTTCGGCCCGTAAAACGCGCCTTCGCCCGGGTTGAGTTGGAGTTCGAGCCCGGCGGCCTTGGACGCCGCCTTGAGCGCGCCCTCGGCCTGGTCCCACACCGCGTCGGATCCGGCGCGGACCGGCGGACGGTCCGAGAACTTCACGAAATAGTCCGGGAAGCCCAGGTCCCTGTAGATCGAGCCCAGCAGCTCGCAGAAGCGGATCGTCTCGCTCTCGATCTGCTCCTCGCTGCAGAAGATATGGGCATCGTCCTGCGTGAAGTTGCGCACGCGCATGATGCCGTGCAGCGCGCCCGACGGCTCGAAGCGATGGCACGAGCCGAACTCGGCCATGCGCAGCGGCAGCTCGCGGTAGCTGCGGAGTCCCTGGTTGAAGATCTGCACGTGGCAGGGGCAGTTCATCGGCTTCAGCGCGAAGATGCGCTTGTCGTCGTCGGCGAGGAATTCGCGCAGGCCTTCCTCGTTCTCGCTGAGATACATGTTCTCGCGGAACTTCTCCCAGTGGCCCGACGCCTCCCACAGCTTGCGATCGACCAGCTGCGGCGTCTTCACTTCCTGGTAGCCGCCCGCATCCAGCCGGCGGCGGATGTAGCTCTCCAGCGTGCGCCAGAACGTCCAGCCCTTCGGGTGCCAGAACACCATGCCCGCGGCCTCTTCCTGCTGGTGGAAGAGGCCCATCTCGCGGCCGAGACGGCGATGGTCGCGCTTCTCGGCCTCCTCGATGCGATGCAGGTAGGCCTTCAGGTCCTTGTCCGAAAAGAAGACCGTGCCGTAGACGCGCTGGAGCTGGGCATTGTTCTTGTCGCCGCGCCAGTAGGCGCCCGACACCTTCGTGAGCTTGAACGCCTTGCCGAGCTTGCCCGTCGAGGGCAGGTGCGGCCCGAGGCACATGTCGAGCCAGTCGCCCTGCTTGTAGACCGAGATCTCCTCGTCCTTCGGCAGCTCGTCGGCCCACTCGGCTTTGAACTTCTCGCCGTGCTGGACGAAGTAGTCCTTGATCTGCGCGCGGTCCCACACCGAACGCTCGATCGGCAGGTCGCGGTCGACGATCTCGCCCATCCGCTGCTCGATCTTCGCGAAATCTTCGGGCGAGAAGGGCTGGTCGCGGACGAAGTCGTAGTAGAAGCCGTCCTCCGTCGAGGGGCCGAACGTGATCTGCGTGCCGGGATAGAGTTCCTGCACCGCCTGAGCCAGAACGTGCGCCGCGTCGTGGCGCAACAGTTCGAGCGCATCGGGATCGCGCGACGTCACGATGCCGATCTTCGCGTCGCGATCGACCACGTGGGCGAGGTCGACCATCTTGCCGTCGACGCGCAGGGCGAGGGCGGCCTTGGCCAGGCCCGGGCCGATCGAGGCGGCGATCTCCGCGCCGCTGACCGGCTTGTCGAAGGACCGGACCGAACCGTCCGGCAGGGAAATATTGATCATTGTGTTCACCAGCTGAAAAAATTCCGAACGAAGTTCATCCGCCGACACGAACGGTCGGACGACGCCAGGCCGGGAAGCCGCACGAGTGCGAGCCCGGCCGAATCAAGTTCGGACGGTGGTGATTACGGCAGGAGCGGTGAAAAACCGGCGTTCCATGTGCCCGGAGATAGTTGCCGGGCAACGCTGAGTCAAGGTCAGCGGGCGGCCAGACGGTGGTAGAGGGCCAGCAATTGCTGATTGGACTGCGCCAGGCCGTAGGTGCTGCGCACATGCTCCTGCGCCGTGCGCGCGAGTTCCGCGCGCCGCTCGACCGACAGGGACAGCGCCGCCTGCAGCGCCTCGGCCAGCGCCGCCGGCACGCCGGCGGGGGCCAGCCAGCCCGTGACGCCGTCGGGCCGGATCGTCTCCGCGGCGCCGCCGCCATCCTCGGCGACCACGGGGCGTCCCATCGCCTGGGCCTCGACCAGGGCCCGGCTGAAGCCCTGGCGCGCGCCGCCCGTCGACACCACGACGTCGGCCAGCATGTAGGCCGCCGGCATGTCGTCGACATAGGGGCCGATCTGGACGCGGCCGTTGAGCTGCGCCGCCTCGATGGCGCGCTCGAGTTCCTTCTCGAAGGGCGTGGGCGCGCCGGTCGAGCCGAGCAGCAGGCAGAACACGTCGTCGCGGCCCAGCCGCTTGATCGCCTCGACCAGCATCTTCTGTCCGTTGTCCTCGCCGAAGCGGCCCGGACAGAGGACGAGATGGCTGCCGTCGGGCACGCGCAACTCGCCCGCGAGCCGGATCAGCCGGTCGGCGCGCACGATCGCCGGATCGAAGCGGTCGAAGTTGATACCGGGGGTGATGATCTCCAGCCGGTCCTGCAGCTGGGGGAAGCGCTCCAGCGCATCGCGCGCGACATGCTGCGAGACGGCGATCACCGCATCGGCACGGGACTGCCGTCCCTCGACGAGGCGTCCTGTAAGATCGGTGGCGAGGAACGGCCGGTGCAGGGTCGCGATCCACTTGATGCCGAGGCGGCGTGCGAGGGCGCGGGCCACCCAACCGGTGGAGGGTGAACGCGCCTGGATGACGTCGATCTTCGCTTCGCGCAGGCTGGAGGCGAGCTTGCCGGGCAGGGTCAACCGCCCCCACACCGGATGGGACGGAGCCGGAATTTCGATATGGCTGGCGCGCAGCCGCAGCAGGTCGGGGACCATGCTGCCGCCGGGCGATGCCACGATCGCCGAACCGCCCGCCGCGATCACGGCTTGCGCCGCTTCGAGCGTGGCGCGGGCCAGGCCGCCACCGGCCAGGGTTGGAACGATCTGAAGCAGGGTGGGCGCGGACACGGGCTTGGCTTTTGGCTACATGATCAAAGGGTGGCAGCAGGTAACACGGGAGGCGCAACGTGGGTAGAGTCGAGCGGCTGCAGCGCGACGACGGCAACACCATCGCTTATGCAACGACGGAAGGACGTGCGCCGACGGTCGTCTTCCTCGGCGGCTTCCGGTCCGACATGACCGGCACCAAGGCGGTCGCGCTCGAAGCCTGGGCCGGGAGGACGGGCCGCGCCTTCCTGCGTTTCGACTATCTCGGCCACGGCCAGTCTTCCGGCCGCTTCGAGGACGGAACGATCGGCCGCTGGCTCGACGATTCGCTCGCCGCCATCGACCGATTGACGAAAGGCAAGCTGGTGCTGGTCGGATCGAGCATGGGCGGATGGCTGTCATTGCTGGCGGCGCGCGCGCGGCCCGAACGCCTGGCTGGCCTCGTGCTGATCGCCGCCGCGCCGGACTTCACCGAACGCATGCTGCTGAACGGCCTCTCGCCAGAGGATCGCGCGACCCTGGAGCGCGACGGCCGGCTCGAACGCCCCTCGCAATATTCGCCCGAGCCCTCGGTCTTCACCTGGAAGCTGATCGAGGAGGGCCGCCATCATCTCTTGCTCGACAAGCCGCTCTCATTGCCCTGCCCGGTGCGCCTGCTGCACGGCCAGAGCGATCCCGACGTGCCATGGGAGTATTCGCTGCAGATCGCAAAACATCTCGACGCGCCCGAGGTCATCACCACCTTCGTGAAAGGCGGCGACCATCGCCTCAGCACCCCCGCCGACATCGCCCGCCTGATCGCAACGGTCGAGGAGTTGGTGGATTGATCTCATTGGAGCGCGCCACTCCAGTGGCGCTCAAGATTCGTCGGTGACCAAGGTATGAGCGCCACTGGAGTGGCGCGCTCCCTTGCGACACCGCGCTAGCCTTCAGCAGCTAGAATCGCCTTCAGCCCTTCGCGATAGGTCGGATAGCGCAGCACGACGCCCAGTTCCCGTTTCAGCTTCTCGTTCCTGACGCGCCGGCTCTCCGCATAGAAGGAGCGGGCCATCGCCGACATGGTGGGCGCGGCTTCGTCCCAGGGAATGGCCGGCGGCACCGGCCGTCCCAGCAGCTCACAGGCATAGGCGATGACGTCGGCGTTCGGCGCAGGGAGATCGTCGGCGACGTTCCAGATTTCCGTTCCGCTTTCACGTGTCGTCGCTTTCAGCGCACTGGCGGCGAGATCCTCGACATGGATGCGCGAGAAGAACTGGCCGGGCTTGTCGATGCGTTGCGCGGTACCCGCGCGCACGCGATCGAGCGTGCTGCGGCCGGGACCGTAGATGCCGGGCAGTCGCATGATGTGCAGCGACGCTTTCGTCTCCGACGCGAGGTCGCGCCAGGCCTGTTCGGCGGCGAGGCGCTGCCGGCTGCGCGGCTGCGTCGGCAGAGCCGGTGTCGTCTCGTCGACCCAGCCGCCGTCGTGACTGCCATAGACGCCGGTGGTGGAGAGGTAACCCAACCATCGCGCCCGGCCGAGCAGCGCGCGGCAGGTCCGCAGCGCCGGATCGCCGGACTCACCCGGTGCGATCGTGCAGATCACGTGCGTTGTGTCGCCGAACGCTTCGGTGGAGAGCGCAGTCGAGCCATCGAACCGGTGGGCCTCGATGCCGGCTTCGCGCAACCTGCCTGCCTTCTCTTCGCTGGTGCAGGTCCCGGCCACCGCCCAGCCCTGCGCCCTCGCAAGCTTGGCGATTTCAAGGCCGCTGAAGCCCAGGCCGAAAATGAAAAGTCGTCTTGTCATCTTGTCAGGAACGCCTCGGCACGGTTCTTTTCAACCATGTTGTTCAAAGCAAAGCCGCTGTGGCCGCTGCTCGGCCTCCTCGCCGCGTCGCCGTCGCTCGCGCAGCCCATTCCCGTCGTCCCGGCTCCCGTCCAGTCCTTGCCCGGACCGCCGGCGCTGGAAACGCGTCCCGATCACGTCCGCCGCTACACCGAATGCATGCAGCTTGCGCGGATGGAGCCGCTGAAGGCGCTGCCGGCGGCCGAGAAGTGGATCGTCGAAGGTGGCGGCATGGGCGCCCGTCATTGCGTTGCCGTGGCCATGTTCCAGTCGGGCAAGCATGCCCAGGCCGCGGCGCAGTTCGAGGCCATCGCCCGCGACATGGGCCAGGACCGGCCGGGCCTGCGGGCCGAACTCTATGCCCAGGCCGGACAGGCCTGGATGGAGGCCGGTGCCGCCGACAAGGCCGCCGCGGCGCAGACCCGCGCCCTCGAACTCAAGACCGACGATCCCGACCTCTGGATCGATCGCGGCCTCTCTTACGCCGCGATGCAGTCGTGGCCGCGCGCCATCTCGGACTTCGACCGGGCCATCCGCCTCCGGCAGGACGATATCGACGCGCTGGTCCTGCGCGCCGCGGCTTGGCGCAATGCCCGCGATCCGGGACGTGCCATGGTCGACGTGAATCGCGCTCTGTCGATCGCGCCGGACCATTCCGAGGCGCTGCTCGAGCGCGGCTTCATCAATCTGGCCCGCGGGTCGCGTGATGCGGCCAACGCCGACTTCAACCGCGTGCTGAAGCTGGTCCCCCCGGGCTCCGCGGCGGCCCGCCGCGCCGAGGCGGGGCTGGCCGGTGGGGCGCCGGCGGCTCCCGCGGCGACGCCGGCGCCGGCCGGGAAGCGATAGCCTCGCGAGGGGCGCTCGGGTAAAATGCCTGCAAATGAATAAAGCCCTCTCCTCCATCGCCTTCGTCGGTGCGCTGGTCCTCGCCGCGCCGGCTTTCGCCCAGCCGGCCGCCGCGCCGCAGGCGCCGTCCTCCTACTATCCGGCGCCGCCGCCGGACCGGGCGCCGGTCGTCGAAAAGGGCGCCTCGACCTCGAACCTGTCTTCGCCCCTGCCGACCGCACCGCACGCGGTCGAGCGCACCATCATCGATTCCGACGCCGAGGCGCAGCTCTTCGCCGAAGCCCGCAGGATCACCTGGGGCCGCTATGCCAAGATCAAGGGCGCCAAGCCCGGCGAGCTCATGGTGACCAAGCAGGGCAATGTCTGGGTGGTGAAGGGCCGCATCGACAGCGTGGCGCCCGGCACCGAGGGCGACTGGGCCTTCATCGACGGCGTGGTCGAACGCATCGGTGCGAACGTCGTGCAGATCCGCGGCGAGGTGGGATTCCGCGTCGCCAAGGTCGAGAAGGGCACGCCCTGCAAGGTGGCGGGCCTGCTCAACTTCCGCCGCTCGGGCAAGTCGCAGGTGTGGCGTCTCGCCGAGGGCGATAATCCCTGCGACGGCACGCGCGAAGGCTTCGACCTCGTGATGGAAAAACCGGTCGAGAAGAAGCCCGTTCCGGCACAGCCGAAGCGGAGCTGATCTTCCAGGGTCTTTCCGCTTCGGATTGAACCAGACCGAGGAGGGCTGTGCTTTGCTGGGGGCGCGCCACTCCAGTGGCGCGTCTTCGTTTGTTGCGGGCAATGATCGCGCCACTGGAGTGGCGCGCCCCCGGCGCAGATCTCGGGGTAAGGTCCTTGTTGCCCGTTAGCGCGACGCCCTGATCGTCGCGATGGCCGCGCGGGCCAGCGCGTCGGCGCGTTCGTTCTCGGGATGGCCGCTATGGCCCTTAACCCAGTGCCATTCGACGTGATGGGTGGTCCGGGCAGCATCGAGGCGCTGCCAGAGTTCGACGTTCTTCACCGGCTTCTTGTCGGACGTCTTCCAGCCGTTCTTCTTCCAGCCGTGGATCCACTTGGTGACGCCGTCCTTCACATAGACGCTGTCGGTGAACAGCCGGACATGGCAAGGGCGCTTCAAGGCCTCGAGCCCCTGGATCGCCGCCATCAGTTCCATGCGGTTGTTGGTCGTGAGCTTGTCGCCGCCCGACAGTTCGCGTTCCTTCTCGCCCATGCGCAGGATCGTGCCCCAGCCGCCCGGGCCGGGGTTTCCGCTGCACGCGCCGTCGGTGAAGATCTCTACTTTCGGCGCTTCGCTCACAATCCGTAATCCGGGAGAGAGGTGACGCCGCGATGGAAGCGCAGCTTGGCGAGATATTCTTGCGGGTCCTTGCGCTTCACCAGCGCGTTGGGCGGGGTGTGCACCCAGTCGTAGAGCCGCGTCAGCAGGAAGCGCAGCGCCGCGCCGCGGGCCAGCAGGGGCAGCGCCTGCTTCTCGTCGTCGCCGAGCTTGCGCACGCGCTCATAGCCCTGCAGCAGCGCGCGGGCCTTGGTGGCGTTGAAGGAATTGTCGATCTCGAAGCACCAGGCGTTGAGGCAGATCGCGACGTCGTAGGCCAGCAGGTCGTTGCAGGCGAAGTAGAAATCGATCAGGCCCGAGAGCTTGTCCTGCAGGAAGAAGACGTTGTCGTTGAACAGGTCGGCATGGATCACGCCGGCCGGCAGGTCGCGCGGCCAGTGGGCTTCGAAGAACTCGATCTCGGCGCCCAGCTCGCGGTCGAGCGGTGCATCGATCTCGCGGCGCGAGCCTTCCCAGAGCGGGCGCCAGCCCGCCACCGAGAGCGCGTTGGGCCGCTTGAGCGCGAAATCCTGGCCGGCGAGGTGCAGGGCGGCCAGCGCCTCGCCGACGGGCGCGCAATGCGCGACCGTCGTACGGCGCGGCCACATGCCATGCAGGAAGCTCGTGATCGCCGCCGGTTTCCCGGCCAGGGTGCGCAGCGCGTTGCCGTCTCGGCCGTGGATCGGCTGCGGGCAGGTGATGCCGCGCGCGGCGAGATGGTCCATCAGACCGAGGAAGAAGGGCAGGTCCCGCGGATCGACGCGCTTCTCGTAGAGCGTGACGATGAACTGGCCCTTCGTCGTCGTGAGCAGGAAGTTGGAATTCTCGACGCCCTCGGCGATTCCCTTAAAGGATTCGGCCTGGCCGATGTCGTATTCGGCAAGAAAGGCTTCGAGCTCGGTGTCACCGACTTCCGTGTAGACCGCCACGTCAGGCCACCAGCGCGCGCGGCAGCTTGAACACGACGCTTTCCTCGGTCGTACGCACTTCCTCGACGGTGACGTCGTAGCGGATGCGGCAGGCCTCGATCAGCTCGTCGACCAGCAGCTCGGGCGCCGAGGCGCCGGCCGTGATGCCGAGGCGGCGGGCCTCGCCCAGCCAGCCCCAGTCCATGTCGGCGGCACGCTGCACCAGGCGCGACCGCTCGCAGCCATAGTTGGCGGCGACTTCGACCAGCCGCATCGAGTTCGACGAATTGGGCGCGCCGATCACCACCATCGCATCGCAGCGCTGAGCGATCGCCTTCACCGCGGCCTGGCGGTTGGTCGTGGCGTAGCAGATGTCTTCCATCTTCGGCCCCTGGATCGACGGGAACCGGCGGCGCAGCGCGGAGACGATGCCGGTCGTGTCGTCGACCGACAGGGTGGTCTGGGTCGCGTAGGCGAGATTCTCCGGATCGGCGACGACAAGCGTCTCCGCCTGCGCCACGTCCTCGACCAGCACCACCTTGCCGGGCGGCAGCTGGCCCATCGTGCCGATCACCTCGGGGTGGCCGGCATGCCCGATCAGCACGACGGTCCGGCCCGACTGGGCGTGGCGCTCGGCCTCGCGATGGACCTTGGAGACCAGCGGGCAGGTCGCGTCGACATAGAGAAGGTTGCGGCGGGCGGCCTCGGCCGGCACGGATTTCGGCACGCCGTGCGCGGAAAAGACGACGGGCCGGTCGTCGGGCACTTCGTCGAGTTCGTCGACGAAGATCGCGCCCTGGGCTTCCAGGTTCTCGACCACGAAGCGATTGTGCACGATCTCGTGCCGCACATAGACCGGCCGGCCGTAGCGCTCCAGCGCACGCTCGACGATCTGGATGGCGCGGTCGACGCCGGCGCAGAAGCCGCGCGGGCTGGCGAGCAGGATCGTGAGCGGCTTCTTCGGGGCAATCATGAAATTCGTTCGACGCGATGCCGACCCGTTCGCTTGCGGGCCTGCGGACCATTGCCTAGAGTCCGTGCAGTACGGATTGGCGCGGCACCGTAACAAAGCCGCCGCTACGGGGAAAGCAACATGACTGAACCGGTTGTCGCGGCCAGGGCGCCATCGAAGGTGGCTCTCGAGGCGGGCAAGGATTACTGGTGGTGCGCCTGCGGCCTGAGCAAGTCCCAGCCCTTCTGCGACGGCAGCCACAAGGGCACCGGGCTTGCCCCGATGAAGTATTCGGTCGAGAAGGCCGGCGACTACTGGCTCTGCGACTGCAAGCACTCCTCCAAGAAACCGCTTTGCGACGGCACACACAAGACCCTGGCATGACCCTCAAAATGTATCTCCGCGCCGCGCCTGTCGCGCTGGCGCTTCTCGTCTCCGCCTGCGGCGGCAAGTCCGAGGACTCCGCGACCGCCTATTGTCCGGCGCCGTTCACGGTCCAGGATGCGGGCCGGCTGACCCATTTCAAGGAGGGACCGGGCCGCGATCCGCGCGACGTCGAGTACGAAGCGGCGCTGACCGGTGCCGGAACGAAGTGCTCGTTGCGGCGCAATCAGATGGACGTGACCCTGATCATGCGCGTCGCGGTCAGCGCCGGCCCCTCGGTCGTCGCCGGCCAGACGCGCGTGCCGTACTTCGTGCGCGTCATCGGCGCCTCGGGCCAGGTCGTCCAGGGCCAGGATTTCACCGCCGATTTCAAGCTGTCGAGCGCCAACCCGCGCGGCCAGTCGCAGGAGGAGCTGAACCTCACCCTGCCGTTCAACCAGATTTCGGAACTCGGCAGTTACCGCATCGCCGTCGGCCTCAAGCCGTCGATGGAAGAGCTCGACTACAACCGGCGGGCGGGCCTGCGCTGATGAGCGCCTATGCCGACAGGCTGGAAGCGTTGGCCGCCCAGGCGGCCGATCGCTGCACGGCCTGCGGCAAGTGTTTCGAGGCCTGCCCGACGGCCCGCGAAAGCGGGCTCGATGTCGGCGAGGCGGTGCAGCGGGTCGGCGAACTCGTGTCGCTGACGCGCAGCGGCGGCGGCGCAGCGCCGCTGCTCGACAAGTGGCTGGGCGCCTGCGATGGCAGCGCCCAGTGCAGCGCCGCCTGTCCCGAGGACATCAACGTCCGCCAGTGGGTGACCATCGCCAGGATGAAGTCGCTTCAGGCCGTGCGGCCGGTGCAGGAAGGCGCGGCCAATGCAGCCGGCCGCTTCCGTCACATGGCGCAGGCCGTGCGGTTGCTCGCCAGCATGCAGCTTCCGTCCGAGACGCTGAAGAAGATCCTGGCGCCGGCCGAGCGGCGTACCGCCGACGTGCTGTTCTACACGGGCTGCAACGTGCTGCGTACGCCGCACATCGTGCTGAACGTCATGGACATCCTCGACGCGCTGGAGCTCGACTTCGACGTGGTCGGCGGTACCGCTCACTGCTGCGGTGTCTATCAGTTCCAGGAGGCCGACCTGCCCACGTACGAGCGCATGGGCCATCGCACCTTCCAGCGCTTCGGCCAGTCGGGCGCCTCGAAGGTGCTGACCTGGTGCCCGACCTGCACCAAGAATTTCGACGAGCTGGAGAAGGACGTCGAGGAGCCGTCGTTCGACCTTGGCCACGTGAGCGAATTCCTCGCGGCCAACCTCGAGGCGCTGAAGGCGCGTTTCGTGGCGGTCCAGCCGAAGCGCCGCGTCGTGATCCACGAGCATCAGGGCATCGGCGCCACGGTCGAGAGCGTGCGCAACCTGCTGCGCGCCGTGCCCAACCTGGAACTGGTCGAGTTGCCACAGGATTCGGGCTTCTCCTACGCCTGCGGCGGCCAGGCCGCGAAGTTCAAGGCGCGCGAGCAGGCGATCCATCGCGATCTGGTCATGGGCGCGGTCGAAGCCGGCGCCGACACGATCGTCACAATGTACCATTCCTGCCATCGCGCGCTGTCCGGCGCCGAGGCGATCTATCCGTCGCTGCGGGTCGTGAATTTCACCGACGTGCTGGCCGAGGCGCTGGGCCGTGGCGGCCATCCCGACTACTACCAGCTCTACAAGCGCGGCGGCGCCATGGACGAAGCCGTGCAGGCCGCGCGCGGCTTCCTCGAGAACAACGGCGTGCGCATCGACGAGAACGCCGTGAAGTCGCTGACCGCCGACATCTTCAACGAGACCGGCGTCGGCGGCCCGCGCGAGGCCTTCGCCGAAGCCTTCGCCGCGCTGGCCCGCGAAGGTTCAAATTAGCCCAGGTGGCTCAATGGAGCGCGCCACTGGAGTTGCGCGCTCCGATGATGTCAAAGGAACCGAAGTGACCGACGTCTGGCTCTTCTCCTACGGCACGCTGCAACAGGAAGACGTGCAGCTCGCGACCTTCGGCCGGCGGCTCGAAGGCCGTGCCGATGCCTTGCCGGGCTATGCGACCTCGCTGCTCGAGATCCGCGACGCCGAGGTGGTGAAGACCAGTGGCAAGACGCATCACCTGATCGCGCTGCCATCCAGGAATGCTGGCGACGAGGTGCCGGGCGTCGTGCTGAGGATCACGGCGGCGGAACTGGCTGCCGCCGATACCTACGAGGTCTCGGATTACAAGCGCGTCGCGGTGCGCCTGAAGTCCGGCCTCGAAGCCTTCGTCTACGTCGCGGCCTGACCTGCACCGCCGTCAACCGTCGCGGAAGGCGTCGACCACGAGACTGCGCAGCCAGCGGTTGGCGGCGTCGCCGTCGGCCGAGGCGTGCCAGTAGAGATAGAGGTCGAGGGTCGGCATCCGGAAGGGAAACGCCACGGTCTCGGTCTTGAGGCCGGCCGACAGGAGGGGGACGTACCGCTCCCCCATGGTGACCACGAGGTCGCTCGTGGCGACCACGCGCAGCGCCGCGAGATAGTTGCGGCAGCGCAGGCGGATGCGACGACTGAGGCCGCGCTTGGACAGCTCGACATCCTCAAGGCCCGGCCCCTGCCGGCGCGATGTCACCATGACATGATCCTGCTCGAGATAGCGGTCGAGCGTCAGGCCCTTGCTCAGGGCGGGATGGCCGCGCCGCATCACGACCGCCGGCCGGTCCGCACTGATCTTCTGGCGCCGCACGCTGTCGGTCAGCGGCAGGGCGATGTCGACGGCGAGGCTCACGGTGCCGGCGGCAAGGGCGCTTTCGAGGTTGCGCCGGCGTACCTGCACCGTGCGCAGGGCGATGCCGCGTCCGGCGCGGGCGATGCGGCTCATGATGGCCGGCAGCATCAGCGTCTCGGTGGGATCGCGCAGGCTGATGGTGAACTGCGCTTCCGATGTCGCGGGATCGAAACGGCCGGCGCCGGCGACCAGCCGGTCCAGCGCCTCCAGGCCCTGGCGCAGCGGCGCGACCAGTTCGCGGGCGAGCGGCGTCGGCACCAGCTTGCGGCCTTCGCGGCTGAGGAGCGGATCGCCGAACATCAGGCGCAGACGCGCCAGCGAATGGCTGATCGCCGACTGGCTGAGGTTCAACCGCTCCGCGGCGCGCGTGACGCCACCTTCGCCGAGGATCGCATCGAGCACGCGCAGCAGTTCGAGGTCGGCGCGGCGTTCATGAGCCATATGAATGGATTTCCATGAGGAACCACCATTTTCCTCATTGTTGGCTCGCGCCTAGCTTGCGGTCAACCCAACCGCAGGAGGCGCGTCATGGAGTTCGTTCATTCCGACAAGGTCAAGGCACTGCAGGAAAAGGTCGCTGCCTTCATGGACGCCCATATCTATCCCAACGAGGACCGCTACGAGCGCGAGGTGGCGAACGGCGACCGATGGCAGCCCAGCCCGATCATGGAGGAACTCAAGGCAAAGGCGCGCGCGGCCGGCCTGTGGAACCTGTTCCTGCCGGGCGACCATGGCGCAGGGTTGACCAACCTCGAATACGCGCCGCTCTGCGAGATCATGGGTCGCTCGAATATCGCGCCCGAAGCCTTCAACTGCTCGGCACCCGACACCGGCAACATGGAGACGCTCGCCCACTACGGGACCGAGGCGCAGAAGAAACAGTGGCTGGAGCCGCTGCTCGACGGCTCCATCCGCTCGGCCTTCGCGATGACCGAGCCCGCGGTCGCCTCGTCCGACGCGACCAACATCGAAAGCTCGATCGTGCGCGACGGCAACGAGTATGTCCTGAACGGACGCAAGTGGTGGACGACGGGTGCCACGAGCCCGCTCTGCAAGATCCTGATCTTCATGGGCAAGACGGATGCGCGCAATCCGGACCGCTACCGCCAGCAATCCATGATCCTCGTGCCCCGCGATACGCCGGGCGTCACGGTGATGCGCAGCCTGCCGATGTTCGGCTACGACGATGCCCCGCACGGCCATGCCGAGGTGCTGTTCGAGAATGTCCGCGTGCCCGTCGAGAACGTGCTGCTGGGCGAGGGCCGCGGCTTCGAGATCGCCCAGGGAAGGCTGGGGCCGGGCCGCATCCATCACTGCATGCGCGCCATCGGTGCCGCCGAGCGGACGCTGGAGAAGATGTGCAGGCGCGTGAAGTCGCGCGTGGCCTTCGGCCGGCCGCTCGCCGAGCAGACGGTGACCCTGGAGCGCATTGCGGAGGCCCGCATCATGATCGAACAGGCGCGGCTCCTCGTGCTCAAGGCCGCCTGGATGATGGACACGGTCGGCAACAAGGTCGCCCGTCCGGAGATCGCGATGATCAAGGTCGCGGTGCCCGCCATGCTGACCAAGGTCGCCGACATGGCAATCCAGGCCTTCGGCGGTGCCGGCGTCTCGGACGATTTCGGTCTTGCCTACACCTACGCCACGGCCCGCTCGATGCGCATCTTCGACGGCCCCGACGAGGTGCACCGCAACCAGATCGGCAAGCTGGAGCTTTCGCGGTACAATTGAGGCAGGCGATCCGGTCGGACTATCGCTGCGGGGTCGCCAGAACCGCCCAGGCGGCATCGGCAAAGAACGCGGTGTGGTCGCTGAGTGGCCCTTCGAAGCGGCCGTAGACCTTGTAGGTCGCTGGCTGCATCACGGTGCCGATGGCCGAGGCCGCGGCAAGGTCGGGATCGCGCGCCGGGATCTCGCCCGCCGTCATGGCGTTCACGATCACCTCGCGCACCACGTCGACCGGGTTGGGGGTGCCGTCGGGCACCATTGCCAGGAACAGGTGCTGGGTGAGCAGGTGGTAGGCGAAGAGCGACCAGTCCCGGTCCGCCCATTCGCAATAGCAGCGGACGATGGCGTCGATTTTTCCACGCAAGTCCGTGGCCGGCTGATGGGCCTCCGCCAGCGCCTCGGCCAGCGCGCGATGATGGCCGAGGAAGATGTCGAGGGCGAGCTGCTCCTTGCTGGGGAAGTAGCGGTAAATCGTGCCCTCGGCGATCGACGCCGCCATGGCGATCTCGCGGGTCGTGGTTTCCGCCACACCCCGCGCCACGAACAGGGTGAGGGCCGCGCGCTCTACGCGGGCTTTGGTCTCTTCGGCTTTGCCCATGCGCCGCAGTCTATGAGGGAGCGCTCACTCGGAAAAGTGGGCACGTCGCCTTCAGTGTCGCACAGCCAGCGCCAATCGATGACCCAATCGCGGGTCGCCACCGATGCGGGAGGAGCGTCGCTCTGCAGCTTGAGAAATTCGTCGAAAGACCGGCGGATGAACATGCCAACCTCCAAGAGTGAGTGACTGCTCATATTATTAAGTGAGCAATCACTCAATTTCAAGTGCGGAATCTCTTTTCCCGCGATTTCGAGGGGCTGCGTGCCTTTGTGCGTGGACGCCGAACAGGGGCCTGCCTATGGTCGCGTCACCCAAACGATCCCTGTGGGAGAGCCCATCCGCGAGGATGGCGCCGAAGGAGCAACCGGCCCCGGAAACTCTCAGGCCAACGGACCGCAGGAGGATGGGTCTCTGGAAAGCGGCTTGCGCCCCATTCGGCGCACGCCCACCGACGAAGTAAGCCGGCTCTTTTCCGGCGAATCTTTCAGGTCTCCGGACAGAGGGGGTCGCGAGCGGCGCAGTCCTTGCGTCGCCAAGGCGCGACTCTGGTCGCGTTCAACGCGACTTCGACGGAGACTCTTTTGACCGAAGCACCTGCCGGCCCCCTGAAGCGCACGCCGCTTTACGACCTTCACCGCGAGCTGGGCGCGCGCCTGGTGCCGTTCGCCGGCTACGAGATGCCGGTCCAGTATCCGACCGGCATCCTGGTCGAGCACAATCACACCCGCACCGCCTGCGGCCTGTTCGACGTCTCGCACATGGGCCAGGTGCGGCTCACCGCGAAGCCCGGCCACGACGCGGCCAAGGCGATGGAGACCCTGGTGCCCGGCGACATTGCGGGCCTGCAGCCGGGCCAGCAGCGCTACACCCAGTTCACCAACGATGCCGGCGGCATCCTCGACGACCTGATGGTGACCAGCACGGGCGACCACCTGCTGGTGGTCATCAACGCCGCCTGCAAGGACGCCGACCTCGCGCACATGCAGAAGCATCTCTCGGCCACCTGCGAGGTCGAGCCGATGTTTTCGCGCGGGCTGCTGGCGCTGCAGGGACCGCAGGCAGCGGCAGTCCTGTCGCGGCTGGTGCCGCAGGTCGCGACCATGAAGTTCATGACCGGCGCCTATGTCGTGATCGACGGCGCGCGCTGCTACGTCACGCGCTCGGGCTACACCGGCGGCGACGGCTACGAGATCTCGACCCCGGCCGACCAGACCGATGCGATCGCGCGCAAGCTGCTCAGCCATCCCGAAGTGAAGCCGATCGGACTGGGCGCTCGCGATTCGCTGCGCCTCGAGGCCGGGCTCTGCCTCTACGGCCACGACATCGACACGACGACGACGCCGGTCGAAGCGGTGCTGCTGTGGAGCGTCGGCAAGGAACGGCGAGTGCAGGGCGGCTTCCCTGGCGCCGCTGTCGTGCAGAAGCAGATTGCCGAGGGCTCGGCGCGCAAGCGTGTCGGCCTGCTGCCGGAGGGCAAGGCGATCGCGCGCGAGGGCGCGGAGATCGTGATCGGCGGCAAGACCGTCGGCATCGTCACGTCGGGCGGTTTCTCGCCGACACTCGGCCGCGCCGTTGCCATGGGCTATGTCGAGCGCAGCCAGTCAGCCAATGGAACCAAGGTCGATCTCATGGTGCGCGGCAAGCCCGTGCCGGCCGAGATCGTGCCCATGCCTTTCGTCAAACACGCCTACTACCGCGGATAGGAGATCAAGATGGCCGAGACCAAGTACACCGAAGAGCATGAGTGGATCCGCGTCGAGGGCGATGTCGGCACGATCGGCATCACGCAGTACGCGCAGGAGCAGCTTGGCGACGTCGTGTTCGTCGAGGTGCCCGCCGCCGGACGCACGGTCGCCAAGGGCGAGGCCTGCGCCGTCGTCGAATCGGTGAAGGCGGCATCCGACATCTACGCGCCGGTCGGCGGCGAGGTCGTCGAGAGCAATGCCGCGCTGGCCGACTCGCCAGGCGACGTGAATGCCGAGCCGACGGGCAAGGGCTGGTTCTTCAAGCTGAAGCTCGCCGACAAGGGCGAACTCGCCGGCCTGATGGACGAAGCCGCCTACGAGGCTTTCGTGAAGAGCCTCGGCTGATCATGGCTGGGGGCGCGCCACTCCAGTGGCGCGGTCTTCGCTGACATCGGCCCTGACGCGCCACTGGAGTGGCGCGCCCCCAGCAAAGAGCAAAGAGCATTCTAGGAGCTTCAATGCGTTATCTCCCTCTCACCGACGCCGATCGCCGCGAGATGCTGAGCGTGATCG
>NZ_CAMFKM010000027.1 GCF_945957355.1 uncultured Reyranella sp. | reverse complement strand
TCAAAATCACCCAAGGACTCTGGCATCAGCTGGATGAGAGACTGGGCTCACAGCAATTTGAGCAAGAAGTTCCTGGCGAGCGAGCGTCCGTCCCTGATCTATAAGCATGAGAGTGAATACCTGCCGATCATTGAGTAGCTTTGCTTCATCGGCAAGCGCTTGCGTAGCGGGTGGTGCCGTCGCGGCTAAAGCAATGAAAGCGATCCTGAAAATCTGCGACAGGCTTCGGTTCCCGCCTTGGCCTTTATGCAAGTGGCTGATCATGCGGAGCATTCGAATATTGGAACATAAGTTGCGATCTTGGGGGACGCCCCAGCGGGGGCTAGATGTGCGGCTCGTCGAAAACTTGAATCCGACCAGAACGCCGAGCCTTGTCGAGAAGATCATAATCCTGCTCCGTTTGGCGGGCGTAAGCGACTGAGAAATTCGCAATCGCTTCATCGAGAACGGCACTTTTCCCACAGTACCCAGAAATCATGGCCGCGTCTCCGGATTTGGCATGCGCAAGCGCGAGTGCCCAGCCGCACAAGGCACAGTATTCAAAAAAACTATCAATCTGCCTCCGATTATCTCCTTCTATTTCCATGCTACCCGTCATGTCTGCTAGCTGGCGGACATAGAAATCATGGGAGCCGATTTCCCCCCAGCCCAGAAAAATGTCGGGAGACCCTTGTACCAGGCGCTGCCCAATAACCACGCGCTGGCCATGGTGCGAGTAGGGCAGCTTGTATGCTGAGTATGGCTCGAGCACCGATGCCTGAGCCTGCTTGACCTGAAGAAAGAGGGGATCATCCTTCCCGGGTCCACTAAGCAACATCACCCAGCAGCTTGTCCCAACACTGCCAACACCGACCACCTTGCGGGCTATATCGACAATTCGATAGCGCGACAGCATGCGCCGTCGATCGAAGTCGAGCGAGAGAACGTAGGAGTGCAACATGGTGTCGAGTGCGGCCTCGATGGATTGACCATCGTCATAATGCGTCTCGCGCACGACGAGTGGGCCATTCTCTGAGATGCGATACTCGCCCCCCACTTCTTCAGTCATCTTCTCGAGTACACGCTTGTGTCCTTTTGCCTTTGCCTTGGCAATCATGCTCTTTGCGGCGTCGCCAGCTTGTGACTTCAGGGCATTCAGCACTGCTTGTTCGTCAATGCGCTCGTACCAAATTTGCTGTGTCCCCAGGTCGGCATACCGTGCGATGTGCTTGCGGTAAGCGCGCACGCATTTCACTGCAGCTTCGAAGGCTTGCGGCTTGTCTCCCCCCATAAATCGTACCGCTACCGCTGCGCTGGCGGCCAGGCGCTTTAGATCCCACTCCCATGGACCGGGGTAAACCTCGTCGAAATCGTTGATGGCAAATACTAGTTGCCGCTCGGCGGAACCGAACAAGCCAAAATTGGAAACGTGCATATCCCCACAGGCATTGACATACATTTCCGTCGTAGGGCTTGTCGCTAGATCGGCTGCCATAACCGCAGCAGAGCCGCGCAAAAAGGCGAAGGGAGAGGCGAGCATCCGAGCAAAGCGCACCGGCACCAACTTTTGCGCACGGCTGGCATTTTGTGCCTCCAGAATTTCAATTGGGCTGGCCCGATTGGGAGCAGGGACGAAGGCTGCGTGTTCCCGGCGGGGAACCTTGCGCCTAAGGTCTCTTCCGGTTTGCTGACGCTCGGCGGGAGACGGCCGTCGTGTCGCGAAGTTCTGTAAAAAATTCTCGCTATTGGTTGCGGCGGAAATTTGTTCCGCGGCAGAGTCCGCAATAGTCATCCTTCGAGTTGGCAAGCGTTGATCCTTCGCACGTGGCACTGCACCAGCAGTAGACAGGGACAGGGCGCTCGAGTGTCTTACACTTATGGGAGACCAAACACGAAACGGTTGCAAACAAAGCTAGTTGGGGGCGGCGTGGGCCCGTAGAATCCTTTCTACCATCTCACGTTTAGTGCGCAAGTCGGCAAGCGTAGCAGCGACTAAGGTGATCAAGGCCAACACTAGAGACGCTGACAGGGGCGCGACGGTGATTGTGCAGATGATGCGCTGCCAAAGAACGGCTATTGCCACGAACACACCGAACTGAAGGGCCGTATTCTGGGCGGCCATGCCAAGGCCGACCGGAATGAATGGCATCGAGAGGAAATCCGGTGGTGCAGTACCGAGTTTTCGCGCAGCGCCGCGGAAGGTCAGGAACTGATGCAAGTATTGATCAAGGTCAGTGAAAACACCACTGTGGTGGCATTGCCGAGGGCAGTGATCCCTGGGGAGCCAATGCTGTCCATGGACAATGGAACGCTGACCTCGCCCTTGAAGGCCACCCAGCCAATAACGCCATTCAGAACCCCGGGAATGACCGCTCCGGAAAGGGCATCTCGTATGAGCGGTACCTGAGGGAGCTTCATTTTCTATTCTCTCCCCTGCGTTTCCTTCCCTCTGGAAGAAGTTGCATTCGACGGACTCGCGGTTCGCCACACATCGTGCTGTCCGATGATTTGGGCAACAAATTCGGGCATTGTGTTTTCAGGGTCGAGTGGCCCTCTGAGTAACTATTTTAAGGCTTGATGGCCAAGATATCAGACAAAGATGGGAAGAGAACGATGCGGCATTTCTCAATGCCAGCGGCACGATTTCCATAGTCGGCAGTGGCAATCTTCAATTGCGTTTCCTTCTCCAGTACCGAGGCGTAGGACTCGTTCTGCTGTGCGTGGAGTTGCCGGGCCCGCTCCAGTGACTTGGCAAGGAAGTCCATGCGGGCCTTCATTGCGGCGACCTCGTCCGGACCCTTGTCGCAGCCGGCGTCCCATCCCCGACGGAAGGTCGCGTACAGCATCTCGGCGGTAGCCGGCTGGCCGCCGCCAAAGTGGCGGGCCAGCTGGATCATCGCCTCGTACTCGGCGCTCACATAGGCCAAGCTCTTCTCGGAGACGACGAGCTGGCGGCGGTTCCATTCGTCCTTGAGTCGCGCGATATCGACCTCGACTTGCGGTATGCGCTGGTTGCGGAACAGCTCTTCTTTCTGGGCGAGCACAACCCTGTCTCGCTCCAACTCGGCGCGATCGGTCTCGAGTTGGATGCGCGCGATCATCGTCTGGTAGCCATAGGAGCGGCCGTAATCGACTATCATCAGTACGGCGATCTGGTTGTTGTTGGCCGGCGTGTCCTGTGCCGCCACCGGCGCCACGATACCGCCCAGGGCCGCCAGCGCGGCCCCCAGGATGCGGCCGATCATTGGCCGAACAGGCGGACCACGCCGCCGCCGCCATGGACGTTGATCGTCTGGCCGCTGATCCACGAGCCGGCGCGCGAGCACAGCCACAGCATCGCATTGGCCACGTCCTGCGGCTCGCCGGGGCGGCCGGTGAGCGAATCCGGGTGCAGCATGCGCTGCTGCATTTCGGGTAAAATGCCGGCATCGGCATAGCCGGCCGTCATGACCGTGCCGATCAGCACCGAGTTCACCCGTACCTTCTTGTTCAGCAGGTGGGCGAGCGACACCATCATCTGGTTGAGGGCCGCCTTGGCCGTCGCGTAGGGCAGGATGTCGTAGGCCGGTACCGCCGACGAGAACGAGCCCGAGTTGGTGATGCTCGCATTGTCCGCCTTCAGCAGGTGCGGCAGGCAGGCCATGCTCATTCGATAGGCGCTCACCGTGTTGAGCTTGTACGACTGGATGAACGTGTCCTCGGCGATCGCCGTCGGGTCGGGCTGGCGATCGCCCCACCCGACGTTGTTGACCAGCGTCGACAGGCCGCCGAACGCCGCAACGGCCGCTGCAACCACCGCGTCGATGTCGGTTGCCTTGGTGACGTCGCACGCCATGCCGCGGCAGTCGCCGCCTGTTTCAAGGGCGATCTCGGCGGCCGTAGCCGAGGCGCGCGCGCCATCGAGGTCGGCGATCATGACCCTGGCGCCGGCGCCGCACAGGGTGCGGGAAATGCCGGCGCCGATGTTCTGGGCCCCCCCTGTGACGATGGCGCTGTGGCCGTCCATGCGGAAATCGTGGAAGGCGTCGAAGGCGGGCATGGGCTGAACGTCCTTAATCGTGTCGGGGCTAGTCGAGTTCCTGCACGCCGCCGCCGGAAACGGTCAGCACCTGGCCGCTGATCCACGAGGCGGCCGGCGAGCAGAGGAACAGGGCAGCATAGGCGATGTCGTCGGGCTCGCCCAGGCGGGCCAGTGGCGTATGCTTCAGCATGACCTTCTCGACCTCGGGCCTGAGTACGCGCGCCAGGGCGTCGGTGCGGATCGCGCCCGGAGCGATGGCGTTCACCCGAATGCCGCCGTCACCGAGGTCGAAGGCGATGTTTCTGGTGAGATGGTTCACGGCCGCCTTCGACGAAGAGTAGGAAGCCATGTTCCGGTTCCGGTTCTCGCCCGCCATCGACGAGATGTTGAGTACCGCGCCATGCCCGGCCTTCCTCATGTGCGGCAGGGCGAGCTGAGACAGCCGAAACAGGGAGAAGACGTTGAGTTCGTAAGCCCACCGAAAATCCGACATCGGCATGTCGAACGGCTTGGGCCCGCCGCCGCCGGCATTGTTGACCAGAATGGTGAGGCGATCGAAGCGCGCGACCGCGGCATCCACGAGCCTCGCCAGTGCCGCCTCGTCCGTCACGTCGCAGGCTATCGCGATCGCCTTGCCCCCGGCCGAAGCGATCTCGGCGGCGACCCCCTCGGCGGTGGCCGCCGTGCGGTCGCTCACGACGACGGCCGCCCCGGCCGCGGCAAACATGCACGCGATGGCTCTCCCGATGCCGGCGCCAGCGCCCGTTACTATGGCGACATCGCCATCAAGGCGAAACTTCTCGACGTCGAACATTCTGGCTCCCTCGCTATGGGCACAGTGGACCATGCAGGCGGTGACGGATCAATCTTAGCGCCTGCCCCTTGCCGGAAGTTCGCCTCGGATATCGCAAGAGCTAACGGACGGGCGAGTAGAGAGAATTGGGGGAGTAGCCCGGGGGGAAATCGTGCCAGGGCTGACCTGACTGGATGTACGTTTGACCGAACTCGAAAAGGGCCCGCATGTAGACAGGATCGAAGAGATCGTTGGGCTTCATTGCGAAGTCGCCCGGAATGTAGGTTACCCGGTACCGGAGGTGGTCGCGCTGGGCGAGCACGTAGAGCTGGTACAGGTCTCCCACGCCCTGGGTCGCAATCAGCGTATTGAGGGCACGGCTGGTGATCCGAATGGCTGATCGCTCGACCGGTTGTGAACGACGGCCCATGCGCGAGTTTCGAATGATCCATAGGCGACGTTCGCGTGCTACGACACGCTTGAGCAGGGATGGGGCGATATCGCCTAGGCTCAGCGTGCCGGGATAAAGCATGACCTGCGTGAGCGCACCTCCGTCGACGTGCATTTCCTCGTAGGACCGACCGTCGTGCTCGAAGCGAATCATGACAGGCGGGAAAGCCCCCGGGATCGACGCGGACGCCAGCAGTACCTGAACGATAAGGTCGACGGAAGCAGGCTGTCCTGAAGCGGCAAGCGCGCCGATGTTCCAGAGGACGCCCACGGGCGTGTCGAGGTTGGTGGTCGCCACCATCAGCAGTCGGCCCTTGTCGAGATACTCGCGTGCAATGCTGTCCAAGACGTTCGGTGTTAGGGCGCTGCGAATCATCTCCTGCAGAGGCCGGGAATCATACAGGGAATCGCCGAAAAGGGCGTCGAGATATCCCCTGCTGCGCATGACGCTTTCCTGGGTAATTCCCGTGTAGAACCTTGTCAGCGCATCGTCGTAGGCCGACCCGAGGTACGCAAACGGGGCCATCAGAGCGCCGGTGCTGACGCCAGTAACGATCCTGAATTCGGGGCGGGTTCCTGTCTTCGTCCAGCCGGTGAGAACGCCTGCACCGAATGCGCCATCTTCGCCGCCGCCTGACAGGGCAAGATAGTCCGCAGGACCAAGCCGAGTGATGCCCTGGCTTTCGAGATTGGCAATCTCCCTGAACAGGGAAGCCTCGATGATCCGCCCGAGGAGAGCATCGTCCTGGCCGTCAAGGACAACGCGGGCGCCGTTGGGGATGCCCGGAAACGCCTCATGCGTCTTCAGACGGGTCGGAAGCATGGCGAGGCGACCGGGAAGAGAGCAACCGCCGACAAAAGGGGCGGCGATGGAGGCGGTCAAAAGAGTTCGCCGCGATAGCCCAAGGCGGGCCGATCGAATCTTCGGGCGTGCCTCCCGAGGGCTAGGCAACTCAGGTCTCACTTCCAGAAGGCTCCTCAACCCGACGGCGGCATGTTACCGCGCAGCGATATCTTCGTCTCTGGCCAGGAGCGCGGCTCCCGGCCTGGCACTGAGCCCATGCAGGGCGATGCTGAGAAGCACGGTCAAGATGACGGTGGTTCGAATGGTGATCTCGCCGGGGAGAGGAACCTCGCGCTCGAGAAAGACGAGGCCCAACACGATAGACGCGAGCCCACGCGGACCAAACCAGCCGATGAACAACTTGGCGCGTGCCGTGGTCCCGGTGCCAATCAGCGCGATCACCACGGGCAGGATCCTTACCACCGTCAGGCTTGCAATCGAGTATGCAAGCGCCGCGAAGGTGAAATCATTCCTGAAGTGTACTGCGGCCAACCCGAACAGGAAGAACACAGCCAGGCTGAGAACCTGGCCCCAAAGCCTGCTGAACGCCAGGCTGTGTCGTGCTGCTTCCGGAAAGCCTCTCTGGACACAAAGGCCCGCAACGAATGCAGCGATGAACATGCTGGCCGAGATCATCTCGGAAAGGAGGAGGCACAGCGCGGGAAGTGCCATGATGCCCACCTGGCCAAACGAGTCCGACATCCACCCGCGTCGTGCTGCGAGCCCAAGGGCGTAGCCACCTGCGAGGCCGATGCCCATGCCGAGGCAAATGCCGTAGCCCAGCTGCTCTACGACGTAGACATGCAGGCTGTTGCCTGCGCCACTGGTCGGAGCTGCCGCAGCAGCGATGAAAAAGAGCAGGAACGGCACGGCGAGCCCATCATTGAGCCCCGCCTCGACGTTCAGTCCTTCGCGAATCGACTGCGGAATCCGCTCGTTCGTGAGGATCGCTTCGCCCAGCCCTGCATCTGTCGGCACCAGAATCGCGGCCAGGATTGCCGCTTCCAGCAGCGTTAGCCCAGGCAGGATCCACCACCCCAATATGGTCCCGATGAAGAGGCTGAGCGGAAGGCCGATGAGGAGAAGACGAGCTGGCAACGAAGCTGCGGAACGCAGTCCGGCAGGATTCATTCCGGCGGCATCAGTGAAGAGCAAGAGCACCAGGCCAATCTCCGAAAAGTGGAGGGAATTGGTAGTGCTTTGAGACGCCCCGATGTTGGGAAGCAGCATCGCTGCGGCTACACCAGCCGCCGTGAAAACGAGTGGGCCGGTCAGGATACTCAACGAGATCCAGCGGGACGCCAGACAGTAGAACAGCGTTACAATCGTGAAGGCGACTATGACGATCATCGTATCTAGTGAAAGCAGGCTTTCGGGGGGGCGACATTCTCCAGATGAACCCCAAGAATGGGGAGAAAGCTAGCATTCTGCCCGGTTCGGGAGAAGCCATGAGCGGCCTGTGCGGCTTTCCCGGCGCCCCCGGCCGCGTCCACCACCTAGAACGAGCTTTTATCCATCGACTTGCCCCTTTCCCTCGTCATTCAGGCGCACTCCTCCCATGGCGACAACGCATCCGGCCCGTTCGGTCTTACGCCGGGGCCGGTCGTCGTCGCAGCCCGTCGATCAGCCGCAGGATTTGCTCGAACAGTTCCTTCGGCACCGCGACCTCGGCCATCTGGAAGACGGCGTAGCGGGCGTGGCGCACGACCTTGGCCCCGATCTTCACCAGCTTCTCCCGCAGGCTGGTCAGCGACCACTGTGCGACCGCCTCGGGCAGCGCCAGCGTCCGCATGAAATTGGCGAGATTGTAGGCCAGGGCGTGCAACTGAAGACGCACCGCATTGGCGGCGAACGAGCAGCATGACAGCCGTGTCCACTTGATCGCGTTCTTGCCTTCCTTGATCCATTGCTCGCACATCCTGCGCTTGTTGTAGAAGGCGACGACCCGCTCCGCCATAAGCCCTTGGAACATAACGAACGCTTACGGCTTTTGATCGGGCCGCCAAGGGCTCTGTGCGCCCCTTGGGCATTCGCGAGGAGCCTCTATCGAGGTCGGCTATGGAGGGCCCGTTTCAGGGGCACGGGTTGGACTCTTGTCCTCAGCCACAAGTCGGTCGATGGCCCCCCGCCCCGTTTTGGTCGGCCTGCGCCCGGGACGTCGCAGCGATTGGGCGGCGCCGGCGCCTCGGCGAGTTACCCCGTCACGAAATCCCGCACTGCCTGGACCCACCGCGTGGTAAGCGCCATCTTCGCGGCGTCGAGCCCGGTGGACTGTGATGAGAACTTGGCGATCACCAGTTCGCGCCGCCGATCGACAAATAGATTCTGCCCGTGAATGCCGAGACAGAACAGGAGCGGCCCACGGGGGCCGTGGTCCGCATACCACTTTGCGCGATACGTCATCGGTGCACCCGGAAAATAGGGAGCGAGGGTGCCCTTGTCCCACGCATCGCGGTCGCCGCCCTGCTCGAGATCTGCGATCCAGGACTCCGGCACGATCTGCCGCGTGCTTCGTGCGCCGCCCTCCACCAACAGCTGCCCGACGCGCGCGAGGTCTCGCGTTGCCATGCACATGCCGCCCGCCGCGCGCGGTGCACCCAGTCGGTCGACGGTGATGCCGGCACTGCGCTCGGCCCCGAGCGGTTGCCACAAGAGTTCCGAGAACACATCCACGTAGCGCCGACCCATCGCGCGCTCTATCGCCCAGCCGAGCAGGTCGGTTCCAGGCGACACGTAATTGGTCGGCCCGCCGTGCGGTCCAGAGGGCTCGTTGAGCGAGGCGAGGAACGAGCGCACATCGGCCGGCCGATCGCCCGGCTCCACTGGATTCCAGCCCATCGCCTTGCGGTATTCAACGATCGGACCGCCCGTCTCCGCGTAGTTCTCGTCGTAGACGATGCCCGCGCGCATATCCAGGAGATGGCGGATGGAAATGCCTGCGTAGGAGCCGTTACCCACTTCCGGAACCAGGTCGGTCACCGGTCGCTCCGGGCGCAACTCCTTCTGGACCTCCCGCACGCCAGCCAGCAGGCCGAGCATCGATTTCGAAACGGACATCAGAATGTGCGGCGAGTGGCCCGTCATGCCATTGGCGTAGTGCTCCGCAACGATCCGGCCACGATGCAGGATGACGAGACCATCGGAATCCGATGCCAGCAGAAATTCGGCATGCGTCATCGTGCGCCCGGACGCATCCGTAACCTGGACCGGAGCGAGGCTCAGTGGGGCGCTGGCCAACGCGCGCACGCTGGTGGGATCGTGAGCGATCTCAGCCGTTGGAATGAGTTCGCTGACATGATGGAAGGCCCAGCGGCTGTATGGAGACGTTCGCCAGTTCGCCAGCGTCACCTGCTGAGCCTCGGGCGCCGGGAACGTGTCCATCAAACCAGACATCTCTGTCTCCACCCTTGCTCCGAGCCGGCTTCGAAACGGCCTGTCGATTCTTGCGGTAGCGGTGATAGCAGCAGTTATCACCCTGCGGAAGCCGACCGGCACCCATGCCCGCATGAGCTCCAAAGGCCCGCTCTGGCCATGTCGCCGAAGTTCGACGCGGCGACAGCCCAATTGGGTAGGCGGCGACAGTTCGAACTCGGGTCCGCTTCCACCGCCAGAGCTTCACCAACCCGCTGATATCTCAGAAAACATCGATATTATCGGTGTTTCTCGGCTCGCCGTGGTACATTAGCGAGGTACAGCGGTGGCGGTGTTTCGATTGGTCGGACTTCGCAAGAACAGGCGCACGGGCATATGGGAATACCGCAGGGTTCCCCCGGCGCACCTCCGACCCTACTACGACAAGCGCGAGTTCAAGCGCTCCACCGGCACGGCCGACAAGCGGGAAGCTGAAGGCCGGGCACTGCCCTTCATCGCCCAATGGAAGGCACTGGAGGCGAGCCTAGCCGCCAAGCATCGGGCCGCCGCCGAGGTTGCCGCCCGAGGCGAGGCCGGGCCGTCCCCATTGGCAGCCCCCTCGGAGCTTCCCGAGGAAACCTTGCAAGCCCTAGCAGGGGAGGCGGGCCGGGCGATCCTCGCCAAGCACTCCGCCAATCCCGCGCCCTATCCCGAGGCGACCTCGCGGAACGAGGCCATTCCCCCCACCGGACCTCATGGCGAGCCTGCCCCCTGGGGCACCCGTGCGGACCCGTGGGCCGGTCACCGCTTCATGCTCCTCGCGCCCAAGCGGAGGGAAGTGCCAGCCTCCGCCCAAGGTGAGGTGACCCGCGCCGCGCAAGCGGCCCTCACCGCGCACGGGCTTTCGGCTGAGGGGCCTCAGTGGGAAGCTCTTTGCTACCTCGTGAGGGAAGCCCTCGACGGTGCCTATGCAGTGCTCCAGCGCCGCCACCGGGGCGACGGTTGGAGCGATGGGAGCTTTGCCGAGAGGTTCCCCGTTGGCGGGGCGAGCGGCGAGCCGCGCCCATCAATCACCGGGCTCATTGAACCTTGGCGGCAGGCGAAGGAAAAGCCCCACCCGAAAACCAGCGACCGTTACACACAAGCGCTTGCATCGTTCGCGGCCTTCATTGGGCACGATGATGCTACCCGCGTGCAGCCCGGCGATTTGCAGCGGTGGTTGATCGCGTTGAAGGAAGGGAAGGCAGGACCTCGGAAGCTCACGGCTAAGACGATCAACGAAGGCTATCGAGCTGGGGTAAAGGCTTGCTTTGCCGCAGCGGCGGAGGCGGGCGCGCTCCGCGTTGATCCGCTTGCAGGCGTGAAGTTCAAGATCAAGGCCGATGCGGCCAAGGGTCCAAGCCGGCTGCCCTATGGCGACGGTGAAGCCGTGCGCTTGCTCGCCTCCGCCCGTGAACAGCAAGGGACCTTGCGCTGGCTTCCCCTCATGCTGGCCTACACTGGCGCGCGTATCGGTGAGATTGCCCAACTTCGCCGCGAGGATGTTCGGTTTGCCACTCCCGAGGAAGCTCGAAAGGCAGGTCGTGCAGGGGGCACCGTCGCCGAGGCCAACCGCCGGAAAGGCATCTTCTTCCTTCGGTTAACGGGCGAGGAAGAAGGCCAGACGATCAAGAACCCGTCGTCCCGCCGCGAGGTGCCGCTTCATCCCGCCATCATCGAAGCAGGCTTCCTCGATTTCGTGGCGACGGTTGGCGCGGGCAAGTATCTCTTCCCGGAGGTGACGGCGGGCAAGTACGGCAACAAGGGCGACGGTGGCAGCCGTATCTATAGGAAGTGGGCCCGCAACATCGTCGGCATAACCGACTCTCGACTAACTGCCCATTCGTGGCGCCACCGGATCGAAGACCAATTGCGAGACGCGGGAGCCCCAGAGGATATCCGCGACGCGCTCACGGGCCACGCCAGCAAGAGTATGGGCGGGCGCTACGGCCGGGGCCACTCGCTCGCGACCAAGGCGGAATGGCTGGCGAGGGTGCCCACCATCCACACGGCGGCCCGGAAGCCACAGACGCGGCCGTAGCCACCCGCGAGCGCTACTAAGGGGGTGACCCAATGGAATACGTTCTGATCGTGCTGGTGGCGTATGGCACTCCGAACAACGGCGGAGGCGGCTTCAGCGTGCCCGGCTTCAAGAGCGTCCAGACGTGCGAGCAAGCGGCCCAGCAGGTCAAGGCCGGGGCTGCCCAAATGTGGACGAGCGGAAAGGTGGCGGCATTCGTCAGCACGTCTTGCGCGGTGAAATAGGGATGCTCGTTTCCCCGCCTCAGGGACTCGCTGAGTCGTTTTTGGGGTGCGCCGGTAGGGTGGTGGCGGCCGTGCCGGGGGTGGCCCTCTGACAGCCAATTACGGGCCTGCGGGAGGCGTGCTCGGGGTTCGTCTAGGTAGTCCTGCGGGATCGCTCGGGAAGCGTTCGGGCGCTTTCTTCGGGGCGATGGCTGGGGTCGAAATTTCATGGATTAGACAACAAGATCAATGGCTTGGGGAGTTCACGGCTATATATCGGGGGGCCTCCCGAGCCTCCCTCTAAATGCCCAGCAACATCGACCATCAAGGGGAAGCGAGTTGGGGAGGAGTCCCGGGCGCTTTCCCTTGGGTATCCCCGGAGGCTGGGATTTCATGGATTAGATAACAAGAACAATGCCTTAGGGAGTTCACGGCTATATATCCGGTGGGCCTCCTCCCGAGCCTCCCTGTGCATACCCAAGCAACATCGAGAGCTGGCTCGCGGCCTTTCTAACAGCAACATCAAGGACTTAACGGATTTATCTACCCTCTACCCAGCGCTCCCCTCCGATCCGCTATGCGCCCATAGCCAAAAAGCAGCCAATACCTGAAGGATAACAATGGCTTGGGTGTTCCTACAAACCATTACCGGGGGCGCCCTTCCCGAGCCTTCCCCTGAGCCCTTCACATAGCCCAGCAACATCCCTGTGCCACGGCCAGCCCCTAAGGTTCGATGTGCCCCCGCGCCTCTCGGGATCACCTCAAGGGCCTCGCCGGGTTTGTTCATTGTCAGCAGCACCACCCTGCATCTTCCAATCACTCAAGGGAAAGGAACCCTTGCATGAGTAACCACCACCGCCACCCGTCCAGCATCACGGCCCGCTTCGATAGGCTTCACGCGCATGTGTGATCCCACGATGCTCTTCGCGGCCACCACGGTAGCCTCCCTAGGCGGCGCCATGCTGGGTGGCGAGAGCGACTACGCCGAGTACGGCAAGAAGGTCCGAGCGATCAACGCCGAGGCCGAGGCGATCAACAAGAGCACGGTCTTCAAGTATCAGCTCTCCAATCTCCAGGCCCAGCAGATTCAGGACAAGCGCTCGGCCGAGGCGGGCAACCTGAAGGCCAAGCTCGGGGAAGCTACGGGCACCGCTGAAGCCGCCGCCGCTACGGGAGGCGTCGAAGGCAACTCCGTCACCGCGCTCCTCAATGGGTTCGCAGCGGCCACCGGCAAGGACCTCATGGTCGTCAATCAGCAGGCGGGCAACGAACTCACGCAGGTTGAGATGGACAAGCGCGGGATCAAGATGGACGCCGACAACCGCAAGACTTCGATCCGGAACCAGCTCCCCGACGATCCCACGTCGAAGGTGGTGGGCCGCTTCATTGGCGCGGCGCTCAACATCGGGGACAGCTACATCAAGAACACCACCCGCACCTCGGACGGCTCCGGGCTATTTGGGCGGAGGTTTGGGTAACATGGGTGAGCCCATCGCCCTTGCCCAAGAGACGGCCCAGTTAGACCTCGGCATCACCTCGGCACTTGCGCCGATGATCGCCGGGAAGAAGCTCATTGCCGCCAAGACCTACTATGCCTATGTGATTGATGAGGGCGGCTATGAAGTCGGTGTAGTTAACTTGGGCAGCACCGAGGAGACCCGCAACGCGCTCATCGTGGCAGTGTTCGCGGAAGCTGTCGTGAGCTACCCGGAGATGGCCGAGCGCTTGGGCTTCGTCCGTAAGCCGATGGCAACAGTAAACTAGCAGGCCGCTCCCTTCGTCGCCCTTACGGGCTCCTCAGGTGTATTCATCTTCCGGCCCGCATCCTGCACGCCGCCCTTTGACCGGGTTTTCAGCCTAGGATATTCTTACGCTGGTAAGCGCCAGCGCGCCGCGCCAGCGACCCCCCCTCTAGGGGCTTGCGCTAATAGGCACCCGGCCGCCCGCTTACATACAGCCGCGAACTAAGCCGCTCACTTCCTGCCGCTAGCGCCGCCGCTCTCATCCCAAGATACTTTGGCCAAAGTACCTATGACTTCTCATCCCGTCCGCCGTCACTTCAAACGGCGCGATACCTCTTCCAATCCCCGCCGCCGCACCCGCCGCATCCTTCCTCGCATTGAGCGAAGCGTTCACGAAGAATCCCGCCGCCCCATCGTTGAAGTGTACCCGCGCAACAGCATCGTCCCCCTGATCTTCAATGCGGCCCGATGGGATGCTTGGATGGCAGATGGGCTCTCCCCGTGGGTCCACATGAACGATAACGGCAGCGGCATCCAGTACGGGCGCGGCTACCACCCACAGTACGGCAAGGTCATGCTGGCCCGGCTCATCCTGGGCGATGCCGCTACCGCCCGAGGCGTGGTCCACCACATCAACGGCAGCCGCCGGGACCTCAGGGAGGAGAACTTGGAGGTTCGAGAGGTGCCGCCAGAAGCGCCACCGCCCAACACCTACTAGCAGCGACGTGAGGGGAGGCGGGACCTAACATCCCGTCTCTTCCTCCCGCTTGCCGCCTTTCAATTGTTTGTTCATAATCATCGCAACGAACGAAACGAAGAAAGTGAACAGCCATGCGAACCACCTCGAAACCCAAGGCACGCAAGCACTCACGGCCCTCCGCTCCCTCGCCGGAAGCCTCACGGCGGTTCATTGCCTACTACCGGGTTTCCACCCGTGCCCAAGGGCGGAGCGGGCTCGGGATCGAAGCTCAACAAGAGACGGTCCAGCGTTTTCTTGAGGCCGAAGGCGGGGGCCTGCCGCCCCTCGCGTCATACACTGAGACGGAGAGTGGTCGGCGCAAGGACCGGCCTCAACTGGCGAAGGCGTTGGCTGCTTGCCGTGCCCATCGGGCAACTCTCGTGGTCGCTAAGGTGGACAGGCTGGCGCGCTCGCAGGCGTTCCTTGAGAGCATCCTTACCAGCGGTGCCCGCGTGCGCTTCTGCGATCTTCCTGAGATCAAGGGAGCTACCGGGCGCTTCATGCTTCGCCAGATGGCTTCAGTGGCCGAACTGGAAGGCGAGTTCATTGGCGAGCGAACCAAGGCGGCATTGGCCGCGAGGGTAGCGCGGGCTGGACAGTGGGACCGGAAGGCAAAGCATCATCTTGTTCCGGGAGCGGGCCAGGAAGCCGCCGTTGCCAGCTTGAAGGAACAGGCAGACGCACGTGCGAGCGACCTCGCGGACTTCATCGGGCAGCTACGGAAGGACGGCGCGGGGACGCTCCGGGAGATTGCCGAGGGGCTCAACCGGGCGAACGTGCCGACGCCTCGCGGGGGATCGTGGGGGCCGTCCAATGTACGGAACATATTAAACCGCGTTGAAGCGAAGTAGGTCCATCCGCAGCGTCCGGCTTCGTGATCGATGCGAGTGTGGATCAGTGCTTTTCTTCGGCAACGCCTGTTGTGGACGGGGCCTTCATCAAGGCGATGGTGGGCGCGATAGCCTCAACCACCGCTCGATTGTGGCGCGCTACAGAGGCCGCCGTTTCCTTGGGCATCAATACCAGACGCCGGTCCGGGCGGCCGTCGTGAAGCTTGCCGCCCTTCAGCAATAGTGCCTCGCAGTATTGGTCCACCATCGCGTAAGCGTCGATTGCCGCACGGGCTTCATCCACGCCAAGGAGCCCTACTTTTGGAAGTAGCGCAGGGAACACTCGCACTTGATGCGCGATATCCGGCACCGTGAACGATCCTTTGGGAGTGGCAAGATCGTCTGCATTGCGGGCCAACGTATCGACTATTCCTGACAGCTCCGCAGCGATTGCGCGGCGCGCGGCCTGAGCTTCATCGGCCCTCAGGCGATCATCTCGCTTTCGATTTAGATGGGCATTGAAAAGCGCGCCAAGAAGTAGAGCAACGAGACCCAGGGTTGAACCCGTAACTGTGCCGATAAAACTACCAACGCTCGGCGGGACCCCGCCTATCCAGCCTAGCAACTGCGAGAACATTCGGCCTCCCAGCGTAGTCAATCACGATTTACTGTCTCAGCAGGGGCTTGCTTCTTTAGTTCCGCGATGAGCAAGGCAAGCTCGCGCACTGGTGCCGGATCATAAGGGCGGTGAAGGAACTTCTCCATCCAGCGGCCCACGCCCTCCAGATGATGAAGCACCACTTCATAATCGGCCAACCCTCTTGCGCGCTCTTGAAAGTGCCGCCTGAAGCTGCTGGCCGCAGGGACTACCACCTTCGCTAGCTCACTGCCGATAGCTTTCAAGGACTCGCCATTGAAGAATGGTCCGATGAACGCAGGCTGGTTTGGTCCGGGGCGAAGCAGCCGGAAGCCTTTTGGCGTCGGGTGGGAGGCGAGAGAACTGAGGAGGCTGTAGTGCGCGGCGCGCTGCATGGTTGTGTGGCCGTATCGCTTGTCCAAAGCGAGCCGGACCTTGAGCGGGCTGAAACGCTTCTTTAGCTCTTGGTCAGACGCCCCACGCCAAGCCGCGATCAACGGTTTGTCACTTGCGAGAAGGTCGACAAGAAATGAGGTTTCAAGTACCTCTCGAACTTGTGACGCGGCGGCTTGATGGTATCCCGCGAGAAGGAGCTTGATTGCCGCTCCAGCACCATTGAATAGGCGGACGCCCAGAAGCTGTAGTGCGATATCGTCAGGGTCTTCCGTTTCCCAGCCCCGAGCGAAGTATTCGAGCAGGTTCATCGACCGCTCAAGGGTATCGAAATGCAGTGAAAGCACCTCATCATTGCTCACCGCCTCGACCGACTTCTCGCGGTTTGTCTCTTCGTGGCCGTGCAGTGAATTGAAGTTCTCGGGGAATGGAGTGGGGCTATTCATGCTACTCCACCATAATGCTCCGATAGAATGCCGCGCGCATGGTAGAGGGCAACCTGTCCACCGCTGCAAATATTCTCGTGGTCAATTCGCACTGCTTAGACTTCGGTTGCTTTTCGAGCTGGTCGAGCGCCACTAGATCGGCATTGCTAAACGGCGGCTGCGCCCGCTTCCGCAGCTCAGCATATATCGGTTCCATTTCGGCGGCGGTCGGCAAATTGGTGCGGGGATTACTTGTCTTATAAGCGACAACGAGGGTCCGGTTTACATCGGTTAGTATCGTATCCACCTTGGGGTTGGGCGAATATCGGTTCACGCCCGTCATGGCGTAGTCGCCGCAAGCATCCGGCGATATCGCAGCGATGGCCTTCAGCAATGGGACAGTGTTGGCTCCCCACGCATTGATGGCGTCGTCGGTGCCTCTTGCGGCAATCGGAAACACTCTCTTTTTGTAGATTGACGCGGTTGCTGCGGTAACCGCCTCTGTCGTGTTCGTTTTGTCGGCTTGCCGCATGAGCGGGAGGAGGGCTGTTTTGAAGTCTGCTTCCATTGACGGGTCTAATGCGAATACGTCAGCCAGTACGGGGAACTTCGAGAAGATGGCACTACGCGCTCGCGACCACGCATAATCGTCGCTGTAATTGAACATCAATTGTTGGAGGCCGGGCCGGGCAAGACCTATTGCTCCGCCCGCGAACATCGCTGCTACAACTCCCAAAGCAACGCGCACCCAAGTCGGCCTGTCTTTGGTCCATTTGCCCACCAGAATGCCCACGCACACTATCGCTACTGTGCTGAGTGCCTTGAGTCCGTCGTCCATTAGTCAGCCCCTACTGCTTGTCTTGGTTGTATTGCTTAGCGCCAATTAAGCTAATAGTTCTTGCTATCTCATGCCAGCCTGACTCACAGTCCCGCCGTTGGGGCGGTGCCGTGGTGGCTCCGTCTCAGCCTCAACAACAACAGGATGAGAGAGCGATGGATATTGAGATCGAGTGGGGATGGCTGAGTGTTGGCGACTACGCCGTGTGGTGGGCCGGGCCATCAAGCGCCCGAATGGAGAACCGATTGCCGGGCGATCCGTGGTTCGCGTGGAAGACCGAACGTCCCCGTGACGGCGGCGCCAAGGGCTCTGGCGGTTGCTGGCTAGGGCAACTGCAAATCCTTTGGGAGTATCCGACGCGGGAATGGCGAGCGGCTGAGGCGGAGCGCTTGAAGGCTCTACCGGCCCGGCTTGCCGAAGAGGCCGCTCATCGGGAAGGCGAGAGCGCTGCCCGTGCCGCCGCCGCCAGTGCCGCAGAGGCCGGATGGTCGAGCGAGTTCGGAATGCCGCTTCCGGCCCGTCGATAAAGGGGGCTCGCCAAGGTCCGCTGCCGTGGTACATTGGGTAGAGGATACGGCAGCCAAGAATTGAGTAAAATCAGCGGGTTAGCTGTGGTTTACTGGCAATCCCACCCTCTCCGCCAGTCTCCCGTCCGCAATGTTCCGCCGCCGTTCAGGGAACGTGGAATCACCGGCGCAAGGCCGCCCTTAAGTCTTCGCACGCGTCCGTCCCGCCTGCTGCCGGCGAGCCCCCCCCAACAGGGCGGCGCTTTTCCTGCTTGTTGGCAGACTACCCCGCTCGGCGGAGACGGTGCTCACGTCCTGCAAGAAAAAGCCGTGATCCGGCAGCGCGCGTCGTCCCGTCTTCTTTGCGCATTTCAACGGAGGCGAGGGGCCGCGATGGGCGGTCGGCCGTGTGGCGTGGTAGTGTTCATGGTGACGGTTGTAACCGTCCCACACGCAGCGTTACCGGTGGGACTGCGGGCGGACGCAAGAGGTGACGATGGCGCTGGAAGACCGAAAAGAACCGGGGACAGTCCCCGAGCGCGTCGCCGTCTATACCTGCATCACCAACGCCTACGATCGACTCCCGGATCTGCCGCAGTGGCCCCACTGCGACTTCATCTGCTTCACGGACAATCCTTACCTGCGATCCGATCGCTGGGAAGTACGGTACCTGCCGGGGGACGATCTGGATGCCGCCCGGCGGTCGCGCCTGCCCAAGATTTTGCCGCACCGCTTCCTGCTGGAGTATCCCATCAGCGTCTGGGTCGACGCCAACGTCACCGTGCACACGGACCTGGCCGCCATGGCGCGGCAGGAGCTGGCATCGCGGTCCGCAGCGTTCTTCACGCACCCCGAACGGACGAATGTCTACGACGAAGCCGAGGTGTGCATCAGATTGGAGAAGGACGATCCCGCGACGCTTCGACGGCAGTCCGACGCCTACAGAGACGAAGGCCTGCCGGCTGGTATCGACGACCTCGTGACATGCACCATAATGTTCCGTCGACACCGGGATCCCGAAATCATCCGTCTGATGGAACTCTGGTGGAAGGAAATTCTGAGGCACAGCCGTCGCGACCAGATCAGCCTGCCATTCGTTGCGTGGAGGATGGGTTACGCGTTGCCGAGGACGACCCGCAGCGCCACCGAAGTGTTCAAACGCGGCCGCCACTATGCAGATCGTCGTCGGGAGAAAAAGCGGGGAGCGATCAAGAATTGTGAGATCGCGGTCCTCTCTCATCCGAAATCGGGACGGACGTGGCTTCGAACCTATCTCGCGAATTATCTGAGGAGCGCCGGCAAGCCGGCAGATTCGGAGTTTGGCCCCGGCAGCCTCGATGGTCGTGGCATCGTGTTCGACCACGAATATCTGGAGATTTTTCAGGATACCGCAGAGGCACCCCGGCTGATTCATCCGAGGTTGTTGTCGAAGAAGCGCCTCGTCGTGCTCGTTCGGGATCCCCGATCGGTCTGCGTATCCTACTACTTCCACAAGAGGCTTCGCGATCGCCTGCAGGTCGGCGGACTGACGGACTTCGTGAAATCACCAATGTTCGGCATCGAGCGGCAGTCGGCGTTCGTCAACCTGATACTCGACCTCTACGACGCCAAGAAAGGCGACAAGCTGCTGTTGCGCTACGAGGACCTCGTCACTCATCCGGCTCGCGAGTTTGGCCGGTTCACCAGGTTCGTGTTCCCCCGGGAAGACACGTCAAAATTCGCTTCACAGGCGTTGGAGCTTTCGAGCTTCGATCGCATGCAGGAAAGCGAAATCAAGCAATCGATGAAGTCGGGCGAGGAAGGTTCTCAAATCAGGTTCGGCGTAAAGAACTGGGACGGAAATCTCGATGCACTCAAGACGAGGAAAGGGGATCCCGGGGAAGCACGGTCCATTTTCACGCCGTCGCTTTGGAACGAGATATCCGAACTGACCGAAACGAGGCGCGTTCTGGACCGGCTCCATTACCCGCGCGGTTGAATGATCGATTCGACTTCGCACGCGAGCGATCCTCCTCGGCACCCGTGGTGAGCCTGAGGTTGTCTTCAACGGCGTCACGAATCAGGTCGTATTTCCGTGTTGGATCCACAGCTACTTTCCTCCCAGCTCCCGCGTTAGGCAGCTCGTGATCGCGCTTGCGACTTTGGACGGTGCGAAGTCCACCAGCGATTGCTTCGCGCTGGGCTTCGGCGGCTCGAAAAGCGGGCCCGCTTCCTGCGGAAAGTGCCTGGCCTTGAGTTCCGCCACCTCCGGATCAAACCTGTCGCGAATTGCTTTCTCCACCGATGCGGACACGAAATCCCGGATGTGCGGCCCTTTCAGTTCGCTCCTTTCGGCCAGTCGCAGAAACTCACGGCTGCTTCGACGCGACCATGCTCCCATCGCGATCAGGCCATTGAGATGGCGCATCGTTTCGATCTCGGTGGCGTTCGCCGAGCGATTGGCTTCGGGGGGCATCTCGGAAATGGGGAGCTCGAGGCCAAGCTGTTTGAAGAAATCCAGGCGGACATCGCCACCGACCAGCCGGTCCCTTCGATACAACAGGAACTTGATCTCATCTCCGAATGCGGAATGAAGATCGTCAATCGCGCTTCCGAAGCGCACTTCGGGCAACAGAGAGGACAGGTATTCATTGATGTCGACTGTAAGGGCGCGCGATTTGACGCGTTGGGCATACGTCGAAACCAGCCATTCGTACGGCTCGCGAATATAGGCATAGACTCGAAGTCGATGGCCGGAAGCCTTTAAGGCATCTCGAAGAAGAGCAAGCCGCTCGCGTCTCAAGTCGAATAGAAATTCGCTTGAAATGATGATGTGGTCGGCCTCGATACTCTCGATGGACTTTGTCAGCCTGCGGGCGCTGGATAGAGGATCTGCATCCTGAGGCAGCTCATTCGCATAGTAATACGATAGATCTGCACCATTGCAGGCAGCCGCTGCGAATCTCTTTTGTGAAAGCGCCGGGAGCTGAGGATATACAAAGCCGGCAGTGGACAGCAGGTCCGTGTTGACGCGGCAGAAATGCTGGATGGCGGAGGAGCCGGCGCGATTCGCTCCAACATGCAGGTGAATGACCATCGTCTATCCTTTTCTGCCGCCGATCGTGCCCCAAGGCGTGGTGTGTCCGGCCACCGGCGGGCACAGTGAAACCCGCTTACGCCAAAGGCAATCGCCAGTCAGGGCCTTGCCCGCTCCGTCGGCTGCCCATTGGCATCGGTCACGGCCATTCGCATGGCGTCCTCCGATTTGGACCGTGCTGCGGTCCAATCCCTTCCGGTGTTCAGCCATTCATGGTCCACAGCTGGGACCTTGCCGGTGACGATTAACGTCGATTTTGCTATCCTTCCTACAAATCGGTCGCCGGGCTGAAGCCGCCGGCCCGGACACGACTACGAACCGGATCTCGATCGCATCGACCAGGCCGTTCTCGCCCTGCTGGTGTCTGGACGGCACGACGAGAGGCGGGCACCGGCGTCGCGAGGCGCCCGTAAACGAAATAATCAAAATAAACGAAACAGTCGAAACCAATGTCGCAGGTGGGCGGCATCAACCCCTAGCGTCGTAGGCGCAGCGAAACCCTATATAGAGGGCGTAGAAGCCGGCGGCCTTCCACTGGGCGCCGTCGGCGCGGGCCTGGGCCGGGCCGTACCACCAGGAACCGCCGGCGGTGAGAGCCTCGTCTCCGCGTCGGTCCGCGACCCACTCCCAGACGTTCGCGCCCATGTCGTAGAGCCCGTTGACGCCGCGCCGGGTGGTCGCGACCGCGACATGCGCCCGGCGGTTGTTGTTCATGCCGCCGGGATCGTCGCCTACCGGATACGGGTAGGTCTGTCCCCGGACATAGCCGTCGGTCGGCCGGTCGCGCTGCTCGGTGTAGGCGGCGCTTCGCCACTCGGCGACGGTCGGCAACCGGCCGCCGGCATGCCGGCAATAGGCATCGGCCTCCGCCCAGGTCACGTGTACGGCGGGCTCTGAGTCCTGGCCGGGCTGGCCTTGCGGACGCTCGTAGGTCCAGCCTTGCCGCCGTGTCCAGCCGCCGGTGTATTCGAAACCACCGCCCTCGCGCTCGGCCGCCGTCTGCAGGGACGTGGTGCCGGCGAAGGCCCTGAACTGGCCGATCGTCACTTCGGTCGCATCGATACCAAATCCACCGATCCGCACCGGCTCCGGCCGTTGTGCCAGGGAGGGAGCGGCACTGGCGAGAACGGCGGCGAGGGATGCGGTCACGATCGTAAGGCGCGCTTGGACCATGGGCGGGGTGCTACGTGTTTTCGGGGCGTGGCGTGACCTGCTCTGAACGTAGCCGTTCCGACCGGCGGCCGGGAAGGGGGCGCACGGACGCCGTGGCGTGGGATGCAGCCTTGGCCGGCGTCGCCCGTTGAGGCCCATGGACGAACCCCGCCTGCCTCCCCAGCCGGAAGCCGCGAAGCCGAAGTCGCGGGAGCGCGTGCAGAAGCTGCGGCTCGGCGTGCGCGCCGTGTGGTGGAGCGCCGTGGTCCTCGCCGTCGTCTTCTCAGGCCTTGCATTCTGGCTGGGGTTCGTGAGGAACGATCTCTTCGCCCTTGTCTATGCCGTCCTGGCGGTCTGCTGCGCGGTCGCGGGCTACGGGACGCTGGTTGTCTTCCGCCGTCCGCCGGCTTCCTGACGGAGGCTGGTGACCAGCAGATACACGCTGATCAACAGGGCCCACACCGGGAAGACGATGAAACTCCAGTCGACCCATTGGCTGGCGAACAGCAGGAACAGTCCCATCGCGAAGCCGGGGGCGGCCATCCAGCGCGCGATGAAGGCGGTGCGCAGTGCGATGGTCGAGGTGATCAGCATGAAGACGCCCGCCATCCGGATCGCGTAGACGTTGACCAGCGTGTAGGCGAAGGCCCGCGCCACGGCGAACGTGGGCGAGTCGCGCAGCGCCTCCGGATGGGCGGCGTGGACGAGGACGATGGCCCCGAACACCGCGGTGGCCACGAACATCATGGCGAGGAAGAGAAGCCCGCTTCCCAGGAAGACGGTCGCGAACAGGCGATCCTCCGCCCCGGCCAGGCGGTCGCGCACCACGCCGATGAACCAAAGGAAGGCGACACCGGCGAACGGGATCAGGTTGATCGCCAGCACGACCCGGTCGAGCCCGGTGGTGAGCCAAGTACCGTGCTCCGCCGGATCGCGCGGGACCACCGGCAGCAACAGCAGGAAGGCGAGGGTGAGCAGTCCGGAGAACAGGACGCCGGCGACGGCGGCGGCCCGTGGCGTGCGCAACCGGCCGCGCGTCAGGGACATGGGCTCGGTCATGGCACGGCGCCGGGAAAGGCGTCGATCGCGGCAGCCGCGTTGGCCAGCGGCTGCTGGCTCGTGCGGATGAAACCGGCGCCCGGCCGATCGATGTCCTGGATCAGTAGCACCATTCCCGCCACCAGGATGCCGGTGATCAGAACGGGCACCCGCGTGCGTTTCGATTCGACGCCGCTGCCGTAGCCGGCGAAGCCGACCCCAATGATCGAAATGGCGTAAAGCGCGGCGATGACGATGAGGGGCAGGCGGTTGGACATCGCCGCCAGACGCTTCTCCTGGTCGTCGATCATCTCGTTCAGCGACTGGATGAAGAGGCCCGTCGGCACCATCGCGTTGTCCTTCGCCGCCACCGCCTGCGCCTGTCGCCAGAGCGCCTCCTGCAGCACGTTGGAGCGCGCGATCGCCCGGTCGAACGTCTCCCGGCTGACCGACTCGCGGGTGAGATCGAGGCGGATCTGGACGTACTCGCGCAGCAGCTTCACGGAGTCCCGGTCGTGTGGCGCGGGCAGCAGGCGCGCGCGCAGCGCCGTCGTGCCGATCGCCGCTGCCTCGGTCACGGCCCCGTCGCGCCGCGCTTCGTAGCGCGACAGCGCCATCGAGAAGGTGAAGCCGATCATGAGCGCCAGCAGGCCGAGGATGGCGCCCTCCAGGGTCGACACCGCGGCTGCTCCCCTGCGGGCCGCGCGCACGCCGAGCCAGTGGCCCGCTTCGCCGGCGCCGAGAATCAGCACCAGGCTCGCCCCGAAGATCGCGAGCAGGGAATATTCGTCGATGTCGAACGGCATCGCCGGCGCCCGCGCGTCTATCGGTCCTCTTCGAGATGGACCTTGATCCGGCCGGCGGCGACGGCCGATTTCAGCAACGCGTGGTCGAGTTCGGTCTGATCCGCATAGCTCACCGCGAACGCCGCCATGGCCTCGTCGAACGCCTCGCTCCGGCCGAGATAGCCCGCGATCAGCCACGGATGGCTGGCCCTTCCATGAGCCCGCGCCAGCGCCCAGCCGCAGGCCTTGCCGAACAGCACCAGCATCTTGCGGTCGAAGGTCTCGACCAGCGGCTTGATCTTGGCATCCCGCAGTTGGCGGACGTAGAGGTCGTTGCCGCGCAGGCCGGTCGCCCAGCCCAGGAAGATGTCCGACGACGACTGCATCAGGCGCTGGCCCTGCACGACGCGCTGGCCGGCGTGGCCGTAGGCGCTCTTGCCGATATGGGGCTCGAGCACCGAGGGCACGGCCTCCTTGAACTGCAGGAACAGCGGCTGGTTCGAGGACGACATCAGGAGGCCGATCGAGCAGTACCGGCCGACGCTGCCGATGCCGACCACCTTCATGGCGACGTCGACCAGACGATAGCGGTCGAGCAGCGCCTTGCGGTCGTCGGACAGCGTGTCGCGGTAGCTGGCGAAGGCCTTGTCCACCGCCTCCCGGATTCCTTCCGCGCGCGAGAACTCGGGGTGGAAGATCAGGGGAGGCTGGTCCTTGATCTGGACCTGACCGCCGACCATTTCCGCGAGCTTGGGAAAATCGATATCCGCGGATCGCTCGTCCTTTGCCGCGTCGACCCGGCGCTGCACGCGCTTGCGGATCTGCGGATCGTCGGTCAGGCTGAACATCTCCTCCAGTCCGATTTTCGTGTACCAGGCCTCCAGCGGGCTCATTTCGGCGACGTCGCGCAGGCGCTCGCGGTAGCTGCGAGCCGTGGCAAGGGCCGCGTCGCGCCCTGCCGCTTCCGACAGGCCGTTCGACCGTGCGGCCAGCACGAACGAGGCGACCAGGCGCTTGAGGTCCCATTCCCAGGGCGCTGGCAGGGTCTCGTCGAAGTCGTTGATGTCGAAGTTGATGCTGCGCTCGGGCGTGGCGAAGCCGCCGAAGTTCAGCAGGTGGCAGTCGCCGCAGGCCTGTACGTGAACGCCCGTTGCGGGCATCCCCGCGAGGTCGGCGGCCATCACGGCGGCCGACCCGCGATAGAAAGTGAACGGCGATTGCAGCATGCGGCCATAGCGGATCGGCAGCAGGTCGGTCTGGCGGCCCTCGTCGGAGGCCTGGAGAATCTCCAGCGGATCGCGTCGGTCCATCGGGCGCTTCCATTCGCCCTGGCGCGCGCGCGGAACCATGTCGCGCAGGCGCTTGCCGGCAGCGACGAGGTCGTCGGCCGGTACCGAGTGGACGGGACGTTCGAGTTCGGGCACGGGCGGCTTGGCGCGCAGCTTCGTTACGTTGGTCATCGACGGCATCCTTCGAAGGGCAGCGGGGCCGCGCCATTCGCGCATCGTACAGGCACACAGCAGGGCGATACTTGAGGCAAGTCAAGGGCTGCCGGGCCTTGTTCGCCCCCTGCATCCGTCGGTGGGGCGAGCGCGTTCACAAGGGCCGAACCCATAATGCCGACGGAGAATCACATGGCCCGTACGCCCAGAAAGCCCGACCCGAACGAGGCTTCAGCCAGTTACAGCGGCACCGAACAGGCAAAGGAAGCCCGTCGCGAGGAGCAGCGCGAGAAAGGCGTCTACGGCGCCGATGCCGAGGAGGGGCCGGGCTACGAGCGCGAGGACGAGGTCAACGGCGGCCGTTATGGACTGGAACCCACGGTCGACCGGCCCGTCGACGAGGGCAGTTCCGAAACGGAGGTGCCCCCGGCGGTCCGAAAAGGAGATAAGTTGCCGGGCCGCAAATGACGCCGGAGTCCGGCAGGAGAGTTCATGGGCCAGCCGATTTCCGAAGCCAAGAAGGCGATGTTCCTGCAGCGGGCGGAGGCCCGGCTCAATTTCGCCCGCAACCTCCCGGCGGAGGACCCGAGGCGCGAAGCCAAGATCCGGGAGGCGGAGAAGGCGCTGCAGACCGCGCTCGCCTCCAAGACCGGCCCGGTCAGGGGCGGCAGCGGGCGCAAGCCCGGCAAGGCCGGTAAAAAGCGCGTCCGATGAGGGCGAACGGGTGCCTTCAAAACGGCGCGATTTCGGCATCGAATATGGCTAGAATTCACATAGAGATTGCGTGTTCGTTGCCACCTTCCGGTGAGGGAAAATCGATGCTGAAAAAAGTCGCCGTGGCCGCCCTGGTCGCTCTTCTTCCTGTGTTTCCCGCTTCGGCCGAGCCGGCCGTGTGGACGTGGACGGGCTACGGGCTGAACGTGCCCGGCAGCGGCAAATGCCCGACCTACAAGATGACGATCAAGGTCACGGTCGTCGGCACCGACGTCGATGGATGGTTCCAGCAGGAAGGCCGCCCCGAGCGCGGCTTCAAGGCGAAGCTGGGTCCCGACATGAAGTTCAAGACGACCACCATCGTGGGTGGCGGCAACAAGATGGACGTGGTGGGCTCGGTCAAGCCCGGCGCGTCGACCATCATGCTCGACGGCTACTGCCTCTTCGAGGGCCCGCTCAAGCCCCAGTGACCGGGACCCAGTGACGGGCCCCGCGATCGTTCTCGCCGACCGGCCTCTGGATCGCTAGCTGGCGATCCAGAAGGTGTCGGGCTCGTAGAGGCCGATATATCCGCCCGGATCCCAGGCCCAGTAACCCTTGTCCGGCACGTTGCGGACCTTCTTGCCGACCGTGACCGGCTGGCGCACCTCGTTCACCGTGCCGATCGAGAACACCTCGTCGGCATTGACCGAGAGGATGTCCTCCCAGGCTTTGCGCTTCTCCGCGGCGTCCACCGCTTTCTCCCAGCGCGCCAACAGTTCGAGCAGCTTCTTGCCGACCTCCATGTCGCAGGGCTCGCCCTGCTTGCCCTTGGATTCGACGTAGAGGCCCCATTTCGGCCATTGCAGTCCGCCCTGCATCACCGGCGTGAACTCGCGCGGGCTGGTGTCGACGGTCGGCGCGGCCGTTGTCACGCCGGCATAGGCGGTCATGATCGCCTCGCCGGAGGTGGTGCGCAGACGGAAGTTGTCCGTGGTCTGCGGCTTGAGCAGCGCCTTGATGCCGATCTTCTTCCACTGGTCGATCACGAGGGTCATGTTGTCGACCTCGTCGGCCTTCTCGCTGGAATGTTCGATCACGAACATCGCGGGCTGGCCATTGGGCAGCAGGCGGATGCCGTCGCTGCCCTTCTTGGTGAGCCCGATCTCGTCGAGCAGTTTGTTGGCCGCCTTGACGTCGTAGGTCGCCCACTTGGTGGCGTACTCCGGCTTGAACAGGGGCGAGCGCGGCATGATCGTGTTGGCCGAAGGCTTGGCCAGGCCGCTGTAGACCACTTCGCTCAACTCGTGCCGGTCGATCGCCAGGGAGAGGGCGCGCCGGAAGCGGACGTCGCGGTTGAGCTTGCGCCAGGTCTCGTCGTTGGCATTCATGTTCGGATAGAAGGCGACCTCCGAGCCCGACCCCTTCTCCCACAGGAGCGCCTTGATGCCGGAGGTCTTGGCAGCGTCGCGCAGGAAGGTGAAGTCGCGCAGGCCGAGATAGCGCGGCTGCAGGTCTGATTCGCCCAGGCCCGCCTTGGCGGGGATCAGGTTGGCGGCCACCACCGTCATGATCACGTCGTTGATGTAGGGCAGCTGCTGGCCCTTGCTGTCGATTCGGTGGAAGTAGGGGTTGCGCACGAAGACGAAGCGCTGGGCCGGCGGCACCGTGGTGAGGACCCACGGGTTGAGCGTCGGCAGGTCGACGTTGCTGTTGCCGTACATCGCGTCCTGGCGCTTGAAGACGTTGGCCCAGCGGCTTCCCTTGTGGCGTTTGAGGATTTCCTCCTCGTCGGCGTACTTGCCGTGCAGCGTCTTCAGGTAGTGGGCCGGGCGGAACAGGAACAGCGGCGCGGCACGCGCCTGGCTTTCGATGAAGTCGGGGTTGGGTTTGTCCCAGCTGTAGCGGATCGTGACCTCGTCGAGGATCTCGACCCTGGGTGGCTTGCCCTCGACCAGCAGTTCGACGGAGGGACCGTTTGGCGACAGGTCCTTGTTGTTGGCAATGTCCTCCCAGAAGAAGCGGAAGTCCTCGGTCGTGAATGGGTGGCCGTCGGACCATTTGTGTCCGGCCCGCAGCTTGAAGGTGAACTCGCGGCCTTCCTTGACTTCGTAGCTCTCGAGGATGTCGGGGTGCAGCTTGAACTTGTCGTCGTAGACGATCAGCCGGGTGTAGCTGTAGACGGTCATCAGGCGGGTATCGCGCGTGGCCGCGACCAGCATGTTGAGCTGGCCGCCCTGCCGGCCGATGCCGTCGGCGCCCGAGAAGCTCTCGATCACACGCGGCTGCTTGGGAAGACGCTTGTCGACCGGGGGCAGCGCGCCCGACTTCACCTTGTCCAGCAGACCGCGGGTCTCCTGCAGCGCCGGCAGGGGATTGGCGGCAAAGGCAGGGGCGCCCCGCGCCACCAGCCCCATCAACAGTGCCTGCGTCAGAACACGTCTCTTCATCGCCAGCCTCACTGTTATTGCCCCAGTCCCCGAGTTTGCGGGAATTATGATGCAGAACTAAGGCAGAAATCGTCGCTTTTCTGAAAAATCGACCCGAGAATAATGGACGCAGCTGCCGCAGGACGGAGGCTCAAGATGCCGGACGAGAGCTCGAAAAGCGCGATGACCGAGCTGCAGTCGGCCCAGGAGGCCTTCATGGACGGCGACGCCGGCCCGCTGCAGGCGCTGTTTTCCCATGCCGGCGACGTGACGGTGATGGGCGGCTTCGGCGGCGTCGAGCGCGGCTGGGCCGAGGTCGGGCCGCGGCTCGCCTGGGCGGCCTCGCATTTCCACGGGGGCGCCTACAAACAACGGGTCGTAGCCGAAATCGTGGGGCAGGACGTGGCCTGCCTGGTCAGCCTGGAACGATGGGTGCGGAAGGCGCCGGACGGCCAACCCCTGCCGGTCCTCGACCTGCGCGTGACCCAGACGTTCCGCCTGGAAGGCGGACGCTGGCGCCTGGTCCACCGGCACGCCGACGAACTCATCGAGAAGCAGGAGCGACGCGTTGGAGCTTAACCGCTAAGAAGTTCAGCGGACCAGGTGCGCATTCTCGCGGCCAACAGGCTGGCGATCATCTGATTGCCACGCGCGTTCATGTGATGGGTCGCGTAGAAGTCGCCCGGCCTTGGCTCCGCCGCGAGTCGATGGAACGTGTCCAGTGTCTCGATCCCACGCATCGCCGCGCATTGCAGAAGGGGACCCAGCACGTTCCTTTGTTCCTGCGCCTGGCCACGGCCCAACCAGGCATGGGCATCATATTGCGCGACAAGCACGAGCTTCACCCGGCTCGCGAGCTGAAGGTTGGCAAGACGCTCGATGAGCGCCCGGGAAATCGTGGCGCCGGTGCCGGCGGGATGGACCCGGATCGAATACCCGGTGAGTTGTTGAAGGGCGGGAGGCAATCCGAAGAGCAGCCGCTCCATCCGACGCCGGATCGACAGGGGCAGTATCGTGCGTTCCGGTATCGGGACACCCCTCAGCAGGAGCCGCCCTTCCTCGAAGGCGAACCAGGGTTTGTCGTGCCACCACAGGCGTCGCCACTCGGTACGTTGAACGTCGTTTGCAATCATGCTGACGATCACCAGCGCCGGCTTATGCAGGGCCACCAACCGCTCGGTGCGCAGGACGATCTGGTCCAAACCGTATCCGCTGACGCCGCCGTTCAGGATGGTGCGGCCGATCATCCATTGAAGCTGCGAAGGCCAGGCGTCGAGGTCGCCGACGTCCTCGCCGTATGTGAAGGAATCGCCGACCGCCAATATGGGCGTATCAGCCGAAACCGGTTTGTCGCCCGAAAACCGGAATCCATTCGCTTCTATCGTGACCGGCCCGCCAGCCTGCACGCTCCCGCGGACTCCGGGGCGCGGGACATAACCGAGATCGCCATCATGGACATGGAGAAATTTGTCGGCCATGGCTCAATCAGGAATTCCGCCGGTAACCTAGGACGAAAACGCTGGCGCAAACAGACCGACCTGCTGCAGCAGAGGACACGATGCCAACCAGAGAGCCGAGCCCCCCGCAATGACCGCAACGAAGAAAGGCCCCTGGACCATCCTCTCCCGGCAGGACGTGTACGAGAACCCGTGGATCCGGCTCACCCATCACGAGGTTCTGACGCCTGCACAGACGCCGGGCATCTATGGGCTGGTGCACTACAAGAACCTGGCCATCGGGGTCGTGCCGGTCGATGCGGAGGGGCACACCTATCTGGTCGGCCAGTACCGGTTCCCGTTGGATGCCTACAGTTGGGAAATCCCCGAGGGCGGCGGGGCGCACGGCGTCGATCCCCTCGACTCGGCGGCCCGCGAGCTGCGCGAGGAGACAGGGCTCACAGCGCGCCACTGGCGCAAGATACTGGAGGCCGATCTTTCGAACTCAGTCTCGGACGAGCGGGCGGTCGCCTATCTGGCCTGGGGGCTCACGCCGGGTGAGTCGGAACCGGAAGCCACGGAGGAGCTGGCGGTAAGGCGCGTTCCGCTCGTCGAGGCGTTCCGGATGGTCGAGGCGGGGGAGATTCGTGACGCGCTGAGCGTGCTTTCCCTGCAGGCCGTCCGGATCCTCCGGATGGAGGGAAAGCTCGACCTGTCCGAGTAGCCTGCTCGGACGCACTCAGCCGGGTTGCAGCCTTCGCTTCAGCTTCCTGGTCTCACGGCGCATCTGCCTGATCTTTGCGTTCCCCGCCTTGTGCCCCCTGAAGTGGTCACGGATGCCAAGGGCCATGAACCTTTCGCGGCTCAACCAGGAGGCTTTCTGGATCAGTGTCTCCAGCCGCGCGGCGTTCGGCGGCGCAGAGTCGATCCTCGAGAGAAGCTGGTCGATATACGGCTCCATCCGGTAGCGCCGAAGGAGGCCGGGAGACAAGCCGGCGAGGAAGCGGCAAGCTGCCGGGAATCCCTCGACGATTTCCTCCGCAATCTGTTGGGCGTCGATCTTTCGAAAGCAGCAGCGTCCGGAGAAATTGGCGCTGGCGGCCCGCTCGAAGTTCTCGACGGTCAGATAGCCCGGCCCTCCCCACCGATCATAGATATAAGGGGGAATGCCTCTGGCGACGGCATACTGGACGCTCTTGCCGACGGAGACGACGGCACTGCCGGCGCCGAGCATCTCGGGCGTGACCCTGACGTACGTGCCCGCCTGTCCGATGTGAGCTGTATCGATGCCGCGCTGGATGCACAGAGCGAGAGCGTCGATGATTTCCGGCGGTGCGTGATTCGAGATCAGTTGCACCGTCGTCGGCGTTTGCGCCGGTTCCGCGGCCGGGTCGATGCGCCAGAATCCTGCGGGTGCCGGGTTGGGATACAAGACGATGCCGTCGGGTGGAACGTCGAGTTGCGTCAGGTGCCGTTTGAGGTTTTCGGAGTTGGCGATGGTCACATCGGCGAGCAACGGCTCGAAAACCAGGCCGGGATTCTCGTGAAACGTCAGCCCCGACAGATGCGCGAACACGAAGAGCGTGCGCTCGCGCGATCCATCGACGAGTTCGTAGCGCAACAGCGGCGCCGTGTGATTCTGGAGCCAGACGAGATCGAAATCGAACGCATTCAACGCCGGGATTTCGTCGGTTACGACAATGCCCTGCCGGGTCACCAGGGTCGCAAGCGGCTCGTCGACATGATTTGCCGCAATGGTGCAGGCATGGCCCATCCCGTGGAGATATTCCGCGACCTCGACCGGCACGAGGGAACCGCCGACGAATTCGGAGAGCTGGTTGATGGCAAAGAGGATCTTCACGCGTCTCGCTTCCGGGGTGACGGCTTACTGTACACCGGCTTCGCCGGGCGCAGGACGAGCGAGTCGCCGCTCGAGAGGAAAGCTCGACCTGCGGGATTGAGGGTGCGGTCCGGGCTGGTCCGCTCGCCGCAAATCGGAAAGACTGCGAGCGACGGTATCCCGGAGGGTCGCCCACCATGCCCCAGCTTCGTTACGAAGAACTCCATCCCGAGTTCGGCGTCCGCATCCGCGGCGTCGATGTGAGCCAGCCGCTCGCGCCCGACCTCGTCGCGGAGATCAACGCGGCGGTCGATCGCTACTCGTTCGTCTGCTTCCCCGACCAGGCGATGGATGACGATCGTCAGCTCGCCCTCACGCGCCAGCTCGGCAGTCCGGAGCCCAGCCATACCAGCGTCGGCAAGACCGAGTATTTCGGCACCATCGGGAACGTCCAGCAGGACGGCACGGTACTGGGCAACTCGCACAAGAAGACCATCTTCCTGACCGGAAACAACATGTGGCACTCCGATGCCTCGTTCAAACCGGTGCCGGCCTTCCTCTCGATCATGTGTGCCTACGAGACGCCGTCCGAGGGTGGTATCACGATGTTCGTATCCCTGCGCGCCGCCTACGAACGCCTCTCGCCGGAGCGAAAGGCCGAACTCGAGCCGCTGATCGCGATACACGACTACGTCTATTCGCGTTCGAAGGTCGCCCCCGATGCCGTTTCACCCGAACTCGCTGCGTCGCTGCCGCCGGTGCGCCAACGGCTGGTGCGGACCAATCCGGCGACAGGGGCGAAGAACCTGTTCCTCGGCAGCCACGTCCGCGAGATCGAGGGCATGGACCGCGCCGCGGGTCGCGCGCTGATCGACGCGCTGACCGACGAGGCGATCCAGCCCGAGCATGTCTACCATCACGCCTGGCAGCCGGGCGAAGTCGTCCTCTGGGACAATCGCTGCCTGCTGCATGCCGGCAGCGGCTACGACGCCGACCGCCACCGCCGCTACATGCGCCAGACCCGCGTGAGCGGCATCTGCTCGTCGCTGGAGGAAGCTGCCTAGGGGCCCTGCGAAACGCCCCCCATGACGGGGGCCTTGCACCGGCCGATACTCCGCCTCCGCCGAATCAGCAGTGGAGGAAACACGCATGGCGCCGAAGCTCGTCGATTACCTTTCCTACGAACCCGAGGAGAACGGGATCCTCTGGATCAGGTTCAACCGCCCGGACCGGCTCAACGCGCTCGTCGGGACGGCGGAGGAGAACGGCACGGTCGCCAAGGTCGGCGAATACATGCGTGCCGGCGACGATGATCCGAAGATCCGCGTGATCGTGCTCACCGGCGTCGGCCGCGTCTTCTGCGCCGGTGCCGACCTGCGTTCGAAGTTGCCGCCGGAGGTGACGGGCGAGGAGTTCCCCGGTAACCGCGGCTCGCATGCGGGGCCCGATGCCGCGCGCCAGCACTTCTATCACGGCTTCACCAAGCTCCACCGCGACATCTCGCTGATCCGCAAGCCGACCATCGCCATGATCAACGGACCCGCGGTCGGTTCGGGGATGGACATGGCGCTTCACTGCGACATCCGCATCGGCTGCGAGAAGACGCGCTTCATCGGCTACCACAATGCCGGACAGATCATCGAGAACGGAGGCTCTTACTATTTGCCGAAGATGGTCGGCCTCGGCCGCGCGCTGGAATTCGCCTACACCGGCGAACTCGACGCCCAGCGCGCCTACGACTGGGGCATGCTCAACCACCTCGTCGCATCGGACAAGCTCGAGGAGACGACGCGGGCCCTGTGTGACCGCATCATCAAGGTACCACCACTCGTGCAATGGGTCGGCAAGCGCATCATGCGCGCGGCCCTCGACAGCACGCTCGAGACCACCATGGTCCTCACCTCGAATGCCGGGGGTATCCTGAACGGCTCCGAAGACGCCAGGGAAGCGCGCCGGGCCTTCGCCGAGAAGCGCCCGCCGGTTTTCAAGGGCCAGTGACGCGGCCATTGATCGAGCCCGGCTCGCCGGCGGCGCGCTGCTTCAGCGCCTGCCAGGCGAGGAAGAGCAGGCCCGCGACGAAGAGCGGCGTCACGGGAATGCCCTTCGCGTTGAGCCGGATGCCGAGGTTGGGGATCACCCACAGTCCGGCATAGAAGAGCAGTTCGCCCGGATGGAGATCCGACCCGACGCGACGGCGAAAGACCATGAGCGCTGCCGGCATCACCAGCAGCAGGTCGTAGTTGATGAGGTAAGGCGATACGAGGAGCGTGCCGGCCGCCAGGACCGCGGTGGTTTCATCGCCGAGTGGATGGCGGCTGAAGGCGCGCCAGACCGTGACCAGCGCGGCGAGCGCACCGGCCAGTTGGGCGCCGGTCGCGAGTGCGGGCGGGACGCCGAGGAGGCGTCCTGCGGCCTGGATCGTCGTCATGAAGGTCGCGACATGGCGGTACATCTGCTCAGTGAACTGCGATGTCGACGACTCCCGCGCCATCTCGAGGAACTGGATCCAGAAGGCCGGACCGAACACGAGCAGGCTGGCCAGGGCCATGCCGGCCGCTGTGCCGATCGCCCACCACAGAGCCCGCCACCGGCGCGCGGCCAGCAGCGCGACGGGAATGAGGACGAAGAGCTGCGGCTTGTAGGAAAGCAGGCCCAGCAGGATGCCCGCGATCATCGGGGACCGGTCGAGGAGGCGCATCCCGCCGTAGAACAGCCCGACGTTCAGGAAAGCGTTCTGGCCGGCGATCATCGTCCACAGAGCGGCCGGCGACGTCAGCGCCGCGATGCAGATCCAGAAGTTGGCGCGGCCGATCAGGAGCGTTGCCATGACCCCGGTGCTGGCCATGAAGAGGCCGTAACCCATCGCCACACCGGGCAATGCGAGTGGCAGGGTCATGAGGATCCACGGCGGCGGATACATGAAGGGGCGGAAGTCGATGAGCTTCCGGTTGAAGTATTCGGCGTAGTTCAGGTTCAGGTAATCGGAGAAGGACGCGAGATTGTAGATAGCCCCGAGCTTGCCCTCGAGGACGGCACGGCCGGCCGCGTGATAGACGATGAAGTCGGGGAACAGGACCCAGCGTTGCGGTCCGATATAGGGCCCGCCTGCGAGGAACAGGATGATCGTCAGAACGTCGTAGGCGCCGACGACGACGCAGAATGCGATGGCCAGCTGCAGGAGGAGCTTCGGCGAGTCCGGCCTCCGGCCGGTCACGGCAGCGACCGTAATCTGCCGCAACGGCTCCCACCAACGCAGCGCTGACACGCTCTTTCTCTCCCACACGACCATCGCGGCGATGGTCATCGAGCTTCGCAGATTCACTTCGGGGACGCTAGACTGAGGCGTAAAGCCAGTCGGCTCGCCGGCCGCGGCCCCAAGCAGAAGATGGAGGCCGGCACGCAGCGCGTCCTGGCGGGTGACATCTCCGGAGGAAGGACTGCATGACCAAGACCAACGTCTCCGTCCGCTCGCTCGGCAGGAGCGGCATCGACGTCTTCCCGATCGGCCTCGGCTGCATGTCGTTGTCCGGGGCCTATGGCAAGAGCGACGATGCCGCTGCGGTCCGCCTGATCCATCACGCGATCGAGCGTGGGGTTACCTTCTTCGACAGTTCCGACATGTACGGCTGGGGACACAACGAGACGCTGCTCGGCCAGGCGCTGGCCGGCGGCATACGCGACAAGGTCGTACTGGCCACCAAGTTCGGCCAGATCCAGCGGCCGGGCGGGCTGAACGGCGTGGACGGCAGCCCTGCCCATGTGAGGGCGGCGTGCGAGGCGAGCCTGCAGCGGCTGCGCGTCGAGGTGATCGACCTCTACTACCAGCACCGCGTCGATCCCTCGGTGCCGATCGAGGATACGGTCGGCGCCATGGCCGAACTGGTGAAGGCCGGCAAGGTGCGCGCGCTGGGCCTTAGCGAAGCCAGCCCCGAGACGATCCGGCGGGCGCACAAGGTGCACCCGATCGCCGCCGTCCAGAGCGAATACTCGCTGCTCTATCGCCGTGACGCCGAGGAGACGCTGGAGACGACGCGCGCGCTCGGCATCTCCTTCGTGGCCTATTCGCCGCTCGGCCGCAGCCTGCTGACCGGCGCGGTGCGCCAGCCCTCCGACATTCCCGACGGCGACAATCGTGGCCGCCATCCGCGCTTCGCGGCGGACAATCTCGCGCGCAATCTCGAGCTTGTGTCGGAGATCGAAGCGGTGGCCCGGGTGAAGAATTGCACGCCGGGCCAGGTGGCGCTGGCCTGGCTGCTGGCGCAGGGACCGGACATCGTGCCGATCCCCGGCACCAAGCAGGCTGCGCGCGTCGACGAGAATGTCGGCGCGGTCGCGGTGAACCTGTCGGCGGACGAGGTGGCTCACTTGTCTTCGGCGCTGCCGCCCGGCGGCCCCGCCGGCACGCGCTATCCCGAAGCGCAGATGAAAGCAGTCTACGTCTAGCCGCTACTGCGGCCAGCCGAGTTCGATCTCGATGACGACCGGCTTCACCTGCCGCATGGCACTGTCGGTCGACAGGAATTCGACGTCGCCGTTCACCTTGTCGAGCGCATCGCCCGGTGCGTCCTTGGGTGGATCGAAGCGCAGCGAAAGGTTGCAGCCGCCAACCGGCTTGTCGAGGCGGCCGCCGTCCCAGCCGTTGGAATAACCCCCCTGGTCCCAGCCGAATCCCGTCAGGGTGAAGGGTTTGCCGTTCATCGTCTCGATCTCGGCCAGCGTCGCACCGGCCACGACCGGCTTGTCGAGACCTGTGACGGCAACCGGCCAGGTCGAGCCGTTGCGGATAATGACGACGTTGGGCCGCGCATAATTGTCGTGCCAGAGGATGTCGATCCGCTTCTCGGGATCCTTCGCGAAGATGGCGGTCCCGGGCTCGGTGTTGCCTTCACCGACAGAGATGTCGGCCCGTTCGACATTCGCGGCACCGAACACCCGCGCCAAGGTGCCTTCGTCGGCGTTGCGGGCGAAGGCGCCGGTGCAGTCGAGCACCGTCGGCATCTGGCCCTGGGCAAAGGCGGGCGCTGCGACGGCGAGGCATAGCAGGCAGGCAAGGCACCGAGACAGAAACAGGGACATCGCGCTCTCGAACGGCTCGGGTGGCGGGTGCCGCCCGAGCGCCATAGGGGAAGCCGTCTCTTATCACACCCCGCTCCTGGCCGTGGAGGGCCGCCGCCTGCCTCATGGTGGTCCCTCAGGCCGGCAGACTGCGTGGCTCAGGCCGACGCCGCCGAGGTGTCGCGCCGCCCGCGCTCCAGCATGCGGTGCGCGATTTCCGTCTCGCCCGAGACGACCAGATTGGCGCCGAGCTTGTCCAGATGCTCGACCGCGCCGGCCGAATGGGCGCGGGCCAGGATGTCGATCGCGGGGTTGGCGGCGCGGGCCTGCTGGACGATCTGACCGGCTTCGAAGACTTCAGGGATTGTGATGTAGAGCCGCCGCGCGCCGGCGAGATTGATCGCGGCGATGATCGCCGGTTCGGCGGCGTTGCCGTTAAACACCTCGGCACCGTCACTGCGCGCCCGGGCGATGCCGGCGTCGCTGGCCTCGACGACGATCATCTTGCCGCCGTCCGCTTTCAGGCCGGCGCCGACGAGGGCGCCCACGCGGCCGTAGCCGATCACGATGTCATGGCCCGTCAGGGTCGTCGGCGCCAGATCGGTGACCGGCTCGTCGGGCGTGTTGGCCGGCGCGGCCTCCTTGCCGGAGCCCGGGCGCTCGAGCAGCGTGAAGACGAACGGGTTCAGCATGATCGACACGATGGCCCCGGCCAGGATGAGGTCGCGCGCCTCTTTCGGCACCATGTTCAGGCCGATGCCGATCCCGATCAGGATGAAGGAAAATTCGCCGATCTGCGCGAGGCTCGCCGAGACGGTGAAGGCGGTCGACCGGCTGTGGCCGAAGGCGCGGACGATCAGGTAGGCGGCGGCCGATTTGCCGACGATGATGATCGCGATGGTGGCGACCACGGCCAGCGGCGCGTCGACGAACACCGCCGGGTTGAGCAGCATGCCGACCGAGACGAAGAACAGCACCGCGAAGGCGTCGCGCAGCGGGATGGCCTCCTCGGCCGCACGCTGGCTGAGATCGCTCTCGCCCAGGACCATGCCGGCGAAGAAGGCGCCGAGCGCGAAGGAGACGTCAAAAAAGTAGTGTGCGCCGTAGGCGACGCCGAGCGCGACGGCGTAGACGGCGAGCCGGAACAATTCACGCGATCCGGTATGCGCGGTGTGGTGCATCAGCCACGGAATGAGCCGGCGCCCGATGATCAGCATGATCGCCACGAAGATCGAGACCTTGGCCAATACGACGAGCAGCGAGAACAGGATGCGGGTGGCGGGTACGCCGTTGTCCGCCGTCGCCAGGGCCAGCGCCGGCAGGAGGACGAGGGCCAGGACCATCGCGAGGTCTTCGACCACCAGCCAGCCGACGGCGATGCGGCCACGATGTGTCTCGAGGATGTGACGGTCCTGCAGCGCGCGGATCAGGACGACGGTACTGGCCACCGAGAGGGCAAGTCCAAAGACGAAGCCGGCGAGCGGCGGCCAGCCGAGCGCCCAGGAGAGGCCGGCACCCATGAGAGTCGCGACGGCGATCTGGCCGACCGCGCCGGGGATGGCGATCTTCGCCACCGAGAGCAGGTCCTTCAACGAGAAGTGCAGGCCGACACCGAACATCAGCAGGATGACGCCGATCTCCGCGAGTTCCGTGGCGAGGGCGGGATCGGCCGTGAAGCCCGGCGTGTAGGGGCCGACCATGACGCCGGCGAGCAGGTAGCCGACGAGCGGCTGAATCCGCAGTCTCTGGGCGATCAATCCGAAAACGAAAGCGAGCATCAGACCCGCGGCAATAGTGGCGATGAGCGGGGTGTGCTGCTCCGGCATCCGTAATTTCTCTCCGCGATCAATGGGGCCACTCCGATGTGGCGCTCGTCGGGAGAAATTGCAATCTGTCTGAGGGGATTGGGAGGACTTTGAATGAACATATCACGACGGAACATGCTCGGGGCTGGCCTCGCGCTGACAGCGGCGGCCACTGCGGGGGCGCCCGCGCGAGCGCAGAATTTTCCCAGCAGGCCCATTCGCTGGATCGCGCCCTTCGCGGCCGGCGGCAACTACGACCTGACGTCCCGGCTGGTCGGCGAGGGCATGAGCCGCAATCTCGGCCAGCAGGTCATCGTCGACAACCGGCCGGGCGCCGGCGGTCTCGTGGGCGCCGAGGCCGCGGCGAATGCGCCGGCCGACGGCTACACGGTCGTCATGGGCAGCTTCAGCGTGCTGTACGTCTCGCCCTATCTCGCGGGCAAGCCGTCGCTGGTGCCGATGTTCGCGCCGATCAGCCTGCTGTCGACCGTGCCGATGATTCTGGTTGGCAAGGCCGGCGGGCGCTTCGCCGACATTCGCGCCGCCCTCGCCGAGGCGAAGGCCAAGCCCGGCACGGTCAGCATCGGCCATGCCGGCAACGGCACGACCAACCACATCGCCATCCTGCGCCTCGAAGTGAACGAGGGCGTGAAATTCAACATCATCCCGTACAAGGGTTCGGGCCCCGGTCTTACCGACCTGATGGCGGGGCAGATCGACCTCTACATGGACCAGCTCACGACATCGCTGCCGCACATCAAGTCGGGCAAGCTGAAGGGCCTGTTGGCGATGAGTCCCGATCGCGTCGCGCAGTTGCCGGACATGCCGTCCCTCACTGACATCGGCAGCAAGCCGTTCGACGGCGGAACGACGGCCGGCGTGCTGGCACGCGTCGAGACGCCCAAGCCCATCCTCGAGACGCTGAACGGCGCGGTAGTCAAGGCGCTGAAGGATCCCGGGATTGCCGCGAAGCTCGCCGAGCTCGGCGCCGTGCCGCGTCCCTCGACGATGGAGGAGTTCGCAGCCTACATGAAGGACCAGGAGGTCGGCGTTAGCGCACTTGTGAAGTCTGGTTTGTTGAAACCGTCGTAAGCGGATGTCATGTCGACGGCATGACAACGCTCTTCAGGACGATCGCATTGCTCTTGGTCTTCGCCGTGGCTGGCGCTCTTGCGGGGTGCGGAAAGTCGGGCATCCCGCAGGACGACAGGTATCAGCCGCACGGCAACGCCAGCTGGGAAAACTGGCGCGGCTGACGGGACGAACGGGTCGCCCTCAGGCGATCTCCTTCATCACCGCCCACAGGTCGGCCTTGCGCTCGAAGCCGATGCCCGGCGCGTCGGGCATCGACACGCGGCCGTCGACCACGGCGCAGTCGTCGGCGAAGCCGCCGAACGGCGCGAATACCTGCGGATAGGATTCGTTGCCGCCGCATTGCAGGCCGACGGCGATGTTCAGCGCGAACTGGTGGCCGCCGTGCGGCACGCAACGCCGGGGTGACCAGCCGTGCGCCTTCAGCATCTCGATCGTGCGCAGGTATTCGACCAGACCATAGGAAAGCGCGGGGTCGTACTGAAGGATGTCGCGGTCAGGCCGCAGCCCACCGTGGCGGATCAGGTTCCGCGCGTCCTGCATCGAGAACAGGTTCTCGCCCGTGGCGAGCGGCGGAGCGTACTCGGTGGCGAGGGCGGCGTGCGCCAGATAGTCGAGCGGGTCGAGCGGCTCCTCGTACCAGCGCAGGCCGAAATCCTTGATGGCGCGGCCGAACGCGATCGCCGTCGTGAGGTCGAACTTGCCGTTGACGTCCACGGCCAGGCGCTCGCCGGCGCCGACGATCTCCAGCACCGCTTCGATGCGCTTCAGGTCCTCGGCCAGCGGCACGCCGCCGACCTTCATCTTCACGCAGGAGTAGCCGAGCCCGAGATAGTGCTTCATCTCGTCCTTGAGCCCATCCAGCCCCTTGCCCGGATAGTAGTAGCCGCCAGCGGCATAGACCCACGCCTTCTCGTCTGCCTGGCCGCCATTGTAGCGGTCGGCCAGCAGCTTCCAGAGCGGCACGCGCTTGGCCTTGGCGACGGCATCCCAGATCGCCATGTCGAGAACGCCGACGGCGACGGAGCGCTCGCCGTGGCCGCCGGGCTTCTCGTTGGCCATCATCGCCGTCCAGCATTGCGCGGGATCGATCAGCCCCTCGGCATCGAGGAGGGAGTCGGGCTTGGCCTGGCTGAGGCGCGGAATGAAGCGCTCGCCGAGCAGTCCATGCTGCGCATAGCGGCCGTTGGAATTGAAACCGAACCCAACCACCGGTTTGCCGTCGACCATCACGTCGGTGACCACGGCCACGACCGAGGCGGTCATCTGGCTGAAGTCGATATAGGCGTTGGCGATGTTGGAGCGGATGGGCGAGACGATGTCGCGGATGGCGACGATGCGCATGATCGTGTCCTTCAGGCGTAGACGTTGCGGCGGGTCTGGCGGAACAGCAGCCACCAGGCCACCGCTCCGTTCAGCAGGTTCCAGGCGATGCCGTTGATGAAGGCCGCGCGATAGGAGCCGGTCATGTCGAACAGCACCCCGCCCATCCAGCCGCCCAGCGCCATGCCGATCAGGGTGGAGGAGATGGCGAGGCCGACCCGGAAGCCGGCTTCCTTCGGCGGGAAATATTCACGCACGATGATGGCGTAGGACGGCACGATGCCGCCCTGGAACAGGCCGAACAGCGCCGAGGCGAGGTACAGCGAGTTCACCGAATCGTCGAGTAGATAGAAGACCAGTGCCACGCACTGGAGCGTCGAGCCCAGCAGCAGTGTCTTCACGCCGCCGACCCGGTCGGCGATCCAGCCCGAGGCGATCCGGCTCACGATGCCGAAGCCCAGCATCAGCGACAGCATCTCCGCGCCGCGCGCCACGCCATAGCCCAGGTCGGCGCAGTAGGCGACGATATGGACCTGAGGCATCGACATGGCGACGCAGCAGCCGATGCCGGCGACAATGAGAACGGCCTGGAGGCCGTTGGGCGACAGGCCCAGCGAACGCGGCGAATGCACCGCAGCGAGGCCCGTTCCCCCGGGACCCGCCGCCTGCTCCTGCGGCGGCTTGCGGCGCAGGGTCAGTGCCAGCGGGATCATGGCCACGAAGCACAGCGCGCCGGCCGCCCAGTAGGTCGCCCGCCAGCCATGGTCGGCGATCATGATCTGGATGATCGATGGCCAGATCGCGCCGGCGAGATAGTTGCCGGAGGCCGCGATGGCGACGGCGATGCCGCGGCGCTTGTCGAACCAGTGCGAGATGTCGGCGACCAAGGGCGCGAAGGTCGCCGCAGCGCTGAAGCCGATCAGTACCTGAACGGCGGCAAACAGCGGCAGCGACGGGGTGAAAGGCGCGGTCGCAAAGCCGATGGCGAGGCCCGTGGCGCTCAGGATCGCTGTGAGCACGATGCCGCGTTTGTCGACCAGCTTGCCCCAGGTGACGCCGCCGGCAAAAAAGCCCAGCGTGTTCATCGTATAGGCGAACGAAATGTCGGCGCGCGTGATGCCGAGATCCTGCTGGATCGACGGCAGCGCCACGACGAGGCACCACATGCCGATGCCGCCGACCGTGCTCAGGGTCACGCTGGCGGCGAGGCGCCACCAGGCATAGCTCGACTCGACTCCAGACATGATCAGCCGCCCAGCGCGCCCTGCGTGTTGACGTAGAGGGCGTAGAGAGAATGGCTGGCCGCCATGAACAGGCGGTTGCGGTACCGCCCGCCGAAGCAGACGTTGGCGCAGCGCTCGGGCAGGTCGATATGCCCGATCGGTGTGCCGGCCGGATTGAAGACGCGCACGCCGTCGAGATCGTCCGAGCCCATGCCCCAGCCACACCACAGGTTGCCGTCGACATCGACGCGGAAGCCGTCGGGCGAGCCGCCCGGCCCGGCATCGATCAGCACCGAGCCCTTGCCGAGTGACGTGCCGTCGGCCGACACGTCATAGGACAGGATCGTGCGGTGCGGCTCCGCGCGCGAGGCCACTACATAGAGCTTCTTCTCGTCGGGCGAGAAGGCGAGGCCGTTGGGGCCGGGAATGTCGTCCGCCATCACCGTGAGCTTGCCGGTCGCCGCGTCGAGTCGATAGACGGCGGGCTTGTTCTGGCTCTCTTCCTTGTGGCCTTCGTAGTAGCCCAGGATGCCGAAGGTCGGATCGGTGAACCAGATCGAGCCGTCGGACTTCACCACCACGTCGTTGGGCGAGTTGAGCGGCTTGCCGTTGTAGGAGTCGGCCAGCACGGTGATGGCGCCGTCATACTCGAAGCGCACCACGCGGCGGGCGTCGTGCTCGCAGGCGATCAGCCGGCCGCGGCGGTCGCGCGTGTGGCCGTTGGCGTTGTTCGAAGGCTTGCGGAAGATCGAGACACTGCCCGTCTCCTCGTCCCAGCGCAGCACGCGGTTGTTCGGGATGTCACTCCACAGGAGATAGCGCCCGTCGCCGAACCAGACCGGCCCCTCCGACCAGCGGCATCCCGTGTAGAGGCGCTCGACCGAGGCCAGCATCAGCCGGTACTGGTTGAACGACGGATCGAGCACGCGCACGGCCGGATCGGGGTAGCG
>NZ_CAMFKM010000026.1 GCF_945957355.1 uncultured Reyranella sp. | reverse complement strand
ACGCCGCCATGGGCGGCGCAGATCTCCAGCGCGCGCTTCATCCAGGCGTCGAGCGGATGATCGGGCGATTCGAAGGCCAGCACCAGCACGGCCTCCTCGTTGCTCCATGGGATGCCGGGCAGCGCCTCGCGCGCCTCCAGCAGGCGGCAGTTGGCGGGATAGAGACCCGCCTGGGTGATGTCGCGCACCGCATCGGCACCGGCGTAAAAGTCACGGAAACGCACGCTGGCGGAGGCGCGGAAGGTCGGCTTCTTGCGCAGGCGTACCCAGGCCTCGGTGATGATGCCGAGAATTCCTTCGGAGCCGATGAACATCCGGTCCGGGCTGGGGCCGGCGCCGGAGCCCGGCAGACGGCGCGTCTCCAGGGTGCCGGCGGGCGTCACGACCCGCGTGCTTTCCACGAAATCGTCGATGTGGGTGTAGAGCGTGGCGTAGTGGCCGCCCGAGCGGGTGGCGATCCAGCCGCCCAGGGTCGAGCAGCGATAGGCCTGCATGTAGTGGCGCATGGTGAAGGGCGTGTCGCGCAGCGCATCCTCGATCGCGGGTCCGTAGATGCCGCCCTGGATGCGCGCGGCCTGGCTCACCGCATCGACCTCCAGCACCTTGTCCATGTGGCGTGTCGAGATCGTCACGACCTTGTCGAAGGCGGCCGAGGGCTCGATGCCCTTCACCACCGACGAGCCGCCGCCATAGGGGATCGCCTTGGCGCCGATGCGGTCGCACCAGTCGAGGACCTTGACGATATCTTCTTCGTTTTCGGGGAAGGCCACCGCGTCGGGCGGGTTGGGCACCGAGCGCATGAACATGCGCAGCGTGTCGAAGCCCGCCTTGCCGTAGCTGTGCTCGAGCCGCGTCAGGTGATCGGTGCGCACCATGGCCTGCAGCGCCGACGGCACCTCGACCCGGCTCTTGCGCAGGGTGATCTCGTCGGCCCTGGGCGGCGGCTTCACCTCGAAACCGGAGAGGCCGTAGCGCTGGGCGATCTCGGCCTCCCACGGCCTGATTTCGTCGGGTGTCAGGTCCTCGTCGGCGTAACCCCAGGCATAGAACTTCTTCTGCCGCCGCATGTTTCCTCCGATCGTTTCTTCATTTTCAGGCGGCGAAGGCGATCGGCTTCGTCGTCCCTTTGATCTGTGTGCGATGCATGATGCGACGCGCCGCTTTGTCGAACGGATCGCGGCGGTGCATGGTCGAGCGATTGTCCCACATCACCAGGTCACCGACCTTCCAGACGTGCTGGTAGATGAAGCGCGGCTGCGTGACATGCGCCCACAGCTCCTCCAGCAGCGCGTCTGATTCGGCCTTCGTGTAGCCCTCGACGTAGGAGTTGCGGCGGCGGCCGAGATAGAGCGTGGCCCGGCCGTTGACCGGATGGCGCAGGATCGCCGGATGCCAGGCGCCGGGCGCGACCATCGGATCGTCGGTCGGCGTCACGCCCTTCCTCAGGAAGCCGCCGGAATTGTAGGTGCCGTCGTGCTTCACCCGGCGGCCTTCGATCTTCGCCCGCAGGTCGGCGGGCAGGGCGTCGCAGGCCGCCTGCATGCTGGTGAACCAGGTGTTGCCGCCGGTCGGCGGGATCTCCAGCGAATAGAGCATCGAGGCGTCGGGCGGCACGTCGAGATAGCTCATGTCGGTGTGCCAGACCGCCTCGCCGTCGCCCAGCGCGCCGATCGGATCGCCCTTGGGGTCGAGCACGTTCGACACGACATAGATGTCGGGATAGCCCGGCGGGCTGATGCGCCCGCGCTCCTGGTTGGGCGGCGGGTCGAGTTCGCCGAAGCGGCGGCTGAAGGCCAGCAGATGCTCGTCGCTGAGCTGCTGGCCGCGCAGCAGGATCATCGAATGCGCGTACCAGGCGCGCTCGATCGCGGCGAATTCCTCGTCGCTGAACTTGCGAAGGTCGACGCCAAGAATCTCCGCTCCGACGGCATCGGTCACCGGGCGCACTGTAACGGCCATGTTGCTCTCCATCCTTGCCGCAATGATCGGCCGGCCGCGGAATGCGATCAAGCACCGAGCGCCGGCACCAGCCACTTCAGCAGGGCCGCAGCAACGGCCGGCGAGAGCGGCCCGGCGAATCCCGGATCGAGCGGACCGGTCACGGCCTTCAGATTGTGACTGACCTGGGGAATGACCACGGCCTCACCCGACACGCCGCGGGTCCGCAGCGCGTCGATCAGCGGCTGGACGTCCTCCATCGGGACGACCTGCCGGTCGGCGCCGCCCTGCACGAGCAGGCAGGGCATGCGGCTTTCCGCGAGCAAGACGGCCGGATCGAAGGTCAGGAGCTTCTGCAGGAACGGGCCGGCATAGAGCGGGAACAGCAGTTGCAGTTCGGGCGGCAGGTTGGTGGGCACGCGGCCGGTTTCCAGAATGGTGGCGATCGCGCGATCGGTCGGCAGGCGCAACGCCGGCGGCGCATCGCGTGCGATCTGCGCCCGCAGGATCTCGTCGAGCCGGCGGCCTGGCGTGGCGGCCAGCACCAGCGCATGCAGCTTCTTCGCCGCCAAGGCCTTGCTTGCCGCCAGCGCCAGCAATCCGCCCTCGCTGTGACCCAGCAAGGCGGTCGCATAGGGTTTGATCTCGTCGTGGCGCAGCAGCTCGGCATGCGCGGCCTCGACGTCGCCCACAAAATTGTCCCAGGCGAAGAAGGCTTCCTGCTCCTCGAGCGAGCCGCGCGGCCGCGGCGTCGACTGGCCGATGCCGCGCTTGTCGTAGCGCAGCGAGGCGATGCCGTTGCGCGCCAGCAGCTCGGCGATGTCCTTCAGCAGGTCGATGCGATCGGGCGCCAGCGGATTGTTGCCGTTGCGGTCGGTGGGGCCGCTACCTGCGACCAGCACGATGCCCGGCACGTACTGGATCTCGCTGAACAGCGGCATCAATAGTGTGCCGGCCAGCGTGACGCCGCCCTTGCCCGCGAAGCGCACCGGCTGTTCCTTGGTCTTGCCCCTGGCGTACCAGCCGCCGTCCGCCGGCGGCCGCGGCGTCTGCTTTTGCGCCCAGGCCGCGCCGGGCGTGAGAAGGCCGGCGGCCAGCAGGGCGCGGCGCCGGATCAACCGGCGTCGTCCGGCTTGGGCATGCTGCCCATCGCATGGCTCATCGTGCGCCCGCCGAAGATATGGACATGGAAATGAAACACGAGCTGGCCGCCGTTGGGTCCATGGTTGGCAACGATGCGGTAGCCTTCGGGATCGAGGCCGAGATCATGCGCCACCTTCGACACGGCGCGCCAGAAGCCGACGATCATCTCGGGCGGCGCCTTGGCGCCGAAATCGGCCTGGCTGACGTATTCGCCCTTCGGGATCACCAGCACATGCACCGGCGCCAGCGGCGCGATGTCGTGGAAGGCCAGCGAGAATTCGTCCTCATGGACCTTCTTGCAGGGCAGTTCGCCGCGCAGGATGCGGGCGAAGACGTTGCTGCGATCGTAGGCGACGGTCATGGGGGCATCGACGGACATGGCGGGCTCCGGGAAGGGCAATGACGCTTCGTATATAGGTAAGCTTCTCGCCGCGGCGGAACCCCAAAGGACGCAGGCCCTTGGGCCGGCGTTCAACCCTTGAGCAGCCTTGGCCGGCCTGGCGCGGGCGCATCTGCAGACCGGGCTCGCGAGCGCAGGGCGTACACGAGTACATCGCGCGCTTCGTCGATCCTGGCCGCCAGGTAGGGCGAGCCGCCGGCGTCAGGGTCGGCGCCGCGCATCAGACGGCGATGTGCGGCATGGATGGTCCCGAGATTGGCGCCCTCGGGAAGACCGAGAACGTCGAGCGCCTCCTTCAGCGTCATGCCGTCTTCGTCGTTTGCATCTATGGCGGCAGGTATGTGCCGTTGCGCTGAAGGAATCGGCGTGGCGTGCTTCAAATAGGCTTCCAGAAGGGCAGCCGCATGCTCCACCGCCCGCGGATCGGCAGGGGCCGGCTCCTGCCAGACCGGCGGCATCTCAAAAGGTGCGGGCTTCGGTCGAAGCTGTGCGAAGGCGGCGCGAAGCGGGATGAGAATCGCGCGCCACTTCAGGAAGGTCGGCACGAGGATCATCGCCGCGCCCAGCAGCATCGCGCCGGCATACTGCTCTCGCACGATCATCATCACGAGAAGCGGGATCGCCACGATCACGAGCAGCAGCGCCATCCATCGCAGCGTCCGCACCATGGTCTTGGGATCGGAATGGAGGAACCAGTCGAGGAACTTCGCCACGGTGGCGAGCACGGAGAGGCCGAGCACGATGGCGCTGATGATGACGGCGTAATCCATCAACGAACTCCTTCGGGAGAAGCCTACTCGCAATGCGGGACGAAATCAGCGACCTCGACTGCAAATTGCGAATGCGTTTTCGAGAAAGTCGTGCTTAGACTCCGCGCATCAAAAAAGGGGAGTGCAGCCGATGACTGAGCCCACCCGAGAGATACCGACCGTCAAGGTTTCTCCTGACGCAAGCGTCCCGCCGCTCATCCCCCCGCTCGAAGAAGGTACGGAAGCGAACCTTCCGGTCGCCGGGAATCCGATCGACGAATTCCTGAAGCGCAACGAGGAAGTCCTCGCGAAGGACCGTGAGGAGTTCCAGGCCTATCTCGTCGCCAAGCACGAACAGGCGACGCGCAAGGCCCGCGAGCAGGCGGCCCTGCCCAAGGTCAAGACGAAGGTGAGCCGGCGCGCGATGTTGAACGTCGCCGTCGGGACTGCCGCTGCCGCCGAGGTGGCCGTGCTGGGCTACAGCGCGATGAACGGCGGCTCCTCCTCCGACAGCGGCATCATCCGAGCGGCCGGCAACGGCCCGCAGCAATCGCCGATCACCCGCGAAGTCGTCGACTCGCGCGCCGACATCAGGGGCCAGAGCCTCGGCAACTGGGTGGCGCTGCTACCGACCAAGATGGGCGGCGGCACCTATGCGATCGACCTCAACTCCAATCGCGTGCTGGGTTCGATCTGGTACTGGAACTACGGCGACTACAATCCGATCAGCCATCACCTCTGCGCCTTCCCGAGTTCGGATCCCACGCATGGCTTCGAGTTCGTGAACTCGACGCAGGGCGGCCAGAACTCGCTGATCTACGGCATTCCCACCAACGTGACGGCGGAGAACGTGCCGGGCGGCACCAACATCTATCGTGTGCGCTACGACGGCACGCAGATGCAGATGATCGAGAACGTGTCGGAGACGACCGGGCTCGGCCTCGGCGTGCATGTCACCGTCAATCCCAAGGACGCCCAGTCCTATTTCGTGACCGACGGGCAAAAGGACATCGCCGCCTGCTTCGATCGCACCACCTCGAACGTCAAGGCCGCTCTCAAGTTCGACTGGACGCCCAACGTGCCGGAGTTGCGCGAGGCCTGGATCAAGGGCGGCACGCTCACGATCAAGAAAATCTACCCCGACGAGAAGACGGGCCTCTACAATTACCGCGGCACCAAGGGCAACAAGATCGACTGGGAAATGGTGCCGATGGGCGAGCTGTTCGTCGAGGAGGGCTCGCTGCCCGGCGAGGCGCCGCTGACGCTCACCGGCGCCGACGGCACGGTCTGGCATCCCGAGGGCCGCTGGGCCGCGACGGTCGTGCGCCTGTGCGGCGGCATCTGCATCCTGGACCCTGAGAAGAACTTCGAGCCGGCGGCCTTCCTGCAGTTCAACAAGGATTCGCAGGACCAGTACAAGGTCGAGCAGATCGACAAGGATACGTGGCAGGTCGTGTTCGACAAGATCCACTCGCCGGGACACGAGATCGGCTTCTCGCCCGACGGCAGGTTCCTCGTCATGATGAACAACCTGCGGGAAAACAACTGCTCGATCTTTTCCTGCGAGGATCCCGATCCGACCAAGTGGCGCAAGATCGCGCATGTCGAGGATCCGCTGTGGCGCGGCAAGTATCCGAACCCGTTCCACATGGTCTTCTCGATGGACAGTTCGAAGCTCTACCTGTCCATCCTGCATCCCTCGCCGGCCTACAGCGGCATCATGGTGATCGACACCAGGACATGGACCATCCAGAAGGAGATCCAGGGCATCGGACCCGACCTGCAGACGCCGGCCATCACCTACGATGGCAAGTACGTGCTGACGCCGTTCAGCGGCTTCCAGCGGCAGTCGAGCGGCATCTCGGTCATCGACACCTCCACCGACACCCTGATCGGCATCCTGCCGAGCAACGGCGGACATCATGACTGCGTGATCATCCCGACCAGGCTGGAGCACATGAAGCACACGCGCTCCTGTACGCTCTGAGTGGGCACGCTTTGAGGCTGCTGGCCAGCCTGGCGCTGCAGAATCTCGGACGCCGCAAGGCGCGCAGCCTCCTGCTGATCATGGCGGTCGCCGTGGCCAGCGGGGTCGTGTTCACCGGCGCGACCCTGATGCGCAGCATCGACAGCAGCATGGCGGTGGGTTTCACGCGACTGGGCGCCGACATGATGGTGGTGCCCGAGGGCGCGCTCACCAACATCACCGCGGCGCTGCTCACCGTCGAGCCGACCGATCTGGTGCTCGACCAGGACCTGTTTGCCAAAGCCGGCATCGCCAGCGTCGGCCGCGCCGCCCCCCAGAAGATCGCGCGCGTCGAACATTCGGGCATCGGCAGCCATCACGATTCGGTCGATCTCATCGGCTTCGATCCGGCGCTGGACTTCACGGTGCGCCCCTGGCTCGTCGAGAAGATCAACCGGGACATGAGGCCCGGCGACGTCATCCTGGGCGCCGCGCGCGATGCGGCGCTGGGTTCGGAGCTGCTGATTTTCGGCAAGGCGCACACGGTTTACGGCCGGCTGGGCAAGACGGGCGTCGGCACGCACGAGCGTGGCGTCTTCATGACCTTCGACACGCTCGAAGCCTTGGCCGGCTCAATTCATGGTCATGGGCACGGCCATGGCGGCGGCCCGCCCGCCGTCCTGCAGAAGGGCAAGGTAAGCGGCTTCCTCGTCGAACTGGCGCCGGGCGCCACGCCACTGCAGGCGCGCTTCGCCATCCTCTCGACCCTCAAGGGCGTCAAGGTCGTGACCGGCGATTCGACCATGAGCGGCATCCGCCAGGGGCTGGCCGCGCTGCTGAACGGCATCCTCGCGCTGATGGTGCTGATGTTCGCCAGCACCGCGCTGATGGTGAGCGTCCTCTTCTCGGCGATCGTTACCGAACGGCGCGGCGAGCTCGGTCTTCTCAAGGCGATCGGCGCGCGGCGCGGCCAGCTCGTCGGCATGATGGTCATCGAAGCCGTCATCGCCACCGGCGCCGGTGGCGTACTGGGGGTGGCGCTGGGCGTGCTCGTGATGCGTCTCTACGAGCGCTCGCTGGTCTATTACTTGGAGAATATCGGCGTGCCCTTCGTCTGGCTCGACGGGCCGCGCATCGTGGCCGTCGCGGTGGCGGCGGTCGTGATGGCCTCGATCATCGGTGCCCTCGGCTCGCTCTATCCCGCCTGGCGCGCCAGCCGTCGCGATCCCTACGATCTCGTGCGGGAGGACGGCTAGCGATGCTCAGCTGCCGCGGCCTGCGCAAGGACTATGTCACCGAACGCGGCGAGGTGGCGGCTGTCGCTGGCATCGACCTCGAGATCGCGGCCGGGCGGTATGCCGCCATCATCGGGCGATCGGGGTCCGGCAAGTCGTCGCTGATGGCGATGATCGGCGGTCTCAGCCGGCCGTCGCGGGGCCAGGTGACAGTGGACGGCACCGACATCTGGAACCTTTCGGAGAACCAGCTGGCGGCGTTTCGCAACAGGCGCATCGGCTACGTCTTCCAGTTCGCGAGCCTGCTGCCGACCCTGCGCCTGGTCGACAACGTCGCCCTGCCGGCGATGCTGGGCGGCGGCGGCAAATCGTCCGCGACCTATGCCCGGGCAGCTTCGCTGCTCGGCCAGATGGGACTGGGCGACCATCTCGACGCCTATCCGTCGGAGGTTTCGGCCGGCGAGCAGCGACGGGCGGTGATCGCGCGCGCGCTGATCAACGAGCCGGCGCTCATCCTGGCCGACGAGCCGACCTCGGACCTCGACGAGCAGACCGAGATCGAGATCATGGACGAGCTGCTGGCGGTCAACCGCGAGCGCGGCACGACGCTGATCCTGGTCACGCACAATCTGGCGCTGGCGGAGCAGGCCCAGCAGATCGTGCATATCGCCCACGGCACGATCGTCGCATGAGCGGTGCTCCCACCGATCCCGGGGCGCCCGGGCAGGACAAGGATGCGCTGATCGCCGATCTGCGCCGCCAGCTCGGTGCCGCCCAGTCCGAAGTGCGCGTGCTGCGCCGCCGCCTGGGAGCCGCAGCACCGGTCGAGGCGCCACAGGCGCAGGGCGGCCTGCTCAACGAGCTTCGCGAGGCCGCGCCGCGCAAGCGCGATGTTCAGGCCAGCGTCGCCGTGAAGCTCGGGCGCCGGTTCGATCTCTGGCGGTCGCCGGTGCTGGTGGGGATCGTCATGCTTCTGCTGACGGGGTTCGCGGTCGATGCCGGCGTGGGCCTGTACCAGGCGCGGGCGCTCCGGGAGGCGCGTCAGGCGCGGCTGCTGCTCGAGAACACCGCGACGCGCTCGCTCTATGTCGAGCTCAAGGGGATTTCCTACGAGCCCGACGGCAAGTCCTACCGGATGACCCTTTTTCTGCAGAACGTCAGCCCGAAGGGTCCGCTCTACGTCATGCTGAATGCCGTGGCGGTCTACGTGCAGGCTGGCATGGCCTGGCAGCAGGTGCCGTCACGCCCGGCCGAGGGCGTGAGCTGGGGTGTCGTGAAGGTCGTGGACGGCTACTCGTTCGACGTCATCTTCACGCCCGACGTCCAGAACTGGGCGGAGCTGATCCCGGGCTACATGCATGTCCGCATCCAGTCCGACCTGCTGGTCAGCGAGAAGGCCCAGCCGGGCAACGACGTGGTGGAGCGGCGTACGCCTTATTACGTGTACCTGAAGCCGCACGGCGCCAACGACGAGGAGATCAAGGCGCGCAGCAAGTCGACGCGCACGCCGCCGCTCTTCATCCCGATGCCGCCGCATTGACGCGGTGCGGCCGAAGGCGATGGCTCAGGTCCGCTTGCGGCTGGCCTTCTCGGCGATGCCGGACAGGCCTTCGCGGCGGGCGAGTTCGTCCCACACCGACTTGGGCTTCACGCCGACGGCGGCCCACAGGGTGAGGAGGTGGTAGAGCATGTCGGCGCTTTCGGCGATCAGCTTGGGCTTGTCGCCCTGGATGCCCTCGATCAGCGCCTCGACCGCTTCCTCGCCCAGCTTCTTGGCGATCTGCTGGCGGCCGCGGCTGAACAGGCGGGCGGTGTAGGAGGTCTCCGGGTCGGCGCCCTTGCGGCTGTCGATCACGAGATACAGGCGATCCAGCACGTGCTCGTCGATCGTGACGATGCCTGGCCGCTGTGCCTTCTTGGCTTTCTTCTTCTTCGCCATCCGAGGGGAACTCCGTCGCCGCCCTTCAGGCGGGCGATCGAAAACTTCACTACGCCTCTTGGACGGGCGCCGTGATGATTTTACGCCAAAATCATGCCGCGCGCGAGATTTGTCGTACCGGAACGCCGGCGCGTGCGAGATGTTCCTTCGCCTGCGCGATGGTGAATTCGCCGAAGTGGAAGATCGAGGCGGCGAGCACCGCCGAGGCGCCGCCCTTCGTGACGCCATCGACCAGGTGATCGAGCGTGCCGACGCCACCCGAGGCTACGACCGGTACCGGCACGGCATCCGAAACCGCGCGAGTCAGCTCGAGATCGAAACCCGACTTCGTACCGTCGCGGTCCATCGAGGTGAGCAGGATCTCGCCCGCCCCCGACTCCGCCATGCGGCGTGCCCACTCGATGGCGTCGAGGCCGGTGCCCTTGCGGCCGCCATGGGTGAAGACTTCCCATTTGCCGGGGCCGGTGTTGCGTGCGTCGATCGCGACGACGATGCACTGGTCACCGTATTTTTCGGCGGCCTCGCGCACGAACTCGGGCCGTGCCACGGCGGCCGAGTTGATCGAGACCTTGTCGGCGCCGGCCAGCAGCAGGCGGCGGATATCCTCGACCTGGCGCACGCCACCGCCCACGGTGAGCGGCATGAAACACTGCTCGGCGGTGCGGCCGACGACGTCCAGGATGGTGTCGCGGTTCTCGTGGCTGGCCGTGATGTCGAGGAAGGTGAGCTCGTCGGCGCCGGCGGCATCGTAGATGCGCGCCTGCTCGACCGGGTCGCCGGCGTCGCGCAGGCCGACGAACTGCACGCCTTTCACGACCCTCCCGTCCTTCACGTCGAGGCAGGGGATGATGCGGATCTTCAGCATGGGGCCGCTACTCGCCTTTCAGGATGCGGATCGCATCCGGCACCGTCACGCGGCCGTCATAAAGCGCGCGGCCGACGATGGCCCCGACGATGCCGAATTCCTCGGTCGGCTTGAGCTCTCGCAGATCGTCGAGCGAGCTGACGCCGCCCGAGGCGATGACCGGTGTCGTGAGATGCTGGGCGAGGGTGACCGTGGCGTCGACATTGACGCCGCCCATGGCGCCGTCGCGGTCGATGTCGGTGTAGATGATGGCCGAGACGCCGGCATCCTCGAAGCGCAGCGCGAGGTCGAGCGCGCGCACCGTGCTCTGCTTCGTCCAGCCATCGACGGCGACCATTCCGTCGCGGGCGTCGATGCCGACCGCGATGCGGCCCGGCCACTGCTTGCAGGCGGCCTTCACCAGGCCCGGTTCCTTGACGGCGATGGTGCCCAGGATGATCCGCTGCACGCCGGCATCGAACCACTGCGAGATGCTCTCGATGGTGCGGATTCCGCCGCCCAGCTGGGTCGGGACCTCGACGTCCTTCAGGATGCTCTCGACCGCCGCCCGGTTGACGGGATGGCCCTCGACAGCACCGTTGAGGTCGACCAGGTGCAGCCACTCGCAGCCCGCATTGGCGAAAACCTTGGCCTGGGCGGCCGGGCTGTCGTTGAACACCGTGGCGCGCTGCATGTCGCCGCGGAGAAGGCGCACGCACTTGCCGTCCTTGAGGTCGATCGCGGGGAACAGGATCATGGCGGCGCGGCTTTAGCGCGTTGCGCCCGCAGGCGCCACCCCCCGATCGACCCGCGCGGGGCGATCCGCGTGCTCAGCCCCTGCCGATACCCAGGATGCCGCCGATCAGGCGGCCAATGTGGAACTTCGTCCAGATATCGGCCGCGGCAAAGCTGGGGCGCGACTGCATGGCGGTCCAGTAGCGCGCGAGCGCCGGGCGCCGTGGGATCTCGTCACCGAGACCGGCAAACTCCATGCGTCCCAGGAACACCGTCCAGACGACGTCGGCGACGCCATAGACTGGCGGGGCCAGCACCGGGCGGCCGTCACGCAGCGTTTGCTCGAGCCGGTCCATGAACCCGATCGCTTCAGCGCGGCGCCGCTGCGAAAGCGCCACGACGGCGTCCGGTTCGAACGCCTTGATCCGCCCAGCGAACACCTTGGCGCGCGCTTCGTAGATGGACGCGAGATCGGGATTTCGCGCGGCGTGGGCGAGCAGCTGCCGGCGAGCCGCGTCCAGCCGTTTCGGGATCATGATCCGCGCCAGCGGATTGCGGGCGAGGATGCCGCCGAACGTCAGTTCCTCGATCGGATAGCCATAGTGGAGGTCGACCCAGGCCTTCGTCTCGGCGTCGGTCGCGGCGCCGAGCGCAAACTCTGCGATGTCGCGGCTCTCGACCAGGACCCGGTCGGCCAGCACCAGCGTCGGCACGGTCATGCCCGGATTGAGTCGCACGTAGTCCGGCTGCTGCTGGCTCATCCTGAAATGGATGTCGACGAAGACCCGTTCGTACGCGATGCCACCTTCGGCGAGCGCCAGCCGCGCGATCATCGAATAGTAGGAGGATGGCGTCTGATAGAGGCGGGGTCTTGCTCCGGAGAGCGTGGCGGACTCTGTCATGACCATTCACCCGGGATGAAGGAGCGAACTGTGCAGGACGTCGGCCGCGCGCACAACCGCGCGGCAAGCCCGCTTGGCGCAACCGGCGTCGCATTTTCTTTTGCGACCGCCGACGCTAGTCTCCGGTCATGACCCGTTACACACCCGATCTTCTCGCCGGCGACCTGGCCGATCTCACCGCCATCCGCCGCGACATCCATCGCCATCCCGAAACCGCGTTCGAGGAGGAGCGGACCGCGCAGATCGTGGCCGACAAGCTCACCTCGTGGGGCCTCAAGGTCCATCGTGGCCTGGCCACGACCGGTGTCGTCGGCACCCTGAAGGGCAACCGCCCGGGCCAGAAGACGATCGGGCTGCGTGCCGACATGGATGCGCTGCACCTGCAGGAGAAGAACGCCTTCGACTACGCGTCGTCGATTCCGAACAAGATGCATGCCTGCGGCCATGACGGGCACACGACGATGCTGCTGGGCGCGGCCCGCCGGCTCGCGGCGGCACCGGACTTCGCCGGGACGGTTCACTTCATCTTCCAGCCCGCCGAGGAAGGTCTCGGCGGCGCGCGCGTGATGATCGAGGAAGGGCTGTTCGAGAAGTTCCCCTGCGACGTGGTCTACGGCATGCACAACATGCCGGGCTTCCCGGTCGGCCACTTCGCCATCCGCACCGGCGCGATGCTGGCCTCGTCCGACAGCTGGGAAGTCGTGTTCAAGGGCACCGGCGGCCACGGCGCCATGCCCGATCGCGGCACCGACCCGACTTTCGTGGCGGCGCAATTCGTCGTCGCGGTTCAGGGCATCGTCGGCCGCAACGTGCCGTCGAGCCAGGCCGCGGTGCTGAGCGTCGGCCACATCGCGGCCGGCACGCCCGGTTCGCCCAACGTGATCCCGTCTGAAGTGCTGATCCGCGGCACCGCCCGCAGCTTCTCGGCCGACGTACGCAACCTGCTGGAGCGGCGGCTGGCCGAGGTCGCGGCGGGCATTGCCCAGGCGGGCGGCTGCGAGGCGATCTCCAAGTACCACCGCCGCTATCCGGCGCTGGTCAATGCCGCCGAGCAGACCGCGGTCGCCGTCGAGGCCGCGGCGCTGACGGTCGGCCGCGATCATGTCGAGGCGAACACGTCACCGCTCGCGGGCGCGGAGGACTTCGCCTTCATGCTGGAGAAGAAGCCGGGCGCCTACATCATGATCGGCAATGGCGGCGCCGGCGAAGGCGGCTGCCAGAACGTGCATTCGCCGCTGTACGACTTCAACGACCAGATCCTGACGACCGGCGCGGCCTACTGGATGAACCTCGTCCAGCTCGAGCTGGGCGACGCTGCCTAGTCCGGATCAGCCGTGGTGGTCGAAAGACCACCCGGCATCGGTCTGGTCCCAGGTCATGCCGTTCTGGACGTGCAGGACGACATGGGCGTCGGCGGCGAAATCGTAGATCGCCGCACTCTCGTGCATCGCGGGGGACTGGTCCGCCGCAGGCAGCATCACGCCGTCGGACAGATCGCTGAGGACCACCAGCGTGTCCTCGCTCATCAGGGGAAGCGAACCGGCAGCAGCACCCGGGACACCGTCGACGAAGATCTCGCCGGGCTCGCCAAACAACCGGTCGAGGGGCGCCCCGTAGGATACGGCGTCCACGCCGGCGTCCGCCCAGCGCGAGGCGGGGGTGGCGTAGATCGGCAGGTCGCTGCGGTCGAATTCGACGAGGTCGGCGCCGACGACGAAAAGCGGGTCGGCCGAGCTGTCGGAGGCATCCGAATGGCTCATGGAAAAGTCTTTCGTACTTAAGAATTCAAATAATGCTTCAAATGTAGCAAACAAGCTCTTGAGAATAAAGAGAGAACAATCGAAACACGGAATTCTGCGGCGATTGCAGAGCCTTGGGTTAACGGCGCGAGTGGCCTAGGGTGCCGCGGATTTTGAATCATTCGCGTTTGGGGAAATCGATGAACGGAGCTGAAAGTCTGGTCCGCACCTTGGTCAAGGGCGGCGTCGAGGTCTGTTTCGCCAATCCTGGCACCTCGGAAATGCACTTCGTCGGCGCGCTCGACCGGGTCGAGGGCATGCGCTGCGTGCTCGGCCTGTTCGAAGGCGTCTGCTCCGGTGCGGCCGACGGCTACTACCGCATGACGGACAAGCCGGCCTCGACCCTGCTGCATCTCGGACCCGGCCTCGCCAACGCGGCGGCCAACCTGCACAACGCCAAGAAGGCGGGCTCGGGCGTGGTCAACATCGTGGGCGAGCACGCGCTCTACCACATCAAGTACGACACGCCGCTCACCGCCGACATCGAAGGCATCGCGCGCCCGTTCTCGCACTGGGTGAAGACCTCGCCGACCTCCAAGACGGTGGCGGCCGATGGCGCTCTGGCGATCCAGGCCGCGAATGTCGCGCCGGGCCAGATCGCGACCCTGATCCTGCCGGCCGACACCGCCTGGGGCGAAGCCGATGGCGTGGCCGAGACGCCGGCGGCGCCGGCGCCGGCCAAGCCCTCCCAGGAGACGGTCGTGGCCGCGGCCAAGGCACTGAAGATGCCGGGCGCCATGCTGTTCATCGGCGGCCGGGCGCTGCGCGCCCGCGGCCTCGAACTGGCCGGCAAGATCGCCGCCAAGACCGGCTGCAAGGTGCAGGGCGCCGGCGGCACCGCGCGCATCGAGCGCGGCGCCGGCCGCATTCCGGTGCTGCGCCTGCATTTCGTGGTCGAGAATGCGCTGGCCCAGCTCAAGGGCACCAAGCAGATGGTGCTGTGCGGCGCCAAGGCCCCGTTCGCCTTCTTCGCCTATCCCGGCAAGCCGTCGGTCCTGTCGCCGGACGATTGCGAGATCTCCACGCTCTGCCCGGTCGAGGGCGATCCGATCGGCTCGCTCGAGGCGCTGGCGATGGAACTCGATGCGATGAACGTGAAGCCGGAGGGCATCGCCCAGCCGAGCCGCCCGGAGCGTCCGACCGGCAAGTTCACGCTCGACGGCCTCGGCCAGGCGCTGGGCGCGACGATGCCGGAAGGCGCCATCGTGGTCGACGAGTCGGTCACCACGGGCCGCGGCTTCTTCCCGTTCAGCGCCGGCGCCCCGCCGCACGACTGGCTGAACAACATGGGCGGCTCGATCGGCTTCGGCGGTCCCGTCGCGGTCGGCGCGGCCGTCGCATGCCCTGACCGCAAGGTCATCTGCATGATCGGCGACGGCTCGGCGATGTACACGATCCAGTCGCTGTGGACGATGGCGCGCGAGAATCTCGACGTCTGCGTGATGATCTTCTCGAACCGCTCCTACAACATCCTGTACAGCCAGCTGGCCGATGTCGGCGCCGCCAACCCCGGCCCGCGCGCCATCGACATGCTGACCCTCGACCGTCCGACCCTGCAGTTCACCGACCTGGCGAAGGGCATGGGCGTGGCCAGCGGCAAGGCGACCAACCTGGATGAGCTCACCAAGCAGCTCACCTACGCCATGGCGCACAAGGGTCCGTACCTCATCGACGTGATCATGTAGGGATCTCCCGGGAAGCATCATGGAAGAAGCCCGCCGACGCACGCTGCATGGCCGTCGACGGGGCAAGAAACTGCGGGCCGGGCAGCAGTCGCTGCTCGACACGCTGCTGCCTCGCCTCGAAGTCGCCCTGCCGGCCGAACCCATCGTCACACCCGACAACGAGGTCGCCGAAAGCGCCGCGAAGCTCGATCTCGCGCGCCTTTTCGGCGGGGCGCTGCCGCCGGACGGCGTCTGGCTGGAGGTCGGCTTCGGCGCCGGCGAGCATCTCGTCTGGCAGGCCGAACAGCATCCGAACGTCGGCCTGATCGGCTGCGAGCCCTACATCAACGGCGTGGCCAAGTGCCTGGCGCACATCGAGCGGACGGGCGTGTCGAACGTCCGCCTGTTCACCGACGACGCCCGCTTCGTGATGCAGGCGCTGTCGCCGCGGTCGCTGTCGCGCGCCTTCGTGCTGTTTCCCGATCCGTGGCCCAAGACGCGCCACCACAAGCGCCGCTTCGTGCAGCGTTCCAACCTCGACGTGCTGGCGCGCCTGATGAGGCAAGGCGCCGAGCTGCGCCTGGCCACCGACGATCCGAGCTACCTGCCCTGGATGGTCGAGCACGCCTGCCGCCATGACGACTTCGAATGGCTGGCCGAAGGTCCCGCCGACTGGCGCGCGCGCCCCGCCGACTGGCCCGGCACGCGCTACGAGCAGAAGATGCTGGCCGGCCACAAGCCGGTCTTCCTGCGGCTGCGGCGTCGCTGACGGAACGTTGCCACTATATGTAGAGGGTAGGTCAGGTCCCCCCATAGAGGGTGCTGGAATCCCTTGCCAGTCGGCAGGAGGAAGCCTATATGCGCGGCATCCTCATCGGGTTCACGGGATGAACCAAAGAAAAAGAGTGGGCCGCAAACCCGCTCTTTTCATTTGGCCCATTCCCGCCGCCCCCAATCGTCGAGAAGTGCCGCCCGCGTGACCGATCTGCTGCGTCGAATCGAAGACATCGTTGCCCCGACGATCGTCGGCATGGGCTTCGAGCTGGTTCGTGTCGCCATGAGCAAGGGCGGGACCCTGCAGATCATGATCGAGCCCGCCGACGGAAGGCCGCTGGATGTCGAGGATTGCGCGACCGTGTCGCGCGCGGTTTCGGCCGTGCTGGACGTCGAGGATCCGATCACCGAAGCCTACACGCTGGAAGTGAGCTCGCCCGGCATCGACCGTCCGCTCACCCGGCCGAAGGATTATGCCCGCTGGGCGGGTCACGTCGCCCGCCTCGAGACCGCGCTGCCGGTCGAGGGACGGCGGCGCTTCAAGGGAACGCTGCTCGGCCTCGAGGACGGGCTGGTGCGGCTGCGCCTCGACGACGGCAAGGAAGCCGCGGTGCCGCTCGAGGCGGTCACGCGCGCCAAGCTCGAACTGACCGACCGCCTGATCGAAGAACACCGCCTGGCCGCCGAGGGGGCGGCCGGGCAGACCCACTGAACGGACTGGCTAGAGCTTAAGGAAGAGGGAAGAGACATGGCGACGACAGCCGATATCCCGCGCCTCGAAATGCTGCAGGTGGCCGACATGGTCGCCCGCGAAAAGGGCATCGAGCGCGAGGAAGTGCTCGAGGCGATGGAGCAGGCCATCCAGAAGTCCGGCCGTGCCAAGTACGGGCTGGAGCACGACATCCGCGCCGAGATCGACCGCAAGACCGGCGAGATCAAGCTGCTGCGCTACATGCAGGTCTCCGACGTGATCGAGAACGAGAACACGCAGGTGTCGGTGGCCGACGCCCAGCGTCGCAATCCGGAGGCGCAGGTCGGTGACTTCCTGACCGACGAGCTGCCGCCGATCGACTTCGGCCGTGTCGCCGCCCAGACCGCCAAGCAGGTCATCACGCAGCGCATGCGCGAGAGCGAGCGCAAGCGCCAGTACGAGGAATTCAAGGACCGCATCGGCGAGATCGTGTCGGGCGTCGTCAAGCGCGTCGACTACGGCAACATCACCGTCGACCTGCAGCGCGCCGAAGGCGTGATCCGCCGCGACGAGACGATCCCGCGTGAATCCCTGCGCGTGAACGACCGGGTGCGCGCCTACATCTTCGACGTTCGCGAGGAGCCGCGCGGCCCGCAGATCTTCCTGTCGCGCAGCCATCCGCAGTTCATGGCCAAGCTGTTCACGCAGGAAGTGCCCGAGATCTACGACAACATCATCGAGATCAAGGCGGTCGCCCGCGATCCCGGCAGCCGCGCAAAGATCGCCGTGCTGAGCCACGACAGCTCGATCGACCCGATCGGCGCCTGCGTCGGCATGCGCGGCAGCCGCGTCCAGGCCGTCGTGCAGGAGCTGCAGGGCGAGAAGGTCGACATCATTCCCTGGTCGAGCGACACGGCCAACTTCATCGTCAACGCACTGGCCCCCGCCGAGGTCAGCAAGGTGCTGATGGACGAGGAGAAGAACAAGACCGAGGTCGTGGTTCCCGACGACCAGCTCAGCCTGGCGATCGGCCGCCGCGGCCAGAACGTCAAGCTCGCGTCCCAGCTCACCGGCTGGGAAATCGACATCATGACCGAGACCGAGGAGAGCGAGCGCCGCCAGAAGGACACGCGCGAGCGCACCGAGCTCTTCAAGGCCACGCTCGATGTCGACGACGTGATCGCCCACCTGCTGGTCGCCGAGGGCTACGCAACGGTCGAGGACGTTTCCGAGGCCGCGGTCGAGGACCTGGCCACGGTCGAGGGCTTCGACGAGGAGATCGCCACCGAGCTGCAGCGGCGCGGCCGCGAATATCTCGAGAAGCGCGACGCCGAGCTGGCCGAGCGCCTGGCGTCGCTGGGCGTCGCCGAGGACGTGGCCAATGCCGAGGGCCTGACCCTGCCGATGGTGGTGGCGCTGGGCGAGGCGGGCGTGAAGACGCTCGACGACCTGGCCGACCTGGCCTCCGACGAGCTGCGCGAGATCGTGGGCGAAAGCGCCATGGATAACGACGCTGCCAACGCCATCATCATGAAGGCGCGCGAGCACTGGTTCGCCGACGAGGCCGCTCCGGCCGACGAAGCGGCGAAGGCCTGACGGAGAAGACGCCCTTGGACCTTGCCTTCGACATGACGGAACCCCATCTCCCGGCTCCCCCTCCCGCCCCGGTGCGCACCTGCATCGCGACGGGCGAGGCGGGTGCGCCGGAGAAGATGATCCGGTTCGTCGTCGGTCCGGAGGGTGAGGTCGTGCCCGATCTGGCGCGGCAGCTTCCGGGACGCGGCATGTGGGTGCGGGCCGAGCGTGCGGCGCTCGAACGAGCAGTCGAGAAGAAGCTGTTCTCGAGGGCTGCGCGGGCGCCGGTCAAGGCGTCGGCGGAGCTCGTGGACCGGGTCGAGCGGCTGCTGCTCGAAAGAGCCTTGGCCGATCTCGGCCGGGCGCGCCGCGCCGGGCGTGCGGTTGCGGGCTTCGTGAAGGTCGAGCAGATGATCGGCCGCGGACAGGCAGGGCTTATCGTCGTTGCAGACGAGGCCGAAGGTGATGGGCTGCAGAAGCTGCGGGCGACTGGCCTGCCGCTCGAGCGGCTGGGCGATGCGGCCGCGCTGGGCGGAATCTTCGGCCGCGAACAGGCGGTCTACGTGGCGATCGCGCGCGATGATGCGGGCGGGGCCTTCATTGAACGAATTTCTGTCGGAGCGGCGCGCTGGCGTGGCTTCCGGCTGAACGGCGCCGGTTGACGGGCCGGAGCGGACCAAGGACAACAGCCGACATGACGGAACAGAACGAACAGAACAAGACGACCAAGCCGCTGACCCTCTCGACCACGCGCACCGGCGCGGCGTCGAAGGCAGACGCGACGCAGGTGCGCCAGAAGTTTTCGCACGGGCGTACGCGCGCGGTGACGGTCGAGGTCAAGAAGCCGGTGAAGCGCGCGGGGACGACGCCCGCCACGCCGGCTGCGCCCGCCGCGGCTGCGCCCGCGCCGGCACCCGCTCCGGCGCCCACGCCGCCGAAGCCTGCGGCCGCTCCCGCCGCACCGACCGGCCGCACCCTGAACCTGCGAAGCGGTGGCGGCAGCCCGCCCGGCGGATCCGGATCTGGCCGTGCCCCGGGGCCCGTGCGGCCCGGCGGTCGCGGCATCGTGCTGCGCACCCTGACCGAGGAAGAGAAGGAAGCGCGCGCCCGCGCCCTGGTCGACGCCAACCGCGACGCCGAGATCGCGCGCAAGCGCGCCGCCGAGGAGGCGAGCCGTCGCGCGATCGAGGAAGAGGCGCGCCAGAAGGCCGAGGAGGAGCATCGCAAGCGCCTCGCCGAGGAAGAAGCGCGCAAGAAGTCCGAGGAAGACGCCAAGCGCAAGGCCGACGCGCTCGTGCAGAAGCGCCTCGACCAGGCTTCGACGGCGGCGCCGGAAACGCCGATCGCCCGTCAGGCGCAGGAGATCACCGCCCGTCCGGCACCGCCGCCCATGGCTCCCGCACCCGCGGCCCCGGCCACGCCGATTCGCCGGCCGGCCCCGTCCCCGGCAAGCCGTCCGCCGCCGCGGATGCCAGTGGTCATCAAGCGTCCGGCACAGCCGACGGGCGCTCGTCGCGAGGCACCCAAGCGCCGCAACGACAAGGTCGACGTCGGCCGCGCGGTTGCGGGCGAGAACGATTTCCGCAGCCGGTCGGTGGCGCAGCAGCGCCGCCGCCTGGAGCGCGAGCGTCGCCAGCAGTTCGGCAGCGAGCCGCAGCAGAAGGTCTATCGCGAAGTCACGATTCCCGAGACGATCACCGTCCAGGACCTCGCCTCGCGCATGTCCGAGCGCGGCGCGGACGTCATCAAGACGCTGATGCGCATGGGCGTGATGGCGACCATCAACCAGGCGATCGACGCCGACACGGCCGAGCTGGTCGTGACGGAGATGGGCCACCGTTCCAAGCGCGTCACCGAAGGCGACGTCGAGACCGGCCTGGCCGATGTTCCCGACGCCGACGAGGCGCTGGCTCCGCGTCCGCCGGTCGTCACGATCATGGGCCATGTCGATCACGGCAAGACCTCGCTGCTCGACGCGCTGCGCGCCACCGACGTGGCGGCACACGAAGCCGGCGGCATCACGCAGCATATCGGCGCCTATCAGGTGACCCTGCCTTCGGGTCAGAAGATCACCTTCCTCGACACGCCGGGCCACGAGGCGTTCACCGCCATGCGCGCCCGCGGCGCCAAGGTGACGGACATCGTCGTGCTGGTCGTGGCCGGCGACGACGGCGTCATGCCGCAGACCAAGGAGGCGATCGCCCACGCCAAGGCGGCGGGCGTGCCGATCATCGTGGCCGTCAACAAGATGGACAAGCCGGGCGCGGATGCGAGCCGCGTCCATAACGAGCTGCTGCGCGAGGAGATCCAGGTCGAGGCGCTGGGCGGCGACGTCCAGTCGATCGAGGTCTCGGCGACCAAGCGGATGAACCTCGACAAGCTCGAGGAAGCCATCCTGCTGCAGGCCGAAGTGCTCGAACTGAGGGCCAATCCCGACCGCGCCGCCGACGGCGTGGTGATCGAAGCCAAGCTCGATCCGGGCCGCGGCTCGGTTGCCACGGTGCTGGTGCAGCGCGGCACGCTGAAGGTCGGCGACATCCTGGTGGCTGGCTCCGTCTGGGGCCGCGTGCGCCGTCTCGTCGACGATCACGGCCAGGCCGTGGAGCATGCGGGTCCGGCCTTCCCGGTCGAAGTGCTGGGTCTTGCCGGCACGCCGCAGGCGGGCGACGAATTCCACGTCGTCGAGAGCGAAGCCCGTGCGCGCGAGATCTCCGACTTCCGCGCCCGTCGCGATCGCCAGCTCGAGCTGGCGCGTGCCGCGGGCGGCCGCGGCACCCTCGAGGAGATGATCAAGGGCATCCGCGAGGGCACGGCCAAGGAACTGCCGGTGCTGATCAAGGCGGACGTGCAGGGCTCGGCCGAAGCGCTGGCCGGAGCGCTGGGGCGCCTCGGCACGGAGAAGGTCATCACCCGTGTCGTCTACAGCGGCGTCGGCGGCATCAGTGAAGCCGACATGACGCTGGCCAAGGCATCGGGTGCGCTGATCATCGGCTTCAACGTGCGTGCGAACCCGCAGGCGCGCGAGATCGCCAAGCGCGACAAGGTCGACATCCGCTACTACTCGATCATCTACAAGGTGACCGAGGACATGCAGGCCCTGATGGTCGGCCTTCTCGACCCGACCTACAAGGAGACGCTGGTCGGCAATGCGCAGATCCGCGAAGTCTTCAAGGTCACCAAGTCCGGCAATGTCGCCGGTTGCATGGTCACCGACGGCAAGGTCACGCGTGGCAACAAGGTTCGCCTGTTGCGCGACAATATCGTGATCCACGAGGGCACGCTGAAGAGCCTGCGCCGCTTCAAGGACGAAGTGAAGGAAGTGCAGCATGGCTTCGAATGCGGCATGGCCTTCGAGAACTACGAAGACATGAAGGTCGGCGACATCGTCGAATGCTTCGACGTCGAGCAGGTCCAGCCGACGTTGTAGTGATTGCCTCCCCCGTTTTCGGGGGAGGACGCATGGTCACCTCCCCGTTTGAGCGGGGAGGAGAGAGATAAGAGGTAACGCCATGTCGCGGCGTCGCTCATCCGACAAGGAACATCGCGCTCCCGGCCAGCGTCAGCTGCGTGTCGGCGAGGAGATTCGTCATCTGCTGGCCGAGCTGCTGGAGCGCGGCAACATGCGCGATCCCGATCTGCGCGACGCCTCGATCACCGTGACGTCGGTCGACATCAGTCCCGACCTGCGCAACGCCACGGCCTTCGTCATGCCGCTGGGCGGCGAGGACCAGGAGCGGCTGCTCGCCGCCCTTCGGCGCGCGGCGCCGTGGTTCCGCGGCCGGGTCAGCGAGAAGGCGGGACTGCGCAGCGCCCCGGAGATCCGTTTCGAGATCGACCGCACCTTCGACGAGGCCGACAAGATCGGCGCGCTGCTGCGCCGGCCCGACGTCGCGCGCGACATCAAGGACGACGATTGAGATCGCGCTCGTCGCGCGGAAAGAAGCCCGTCCGCCGTCATGCGTGGGTTTACCGGCCGAGGTAACGGGTGGCGCGCAGGAAAAAAGGCGAAAAGGTCGACGGGTGGATCGTGCTCGACAAGCCGGTCGGGCTGGGCTCGACCCCGGCGGTCAGCCGCGTGCGCCGGCTGTTCGGCGCGCAAAAGGCGGGGCATGGCGGCACGCTCGATCCGCTGGCCAGCGGGATCCTGCCGATCGCGCTCGGCGAGGCGACCAAGACCGTTCCCTTCATCATGGATGCCCGCAAGGAGTACCGGTTCACCCTGCGGTTCGGTGAAGCCCGCTCGACCGAGGATGCCGAGGGCGAGGTCACCGCGACCAGCGATGTCCGGCCGGGCGACTCGACCATCGGCGCCGCGCTGCCAGCTTTCCTGGGCGAAATCGAGCAGATCCCGCCGGCCTTCTCGGCGCTGAAAATCGACGGGCAGCGGGCCTATGATCTCGCCCGGGCTGGCGAATCAGTCGAACTGAAGTCGCGCCGGGTCCTGATCGAGCGGCTGGAGATGGTCGGCCGGCCCGACAGGGACCACGCGGATTTCGTGGTCCAGTGCGGCAAGGGCACCTATATCCGGTCCCTCGGGCGCGACCTGGCGATCGCTCTCGGGACCGTCGGACACCTGTCGGCCCTGCGCCGGACGGTTGTGGGACCCTTCCGCGAAGAAGGGTCCATTTCGCTTTCCAAACTTGAGGCCCTCGGGCATATTCCCGCGCTCTTCGGGGCCCTGGCTCCCGTTGCGACCGCGCTGGACGACATCCCGGCGCTGGCCATGACGGAAGCCCAAGCGGATCGGTTGCGCCACGGCCAGCCGGTGTTCTTGACCCGGGACGCACCGCCGTCCGGCGCCCTTGTTCGCGCCGAAGTCGGCAGCAGGCTCGTGGCACTGGTCCGTTCGGACGGCGCCGCTCTCCAGCCGGTGCGCGTGTTCAACCTTTAGTTTTCAGGAGATGACCGATGTCGATTACAGCCGACCGCAAGGCGGAGCTGATCAAGTCGTATGCCCAGGCCGAAGGCGACACGGGTTCGCCGGAAGTCCAGGTCGCGATCCTCAGCGAGCGTATTTCCAACCTCACCGAGCACTTCAAGGGCCACGCGAAGGACCATCATTCGCGTCGTGGTCTGCTGAAGCTCGTCGGCCAGCGCCGCCGGCTGCTCGACTACCTCAAGTCGCGTGACAGCAAGCGTTACGAGACCTTGATCGAGCGTCTGGGTCTGCGTCGCTGATCCAACGGCCCCGTCCTCCCAGTCGAAACTGAGGGACGGGGCCTTTTCGCGTCGCGTCGTCGGTCCCCGTGAGTTCGGCCGTCTGACGCGACATCGCAGTAACCGGGAAGGCAGGGGCGAGAGCAAACGCCTGGCCCGGTCCTGTCGGCGCAAGGGCGCCGATGGGCGGTCGCAGCCAAACGGGGGCAGGCGACCGTGACGGAAAGGATGAATGAGATGTTTGAAGTTTTTCGCAAGGAAGTCGAGTGGGCCGGGCGCAAGCTCGTGCTGGAGACCGGCAAGATCGCGCGCCAGGCCGACGGCGCCGTCATGGCGACCTACGGCGGCACCACGGTGCTGGCCGCCGTCGTGTTCGAGAAGAAGCCGAAGCCCGGCCTCGACTTCTTCCCGCTGACCGTGAACTACCAGGAGAAGGCCTTCGCGGCAGGCAAGATCCCGGGCGGCTTCTTCAAGCGTGAGGGCCGTCCCAGCGAGAAGGAGATCCTGACCTCGCGCCTGATCGATCGCCCGATCCGCCCGCTGTTCCACGAGAGCTATCGCAACGAGACGCTGGTCGTCGTCACGACGCTGGCCCACGATCTCGAGAACGATCCCGACATCCTGGCGATGGTCGCCACGTCGGCCGCGCTCACGATCTCGGGCGTGCCCTTCATGGGCCCGATCGGCGCGGCGCGCGTCGGCTATGCCGACGGCAACTACATCGTGAACCCGACCCGGGCGCAGATGGAAGGCAGCGTGCTCGACCTCGTCGTCGCCGGCACCAAGGAAGGCGTGCTGATGGTCGAGTCGGAAGCCAAGGAGCTTTCCGAGGACGTTATGCTGGGCGCCGTCATGGAAGCCCATCGCTCGTTCCAGCCGGTGATCGACGCGATCATCCAGCTGGCCGAACACTGCGCCAAGGAGCCGCTGCCGCTCACCGATCCGTCGGAAGCGTCGAAGACCGTGTCGGAGAAGCTCAAGGCCGAGATGCGGACCAAGCTGGTCGAGGCGTTCGCCGAGACCCAGAAGCAGGCCCGCCAGGCCAAGATCGGCGAAGTGAAGGCCGAGGCCAAGAAGCTGTTCGAGGGTGACGAGGCCGCGCTGGCCGCGTTCGGCGAGCAGTTCGGCAACCTCGAGGCCGACGTCGTGCGCAACGCCATCCTCGACACCGGCAAGCGCATCGACGGCCGCGACACCAAGACCGTTCGTCCGATCGTGGCCGAGGTCGGCATCCTGCCGCGCGCCCACGGCTCCTCGCTGTTCACCCGCGGCGAGACCCAGGCGCTGGTCGTGACCACGCTCGGCACCGGCCAGGACGAGCAGATCATCGACGCGCTCGAGGGCGAGTACCGCGAGCACTTCATGCTGCACTACAACTTCCCTCCCTACTCGGTGGGTGAAGTCCGCCGCATGGGCTCGCCCGGCCGTCGCGAGATCGGCCACGGCAAGCTCGCGTGGCGCGCGCTGCGTCCGATGCTGCCGTCGAAGGACAAGTTCCCGTACACGATCCGCATCGTCTCTGAGATCACCGAGTCGAACGGCTCCTCCTCGATGGCCTCGGTCTGCGGCGGTTCGCTGGCGCTGATGGATGCCGGCGTGCCGATGGAGCGTCCGGTGGCGGGCATCGCCATGGGCCTGATCAAGGAAGGCGACCGCTACGCCGTCCTGTCGGACATCCTGGGCGACGAGGATCACCTCGGCGACATGGACTTCAAGGTTGCCGGCACGGAGAAGGGCATCACCTCGCTGCAGATGGACATCAAGATCACCTCGATCACCGAGGAGATCATGAAGGTCGCTCTGGGTCAGGCGAAGGACGGCCGCATCCACATCCTGGGCGAGATGGCCAAGGGTCTGGGCGGCGCGCGTGAGGGCGTCGCCTCGACGGCGCCGCGCATCACGCAGTTCACGATCCCCAAGGACAAGATCCGCGAAGTGATCGGCACGGGCGGCAAGGTGATCCGCGAGATCACCGAGCAGACCGGCACCAAGATCGACATCGAGGACGACGGCACGATCAAGGTCGCGGCGGTCGACGCCAAGGCCGGCCAGCGCGCCATCGACTGGATCAAGGGCATCGTGGCCGAGCCGGAAGTCGGCGTGATCTACACCGGCAAGGTCGTGAAGACCGTCGAGTTCGGCGCCTTCGTGAACTTCCTCGGTGCGCGCGACGGCCTCGTGCACATCTCGGAACTGGCGCCGCGCCGCGTCGCCAAGGTGACGGACGTCATCAAGGAAGGCGACCAGGTCAAGGTCAAGGTCCTGGGCGTCGACGACCGCGGCAAGGTCCGCCTCTCGATGAAGGTGGTGGACCAGGAGACCGGCGAGGACATCTCGAACAAGCCGGTCGAAGCCTCTCCCGCCGGCGGCGAGTAAACATCCCCCTATCGGTAACGGAAACGGCGGCCTTCGGGCCGCCGTTTTTGTTTGCGTATCTCCCGGTATGACGAAGCATCCGATTCTTTCCCGCCGTACCCTGCTGGCCGGTGCTGGGCTCGGCCTGGTGCCGGGCCTGCCGGCGCTCGCCGCCGGCCTCGTGCCGACGCCCGCGCAGACCGAGGGGCCGTTCTATCCGGCGGGCTTTCCGGCCGACATCGACAACGACCTCGTGCAGGTGCGTGGCCAGGCGGCGCAGGCGATGGGGCAGGTGCTCCACCTGCAGGGAAAGGTGATCGACCTGGGCGGCGGCGCGCGCGGCGGTGCGATGATCGAGATCTGGCAGTGCGATGCGCAGGGCCTCTATGACCATCCGCGCCAACCCGGCCGCGACCGGCGCGATGCGGCGTTCCAGGGCTACGGCCGGATGCTGGTCGATGCCGGGGGCCGCTACGGCTTCCGCACCCTGAAGCCCGTCGCCTATCCCGGCCGCACGCCGCACATCCATCTCAAGGTGGCGACCGCCGACGGTCGGATGCTGACCAGCCAGTTCTATGTCGCGGGCGATCCGCAGAACGAGCGCGACGGAATCTTCAGGAACGCCGTTCGTGTCCCCGGCCAGCGCGAGCGGATCGAGATGAAGCTGGAGCCGGCACCGGGCCTGGAGCCCGGGGCGGTGGCGACCACGATGGACATCGTGATCGCCTGAGGCGGCGGCCTACTGCTCGCCGCTGGCGCTCGGCGCGGCGCTGCCGTCGTGCGGCAGGCCGATCGCGTGATAGCCGGAATCGACGAAGTGGACGGTGCCGGTGACGCCGGCGCTGAGATCCGACAGGTAGTAGAGCGCGGCACCGCCGACATCCGTCAGCTCGACGTTGCGGCGGAGCGGCGCCGCGTCGCGCGACACGCGATAGACGTAGCGCGCGCCGCCGATCACGGCGCCGGCCAGGGTGCGCATCGGGCCGGGCGAGATCGCGTTCACCCTCACGCCCTGCGGGCCGAGATCGGCCGCGAGGTAGCGTACGCTGGCCTCGAGCGCGGCCTTGGCCACGCCCATCACGTTGTAGGACGGCATCACCCGCGTCGAGCCTTCGTAGGTCAGCGTGATCATGCTGCCGCCCTCGGTCATCAGCGGCAGCGCGCGGCGCGCGATCTCGGTGAAGGAGTAGCAGGAGATGGTGAGGCTGCGCTGGAAGTTGGCCTTGCTCGTGTCGACGTAGCGCCCCTTCAGCTCCTCCTTGTCGGAGAAGGCGATGGCATGGACCACGAAATCGAGGCGGCCCCACTCTTTCTTCAGCGTCTCGAACAGCCGGTCGAGGCTGGCCTCGTCCTCGACATCGGCCTCGACCACCACTTTAGAGCCGAGCTTCTGCACCATCGGCAGCACGCGCTTGCCGAAGGCAGCTCCCTGGTAGGTGAAGGCCATCTCGGCGCCGGCGGCATGCAGCGCCTGGGTGATGCCCCAGGCGATCGAGTGACTGTTGGCTACGCCCATGATCAGGCCGCGTTTGCCGGCCATGAGTTTGGGCACGTCAGGCAGAGACCTGGCGACAGGATCGTTGGGCATTTGAATCCGCCTCAGTGATCGTAGCGGGAGAGCAGGAGGCAGGCGTTGGTGCCGCCGAAGCCGAAGCTGTTCGACATCACGGTCTGGAGGCCGGCCTTGTCGATCCGCTCGCGGGCGATGGGATAGCCCTCGGCGCCGGGGTCGAGGTTCTCGATGTTGGCCGAGGCCGCGATGAAGTCGTGCTTCATCATCAGAAGCGAGTAGATCGCCTCGTGCGCACCGGTCGCGCCCTGGCTGTGGCCGGTCAGCGACTTGGTCGAGCTCACGGTCGGCAGTTTGTCGGGCTGCCGCTCGCCGAACACCGCGCGGATCGCGTCGAGTTCGGTGATGTCGCCGACCGGCGTCGCCGTGCCGTGGGTGTTGATGTAGTCGACGGGCGCGTTGCGCAGCGGCGTGCCGGGGAAGCCTGCAAGGGCGAGCCTCATGCAGCGGAGGGCGCCTTCGCCGGACGGTGCCACCATGTCGGCCCCGTCGGACGTGGCGCCATAGCCGGTCACCTCGGCGTAGATCCTGGCGCCGCGCGCTTTGGCGGTCTCGAGCTCCTCGAGCACCACGATGCCGCCGCCGCCCGCGATCACGAAGCCGTCTCGATCCTTGTCGTAGGCACGGCTCGCGCGCTGCGGCGTGTCGTTGAACTTGGACGACATGGCACCCATGGCGTCGAACAGAACCGACAGCGTCCATTCCAGCTCCTCGCCGCCGCCCGCGAACATGCGGTCGGCCTTGCCGAGCTGGATGGTCTCGACGGCGTTGCCGATGCAGTGCGCCGAGGTCGAGCAGGCCGAGCTGATCGAATAGCTGAGCCCCTTGATCTTGAAGGCCGTGGCGAGGTTCGCCGAGACGGTGCTGCACATGGCGCGCGGCACCTGGAAGGGACCGACGCGCTTGGGGCCCTTCTCCTTGGCAACGATCGCCGACTGCACGATGGCGCCGGTCGTCGGCCCGCCAGAGCCGGCGATCAGGCCGGTGCGCTCGTTGGAAATCTCGGCTTCGCCGAGACCGGCGTCGGCGATCGCTTCCTTCATTGCGAGATAGGCGTAGGCGCTGCCGTTGCCCATGAAGCGCATGAGGCGGCGGTCGACCAGCTCCTCGACATTGAGCTTGAGCGTGCCGGCGACCTGGCTGCGGAAGCCGAGCTCCTTGTACTGCGGCATGAACTCGATGCCGGACTTGCCTTCCTTCAGGGACTGCGTGACCTCGGCAGCGTTGTTGCCGATCGGCGAGACGATGCCCAGGCCCGTGACGACGACACGCTTCATCAGACTGCCGCTCCGGCCGGCACCGGGCCGTCCTTGACCAAGCCGACCTTCATGTCGATCGCCTCGTAGACCGGATTGCCATCGGCGGTCACGAAGCCGTCGCCGACGCCCATGACCAGGCGACGCAGGATCAGGCGCTTGGGATGCACGTGATAGGTCAGCTTCTTCACGGTCGGCACGATCATGCCGGTCAGCTTGACCTCGCCCACGCCGATCGCCCGGCCGCGGCCGGGGGCCTTCATCCAGCCCAGGAAGAACCCCAGCATCTGCCAGAGCGCATCGAGGCCCAGGCAGCCCGGCATCACCGGGTCGCCCTTGAAGTGGCAGGCGAAGAACCAGAGGTCCGGCTTCACGTCGAGCTCGGCCACGATCTCGCCCTTCCCGTATTTGCCTCCGGCGGCGTCGATCTTGACGATACGGTCGAACATCAGCATCGGCGGCAGCGGCAGCTGGGCGTTCCCGGGACCGAAAAGGTTGCCCTTGGCGCATTCGATCAAGTCTTCGAAAGTGTAACTGTTCTTCTGCTCGTGCTCGCTCACATTCACCGTCCCACAGGCCGCCCGGAGGGCTTCAGGGCCAGAATAAGGATGCCGGACGCCCGGCGCAAACCGGCTCATCCGGCCGGTGTAGCCCTTTTCTTGTCTTCTTCTCCTGCTTACATAAGACTGTCACCATGTCTGGCAATAGCCCCGATTTCACCGTCAGCCTTCGCGCGGCAGGCCTGCGGCCAACCCGCCAGCGTGTGGCGCTCGCGCGCGTGCTGTTCGAAGGCGGCCACCGTCACGTCACGGCGGAGAGCCTGCATGCAGAAGTGAAGGCCGGCCGCATGCCGGTTTCGCTGGCCACGGTCTACAATACCTTGAACCAGTTTCGCGATGCCGGCCTGCTGCGCGAGGTCGTCGTGGCGCCCGGGCGATCCTATTTCGACACCAATACCGGTCACCATCACCACTTCTACGTCGAGACCGACGGCGAACTGCACGATTTCCCGTCCGACAGCGTCACCGTCGACGGCCTGCCGGCCCCGCCCAAGGGCACCAGCCTCTCCCGCGTCGACGTGATCGTTCGAGTCCGCCGCTAGCGGCGACTGCGAAGCGTTTGCAATTGTTTAGAATGTTTCTAAACTGCTTGACGCTTTCGGGCAGGGCCTCCTAAATCCCTCCCGTGAGATTGGCGGATGGGCCGATCACAAAGGGAGAAGGACCATGGCGAACCTCAAGGGATCCAAGACCGAAGACAATCTGAAGGCCGCTTTCGCTGGCGAAAGCCAGGCCAATCGCCGCTACCTGTATTTCGCCCAGAAGGCCGACGTGGAAGGCTACAACGACGTCGCCGTCGTCTTCCGTTCGACCGCCGAGGGCGAGACCGGCCATGCCCACGGCCATCTCGAGTTCCTCGAGGTGAGCGGCGACCCGGCCACCGGCCTGCCGATCGGTCCGACCGACAGCAACCTCAAGGCCGCGATCGCCGGCGAGACGCACGAGTACACCGACATGTACCCGGGCATGGCGCGCACCGCGCGCGAAGAAGGCTTCGCCGAGGTCGCCGACTGGTTCGAGACCCTCGCCAAGGCCGAGAAGAGCCACGCCGGCCGCTTCCAGAAGGCCCTCGACTCGATGAGCTGAGCCCCCGGGCTCGTTCCGAAGGGGACCCCGCGCGGGTCCCCTTTTTCTTCCCGCTCCCCGTCACGAAGCGAGCGACCATGCGCGAAGGCAGCCTCGAAGCACCGATCCGCCACGATCTCGACTGGCAGAATCCCTGGTTCTGGGACGAAAAGGCCCTCGAGAAGGAGATGGAGCGCGTCTTCGACATCTGTCACGGCTGTCGCCGCTGCTTCAACCTGTGCGACTCCTTTCCGCGTCTCTTCGATCTGATCGACAACGGCCCGACCGGCGAACTCGATGGCGTGAAGAAGGAAGACTACGCGCAGGTCGAGGAAGCCTGCACGCTCTGCGACATGTGCTTCATGACCAAGTGTCCCTACGTGCCGCCGCACGAATGGGCGCTGGATTTCCCGCACCTGATGCTGCGCCACCGTGCGGTGCAGGCGCGCAAGAAGGGCGTCGACTTCGTCGATAAACAGCTGGCCGACACCGATCGCAGCGGCCGCCTGGGCACGTTCCTCGCCTCGGCCGTGAACTGGGCGACCGACGAGCACAATACGGTGACGCGCCACAGCATGGAGCGCTGGACCGGCATTCATCACGGCGCCCGGCTGCCGCGCTACGCCGGCGAGACCTTCGAGATCCGCGCCCGTCGCGAAGGCGTGGTGCTGAACGAGGCGGCGCCCGCCTTCGGCAAGCGCAAGGCCGTCCTCTACGCGACCTGCTTCGTGAACTTCAACAACACCGACATCGGCTCCGCCGCGCGGGCCGTGCTGGCCAAGAACGGCGTCGAGACCGAGGTCGTGCATCCGGCCTGCTGCGGCATGCCCAAGCTCGAGCTCGGCGACATCGAATCGGTGGCCAACGCGGCGAGGGAGGTCTCGGCGGCCCTGCTGCCGTGGGTCGACAAGGGCTACGACATCATCGCGCTGACGCCGTCCTGCGCCCTGATGCTCAAGTTCGAATGGCCCCTGATCTGTCCAAAGGATCCGGCGATCGAGCGGCTGTCGAACGCCACCTTCGACCTGTCCGAATATGTCGTCGACATCGCCAAGAAGCACGGGCTTGCGCCGGGCCTGGAACCCCTGGAAGGCGGGGTCAGCGTCCATCTCGCCTGTCATGCGCGGGCACAGAACATGGGCGCCAAGGCGGCCGAGATGCTGCGCCTGGTGCCGAAGACGCGTGTCGCGGTGATCGAGCGCTGCAGCGGCCATGGCGGCATCTGGGGCGCGCGGACCGAGAACTTCGAGACGGCGGTGAAGGTCGGCAAGCCCGCCGCGCAGGCCGCGCTCAAGAACGACACCAGCTTCGTCGCCTCGGAGTGCCCGCTGGCCGCCGATCACCTGATGCAGGTGATGGAGATGACGGCGGGCGACACGGCGCCCAAGCCCTCGCGCGCCAGCCATCCGATCGAACTTCTGGCGCAGGCCTACGGGCTTGCCGGGACGGACAAGTGATGCCGCGCAAGATCGACGCCTCCGACATCATCCCGATCGCGGAGTACGCCAAGCTGCGCGCCGAACGCCGCAAGCAGGTTTCCGAGATCAAGAAGAACCGCCGGCTCGAAGTCGGACCGTTCGCGACGTTCTACTTCGAGTCCTTCGACACGATGCTGCACCAGGTGCACGAGATGCTCTTCATCGAGAAGGGCGGCGCCGAGCAGCTCCCCGACGAGCTCGCAGCCTACAATCCGCTGATTCCCACCGGCAACGAGCTGGTCGCGACCGTGATGTTCGAGATCGACGATCCGCTGCGGCGCGCGCGCGTGCTCGGCACCTTGGGCGGCGTCGAGCACAAGGCCTTCATCCGGGTCGGCGGCGAGACGATCCGCGGCGTGCCGGAGGACGACCAGGAGCGTTCGCGCGAGGACGGCAAGGCGTCGTCGGTGCAGTTCATCCGCTTTCCCTTCACGCCGGCGCAGGTCGAGGCCTTCAGGAGCGGCAGCGGCGATGTCGTCGTCGGCTTCGATCACGCCAACTACGGCCACATGGCCGTGATGCCGGCTCCCGTGCGCCAGGCGCTTTCGGCGGATTTCGCCTGAGCGGCGGCAGCCTTCGTCAGTAATTCATCGGCAGGACGAGGACGATCGGGTCGCCGCGCATGCCGTCGGGCACTGGCGGCAGGGGCATGGCCCGGCGGATCGCCGCCATCTCCGCATTGTCGATCAGCGGCCAGCCGCTCGAACGATCGAGCCTGATGTCGAGCAGTTCGCCGGCCCGGCTGATGGTAACCCGGGTGACGACCCGGCCATGCTGCCGGGCGGCGCGGGCGGCGGCGGGATAGTCGCGATAGGGATCGATGTGGCGGTACACGCGCGACAGATAGTCGTTGCGGGCGCCGCCATCGCCCATCGCGGAGTCGAAGGAACTGGTCGAGGGCCCTCCGAGACTCGAGGTCTGCGGCGGATAGTCCTGAAGCCGCGTGCCCGGCGCCTGGGCCGTGCGCGGCGCGGTCGGCGGGCGCGTCGGCGGGCGGACCGGACGGGGCGGCGGCGCCGGCGATCGCTCCAGCGTCACCTGCGGTTTCCACGACGAGGCATCGGTCTGCCAGGCGGCCTCTGCCTCCGCTGCGGTGGGAGGTTCAGGAGCAGCGGTGGCCGTCTCGGCCGGTGCGGGCGCCGGCTCCGCGACCTGTTCGCTGGGCGGCGCGGGAGTTGGAACGGGAGCGGGAGCCGGCGAAGGCTCGACCCTGCGGGACGGCGGCGGAGCCGGTGTGGGCTCGACAGGCCTGGGAACGGCAGGTTCGGGAGCGACAGGCGCGAGGGCGGCCTGCTGCGGCGGCTCGGGCGTCGTTTCGGCCTCGGGCGGAGCCGGTTCGACGCGCTTCGCCTCGGTTTGCGCGGATTCGGTCGGAATGGCTTCGGCCGCAGGCGACGCGACCGACATGGGAGACGTGGGTGCCGCCGCAGTGCCGGCCGACGCGGGCTGGGGCTCGATCGAGACCATGATCGGCGTTTCCGCATGATCGAAGCGGCGTGTCGGCACGGCCCACCACAGGGCCGCCGCAACGGCCCCGTGCAGGCCGATCGCCAGGGCAAGCGCCGCCGGCGACATGCGCCCCGATTGCGCCCGGATGAGGCTGTCGTGTGTCACGGCACTGCACGTTCTACGTCCGCCCGGCACCCTCGGCCAGCCGGATCGGCGGCGGAGCCGGCAGTCTCAGCGCTGCTCGTTGTAACGGAAGCTGACGGGAAGCTGGAACGTGTGCCGGTCGCCCCGGATGTCGGCGGGCAGCGGCGGGTAGGGGCTGGCGCGGCGGATCGTCTCCATCACGCCGGCATCGAGCGAGGGCAGACCGCTCGATTTCTCGATGACCACGTTGAGCAGCTGTCCGTCGCGCGCGATCGTCACGCGCGTCAGCACCGTGCCTTCCTCGCGGATCGTGTTGGTGTTCTTCGGAACGTAGGGGAATTGCGCGATCCTGCGCATCACCTGCCAGAGATACTGCTCCTGCGCGCGCTTTTGCCCGTAATCGTCCGCGGGATTGCGAAAGACGGCGGAGGGCTGGGCGGCTGCCTGCGAATCGGAACCCCGAGGCGCTGGTCTCTGCGGCTGAGCCGTCAGGGGGGACGGCCGGGGCTGCTGCTGGGGCGGCGCAGGGGGCGGGGGCCGATGGGCCGGGGCGGGTGCCGGAGGCGGCGGCGCCGGCCGCGCCGCCTGTTGTTGCGGGGGCGCCGGCGGTGCCGGGCGGGGAACCGGCAGAGGCTTCGGTACGTCCCGCTCGGTCACGGGCGGCGGCGGCGCATCGAGAGGGGGCAGGGCCTGTTCGAGCGACGGCGGAGGGGGAGGTGGCGGCGGCTCGGGTTTGGCCAGCGCCTGTTGCTGCGGTTGCGGCGGCGGGACCGGCTGGGCGAGTGCCTGCTGCTGCTGCTGTTGCTGCGGTTCGGGTGGCTCCTGCCGGGGCTCCTCCTTTGCTTCCTGCGGCTTGGCCTCCGCGGGCTTGGATTCCTCCTTCGGCCCTGCCTCCTGCACCTTGTCGGGCGTGGGCATGTCCGTCGCGCGTGGGGAGGGTTTTTCGGCACCGGCGACGTCGCGCGGGTTCGTGCTGCGCTCGGCGGCAGGCGGCGGCAGACCGAGACGCATGGGCGGTGCAGGCTGCGGGGTGGGCGTCGGCGCGCTGGCCACGGGTGCGGGCGGTGGCGGTGGTGGAGCGGGCGTGACGGCGGGCTGCGGCGTCGGCTCGGTCTTCTGCTCGGCGACCGCGGGCGGCGCCTCGGGCGCGTCCATCGTGATCTCGATGGCGTCCTCGAAGCGGTCGACCGGCCGCAGTGGCGAGATCCAGAACAGGGCCAGTCCGACACCGACATGCAGAAGCACTGCCAGCGCCACGGCGGACGGTGGCATGTGCTCGAAGCGGGAGTAGGTGAGACTGACGTCGTGGGTCACGGTGACCCCGTTCTACGGGGCGGCCGGGCGGGCCGCTAGTTGATCGGCTCGGATTTGTAGACGCCCCACATGCCGCTCCGCTCGATCCAGCCGCTGACGCCCGAAACCCTGACCCGGCACCAGTCGCCGGCGCAGGAGCGGATCTCGCCCATCACCTCGGGCTCGAGCTTCGCCACGACCTCGGCCGACGCCGCCGGCGTCTTGTGGAGGCTGGCGGTCTTCGCGGCGACGATGAAGCTGCGCTTGCCGGTCAGCAGGCTCTGGTGGACCCAACCGCTCGCCCCCTGCCAGTCGCGAATCTTGCGCCAGTTTTCGTACTCGGCGACGATCTCGACCGGCATGGCCTTGCGCTTGAACATCCAGTCGATCGGATAGCGCGAGCCCGGTCCGGTGCGGACGTTGACCTCGTCGGAGCGCAGGGAAGCGAAGCGCGGAATGGGGAGGCCGGAGCCCTTGCGCTGGGTGCTGGTCGGTTTGTCGGGGGCGGCGAGGGCTGCATTGCCGCCGGCCTGGGGCAGGGAAACCGCCGCCAGAGCTACGGAGAAGGCGCAAAGCAGGGCCGACGATCGAATTCCCATTGGCCCCTATATACCTGAATTCTTCAAATGGAGCGACAAGTAGCTGAAAAGGCGCGACTTTCCGGCATGTGATCGGATGGGGCGGTTTGCTGGACAAAATGCGCGCGGACTTGCTAATCGGGCTTAGTCCCTGTCTCGAGCCAGCGCCGGTCCCAATTTCACATGCCGTCCACTCCCAAGAACAAGCCGCTGGTGATCGTCACCCGAAAGCTTCCCGACGCCATCGAGACGCGTCTGATGGAGCTGTTCGATACGCGCCTCAACGCCGACGACAAGCCGATGACCGGCCCGCAGCTCATCGACGCCGTGAAGACGGCCGACGTGCTGGTGCCCACGGTGACCGACCGCATCGACGCCCGCGTGCTGTCGCAGGCGGGGCCCCGGCTGAAGCTGATCGCCTCGTTCGGCACCGGCGTCGACCACATCGATCTCGACACTGCCCGCCAGCGCGGCATCACCGTCACCAACACGCCGGGCGTGCTGACCGAAGATACGGCCGACATGGCCATGGCGCTGGTCCTGGCCACGGCGCGTCGCGTGGGTGAAGGCGAGCGGCTGGTGCGCAGCGGCAAGTGGTCCGGCTGGAGCCCGACCTCGATGCTGGGCGCCCGCCTGCAGGGCAAGCGCCTGGGCATCGTCGGCATGGGCCGCATCGGCCAGGCGCTGGCGCGCCGCGCGCGCGGCTTCGGCCTCGCCATCCACTATCACAACCGCAAGCGCGTCCACGGCGAGCTCGAGCGCGAGCTCGAGGCGACCTATTGGGAAAGCCTCGACCAGATGCTGGCGCGCATGGATATCGTGTCGGTGAACTGCCCGCACACGCCCGCGACGTTCCACCTTCTCTCGGCCCGCCGTCTCAAGCTGATGAAGCCGACATCGATCCTCGTGAACACCGCGCGCGGCGAGGTGATCGACGAGAACGCGATGGTGCGCATGCTGAAGGCGGGCGAAATGGCCAGCGCCGGACTCGACGTCTACGAGAACGAGCCGCAGGTGAACCCGAAGCTGCTCGAAATGGATCGCGTGGTCCTGCTGCCGCACATGGGCTCGGCCACGCTCGAGGGCCGCATCGAGATGGGCGAGAAGGTCCTGATCAACATCAAGACCTTCGCCGACGGCCACAAGCCGCCGGACCGGGTGCTTGCCACCATGTTCTAGCGCGTTCACACGCGCTGCCGCCCGCCAGCGCATATGAATGCGCTATAAATCCCCCTCCACCATCTCGCGCGCGCGATTGTCGATCAGCACGTCGCGCGTCGCGCGTCCGACCTGGGCGCCGATCAGGATGGTGAGCGAGGTCCAGTACATCCAGACCATGATGGCGGCGAAGCCCGCGGTGGCGCCGAACGCCGAGGTGAGCTGGGTCACCTCGAAATAGAAGACCAGGGCGCGGTTGCCGGCCGCGAAGAGCAGGGCGTTCACCAGGCCGCCGATCAGCGCGTAGCGCCAGGGCACGCGGCCCGTCGGCAGCCACTTGTAGATCAGCGTGAAGAAGCCCGAGAGCAGGCCGTAGTGCACCGAGGTCGAGATCGCCGGGCCGATCCAGACGCCCAGGATGGGAAACCGTTCGAGCACGCCGGCATAGGCTGAAATCAGCACGCTCGACAGGATCACGACGATCAACAGGACGCCCAGCACGATCATCAGCAGCACGGCGAGCAGTCGCGACTTCAGGCTGGCCAGGACCGGATGGACCGTCGGGCCCTTGCTGTCGCGCCAGATCGCGTCGATTCCGTCGTCCAGTTCCACGAAGACGCGGGTGCCGGTGTAGAGTAGCACGGCCGCACCGGCGAGGGCGGCGATGCCGCCGCCGCGGAACAGGTCCTCCGAGGCGAAGCGGCGGATGGTGCGCAAATGGTCCTGCGCCACGACGGTGCCGAGCGCATCGAAGATCGCCTCCTGCGCCATGAACCTGCCGACGAACGGCTCGGCGATGGCGATCGTGAAGATCATGATCGGGCCCAGCGCGAACATCGTATAGAACGCCATCGCCGCGGCCGAGGTGGAGAGCCGGTTCGCGAAGTAGCCGTAGCCGGCCTCGTAGGCGATACGCCAGAGCGTTTGGATCATGGGTCAGCGCAGATGGGCGATGGCGTTGGCATAATACGCGAGGACCGGCCGTTCGGTTGCCACGACCGAGAACAGTCCCGCGCCGCTCTCTTCTACCAGACGGCGCAGCGACAGCATGCGCAGGCCGACATGGAAGGCATAGTCGCGGTCGCCCCGCGGCAGGTAGAGCTTCGCCCCGCGCGCCTCGAAATGCACGATCAGGTCGGAGGCCCGGACCTTGAGTTCCAGTTCGTCGAGCGGACCCTCGGCTTCGAGCAGGATCGTCGCCATCAGCGACACGGGCAGGACGGGGACGAGGCGGGCGATCTCGCCCATCACGTCGTTTGCCAGCCGGCCGATCACCTCGAAGCGCTGCTCCTTGCCGAGCGGGCGCAGGTCGCCGCCATTCGGCCCCCCATGGGCGGCCAGCCAGTCGCGTGCCGAGATGGGCCCGCCGAAATTCACGCAGGCATAGCCGAAGCGGTGCCATTGCCCCCGCAGCATCAGCCCGAGCTGGCTCGCCCAGAAGATCAGCGCCGTGCGCATGGCGAACCAGGCGCTGCGCCGGCCCGCCTCGCGGTCGAGCGAGCGCAGCAGGGTCCGGTCCTCCAGCACGCGGTCGTAGTTCAGTGCCACCGGCACGAAGACGATGTCGTGCGTGCCCCTGGGATCGAAGGATTTCAGCATGTAATCGAACAGGCCGAGCTTGGGCTCACGCAGGCGGCCGTCGCGTGACAGGCCGCCTTCGGGATACATCGCCTGGGCGACACCGGCTTCTGTCGCCATGTGGACGTAGCGCTCGAGCACCCGCCGGTAGATCGGGCTGTCGGAATTGCGGCGCACGAAGTAGGCGCCCATCGACCGGATGAGCTGCTGCAGCGGCCAGATCCGCGCCCACTCGCCGACGGCGTAGGACAGCGCGGTGCGCTCGGCCGCGAGGAACGCCACCAGCACGTAGTCCATGTTGCTGCGGTGGTTCATCACGAACACCACGGTCGTGTCGGGCGACACGCCGGCCAGGGTGCGCTCGTCGGCATAGCCCAGGCGCACGCGATAGAGAAACCGCGCGACGGTGCGGGCGATCGAATAGCCGACCCGGAAATAGACGTAGGCGTTGAAGGTCGGCACGATCTCGCGCGCGTAGCGATGGACTTCCGTCATCGCCACCTCGCGCGGCACGTCGTGGGTGCGCGCATGTTCGTTGGCGGCGGCCACGACCTGCGGGTCGTAGATCAGGCGGTCGATCAGGACCTGCCGCTTGGTGAGCTGGAACGGCTTGATCTCGACGGCGAGGCGGCGGTTGACCCTGTCGATCAGCCGGTTGAGTCGTCGCCGCAGGAACCAGCGGCCGCTCGGGATCAGCAGCCGGTCGAGCAGCGACCACAGCGCGAAGGCTGCGATGGCGACGAACAGCCAGAGCGGGAGGGTGACGGGCTCGCCCATGTCCTTCTTCCCGCGGATCCCCGTCAGTACTGCTTGAGACCGAGGCCGGCGATCGCCAGCAGGATCGAGGCGATGCCCAGGACGATGCAGGAGGCCACCGTCCCCATCAGGCGGCCCTTCGGGACCAGGCCCAGCATCCCGCCGGCATGCAGGACGCGCGCGACCAGCAGCGCCACCGACAGGGCCGCGACCATGCGGAAGCCGTAGAAGTCGCTCGCCATATAGATCGTCAGCAAAGTGAGAGGCGCGAACTCCATCAGGTTGCCGTGCGCCCGCACCGCCGCCTGCATTTCGGCGTCGCCGCCGTCCCCCAGGTTGATCCGCTTGCGGCCGCGCATCAGGCCGACATGCACGGTCAGAGCAGCCGCCAGCAGGCCCAGCAGCCCGGCGCAGACGTAAAAGACGGGCATTGGCGGCCTCCCCTCGATTTGGCGGCATTCTATGATCATATTGACCCGAAGCCAGCGACCGATAGCGAGAGGAGCCGCGCCATGTGGCGGATTTTGCGCCGGAAGACCGAGATCCCGACCGCCGACCGGGCCCTGCCGGGCCGCCCGTCGCCGGACTTCGAGATTCCCGTCATGCACTACGTCAACGGCAACCGCATCCAGCCACCTTTTCCCGAAGGCCTCGAGCAGGCGATGTTCGGCCTGGGCTGCTTCTGGGGCGCCGAGCGCGTGTTCTGGGAGGCGCCGGGCGTCTACGCGACCGCCGTCGGCTATGCCGCGGGCCTCACGCCCCACCCGACCTACGAGGAAGTCTGCTCCGGCTATACCGGCCACAACGAGGTGGTGATGGTGTGGTTCGACCCGGCGAAGACATCCTACGAGGCGCTGCTGCGTCTGTTCTGGGAGAGCCACGACCCGACCCAGGGCATGCGCCAGGGCAACGATGTCGGCACGCAGTATCGCTCGGGCCTCTACACCTTTTCGGAGGCGCAGAAGACGCAGGCCCAGGCGTCGCGCGCGATCTTCCAGAAGGAACTCGCGCGGAAGGGCTACGGCGCGATCACGACCGAGATCGTCGAGGCCCCGGCGTTCTTCTACGCCGAGGACTATCACCAGCAGTATCTCGCCAAGAACCCCGGCGGCTATTGCGGCCTGGGCGGCACCGGCGTGTCGTGCCCCATCGGGCTGGGCGTCGCGGCGGCATCATAGCTCCTCTCCGCCACGCTGGCGCGCGCGGAGAGGGCCTTCAACGCGGGACGGCTAAACCGGCATCGCCTTGTTCTCGTAGCCGAACTCCTTGTCCAGGGCGGCGATCTGGCGGCGGAAGTCGATGCGCATCCGCGCCTTGTCGCTCTCGTCCAGCCACGAGCCTTCGAGCGAATTCAGGCTGAACAGGCGGGCCTTGTCGGGCCCCCAGCCGATCGTCTCGAACAGGGTCGTGAAGCCGTGGCCGAGATTGGTGCCGAACATCGCCGGATCGTCGGTGTTGATGGTGACGTTCAATCCGGCCTCGACCATGCGGCGGATGCGCTGCGGCCGGTGCGGGCGGTTGTGCAGCAGGCTGGTCCAGGCGCAGGGCGTGAAGTAGAGCCCGTCCTTGCGCGCCTCGCTCATCACGAAGTTCGACGCCAGCATGTTGTAGCCGTGGTCGATGCGGTCGCAGCGCAGCACGTCGCGGCAGATCAGGTAGTTGGTCGGCGGCGCTTCCAGCGGCGTGAGATAATCCTCGCAGCAATGCGCGGTGCAACGCAGCCCGCCCTTGCGCGCCAATGCATAGGCTTCGGCGAAGATCGCGGGCGGGCCGACGCTCTCATTGCCGTCCAGCCCGATGCCGATCACCAGCTCATGGCGATGGGCGAGCGCCGTCTCCACGATCTCGACGGCCTGCGCGGGCGAGTTGATCGAGCGGTCGATGCAGCAGATGAGCCGGGCGGAGATGCCGAAGTCGCGTCCGACGCGCTCGATTCCATCGGCCATGCCGCCCACCATCGACGGATAGTCGATGCCGTTCGGGTAGAAGTAGTCGGGATTGAAGAAGAACTCGACGTGCCGCAGGTTGCCGTCGCGCGCGGCATCCTCGCAGTATTCGTAGACCGCGCGGCTGAAATCCTCCGGCGTGCGCAGCACCAGCGCGGAGAGGCGCAGGATCTCGAGGAACCCGTCGAAGTTCGGCCATTGGTAGAGCTGCTCGGCCGGCCGCGGCAGCGGCAGGCCGTATTTCTTCGCCAGCTCCGCCACGGTCGTCGCGCGCAGGGTACCGGCGAGATGGCAGTGCAGCTCGGCTTTGGGAATGCGCCGCAGGTAATCGTCGGCTACCGCTTTCGCCATCGGGGCGATCCTCACTTCTTCTCGATGTTGTAGAGCAGCATGACCGGCGACTTCAGCACGCCTTCGAGGTTGTTGCGCCAGGCCGAAGGGGTCGTGAACTGCGCCAGCGGCAGATAGAGCACCTGCTCGTAGGCGCGGGCCTGGATCTCGGTCGCGATCGTCTTGCGCGCGGCCTCGTCAGGGGCCGTGGCGAACTTGAGCCGCAGCTCCTCGGTCTTCTCGTCCTTCGGCCAGCCCCAGGCGGACGCGGGCGGGCCCGAGGCGACGAGGAACGGGTTGCTGAGCGGATTGCCCTGGTCGGGCACCGAGTTCGTCGTGTGGGCGAGGTTCCAGCCGCCCTTGTCGACCGGGCCGGTGTTGAGCCGGCGGGTGGCGAAGGTCTGGAAGTCCATCGACACCATGTCGACCTTGAAACCGAGATCGACCAGCACCTGGCGCGTGACGTTGCCCAGCGCCGCGATGCCCGGCGCGTTGGCGACATGCAGCATCACCAGCGGCTTGGACATGTCGACGTTGGCTTCCTTCAGCATCGCCTTGGCGGCCGCGATGTCGAACGAGGGTATACCGGCCTTGCTCTCGTAGGGCATGCCGCAGCCGAAGATCGCGGCGCAGTCGGTCGCAAACTTGGGATCGCCGGCCACGACGGCGGCGTACATCGACCGGTCGACGGCGCGGGCGATCGCCTGCCTTACCTTGAGATTGTCGAACGGCGGCTGCAGGTGGTTCATGCGCATGATGGCCTGGAAGCCGTACTTGCTCACGACCTCCGCCTTCGCCCCGGATTTCGCGTCGAACAGCGGCAGCAGGTCGGCGGGGACCCTCTCGAGATAGTCGACCTCGCCGCGGATCAAGGCGCTCACCTGGGTCTGCGCATCCGGCATGCCCAGCATCTCGACCCTGTCCATCTTCGCGATCTTGGCGCCGGAGGCCCAGTTGGGCGGCTCGCTGCGCGGCTTGTAGTCCGTGAACTTGTCGAGGACGATCTTGACCCCGGGCTCATGCAGGTCGGCGCGGAATTTGTAGGGACCGGAGCCGACGATCTCCTTCACCTGCTCGCTGCCGGGGGTCTTGGCGATGCGCTCCGGCATCATGAAGGGCACGGGCGCGCCAATCTTGGCCAGGCTGTCGAGCACCAGCCCGTAGGGCTCCTTCAGCACCAGCTTGATCGTATTGGCGTCGACCGCCTCCAGCGCAGCCGTGAACTTCGCCAGGGTCTGGCCCATGCTGTCGCGCGAGCCCCAGCGCTGGATCGAGGCGACGCAGTCTGCCGCGGTGACCGGCTGGCCGTCATGCCACTTCAGGCCGGGCCGCAGCACGAAGGTGTAGGTGAGCTTGTCGGGGCTGATCGTGTAGCGCTCGACCATCTGCGGCTTGGGCTCGAACTTGTCGTCGACCGCGAACAGCGTGTCGTAGATCAGGTAGCCGAGGTCGCGCGTCGTGAACGACGTCGTGAAATGCGGGTCGAGGACGCGGCTCAGCGTCTCGGGGGCCACTTTGAGGGTCGTGGCCAGTGTCTGGGCCTGTGTCTGCGCCTGCGCGGGCAGGGCGGCGAGAAAGGTGGAGGCGGCGAGCGCGGCCAGCGACCAGAAGCGGAATTGGGTCATCAACAGGTTCCTCGATTGGGAAGCCGGCGGTGCACGCGTCATGCCACGCACGCGGTCCCGTTTCGGCCCATCAGCATGAAGGCCGCCCCGCGGTGCTGAAAAGCGCTAGATTCGGGACGGAGTGTGCGGTTTTTTCGTACGGTCGGGCCGGGCCCGCATCAGGCGCGAGCGCGCCCCGCCTTTGTCCTGCCGACTTCCCGCAGGCTGCCGGTCCAGGCGCGGCGCGCCGGCAGGCCCTGCAATTCTTCGCGCAGGAATTCCGCCAGCATGGAAGCGACCGGAGAGGGCTTGGCGTGGCGCGGTGCGATCAGCGACAGGTGCGAGCCGCGGACATGGCGGTCTGCCAGCGGGATGTGCACGAGGTCGCGGTCGGCGAAGTCCGCTCCGATGTCGGGCAGGCTGAGCAGCGCGATCTGGCGATGCTCGCGCACCAGCATCTTCATCACTTCGACGGAATTGGTCGTGACCACGCCGGCGAAATGGACCTTGGCGCGCTCCAGGGCGGTTTCCAGGATGCGGCGCGAGGTGAGCGAAGAATCGGGAAAGACGAAACTGTAGTTGGCGCACTCCGCGAGCCGGATCGACTTGCGGCCAGCCAAGGGGTGGTCCCGCGCCACGACGATTCCCGAGCTGGGCTGGATCGACGCCAGCACGCGGATCTCCGGGAGCTTCGGCACGGCGTAGCAGATGGCGAGGTCGAGCTTCCCGGCGACCAGCCGGTCGACGATCTCTGCCGTGCCGCCCATCAGCACCTCGAGCGAGACCAGCGACTGGCGTTCGCGCATATGGCTCATCAATCGCGATACGACGGTGCGCGAGAAGCTTTCCATGAGGCCGAGCGAGGCGTGGCCGCGCACCATGCTGCGCAGCTGGCCGATATGCTGCACGAGCTGCGCATGGTCGTGCTGCCAGCGCTGGACTTCCGCCACCACCATCTGGCCGGCGGGCGTGAGCCGCATGCCGCGCGGCAGGCGCTCGAACAGTGCCGCGCCGTACTCGGCCTCGAGGTTCAGGATCTGCCGGTTCACCGCCGAGGGCGAGAGGTTGAGCCGCGTCGCCGCGCGCCGGATCGAGCCGGTCT
>NZ_CAMFKM010000025.1 GCF_945957355.1 uncultured Reyranella sp. | reverse complement strand
CTGATCCGCATCATCGAAGGGCTGATGAAGCGCAAGGACAAGTTCGACGGCATCCTGGTCGAGACGACCGGCCTCGCCGATCCCGGTCCCGTCGCGCAGACCTTCTTCACCGACGACGACGTCAAGGCGAAGACACGGCTGGACGCCATCGTCACGGTGATCGACGCCAAGCACTTCTTCGGCCAGCTCGAGCAGGGCAGCGAGGCCGAGCAGCAGGTCGCTTTCGCCGACGTGATCCTGCTCAACAAGACCGACCTGGTGAGCGAAGACGAGCTCAGGAAGGTCGAGGACAAGATCCGCGGCATCAACCGCTACGCCCGCATCTTCCACACGCAGAAGAGCCAGATCGAGCTCGACGCGATCCTCGACAAGGGCGCGTTCGATCTCGGCCGCATCCTCGAGTTCGAGCCGGACTTCCTGCACAGCGGCCACGACCACAATCACGAGGACGAGATCCGCAGCCTGTCGATCGCGGCCGACCGGCCGGTCGATCCCGACAGGTTCCAGAAGTGGATGGGCGCGCTGCTGCAGATCAAGGGCGCCGACATCTTCCGCAGCAAGGGCATCCTCGCCATCGACGGTGCGCCGCGCCGCTATGTCTACCAGGGTGTCCACATGATGATGGACAGCGCCTGGGGCACGCCGTGGAAGGACGGCGAGACGCGCGCGAGCAAGCTGGTCTTCATCGGCCGCAACCTCGACGGCGACAACCTCCAGCGCGGCTTCGAAGAGTGCCTGAAGTAGTCCCGTGAAGATCGATCTCGCCAATCCCGCCTGGCAGCAGACCCTGCCGCCGGCCCGCTCCCTCAGCTCCGACGCGCCTGTGGCCGCCTGCGCCTTCAACAAGGACGGCAGCACCGTTGCCTTCGCCCTGGGCGATGGCCAAGTCCGCGTCCTCCCCGCCGACATCAAGGCAGCCGCGCCCGATGCGGCGGCACCGCTGCACAAGGGCGTCGTGCTGTCGCTGGCCGGCGATCCGGCCGGCGACGGCTTCGTGAGCGGCGGCGACGACGGCCGCGTGCTGCGCATCGCTGCCGACGGCTCCGCGACGGAGCTGCTGGCGCAGAAGGGCAAATGGATCGAGCATCTCGTCGCCCACAAGACGGGCGCGATCGCGGCCTCGGCCGGCAAGACCATGTTCCTGTTCCGCGACGGCGAGGCCCGCGAGTTCGGCCCGCATCCCAGCACGGTGGCCGGCCTCGACTTCAGCAAGGACGGCAGCCGGGTCGCCTGTGCACATTACGGCGGCATCACCGTGTGGAGCCTGAGCAAGGACGTCGCCCTGCCGCCGCGGCGCTTCGCCTGGCAGGGCAGCCACGTGGCGCTGCGCTGGAGCACAGACGGCAAGTTCATCGCCACCGGCACGCAGGAGAACGACATCCATGTCTGGCGCGTGGCGCAGGCCACCGACATGCGCATGCAGGGCTATCCCGCCAAGGTGAAGTCGCTGTCGTGGACCGCCGACGCGCGCTTCCTCTACACCTCCTCGCAGCCGGTGTTCACCGCCTGGCCGTTCTCCGGCAAGGGCCCCGAAGGCAAGCCGCCGCTGCAGTTCGGCGACGAAGGCGCGGGCCTCATGACCGTGGTCGCCGCCCACCCGTCCGCCGAGTTCGTGGCCGGTGGCTACGACTCGGGCGAGCTGCAGCTCGGCGACATCCGGACCAGGCGCTCGGTCGTGCTCAAGATGGCCGACGGCGCCGCAATCACCTGCCTCGCCTGGTCGCCCGACGGCTTCAAGCTCGCCGTCGGCAATGACCGCGGCGATCTGCTGGTGATCGACCTGCGGCGCTGAGCTACCCCCGCCGCACCAGCGCGCGGTGCGAGATCAGGCAGAGGACGCCCGCGATGCCCATCGCCGTCGTCATCGGCGCGATGGTGCCGTCGAAGGTCTGCCCGACGATGGCGCCGAAGATCGCGCCGGCGCCGAATGTCATGACGCCCATCAGCGACGACGCCGTGCCCGCCATGTGCGGGTAGCGCTGCATCGCCATCGCCGTCGAATTGGGCGCGATCAGGCTCAGCGTCGCGATCTGGAAGACCATGCAAACCAGGAAGGGCCACAGGCCGATCGTGCCGTACCGGGCCTCGATCCAGCCCATGACCATCGCCGCTGCGCCGGACACGGCCGGAACGATCACCGCGAAGCGCAGGATGCGCCCTGCTCCCAGGAGGCGCACGAACCGCGCATTGAACAGGCTGCCGATGGTCATGAAGATCACCATGCCGCCGAACACCACGCCGTAGAAACGGGGCGAAATCCCGTAGCGCTCGATGAACACGAACGGCGATCCCGAGATGTACGAGAACAGGGCGGCGAACATGAAGGACGAGGTCAGGGCGTATCCCATGAAGGTGCGCGTGCTCAGCAACTCGCCGAATCGCTTCAGGATCTGGGTGAAGACCAGCGGCTGGCGATACTCAGGCTTCAGCGTCTCGGGCAGCTGGAACCACGCGACGACGAAGGCAATCACGCCGGCGGACGCCAGCACCCAGAAAATGGCGCGCCAACCGGCAAACCACATCACCTGGCCCCCGATCACGGGCGCCAGCATCGGCGCGATGGAGGTGCAGGCCATCATGAGCGACATGGCGCGCGCGGCGTGATCCTTCTCGGCAAGGTCGCGTACCATCGTGCGCGCCAGCACGACGCCGCCGCAGGCGGCGAGGCCCTGCAGGAAACGCAGGCCGATGAGATGGCCTGCCGCCGCCGCAAACGCACAACCGATGCTCGTCAGCACGTAGATCACCAGGCCGATGAGGATGACCGGGCGGCGGCCGAACCGGTCGCCCGCGGGGCCATAGAAGACCTGCCCCACGCCAAAGGCGAACATGAAGGCCGACAGCGTCAGCTGGATGTCGCCGGCCGAGGATTGGAGGTCGACCGCGATCACCGGCAGGGCCGGCAGGTACATGTCGATCGAAAGCGGGGTGAAGGCCGACAACAGCGCCAGCACCGCCAGGAGGAGCGGCGACAGGGTCGGACGGGTTGAGGTGTTCATTGCGCGGTGGCTCTACAGGCATCCATGGCGTCTCGCCATGCTATAAGCGGACCATGACATCGCTGCCTGACCTGTCGGAAACGCAGATCCGCCGTTACGCGCGACATATCGTGCTGGCGGAGATCGGCGGCATCGGCCAGTCGAAGCTGATTGCAGCGAAAGTCCTGGTCGTCGGCGCCGGCGGCCTCGGCGCACCCCTCCTGCAGTATCTGGCGGCGGCGGGTATCGGCACGCTGGGTGTGATCGACCACGACAGGGTCGATCTTTCGAACCTGCAACGGCAGGTGATTCACCGCACGTCCGACGTGGGTGTTTCCAAGGTCGAAAGCGCACGCCGCGCGCTGGAAGAGATCAACCCGGAAGTGAGCGTGCGGACCCATGACGAGCGCCTCACGGCGGACAATGCCGACCGCATCGTGTCGGGCTACGACGTCGTCGCCGACGGCAGCGACAACTTCGCCACGCGCTACCTGCTGAATGACGTCTGCTACCGGCTCCGCAAGACGCTGGTCTCGGCGGCGATCCTGCGCTTCGACGGCCAGATCTCGACCTACAAGGCGTGGCAGGGCGCGGGCCATCCCTGCCTGCGCTGCCTTTTTCCCGAAGCACCATCCGAAGACGCCGTGCCGAGCTGCGCGCAGGCCGGCGTGCTGGGCGCGCTGGCCGGCACGCTGGGTACCCTGCAGGCCACCGAAGTGGTGAAGGAGATCCTGGGCGTCGGCCGCTCGCTCTCGGGATCGCTGCTGATGTACGACGCGCTCAATGCCTCCTTCGAGACCCTGACGGTGACGAAGCGGCCCGACTGCCCGACCTGCGACGTCTCCGCGGGAGCCGCGCTGTGAGCGAAGGCGGCCTTTCGGTCATCCTGCGCTCCGACGACTACGAGAGCGTCCATTACGGCCTCGCCCTGGCAGCGGCCGCGCTGGCCGTCAACAAGCCGGCCGTCCTGTTCTTCACCATGGGGGGCATCCGCGCCCTGCAAGGCTCTCCGCCGGCGTTGCGCGACTGGGCGCGCGATGCCGCCAACCGCGCGCGCGGCGTCGGCGACTTCGAGACGCTGCTGCAGGCCTGCGTCGAGCTTGGCGCGCGCCTGATCGTGTGCGAAATGGGCCTGCGGTCGCTCGACATCGATCGTGCGGGCCTGCGGGCCGACGTACCGTTCACGGTCGCCGGCATCGTCACCTTGCTGGAAGAGACCAAGCCGGGCATGCACCTGGTATCACTGTGACTGTGTGGGAGACTTCATGACATCCGCCCCCTTCGACGTGCTGGGAATCGGCAACGCCATCGTCGACGTCATCGCACGCTCCGACGACGCCTTCCTCGGCCAGCACGGCCTGGTGAAGGGCAGCATGATGCTGATCGACGAGGCCCGCGCCGAGCAGCTCTACGAGGGCATGGGGCCCGGCATCGAGGTGTCCGGCGGCTCCTGCGGCAACACGATGGCCGGCATCGCCTCGTTCGGCGGCAAGGGCGCCTATATCGGCAAAGTGCGCGACGACCAGCTCGGCAAGGTGTTCGGCCACGACCTCAAGGCGACGGGCGTGTCCTTCGCGACGCCGGCCGCGACGGAGGGCCCGGCGACGGCGCGCTGCCTGATCCTGGTGACGCCCGACGCCCAGCGGACCATGAACACCTATCTCGGCGCCTGCACGGGTCTCGGGCCGGCCGACATCGACGCCAAGCTCGTCGCCTCGGCCCAGGTTACCTATGTCGAGGGCTACCTCTGGGACGCGCCGGCCGCCAAGCAGGCGGTGCTCAAGGCCTTCGACGCCGCCCGCGCCGCCGGCCGCAAGGTTTCGATCACCCTGTCGGATTCGTTCTGCGTCCATCGCTACCGCGAGGAGTTCCGCGACCTGATCCGCAACAAGGTCGACATCCTGTTCGGCAACGAGTCCGAGATCAAAGCGCTCTACGAGGTCGAGACCTTCGAGGAAGCGCTCGAGGCCACCCGCAAGGAGGCGAAGATCGCCGCGCTGACGCGCAGCGAGAAGGGCTCGGTCGTGATCAAGGGCAGCGAAACCTACGAGGTTCCGGCGGCCCCGGTTGCCAAGGTCGTCGACACGACCGGCGCAGGCGATCTCTACGCCGCGGGCTTCCTGTTCGGCTTCACGCACGGCAAGCCGCTGGCTGAATGCGCGCGGCTGGGCGGCATTGCCGCGGCCGAGGTCATCTCCCATGTCGGCGCCCGCCCCGAGCTGCCGCTCAAGGGCCTGATTTGAGCGCTGGCGCACAGCCGCCGGGCTGGCGGGAGTCGCTCGCGACTTACCGCCATCCCCGCGTCGTCCAGTTCCTGTTTCTCGGCTTCTCGGCCGGGCTGCCCTTCCTGCTGGTCTTCTCGACCCTGTCGGCGTGGCTGCGCGAGTATGGCATCAGCCGTACCGCCATCGGTTTCATCAGCTGGATCGGCATCACCTATTCGTTCAAGTTCGTCTGGTCGCCGGTCGTCGATCGCGTGCCGCTGCCGCTGCTGACGCGCTGGCTGGGACGGCGTCGTTCCTGGATGCTGCTGGCCCAGAGCGGCATCGCGGGCGGCCTGCTCGCCATGGCGTTCTGCGACCCGCGGACCGACCTCTGGTGGATGGTCGTCTTCGCGCTGATCGTCGCCTTCTCCTCGGCAACGCAGGACATCGCCCTCGACGCCTGCCGCATTGAGGCGACCGACGCGAGCCTGCAGGGAGCGACGGCCGCGACCTATCAGCTGGGCTACCGCATCGCCGTCCTCGCCGCCGGCGCAGGCGCCCTCTACGTGGCGCAGTTCGTCTCCTGGACGGCGGCCTACCAGACGATGGCGGCGCTCGGCCTCGTCGGCATACTCACGACCCTCCTGATCACGGAGCCGGAGCGCCGCGCCACCGCGGGGACGACCGAACTCGAAGGCAAGGTCGCGACCTTCGCCGCAGGGCTCGGAAGCATGCCGGGCTGGGTCCGCAAGGCGCTGATCTTCGTCTATGGCGCGATCGTCTGCCCGTTCGTCGATTTCTTCGCGCGCTTCCGCTGGATGGCCGTCCTGCTGCTGCTGTTCATCGGCCTGTTCAGGCTGTCGGACATCGCCATGGGCGTCATGGCCAACCCGTTCTACATCGACATGGGCTTCAGCAAGGACCAGATCGCCGACGTCTCGAAGATCTTCGGGTTCGTGATGACGATCCTGGGCGCGCTGCTCGGCGGCGCGCTGGTGTTCCGCATGGGCGCGGCGCGGTTGCTGGCGCCGGCGGTGTTCCTGATCGCGGCAAGCAATCTCACCTTCTCCTGGCTCGCCTGGGTCGGACAGCCCGACCTCACGATCCTCACCATCGCCATCAGCGTCGACAACCTGGTGGGCGGCATGTCCGGCTCGATCTTCATCGCCTTCCTGTCGGGCCTGACCAACACGGCCTACACGGCGACGCAGTATGCGCTCTTCACCTCGATCATGACCCTGCCCGGCAAACTGCTGGGCGGCTCCTCGGGATGGGTCGTCGACCGGCTGCAGGAAGACTTCACCGCCACCCACAAGTTCGGCGGCTACGCGATCTTCTTCGTCTACACGGCGCTGCTCGGCCTGCCCGCGCTGGTGCTGGCGGTGATCGTTCGCCGTCACTTCGAAAAAGAAACCCCTCCTTCCTGACGGAAGGAGGGGTCAGTGGCTCGGCTGCGGTTGTCGTGTCCGAGCCGGGGAACCGGCCCATTCCGGGGAGCGGGGCGTGGGGGCCTGCAAGGAACGGGCAAGCTCTCTCTAGGCCTCCGACGCTACAAAAACGTTACTGGGCGTGTGGAAAACCCGCGGGGCGCAACCGCTTTTCCCTCGCGCCGGATCAGCCCGGCGTCGAATCGAGCGCGTAGCCGGCGGCACGGACGGTGCGGATCACATCGGTATGATTGTCGCTGTTCAGGGCGATGCGCAGGCGGCGGATGTGGACGTCGACGGTTCGGGCCTCGACATAGACGTCCTTGCCCCACACCGAATCGAGGAGCTGCTCGCGCGAGAAGACGCGGCCCGGATGCTCCATGAAGTGACGGAGCAGGCGGAACTCGGTGGGGCCGAGATGCAGCGGCTTGCCGCCGCGCGTCACGCGATGCGCCACCAGGTCCATGACGATGTCGGCGTAAGACAACGCCTCGTCGGCCAGCGCCGGGCGAATGCGCCGCAGCACGGCACGGATGCGCGCCACCAGCTCGGTGGGCGAGAAGGGTTTCGGGACGTAATCGTCGGCACCGGCGTCGAGGCCGCGCACACGGTCGCCCTCCTCGCCGCGCGCCGTCAGCATGATGATCGGCACGTTGGCGGTCGATGTCTGACGGCGCAGCTGGCGGCAGACCTCGATGCCCGACATCAGGGGCAGCATCCAGTCGAGCAGGATGAGGTCGGGCACATCTTCCTGCACGGAGCGCAGCGCCTCTTCGCCATCGTAAGCGACGGCGACCTTGAAGCCCGACTGCTCGAGATTGTAGCGCAGCAGCTCGACCAGCGCCGTCTCGTCCTCGACGATCAGCACGTGCGGCTTCATGGACGAGGTCGGCGCGTCGCGACGCGTTGGGCTGGTGGCCACCATACTCACGGCGTGCTGCCCGCGGCGTATATCGCCTCGCTGCCCTTCGGCCGGACCTCGTCGAAGCCGTGGCCTGTCGTGCGGAAGCTCACCAGCTCGGCGATGTTGGTGACGTGATCGCCGGCCCGTTCGATGTTCTTGGCCATGAACATGAGATGCGTGCACGCGGTGATCGTGCGCGGATCCTCCATCATATAGGTGAGCAGCTCGCGGAACAGGCCCGTATAGACCTGGTCGATCTCCTCGTCGCGTTCCCACACGTCGCGCGCCTTGACGACGTCGCCATGGGCGAAGGCGTCGAGGACGTCCTTGAGGGCGGCGCGCACCAGGCGGCCCAGCCGGTCGATGCCGGCGACCCCCGAGACCGGCGGCGCCATCTGGGCCAGCACGATGCTGCGCTTGGCTGTGTTCTTCGCATAGTCGGCGATGCGTTCGAGGGCGGCCGCGATCTTGATCGACGACAGGATGACGCGCAGGTCGACCGCCATCGGCTGGCGCAGCGCCAGCAGCCGCACGGTCTGCTCCTGCACCGCCACGTCGAGCGCATCCACGCGCGGATCCTCGACGATCACCTTCTCCGCGATCTCCGTGTCGCGATCGCGCAGGGCACGAAGCGCCTGTGCGAGCTGGCTCTCGGCCAGGCCGCCCATCTCGCTGATCGTGGCGCTCAGCCGCTCCAGCTCCTCGTCGAACCGCTTCAGGGTATGCTCGGGCATGATCTGTCCCTTCTTCTCGTTCTCGTGGCCGCTCAGCCGAACCGGCCGGTGATGTAGGCCTGGGTGCGCTTGTCGGTCGGGGTGGTGAACAAAGTGGCGGTCGCGCCGAACTCGACCAGTTCGCCCAGGTACATGAAGGCGGTGAAGTCCGAGACGCGGGCGGCCTGCTGCATGTTGTGGGTCACGATGACGATCGTGTAGTCCTGCTTCAGCTCGTCGATCAGCTCCTCGATCTTGGCCGTCGAGATCGGATCGAGCGCCGAGCAGGGTTCGTCGAACAGGATGACTTCGGGCTTCACCGCCACGGTGCGGGCGATGCAGAGCCGCTGCTGCTGGCCACCCGACAGGCTCTGGCCGCTGGCGTTCAGCTTGTCCTTGACCTCGTCCCACAGCGCGCCGCGACGCAGCGCGTGCTCGACCCGGCCGTCGAGCTCCGACTTGGGCAGGTTCTCGTAGAGACGGATGCCGAAGGCGATGTTCTCGTAGATCGACATCGGGAACGGCGTCGGCTTCTGGAACACCATGCCGATGCGCGCGCGCAGCAGGTTGATGTCCTGGCCGTCGCGCAGGAGATTGTCGCCGTCGAACATCACTTCGCCGGTGGCGCGCTGACCGGGATAGAGGTCGTACATCCGGTTCAGGATGCGCAGCAGGGTCGACTTGCCGCAGCCCGAGGGTCCGATGAACGCCGTCGCCTTGTTGGCGTAGAGCGACATGGTGATGCCCTTGAGCGCCCGGCTGTCGCCGTAGAAGAATTCGAGGTTCTTGATCGAAATCTTGGGCGTGAGCGTCGAGACGTCGAGCTTGGCGTGGCTCGCGACGGGAACGGCGACGCTGGGCGTTTCCGAGGATTGCATGGACATCAGGATTTCCTCGCGGAGGTGAGCGAACGGGCCAGGATGCTGAGCCCCAGGACGGTGACGGTGATCAGGAGCGCGCCGGTCCAGGCGAGCTTCTGCCATTCGGCATAGGGCGACAGGGCGAACTGGAAGATGACCACCGGCAGGCTGGGCATCGGCTGGTTCATGTTCATGCTCCAGAACTGGTTGTTCAGGGCGGTGAACAGGAGCGGCGCGGTTTCGCCGCTGATGCGGGCGATGGCCAGCAGGACGCCGGTGACGATACCTGCCTGCGCCGCACGATAGGCGATGCGGACGATCATGTGGGCGCGCGGCAGGCCGATCGAGGCGGCGGCCTCGCGCAGCGTGTCGGGCACCAGGCTCAGCATGTCCTCGGTCGTGCGGACCACGACGGGGATCACGATGACCGCGAGCGCGACCGCGCCGGCCCATCCCGAGAAGTGGCCCATCGGCGCCACCATGATCTCGTAGACAAACAGGCCGATCACGATCGACGGCGCGCTGAGCAGGATGTCGTTGATGAAGCGCACGACGCTCGAGAGCTTGTCGTGACGGCCGTACTCGGCGAGGTAGGTGCCGGCCAGGATGCCGATCGGCGTGCCGATGATCACGGCCAGGATCGTCATCACGAGGCTGCCGACGATCGCGTTGAGCAGGCCGCCCGCGGCGCCCGGCGGCGGCGTATTCTCGGTGAACACCGAAAGCGAGAGCCCGCCGATTCCCTGGTAGAGCAGGACGCCGAGGATCAGGACCAGCCAGCCCAGGCCGAAGATCGTGGCGGCGAGCGCCAGTCCCTTGGCGATGGCATTGCGGCGACGGCGGCCCGCGTAGAGCGGACTGTCGATGGCGGCCGTCTTGGAGGTGGTGATGGCCATTGACGTTACCTCCCCTGCCGCTGCAGGCGGAGCAGCATGTAACGCGCGATCGCCAGCACGCAGAAGGTGATGAAGAAGAGGATGAGGCCGAGCGCGATCAGCGACGAGGTGTAGAGGTCGCCCACCGCCTCGGTGAATTCGTTGGCGATCGAGGCCGAAATCGTCGTGCCGGGAGCGAACAGCGAGGCCGAGACGTGATGGGCGTTGCCGATCACGAAGGTGACGGCCATCGTCTCGCCCAGCGCGCGGCCGAGGCCCAGCATGAAGCCGCCGATGACGCCCACCCGCGTGAACGGCAGGACGACGTGGCGGAACACTTCCCAGGTCGTGCAGCCGACGCCGTAGGCGGCTTCCTTGAGGACCGGCGGCACCGCGTCGAACACGTCGCGCGAGATCGAGGTCACGAAGGGCAGGACCATGATGGCGAGGATCAGGCCGGCGGTGAACATGCCGATGCCGTAGGGCGGGCCCGCGAACAGCGTCGACAGGACCGGCACGTTCTCGAACGCGCCGATGAAGAAGGGCTGCACGTACTGCTGCAGGAACGGCGCGAACACGAACAGGCCCCAGATGCCGTAGATGATGCTGGGAATGCCGGCGAGCAGCTCGATGGCGATGCCGATCGGGCGGCGCAGCGCCTTCGGGCAGAGCTCGGTGAGGAAGAAGGCGACCATCAGGCCGACCGGCACCGCGATCAGCATGGCGATGAGGGACGTGACCAGGGTGCCGAAGATCGGCGCCAGCGCACCGAACCGCTCGGTCACCGGGTTCCAGGATTCGTCGAACAGGAAGCCGAAGCCGAAGGTGCCGAGCGCGGGCGCCGCGCCGATGATGAGGGCGATGATGACGCCGCTCAGCAGGGCGAGCACGGCGAGCGAGGCGCCGCGCGTGAGCCCGTGGAATATCGAGTCGGTCAGCCTCAGGCGTCGCAACACGGCTGCCCGCGAGGCCGATCCCGCCGCCGGTGCGCTGGCGCCCTTTAGTGCAACTTCACTCACGTCCCGTTCCCCCGAAGCCATTCAACTCCCCAAGAATGAGGGGCGGGTGTCACCACCCGCCCCGTCGCGATCCTAGTTGGTCGGCGAGTAGAGCGGCTTGCCGTCCGCGCTCTTGATCTCGGCCTGCCACATCTTCTGGATGTCGCCCACGACGTTGGCCGGCATCGGCACGTAGTCGAGCTCCTCGGCAGCCTTGGCGCCCTTGGCATAGGACCAGGCGAAGAACTTCAGCGCCTCGGCGGTCTCGGCGGCCTTCTCCGGCTTCTTGTAGAGCAGGATCCAGGTCGCGGCGGTCATCGGCCAGGACTGGTCGCCGGGCTGGTTGGCGAGGATCACGCCGTAGCCGGGCTGCGACTTCCAGTCGGCGTTGGCGGCGGCGGCCTGGAACGCGGCCGAGGTCGGCTCGACCGTCTTGCCGGCCTTGTTGACCATCTTGGTGTGGATCAGCTTGTTCTGCTTGGCGTAGGCGTACTCGACATAGCCAATCGAGCCCTTGGTCTGCGCCACGTTGCCGGCGACGCCCTCGTTGCCCTTGGCGCCGATACCCACCGGCCACTGCAGCGCCGTGCTCACGCCGACCTTCGTCTTCCAGTCCGGGCTCACGTCGGCCAGGTAGTAGGCGAAGTTGTAGGTCGTGCCCGATCCGTCCGAACGGCGCACCGGGACGATGGCCTGCTTGGGCAGCTTGACGTTCGGATTGAGCTTGACGATCGCCGGGTCGTCCCAGCTCTTCACTTCACCCAGATAAATCCTGGCAACGGTCGGACCGTCGAGGGTCAGTTCGCCCGGCTTGATACCTTCGAGGTTCACGACGGGGACGATCGCGCCCATCACCATCGGGAACTGCGCGAGCCCGGTCTCGTCGAGATCCTTGCCCGATAGAGGCGCGTCGGTGGCGCCGAAGGTCACGGTCTTGGCCTTGATCTGCTTGATGCCGCCGCCCGAGCCGATCGACTGGTAGTTGAGACCGTTACCGGTCTCCTTCTTGTAGCTGTCGGCCCACTTGGCATAGATCGGGTAGGGGAAGGTGGCGCCGGCGCCGGAAATGTCGATGGCATAGGCAGCCGCCGGCGACAGCGCGAAAGCTGCCGTAAGGACGATCTTGGTAAGGTTCACGGGGTTTCTCCTTCGGTGAATTTCGAAGCGCCCGTCATCTAGGAGCCGTACGTCTCCCTCATATGACGGATATGTGACAATCCGGTTACAGAGACGGCCTGCCCGACACGATGCCCCTCGGCCGGCCATGAATAATTGACCCAAATCAAGGGGTTGGCGGCCGGGCCCGGCGTCGGCATCCCGTCACATTAATTTAACGCCGCGCCCTCGGAACCGTAACGCAGGCCCTCGAAGGTGCGCCCCTTTCGAGAGCATCCCCATGTCGTCCACCTCCATGATCGCGCACCGCCAGCGATGGCTTTCCGTCCTTGCAAAGGCGCCCGGTACGCGGCTCGCTTCCCTCTGGCAGGCGGTCGGACCGATACCTGCCTACACCGTCCTCCGTCGACCCGAGATCGGGCTGGTAATGGTGCAGGGCCGCATTTCCGGCACCGGCGCACCCTTCTGCGCGGGTGAAATGACGGTGACGCGCGCGGCCGTGCGACTGGACAGCGGCGAGATGGGCTTCGGCTATGTCCGGGGCCGCGATGCACGGCATGCCGAAATCGTCGCCGCGGTGGATGCGCTCGGCCAGCGCGCCGAATGGGTCGAGACGCTCGAAGCCGCGATCGTGACACCGCTCGCCGATGAAGCCGAGGCCCGGCACCGCCTGATCGCCGCGCGTGCCGCCGCCACCCGGGTCGACTTCTTCACCGTCGCCCGTGAGGGCGGCGCATGAGCACGACGGTTCTCGCCCCCGGCTTCACCAATGCGCCGCACGATGCGCAACGCCTGTTCCGCGGCGTGCTCGATGCCTTCTCCCATCCCGGCCGCATCGTCGAGTTGCGCGATGCGCCGGCCGGCCCGGGCACGCTGAGCACCGCCGCGATCGGCTTCCTGCTGACCTTCGCCGACCGCGAGACGCCGCTTTGGCTCGAGGCCGGGATCGACAAGCAGGAGGTCCGCGACTTCCTGCGCTTCCACGCCGGTGCGCCGATCGTCCAGGCGCGCGAGGCCGCGACCTTCGGCGTGATCGTCGCCGGCGGCGGCGAGCCCTTCGCCGGCTTCGCCATCGGCACCGATACCTATCCCGACCGCGCCGCAACCTTGGTGATCGAAGTGCCGGCGCTCGACGGCGGCCAGCCCGCGATCTGGCGGGGGCCCGGCATCGACAGAGAGGTCCGCGTCGCAATCGACGGGCTGGGCGACGGCTTCTGGCCGGCCTGGTCCGCCAACCACGCTCTCTTTCCCTGCGGCGTCGACCTCGTCTTCGCCTCCGGATCCCGACTCATCGCGCTGCCGCGCAGCGTCGCCGTGGAGGCCTGACCATGTATGTAGCGGTCAAGGGCGGTGAGACCGCCATCGCCCATTCGCTGGATTTCGTGGCCGACAAGCGCCGCGGCGACCGCGATGTCTCCGAGCTGTCGCTCGAACAGATCGACCAGCAGCTCGGCCTCGCCGTCGACCGCGTCATGACCGAAGGCTCCTGCTACGACCGCAGCCTCGCGGCTCTCGCCATCAAGCAGGCGCGCGGCGACCTGATCGAGGCGATCTTCCTGCTGCGCGCCTATCGCACCACCCTGCCCCGCTTCGGCGCGTCGGAGCCGCTCGACACCACCCGCATGGTGGCGGAGCGGCGCATCTCCGCGACCTTCAAGGACGTGCCGGGCGGCCAGGTCCTGGGCCCGACCTACGACTATACCCACCGCCTGCTGGACTTCTCGCTGGCCGCCGCGGGCGAACGTCCCGAAGCACCGACCGCGCCGGCCGATGCCGCGCACACCCTGCCGCGCGTCGGCGACATCCTGCAGCGCGACGGGCTGCTCGAGCCGCCGCCGTCCCGGCTCAACGGCGAAGCGGGCGACCTGACGCGCGAGCCGCTGGTGCTGCCGGCCGACCGGTCGCTGCGTCTGCAGAACCTGGCGCGCGGCGATGAAGGTTTCCTGCTGGCGCTCGGCTATTCGACGCAGCGCGGCTACGGCAACAACCACCCCTTCGTCGGCGAGATCCGCTACGGCCACGTGCCGGTGTCGTTCGTGCCGGAGGAGCTGGGCTTCGCCATCGAGATCGGCGAGATCGAAGTGACCGAGTGCGACATGGTCAACCAGTTCGCCGGATCGCACGACGTGCCGCCGCAGTTCACGCGCGGTTATGGCCTCGCCTTCGGACATGTCGAGCGCAAGGCGATGTCCATGGCCCTGGTGGATCGTGCGCTGCGGGTCGATGAGCTCGGCGAGGCCGTGACCTCGCCCGCGCAGGACGAGGAATTCGTGCTGGCCCACAGCGACAATGTCGAGGCCTCGGGCTTCGTGCAGCACCTCAAGCTGCCGCACTATGTCGACTTCCAGTCCGAGCTGGTGGTGGTACGGGCGTTGCGCGCCGAGGTCGAGAAACGCCTCGAGCAGGCCGCCCTTGCCCAGGCGGCGGAGTGAACAATGCCTGACACGACGATCCAGAACACGCTCCCGCAGGACGGTGCGTACAACTACGCCTACCTCGACGAGCAGACCAAGCGGATGATCCGGCGCGCCATCCTGAAGGCGGTGGCGGTACCGGGCTACCAGGTCCCGTTCGGCGGCCGCGAGATGCCGCTGCCCTATGGCTGGGGCACCGGCGGCATCCAGGTGACCGCCGCCCTCATCGGCCGCGACGACACGCTAAAGGTGATCGACCAGGGCGCCGACGACACCACGAACGCCGTCTCGATCCGCCGGTTCTTCGCCCGGGTCGCCGACGTCGCCACGACGACCCATACCGAGGAAGCCACCATCATCCAGACACGGCATCGCGTGCCCGAGACGCCGCTTAAGGACGGCCAGATCCTGGTCTTCCAGGTGCCGATTCCCGAGCCGCTGCGCATGCTCGAACCGCGCGAGACCGAGACGCGGACCCTGCATGCACTGTCGGAATACGGCGTCATGCAGGTGAGCCTCTACGAGAGCATCGCCCGCCACGGCCGCATCGCCAAGACCTACAACTATCCGGTGATGGTGAACGGGCGTTACATCATGAGCCCCTCGCCGATCCCGAAGTTCGACAATCCCAAACTCGATCACAGCGCCGCACTGCAGCTCTACGGTGCGGGTCGCGAGAAGCGCATATATGCCGTACCGCCGCACACGCCGGTTAAGAGTCTCGATTTCGACGACCATCCGTTCGAGATCGAGACCTGGACCGAGAGCTGCGCGCTCTGCGGATCGACGGAGAGCTTCCTCGACGAGATGATCGTCGACGACACCGGCAAGCGCCTGTTCGTCTGCTCCGACACCGACTACTGCGAGAGCCGGCGATGAGCAGTCCACTCCTCTCCGCCTGCCGCGTCACCAAGCGCTTCGGCGGCCGCACCGCCTGTCACGACGTGAGCTTCGACCTGTGGCCCGGCGAGGTGCTGGGCATCGTGGGCGAGTCGGGCTCGGGCAAGACGACCCTCCTCAATTGCCTGGCCGGGCGCCTCGTCCCCGACGGCGGATCCGTCGCCTACGAGACGAGGTCCGCCGGCATCGTGGACGTACACCACCTTTCCGAGGCCCGACGCCGGCTGCTGGCGCGGACCGAATGGGGCTTCGTTAACCAGGACGCCCGCGAGGGACTGCGCATGGGCGTCAGCGCCGGCGCCAACATCGGCGAGCGGCTGATGGCCGTTGGTGCGCGCCACTACGGCGAGATCCGCGGCCAGGCCATCGACTGGATGGCCCGGGTCGAGATCGATGCCGACCGCATCGACGACCGGCCCACGACCTATTCCGGCGGCATGCGCCAGCGCCTGCAGATCGCCCGCAACCTGGTGAGCAATCCGCGGCTGGTCTTCATGGACGAGCCGACCGGCGGCCTCGACGTCTCGGTGCAGGCACGCATCCTCGACCTGCTGCGCGGCCTCGTCGAAGGGCTGCACCTGTCGGCGGTGCTGGTGACCCACGATCTCGGAGTCGCGCGACTGCTGACGCATCGGCTGATGGTGATGCAGGGCGGCGCGGTCGTGGAGCAGGGGCTCACCGACCAGGTGCTCGACGATCCGCAGCATCCCTACACCCAGATGCTCGTCGCCTCGATCCTGCCGGTGTAACGATATGACCTCCTCCCAACCCGCCCTGCGCGTCTGCGGCCTCGCCAAGTCCTTCACCGTCCATGCCCAGGGTGGCCTGGCGCTTCCCGTGCTGCGCGACGTGTCGCTGGCGGTGTCGCCCGGCGAATGCCTGGCGCTGGTCGGTCCGTCGGGCGCCGGCAAGAGCACCTTGCTGCGATCGCTCTACGGCAACTATCGCGCCGACAGCGGCTCGATCCGCGTACGCCAGGACGATTCCTGGACCGAGCTGGTCGGCGCCGAGCCGCGCACAGTACTCGACGTGCGTCATCGCACGATGGGCTTCGTCAGCCAGTTCCTGCGGGTGATCCCGCGCGTCTCGGCCGTCGACATCGTGGCCGAGCCGCTGCGGCGGCGCGGCGCCGATCCCGCGGAGGCGCGGCGCAAAGCCGAGTTCCTGCTGGGCATGCTCGGCATTCCGTCGCGGCTGTGGGCGCTGCCGCCTGCGACCTTTTCCGGCGGCGAGCAGCAGAGGATCAACATCGCCCGCTCGCTGATCGTCGACTATCCGGTCCTGCTGCTCGACGAGCCGACCGCCTCGCTCGACGTCGCCAATCGCGACGGTGTCGTCGAACTCATCTGCCAGCGCCGCGACGCCGGCGCCGCCATCGTCGGCATCTTCCACGACACCGACGTGCGCGATGCCGTGGCGACCCGGGTGCATGAAGTCATCCCCCCTGCCTCAAGTCCCCCCGTCTCCCCGGCCGGAGTTTCCCCATGAGCCTCGAGACCATCCTGACCAACGCCCGCGTCGTCACCGCCGACGCGGAGTTCGACGGCACCGTCGTCGTTCGGGGCGGACGCATCGCCGGGATCGACACCGAGCGTTCCCATGCCGCGGGCGCCCTCGATCTCGAAGGCGACTATCTCGTGCCCGGCCTGGTCGAGCTGCACACCGACAACATGGAGAAGCACTTCGCCCCGCGTCCGGGCGTGAAATGGCCGAGCGTTTCGGCCGTGATGGCGCACGACACCCAGATCAGCGCCGCCGGCATCACGACGGTGTTCGATTCGCTGGCGCTGGGCGATGTCCACGGCAAGTCGGATCGCGTGCAGAACCGCGAGCGCATGATCGAGGCGATCTGCACCGCCAGCGACCGGCGCATCACGAGAGCGGAGCACCGCATTCACCTGCGCTGCGAGATCACGGCCGACGATGCCGTCGAGGCCGTCGACAGGTGGATCGACCTGCCCCTGGTCGGCCTGGTGTCGATCAACGATCACACGCCCGGCCAGCGCCAGTTCCTCGATCCGGAGAAGCTGAAGCAATACTACAAGGGCAAGTATTCCATGACCGACGCGCAGTTCGAGGAATTCTCGATCCGCGTCACCGAGCTCCATCACCGCAACGCCGTCCGGCATCGCAGTGAGATCGTGGGTCGCGCCCAGGCCCGCGCCCTCCCGATCGCGAGCCACGACGACGCGACCCACGGCCATGTCCAGGAAGCCGTTGCCAATGGCATGACCATCGCGGAATTCCCGACCACGCATGAGGCCGCCAGCGCCTCGCGGGACGCCGGCCTCGCCGTGCTGATGGGAGCGCCGAACCTGGTGCTCGGCGGTTCTCATTCCGGCAACATCGCCGCGATCGACCTGCTGCGCGCCCGCCAGGTCGACATTCTTTCGTCGGACTATGTGCCGGCCAGCCTGATGGAGAGCGTGTTCAAGCTGCCGTCGTCCGGCATCGGGATCTCGCTGCCGCAGGCCGTTCGACTTGCAACACTCAATCCGGCGCGCGCGGTCGGCCTCGGCGACCGCGGCGAGATCGCTCCCGAGCGCCGCGCCGACCTGGTGCGGGTTCGCACGGTCGACGGCGCCGCCGTCGTCCGCGCCGTGTGGCGCGAGGGCGAGCGCGTCGTCTGAACCGGTGACGATGATGGAAGGCTCGCTGGTCTACGTCATGGGTCCTTCCGGCGCCGGCAAGGACTCCGTCCTCGGCCGCGCCCGCGCCTTGCTGCCCGCCGAGGCGCCCATCGTGTTCGCCCATCGCTACATCACCCGGCCAGCCGACGCCGGCGGCGAGAACCACGTGGCGGTGACGCGCGCAGAGTTCGCCGTTCGTCGCGCCTACGGCCTGTTCGCCTATCACTGGCACGCCCATGGCAACGACTATGCCGTCGGCCGCGAAATCCACGACTGGCGGGCCGCCGGCATGACTGTCGTGGTGAGTGGCTCGCGCGACCATTTCCTGCGGACCGGCGGCCTCGACTCGCAGGCGCGGCCCGTGTTGATCACGGCGCCCGCCGAGCGCCTGCAACAGCGCCTTGCCGGCCGCGGCCGCGAATCCGCCGTCGAGGCGGCAGAACGGCTGCAGCGCGCCGAAGCCTACGAAATCGACGACCCGCGCCTGGTGACGATCGTCAACGACGGCACGATCGACGACGCCGCCGCGTCCTTCGTCAGGCTGCTCGCCAGACCTGAGTGGCCAGGCGCCGTCCTCCGCCGAGCCTGAACCGCGCCAGGACGGTGAAGGGCCGGCCCGGCGCCGGCTGACGGAAGACGCAGAGGTCGCGCACGGCCAGCGGCCGGTCGACGAAGGCCACGAAGCGCCGGCGCAGCTCGTCGAGAATGACGCCGCGTTCGCGGAGATCCGGAATCCGACCGGTCAGGGTCAGATGAAAGCGGCCCTGCTCGAGGACATAAGGATAACCCCAGCGCAGCAGCAGATCCTCCTGCCGCTGCGTCAGGCTGGCTGCGCGCCGGCGCGCCAGCTCGGCCTCGCCGGCGGGGCGGCGAAACTCGTCGAACTCCACGACGCAGCGATCCGAGAAGTCCTGCAGGGCAGCGCAACGGCCCGTCGGGACCAGCGCCAGGAAATCCTGCAGCTCGGCCAGCGTCATGGAAGGCACGTCGATCTGGCATTCGGTCGCGGCGAGGGTGCCGACGGCCTCGAGGAAGTCGCGTTCGGTCGCGCCCTCGACGAGCGCGATCGGCGGCTTCAGCGTGCCGTGGAAGCCGTAGAGACGCGGATCGGTGACGATCTGTGACAGCCGCTCGTGCGAAATGCCGCCCACCGGGACAAGGTCCCGCGCCTCGCCTGTGTCCGGGCTGCGGCCGAGCCACCGGCTGGCGGCCACGGCCAGCGCTTCCTCCGCACGCGGCGCATAGTACAGCGCATAGCGGGGCAACTCCGGGGACGGATCGTTCATTTCCCTATCCCTGCACGCCGGCCGATCATGGCGAAGCGGAGCTGGCTGGAGACGATATCGATGGCGGCCACGGTGACGAGGATCATCAGGATGATGAACGAGGTCTGCTGAAGCTCCAGCGTCCGGATCGCCTCGGCGAGGTGCAGACCGATGCCGCCGGCGCCCACGATGCCGATGATGGTGGCCGAGCGGGTGTTGGACTCGAAATAATAGAGAACCTGGCTCGCCAGCACCGGGAAGACTTCTGGCAGAATGCCGAAGCGAATGCCCAGCAGATGGCTGCCGCCCGTCGATTCGATACCTTCGACCGGCTTGCGGTCCGCAGCCTCGATGGCTTCCGAGAAGAGCTTGCCGAAGCTGCCGATGTCGGAGGTCATGATGGCGAGCGCCCCGGCAAAGGGACCCAGCCCGACCACATTGATCCAGATCAGCGCCCAGATCAGGATGTCGACGCTGCGGATCGTATCGAGCGAGCGCCGGGCGAGGAACCGGACGATGCGCCGGGCCGTCACGTTGCGGGCCGCCAGCAGGCCAACCGGCAGGGCGAGGATCGCCGCCGACAACGTTCCGAGCAGGGCGATGGCCACCGTCTCGATCAGCGCCATGCCATAGGCCCGGGCATGCGCCCACGATCCGGGATCGGGCGGCAGCATGAGGCCGGCAATCTCGACCAGCCGGCCCATTCCCGACAGGAGCTTGCCGTCGAAGAAGCCCAGCCTTTCCATGCCGAACAGGAGGAGAGCGAACATCGCGGTCGCAATGGCGATCACGGGCAGGCGCTGGGCGCCGGTGCGCCGGAAATGCTCGGGATAGCGGTCGCGCAGGGCGTCCATCAGTTCTTCCCCTCGAGACCGATCAGGCGATGCCGCAACAGGGAGGTCAGGCTGTCGATGATTGCCACGGTGACCAGGATCATCACCAGGATGGCGGAAACGTCCGAATAGTAGAACTTGCGGATCGCCTCGATCAGGTCCTGGCCGATACCGCCCGCGCCGACGAAGCCCATGACGGCGGCGCCGCGCACGTTGACCTCGAAGCGCAGCAGCGCATAACTCGCAAAGTTGGACAGGACCTGCGGCAGCGCGCCGAAGCGCATCGCGACGTGCCACGGCGCCCCCGTCGACGACACGCCCTCGACCGGCTTCATGTCGATGTTCTCGACGACTTCGGCGAAAAGCTTGCCGAGCGCCCCCAGCGTATGAATGGCCACGGCGAGGACGCCCGCCATGGGACCGAGGCCGAAGGCGATCACGAACAGCAGCGCGAAGACCAGCTCAGGCACGGTGCGGCAGAGCTCACAGAACCGGCGCACGACCAGGCGCACCCAGCGCGCTGGCGCGACGTTGGCCGCCCCCAGGAAGGCGAGGCACGCAGCAGTCAGAGCCCCCAGCAGCGTGCCGACATAGGCCATCAGCAGAGTCTCCCAGAGCAGCCGAAGCCAGCGGCCCAGGCCCCAGAACCACTCTCCGAAGTCCGTCCAGACAGGCTGGCCATTCTCGAGATGGAACAGTCGGATGATGTAGCTGGGGAAGCGATGGATGTTCTCGAGGAACTTGACCGGCGAGACCTCTGCCGAGATCGACGCGAGCAACATCGCCGCCGCGACACACGCCACCATCAGCAGCGTGTGCCACCGACGCGACCGCACCGAGGCATCGTAGGCCGCCATGAGCGGCCGCAGCTGCGCCTCGGGCAGGCGGACGACGTGGGTACTCAAGACAACACGGACGCCAGAAAGGAAGCCCGGGTCCCGATCAGCTCTTCTGCTTGCGGAGCTGGTCGATGAACTTGATGAGCTCGACGACAGGCTCGTAGTACTGCGCGTCGACGACCTTGAACTCGCGATCCTTGCCGTCGGACAGCTTGTCGAACGCCGCCTTGGCCTTGGTCGGCGATTCCATGAAGGCCTTGGTGATCGCGGCTTTCAGGTCGGGCGGCAGGCTCGCGAGATAGGCGAACGGCGAGTTGGGAATCAGGTCCGACTTGTAGATGATGCGGAAGTCTTCCTTCTTGGCCAGCCCCTTGGAGACCATGCGCGTCAGGTTGGAGTCGTTCTCGGCGTTCCACCAGTTGGCGGCGACGTCGACCGTCTTCTGCTGCAGCGCGATGACCGCATTCTCGTGGCTGCCAGCGTAGGTGACGCGGGCGAAGAAGGTCTCGGGATTGAGCTTGAGCTTGTTCAGCGCAAAGCGCGGGACGTTGTTGCCCGAGGTCGAATTGGGATCGACGAGGCCGAGGTTCTTGCCCTTCAGGTCGTCGATCGTCTTGTACGGGCTGTCGGCGCGCACGTAGAAGACGGAATAGTAGCCGACCGTGCCATCATTGTTCACGGTGGTGACGAACGGCTCGACCTTGACGCCGGTTACGATCGCCCGGGCATAGGAGGCCGGGCCGTAGCCCGCGATATGGATCGACCCGTTGCGCTGCCCCTCGATGACGGCGGCGTAGTCGTTGGCGACCCGCAGGGTCACCTTGGTGCCGAGCGTCTGCGACAGGTACTCGATGAACGGACCGTAGCGCTCCGTCACGCCCGAGGCGTTCTCGGCCGGAATCACGGCGAAGACGAGCTCGGGATAGGCACTTTTCCAGGACTGGGCGTGGGCGGCACCGGTGAGGACGAACGACGAGGCCGCGAGCGCGGCGCCCAGGGCATGACGACGGGTAAGCATGGTTGTTCTCCTTGGATGACGATCGATTGTCTGAAGATCAGGAGCCGGCCAGGGCGAGGCCGGGTTGTACGCCGGCCGGCAGGGCCGCAGGCGAAGGCACGCCATGGCCCATGACGTCGCCGGCTTCGAGCCCGTAGAGCTCGCGGGCCGTCGCTTCGGTGAGCGCCGCCGGCACGTCGTCGAACACGACGCGACCGCCGGCCATGCCGACCAGCCGGTCGCAATAGCCGCGCGCAAGGTCGAGGCTGTGGAGGTTGCACATCACGGTGATGCCGAGATGGCGGTTGATGTGCTGCAGCGCATCCATCACCACCTTGGTGTTGCGCGGGTCCAGGGAGGCGATGGGCTCGTCGGCGAGGACGATGTCGGGCTGCTGGACGAGGGCGCGCGCGATGGCGACCCGCTGCTGCTGGCCGCCGGACAGGGTCTCGGCGCGCTGGCCGGCCATCCGCGCCATGTCGAGGCTTTCGAGCGCCGACAGAGCCTGGGCCTTCTCGTCGTCGCTCCACATCTTCAGGAGGGCCCGGGTGGCCGGCATGTGGAAGGCCCGGCCCATCATGACATTGGTCAGCACGTCGAGGCGGCCGGCGAGATTGAACTGCTGGAAGATCATGGCGCAGCGCGCGCGCCAGGCACGCAGCGGCCGGCCGCGCAGCGCGGTCACATCGGTATCGCCGAACAGAATGCGGCCCGAGGTCGGGTCGCCGAGGCGATTGATCATGCGCAGGAGGGTCGACTTGCCGGCGCCCGACCGGCCGATCACGCCGACCATCTGTCCCGCCGGCACGACGAGCGAAACGCCGTCCACGGCATGCTTGCCGCCGAAGCTCTTGGTAACGCCTTCCAGTCGCAGCATCCCGCCTCCGCTCCCACGGAGGCTCGGTACCGGCCGCACGCTTCGACCACGCTACACTTTCGTTACGGACATGAGACACGCAGTGGAGAAGCGGCTGGGCCGGGACGCCTCATTCGGCGTCGCCGGCAGAGGGCAATCGCGTGCCGGGCGTGTCTCCACAGGCCCGATCGGGACGATGGCCGCGCTCCTGGACGGGTTTTCTATCGCGCCATGCCCCGCGGACCGTAACCGGCAGCCGACCCACCCGACGAAAGGAAGGTGAAGAGGCCAAAACGGCGACCTCGCGTCACCGGATTGACCTCGTGCAGCAAGGCCGCCGAGAACACCACGGCGCAACCGACGGCGGGCCGGTAGAGCTGACGGCCGAACTCGGGGAAGCGCAGTTCGCCTCCTTCATATTCGTCGCCTGGATTGAGGTTGATGCTGACCGCAAACTGGCGGTGCGCGGTCATGCGGCTCGTATTGTCGCGATGGCGGCGGAACCAGCCGCCACTCGCCACATCGTAGCAACCGATGCGTGGCGCTTCGATCACCGAGGTATGGATGTGCGAGGCCTGGGTGATGGCCGGCGCCACGCGGCGCACGAGCGAGTCGCGCACGCGGGCGAACAGGGCGGGGTCAGCGAGGTTGGTGTCGAGGCGGCGCTTCGTCTGGGTATCGACGACATTGCCGTCGTCCGACCCGACGATGCTGGCGACCTTGTCGCGGACCGACCAGTACTCGATCAGGGAACGGCAGAGTTCAGGCTCGAGCACGCGATTGAGCAGTATGATCGGTGCGGCGTTCCGAACCACCACCGGTTCCGTCGCGTCGTAGAGGCGCTCGACAATGGCTGCGACGTCGTCTGCCGATGGGGAGGGCACCAAAGCCGCCACACGGCCGGCCGTATCAACCACGATCGCAAGCGTTCCCTGTGCACCGAACGCCCGGGCGAGTTCGCCGTCCCGATCGACGATGCACGCCGCATCCGTGCCAAGGCCATCCGACGGCTGGCGCGCCACGAAGCACAACATCGCCTCGCACCTCGCGAGGCGCGCCGCCATCCTTGCGATTCCCTCCCCGCAAGGCTGCGAACCAAGCCAATAGACTCGCGTGAAGCCCGACACGGCGGCATCCCAGGAGTCGAAGATAACGCCGGAATGGAGGGGCAGCGTGATGCGCGGCATCGGATCGCCGACGCCAAGGCCGGGCGGATGGTACGGACGGCCGACGAGCGTCTCATTCCAGCTTCGAGTTCGCTTCATGACGTTGGTCTCCCTGACGTCAATGAACTCCTTAAGCCTGAATCGAACCTTACATCTCGGGTGGGAAGCACATATGCAACACTGAAACAGTTGCCGTGCCTCCCACATTACAACTGTCGCCTGCATCTCGGGTGAACATGTCGAACGGCTCGGACAGGCTCATGCCCCGGCCATCGCACCCGCCGCCGCGACCGGCTTCATCAGGTAGCCGACACCGCGGATCGTGTGGATCTCGACATTGGATCCGGCGTCGGCCAGCAGGCGACGCAGGCGATGGATATAGACTTCGACAGCATTCGACGACTTGTCGTGCGTGCCCCCGAACACCAGGGCGTCGAGGACGTCGTGGACCAGCACCCTCCCGCCACGCTTCAGAAAAACCTCCAGCAGCTCGGCTTCCCGGGCCGGAACGCTGAAGGCATTGCCGTTGACGACCGCTCTACGACTGCCGGCATCGAACGCCACGTTGCCCAGCACGAAGACATGAGAAGGCACGTCCGGCGGGCGCTGCATGAGTGCCCGCAGTCGGGCGACCAGCTCGGCCGTGGCGAACGGTTTGATCATGTAGTCGCTGGCGCCCCTGTGGAGGCCGCCGACCCTGTCGCCCAGCGCACTGCGCGACGACAGGATGAGCACCGGCGTCGGATCGTGACGCTTCTTCATATGATCGAGCACGGCCAGTCCGTCGGCATCGGGGAGGCCGAGATCGAGCACGATCGCCGAGTACTGTATGGCCTGGACGGCGAGCCTCGCCTCCTCGGCGAGGCCCACGATATCGGCGTCCATGCCTGCACGTTTCAGGGCGTCGCCGATCAATCCTGCCAGTTCGTGGCTATCCTCGATGATGAGCACACGCATGGCCGGATCTCCCTCGTTGCAAGTACTACCCGCGCGATGGCAGGTCGATCTTGGCGTTCCTCAGCGCCTTCTCGATTGCGGGAATGCCGCTCGTGTCGCCCGCCTTGCATTTCTCGACGGCGGCTCGCGAATCCAGGCTCTGCGGCTGCTGGACGCGTCCCGAATTCTTGTCGAGATACTGTTCATACTTCTGCACCAGGGCGGTGCAGTAGGTCGCGTCGGCGGACTGGGCGAATGCGGCCATTGGCATCAGCGTCGCCACCAGCATTGCAGAACCGAGCAGCATCTTCTTCATCATCTGATCCTCCTTCGCTCTCAACGAGCACCACCAGTGAAGACGGGAACGGAGGCTCGATTGCGGCTGCAGGATTTCGAGGAGCTTACGATGCGCTACTTGTGACCCAGCATCCGCAACGCCTGCAGCATCGTCGGCGTCGGCATGCTGAGGGCAAGACTTTCCGGAGGCGCTGCCGCCGCCATTGCCCGGTAGGCCATGGCCAGCGCCTCGCCGTCGGCGAGGGACGGCCACGATTTCACGACGTCGAGACCGGCCCGGATCATTCGGGCCGTCACGACAATTTCGCTCGGGTCGCTTGCTTTGCATGTCATGGGGAGGGCTCTTGCGGACTCAATTCCCCAAACTATGCGTCGGATTCCTTACAAAGCGCTTTCGCGACGACCGAAGCCGGGTTCAGGCGGCGTCCGACGCCGGCAGGGTCACCGTGAAGGTCGACCCCTTGCCCGGCGTGCTCTGGATGTCGAGCCGGCCACGGTGGCGGTTGACGACATGCTTCACGATGGCAAGGCCGAGGCCCGTGCCGCCGAGCTGGCGCGAGCGGGCGGTATCGACGCGGTAGAAACGCTCGGTGAGCCGCGGCAGATGCGCTGCGGGAATACCGTCGCCCTCGTCCTTGACCGCGACCGCGACACGGTCCGTGCCCGACGGACGTGCCTCGACGCGGACGGACGTGGCCGGCCGCGCATACTTGACCGCATTGTCGATCAGGTTCTGGAACACGATGATGAGCTCGTCATGGTCGCCGACGGCTCGCGGCAGATCCGCCGGCAGGTCGAGTTCCAGCCTGACCTTGCGCGACGAGGCCTTGAGCTGCAGCAGGTCGAGCACGGAGCGCAGCACGCGGCCGAGATCCACGGCGGCGGCGGGCTTCGCATGTTCGTGCTGCTCGATGCGCGACAGCATCAGCAGGTCGTCGACCAGGCGGCGCATGCGGTCGGCCTGCTCGGCCATGATGCCGAGGAAGCGCTCGCGCGCCGCCGTGTCTTCCCGCGCCGGGCCGCGCAGCGTCTCGATGAAGCCCGCCAGGCCCGCGATCGGCGTCTTCAGCTCGTGGCTGGCATTGGCCACGAAATCGGCGCGCATGCGCTCGGCCCGGCGCAGCGCCGTCGTGTCGTGCAGCACGATCAGCGCCAGCGAGCCATCGGCGGCCGCCCGCGGCAGGCGCCGCAGATGGGCCACCATGTCGAGCTCCGGCGGCCCGGCCAGCACCAGTTCGACCACGCTCTGGTCGGCGCGCGCGAAGTTGCCGTCCGGACCGGTTTCGAGCAGGGCATCGATGGCCGCCAGGAGCTGCGGCTGGCGCAGCACGGTCGAGACGTCACGTTCGGAGCCGCCGGGACTGCCCAGCAACAGGGCGGCCGCGAGATTTGTGCGCACGATGCGGCGTTGCCGGTCGAGGCACACCAGGGGGTCGGGAAGACCGTCGACGATGGTCTGCGCCGACGCCGCCAGATTGTCGATCGATGCCCGCTGGCGCCGCCAGCCGATCGAGAGAGTCGCGGCCGCGCTCGCCAGTTCCTCGGTCGCCGGCGCGAAGGAAAGCCGCGGCATCACCGGCGCGCGCTCGTCGGACAGCTCGCCGACGAAGCGCGCAAAGCTCGCCAGCGAACTGAGATAGCGCTGGACCAGGAGGGTGGTGACCGCGGCGATGCCTGCCATCGCGATCAGCGTGGTCCGGCCCGACAGTTCGCCGAGACCGAAGAGGATGGCGAGCGCACCCCAGGACGGCGCCAACGCCACGGCGTTGGCGACCAGCGTGCGACGGAGGGGAATCGCGTTGTCGGCCATGTGCCGACTATAGCGGCTCAGCTCATCCGGGGCGCGAAGAAGCGTATGCTCGCCATGCCGAACACGAAGCCGGCGATGTGCGCGACCCAGGCGACCGATTCGCCGCCCGCACCGGGCGTGCCGCCGAAGATGCCGAAGAAGACGTTGAGGCCGATCCAGATGCCGGCGACCGGCAGCAGCGACGTCAGGCTGCCGACGTAGCGCATCAGCATCAGCACGGCGCCGAAGATGCCGCTGATGGCGCCGGATGCGCCGACCACCGGATCGACCGAATCGGGATAGACGAGGATGTGCACGAGGCCGGCGACGACGCCGCACAGGAGATAGAAGAACACGAAGCGGCGCACGCCGAGCAGCCGTTCGACCGGCGCGCCGAACGCCGCCAAGGTCAGCATGTTGATGCCGAGATGCATCCAGCCGCCATGGAGGAACTGGTAGGTGACCGGCGCCACCAGCAGCGAGAAGAGATCCTGGCCGCTGTCGGTCGTGTAGGCGGCCGGAACCAGCCCGAACTGGAGGATGATCTCCTGGTCGGCCTGTTCGCCGAGAAGCTGGCGCAGCAGATGGACGGCGACGTTGATGCCGATCAGCCACAGCACGGCGGGCGGCAGGTTGATCGCCCGCTCGCCCGTTCCGCGCCCTCCGGGAAGGCGGCGCTCGTCGTCGTCGAATGGCATGCGCCGTTCCCGTCAGGTCAGGAGGTTCAGCTCGAGCCCGCTAGCTCTTGGGGCCACCCTGGCCGAGTGCACGCAGGCGCAACCTGAGCGCGTTCAGCTTGATGAAGCCCTCGGCGTCGCGCTGGTTGTAGGCGCCCTGGTCTTCCTCGAAGGTCACGTGCTGCATCGAGTAGAGCGACACGGGCGACTTGCGGCCAACGACGGTCGTGTTGCCCTTGTAGAGCTTGAGCCGCACCGTGCCGGTGACGTTCTCCTGGCTCTTGTCGATCAGCGCCTGCAGCATCTCGCGCTCCGGCGAGTACCAGAAGCCGTAGTAGATCAGCTCGGCATACTTCGGCATCACCTCGTCCTTGAGGTGCCCGGCGCCGCGGTCGAGCGTGATCGATTCGATGCCGCGATGGGCGGCGTAGAGGATCGTGCCACCGGGCGTCTCGTAGATGCCGCGGCTCTTCATGCCGACGAAGCGGTTCTCGACCAAGTCGAGGCGGCCGATGCCGTTGGCCTTGCCCAGTTCGTTGAGTTTCGTGAGCAGCGTCGCGGGCGACATCGCGACGCCGTCGATGGCGACGGCATCGCCCTTCTCGAACTCGATCTCGATGTAAGTCGCCTTGTCCGGCGCGCTCTCGGGCGAGATGGTGCGCTGGTAGACCATCTCATCGGCCTCTTCCCACGGATCTTCGAGGATCTTGCCCTCGCTGGACGAGTGCAGGAGGTTGGCGTCGACCGAGAACGGGGCCTCGCCGCGCTTGTCCTTGGCGATGGGAATCTGGTGCTCCTCGGCGAACTCGAGCAGCTTGGTGCGCGAGGTCAGCTCCCACTCGCGCCACGGTGCAATCACCTTGATGTCCGGCTTCAGCGCGTAATAGGACAGCTCGAAGCGGACCTGGTCGTTGCCCTTTCCGGTGGCGCCGTGGCAGACGGCGTCGGCGCCGGTCTTCAGCGCGAGATCGATCTGATGCTTCGAGATCAGGGGCCGCGCGATCGAGGTGCCGAGCAGGTACTGGCCCTCGTACAGGGCGTTGGCGCGGAACATCGGGAAGACGAAATCCTTCACGAATTCTTCGCGTACGTCCTCGATGAAGATGTTCTCGGGCTTGATGCCGAGCAGCTCCGCCTTCTTGCGGGCCGGCGACAGCTCCTCGCCCTGGCCGAGATCGGCGGTGAAGGTCACCACCTCGCAGCCATAGGCCGTCTGCAGCCACTTCAGGATGACCGAGGTGTCGAGGCCGCCGGAATAGGCCAGGACGACCTTCTTGATGTCGCCCTTCTTGTAGGGCCCGGTATAAGAAACGCTCATGCTGGCCGCTTTCGTGTCGATTCGGTAAAGGCGCGCGGAATATAGCGGTCGACCCCACCGGGGCAAGCGCGCCGCAAAGAGGCTACAATCCGGGACAAAATCGAGCCAACCATGGTTTCCGCCCTCGATCGCCTTTCCTACGCCGCCCGCCAGACCGCTCGGGTCGCCTGGTACGCCGGCCACTATGCCGCCGGACGCCGGCTGATGAAGCCCATGCCCAAGCCCGATTTTGCCATCGGGCCGACGCCCGGGCGGGCCGAACTGACGGCCGATATGCGCGCCTTGTTCCGGCGCGAATGGCGGGACGTCGCGGCCGGCCTGTTTCCCGCACCTCGCCTGCTGGGACCGGAGCCCGCCGAGTTCCTGCGCCGCAGCCTGCTCTATTTCCGCGACCTGCCGCAGGTCGATGCGCGGCGGCACGGCGCGCTGGACGGCGAACTCCCGCCCGGCACCCAGGCCGACAGGCTCCCTGACTATTACCGGCAGAATTTCCACTTCCAGAGCGACGGCTGGCTCTCGGATCACTCGGCCGCCCTGTACGACACCCAGGTCGAGGTCCTGTTCACCGGCGCCGCCGACGTCATGCGCCGCCGCGCGCTGGCGCCGATCGCCACCTGGCTCGCCGGCCGCAGCCAGCGCGACCTCCGCGGCCTCGACGTCGCCTGCGGCACCGGCCGCCTGCTCGCCGCCCTCCATGGCGCCTGGCCTGGCATGAAGCTCACCGGCATCGACCTCAGCCGCCCCTATCTCGACGAAGCGCGCCGCCTGGTCGGCCGCACGGCGCGGGTGAAACTTGACGAAGCGGCGGCCGAGGCACTGCCCTTCGCCGACGCGAGCCTCGATCTCGTCGTCTCCTCATTCCTGCTGCACGAGCTGCCGAAGGAGATCCGCGCGAAGGCGATTGCCGGGATGGCGCGAGTCGTGAAGCCCGGCGGCCTGGTCGTGATCGTCGATTCCCTGCAGAAGGGCGACCGCCCCGACTGGGACGGCCTGCTCGACCTCTTCCCGCATTACTTCCACGAGCCCTATTACGCGGAGTATACCGCCGGCAGCCTCGACGACTGGTTCGGCACAACCGGACTTCAACCGGTTTCGACGGAACTCGCGTTCCTCTCGAAGGTCGCGGCCTTCACGAAGTAGTTAAAGCGCGACCTTCGTGCCGCGCTGGCGCAGGCTGGCGCTCTTGAGCTGGCCGCAGGCGGCGGAGATGTCGCGGCCGCGCGGCGTGCGCACGGGGGCGCTGAGGCCGCCATCGTTCACGATCTCGGCGAACCGGTGGATGCGATTGTTGGAGCTGCACTCGTAGGGCGCGCCCGGCCAGGGGTTGAACGGGATCAGGTTCACCTTGGCGTGGATCGGCTTCAGGATGCGCACCAGTTCGCGCGCATCGGCGTCGCTGTCGTTCACGCCCTTCAGCATCGCGTATTCGAAGGTGATGCGCCGGCTGTTGCGCGCACCGGGATAGTCGGCGCAGGCCCTGAGCAGCTCGGCAATCGGCCATTTCCGGTTGATCGGCACCAGCGTGTCGCGAATCTCGTCGTTCACCGCGTGCAGCGACACCGCGAGGTTGACGTCGAGCGCCTCGCCCATCTTCGGGATCATCGGCACGACGCCGGAGGTCGAAAGCGTGATGCGGCGGCGGCTGAGCGCGATGCCCTGGTCGTCCATGACGATCTTCAGCGCCGTGACGACGTTGTCGAAATTGTAGAGCGGCTCGCCCATGCCCATCATGACGATGTTGCTGAGCATGCGCTGGGCATCGGCGGTCGGCGTCGGCCATTCGCCGTAGCTGTCGCGCGCCACCATGAACTGGCCGACGATCTCGTCGGGCGTGAGGTTGCGCACCAGCGGCTGGGTGCCGGTGTGGCAGAAGGTGCAGGTGAGCGTGCAGCCGACCTGGCTGGAGACGCAGACCGAACCACGATCCGCTTCGGGAATGTTCACCGTCTCGGCTTCGTTGCCGTCGGCGAAGCGCAGCAGCCACTTGCGCGTACCGTCGACCGAACGCTGCTCGGTCACGATCGAGGGCCGTTCGATCACGAACTGGTCGGCCAGGCGATCACGCGCCTTCTTGGCGATGTTGGTCATGCGCCCGAAGTCGGTGACCCCGTGCCAGTAGATCCATTGCCAGATCTGGGCGGCGCGGAACGGCTCCAGGCCCGCCTCGGCCAGCGCCGCCTTCAGGCCGTCGCGCGACAGGCCGATCAGGTTGCGGCGCAGATCGTTGCGGCCGTGCGCGGGGGCGCCGGGCTCCAGGATCTGCAGCGGTTCGGTGGGCAGGACGGACATTGAGCGCCCGAGATAGTCGTCGCACTCCCTCTGCGCAACCGCGCCACGGCAATCTATTGTTTTGATTGCTCTTTTTGCCGCAGGCGCAGCCGCTGCTTGCGCTTGTAGAGCGGCTCGCCGAACACCGGCACCTCCAGCGCCTCGGTCGGAGCGCCCTCGCCGACCGGCCGCGGCGCGTGGCGGCCGAGGCTGATCAGCCGGTCGTACATCACGAGGGCGCCGGCGGTCCCGAGATTGACCGAGAATCGGGTCGGGATCTTCACGACGTAATCGCATAGCGCCTGAACGCCTGGAGAGAGGCCCTCGCGCTCCGAACCCAGGATGTAGGCGGCCTGGCGCGGATGCCGGAAACTCGGCAACTCGATCGCATCGTCGGTGATCTCGATTCCGACCAGCCGACAGCCCAGCGGCAGGCGAAAGGACTCGAGATCGGGGAACCGGTAGGTCGGCACCGACAGTGGCGTGTCCGACGTGTCGGCCAGCGCCCCGGCGCGGACGTCGTACTGGGCGCGCAGGGTGAAGACGAACGAGGCGCCGAACGCATGGGCCGTCCGGAACAGGGTGCCGACGTTCATCGACTTGCTCGGACCCTCGATGCCGATGCCGAAATAGCCTTTCATGGCCCTTCGATTTGTTGCAGTAATGATTGGCAGGTGCTGCCATCCCCCCGGTAGCGCCCCGCCCGCCGTCAAACAAGGCCCTGATGACCGTTTCCTCGCCGTTGGACAGTGTTCGCGCCCAGTACGAGGCGCTGCCCTATCCTTCCCGAGACCCGCGCGACGAGGCGATCCGCCTGATCACGGGAACGCCGAGCCATGTCCTCGAGATAAACCACTATCTCTTCTCCGGCCGGCTGAACTTCATCCGTCCCTTCCGCGCGCTGGTCGCCGGCGGCGGCACGGGCGATGCCTGCATCATGCTGGCCCAGCAGCTCGTCGATCGACGCTGCCCCGGCGAGGTCTTCTATCTCGACCTTTCCTCGGCCTCGCGGCAGATCTGCGAGGCGCGCGCCAAGGCGCGCGGCCTGCGCAACATCACGTTCCTGACCGGTTCGCTGCTCGACCTGCCGACGATGAACATCGGCCTGTTCGACTACATCGACTGCACCGGCGTACTGCACCACCTGCCCGATCCGACGGCCGGCATGCAGGCGCTGGCCAGCGTGCTGCATGCCGAGGGCGGCATGGGCGTCATGCTCTACGGCGAGTATGGCCGCAGCGGCGTCTATCCCCTGCAGGAGATGCTGCAGACCCTGGCGCCGCCGTCGATGGCGATCGAGGACCGGCTGGCGATGGCCAAGCGCCTGATCCGCTTCCTGCCGACGACCAACCTGTTCCGCCGCAACCCCTATCTCAACGACCATGTGACGGGCGGCGATGCGGGCCTCTACGACCTGTTGCTGCACAGCTGCGACCGCGCCTTCACGGTGCCGCAGATCGGCGCGATGGCCGCCGCCTCCGGCCTGAGGGTGGTCGCCTTCCTCGAGCCGGTGCGCTACGAGCCCGCGACCTACATGAGCGATCCGATGATCGCCCGCCAGATGAGCTCGCTGCCGCTGCTCGAACGCGCGGCCTTCGCCGAGCGCCTGGCCGGCAACCTGCGCACCCACGTCTTCTATGCCACGCGCGCGGGCTTCGACACGGTCGCGCGGCCCGAGGATACGTCGGCCATTCCGGTGCTGCGCGAGATGGATGCGCAGAAGTTCGCGGCCGGCCTGCAGCCCGGCGCGCCGCTGGTCGCCAACCTCGACGGCTTTCCCTGGCGTGCCCAGTTGCCGCCGCTGGCGCCGCGCATCATCTCGCAGATCGACGGCCGCCGGACGGTCGCGGAAATCTATACCTCGCTGGGCAGCCAGGGCGGCCTGCCGCAGTGGGAGGATTTCTACACGCAGTTCGAGGATCTCTACGTCAAGCTGAACGGCGTCAATCACCTGCTGCTGCGCTTCCGCACCTGAGATAACGCCTCCGAGATCCGCAATGAGCGGTCACGTCCTGGCCATCGCGCTCGGCAACTCCCTCCTCTGGTCGGTCTATCTCCTGCTGACGCGCCATGTCGTGAGCGGCGCGCAGCTCGATGCCTGGGCCTACACGCTGGTGCAGCTGCTGAGCGCGGGCCTCGCCATGCTCTGGGTCGGCCGCCGCACGCCCGGGAGCTGGGCCGACCTGCTGGTGCCGTGGACAGTCTGCTACGCCTTCATGCGCGTGATCATCAACGGCTGCACGGCCGCCGCCATCGTCTGGCTGGCCGTGACGCAGAGCACGCTGCTCTCCACGATGAGCGTGCTGATCGGCGCAGGGTCGGGCTGGGCGCTAACGCGCCAGGCACCGTCACGGCGCGACTGGCCGGGCCTCGCGCTGCTGGCGCTGGGCGTCGTGGCCTTCGCCGCCGGCCTGGGATCGGAGACGGCCTGGCGGGGCGTCGCCTGGCTGATCGCCTCGGAAGCCATCGCGGTCGCGGCCTCGTGGATGATCGCCTGGCACCCGCGCAACCGCGCGGCCGATCCGGCGGCGCGCAGCCGCTTCACCGGCGAGATCCTGGTGGCTGCCTCGCTGGCGCTGATCCTCGTCTGGACGCTGGCCGGCCTGGCGGGCGCGATGGCCTCGCCGTGGGCCGGCGGCGGCGACGCCTTCGGCCGGGTCGAACTCTGGCTCTACGCGATCCTCGCCGGCCTGCTGTTCCGTGCGCCCGGCACCTGGCTCGGCTTCTGGACCATCAACCATTCGGGCGTGCAGACCTACCTGATCGCCCTCACCGCGATGCCGTTCTTCGCCATCGCGCTGGAAGCCATCTTCGCCCGCCTGGGCTGGCTGACGCCCGCGAGCCTCACCACGCCGGAATGGCTGGCCGCCGGCGTGATCCTCGCCGGCGCCGTCTGGCTGATCGTCGCGCGTGTGCGAACGAAATAGACGATTCAGAAGCACCAATCAGCAACATTGTTGCGCTGCATTCACGGCAGCAGGGAATCCCGGGGGTGCGACATCCCTTTCGATTGTTTCGTTTAGCCGCCCTGACTCCGGCTTTTTCAGCCGCCTGTCAGGCCTTCTTCAGCGCGTCCGGGTTGAGGACGTTGATCGGCTGGCCGTCCAGCCAAGCCTCGATGTCCTTGACCGTGCCCTCGTAGAAGTGCCGGTAGCTGTCCTCGACGACATAGCCAAGATGGGGAATCAGCGTGACGTTGTCGAGCTTCGTGAGCGGATGGTCGGCCGGCAGCGGTTCCTTGTCGTACACGTCGAGGCCGGCATGCAGGATGGTGCGGTTCTTCAGCGCCGCGATGAGCGCCGCCTCGTCGACGATCGGCCCGCGCGAGGTGTTCACCAGGATCGCGGTCTTCTTCATCCTGGCGAGATCGGCGGCGCCGATCAGACCGCGCGTACGATCCGACAGGGCAAGATGGATCGACACGAAGTCGGACGTCGCCAGCAGCTCGTCCTTCGTAACGTACTTCGCGCCGCCCGCTTCCGCCTTCTCGGGTGTGAGGTTCTGGCTCCAGGCCACGACCTCCATGCCGAAGGCCTTGGCATAGCGCGCCACGCGGCTGCCGAGCTTGCCGAGACCCAGGATGCCCAGCCGCTTGCCCTCGAGCACCACCATCTGCTCGATGCCGTCATGCCACTTGCCCTGGCGCGCCAGCCGCTCGGCCTTGGCGAGGTCGCGCGCGCACATCATCAGGAGCGCCCAGCCCAGCTCCGCCGTCGGGGCGTTCGAGGTACCGCCCGGCGTCGTCGAGACCGGGATGCCGCGCTCGGCCGCGGCCTTGTCGTCGAGGCTGGCGGCGCGGGCGCCGGTCAGCACCATGAACTTCAGCTTGGGCAGCTTCTCGATCAGCGCCCGCGGGAAGGCGGTCCGCTCGCGCAGCAATCCCAGAATGTCGAAGGGTGCCAATTTCTGCGCGGCATCCTCGACCGAGGTGAAGGGCTCGTGGAAGACCGTGATCTCGATGCCGCGCTTCTTGAGCCGATCCCAGTCGGCCATGCGCAGAGCGACCTTCTGGTAATCGTCGAGCAGGGCGAGCTTCATCGTTTGCGGCATGGCGTTTCCTGGGAGACAATGATTGGAAACGCATTATAGCCGCGGGAGGCGGTCATGAGCATCACGGTTGCGCCAGTGCATCCCGGGTTCGTCGCCGAGATCAGCGGCGTCGACGTGGCAAGGCCGCTGAGCCCGGACAATCGGCAGGCCATCGAGGATGCGATCAACCGCTATGCGGTCGTGGTCTTTCGGGGACAGACGCTCGACGACGAAAAACAGGTCGCCTTCGCCGGCAATTTCGGCCCCGTCGAATCCTCGGCGCTGAAACTCCGGCATCGCGACATCAAGCACCGGATCGAATCCAACCAGGTCGCCGACATCTCGAACCTCGACGGCGACGGCAATGTGCTGAAGCCCGACGCGCGCCGCCGGCTCGACGGCCTGGCCAATCGGCTCTGGCACACCGACGCCTCGTTCCGCGCCGTGCCCGGCGCCCTCTCGATGCTCTATGCGCATGTCATTCCCGACGAAGGCGGCGACACGGAGTTCGCCGACATGCGCGCGGCCTACGACGCGCTGCCCGACGCGAAGAAGAAGGCACTGGAGGGCCTGGTCGCCGAGCATTCGATCTGGCGGTCGCGCGAGCAGCTCGGCGTCGTGCAGTACACGGAGGAGGAGCGCGCCTCGCTGCCGCCGGTGCCGCAGCGTGTCGTGCGCACCCACCCCGGCTCGCATCGCAAGACGCTTTACCTTGCCGCCCATGCCTCGCACATCCTGGGCATGCCGGTCGCCGACGGACGCCTGATCATCCTCGACCTGATCGAGCACGCGACGCAGCCGCGATTCGTCCATGCCCATCGCTGGGTGAAGGGCGATCTCGTGATCTGGGACAATCGCTGCACCATGCATCGCGCCCGGCCGTTCGACACGACCAAGGTCCGCGACCTGCGCCGCGTGACGACGCGCGACGTCGCTTCGACACTCGAACAGGCGGCCTGACGTTCCCGTCCGGCGCCCGGTCAGACCGCCAGATTGTCGATCAAACGCGTGCGGCCGAGACGGGCGGCGGCGATGACACGCGCTGGGCCCGTGACATGCTCGAGCGGCTTCAGGCTCTCGGCATCGACCACGGTGAAATACTCGACGATGTCGAAACCGCCGTCGCGCAGCGCCTGCGATGCCGCCGCCGTGGCCTCGGTGCAGGATTTCTTTCCGTCGCGCACCGTGTCGGCGACCGTCACGAGCTGCCGGTACATGCAAAGCGCCTTGGTGCGCTCCTCGGCGCTGAGGTAGCGATTGCGCGACGACATGGCGAGCCCGTCCTTCTCGCGCACCGTCGGCATGCCCACGATCTCGAACGGCATCGCGAGATCGCGCACCATGCGCTTGATGACCTGGAGCTGCTGGTAGTCCTTCTCGCCGAAATAGGCGCGATCCGGCATCGCCATCAGCAGGAGTTTGCTCACCACCGTGGCGACGCCCTGGAAGTGACCGGGCCGCAGCGGACCGCACAGGCCGTCGGTGATGCCGGCGACGGTCACGGTCGTGAGCTGCTCGCCGGGATACATCTCGTCCTTGCTCGGCGCGAAGACGATGCGGCACTGCGCATCGCGCAGCTTGTCGAAGTCGCCCTGCTCGTCGCGCGGATAGGCGGAGAAATCCTCCTTCGGTCCGAACTGCGTCGGATTGACGAAGATGCTGGTCACCGGCACGTCGCCGCGACCGAGCGCACCCTTCACCAGGCTGACATGGCCTTCGTGCAACGCACCCATGGTCGGGACGAGGCCGATCGTGCGACCGGCTTTCCGAAAGTCAGCCACGGCACGGCGCAGATCCGCCACGGTGCGGACGACGAGAAGGCCCTGGTCGGTCGATGTATTCATTTGAGCCTCACACGCATGGACGAGCCGGCCGCATAGACAATGCAGGCGGCGAAAATGGGACGCGCAATCTATCGAAAGAGGACCAAAAGCATCAGGCCTCACCCCGGTCCGCGACCGGGATGCGAACCGGCGACCGGTTCAGGCAAGATACCTTGGTAGAAATTGGAGCGGGCGAAGGGATTCGAACCCTCGACCCCGACCTTGGCAAGGTCGTGCTCTACCCCTGAGCTACGCCCGCGCTCCAGATCCGGCCGGGTAGGTTGCCGGAAGGCGGCGTTGATAGGGCTTTTCCGATCCCTTGGCAAGGGGCTGGCGAAGGGCTCATTTCATGGGTAGAGCCGACACGCACCATGCTTGATCCGCACCAACTTCTCGCCCGACTCGACGCGCTGGGCATCGCCCATCGCACCGTCGAACACCCGCCGGTCTATACGGTCGAGGAAGCCAAGGCTCATCGCGGCGACCTGCCCGGCCATCACATCAAGAACCTCTTCCTGCGCAACCGGAAGGAAGAGATGTGGCTGGTGGTGGCGCTGGAGGACCGCGCCATCGACCTGAAACGACTTGGCGAGCGGCTGGGCGCCGGCAAGTTCTCGTTCGGCAGCCCGGACCGCCTGCGGCGCCATCTAGGCGTCGAACCGGGCTCGGTGACGCCGCTGGCCGTGATCAACGACCCGGAGCACCAGGTCCGGCTGGTTCTCGACCGCGGCCTCGCCGACGGCGCCGGGCCGATCAATGCCCACCCGCTGGTCAATACGATGACCACGGCGCTCAGCCTGGCCGACCTGCTGCGCTTCTTCGCGGCGACCGGCCACACCCCGGAGTGGCTCGACTTTCCACTCTGACGTTATACTATAACGGAATGCTTTTCCGTGCACTGCTGCTGGCCCTGGGCCTGATCGCCGTTTCCCTGCCGGCTTCGGCCGAGATCAAGGCCGTCGCGACCTTCTCGATCCTGGGCAACCTGCTGGCCGAAGTGGCGGGCGACAAGGCGGCGGTGTCGGCGGTGGTCGGCCCCGACATGGATGCCCATGCCTACCAGCCCCGTCCTGGCGACGCGCGCGCGCTGGCCGAGGCGCAGGTGCTGGTGAGCAACGGGCTGGGCTTCGAGGGCTGGATCGAGCGACTGGCCAAGGCGGCGCCCTTCAAGGGCAAGGCGGTCGTGGCCACGACCGGCGTGGCGACCCTCGCCGCGGGATCGGATCAGGGCCATTCCCATGGACACGCGCACGATCACGCGGCGGATCCGCATTGCTGGCAGGATGTCCAGAGGGTCCGCACCTATGTCGCCAACATCGCCAGAGGCCTCGCCGAAGCCGATCCGCCGAACGCCGCCTACTACCGCGAGCGCGCCGAGGCCTTCGACCGTAGGCTGGCCGAGTTGGATGCCTGGGTGAAGGAAGAGATCGCCAAGGTGCCGGCCGACAAGCGCCGGGCGATCACCGGCCACGATTCCTTCCGCTATTTCTCCAGTGCCTATGGCGTTAAATTCCAGTCGCCGCGCGGCTACAACACCAGCAGCGAGCCTTCGGCGCGCGACGTTGCGGCGCTGATCCGCGCGGCGCGCGAGCAGCGCATCAAGGCGCTGTTCGTCGAGAACATGACCAACCCCGGCCTGATCGACCAGATCGCGCGCGAATCCGGCGCCGTGGTCGGCCCTCGCCTCTACACCGATGCGCTGTCGGGCCCGGATGGACCGGCCCCGACCTACGAGAAGATGATGCGCCACAACGTGTCGGCCCTCGTCGCAGGCATGCTGAAGAACTGACGGCGCGCGAGGTCGCGAACAGGAGCCGGCTTTCCCCCGGTTACTCAGGGATGCTAGCCATGTGTCCAGAGGGTCAGGGACACGATGCCAATTCGCCGGATCAGTGCTGCCGATGCCTACGGCACGTTAAAGACCAACCCCGACAGCAACTGGCCGCGTCGTGACGATCCTGCGAACAGGTTCGCACACTTCGCCGATCCATCGTTCAAGCCGCGCTTCACGCTGGAGCCGGGCCAGCGCATCTTCACCATCGGTTCCTGCTTCGCCCGCGGCATCGAGAGGACGCTGGCCGACCGCGGCTTCGACATTCCCACGCTGGCCCTGAAGGTCGACAAGACAGGGTGGAGCGGTGACCCGACGACGATCCTGAACAACTACGTGCCGCCGGCAATCGCGCCGCAGATCCGCTGGGCGTTCGGCCTCGATGAATTCGACATCGGCCGTCATGCCATCGAAGTCGCTCCGGGGCGGTATATCGACCCGCAGCTGACGCTCGGCTTCCGGCCCGTCTCCGCCGAAGCACTGGTCGGGCGGCGCAACGACATCAGCGCGATCTACCGCAATCTCGCCAGCAGCCACGTGGTGCTGATCACCCTGGGCCTGATCGAGGCGTGGTTCGACAATCGCTCGGGCCTCTACATCAACTGCCCGCCGCCCAAGGGAATCGTCCGGACCGATCCCTCTCGCTTCGAACTGCATGTTCTCGACTATGCCGACGTGACGCGTTCGCTCGCCGACCTCCTCGATCTGCTCGACCGGGTCTGCCCGCAAGACTATCGCATCATCCTCACCGTCTCGCCCGTGCCGCTCCAGGCGACCTTCACCTCGTCCGACGTGGCGGTGGCGAACGCCTACAGCAAGGCGGTCCTGCGGGCGGCGGTCGAGCCGTTCGTCGCCGACCGGGCCCACATCGAATACTTCCCCTCCTACGAGAGCGTGGTCCTGACCGACCGGTCGATCGCCTTCGTCGACGACCAAGTCCATATCCAGACGTCGATGGTGCGCTTCAACGTCGACCGCATGATCAACCGCTATGTCGAGACCGGCGACGACACCATCGCCAACGTGCTCGCACGCGCCCGCGAGGATGGTGCGGCCGGACGCTTCCACGCCGGACTCAAGCGGCTGCAGCAGGCCTGGGCGTTACATCCCGGGAATCCCGATCTCACGATCGCGCTGGCGCGGGCGCATCTCCGGGCCGGCAATGGCGGGGCCGCGGAATCACTGCTGCTCGAGTTGCTGGAAACCCACGAAAGCGTTCCCGCCCGCACCCTGCTCGCACGTCACTACAACGAGAGCGGCCGCCACGAGGAAGCCGCGTTGCAGGCCGAGAAGGCCTGCGAACACGGCAAGGCGATGCTCGACCCCTCGCTGCAGCGGGTCGAGGCCTACTATCACCTCGGCCGATTCGAGGAAGGCTTCGTCGTGCTCGACAGGATCCGCTGGCCCCTCGAGCGCAAATCGCTGCTGCTCCACTGGAAGGCGCGCTACTGCGAGCGGCTGGGACGGCTCGCGGATACCGAAGCGCTTTGGCGGGAGTGCAACGGCCTCGTTGAAAATCCGGTCTACATGGCGGCCTTCGCCGAATTCCTGGCGAAGCAGGATCGCTGGCCGGAAGCCGCCGAATGGGTCGATCGGACCTTGCTCCGTGAGCCGAACGAGAAGACGGCCCTGCGCCTGCGCGCCCAGATCCGAAAGGCCCGCCTGCCGACCCGCCGGGCCGGCGCTGCAAGCCCTGGCGCGGCGAACCCTTTCGAAAGGGCCGCACGATGGTCGACCGCCCTGATCCGGCGCGCCGTCGGAAAGGCCTGACCGCCGCTCAGGCGGCCATCATCGCCATTCCGGCCTTGTGGCGTGCGGCCTGCAACGTGTTGAACATCAGGCAGGCCACGGTCATGGGGCCGACGCCACCCGGCACGGGCGTTATGTATCCCGCCACCTTCTGCGCCTCGGCAAAGGCCACGTCGCCGACCAGCCGGCTCTTGCCCTCCGGCGTCGGGATGCGGTTGATGCCGACATCGATCACCGCCGCCCCTGGCTTGATCCAGTCGCCCTTCACGAACTCGGTCTTGCCGATCGCCACCACCAGGATGTCGGCCTGGCGGCAGACACCGGGCAGGTCGCGCGTGCGCGAATGGGTGATGGTCACCGTGCAATCGGCGCGAAGCAGCAGTTGCGCCACGGGGCGGCCAACGAGGTTCGACCGGCCGACGATCACCGCATTCAGGCCCGACAGCGACCCCAGCGCGTCCTGCAGCAGCATCGAGACGCCGAGCGGCGTGCAGGGCACCGGAAAGTCGAGCGGCGCACCCGGCGCGATCGAGCCGAGGCGGCCGACATTCACCGGATGGAAGCCGTCGACATCCTTGGCCGGATCGATGGCGATCAGGACCTGCGCCGTGTCGAGATGCTTCGGGAGAGGCAGCTGGACCAGGATGCCGTTGACCGAGGGATCGACGTTCAGGCGCCCGATCAGCTCCAGCAGCTCGGCCTGGGTCGTGTCCCCGGGCAGCTGGTGGTCGAAGCTCGCCATGCCGAGCTCGACCGCGAGCCGGCCCTTGCTGCGGACATAGACTTGGCTGGCCGGATCGTCGCCGACCAGCACCGTGGCGAGGCCGGGCTTGGGCCCGCCCTTGGCGACGAACTCGGCAACCCCGGCGCCCACCCTCTGGCGCAGGCCGCCCGCGAAGGCTTTTCCGTCGATCAGTCTTGCATCAGCCATTCTTGTCCATCCATTCGGCAATCCGTCGGGCCAGCGCCTCGGGCTCGCCCGCGACGCTGAGCGTCTTTTCCCGCGCCGTTCCGCCGCGCACGATTTCTATGGTCGATTTCGGCACGCGCCAAGCGTCTGCCAGCAGGGCGACGACGGCCGCATTGGCCTTGCCATCCTCGGGCGCCACCGTCACTGCGGCCTTGAGCGCACCTTCAGGCGTGCGCTGGAGCGCCGTGCGGCGCGCCCGCGGCTGCACGCGCAGCTGGATGGTCACGCCGCCGGGGTTCCGCCGCAGGAAAATCGGATCGGTCGGGGGAGCGCTCAGCGCACGAAGGCCGGCCAGACGTACTCCCACAGCAGGCTGCGGATGAAGAACAGGCCGAGCAGGAGGATGACGGGCGAGATATCGACGCCGCCCAGATTGGGCAGCGCATTGCGGATCGGGCGCAGGACCGGCTCGGTCAGCTTGAAGAGCATGTCGACGACGACGCTGATGAACCGGTTACGGATATTCACCACGCCGAACGCCACCAGCCAGCTCATGATCGCGCTCGCGATCACGATCCAGGTGTAGATGTCGATCACCTTGTCGATCAGCATCGCCAGCGACAGCATCGAGTCCCCGCCCGTTGAGGCCGGCGGTCCGCCGGCCGCGGCACCCTACTCGGCAGGCCTTGCCGATCACAAGTCCATTCAGGCCCGCGAAAGCGCGAGTTCCACGCTGCCCAGCCGGATCGAGCGCACCGCGCTGATGTCGCGCGGTCCGTGCTCGGGCAGCAGCCGGGCGCCGTCGAGGAAGGTGCCGCCCGGGCTGCCGAGATCCTCGAGGCCGAGACGGTTGCCCGACAGCATGAGCCGGGCATGGGGCTGGCCGACCGACGGATCGGGCACGGTGAGATCGGTCGGTGCTCCGGTGTGCGCGCCCGTCAGCGCATAGGTCCCCGACGTGCCCGCAACCGCCAGAGACACCGTGCCGCCATGGCCGAGCACACCGGAGAGCCGCCAGCCGCGCGCATCGGGCAGGGCCATCGAGGGACCTGCCAGAACAGCCGGGCCGGGCGCCGGTGCCGGACCGGACGCAGGCGCGAACCCGCCGCCCGCCACGCCTCCGAGACCGTTCCCGGGTTCGTCGCGCGGCCAGCGCATGAAAGCGAAGATCCAGAGCAGGATCAGCGGCACGATCGTGCCCACGCCGGTCAGCGTGAGCAGGATGGCGCCGAGGCCGGTCCATCCCGGCAGCCCCGCTTTCTCGACGATGCGCCAGGCCATCCACGCCGCCAGCACGGTGCCGACCAGCGCGAAGGCGCCGGTCAGGCCGAAGAAGCTCGTCAGAGCCGCGATTTCGATGCCCATCGGCTAACGCCTCGGCGCCGCTTCGCCGGCGGGCCAGGTGCTGAAGGCCAGCATGCCCATGACGATGAAGGAGCCGATGAACGGCACCAGATGGAAGAGCGACAGCGCCCCGGAGAAGCCGGCCCGCGTGCAGATGCGCCAGGTCGGGATGATGAGGACGAGCGACACAAGCACGTAGCTGACGAGCATCAGGGCCACCGTGAGGGAGCCCAGGGCCAGCATCCAAGTCACCAGGCTGGCCATGTCGTCAGGCGAGGGCAACGACTTCGATCTCCACCATGACGTCGCGCGGCAGGCGGGCGACTTCGACCGTCGAGCGCGCGGGCGTCGAACTGCCGAAATATTCGGGCAGCCCATAGACCTCGTTCATGGCGGCGAAGCTGTCCATGCTCTTCAGGAACACGGTCGTCTTGACGGCGTGGCCGAGATCGCTGCCGGCCGCCTTCAGCACCGCGCGCAGGTTCTTCAGCACCTGGTGCGTCTGCTCGGCGATGCCGCCCTCGACGATGTTGCCGGTCACCGGGTCGAGCGGGATCTGGCCGGCGCAGAAGACCAGCCCGTTGGCCACGACCGCCTGCGAATAGGGGCCGAGCGCCTTGGGGGCGGCGTCGGTCTGAACGACTTTCTTGGCGTGGGCCATGGTCTTGCCTCTCCTTCAAAAATACCGGCCGGACGCTATCACAGCCCGGTTTGCTTGACAGGGGGCGCGGCAACCATTATCCGCGCGGTTCTCCAAGGGTCGGAGGGGGCTGTAGCTCAGCTGGGAGAGCGCCTCGTTCGCAATGAGGAGGTCAGGGGTTCGATCCCCCTCAGCTCCACCAACCACCCCGACCCCGGGCCGGAAGCAGACGGCCTCATTCACTGGCCTGTCGCGGCGCATCACGGCACTATTGCACTCGATGCGCAGACGCAAACGTCCCACACCGGTAGAACTCGGCCTCACCGCCGCAGAAGGACGCCTCCTCACGTCGCTGCGCACGCCGCAGCGCATCCAGGAATACGTCTCGGCCCTCCCGGCCAACTTCGAGCCGGACGGCGATTGCCTGCGGTCCGTGCGCGGCGTGCTGCGCCATCGCGAGGCCCATTGCCTCGAAGCGGCCTTCGTCGCGGCCTGCGCGCTGTGGCTGCAGGGTGAGCCGCCGCTGGTCATGGACCTGACGGCCACGCGCGAGGATGCCGATCACGTCGTCACCCTGTTCCGCCGAGACGGCTGCTGGGGCGCGATCTCCAAGAGCAATCACGTCTGGCTGCGCTGGCGCGACCCGGTCTATCGCAGCCTGCGCGAGCTCGCGATGTCCTACTTCCACGAATACTTCAACAAGGGCCGCAAGACCCTGCGGACCTATTCGGTCTCGATCGACCTGCGCCGCTTCGCGCCCGGCACCTGGATCACCAGTGAGGAGGATTGCTGGGAAGTCGGTGCGGCGCTCGACGATGCGCGCCACTATCCGCTGATCAGGCCGGCGCAGAAGCGCTGGCTGGTGCCGCCCGACGCCACGGTGCTCAGGGCCGACGACCTCGTCCAGTACGAAAGCCGCGACCGAAAGACGGCCCGCAAATACTGAAGGGAGCCCGCCATGAGACGACTCCGCGCGATCCTGCTGCTGATCCTGCTGGGCACCGCCACACCGGCGGCGGCCCAGATCCCCGCCGAATGGCAGGCCGCGGCACAGGCCGTGATCGGCGAGCTGGAGCGCGACACGCCCCTGGCCACCAGGCCGTGGACCGGGGCGGAGCTGACCCAGGGCTGGAACCTCGCCCGCGCCTGGCGCCGGCACAACAACGGCAACGTCGAGATCATCCTCGCGGAGTACCTGATGTTCGTGGCGCTCTGCCGGATCGGCTGCGCCGGCAGCACGATCGAAGGTCAGGGCTATGTCGCCGCGGCCGGAGAGGTGAAGGCACTGATCGCCCGGAATGGCGGCTCCTATGCGCTGGCGGCGAACGCCAGCAACTGGCTCGAGGGCCTGGCCGATCCGACAGGCGCGGCCAGGAAGAACGTCGCTCTCTGGGCGAAGGATCCCGACATCCCGTCGGCCGACTTCGCGACCGGCAACATCTATGCGCTCAGCTGGCTGCTGGCGCGCAAGCGACCGACGCCCGCCGAGCAGGCGGACACCTTCGCGCGCTTCGCGATCTTCGTGCAGACCAAGGCCTGGATCGGCCCGCGCTGCCTCGACATCTCGAAGGTCGCGACGGTGCTCGGCGCCCCGCCGCGCATCGAGGCGTGTCGGTAAAAAATCAGAAGTAGCCGTCGTCTCGACCGAAGCGCCGAAGGCGCGAAGCGGGGAGACCTTCGTGCCCCCCAAAGCCGGCAAATCGTGGAGGGAAGATCTCTCCACTCCGCCGCGCTACGCGCGGCTCCGGTCGAGATGACGGGAGAAGCCAAGAGAAAAGGGGGCCATGAGGCCCCCTTTCCGATTCCAGCTGCGATTGCTTTGCTACTCGGCGGCGATCTGGGAGTTCACGAACTTCTTGGCGTCGAAGTCATCGGCGACCTTGAGGTCGTTGGCGATCAGCTTCTCGACGTCGACCTCGGCGTAGCCCAGCACGCCCATCTCGCCCAGCGCCTTCTGCACCTTCGGCCCGAACAGGCCGATCTCCTTGAGGATCGGCACGATGCGGGTGAAGAGGCGGGTACGGAACGACTGCATGGCGCCCGAATGATAGGCGTATTCCAGCATCTCCTTCACCGGCAGGCCGGACCGCGCCCAGACCTCGCCTTGGTTGAAGCGGTCGCGCATGAAGTAGAGCGCCTCGACGACGAACTCCTCGCGCTCGGCGCGCTCGGCATCGGAGATGTGCGGGTAGTATTCGCGCAGCGCCATGCGGCCGAAGGTGACGTGACGCGCCTCGTCCTGCATGACGTAGGCGTTCACGGCGCCGGCCAGGTTGTTCTTGGCGGTGTCGCGGATGCGCTGGAAGGCGGCGAGCGCCAGGCCTTCGATCAGCACCTGCATGCCGAGATAGGTCATGTCCCAGCGGCGGTCGGTCAGCGTCTGCTCGAGCAGGTTCTTGAGCGA
>NZ_CAMFKM010000024.1 GCF_945957355.1 uncultured Reyranella sp. | reverse complement strand
CCGGAAGGCTTCAACAAGAACGCCTACCGCAAGTTCAACATCAAGACCGAGGGCGCCGCGGGCGATGACTTCGCCATGATGCGCGAGGTGATGACCCGCCGCTTCGGCCGCGCGCTCAAGGAGAATCCCGAGCGCGACGACGAGCACTGGCCTGACCTTCTGCTGATCGATGGCGGCCAGGGCCAACTCGAAGCGGTTCGCGGCGTGATGGCCGAACTCGGGCTCGAGGACATTCCTCTGGTCGGCATCGCCAAGGGGCCGGACCGCGATGCGGGCCGCGAGCGCTTCTTCATGACCGGTAAACCGCCCTTCTCGCTCGAGCCGCGCGATCCCGTCCTCTACTTCCTGCAACGACTACGGGACGAAGCGCATCGCTTCGCGATCGGCACTCACCGCACGCGCCGTGCGGCAGACATGACGCGCTCGGCGCTCGACGAGGTGCCGGGCATCGGCGCCGGGCGCAAGCGTGCTCTGCTCAATCATTTCGGCAGTGCCCGTGCCGTTTCGGGCGCGACCCTGGAAGACATCAAATCGGTGCCGGGAATCTCCGATGCACTCGCCCAGAAAATCCATGACCACTTCCGGGGCGGCCGGTAATGTCCGGGTCGATGCTGTTCAATCTTCCCAACATGCTCACCCTGTCGCGCATCGTCGCGATTCCGCTGGTGGTCGCGTGCTTCTGGCTCGATCGCGGCTGGGCGCAGTGGCTGTCGATGGCGCTGTTCGTGGCCGCCGCGGTGACAGACTGGTTCGACGGATATTTTGCGCGGCGCTATCACCAGATCTCGCGCTTCGGCCGCTTCCTCGACCCGATCGCCGACAAGCTGCTGGTCGCCGCCGCTTTGGTCATGCTGGTCAACAACGGCACCCTGGGCGGCGTCAACGTGCTGGCCGCCCTCATCATCCTGGCCCGCGAGATCCTGGTTTCGGGCCTGCGCGAGTTCCTGGCCGAGTTGCGGGTCGGCCTGCCGGTCAGCGCGCTGGCCAAGTGGAAGACGGCCGTGCAGATGGTGGCGATCGCCGCGCTGCTGGTCGGCGACTCCGCCGCGCACTGGGTTACCCAGGCCGGCATCGTCATGATCTGGATCGCCGCCGCCCTCACCCTCATCACCGGCTACGACTATCTGCGCACCGGCCTGCGTCACATGGCGGAAGATGCGCCGCCGGCGGGCGGCCAGAAGTGAAGATCCGCTATTTCGCCTGGATGAAACGCACGGTCGGAGTGCCTGAGGAAGAGGTCACGCCACCGGCTGGCATCGACACGGTGGGCGACCTCGTCGTCTGGCTGCGCGCGCGCAGCCCCGGCCACGCCGAGGCGCTGGCCGAAGGGGCCGCCTTCGGGGCCGCCGTCGACCAGCGCACCGCGACCTTCGACGTGAAGCTCGCGGGCGCGCGCGAAGTCGCCTTCTTCCCGCCCTTCACCGGTGGCTGACATCATGGCCGTCCGCGTCCAGGAAACCGACTTCGATGTCGGTGCCGAGCTGGCCCAGCTCACCGACGGCAACAAGCGAATCGGCGGGCTCGCGGTGTTCGTCGGTCTCGTGCGCGAGATGCATGTGCGCGAGGGTTATCATCGCGACCGGGTCGATGCGCTGACGCTAGAGCACTATCCCGGCATGACCGAGACGGCGCTTCAGGAGATCGAGGCCGAGGCGAACCGGCGCTGGCCGCTCGAAGCGACGCTGATCGTTCACCGCTACGGCCGGATGGAGCCGGGCGAGCGCATCGTGTTGGTCGCGGTCGGCTCGCCACACCGCGAAGCCGCCTTCGAGGCCTGCGAATTCCTGGTCGATTGGCTGAAGACCAAGGCGCCCTTCTGGAAGCTGGAAGAGACGCCGAAGGGCGAGCAGTGGGTCGGTGCCCATGAGGAAGACGACGCCGCCGCCGCGCGCTGGGAGAAGAAGTAAGCTTCGTCGTCTCGACCGGAGCCGCGCAAAGCGCGGCGTAGCGGAGAGACCTTCTCTCGACGATTAGCCGGCTTTCGGCAGAAAGAAGGTCTCTCCACTCCGTACCTTCGGTGCTCCGGTCGAGACGACGGATCTATTTTATCTTCTCAGCCACCTCGCCCATCGCCTCCAGCACGCCGTGGATCTGGGCGACCACGTTGGCGCCCTCGCCGATCGCAGCACCCACACGCTTCACCGAACCGTAGCGCACGTCGCCCACGGCGAAGACGCCCTGTACGTTGGTCTCGTAGGCGAGCGGCGGACGCTCCGGGCACGGCGCCTCGACGTCGGCGCCGGTGCGGATAAAGCCGGTGCGGTCGACGTCGATGCCGCAGTCTTTCATCCATTCCGTCGAAGGCTCGGCGCCCAGGAACTGGAAGACGTGGCGGATCGGCCGATGCGTGTCGGCGCCGCTGGGACGATGCCGCCACTTCACGCCGCTCAAACCGCTCTGCTCGGAACCGACCAACTCGACGATCTCGGTTTCTGCCAGCACTTCGACATTCGGCGCCGCCGCGATGCGATCGATCAGGTAGCGCGACATGGTCTCGGCGAGACCGGGGCCGCGGACCAGGATCCAGACCTTCGCGGCATGGCCCGACAGGAACACCGCCGCCTGCCCCGCCGAATTGCCGCCGCCGACGATGACCACCTCGGCGTTCGAGCAAAGCTTGGCCTCGATGGGCGAGGCCCAGTACCAGAGGCCGCGATTGAGGAAGTGATCGAGGTTGGGCAGCGACAACTTGCGGTAGCGTGCGCCCGAGGCGATCACGACGGTCTTCGCCTGCACCTTCCAGCCGTCGGTCATTTCCAAGGTCATCGGCCGCTCGAGGCCGCCGCCGCAGTCGAGCCGCGCCACTTCGAGCGGGATGACGAACTGCGCGCCGAACTTCTGCGCCTGCACGAAGGCCCGCGCGGTCAGCGCCTGGCCCGAGATGCCGGTCGGGAAGCCGAGATAGTTCTCGATGCGGGCGCTGGCGCCGGCCTGGCCGCCGAAGGCGCGGGTTTCCACGACCAGCACCGACAGGCCTTCCGAGGCGGCATAGACGGCCGTGGAGAGACCCGCGGGGCCCGAGCCCACGATCGCGATGTCGTAGATCCTCGGCTCGGCACTTTCCTGCAGCAGGCCGATGCAGAGCGCCAGCTCCTGGTCGCTGGGATTGCGCAGGATCGTGCCGTCGGGACAGACGACCAGCGGATAATCGTCGGCGTCGGGCGACAGGCGCTCGATCATCTTCGCCGCGTCGGGATCGTTCTCGGGATCGAGGATGGTATGCGGTTGTCCGTTGCGCGTCAGGAAGCCCTGCAGGCGGATCATGCCCGGCTGGGTGAGCTCGCCGACCAGGATCGGCCCGACCAGATTGACCTCGATGAGGCGGACGCGGCGCAGAATCAGCGCCCGCATGATGCGCTCGCCGAGTTCGGCCTCGGCGACCATCAGGGCGCGCAGCCGGTCGTGCGGCACGATCAGGGCCTCGACCTCCTCCTCGGCCCGGACGTCGACCATCGCCGGCTGGCCCGAGAGCTCAGCCAGCTCGGCCGCGAAATCGCCCGGTCCCATTTCGACGATGGGAGAGACATGACCCAGCCCGTCATGGCCGAGGATGGCGATGCTGCCGGACAGGATCACCGACATGCCCGGACTGTCATCGCCGGTCCGTGCCAGCAACTCGCCAGCCTTGAAATGCTGCTTGCTGCCGAAGCGTTCGATGCGCTTCAGCTCGGCCGCCGTCAGCACGGGATACATCTGATGGCGGCGGGTCTCTTCCATCGTCGGTGGAACGGAATTGGCCACGCCGGAGCTCCTCTGGTGCGGAGCCACTTTGGCTTCTCTAGCCCAAGGCCACCAGCGCAAGATTTGTGACACCCCGCTCGCGCAGCCGATCGGCCGCCATCAGCGCCCGCTGGCCGCTGCGGCAGGCCAGCACGACCCGGCCGTCGGGCGTGCCCAGCTCGTCGATCGTGTCGACGACCAGCCGCCGCGCACCGGCGAAGGGCGAGACCGGCGCCTCGTCGAGGCCGCGCAGGTCGACCACGATGTCGTCGGATCGCACCTGATCGGGCGCGATGAACGCCACCCGTTCCTCGGGTTCGGGACTGCCGGTGAAGTCGAAGCCGCCGAAGCCGACGCGCCTTGCGTCGAAGGTGACGACCCGGCCCAGCACCGAAGGCTCGAGGCGGAGCAGGTAATGCAGCGTGAGGTGCGCCTGCAGGCTGCCCATCGTCGCCACCGCGGTGCCGATCACGCCCACCGTGGCGCAGGTTCCGCCATCGACGGACACCTCGGGAAACACGGCGCGATAGCTGGCACCGCCGCCGCAGAAGACGCCGGCATAGCCGGTCATGCCGATCACCGAGGCACTGACCAGCGGCTTGGCGACGGCCTGGCAGGCGTCGCTCAGCATGTAGGTCACGGCAAAGCTGTCAGCGGCATCGACGACGATGTCGGCGGCCGCAACGAGCTGCGCCGCATTCTGCGGCGTGAGCCGCTCGGCGACCGTGTCGATGCGAACATGCGGATTGAAGCGCTGCAGCGTCGCCTTCGCGGCCTCGACCTTGAGCTTGCCGATGTCCGGCATGCCGTAGAGCGGCTGGCGATGCAGGTTCGTCTCCTCGACCGTGTCGTGATCGACGATCGTGAGCCGCCCGACACCGGCACCGCTGAGATACTGCAGCACCGGGCAGCCGAGACCGCCGGCGCCGACCACCAGCACCGAGGCGGCGGCGAGGCGCGACTGCCCCGCGTCGCCGATCTCGGGCAGCACGGCCTGGCGGGCGTAGCGGTCGGTCATGACCTTCTCGTCGCTTCGATCCAGGCCCTGACCTGACCCATCGGATTGGCATGGTTCACGATGTCGCCCACGACCGAGGCAATGTCGGCGCCCGACTTCAGACAGAGCAACGCGCGCTCGAGGGTGAGACCACCGATGGCGACCAGCGGCCGGTCGCCGATCAGCTTCTTCCATTCGGCAAGACGCTCGGTGCCCTGCGGCGCCCACGGCATCTGCTTCAGCTTGGTCGGCCAGATCGGGCCAAGTGCGACATAATCGGGATCGATGGCCATGCCCTTGTCGAGCTCGGCATGGTCGTGCGTGCTGATGCCGATCCTGAGGCCGGCGCGGCGCACCGCCTTCACGTCGGCATCGACCAGGTCTTCCTGGCCGAGGTGGACCCACGAACAGCCTTCGTCGATCGCGACCTGCCAGTAATCGTTCACGACCAGGTCGGCGCCATGTTGTTCGCAGACGGCTTTGGCCTCGCGCACCTGACGGCGGATCTCGGCCTCGGGCTGGTCCTTGATGCGCAACTGGATGAGCTTCGTGCCGATGGGCACCAGCTTCAGCACCCAGCTCGAATCGGGCACCACGGGATAAAACGGATCCAGCATCTCTCTAGTCTCCAAGCGCGGCCTTGCCGATCACCGGCGTCGACGGCACGGCCATGTCACGCGGCTCCATCGGCCGCGCAAGATAGGCGGCACGACCGGCTTCGACACCGAGCGCGAAGGCACGCGCCATCTCGACCGGATCGCCGGCTTCGGCCACCGCCGTATTGAGCAGCACCGCGTCGTAACCCAGCTCCATCGCGGCGGCCGCGTGTGAGGGCACGCCCAGTCCGGCATCGACCACCAGCGGGATGTCGGGGAAGTGCGCGCGCATCGAGCGCAGGCCATAGACGTTGTTCAGGCCGCGCGCCGAACCGATCGGCGCGCCCCACGGCATCAGCACCCTGCAGCCCGCCTCGACCAGCCGCTCGGCAACCACGAGATCCTCGGTCGTGTAGGGAAACACCTCGAACCCGTCCTCGGAGAGGATGCGCGCGGCTTCCACGAGACCGAACACGTCGGGCTGCAAGGTGTCGGCCTCGCCGATCACCTCGAGCTTGATCCACGGTGTGTCGAACAGCTCGCGCGCCATGTGCGCGGTCGTCACCGCCTCCTTCACCGAATGGCAGCCGGCCGTGTTGGGCAGCACGCGCACGCCCATCGACTGGATGAGCGACCAGAAGCTCTGGCCGGCCCGCCCCGCGCCGCTCTCGCGCCGCAGGGAGACGGTCACCACTTCCGCACCCGACGCCTTGACCGCGCGTTCGAGGACCGCCGGCGAGGGATAGCGCGAGGTGCCCAGCAGCAGCCGCGACTTCAGCTCGACGCCGTAGAAGGACGACATGGTCACCCTCCCTGCATCGGCGCGACGACTTCGATCCTGTCGCCGTCGGCCAGTTCCGTGCGCGGTCGCGCGGCAGCCGCGACGAAGCGGCCGTTCACCGCCGTCGCGATCTTGCGACCACCGAAGCCCAGCGTTTCGAGCGCCGCGGCCAAGGTGCCCGGCGCGACCTCATGCATGTCGTCGTTCAGGAATATCCGCATCTCTCGTCTCCAGAAGAACCGCATCGGCCACCTGCCGCGCCAGCCAGGGCGCGAGCAGGAAACCATGCCGGTAGAGCCCGTTGGCGTGCAGCACACGGCCCGCACGCCTGACGCACGGCAGGTTGTCGGGAAAGGTCGGACGCAGGTCGGCGCCCAGCTCGACGATCTCGGCCTCGCCGAAGGCCGGATGCAGCGTGTAGGCCGCGTTCAGCAGCTCGACCGCGGAGCGCACGCTGACGGCGCGGCGTTCTTCGCTTTCGATCATCGTCGCGCCGATCATGAAGACGCCGTCGCCGCGCGGGACGATGTAGAGCGGGATGCGCGGATGCAGCAGCCGCACTGGCCGCGACAGCGACACGTCGCGCGTCCGCACCACGAGCATCTCACCGCGCACGCCGCGCAGCTCGGGCAGCGCATCGCGGGCGGCCATGCCGCGGCAATCCACGACGAAGCGCGAACCGGCTTCCGAAGGGTTTGCATCGACACCGAAGCGGATCGGAACACGCCGCGCCTCGAGGCCGGCGGCGAGCGACGAAAGAGCCTTGCGCGGATCGAGATGGGCTTCGTCGGCAAAGAACAGCGCACGACGGAAGCGGCCCGCGAGGTCGGGTTCGAGGGAAGCGACGCGGTCGCCGTCGATCCACTCGTAGCGCTCGGTCCGGGCGGCGAAGCGCGTGAGGTCAGCGGCGTCGCGCGGCGGCGTGAGGACCAGGCTGCCCTGACTGACGGTCCCGGGAAAATGGCGCCGCCACCAGTCGATCGACGGCTCGCCCAGACGGGCGACGATCTCGTCCGTGGTCGCCCGCTCGCACCAGGGAGCCAGCATCCCGCCGGCCATCCATGAGCACGCGCTTTCGCCCAACTGGCCGGCGCGCTCCAGCACCTCGACGGCGACGCCGCGCCCGGCAAGCTCCGTTGCACAGGCAAGGCCTGCGACGCCGGCTCCGATGATCGATACGACAGGTGAACCCACAGCTGACTCCCGTTCCTTCGCCGGCATGACCCGGATCAGGTTCAAAGGGTTCAGCCATCAAGGCTGTCTCAGCCCGTCTCCTGCAGGAAGATCAGGCACCCCTCGGACGCTATCGAGAAAAGGGGATTGCAGGCCCCGATGTCAAGCGGGGGCGGCCTCGCCTATTGTTCATGGCTGGCAAGGGAGTTTCGATCATCGGCTCGCTATTTGAAGCCGTCTTCGCCGTCATCGGTCTGATCGCCCAACTGGCGCTTGGCGTCGTTGTCTGGCTGTTTCAGCCGCTGATCCGCGCGCTTCGCGCGGTCTTGGGTGCCGACCGTACCAGGGCCGCGCCGAATGCGATCAAGCCGCGTGAGCTACCCCAAGGCGCGATGGACGGTATCCTGACGGCTCTACAGGCCGGCGGAGAAGCCACCACGGAGCTGCCCGCCGGCTGGCGCGGTTTCCATTCCGCCATTTCGAGCGAGTCCGAACGGATCGTCGATGTGGCGATCGGTACCGAGGTCCGCCTGATCCTCGAGCCCGAAAATCCGGATCGCGAAGACGCGGTCCGCGCCGACGTCGACCTGCCCGACCAATCCACGGTGCGGATCGGCCCTCTACGGCGATGCCACGAACTGAGCCGAAGCATCGCCCATGGCCGAGTCCGCTGCTGGTTTGCTGCCCGTCGCCGGTCCTTGCGGGCCGGCGCGTGGGAAGCCGTCCTCTTCGTCGCCGTTTATGATCCGTAAGCGCCGCAGGTCACGCCGCCAGCGACGGTGACGGCGTCATGAGATGTGTGGCCTCGCCGAAGCCTTCGCTGTCGGGTTCGCGCACCAGCTTCTGGAAGTCGGCCATCAGCGTCTTCGCCACGGGACCGGCCTGGAAATGGTGCTGGTCGATCGAGCCGACCGGCACGATCTCGGCGGCGCTGCCGCACAGGAAGACTTCGCTCGCCTGCCCGAGTTCCTCCGGCATCACGTCTCGTTCCTCGACCGTCCAGCCGCGCTTCCTCGCCATGCCCATCACCGCGCGGCGCGTGATCCCGTCGAGGAAATTGTGCGGCGTCGGCGTGACCAGCTTGCCGTCGATCACCAGGAAGATATTCGCGCCCGTGGTCTCGGCGATGCGCCCCTGCCAGTCGAGCATCAGCGCGTCGTCGAAGCCGGCCTTGAGCGCGCGGTCCTTCTCGATGCCGCAGATCACGTAGAGGCCCGCCACCTTCGCATGGCCCGGCGCCGTCTCCGGCGAGGGCCGGCGATACTTCGCCAGGGTCACGTTGATGCCGGCGTCGCGCGCCTGCACCGACAGGCGGCCTTCCTGGGCCCACGGGGCGATGGCGAGGTGGACCGTCGTGCCGATCGCCGACACGCCCAGCACCTCCGAACCGCGCCAGGCGATCGGACGGATATAGCCCGCGGTCAGGTCGTTGGCCTTCACCACGGCGCGGGTCGCCTCGTCGATCTCCTCGCGCGACCAGGGCAGGCTGTAGTCGAGCAGGTTGGCGGAGCGGATCAGGCGCGCACTGTGGGCGGAGAGGCGGAAGACGCGGCCGTCATAGATGCGCTCACCCTCGAAGACGGCCGAGCCGTAGTGCAATGCGTGGGTGAGCACATGCATGCGGCTGTCGCGCCACGGCACCAGCTTGCCGTCGAGCCAGATGAAACCGTCCCGGTCATCCATGGTTAAGGACATTGCGATATCCCTCCTAGATTGATTCCAAATAGGTCTCTGAGGTGATCCTCAGAACAACTATTGGTCTAGATAGGTCAATAATACTGACTTTGTCAAACACACTGACCCTGCGCGTTTTCCGCCGTTCGAATTTCAGGTGAGGAGGAGAGGCATTCCCGGATCGCCCTTCTGCATCGCCCGCCGGTAGGCAGGACGGGCCGCGATGCGCTGGAGATAGGCGCGGATCGCGGGATAGGGCGCGAGGTCGAAGGGCAGGAAGTTGCGCATCGTGGTCAACGTGAAGACGGCCATGATATCGGCCGTGGTGAGTTCATCCCCCGCCAGATGAGCCGATTGCGCGAGCCGCGCCTCGACATGGCCGATCGCCAGATCGAGCCGGGCCTTCATGGCCTTGATCAGGGGATTATCCAGCGGCAGATCGAGCCGGCCGAGGATCATGTTCCGCCCCGTGGCCGGCTGGAGCGTGCCGTTGGCGAAGTGGAACCAGTAAAGGAAGTGCGCGAAGTCGGGATGATCCGGCGCCAGCACCAACTGGCCCTTGCCGTACCTGGCGACGATGTACTCGACGATGGCGCCGGATTCGGCCAGCAGCACGTCGCCATCCTGGATCACCGGCGCCGCGCCGAGCGGATGCAGGGCCTTGTACTCCGGCGGGGCGAGCCGTGTGACGGCGTCCCGGTCATAGACCTTGAGATCGTAGGGGACGCCGAGTTCCTCGCAGAGCCAGACGATCCGCTCGGACTGCGACATGCCGAGATGGTGAACGGTAAGCATGGCGCCCTCGCACGGTTTCGGAAAATTTCTCGACGGAGGGTCGCGCGGTAACATCGCCTCGCGCGGGGTGTCAACGCAGCGCGCACGCACTATAAAGATCGCGTGGAATCCAGAGCCCCCGCCAACCCCCTGTTCCTGCGCGACGAAGAGCTGCGCCAGGGCATCGAGCTGATGTTCTATGCCTATCGCGACTTCACCTTCGAATCCGACCAGCAGCTCCGGCACTACCAGCTTGGCCGCGCCCATCACCGCGCCCTCTATTTCATCGGCCGGCACCCCGGCCAGACCGTTGGTCACCTGCTGTCGATCCTGAAGGTCACCAAGCAGTCGATCAGCCGCGTGCTGAAGGACCTCATCGGGCAAGGCTATGTCGAGCAGAAGAGCGGTGCCCGCGACCGCCGCGAGCGCCTGCTGTGGCTCACGCCCAAGGGCCAGGAGCTCGAGCGCGACCTGACGGATCGCCAGAGCCAGCGCTTCGCCCGGGCCTATCGCGAGACCGGCGCCGAGGCGGTGGAGGGCTTCCGCAAGGTCCTGCTGGGACTTCTCGATCCGGCCGAGCGCCAGGTCCTCGACAAGCGATTGCGCGGCGGCGGCCGCTAGCGCGCCATGGACGCGTCGACCGAAAAACCGCACATCCTGGTCGTCGACGACGATACGCGCCTGCGCGAACTCCTGAAGTCGTTCCTCTCGCGCAACGACTTTCGCGTGTCGACCGCGGCCAGCGCCGCGGAGGCGCGACAGCGGCTGGGCTCGCTCGATTTCGACCTGATCGTGCTCGACGTCATGATGCCGGGCGAGACCGGGCTCGAATTCGCGACCGAGCTGCGCCGCACCGACGACGTGCCGATCCTGATGCTGACGGCGATGGTCGAGACCAAGGATCGCATTGCCGGCCTGGAGCGGGGTGTCGACGATTATCTCGGCAAGCCCTTCGAACCGCGTGAACTCCTGCTGCGCATCCAGAGCGTGTTGCGCCGGGGCCGGCCGGCCGGCACGCCCGCCCCCACCGAAGCACGACGGCAGGTGACGTTCGGCCCCATGCAGTTCGACATCGAACTGGGCGAGCTCACCGACAAGGGCAAGCGCCTGCCATTGACCGATGCGGAGATTGCCCTGATGCGCGCCTTCGCCGGCCGCATCGGCGAGGTGCTGAGCCGCGAGACGCTGTGCAAGATCATCGGCGCCTCCGTGAACGAGCGCGCCATCGACGTGCAGGTGACCCGGCTCCGCCGCAAGATCGAGCCCGACCCTTCGTTCCCGCGCTACCTGCGCACGGTGCGCGGCCAGGGCTACCGGCTGGTCGACGCATGAAGTGGAGCACCATCGGCGATGTCTTCGAGCGCATCGCGCAATGGTCGGACAAGCATTCGCCGCAGACCCTGTTCGCGCGCGCCCTCATCATCATCGTGGTGCCGATGCTGCTGCTGCAGGCGCTGTCGGCCTGGTGGTTCTACAGCCAGCGCGGCGACAACGTCACCAACCGCCTGGCCATCCTGCTGGTGCGCGACCTGCGCCTGCTGATCTCGCTGCGCTCGGACTTCCCCGACGACGAGCACCGCCAGTGGATCCTGCGCCGCTCCGCCCAGGACCTGCTGCTGTTCGTGTCGTTCCGCAAGGGCATCGTGCGGCCCTTCAAGGAGCCTGAGTATTTCGACATCGTGGCGCGCGAGGTGCAGGGCGCGCTCGAGGCCGACCTGAAGCGGCCCTTCTTTCTCGACAACAATATCGGCGGCGGCCAGCTGCTGGTCGAGATCCAGCTCTCGGACGGCGACGTGATGGACGTGCTGGTGCCGCATGTGCGCCTCACCTTCGGCTCGAGCTTCGCCTATGTCCTGGCCCAGCTCGGTCTCGCCCTGGTCCTGTTCGGCCTCGCCATCTGGTTCATGCGGCGCGAGCTGGTGCCCATCGAGCATCTCGGCGTGGCGGCCGACGCGCTCGGCAAGGGACGCGACGTGCCCGACTTCGCCTTTTCCGGCGGCACCCGCGAGGTGCGCAACGCCGCCACCGCCTTCCACACGATGCGCATCCGCCTGCGCCGCTCCATCCAGCAACGCACCGAGATGCTGGCGGGCGTCAGCCACGACCTGCGTACGCCGCTCACCCGCATGAAGCTCTCGCTGGCGCTGCTGCCGGATTCGCCGGAGGTGCGGGAGTTGTCCGACGACGTCGACGACATGCAGCGCATGATCGAGGGCTATCTCGCCTTCGCGCGCGGCGAGGGCGACGAGGATCCGGTGATGTCGGACCTCTCCGAGATCCTCGAAGATGTCGCGGCCGGCGCGCGCCACGGCAAGGCCAGCCTCGAGCTGTCCTTGAAGGGCGACATGAACGTCGAGCTGCGGCCGATCGCCATCAAGCGCTGCCTGACCAACATCGTGTCCAATGCCCAGCGCTATGCCAGCGAGATCCGGATCGAGGCCGTGCGCGGCCGCACCACCGTCGAAATCACGATCGACGACAACGGTCCCGGCATCCCGCCGGAGAAGTACGAGGATGTGTTCCGGCCCTTCCTGCGTCTCGATCAGTCGCGCAATGCGGCGACCGGCGGGGTGGGGCTGGGCCTCAGCATCGCCCGCGACGTGGCGCGCAGCCACGGCGGCGACGTCACGCTGGCCGCCTCGCCGCTCGGCGGTTTGCGCGTGATCGTGCGAATTCCGCTGTGAGCGGCGCCCGGGGACTTGCGGCGCGGCCGCGTATGATAGAGTGACGGAACTTCTTCAGAGAGAAATGTCCAAGACAATGTCCAAGACACCGCTTCAGTTCACGCACGTCCCGCATCCTTCGCCGCTCCCCGCCGAGAAGCGCGCCGAGCTGCTCAAGAATCCGGGCTTCGGCCGCGTCTTCTCCGACCACATGGTGACGATCCGCTATCACGAGTCCAAGGGCTGGCACGATGCCAGGATCGAGCCGCGCGCGCCGATCCCGATGGATCCGGCGGCCGCTGTCCTGCACTACGCCCAGGAGATATTCGAGGGGCTGAAGGCCTATCGCACCGCCGACGGCGGCGCGACGCTGTTCCGCCCGCTGGAGAATGCCCGCCGTTTCCAGCAGTCGGCCGAGCGGCTCGCCATGCCGGTCCTGCCCGAGAACGTGTTCCTCGAGGCCGTCGACCAGCTGGTGAAGATCGACCGCGCCTGGATCCCGGAGGGCGACGGCAGCCTCTACCTCCGGCCCTTCATGTTCGCCAACGAGGTCTTCCTCGGCGTGAAGCCCTCGTCCGATTACCTGTTCATCGTCATCGCCTCGTCGGTCGGCGCCTACTTCAAGACCGATGCGCCCGCGGTTTCGGTCTGGGTCTCCGAGGATTTCACCCGCGCGGCTCCCGGTGGCACCGGCGCGGCCAAGTGCGGCGGCAACTATGCCGCCAGCCTGCAGGCGCAGGCCGAGGCGACGCGCCACGGCTGCGACCAGGTCGTGTTCCTCGACGCCGTCGAACAACGATGGATCGAGGAGCTGGGCGGCATGAACATCTTCTTCGTGTTCGACGACGGCTCGATGATCACCCCGCCGCTCGGCGGCACGATCCTGCCCGGCATCACGCGCAGCTCGCTGCTCACCCTCGCCAAGGACAAGGGCATCAAGGTGGGCGAGGAGCGCTATTCGATCGAGCAGTGGCGCAAGGATGCCGCCAGCGGCCGCCTGCGCGAGGCCTTCGCCTGCGGCACCGCCGCCGTCGTCACACCGATCGGCACGGTGCGCAGCAAGGACGGCGAGTTCAGGATCGGTAACGGCGGCTCCGGTGCCAGGACCGAGGAGCTCAAGGCCGCCCTCGTCGGCATCCAGCGCGGCCGCACGGCCGACCCGCACGGCTGGATCCACAAGGTCTTCTAGTCACCACTGACCTCATCCTGAGGAGGCCCGAAGGGCCGTCTCGAAGGATGGGCAACAGGCGAGGTGCTCGTGCCCATGCTTCGAGACGCGCTCCTGCGGAGCGCTCCTCAGCATGAGGTGATTGTTTGAAAAGCCGACGGAATTCTTCCGGGCGCCGAACGACTAAAACAGCTTGCCGCCATTCGGCACGGGCTTGGTCGGCGCGATCAGCACGACGCTGCCGTCGGCAGCGGGGAAGCCGAGCGTCAGGACTTCGGACATGAACCTGCCGATCTGGCGCGGCGGGAAGTTCACGACCGCCGCGACCTGACGGCCGACCAGTTCCTGCGGCGTGTAGTGCACGGTGATCTGCGCCGAGGATTTCTTCGTCCCGATCTCGCCGCCGAAATCGATCAGCAGGCGATGGGCGGGCTTGCGCGCGCCTTCGAGCGGGGCGGCCTCGACGATGGTGCCGACGCGAATGTCGACACGCTCGAAATCTTCGTAGGTGATGGATGTCATGATGGCGCGGAGCCTAGAGGCGTCCCCGCAAAAGAAAAGGGGCCACGTACGCGGCCCCTTTCCCGGATCGGCGACAGGCCGACCCACGCTTACTCTAAAACGCTTACTTCTTGGCGATCGCGGCCTTGACCTCTTCGGTCAGCTCGGCGACGCGGGCGCTCAGCGCCGTCACGGCGTCGGCCTGGCCCTTGGTGTAGAGGTCGGCCAGTTCCTTGGTGTTGGTGATGGCCGAGTCGTAGGACTTCTTGATGAAGTCGATCTGCTTGGCGGCCTTCTCCTCGACGGTCGCGGCGGCGAGCACTTCGCTGCCGTGCTTGGAGAAGTCTTCCATCGCGGCGCGGACCATGTCGCCCTGGCGCTGCGCGATCGTCTTCATCTGCTCGACGGCGGCGGTGTTGAGCGAGGTCATGGTCGCGAAGTTCTTGCGCGCGGTCTCGACGAACGTCTCGACGTTCACGGTCGGGAGCTTGAACTCGCCGGCGACCTTGCTGAAGTCGAAGTCGGCGAAGGGGTTCTTGAAGGCACCGTTGGCGTACATGGAAATCTCCTTGAGGGACAAAGCAAGGCTGAACTGGGGTGCCCCGCTTTGCTGCGGTGCACAATGAAGCTCAATTTAGGGATGCCTTGCAGTGAGTCAAGGGGAGTTTTTGTGCACCGCACAAAATCTTCACGCGTCGGGCGAAACCGGAGGTCCTGACGGCGCGCTGGCGCGTGGAGATTTCACATATTTGTCAAAGAGTTGCGACCAGCGCTCGGCCGTCTTCAGACGGTTGTCCAACGCCGCCATCGTCTTGGAGAGATCCTGGGTATCGTCGCGGTCGAACACCCGCGACACGGCATAATGAATGGCCAGCAGACCATTCTGCCGCAGCGCACCGGGGACCCCGTCGCTGGCCAGCGACGCAGCCTCCAGCATCGCCGCCATCGAGCGGCGAAGGCCCGGACCCATCGCCATCGCGAGCATCGGGTCACGAGTCCCCGCGCGACGCAACGCCCGCAGCGCCGCGCGGTAGGGCCGGAGCGCGTCGTAGCGGCGCATCATCACGTCGAACAGCCGGTCGCGTGCCGTCTCCTCCGGATCGACCGAGGACGCCGTGCCCGCCATCACGTCCGCATCGATGCGCGCCATGAAGGCTGCCGCCAGCGCAGTCTTGTCGGGATAAAGGCGATAGAGATCGGCGAACTCCAGCCCCGCCGCTTGCGCCACGTCGCGCAGCGCCACGTCCGCATACCCCTTCTCGGCGATCAGGCCGAGGAAGGCATCGAGCGCTTTCTCGCCATCCGCCGTCATCCCGCCAACTCCTTCGAACGATGTGAGGCTGCGGCCAGCGCCTTGTCGAACACCGGTTGGATGCCGTCGCTTGCCATCAGGACCTGCAGAGCTGCGGCGGTGGTGCCGCCGGGACTGGTGACGTTAACGCGCAACTGCGACGCCGGCTCCTTCGATTGCTTCAGCAGTTCGCCGCTGCCCACCACCGTCGCACGGGCGAGCTGCATGGCCATGTCGGCCGGGAGGCCGGCCTTCACACCCGCCGCGGCCATCGCCTCGACCAGCAGGAACACATAGGCCGGGCCGCTGCCGGACAGGGCCGTGACCGGATCCATCAGCGCCTCGTCGTCGGCCCACACGACCTGGCCGACTGCCTCCAGCAGCTCGTGACAGCGCTTCTTCTCCGCCGCCGTCACGCTCGCCGCCGCCGTCGCGACGGTGATGCCCTGGCGCACCGCTGCCGGCGTGTTGGGCATGGCCCGCACGATCTTCGCCGCGTGTCCGAGACGGGCCGCGAAATAGCCCAGCGTCTTGCCGGCCGCGATCGACAGGAACACCGCCCCCTGCCCGGCAAAGCGCCGCAGATCGACCAGCGTCTCGTCCATCGACTGCGGCTTCACCGCCAGCACGACGATCTCCGGCATCTCCGCCATCTCGGCCGAGGAGGAGACGACGCGGACGCCGGCGTGCCGGGGGCGGATCGCCTCGACCGGCTCGGCGACGACGATGTCGGCAGCCCGAAGGCCGCGCGCCAGCCACCCGTCGAGCATGGCGCCGCCCATCTTGCCGCAACCGACCAGCAGCAGCTTGCCCATGGCGATCAGCGTCCCTTGAACTTCGGCGTCCGCTTCTCGCGGAAGGCGGCAGCGCCCTCCTTGCGGTCGTCGGAGTTGGCGATGGTCTCGAGCTTGTACCGCTCCGGCACGAACACCTCGGCCGGACCGCGCGGCAGGGTCTGGTTGGCGAAGTCACGCAGGGTGCGGATCACCAGCGGCGCGGACTCGGCAATCACCTTGGCCATGCGGCGCGCCTCGGCACGCTCCTGGCCCAGCGGCACGACCTTGTTCACGAAGCCCACGTCATAGGCGCGCTTCACGGAAATCTCCTCGCCGAGCAGCAGCAGCTCCATCGCGACCTTGTGTGGCATGCGCGAAACGATGCCCGGCATCAGCCCCCCGAACACGCCGACCTTGGCCTCAGGGTACATGAACTTGGTGGTATCGGCAGACACCATGAGGTCACACGTCATCACGAGGCAGATACCGCCGCCGATCACCCAGCCCTGGGTGGCGGCAATGACGGGCTTGGTGAGCGCGTGGCTGACATGCGGCACGGCCTTCCACATGGCGGCGGGCGGATTATTGAGGTCGGCGCCGACGCAGAAGGCCGGGCCGTCGGCCTGCAGCACGGCGACCAGGTCGTCGCCCTCCTCGAAGGCGCGATAGGCCTCGTAGAGCCCGTCGCACAGCTCCTGGGTCAGCGCGTTGCGCTTCTCCGGGCGCATCATGGTGATGGTGGTGATGCCTTCGCTCGACTCGACTTTGACCAGACTCACGGCGTCCTCCAGTGCTTCTTGCGCGGGATGCTACCAGCCGCCCATACTCGCCGCATCAGGAGACCTGCCATGCAAACCCGCAATCCGTTCATCGACGACCTCACCAAGGTGGCCAACGGCGCCATGGGCGCGCTGACCGGCATGAAGGACGAGGTCGAGGCCCGCTTCCGCGACCAGATCGCCAAGATCCTGGACGGCATGGACATTCCGCGGCGCGACGAGTTCGACGCCGTGAAGGCGATGGCCGCCAAGGCGCGCGAGGAGAACGAGGAGCTCCGCAAGCAGATCGCCGAGCTGCAGGCCAGGCTCGCCGGCCCCTCCGACCCCCAAGCGTAGGACGCGAACCATGCGCGTCGGCGTCGAGGTTGGCGGAACGTTCACCGACCTCGTCGCCGTCGAGGGCGGCCGGGTCGTCGTCACCAAGGTGCCGAGCACGCCGAAGTCGCCCGATGTCGGCGCTTTCGCGGCGCTCACCGCGTCGGGCATCGATCTCGCGCGCATCGAGGATCTCGGCCACGGCTCGACCGTCGCCACCAACGCCGTGCTGGAGCGCAAGGGCGCGACCGTGGCCTTCGTCGCCACAGCGGGCTTCCGCGACCTGCTGTTCATGCAGCGCCACGACCGGCGCAACATCTACGATCTCTTCTATGCCAAGCCCGCGCCGCCGGTGCGCCGCAAGGATTGCTTCGAAGCGGTCGAGCGCCTGCGCGCCGACGGCTCGGTCGAGACGCCGCTCGACGAAGCGAAGGTGAAGGCTGGGCTGCTGCCTGCCCTCAGGGATGGAGGATACCGCGCGGTCGCGATCTGCCTGCTGAACGCCTATGCCGACCCGGTGCACGAGAAGCGGCTCGCTGAGTTAATCGCCGAGGCGCTGCCGGGCGTGCTGGTGACCTGCAGCCATCAGGTGGCGCGCGAATTCCGCGAATTCGAGCGGGCCTCGACGACCCTGCTCTCCGCCTATGTGCAGCCGGTGATCGACGGCTACCTGCATCGCTTCGAGAACAAGCTCGCCGACGCGGGCTTCAAGGGCCGTTTCACGGTGATGCAGTCCAACGGCGGACGCCTGCCTGCCGAGGCGATGCGCCAGAGCGCGATCACCGCGCTCTATTCCGGCCCCGCGGCCGGCGTCGTCGGCGCCACGCGCCAGGCCGCCCGCTCGGGCTTCAAGGATCTCATCACCTTCGACATGGGCGGCACCTCGACCGACGTGTGCCTGGTGCAGGATGGCCGTCCCTCGCTGGCGGCCGAGACCGAGATCGACGGATTGCCGATCCGCACGCCCGTGCTCGACATCGTTTCCGTAGGCGCCGGTGGCGGCTCGCTCGCCTGGGTCGACGATGGCGGCATGCTGCGGGTCGGTCCGCAGAGCACCGGCGCCGATCCGGGGCCCGCCTGCTACGGCCGCGGCGGCACCGAGCCCGCGACGACCGATGCGCATATCGTGATCGGCACGATCCGGCCCGGCGCGTTCCTGGGCGGCCGCATGAAGCTCGACGGAGAGGCGGCGCGGCGCGCCTTCGAGCCGCTGGCCGAACGCTTCTCTCTCAGTGTCGAGCAGGCCGCCGCCTCGGCGCTGCAGCTCGCCGACGCCAACATCGTGCGCGCCATCCAGCTCGTCTCGACCGAACGCGGCCGCGATCCGCGCGACTATGCGCTGGTGCCGTTCGGCGGCGCCGGTCCGCTGCATGCCGCCCGCATTGCCGAGGAGCTCGGCATCTCGACCATCGTCGTGCCGCCCAATGCCGGCGTGATCTCGGCCTACGGGCTGGTCGCCTCGGACTACACCAAGTTCGATGCCGTCACGCGCAAGATGAAGCTCGACGACACGGCGGCCCGCGACGCCGGCCGTATCTTCGGCGAGATGCGGGACAGACTCGCCGCGCAGTTCGCCGGGATGAGGCTGCCGGGCACACTGGACTACACCCACACGCTCGACATGCGCTTCGTCGGCCAGGCCTTCGAGGTCGGCGTCGAGGTTCCGGCCGATCGGCTGGGCTCGCTCGACGCGGCCTGCCTCGCCAGCCTGTTCGCGGATGCCCATCACCGCACCTTCATGCACGGCGCCAATCTCGACCGTCCCGTCGAGATCGTGACCCTGAGGGTTGGCGCCACGCTCCCCATCGGCGGCGCCCCGAAGCTCGACCGCGAGAAGCTCGAGCAGCGCGCGCCCGAACAGGCGAAGATCTTCCACGGCGAAGCCTGGCTCGACTGCGCCCGCCACACCGCCGAAGCGCTGGCCGCGGGCCAGCAGATCGTCGGCCCGGCCGTCATCGAGGGCTACACCGCCACGACCTGGGTGCCGCCGGGCTGGACGGCCGGACTCGACGAAGCGGACAATCTGATCCTCCGGAGATCGCCATGAGCCAGCTCGGTCCGATCGACTATGCCGTTATCAGCCAGGCGCTGATCGCCGCCGCCCGCGAGATGGGCGTGAAGCTGATCCGCTCCGCCTACTCGACCATCCTGCGCGAGGCGCGCGACGGCTCGGCGGGCCTGATGGACCGCGACGGCAACACGGTGGCGCAGGCCGAGCTGATCCCGATGCAGCTCGGGCCCATCGGCGAGACCCTGCGCGCCTGCCTGCGCCGCCATCCCGTCGAGACGCTGAAGGAAGGCGACTTCCTCATCAACAACGACCCATTCGAGGGCGGCCAGCACATTCCCGACGTCTTCATCTTCACGCCGATCTTCGTGGGCGGCCGGGTCGTGGGCTTCGGCGCCTCGGTGGCGCACCATCTCGATCTGGGCGGCGGCGCGCCCGGCCTCAACATCCACGCCTCCGACGTCTATCAGGAAGGGCTGCGCTTCCCGCCCTCGCGCTACAGTTTCGAGCAGGACTGGAACGGCGGTTCGTTCGAACGCCTGGTGACGGCCAACGTGCGCGTGCCCGACCTCACCATCGGCGACTTCAATGCGCAGTTCGCCGCCAACGCGATCGGCGTGATGCGGGTGAAGCAGCTCTGCGAGCGCTACGGCACCGACAAGCTCGAGGCGGCGATGCGCGAGATGCAGGATTATTCCGAGCGCCGCGTGCGCGCCGCCATCGCCCAGGCCCCCAAGGGCACCTTCTACGGTGAGGATGCGGTCGACGACGATGGCCTCACCGACGAGCCGCTGGTGGTGAAGGCCAAGGTCACCATCGCCGACGATTCGGTCGAGATCGATTTCGAGGGCACCTGCGCGCAGGTGAAGCGCAACCTCAACTGCCCCTACTCCAGCACGCTCTCAGCGGCGCTCGCCTGCGTGAAGTCGGTGCTGACCAGCCCCGACATTCCCTACAACGAGGGCATGGCGCGGCCGATCGCGATCAAGGTGCCTTACGGCTCGCTGCTCAATCCCAGGCCGCCGGCGCCGGTGCGGGCGCGCATGATCCCGGCCTATCGCGTGTTCAACGCGGTGATGAAGGCGCTGGCGCAGGCGCTGCCCGACAGAGTGATCGCCACCGGCTTCGACTGCACGACCGCCTTCTGCCTCTCCCATCTCGGCGAGAAGGGTTATAGCGTCTATCTTGAAATCTTCGGCGGCGGCTACGGCGCCTCGAAGGACGCCGACGGCTGCGACGCCGTCGATTCGCCACTCAGCAACTGTTCCAACGCGCCGGTCGAATCGCTCGACATCGACTACGGCTTCTTCCGCATCGTCGGCTACGAGCTGGCACCCGATTCGTTCGGCCTGGGCGCGCGGCGCGGTGGCGCGGGCTTCACCCGACGCTGCGAGATCCTGCGCGACGACGTGCAGCTCGCCATCTACTCCGACCGCTTCCGCCTCGCCCCCGAAGGCCTGCTGGGCGGCGAGCCCGGCCAACGTGGTTCCTGCCGCGTCTTCCGCGCCGACGGCCGCGTCGAGGAGCTGAAGAGCAAGGCCGCCCTCGATCTCGGCAAGGGCGACATCGTCGAGATGTTCGTGGGCGGCGGCGCCGGCTTCGGCCGCGTGGTCGAACGCCCCGATGCGATGATCGAACGGGACTTGGCCGACGGCCTCCTCACGCGCGATCCGAGAAGCGCGCGTAAGCTCGCGGCGGAGTAACTGGGGTCTCCACCAACCTCATGCTGAGGCGGCTGCAGAGCAGCCGTCTCGAAGCATGGCACGAGCACTGCGTTCGTTGCCCATCCTTCGAGACACCGCGCACGCGCGGCTCCCCAGGATGAGGTGGGTGTTTGATCTTTCTGGATCGGAAAGACTCTACACGTAACAGTGCAGTCGCTTGCCCGGCAGCAGGTCGTACGGCGCCTTCCAGCCGGGCAGTGCGGCCATGCGCAGAAGCCACGCGTTCACCGCAGGATGGCTGACCGCCAGGTCGTAGCCGGCTTCGTGCCTGGGGAACGACAGATAGGCCATCATCGAGATATCGGCGATGGTCGGCCGGTCGCCGATCGCGAAGGGACGATCCGCTAGGTGGCCATTCAGGATGCCGAGATAGTCGTCGATGCGCTTGCGCAGGAAGGCGAGCACGGCTTGATCGGCCGACGGGGTGAAGGCGCGCATGTAGCGATAGGTCGCCATGTAGCCGGTGAGCTTGTGATTGTCCCAGAACAGCCAGCGCAGGATCTCGAATGTTTCCGCCTCGGTCTCTCCGCCGAACAGGCCATATCGAGCGGCGAGCTGCAGCAGGATCGGCGCGGTCTGGGTCAGGCGCTGGCCATCCTCTTCGAGTACGGGGATCTCGCCCATCTCGTTGACCGTGGCGCGCCACTCCGGCGTGCGCGTGACGCCGCCGCCGAAATCGGTCCAGACCGGCTCGAAGGTCTGGCCGCACAGGGTCAGCATCAGCGCCAGCTTGTAGCTGTTGCCCGACTCGGGGAAGTAATGGAGGCGATAGGTCGGCGACGGTTGGCTCATGGTGCGAGCCTAGACCGGCCCGGCCGCTCTGCCGAACGGGGTTCGATAGGTCTTAGATGAAAGAAATTTGCCTGAAGGGCGCCCTTCGCGCTGTCGCGGCAAAGCAAAGGTCCCTCGCTACGCTCGGGATGACAACGCTTTTGGAACGCACGTTGTGCGCCAAGGCAAAATTGTCATCCCGAGCGTAGCGAGGGACCTTTCCCCTTCCTCACTTTGTCGGCTCTGCCCCAGTCATCCCGTAGAATTCGATGGCGTAGCGGCGATCGGGGTCCTTTGCGTTCATGTCGACGCGAATAGTGGAGGGATACGGCCCGCCACGGACGTTCCTGAAGCATGCAGGCGAGGCGCCAATTTGTGGGTGTGATGGAGGTGGGCACGAAAAGAATCCAGCCTGGTGCAGGTCCTTGCGGACCAGCCCAAGGGCGACGCCGGCATTGAAGGCTTCGAAGGTGGCCTCATACCAGTAGATGACCACGCTCGATCTGGCCGTGACGTCCGGATATGCGGCGCGATCGGCAGGGGTCGTATTTCGAGAGAGATGCCACTCGACCCGTAGCTTGAACGGTATGTAGGCGACGGCATATCTGGTGGCGTTGACTGCACTCGCGTCGAGCTCCTGCAGGTCAATGCCGAGGGCGCGTTCGATGTCCTCTTTCTCGACGAACCCATCGTGTTCCTGAAGCATCGTCAGAGTCCGACGCCAGAGTTCGTCGAACTTCGGGCGCTCCATCACCCATCGGGCGTTTTGGGCAACGGCGGCTTTGGCCGTCAGCGCCACGTCGCCGAAGGCGATCGCCAGGCAACTCAGGAGGACCTGAAACCGCCGAAGAGAGATGATGCCCATGTTCCCATCAGTGCGGCTCACAACACCGGAGAGCCTACAGCGCCCCGACCGACTTCAGGTAGAGGTCGCTCGCTTCCTTCGTCACCTTGCCGGCCTTGCCATCGGCAATGAGCCGGCCGTCGACCCTGGTCACCGGCGTGACGCCGCCCAGGGTGCCGGTCACGAAGGCTTCGTCGGCGGAATAGACCTGCGCCAGGGTGAAGTCGCATTCCTTCGCGACGTTGCCCGCGGCACGCCAGGCGTCGATGACGTTCTGCTGGGTGATGCCCTTGAAGCTGTAGAGGCTGGTCGAGGTCCACAGCTCGCGGCCGCGCACGATGAAGAAGTTGGTCGAATTGCACGAGGCCACGAAGCCGCGCGGGTCGAGCATCAGCGCCTCGTCGGCGCCGGCCTTGATGGCCTGGATCAGCGCCTGGATCAGGTTCAGCCGCGAATGAGAGTTGAGGCGCAGGTCGAACTGGTCGGGGTTGGTCGTGCGGAAGGTCGAGGTGAAGAGCGCGTAGCCCTTGGCCTTGGCCTCCGGGATCGGCGTCTTGTATTCGGCGACGCAGACGATCGTCGCCTTGGCGATCACGAAGCGCGGATCCTGGTTGGGTGTCTTCTTGAGGCCGCGCGTGATCATGAGTCGGATATGCGCGCCGTCGGTCATGCCGTTCTTCGCCAGCGTATCGGTCACGACCTTCGTCACGCCGGCGCGGTCGAGCCCGATGTCGAGATCGATCGAGCGCGCGCCCTCGAACAGGCGATCGAGATGGGCGTCGAGGCTGATCAGCGTGCCCTTCACGAGGCGCAGCCCCTCCCACACGCCATCACCCAGCACGAAGCCGGAATCGAACACCGAGACGCTGGCCTCGTTGCGGGGCACGAACGCGCCGTTCACGTAGACCAGCACCTGGTCGTTGCGCGCATCGGCCAGATAGGCCTGGGCGCTCGCCTGTTCCGTCGTCATGGCATTTTTCCCTAGAAGCTGAATTGCCTGTGGCTGGCGAGGAAGGCGCGGGTGCGCTCCTTCTTCGGATTCTTGAGGACCTCGTCGGGCGTGCCCTGCTCGTGGATGGCGCCGTCGGCCAGGAAGATCACGCGGGTCGCGACGTGATAGGCGAAGCCCAGCTCGTGCGTCACCAGCATCATCGTGCGGCCCTCCTCGGCGAGCGCCAGGATCACGTTCAGCACCTCGCCGACCAGCTCCGGATCGAGCGCCGAGGTCGGCTCGTCGAACAGCAGCATCTCGGGGTCCATGGCGAGGGCGCGCGCGATGGCGACCCGCTGTTTCTGGCCGCCCGAGAGATGCGCCGGGTAGGTGTCCGCCTTCTCGGCGAGCCCGACCCGCGCCAGTTCCTTTCGCGCCCGTGCCTCGGCCTCGGGCTTGGGCATGCCGCGCACGGTGCGCAGCCCTTCCATCACGTTGCCGATCGCCGTCATGTGCGGGAACAGGTTGAACTGCTGGAACACCATGCCGACCCGCTGGCGCACCTGGATCAGCTCGCTTTCAGGGTAGCTCCGCTGGCCCCCCCGGCCCTCACGGCCCAGCACCCGGCCGTCGAGCGCGATGGTGCCGCCGCCGGGGCGCTCCATGAAGTTGAGGCACCGCAGCAGCGTGCTCTTGCCGGAGCCCGAGGCGCCGAGGATCGCGATGCGCTCGCCGCGCGAGACCTCGAGATCGATGCCGCGCAGCACGTCGGTGGCGCCGAAGCGCTTGGTGAGGCCGGAGACCTTGAGGATCGTCATTCGTCCCTCTTCAGGCGCCGTTCGAGGACGTAACTGAACTGGACCAGCGGCCACAGGAAGACGAAGAAGATCACCGCCACGGCGGTGTAGGCCTCGATCGGATTGTAGTTGAGCGAGGCGATCAGCTTGCCCTGCTGCAGCAGCTCGACATAGGCCACGGCCGAGGCGAGGGTCGACATCTTGAAGATCTCGATGGCGCGGTTGGTCAGCGCCGGCAGCATGCGCTTCAGGGCCTGCGGCAGGATGATGCGCCGCATCGCCTGGCCCCAGCGCATGCCGAGCGCCCGCGCGCCGTCCCACTGGCCGGTCTCGATCGACTGGATGCCGCCGCGATAGATCTCGGCCGAGAAGGCCGCCGAGTTGAGCGAGATGCCGAGCGAGGCGGCGGCCAGCGGCGAGATCTGGAAGGGCAGCAGGATCGGCAGGGCGAAGTAGAACCACAGGATCTGCACGAGCACCGGCGTGTTGCGGAAGAACTCGACGAAGATCGTCGCCGGGATGTGGAGCCAGCGGTTGCGGGAATAGCGTCCCAGGCCGATGACGAGACCGAGGCTCAGGCCCAGCACCAGGCAGATCGCGAAGATGCGCAGCGTGCCGACGGCGCCGACCAGCAGCGCGTCGGTATTGTCGAGGACCGAGGCGAAGTCCCAGCGCATCAGTGGCCCCCGCTCAATGCACTGTACTCTCGCCGCTGCGCGCCAGCCGCAGCTCGACGAGGCGCGCGACCTGGCTCGCGAGGAAGATCACGACGAAATAGATCAGCGCCACGACCGTGTAGGTCTCGAGCGGCCGGAAGGTCTTCTGCGAGACCTCGTTGGCAGCGAACAGCAGGTCGGCATAGGAGATGGTGGCGATCAGGGTCGTCGTCTTCATGAGCTCGATGGCGCGCTCCATGAAGGCCGGGATCATGCGCTTCACCGCCTGCGGCAGGATGATCCGGCGCATCGCCTGGTCATGGCGCATGCCGAGCGCCCGCGCGCCGTCCCACTGGCCGCGCTCGATCGACTGGATGCCGGCGCGGAACACCTCGGCGAAGAACGAGGCCGACTGGATCGAGAAGGTGACGGCGCCCGCCACGAACGGCGTCATCTCGATGCCCACGAGGATCGGCAGGGCGAAGAAGAACCAGAAGAGCTGGACCAGTGGCGGTGTCGTTCGGAACACCTCGATGACGAAACCGGCCGGCGACGACAGGTATCGCCGCGGCGAGAGGCGCAGCAGCGCCAGCCCCAGACCCAGCACGACGCCGCAGACCAGCGCCGTACCCGTGATCTTGAGCGTGTTCACCAGCCCCTCGACCAACAAAGGTGCGTTGGCGAGGACCGGCGAAAAGTCCCACTGGTAGGCCAAGGGGCGAAGCCGCCTACTTGATCATCTCTTTCATGACCGGCGGCGCGGACTTGGGATCGAGGCCGAAGTCGGCGATCGCCTGCTCGTACCACTTCTGGGTCTGGCCGCTCTTGTAGTAGTCGGCGAACTGCTTATCGACCCATTCGGTGAAGGCGGTGTCGCCCTTGCGCAGGGCCGCGCTCGAGGGCTGCGACTCGGCGGGCAGCGGCACCACGATCTTGCCCTTGCCCAGCCGCTGGCGGGCGGCCAGCAGCGGCGGATGGAACAGCAGTACGGCATCGACCCGGCCCGACTGGAAGGCGGCGATCGCCTCGGCGTTGCCGGGGAAGCGCTGGATGTCGGCCTTGGGCGTGTGCTGCGTCGCCCAGCGGTCCATGGTCGAGGCCTGCGGCACGGCGATGCGCACGCCCTGCTTGTTGAGGTCTTCCCAGGTCTTCGCATTGAGGTCGTCGCGCGCCAGCACGGCGAGCGAGTACCAGAGGAGCGGCGATTCGGGGAAGTTGGCGGCCTGCTTCCGCTCGGCGGTGGCGTCGAGCATGAACATGATGTCGATCTTGTCGCCCTGGAGGGCTGCGATCGCGTTGCCCCACGTCACCTCGACCGGCTCGAACTTCACGCCGAGCTTCTGGGCCATCGCCTTGCCCATCTCGATGCCGAGACCCGAGGCCCATTGGCCGGTCTTGGGATCCTTCGAGTACCAGGGCGGCGCCTGGGTGACGCCGACGCGCAGCACGCCGCGCTTCTTCACCTCGTCGAGCGTGCCCTCGGCGCGCGCGGCGAACGGGATGGCCAGCGCGGCGGCACTCGCGGCCGCGACGGCGAACAACGAACGTCGATTGATGCTCATGATTTGACTCCCCTCTTTGGCTTCCCCGACAGATCCGGCATCGAGCGCAGGAATTTCTCCGTGGTCTCGACGCCGCGACGCATGTGATCGGCGATCTCGGCCTTCATCGCGTCGAGGTCCGGGCCGAAGGCCGCCTCGATGTAGCTGTCATGGCTGTCGCGCTTCGGGCCGCGCCGTCCGTGCGCGCGATGATGCGCCGCCCAGTAGAGCTGCAGCCGGCCGCGCAGCCCGTGCCAGGCGCGCTGCAGGAGCTTGTGGCCACTCGCCTCGTAGACCAGGCCGTGGAAGTCGAGCTCGTTGAGGATGCTGGCGCGGTCGTCGCCGGCATCGATCGAGGCGATCAGCACCTCGTTGCGCCGCCTGAGCTCGGCGCGGAACCGGTCGTCGCGGCGCGCCCAGACCTGCTCGAAGGCGAAGGTCTCCAGCACGGTGCGCAGCGAGTAGATCTCGTGAACGTCCTCGACCGAGAGCTCGGCGACATGCGTACCGGTATAGGGCACGGTCACGACCAGCCCCTCCTCGATCAGCTGCCGCAGCGCCTCGCGCAGCGGCCCGCGGCTGACGTCGAACCGCTCCGACAGCGCCGTCTCGACCAGAGGCGCGCCCGGCGGAATGTCGCCCGCCAGGATCGCGAGCCGCAGCCGCTCGACGATATGCGCGCGCAGCGTCGCCTTCGGCACGCGGTCGAGAAGCGCGCCGACATCGCTCGTCGAGACATCGGAAACGGACAAACGGCCTCCTGAAAATCCGGATCGTCGATTGTTGACAATCCTGAATAGCGGAGAACTTCCGGGCAAGGAAGGGGAAGCGAAAGGTCCCTCGCTACGCTCGGGATGACAATCTCGCTTGAATTGGCGCAGGTGCGCCGACCACAAAAGCGGTGTCATCCCGAACGAAGTGAGGGACCTCTAAATAAGACCTCAGTAGCTCTTGTAGCCCAGGAACTTGCCCGACATGCCGATCTTCACCCGGTCGCCCTTCTGGTCGGGCTGGCGCTCCAGGGTCATGTCGAAATCGATGGCGGACATGATGCCGTCGCCGAACTCCTCCTGGATCAGCTCCTTCCAGGTCGTGCCATAGACCTGCACCAGCTCGTAGAAGCGGTAGATCAGCGGATCGGTCGGCGGGATCTGGGGCAGCGAGCCGCGATAGGGAACTTCCTGCAGCAGCAGGACTTCTTCCTTGCCCAGGCCGAACAGCTTGCCGGCCTTGGTGGCCTGCTCCTTGGTCATCTTCATCTGACCCATGCAGGCCGCGGTGACGATGATCTTGGAGGCGCCGCCGATCTTCTTGGCGATCTCCTCCCAGGTCAGTTCCTTCAGCCGCTTGGCCGTCAGGATCTTCTCTGTGACTTCAGCCCGCTTCATTGCCGTCTCCCGGTTGTTAAAGGCACGATCTCGGCCGGCGGATTGACCGCCGACAATTTTGTGGACATGAGGCCAGGCTTCACCAGCTTCGGCCGCCGCGGGTCGTAGCCATGCGCGGCGATCTCCCTGTCAAACGCCTTCGAGCGATTGACGAGGAACTCCACGAGGTGGTTGCGGATCGCGTAGTACTGCGGATGGCGATGCAGGTCGTTCCGGTGCCGCTCGTTCTTCGGCATCGTATTGACCACGATCTCGGCGATTTTTGCGCCCGGACCGTTGGTCATCAGCACGATCTTGTCGGCGAGCAGGATCGCCTCGTCGACGTCGTGGGTGATCATGAACACGGTCTGCTGCGTGTCGGCGCAGATGCGCAGCACCTCGTCCTGCAGCATGCCCCGCGTCAGGGCATCGAGGGCGCTGAACGGCTCGTCCATCAGAAGCATCTTGGGCTGGATCGAGAGCGCACGGGCGATGCCGACCCGCTGCTTCATGCCGCCGGACAGCTGGGCCGGCCGCTTGTTCTCCGCGCCCGCGAGCCCGACCAGTTCGATGAACTGCCGCGCATGCTCCTGCACCTTGGCGCGATCCCAGCTCGGCCAGCGCGAGGAGACGGCGAAGGCGATGTTGCCGATCACCGTCATCCACGGCAGCAGCGCGTGGCCCTGGAAGATCACGGCGCGGTCGAGGCTCGGCCCGTCGATCTCGCGGTTGTCGACGATGACGGCGCCGCCGCTCGGACGGTCGAGGCCGGCCAGCACGTTCAGGATCGTGGTCTTGCCGCAGCCGGAATGGCCGATCAGGCAGCAGAACTCGCCCTTGTCGATGCCAAACCAGATGTCCTCGAACACCGCGGGCTGGCCGGTGTCGCCGAAGCGGCGCGCCAGTCCTTCGACGCTGATGAGCGGACGGTTCTCCATGGCGCGCCTATTCCGGATAGGTGACGAGCTTGGCCAGCCAGGCCAGGCCCTGATCGAGCAGCAGACCGACCAGGCCGATCAGCAGGATCGCCGTCACGATGTTGGCGATCGAGAGGTTGTTCCACTCGTTCCACACGAAGTAGCCGATGCCGGTGCCGCCCACGAGCATCTCGGCCGCCACGATCACCAGCCAGGCGATGCCGACGGAGATGCGCATGCCGGTCATGATGGTCGGCGCCGCGGCCGGCAGGATCACCTTGAAGGCCGTGCGGAACGGGCCGACCTCGAGGGTGCGCGCCACGTTCAGCCATTCCTTGCGCACGCTACCGACGCCGAACGCGGTGTTGATCAGCATCGGCCAGATCGAGCAGATGAAGATCACGAAGATCGAGGAGATGGCGCTGTCCTTGATCGTGTAGAGGGCGAGCGGCATCCAGGCGAGCGGCGACACCGGCTTCAGGATCTGGATGAAGGGATCGAGCGCGCGATAGACCAAAGGCGACATGCCGATCAGGAAGCCCAGCGGAATGGCAACGAGCGCCGCGAGGCCGAAGCCCAGCAGCACGCGGCCCAGCGAATAGGCCAGCTGGATGCCGATGCCCTTGTCGTTGCTGCCGCGCACGTAGAAGGGATCGGCGAGGTGCTTCCAGATCGTGGCGGCGATGTCGGCCGGGGTCGGCATCGCCGACTTCGACCCGGTGGCTGCCGCGGCGCCCACCAGCTTGGCGTATTCCGGATCCATCGCCGGGCCGCTGCCCGCCGTCGGCATGGTGGCGACCTGCCAGACACCGACGATCGCCACGAAGATCAGCACCGACAGCAGCCCCGCCCGCACGCCGAGCGAGGTTTTCATGGCTGGGGGCGCGCCACTCCAGTGGCGCGATCTTCTTTGACCGCCAAGCATGACGCGCGACTGGAGTCGCGCGCCCCCAGCAATTGATACTGTCTCATCATCATCAGGTCCGCTTGATGGCGAAGCTGTTCACGTACTCGGCGGGCTTGGCCGGATCGAAGGGCTTGCCCATGACCACGATCGTCTTCTTCGACGGATCGGGCGGGGTGAGGCCCATCTCCTTCATCATGCTGGCGGTATCGGTGGCGAGGAAAACCTCCTGGGCGACCTTGGCATAGTCGACATCGGCCTTGAGCTGCCCCCAGCGCTTCATCTGGGTCAGGATCCAGATGGCGAACTGGTTCCACGGGAAGGGATCGAAGCCGATGCGATTGGGATCCTTCTTCACCCCGCCGAGACCGTCGGCATAGGTGCCGGTGAGGATCTGCTCCAGCACCGTCTCGGGCTGGTTCAGGTAGTTCTGCGGCGCGATCGCCTTGGCGATCTCCTTGCGGTTCTCCTGCTTCTGCGCATAGGCGGTGGCGTCGATGATCGCCTTTAGCAGTGCGCGATAGGAGTTCGGATTCTGGGTGGCAAATTCCTTGCTGACGGCGAAGGCGCAGCAGGGATGGCCGTCCCACATCTCCTTCGTCAGGATATGGATGAAGCCCACGCCATCGTACACGGCACGCTGGTTGAACGGATCGGGGCCGAGATAGCCGTCGAGATTGTCGGCGCGCAGGTTGGCCACCATTTCCGGCGGCGGCACCGAGCGGATCGAAATGTCCTTGTCGGGATCGAGGCCCGCCTCCGCCACGTAGTAGCGCAGCAGGTAGTTGTGCATCGAATAGTCGAACGGGACGGCGAAGCGGAAGCCCTTCCAGTCCTTCGGGTTGCGCTTGTCCTTGTGCTTGTTGGCGAGGGTGATCGCCTGGCCGTTGATGTTTTCGATCGCCGGCATCGTCCACGGCACCGGATTCGAGCCGACGCCCAGCGAGATCGCGAGCGGCATCGGCGAGAGCATGTGCGAGGCGTCGTATTCCTTCGCCAGGGACTTGTCGCGGATCACCGCCCAGCCTGCGGTCTTCACGACTTCGACGTTCAGCCCCTGCTTGGAATAGAAGCCCATCGGATGGGCCATGATGATCGGCGTGGCACAGGTGATCGGGATGAAGCCGACCTTCAGGTCCTTCTTCTCCGGCGCGCCTCCCTGGGCAAAGGCCTCGCGCGCCGCGCCGAGTGGCAGGACGGACGAAATGGCGGCCATCGCGGTGGCCGCGCCGACCGTCTTCAGGAACTGGCGGCGCTGGGCGTCGACCGGGAACACCGCGCGCAGGACGGCGGCATCGACCACCCGGTTCCAGCGGTCCTCCTCCCCAGACGGCGCGGGCGCCGCGGTCAGGCGGGCATGGTCGGCCTGGGCATGGTTGCCACCGCAGCTGCAGCCACCTCGACCCAGCAAGGCCTTGGGATCGAACGGGTCCTTGAACATCGAAGCCTCCTCCAGGTCTTGGCGTCGGCACGTCTTGGTGCCGGGCGCGCTTGGAGGCTGCAAAGGCAAGCGGTGTGCCAATCGCCCGGAACCTGCACAAATCCCGCGAAATCCAGCGACCGACGAGTCATTTGCTCAATTTTTCGGCAGATTCCCCCGAATCGTTCTGCGGAATCGCCGGACTCGAATCTTAACGTTGGGGATTAAATTCATGGAATCCCTGACTCTTTCCCCGTTTTACACGGCCATTTCTTATTGCGCGGGGAGATATCCTTTGGCAGGCTAGCGCTAGTGGGTTGTTGGGTGCCCACCACGATATGTCGGCCACCCGCCTCAAGAATGGCTCTGCGTAGCCGCACGGCGGAATGGTTGGGGAGTAGCTCTATGGCGTTATCTCGACATGAGCGGACACGTTTGAAGTCTGATCTCAATCCGCTCGAAATGATCGAGAAGGTCGTTTCCGCCAACGACTGGCCCTTCGACCGGACCTCGGACCGGGAAATCGCCGTCGAGGTCGCCGGCCGCTGGTGCGACTACCGCATGTTCTTCAGCTGGCGCGACGATGTCGAGGCGCTGCATTTCACCTGCGCCTACGACGTTCGCATTCCGACCGAACGGCATTCGGACATTCACGGGCTGCTCGCCCTGATCAACGAGAAGATGTGGCTGGGTCACTTCGATCTGTGGACCGAGGAAGGCCTGCCGATGTTCCGCCACGCCATCCCGCTGCGCGGGACCAAGGGGTTGATGGCCGAGCAGCTGAACGACCTCGTCGAGGTGGCGATCACCGAAAGCGAGCGCTTCTATCCCGCCTTTCAGTACGTCGTCTGGGCCGGCAAGAGCCCCGCCGACGCGTTGACCGCCTCCATCCTGGAGACGGTCGGCGAAGCCTGAACCGAAAAGGACCTTCCGACGCCCCCTCTCGCTAAAACCAATAAAACCTCGTTCGGATAGTCCCAGCGGCGCCGATCCCCCCGGATCGGCGCCGCGACGATTTTAGGGACGCGATTCCCCCGCTATAAGGGTCGCCTTCATGAGCACCCTTCCCGCCATCCTCCTGGCCGCGCTTCCCCTGGCGATCCCCTATCCGGAGATCGATCCCGTCCTGGTCCAGCTGGGACCCTTCGCCATCCGCTGGTATGCGCTGGCCTATATCGCGGGCCTGGTGATCGGCTGGCAGGTCATGCGGCGCGTCTGCGAGCAGCCGCCCAAGGTGCTGTCGCCGCTCAAGATCGACGACTTCCTGCTGTGGGCGGCGCTCGGCGTCATCCTCGGCGGACGGCTGGGCTACGTGCTGTTCTACAAGCCGGGCTTCTATCTGCAGCATCCGCTGGCCGCGCTCACCCTGTGGGAGGGCGGCATGTCGTTCCACGGCGGGCTGCTCGGCGTCATCGCCGCCATTCTTCTCTTCGCGCGGCGTAACCAGACCGACCCCTTCATGCTGTCGGACCTGGTGGCGCTCGTGGCGCCGCTCGGCCTGTTCTTCGGCCGCCTCGCCAACTTCATCAACGGCGAGCTGTGGGGCAGGATCAGCGACGTGCCGTGGGCCATGGTGTTTCCGCGCGGCGGCCCCCTGCCGCGCCATCCCAGCCAGCTCTACCAGGCCTTCTTCGAGGGCGTGCTACTGACCCTGGTCGTGGTCGCGGTGTGGAAGCTCACCGAGGGCCGCCGCCGGCCCGGCCTGCTGACCGGCGTGTTCTGTGCCGGGTACGGCCTCGCCCGCATCGTGGGCGAACTCTTCCGCGAGCCCGACTCGTTCCTGGGGTTCCTGCTCGGCACGAACTGGCTCAGCATGGGCATGGTGCTGTCGATGCCCGTGCTGCTGTTCGGCGCCTGGCTGATCCTGCGCGCCTACCGGAAGCCCGCACTGCCGTGACCGAACTCGGCGGGCTGATCGCGCGCCGCATCGCGCTCACCGGGCCGATCTCGCTCGCCGACTTCATGGCCGAGGCGCTGGGCCATCCGCGGCTGGGCTACTACCGCCGCGCCGTACCGGTCGGCGCCGCCGGCGACTTCACCACCGCGCCCGAGATCTCGCAGATGTTCGGCGAGCTGATCGGCGCCTGGCTGGCGGAACGCTGGCTGGCGATGGGCCGTCCGTCGCCCGTGCGGCTGGTCGAACTCGGGCCCGGCCGCGGCACGCTGATGGCCGACGCGCTACGCGCGACGCGCGGCGTGCCGGGCTTCCACGCCGCGATCGACCTGCATCTCGTCGACACCAATGCGCCGATGCGCGAGGCCCAGCGCGCCGCCCTGCACGCGTACAATCCGACCTGGCACGAGCGCTTCGACGAGGTCCCCGCAGGGCCGCTGTTGCTGGTCGCCAACGAATTCTTCGATGCGCTGCCTGTGCGGCAGTTCCACCGCACGGCCAAGGGCTGGCGCGAGCGCATGGTCGGCCTCGACGAGCAGGGCGGGCTGCGACTGGCCCTGGCGCCGGGCACCACGCCCTTCGCCTCGCTGTTGGCGGAAGCCGACGAAGGCGCCGAAGCGGAACTCAGCGAGGCCGGACGGGCCCTGGCGGGCGCCATCGGCACGCGCATCGCCCGAGACGGCGGATGGGCGCTCATCATCGACTACGGGCTGGAGAGCGCGGGCCGCGCCGCCTCGCTGCAGGCGGTGCGTCGCCATCAGGGGGCAGGCATTCTCGACCGCCCCGGCGAGACCGATCTCAGCGCCCATGTCGACTTCGCGGCCCTCGCGGCGGCGGCCGGCGTGCCTGCCTTCGGGCCCGTGGGCCAGGGTGAATTCCTGCGCCGCCTCGGTCTCCTCGAACGTGCACAGGCATTGAAGCGCAATGCAAAAGCGGCGCAGGCCGATGCCATCGATGCGGCATCGGCTCGCTTGATCGCGCCCGAGCAAATGGGCACCCTGTTCCGCGTGCTGGCCCTCGGCGACGGCAAGAGCGCTCCACCAGCCGGCTTTACGGACATCCCCTCGGACGAAGCCCTCTCGGACCAATAAATGATCCAGTCCCAGACCCTCGCCGCCCTCGACGGGGTGCAACACCGCTTCTTCACCCGCCGGGGCGGGGTCAGCAGCGGTCTCTATTCCTCGCTGAACTGCGGCTACGGGTCGGGGGATTCGCCCGACAACGTGCGCGAGAACCGCCGCCGCGTGGCGGAGCAGTTCGGCCTCGGCGAGCCTGACCTGCAGACCGTCCACCAGACCCATTCGACCGACGTGCTCACCGTCGCGGACGAGCGCTGGAGTTCGCCCGGCGCGCCGAAGGCCGACGGTCTCGTGACCGACCGGCCGGGCGTGGTGCTGGGCGTGCTGGCGGCCGACTGCGCGCCGGTGCTGCTGGCCGATGGCGAAGCCTCGGTGATCGGCGCGGCGCATGCCGGCTGGAAGGGCGCGCTGGGCGGCGTCGTCGACACGACGATCGCGGCAATGGAGAAGCTCGGCGCACGGCGCGAGCGCATCCGGGTCGTTGTCGGTCCCTGCATCGGGCCGGAATCCTATGAGGTCGGGCCCGAATTTCCCGCACCGTTCCTGGCGCAGGACGAGGCGAACGCCGCCTTCTTCCGGACCGCCACGCGCGCCGGGCATTTCATGTTCGACCTGCCCGGCTATCTCGTGCACCGCATTGCCCGCAATGGCGTCGCCGTCACCGCCACCGGCCACGACACGCTGAGCGGCACCGACGATTTCTTCAGCTATCGCCGCAATACGCTCCAGGGCGTGCGCGACTACGGGCGCGGCCTGTCGGCGATCGCCCTCGCGCCCTGACGTGCCCTATTTCTACTTCCTGATGGTCTGCTGCCTGCTCGGGGTCATCGCGACATGCGCCATGTTGTGACGCTGCTCTGCCTGCTCGCCCTCGCGGCGTGCGGCGGAGCCCCGAGGCCGTTCGAGCACGATTCGTCCCGGGTTTCCTACGGACGCCAGATCCGCGACAAGGCCGAGGTCGCGATCAGCCCGCCGCGCAACATGCCGCCGGAAATGGGTGAACGTGTCGCGGCCGCCCTCGCCATCGAACTCCAGTCCTACGGCATCGTGGCTGCCGTGGCCCCTGCCGAGGCGCCGATCCAGGTCGACGGCGTGATGAGCACCCGCGACGCCGGCATGTCGATCGAGATCCAGGTCGACTGGCGCATCCGCGGCAAGCCCCGCACCGACGAACCGACGACCGTGAAGACGCGGGCCCCGCCCGAGGACTATGCCGAGCAGGCCGAGCGCCTGATCTCGCGCATCGCCCAGCAGGCCGCGCCCCGGGTCGCGACCCTGATCGGCAAGCCGCCCAACTTCATTCCGAAGGCTCCGGGACAGGTCGCGGCCGGCGTCACCATTCCCTACGAATACCCGGCCGATCCGGCCGCACCGCCGCCGCCGGACGGCGCCGTGCCGACGAGCACGACGACCCCGACACCGGTTGCCGCCAAGCCCGCCGAACCGCAGGTCAAGGTGCTGGTGGCACCGGTCACCGGGGCGCCATCTGACGGCAACCGCCAGCTGACGTCGGGCATGCGCCGTGCGCTGGGATCGAGCAAGCTGGTGATCGTCGACCAGGCAGAAGAGGGTACCTTTACCGTGGTCGGCACGGTGAACATGACCCCGATCGACGACCGCATGGCGCGGCTCGTCGTCAAATGGGTCGTGAAGGATCCGGCCGGCAAGAATGTCGGCGACATCGAGCAGTCCAATCCGGTGCCGCTCGCCGCGGCGAAAGGATCGTGGGCGGGATTCGGCGACATCGTCGCCTCCGCTGCCTCCGAAGGCGTGCTCCAGCTGCTCGAACAGGCGATCAACAAGCCCCGCTGACCTTCTGCGCGGCTCCTGAATCGGCTTGTCAGAGGGGGGTTCCCGGTTGCTACTGTCCGGTGGGGCGGCTCGATTCTTGCAAGCGTGTGCGAGGGCAAGAATTGGCCGCGAGACAGGGAGCTAAAAAATCATGTTTTCATTCAGGAAGTCGGCGTTGGCCGTCATCGCTGCGGCGAGTGTCAGCGGCTTCATGGCCACTGCCCCGGTGCAGGCGCAGACGCTCAAGGTCGTGATGCATTCGGACGTGAAGATCCTCGATCCGATCTGGACCACGGCCTACATCCAGCGCAACCACGGCTACATGGTGTGGGACACGCTGTTCGCCATGGACGAGAAGTTCGACGTCAAGCCGCAGATGGTCGACAAGTACGACGTGTCCGCCGACAAGCTGACCTGGACCTTCACGCTGCGCGACGGTCTCGAATGGCATAACGGCACGCCGGTCACCGCCGAGGACTGTGTCGCCTCGATCAAGCGCTGGGCCGCGCGCGATTCGATGGGTCAGAAGCTGATGGCGTCGGCCGAAGGGCTCGAGGTCGTCGACGCCAAGACCTTCAAGCTGAAGATGAAGGAGCCGTACGGCCTGGTGCTCCAGTCGCTCGGCAAGCCGTCGTCGAACGTGCCGTTCATGATGCCGAAGAAGACGGCCGAAACCGACCCGATGCAGCAGATCAAGGTCGAGGACGTCATCGGTTCGGGCCCGTTCATCTTCAAGGCCGATGAATGGAAGCCCGGCGAGAAGATCGTCTACGTCAAGAACACCAAGTACAAGCCACGCGCCGAGCCGCCCTCGGGCCTTTCCGGCGGCAAGGTCGTCAAGGTCGACCGCGTCGAGTGGATCGCGATGCCGGACGCGCAAACCCAGATCGGAGCCCTGCAGAGCGGCGAGATCGACATGATCGAGGCGCCGGGTCACGACCTGCTGCCGTTGCTCGCCAAGGACAAGAACATCAACCTGCTGAACGGCAACCCGACCGGCAACCAGTACACCTTCCGCTTCAACAGCACGGCCAAGCCCTTCGACAATGCGAAGGTCCGCCACGCCGTGTTCGTGGCTTTCGCCCAGGAGGACTTCCTCAAGGCCACGATCGGCGATCCGCAGTGGTACAAGGTCTGCAAGGCGCCGTTCGTGTGCGGCACGCCGCTGGCGACCGACGCCGGCATGGCCGACGTGCTGAACGGCAACGCCGCCAAGGCCAAGCAGCTCCTCACCGAGGCCGGCTATGACGGCACGCCGATCGTGCTGATGCACTCGACCGACCTGCAGGTCCTCACCAACCTCGCCCCGGTCGCCAAGGCGCAGATGGAGCGCGCCGGCTTCAAGGTCGACATGGTGTCGATGGACTGGCAGACGCTGGTCGCGCGCCGCGTCAAGAAGGACCCGCCGAGCCAGGGCGGCTGGCACGCCTTCCTCACCTCGTGGGTGGCGGCCGACATCCTCAATCCGGTGATGGCCGGCTTCTTCAACGCCTCGTGCGACAAGGCCATGTTCGGCTGGCCGTGCGACGCGACGATCGAGAAGTTCCGCGACCAGTTCGCCAAGGAGACCGATCCGGCGAAGCAGAAGCAGATCGTCGAGGATCTCCAGAAGTACTGGGTCGATCATCCGACCCACATCAACGTCGGCCAGTGGTACGCGCCGCTGGCGCGCCGCAACAACATCGAGGGCAACCTGATCGCCCCGGCGCCGGTGTTCTGGAACGTCTCCAAGAAGTAGCCCGATCCGCGCGCGGGGCCCTGCCCCGCGCGCCCATCGACGAAGGCAGGCGGTCCCTGCCTTCTTCGATGGGGAAGAAACCCGGAGGGGGCTGATGAAAAAAGTGATGAAGCGTACGCTCGCGGCGATGGTTGCCGGAGCGATCCTGTCGAGCGCGGGGCCGGTATTGGCCCAGGGCAAGGTCGTCAAGTTCGTGCAGAACGGCAACCTGACCATCCTCGATCCGATCTGGACGACGGCCTATGTTACCCGCAACCACGGCTACTTCATCTATGACACGCTGTTTGCGGCCGACGAGAACAACGCCGTCAAGCCGCAGATGGTCGACAAGTACGAGGTCTCCGCCGACAAGACGGTCTGGACCTTCACCCTGCGCGACGGCCTCGAGTGGCACGACGGCAAGCCGGTGACGTCCGAGGACTGCATCGCCTCGATCAAGCGCTGGGGCGCCCGCGACGCGATGGGCCAGAAGCTCATGGACTTCGTGAAGGAGTTCAAGGAGGTCAGTCCCAAGACCTTCCAGATGGTGCTCAAGGAGCCGTACGGACTCGTCCTCGATTCGCTCGGCAAGCCGTCGTCGCAGGTTCCGTTCATGATGCCGAAGCGGGTCGCCGACACCGACCCCTTCAAGCAGATCGACAGCCAGATCGGCTCGGGCCCGTTCATCTACGTGAACGCCGAGTCCAAGCCCGGCGAGAAGCACGTCTACGCCAAGAACACCAAGTACAAGCCGCGCGCCGAGCCGCCCTCGGGCCTCGCCGGCGGCAAGGTGGTCAAGGTCGATCGGGTCGAGATCATCGAGATGCCCGATCCCCAGCAGCAGGTGAATGCGATCGCCGCGGGCGAGATCGACGTCATCGAACAGCCGCCGCACGATCTGATCCCCGTCCTCAAGAAGGAAAAGGGCGTCACGCTCTTCAACTGGAACCCGCTCGGTCACCAGTTCATCTTCCGCATGAACTGGCTGCAGCCGCCGTTCAACAATCCGAAGATCCGCGAGGCCGCGCTGCTGAGCATCCGCCAGGAGGACTATCTCAAGGCGACCGTCGGCGAGCCCGAGTTCTACAAGGTCTGCACGGCCGCCTTCATCTGCGGCACGCCCAACGCCGTCAATGCGCCGGGCGACCTGTTCGTGAAGCCGAACTTCGAGAAGTCGAAGGCGCTGCTCAAGGAAGCGGGCTACGACGGCACGCCGATCGTGCTGCTGCAGTCGACGACCCTGCCGGTGCTCACCAACACCGCCCCTGTGACAAAGGCGCTGCTCGAACAGGGCGGCTTCAAGGTCGACATGCAGTCGATGGACTGGCAAACCGTCGTCACGCGTCGAACCAACAAGGGTCCCGTGAGTCAAGGCGGCTGGAACATCTTCCACACATTCTCGGTGGCGGCGGACATCCTGAACCCGATCTCGACTTCCTACATGGTCGCGAACGGTGACAAGGCATGGTTCGGCTGGCCGAACGATCCGGAGATGGAAAAGCTGCGCGACGCCTACGCGAAGGAAACCGATCCGGTGAAGAATAAGGCGCTCGCCGCGGCCGTTCAGGCCCGGGCCTTGCAAACGGCGCAGTATGGCTGGATCGGCCAGTGGTACGGGCCGGGCGCCATGCGCTCCAACATCTCGGGCTGGCTGAAGGCGCCGGTGCCGGTGATGTGGAACATCGAGAAGAAGTGACAGCGGGGCCGCCATCCGGCGGTCCTGTTGTCATCCTGGGCGGAGCGAAGGACCTTTCGCTCCGCCCAGGTGACACGTAGAGGGAAAATGCTCGACTTTATTGCCCGTCGTCTCATAGCCATCATCCCGGTGCTCGCGGTGGTGGCCATCTTCGTCTTTCTCATGCTGCGATTGACGCCGGGCGATCCCGCCGCGGTCATCGCCGGCGACAACGCCACTTCGGACCAGATTGCCGACATCCGCACCAAGCTCGGCCTCGACGAGCCGATCTGGACGCAGTTCGCCATCTGGATCGGCAATGTCCTGCAGGGCAATTTCGGCGAGAGCTTCTTCTTCAAGAAGACCGTCGCGGAGCTGATCGCGCAGCGCGTCGAGCCGACGCTTGCTCTCGCGATCTGCACCCTGCTCTTCGCCGTCACCGTTTCGGTGCCGATCGGCGTCATGGCCGCCTACCGCCAGGGCTCCCTGCTCGACCGCGCCGTAATGGGCTTTTCCGTGCTCGGCTTCTCGGTGCCGGGCTTCGTGATCGGCTACTGCCTGATCTACGTCTTCGCCATCGAACTGGGCTGGCTGCCGGTGCAGGGCTATGTCCGCATCGGGGTCAATTTCTGGCAGTTCCTCGAACGCATGGTGCTGCCGTCGCTCACCCTGTCGGTCGGCTTCATCGCCCTGATCTCGCGCATCACGCGCGCCTCGGTGCTCGAAGTGCTGAACGAGGACTACATCCGCACCGCCCGCGCCAAGGGACTGTCCAACCGCGTGGTGCTGATGCGCCATGCGTTGCGCAATGCCGCGGTGCCGATCCTCACCGTGATCGGCCTCGGCATCGCCATCCTGATCGGCGGCGCGGTGGTGACGGAAAGCGTCTTCGGCCTGCCGGGTCTCGGCCGTCTGACCGTAGAAGCGGTGCTGAGCCGCGACTTCCCGACCATCCAGACCGTCATTCTTCTCTTCTCCGTCGTCTATGTCGTGATCAACCTGCTCATCGACATCAGCTACACCCTGTTCGACCCGAGGATCCGGTATTGAGCGCGATCACTGAAGAAGTCGTCGACTCCGCCTCCATCGCGGCGGCGTCGACCAAGCGCAAGAGCCTCTGGCTCGTTGCTCTCCGCAACCCCAACGTGATCGTCGGCGGCCTCATCCTGCTCGCCATGCTGCTGATCGCCATCCTGGCGCCGTTCCTCGGCACGGTCGATCCGACCCGGATCGATCCGGCGGCCCGCAACAAGAAGCCTGGCACCGAGATTACCTATCGCCTCGACGACGGGACGACGGCCAAGCGCGTTGCCATCATGGGGACCGACAGCCTGGGTCGCGACGTCTACAGCCGCGTCCTCTACGGCGCGCGCGTTTCGCTTTCCGTGGGCGTCGCCGTCTCGATCATCGCCGTCATCATCGGCATGGTGATCGGCCTGGTGTCCGGCTACATCAGGTGGGCTGACGGGATCATCATGCGCGTCATGGATGGGTTGATGGCGATTCCGGGCATATTGCTCGCGATCGCCCTCGTCTCGATCTGGCGCGCCGGCTTGATCACCGTGGTCTTCGCCATCGTGGTGCCCGACGTGCCCCGTGTCGTGCGACTCGTCCGCTCGATCGTGCTGACGGTCCGCGAGGAGCCGTACGTCGAGGGCGCGATCTCGGTCGGCACGCCGACCTGGGTCCTGATGTTCCGCCACATCCTGCCCAACACCGTGGCGCCGCTGATCGTGCAGGGCACCTTCCTCGCCGCCGCCGCGATCCTGACCGAGGCCGCACTGTCCTTCCTGGGCATCGGCATCCCGCCGGAGATCCCGAGCTGGGGCAACATCATGGCCGAGGGCCGCACGCTGTTCCGCGTGTTCCCGCACAACATCCTCTATCCCGGCATCTTCCTTGCCTTGACGGTGCTGGCCATCAACATCATGGGCGACGGTCTGCGCGACACGCTCGATCCGAAGATGAGCAAGAAAGTCTGATGTCGACCGAAACCAAGAAACCCGTCCTCGAAGTCCGCAACCTGAGCGTCGCCCTGCCCAAGGGCGGCGACCGGGTCCATGCCGTCGAGAAGGTGAGCTTCACCGTCAATCCCGGTGAGATCGTCTGCCTCGTCGGCGAATCCGGTTCGGGCAAGTCGGTGATCGCCTTCACCGTCATGGGTCTGCTGGCCAAGGCGCTGAAGCCGACCTCGGGCGAGATCCTGCTCGAGGGCGAGAACATCCTGACCGCGACTGAAAGCCGGCTGCGCGAGCTGCGCTGCACGCGCATGTCGATGATCTTCCAGGAGCCGATGACGGCACTGAATCCCGTCATGACCTGCGGCGACCAGATCGACGAGGTGCTGAATACCCACACCAGTCTCGACGCGGCAACGCGCAAGGCGAAGATCATCGCCATCCTGGACCGCGTGAAGCTGCCGGAGCCGGAGCGCATCTATGCCTCCTTCCCGCACCAGCTTTCGGGCGGCCAGCGCCAGCGCATCATGATCGCCATGGCGCTGGTGCTCGATCCGGTGCTGCTGATCGCCGACGAGCCGACCACCGCCCTCGACGTGACCACCCAGGCCGAAATCCTGAAGCTTGTCGCCGAGCTGCAGGCCGGCCAGGGCACGGGCGTGCTGTTCATCACCCACGATTTCGGCGTCGTGGCCGAGATCGCCCATCGCGTCGCGGTGCTGCGCTGGGGCGAGCTGGTGGAGATGGGCCCGACCGAGCAGATCCTGTCCCGGCCGGTTCAGAACTACACCAAGATGCTGATCTCCTCCGTGCCGTCGATCACGCCCGTCCATCGCGGCGTGCGGCGCGACGGCAAGACCATCCTGCGCACCGAGAAGCTCGGCAAGCTCTATACGAGCAACGCCTTCTTCCAGAAGGCGAGGGTCGTGAAGGCCGCCGTGGACGTCGACCTCGACATCCGCCGTGGCGAGACTCTCGGCATCGTGGGCGAATCGGGTTCCGGCAAGTCGACCGTGGCGCGCTGCATCGCCCGCCTGATCGATCCGACCGAGGGCAAGATCTATATCGGCGACACCGAGATCGCGACCATGTCGGCCAGCAAGCTGCGCCCGCATCGCCGCCGCGTCCAGATCGTCTTCCAGGATCCCTACCGCTCGATGAACCCGCGTATCACCGTGGGCGACTTCATCATCGAGGGGCCGATGAACTTCGGCATCGGGCGCGAGGAGGCGATGGCCCGCGCGCGCAAGCTGATGGAGACGGTGCGGCTCGATCCCAATGCGCTCGACCGCTTCCCGCACCAGTTCTCGGGCGGCCAGCGCCAGCGCATCTGTATCGCGCGCGCGCTCGCCATGGAGCCCGAGTTGCTCATCGCCGACGAAGCCGTGTCGGCGCTCGACGTGTCGGTGCAGAAGCAGGTGCTGGAACTGCTGGACGAGATCCGCGTCCGCCTGAACCTGGCCGTGCTCTTCATCACCCACGACCTGCGCGTCGCCGCGCAGATCTGCGACTACGTCGCGGTGATGAGCAAGGGCCGCGTCGTCGAATACGGCTCGGCCGAACAGGTCTTCGGTTCGCCCAAGGCCGATTACACCAAGGCCCTGTTCGCCGCCGCCCCCGGCCGCAACTGGGAATTCGGCAAGTTCGCCGCCTGATCCTTGTCGCTCCTCTCCTCCGGGAAGGGGAGAGGAGCGAAGCGACCTATTTCTTCGCCAGCAGTCCGGCGAGGCCGGTGTAGGTTTCCGGCCGCAGTGCCCGCAGCCGCGCCTTGAGTTCGGCCTCGACGTCGAGACCGTCGATGAAGGTGGCGAAATCGGCCAGCGTCACCTGCCGGCCCCGTGTCAGCGCCTTCAGCTTCTCATACGGCATCTCGACCCCGGCGACGCGCAGCATCGTCTGGATCGCCTCGGCCAGCACTTCCGGATGCGCCATCAGCGCCTCGGTGAGGGCCGCCTCGTTCACGCTCACCTTGCCGAAGCCGCGCAGCAGGGCGCCGTAGCCGATCAGCGCATGGGCGAAGGCAGTGCCGAAGGTGCGGGCGACCGTCGAATCCGAAAGGTCGCGCTGCAGGCGCGAGATCGGCAGCTTGCGCGAGAGATGCTCGAACAGCGCGCTGGCGACGCCGAAATTCCCCTCGGCGTTCTCGAAGTCGATCGGGTTCACCTTGTGCGGCATCGCCGACGAGCCGATCTCGCCCTCCTTCGGCTTCTGCGTCACCCAGCCGTCGGAGATGTAGCGCCACATGTCCTGCGACAGGTCGATCAGGATGGTGTCGATGCGGCGCAGCGTGTCGAACATCTCCGCGAACGTGTCGTGCGGCTCGATCTGGGTCGTCACCTCGTTCAGCACGAGACGCACCGGGTGTGCGCCAGCCTCACCCGGCGCGTTCAGGCGCTCGACGAAGGTGTGGGCGAAGGCCAGCCAGTCGACCTGCGGCAATGCCACCATCTGGGCGTTGTAGTTGGCCGACGGCCCGCCAAACTTCACCAGCACGGGATTGCTGCGGAGATGGGCGACCTGGCGGGCAAGACGCGTCGCGAAGACGTTCATCTCCTTGCCGAAGGTCGTGGGCGTGGCGCTCTGGCCGTGCGTTCGCGCCAGCATGGCGGTATCGGCGTGCCGGCGGGCAAGCCCCTCGATCTCCTTCGCGACCTTGGCAAGCGACGGCAGCATCACCGCCTCCACCGCGCCGCGCAGGCAGAGTGCATGGGCCGTGCTGTTCACGTCCTCCGACGTCAGCGCGAAATGCACCCACTCCAGCACGTCGACGAGGCTCGAATCCTTCAGCTTCAGCTTGATGAAGTATTCGACCGCCTTCACGTCGTGGTTGGTCGCGGGGGTGCCGGCGTGGCCCTCGCGCTCGAACTTGCGGATGATCCGTGCATCCTCGACCGAGATGTCGGACAGGGCCTTCAGCAGCGCCTTTTCGGCGGCCGTGAGCGGGCGCATGCCGACGCCCGGGGTCTCCGAGAGGGCGGCGAGATACTCGCACTCCACGAGGACACGCATTTTCATGAGTGCGTATTCGCTGAAATAGCCGGCCAGCGCCTCGGAGGTCGTGCGATAGCGGCCGTCGACGGCACTGACGGCGGTAAGGGAATCGAGCTGCATGCCGGGCACATAGCACAGACGGCCGCTCGCCGCTTGCCGTCCGCCGGATAGCAGGTTCAGACTGGCCTCATGGCTTCCGGCTTCCTCGAAGACGCTTCGTTCAACCAGTCGCCCGCCTTCGGCGACGTCGACCTGTTCTCGGCCGACCGGCCGCTCGCCGAGGCGGCAGGGCGGGCGGGGCTCGACCTCGCGGCGCTGGCGGCCTGTGGCCGGGATTACGGCGCGGCCGGGACGCTCGATCTCGGGCGCCTGGCCAACGAGAACCCGCCCAAACTGCGCACCATGGACGGCAAGGGCAACCGGCTCGACCTGGTGGAATTCCATCCCGCCTATCACGCACTGATGCAGAAGAGCATCGGCCACGGCATCCACGCCTCGGCGCACGATGGCAGCGACAGGCCGGCCCCGATGGCGGCGCGCGCGGTGCGCCTCTATCTCGCGACCCAGGCCGAGAGCGGCCACATGTGCCCCATCACCATGACGCACGCCTGCGTCGGCGCGCTGCGCGCCGAGCCGGCGCTGCTGGCGAAGTGGCTGCCGAAGATCCAGACCCGCACCTACGATCCACGGCCGCTGCCCTGGTGGGAGAAGAACGGCGTGACCCTGGGCATGGGCATGACCGAGCGTCAGGGCGGTACCGACGTGCGCGCCAACATCACGAGCGCGACGGCGCGCGGCGACCATGTCGAGATCACCGGCCACAAATGGTTCATGTCGGCGCCGATGTGCGATGCCTTCCTGGTGCTGGCGCAGGCAAAAGACGGCCTCACCTGCTACCTGATGCCGCGCTACCGGCCCGACGGTTCGCAGAATGCGATCCGCTTCCAGCGGCTGAAGGACAAGCTCGGCAACAAGTCGAATGCCTCCTCCGAGGTCGAGTTCCACGGCGCCTGGGCCGAGCGCGTGGGGGCCGAAGGCGCGGGCGTGCGCACCATCATCGAGATGGTGAACCTGACGCGCCTCGATTGCGCCATCGCCTCGGCCGGCCAGTCGCGCATCGCGCTCAGCCAGGCGATCCACCACATCCGCAACCGCTCGGTCTTTCAGCGACGGCTGGCCGACCAGCCCGCCATGCGCGCGGTCGCGGCCGACATGGCGCTGGAGCTCGAGGCGCAGGTGGCGCTGGTGTTCCGCCTGATCCGCGCCGCCGAGCATGCCGCCCACGATCCGCGGGAGGCGGCCTATGCGCGGCTGCTGACCCCCGCCGTGAAGTTCCTGGTCTGCAAGAGCACGCCGCAGCTCGTCTATGAATCGCTCGAGTGCCTGGGCGGCAACGGGTACACCGAGGACCTGCCGATGGCGCGCTACTTCCGCGAATCGCCGCTGAATGCGATCTGGGAGGGCTCGGGCAACGTCATGGCGCTCGACGTGCTGCGCGCCGCCGGCCGCCATCCCGAGGCGGCGACCGATACGCTCTCGCGTCTCGTGCGCACCGCCGACCAGGCCTTCAAGACCGGCCCGCTGGCCCAGGCCCTGGAGCAGACGTTGAAGTCCGGCACCGCCGAGCGCCGCGCGCGCTTCCTGTGCGAGGGCCTGGCCAAGATCGCCGCCGTGGCGGCGCTGGTCGAAGCCGGCTCGCCCTTCGCCGCGCTCTATGCCGGGACGCGGCTGGGGGGCATGCCCTTCGCCCAGTTCGGCAGCGCCGACCTAGGCTCCAGCGAGACGGCGCTGATGGACCGCGCGCTGCGTGACTGCACATAAGCTTGGCCCTCGTCGGGCACGCCGGTAGAGTTGCCGCCCTGTCGTCCCTCCCCCTCAGAGAGTTTCGGAATTCGAGATGAAAAAGATCTTCACCGCGTGCCTCGGCACCGAGACCAATACCTTTGCCTCGATCCCGACCGGACTCGGCCTGTTCGAGGAGACCTGCCTGTTCCGCAAGGGCAGCTACGGCGACAAGGTCCCGATGTTCGGCGCGCCGCTCGACGTCTGGCGCAAGCGCTCCGAGGCCAAGGGCTGGCAGGTGGTCGAGAGCCTCTGCGCGTTCGCGCAGCCGGCCGGCAAGACGGTGAAGAAGGTCTACGAGGCGTTCCGCGACGAGATCATCGCGGACCTCAAGGCCGCCATGCCGGTCGATGCGGTGTTCCTGTCGATGCACGGCGCCATGGTGGCCGAGGGCTATGACGACTGCGAAAGCGACCTGCTCGCGCATGTGCGCAAGGTGGTCGGGCCGGACGTTCCCGTGGGCGTCGAGCTCGACCTCCACTGCAACATCGGCGAAGGCACGATGCGCGACGCCACCGCGCTGGTCCTCTTCAAGGAATACCCGCATGTCGACGTGTCGGACCGCGCCGACGACCTGTTCAACGTCATGGAAGGCGCCATCGAGGGCCGCACGAAGCCGGTGATGGCCACCTGGGACTGCCGCATGATCGGCGTGTTCCACACCACGCGCCAGCCGATGCGCGGTTTCGTCGACAAGCT
>NZ_CAMFKM010000023.1 GCF_945957355.1 uncultured Reyranella sp. | reverse complement strand
TTCCTGATCGGCACCTTCCCGTCGAATGTCGGCCTCGCCGTCGCCGACTTCGCCAAGCAGCGCAAGGTTCTGTTCATCGCCGCCGAGCCGCTGACCGACAAGATCGTATGGGACCAGGGCAACGCCTACACGTTCCGCCTGCGCACCTCGACCTACATGCAGACGGCGATGCTCATTCCCGATGCCGTCAAGCTCAAGAAGAAGCGCTGGGCCATCGTCTATCCGAACTACGAGTACGGCCAGTCGGCAACGGCCGCCTTCAAGAAGCTCCTGAAGGAGAAGCAGCCGGACGTCGAATTCGTCGCCGAACAGGCGACGCCGCTCGGCAAGATCGATGCCGGTGCCGTGGCGCAGGCGCTGGCCGACGCCAAGCCCGATGCGATCTTCTCCTCGCTGTTCGGTCCCGATCTCGCCAAGTTCGTGCGCGAGGGCCAGACCCGCGGCCTGTTCAAGGGCGTCGAGGTCTTCAATCTGCTGGCCGGCGAGCCGGAATATCTCGATCCGCTGAAGGAGGAATCGCCCGACGGCTGGTACGTCACCGGTTATCCGTGGAGCGAACTCAAGACACCCGAGCACACCAAGTTCCTCAACGCCTACCAGGCCAAGTTCAAGGACTATCCGCGGCTGGGCTCGGTCGTCGGCTACGCGACCGTGATGTCCGCCGCTGAGGCCATCAAGAAGGCGGGTTCGCTCGACCAGGACAAGCTGGTCGCCGCCATGAGCGGCCTGAAGCTCATCACGCCCTTCGGCATGATCGAGTACCGGCCGATCGACCATCAGTCGACCATGGGTGCCTATGTCGGCCAGATCGGCGTGAAGGACGGCAAGGGCTACATGAAGAACTGGCGCTTCGTCGACGGCAAGGATGCCCTGCCGAGCGACGCCGACGTCCAGAAGATGCGGCCGAAGAACTGACGATAAAGCTATCATCCCGAACGAAGTGAGGGACCTTTGAGACATCGTGAAAGGTCCCTCGCTGTGCTCGGGATGACATTTTCTTCTTCCTCGGCCATCGCGTGACCCTCGCTTCCATCCTCATCCAGCTCCTGAACGGGCTGGCCGCCGCCGCGTCGCTGTTCCTGGTCTCCGCCGGCCTGTCGCTGATCTTCGGCGTCACGCGGATCGTGAACTTTGCGCACGGTTCGCTCTACATGCTGGGACTCTACGGCGCCTATTCGCTGATCCAGTTCTTCGGGCGCACGCCGCTCGGCTTCTGGGGGGCCGTCGTGCTGGCGGCCCTTGCGGTCGGGCTGGTCGGTATCCTGATCGAGGTGCTGGTGCTGCGGCGCATCTATCGCGCGCCGGAGCTGTTCCAGCTGCTGGCGACCTTCGCCGTCGTGCTGGTGATCAAGGACATCGCGCTCTTCACCTGGGGCGCCGAGGATCTGGTCGGGCCGCGCGCACCGGGCCTGTCGATGGCGGTCGAGATCATGGGGCGGCGCATCCCGGCCTACGACCTGGTGCTGATCGCCATCGGCCCGGTCGTGCTGGGGGCCATCTGGCTGCTGCTCACGCGCACGCGCTGGGGCGCGCTGGTGCGGGCCGCCACCCAGGATCGCGAGATGGTGGGCGCGCTGGGCGTCGACCAGGCCAAGCTCTTCACCTCGGTGTTCTTCGTGGGCTCGGTGCTGGCCGGACTGGGCGGCGCGCTGCAGATCCCGCGCGAGCCGGCGAACCTCGAACTCGACCTCGCCATCATCGCCGATGCCTTCGTGGTCACGGTGGTCGGCGGGCTGGGCAGCATCGGCGGCGCTTTCCTCGCGGCCATCATCATCGGGGTCGCCAAGGCCTTCTGCATCGGCATCGGCACCGTGACCTGGTTCGGCTTCGAGGTTTCCTTCTCCAAACTCACCCTGGTGGTCGAGTTCCTGATCATGGCGCTGGTGCTGGTCGTGCGGCCCTACGGGCTGCTGGGCAAGCCGCAGGCCGCGCAGCGGGCGGCGGAGCCGGCGCCGCGCCTGCAGGTGCCGTCCTGGACCTTCGCCCTGGTCTGGCTGGCGCTGCTCGCGTTGGTGCCGTTGGCCGCCGACCGCTACACCACGATCCTGCTGACCGACATCGTCTGCTTCGCGCTGTTCGCGGTCTCGCTGCACTTCATCATGGGGCCGGCCGGCATGGTTTCGTTCGGCCATGCCGCCTATTTCGGCATCGGCGCCTATGCCGCGGGCCTGCTGATGAAACGCTTCGGCCTGCCGATGGAAGCCGCACTGCTGCTGGCGCCGCTGGTCGCCGGTGCCTTCGCCATCGTCTACGGCTGGTTCTGCGTGCGGCTCTCGGGCGTCTATCTCGCCATGCTGACCTTGGCCTTCGCGCAGATCAGCTGGTCGATCGTGTTTCAGTGGGACTCGGTGACCGGCGGCAGCAACGGCGTGTTCGGCATCTGGCCGCCCGCCTGGCTTGCCGACAAGACCGCCTACTACTATCTCGCGCTGGTGCTGTGCGGCGCCGGGATCGTGTTCCTGTGGCGCGTGCTGTTCTCGCCCTTCGGCTACGCGCTGCGGGCGGGCCGCGATTCGCCTCTGCGCGCCGAGGCGATCGGCATCGACCTCCGCGGCTTCCAGTGGGCGGCCTTCGTGCTGGTCGGTGCACTCGCCGGTCTTGCGGGCGCAGTCTATGCCTTCTCCAAGGGCAGCATCTCGCCGTCGAGCATCTCGATCGCCCAGTCGACCGACGGTCTCATCATGGTGCTGCTGGGCGGCGTCGAAACGCTGACAGGTCCGGTGGTCGGTGCGGCGATCTTCACCTGGCTGCGTGACGTGGTGGCCCGCAACACCGAGTTCTGGCGCGCCGTGATGGGCGGCGTGATCCTGCTGATCGTGCTGCTGTTCCCGCAGGGCCTCGTGGGCGGCCTGAAGGCACTGGTCGCGCGCTGGCGGGAGCAGCGGGCATGAGCCAGGCCGTTCTCCAGGTCGAGGGGCTGCACAAGTCCTTCGGCGGCGTCCAGGCCGTGGCCGATGTCTCTTTCGCCATCTCGGCCGGCGAGATGCTGGCGCTGATCGGGCCCAACGGGGCGGGCAAGAGCACCTGCTTCAACATGCTGAACGGCCAGCTCACGCCCGACTCCGGCATCGTGCGCCTCGAAGGCCGCGACATCGTCGGCCTGCGCCCGCGCGCCATCTGGCGCCTGGGCGTCGGCCGCACCTTCCAGATCACCGCCACCTTCGCCTCGCTCAGCGTCCGCGAGAACGTGCAGATGGCGCTCTATTCGCATGCCGGCCGCCTGCGCTCGCTTCTGTCGCGCTTCGGTGCGGCGTTCGCTGCCGAGGCCGACGCGCTGCTCGACCAGGTCGGCATGCTCGACCAGGCGGAGCGGACCTGCGGCGTGCTGGCCTATGGCGACCTGAAACGGGTGGAACTCGCCATCGCGCTGGCCAACGAGCCGCGCCTGCTGCTCATGGACGAGCCCACGGCGGGCATGGCGCCGAAGGAGCGCGTCGCGCTGATGGAACTGACGGCGCAGCTGGCGCGGGCGCGCAACATCGCCGTGCTGTTCACCGAGCACGACATGGACGTGGTCTTCACCCAGGCCGACCGTATCATCGTGCTCGACCGCGGCGTGCTCATCGCCGGCGGCACGCCGCAGGAAGTGCGCGCCAACCCCAATGTGCGCGCGGTGTATCTCGGGAGCGCGCACTGATGGCGCCGCCGATGCTGGAGGTGAAGGACCTGCACGCCTTCTACGGCCGCGCCCATATCCTGCACGGCATCTCGCTGGAGGTGCGTGCGGGCGAGGTCGTGGCGCTGCTGGGGCGCAACGGTGCGGGCAAGTCGACGGCGATGAAGGCGATCATGGGGCTGGTGCCGCCGGCTCGCGGCGAGGTGAGCTTCGCCGGCCAGCGCATCGAGCGCCTGCCACCCTATCGCATTGCGCGCCTCGGCCTTGGCTATGTGCCGGAGGAGCGGCGGATCTTCACCGAACTGTCGGTGATGGAGAATCTCGAAGTCGGCCGGCAGGCGGCGCGCGCCGGTGTGCCGCTCTGGACCGAAGACAAGCTGTTCGCGCTCTTTCCCAATCTCGCGCGCATGCGCGAGCGGCCGGGCGGGCGCATGTCGGGCGGCGAGCAGCAGATGCTGACAATCGCGCGCACGCTGATGGGCAATCCGAGCTGCGTGCTGCTCGACGAGCCGTCGGAAGGGCTGGCGCCCATCATCATCCAGGAGATGGCCAATTCCATCCGGGCGCTGAAAGGCGAGGGCGTGTCGGTGATCCTGTGCGAGCAGAACCTGCATTTCGCGCTGGGCGTCGCCGACCGCGCCTACATCATCGAAAAGGGCCAGATCCGCTTCGGCGGCTCGATGGCCGAACTGGCGGCGAACGATTCTCTTCGCGAACAATATCTTTCGGTTTGAACCCATGTCGTCCAAGAGCACTTTCACCGTCGGCATCGATGTCGGCGGCACCTTCACCGACTTGCTGGCGATCGATCCGGCCACCAACGAGGTGAAGCTCGCCAAGGTGCCGACCACCGTCGACAACCAGGCGATCGGCTTCATGGCGGCGCTGGCTGCGGCGGGACTGGATCCGGCGCTGCTGCAGGCGGTGGTCCATGGCACGACGACGACCACGAACGCCGTGCTCGAGCGCAAGATCGCCAAGGTCGGACTGATCACGACCAAAGGGTTCCGCGACGTGCTGGAGTTGGGGCGCCGCACGCGCCCACAGGCTTATGGGCTGCGCGGCACCTTCACGCCGGTGATCGACCGCGAGGTGCGGCTTGAAGTGCCCGAGCGCATGGATGCCGACGGCAAGGTGCTGACGCCGCTCGACGAAGTGGCCGTCGCCGACGCGGCGCGCAGACTGCTGGCGGCGGGTTGCGAGGCCGTCGTCATCCACTTCCTGCACAGCTACATCAACCCGGCGCACGAGCGGCGCGCCGCCGAGATCGTGCGCGGCCTGTGGCCCAACGACTATGTCACCGCAGGCCACGTCATCCTGTCGGAATATCGCGAGTACGAGCGCGGCGTGACGGCGGCGGTGAATGCCTCGGTCCAGCCCGTGCTCGACCGTTATCTCTCGCGCCTGCGCACGGAGCTGAAGGCCAAGGGCTTCGACCGCGACCTGCTGGTGATGCAGGGCAATGGCGGCACGATTTCCTCGCAGCTGATCGCCGAGGCGGCGGTGAACACGGTGATGTCCGGCCCGGCCTCGGGCGTGATGGCGGCAGCCTATACCGGCCGCGCCTCGGGCCATCCCAACCTGATCACCTACGATATGGGCGGCACCTCGACCGATGTCGGGCTGATCGAGAATGCCGTGCCGCAGGTCTCGGGCGAGCTCGAACTCGAATACGCGATGCCGATCCATGTGCCGATGGTCGACGTGCACACGATCGGCGCGGGCGGCGGCTCCATCGCCTCGGTCGATGCCGCCGGCATGCTGCGCGTCGGCCCGGAGAGCGCCGGCGCCCGGCCCGGTCCCATCTGCTACGGCCGCGGCGGTTCGGAGCCCACCATCACCGACGCCAACCTGGTCCTGGGCCGGCTCAACCCGGACAAGCTGCTAGGCGTCGATCATCCCGTGACGCTCGACCATGTGCGCGGCCTCGTTCTGGAGAAAGTCGGCCAGCGGCTCGGCCTTGATGCCGAGGCGGCGGCTGCTGCCATCCTGCGCATCGCCAACGACCGCATGGCCGGTGCTGTGCGCCTGGTGTCGCTGTCGCGTGGCCACGATCCGCGCGACTTCGCGCTCTTTGCCTTCGGCGGTGCGGGACCGCTGCATGCGACGGCCTTGGCGCGCGAACTCGGCATCCCGACCGTGCTGGTGCCGGTGCGGCCCGGCATCACCAACGCGCTGGGCTGCGTCGTGGCCGACCTGCGCCACGACTATGTGCGCACCGTGAACAAGCCGCTCTCCGCGGTCGACGACGCCACGGTGGCGCGCATCTATGCCGAGCAGGCAGCCGAGGGCGAGGCGACGATCGCGCGCGAGGGTGTGCCGGTGCGCGAGCTGCGGCGCGTGCTCTCGGCCGACATGCAGTTCCAGGGCCAGAGCCACATCCTGTCGGTCGGTGTCGAGAGCGCGGACATCGGCGTCGCCGGCCTGCACAAGGCCTTCGCCGCCGCCTACTTCCGCCGCTTCGGCATCGAACTGCCGGAGATCCCGCCCGTGCTGGTCAACCTGCACACCGCCGTGATCGGCGTGCGTCCGGAAATCTCGCTCGGTGCACTGGCCGCCACTCAGCGTTCGCCGACACTCGCCGCCGCGAAGCTCGGCACGCGCCGCGTCTGGTTCAGCGACGGCTGGCACGACACGCCGGTCTTCGCCCGCGAGAAACTGCCTCTCGACTCCACGCTCGAAGGCCCCGCGATCCTCGAACAGCTCGACTGCACGACCGTCGTGGAGCCCGGTGACAAAGTCCGGCAGGACAGGCTCGGCAATTTGCTGATATCTGTCGGCTAACAAAAAGGCCGGAGGAAACGAAGATGAAGGTGACGGACGTCGTCTGCCACATCCTGAGCTGCAAGGTCGACAAGCCGTTCGTGTCGGCGCGTGGCTGGGTCTATGGCACGCGCTCGACCTGCCTGGTCGAGATCTCGACCGACGAGGGCATCACCGGGTGGGGCGAGTGCTACGGTCCGGCGGCCGTCGCCAAGACCTTCGTCGAGACGCAATTCAAGGCGCGCGTGGTCGGCCGCGATCCGTTCGACGTCGAGGCGATCTGGGAAGACCTCTACAACAGGATAAAGGACTACGGCACGACCGGCATGGCGATCTCGGCCATCTCCGGCATCGACATCGCGCTGTGGGACATCATGGGGCGCGCCGTGACCAAGCCGGTGCACAAGCTGATCGGCGGCGCCTATCGCAGCGAGGTCATTCCCTACGCGACCGGCCTCTACTTCATCGACATGAATCGGCTCGTCGAGGAGGCGGTCGAGGAAGCGCTGGAATTCAAGAACGACGGGTTCCAGGCGATCAAGATGAAGATCGGCCTGGGCGACCTGAAGCTCGATGCCCGCCGTGTTGCGGCGGTGCGCGAGGCGATCGGCCCGGATGTGAAGCTCGCGGTCGATGCCAACCATTGTTTCTCGGTGCCCAACGCCATCAAGCTCGGCCGTATGCTGGAGGAGCACGACATCCTCTGGTTCGAGGAACCGATCAGCCCCGAGGACCATGACGGCTATATCGAGGTGACGCGGGCCCTCGACATGGCGGTGGCCGGCGGCGAGAACGATTTCACGCGCTGGGGCTTCCGCGACGTCATCGCCCGGAAGGCGATGGACATCGTGCAGCCCGACCTCTGCGCCGCCGGAGGCTTCTCCGAATGCCGCAAGATCGCGACCCTGGCCTCGGCCTTCGGCGTCGAATGCGTGCCGCATGCCTGGGGTTCGGCCATCGGCCTCGCCGCCACGGTGCAGTTCCTCGCGGCGCTGCCGGACCAGCCCCCGGCCTTCCGCCCGACGCCGCCGATGCTCGAGTTCGAGCAGACGCCCAACCCGCTGCGCGATCACCTGGCGCAGGAGCCGATCGAGCAGAAGAAGGGCATCGTGAAGGTGCCGACGGGACCCGGTCTCGGTATCGAGATCGATCGCGAGATTCTGAAGAAATACAAGGTGGCGTAGCTGGGGGCGCGTCACTCCAGTGACGCGTCTTCGCTTGCTGCAACAACGACGCGCCACTGGAGTGGCGCGCCCCCGGCGGGGAGGACTCTCATGAAAATCGTCGACGTAAAGGCCTATCCGACCAGCTATCGCGTGCCGAAGGAGCTGCAGGTGTCGCTGGGCATTGGCACCATGACCAAGCGCGACTGCGTGATGGTGAAGGTGACGACCGAGGACGGGATCGTGGGTTGGGGCGAAAGCCATCATGCGCGCTCGCCGGGCAGTATCGGGCACCTGATCAACACGACCCTGAAGGGCTTCGTGGTCGGCATGGACGCCACCGACACGGTCGGCATCTGGGCCAAGATCTACAAGTTCCAGCTCGGCAGCCACGGGATGGGCGCCGCCACCGCCATGGCAATGAGCGGTCTCGACCAGGCGCTGTGGGACATCAAGGGCAAGGCCGTCGGTTGGCCGCTCTACAAGCTGCTGGGCGGCTCCAACAAGCCGGTGCCCGCTTACGCCGGCGGCATCTCGCTGGGCTACCAGGCGCCGGAGTCGCTGGCCGACGAGGCGGAACCCATGGTCGCGGCGGGCTACAGGGCGCTGAAGCTGCGCGTCGGCGACAACGTGAAGAACGACATTGCGCGCATGACCGCAGTGCGCAGGCGCTTCGGCGACGACATGGTGCTGCTGACCGACGCCAACACCGGCTACACGGTCGAGGATGTGCGCCGCGTGATGCCGGCGATGGACGAGCTGGGCATCTCCTGGCTGGAGGAACCGTTCCCGGCACACGACCATCGCTCCTATGCGATGGCCAAGGGTTGGGGCGTGACGCCGCTGGCGGCCGGCGAGAACCACTACACGCGCTTCGAGTTTCACCGGATCATCGAGGATGGCAACATCACCATCCTGCAGCCGGACCTTTCCAAGAGCGGCGGCATCACCGAGGTCCAGCGCATCGCTGCGGCGGCTTCGATGTGGAAGCTGCCGATCCATCCGCACAGTTCGATGACCGGCCTCAATCACGCCGTGTCGATCCACTTCCTGGCGTCGATCGACAACGGCGGCTACTTCGAGGCCGATCTCTCGGTGGCCAACAAGTTTCGCGACGAGCTCGGCAGCGCGCCCTGGGAGATCGGCAAGGACGGCAACGTCCGCCCGCTCGACAAGCCTGGCATCGGCGTCGAGATCGACGAGCAGTTCCTGATCGCCCACCCGGTCATCGAGGGACCGGGCTACGTCTGATCGTCAGGCGGCGACTACGAGCGTCGACGCGAGTTGGCGCACCGACTTCACCATCGCCATGGCGACCAGCTTGCCGGTCTTGCGGTTCTCCTCGCTGATCGTCACGTCTTCCATGAAGGTGAAACGGCCGAAGGCGCCCTTGGCTTCCAGCTCGACGATGTGCGTGGTGATGGTCGGATCGGCCACGATGACGACGCGGGTTTCGTCGAGGCCAAGGCCGGCGATCGCGGCCGCGGCCGAGATGTTTACGTTCTGCGGATAGAGGCGGGCGCCCTCGCGCACAGGCCCATCGAACACCGTATGCGGCATTTTCAGCGCATCGAGATCGACCAGTGTCTCGGCGATCGTGCCCTTCCAGGCCGATGGATCCTTGCGCACGGTCACGGTGACGCTCTCCAGTCCGCCGACGGCGGCGCTGCTCAAGATGTCGAGCGCGCCGATGCCGCCCGACGGCAGGATCAGTCGCGCACCGTTCGCCTTCGCTGCGGCCAGCAGCCGGTCGAACAGGATGGTGTCGGTGAAGGCGCCGACAGATGTCACGAGGAAGTCCGTGCCGCTCTCCAGCACGCGCTGGCCGTGCACGCGCACCGCTTCGTGACCAGCGCATTCGGCCACCGCATCGAAGTCGTGCGCGAAGAACCGGTCGGGCTCGTGCGTGAGCACGCCTTCCTGTCGCGGCCGGCGCACGAGCACAGAGACCAGTTCGATATTCTCGAGGCCGGCCGCTTCGACATGCTTGCCGATCGCGCCGTAGCCGATCATTCCGAGCTTCAAGAGAGGCGGGCCTCCACCCAGCGCGCCCAGGCGATGAGCTGGTCGTCGTCGCGCAGTGGCGCGATCAACTGCACCGACAGGGGCAGGCCGAAGGGTCCGGCATTGAAGGGCAGGGCGATGCACGGCGTGCCGAGCAGGGTCCAGAACCGGTTGAAGATCGGATCGCCGGTGTAGCCCAGTCCCGCCGGCGCTTCGCCGCGGGCGGCTGGGGCCAGCAGGAAGTCGAAGCGTTCCCATACCTGGGCGAGATCGGCCAATGCCCGGCGCTTGCACTTCTTGGCATCGGCGAGCTGGGCCGAGGTGACGCTGTCGCCCACCTCGAGGCTGGCCGTCAGGCCGGGTGACAGGAGGTGGGGGAAGCGGGTGCGTTCCGGCCCATAATGCTGGGTCGCCTCCTTGGTCATCACCCGGTTGTGCGCGGTGATGAGGGGCCCCCAGCTGTCGGGCATTTCCCATTGCCGCACCTTGGCGCCGCCGGCTCGCAAGGTGCGGGCGGCGACCTCGATGTTCTTCCTGTTGTACGGCTCGGCCTGATCCCACCACAGGGTGCGGCAGAAACCGATGCGCGGCGCGTGGAGCGGCGGATCGGCCGGGGCATGGCCGTAGGCGGCGCGGATCAGCGCCAGGTCGTTGGCCGTGCGCGTAAAGAAGCCCAGCGTGTCGAGGCTCTTGGCGTAGGTCTTGATGCCCGTGGTGTCGGCCCAGCCGTAGGTGCCCTTGTAGGCCACGACGCCGTTGAAGGCGCCGGGCCGGATCACCGATCCCGAGGTCTGCGTGCCATACCCGATCGGGACCATCGTGTCGGCGACCGCAGCAGCCGAGCCCGAGGAGGAACCGCCCGGCGTGTGCCGCAGGTTGTGCGGATTGTGCGTCTTGCCGGCATGGGCGCCGGCGAACTCCGTCGTCACCGACTTGCCGAGCACGATGGCGCCGGCGTTCACGAGCTGCGTCACGCAGGCGGCGTCTCGGCCCGCGACATGGTCGCGGTAGATCGGCGAGCCGCAGGTGGTCGGCATGGTCTTGGTCGAGATGATGTCCTTCACGGCGAGCGGGATGCCATGCAGCGGCCCCACCGGCCTGGCGCGCTTGTCGAGCATGTCGGCGCGCTTGCGGGCGCCGTCGGCGTCGAGTGCCTCCCAGGCGTGGACCTGGCCCTCGCGCAACTCAATGCGGTCGAGGCAGGCCTCGACGAGATCGCGCGCCTTCAGGCGCTTCTGCGACATGCGCAGGATCGCTTCGCTGGCCGACAGCTTGTTGGGCGATTTCGCCATGCGCTCGTTCCCCTTCCGGTTCGTTGGGCGCATGATGACCGAGCCCCGCACGGAAAGGTAGCCGTTCATGCCTCAGGGTTTGCCCTTCAAGGTCCAGAAGCTCGGCCATGCGGTTGTGAACGTCGCCGACCTGGACCGGTCGCGGCGCTTCTACACCGAGGTGCTGGGCTTCAAGGTCTCAGATGTCTATCCCGGCAGCATGATGCCGGGCGGCATGGTGTTCCTGCGCTCCAATGGGGACCATCATTGCCTGGCGCTGGTCGGTGGCGCACCGGCTGCGGACGCCCAGGCACGGACGCTGCATCACCTGGCCTTCGAACTCGCCACGCTCGACGAGGTGTTCCGCGCGCGCGATCATCTCAAGGCGCGCGGTGTCGAGGTCGTCTACGAGGGCCGCCGCCGGGCGGGCTGCCAGGTCTCGGTCGAGTTCCTCGATCCCGACGGCCACCATCTCGAACTCTACTGGGGCGTCGACCAGATCGGCTCCGACGATCGTGCCCGGCCGCCCGAGGAGTGGCGCCAGACCGTGACCCTGGAGGATGCCGTGCGCATCGCGCCGCCGGGGCAGGACACGACCCTGCACGATTCCGAGCTCGAGAGGCGCATTTCCGACCGCTAGGCTGGCATGCCGCTTGCTGCCGGGAGCTCATAGTCGAGGAGGGCTCCATGGACATCGGTGTGTTCATTCCGATCGGAAACAATGGCTGGCTGATCTCCACCACGTCGCCGCAATACATGCCGAGCTTCGATCTCAACCGGCAGATCGTGCAGAAGGCCGAGGGCTACGGGCTCGATTTTGCCCTGTCGATGATCAAGCTGCGCGGCTTCGGTGGCGAGAGCGAGTTCTGGGACCACAATCTCGAATCCTTCACCCTGATGGCCGGTCTCGCCGCAGTGACCGAGCGCATCCGGCTCTACGCCTCGGTCGCGGTGCTCACCATCCCGCCCGCCATCATCGCGCGCATGGCCTCGACCATCGATTCGATCTCGCACGGCCGTTTCGGCGTCAACATCGTGTCGGGCTGGGCCAAGGACGAATACGAGCAGATGGGCCTGTGGCCGGGCGAGGCGTATTTCGGCTATCGCTACGACTACTCGACCGAGTTCGTGACGGTGATGAAGGAGCTCTGGGAGACCGGCACGTCCGACTTCAAGGGCAAGTACTTCCAGATGTCGGACTGCAAGCTCTCCCCGCGTCCGAAGGAGCCGATCAAGATCGTCAGCGCCGGCCAGAGCCCGCGCGGCATGGAATTCGGCGCGACCTACTGCAACTACAACTTCACCCTGGGCAAGGGCGTGAATACGCCGACCGCCCATGCGCCGACCAACCAGCTGATGGTCGAGGCCGCGGCAAAGACCGGCCGCGACGTCGGCAACTACGTGCTGATGATGGTGATCGCCGACGAGACCGACGAGAAGGCGATGGCCAAGTGGAAACTCTACAACGAGGGCGCCGATATGGGGGCGATGGCCTGGATGTCGGGCCAGGCAGACGCCGATCCCAATGCGGCCGAAGGCGGCACCGCCAAGGCGATCTCGGCGCCGGAAGGGGCCATCAACTTTAACATGGGCACCCTGGTCGGCTCCTACGCCAGCGTGGCCAGGATGCTCGACGAATGCGCCACCGTGCCCGGGACCAAGGGCATCATGCTGACCTTCGACGATTTCCTGGCCGGCATGGACCAGTTCGGCCAGCACATCCAGCCGCTGATGAAGTGCCGCAGCGACCGCCTGGTCAAAGCTGCCGCCTGAGGGCGGCTTCCCGGCCGATCTGCTAGCATGGTCGGCATGACGACCATGGCAAGTCCCGAGCGTTGGCGAAATCACGGCCCGATGTCGGCGCCCGGCGCTGGGTCATTGAACTTCGACGGATTGCCCGTCGATGTCGCGGCGCTCTGCCGGATCGCGCAGGGCGTGCTGATCCATTCGGACTGGATCGCGGCCTATGGCGTAGACGAGTCGCAGTTCCAGACCGTGTCGCGCGAGACCCTGCCGATGGCCAGCCGGCTCCGGCAGATCGCCGAACTCGACGGGTCTGCGATGACCGAGGAGCGGGCTCCGGACCGGCGTGCGGTCGGCACCTGTCGCGACTACGCATTGATGCTGTGCGGCATGCTGCGCCAGCAAGGCGTGCCGGCACGCGTGCGCTGCGGCTTTGCGGCCTACTTCAAGAGGGACTGGGAAGATCACTGGATCTGCGAGTACTGGCATGACGGTCGCTGGTGCCGTGCGGACGCCCAGCTCGATCCCATCATCGCGCCGCGTCTGGACATCGGTTTCGATCTCACGAACTTGCCCGACGACATGTTCATCACTGCCGGTGAAGCGTGGCGGCGTTGTCGTGCGGGCGAGGCCGATCCCATGACCTTCGGGCATGGTTCGCAGGCAAGCGGCTTGTGGTTCGTCCGGGTCAACGTCGTCCGCGACCACCACTCGGTGAATGGACGCGAAACGTCCGATTGGGATACGTGGCGGCAAGCGACCGCGGCGCATCACTCCCTTTCCGAGGCCGAATGTGCCGAGGTCGACGAGATGGCCGTCCATCCGGAGACCCCCGCGGCCGGTCCGGTCCCGCCGTGGCTCGGCCGCTGAGCTAACGCGAGTCAGTGCTCCGTCTTCGTCGCCGGCGGTGCCGTCGTCGGCTTGACGCCCATCCAGCCCTTCACCGTCTCGCGGAAGCGCTGGAACGCCACGTAGAGGCCCGGGATCACGAAGATGCCAAGGAACGACGCGGCGATCATGCCGCCGAATACCGCGGTGCCGACGGCACGTTGCGTGGCGGCGCCCGCGCCCGAGGAGATGACCAGAGGCACCAGGCCGAGGATGAAGGCGAAGGAGGTCATCATGACCGCCCGGAAGCGCAGGCTGGCGGCCGTGGTCGCCGCGGTGACCACGTCGGCGCCCTTCTCGCGCTCGGCCATCGCGAACTCGATGATCAGGATGGCGTTCTTGGCGGCGAGTGCGATCAGCACCACGATGCCGATCTGGGCGAAGATGTTGTTGTCGAGACCGGCGATCAGCAGCGCCGTCACGGCGCCGAACAGGCCGACGATGACCGACAGCAGCGCCGCCACCGGGATCGCCGTGCTCTCGTAGAGGCCGACCAGGAACAGGTAGGCGAAGACGACGGCGAGACCCAGGATGAAGCCGGTCTGGCCGCTCGCGGCCTTCTCCTGTAGCGCCGTCCCCGTCCATTCGAAGCCGTAGCCGGCCGGCAGGGTGCGCGTCGCGAGCTTTTCCATGGCGGCGATGGCGTCGCCCGAGGAGTAGCCCGGCGCGGGCGCGCCGTTCACCACCACCGAGCGCAGGTTGTTGTAGCGGACGACCGAGGAAGGCGCGGTGACCATCTCGATGTTGGCTACCGCCTGCAGGGGCACCAACTCGCCGCTCGCCGCGCGCACGCGCACGCGGAAGACGTCGTTCACCTTGCTGCGATCCGACGCGTCGGCCTGAACCTTCACCTGCCAGGTGCGGCCGAACAGGTTGAAGTCGTTGGTGTAGGCGCCGCCCAGCGACGTCTGCATCGCCGAGAAGATGTCGGAGATCGAGATGCCAAGCGCCTGCGCACGCTCGCGATCGAGCTTGAGATTGATCTGCGGTGTCGAGGCGCTGTAGGTCGTATAGACGCCCGCCAGTTCCGGCACTTCCTGCGCCGAGATCATCACGCCCCGCGCGACGGCCGCGAGGTCGGTCGGCGAGGCGCCGGCAAGCGATTGCACCACGAACTCGAAGCCCGCCGAATTGCCCAGACCCATGATCGGCGGCAGGTTGAAGGCGAAGACGTTGGCCGAGGCGATCTGGCTGAAGGCGACATTGAGTTCCTTCAGTGCGTGGAACACCGAGAGCGCGGGATCCTTCCTCTGGTCAAACGGCTTCAGCTCGACCACGACCAGGGCACGGTTGGGCAGCGCCAGGCCGTCGATCATGCTGTAGCCCGAAACGGTGAAGACGCTCTGCTTCCAGGGCTTGTCGGCGATGGTTTTCTCGACTTCCTCGACGGCCGCCAGCGTGCGGTTGGTCGACGCGGCGTCGGGAAGCTGCACCTCGGCCATGAAGGCGCCCTGGTCCTCGTCGGGCAGGAAGCCCGACGGCACCATGGAGCCGATGCCGCCGGTCGCGGCGGCGAAGCCCACGACCAGAAGGAGGGCTACGATGCCGCGCCGCGCCAGCGGCGTCACGACCCTGGTGTAGCCGTCGCGCGTCCTGTCGATGCGGCCCTGCATCCAGCCCATGATCCCGGTCGGCTTCTTGCGGTGGCGCAGGATCAGCGAGCAGAGCGCCGGCGACAGCGAAAGCGCATTGATCGCCGAGATGATCATCGAGACCGACACGGCCACGGCGAACTGGGCGTAGAGCTGGCCCGAGATGCCGGGGATGAAGGCGGTCGGGATGAAGACCGACAGCAGCACCAGGGTGATGGCGATGATCGGCCCGGTGACCTGGCCCATCGCCTTCTCGGTCGCCTGGGCGACCGTGAGCTCTGGCTCGTGCTCAAGGATGTGCTCGACCGCCTCGACCACGACGATGGCGTCGTCGACCACGATGCCGATGGCCAGCACCAGCGCCAGCAGCGAGATCGTGTTGGCCGAATAGCCCAGCGCCAGCATGACGGCGAAGGTGCCGATCAGCGCCACCGGCACGGCGATGATCGGGATCAGGGTGGCGCGCAGGTTGCCGAGGAAGATGAAGACGACGATGCCGACCAGCACGAAGGCCTCGATCAGCGTCTTGATCACGCTCTTGATCGTGGCCTGCACGAACACGGTCGTGTCGTACATGACGTTGTAGGCGACATCCTCGGGGAAGCGCGGCTCCAGCGCCTTGATCGCGTCGCGCACGCCCTGCGCGGTGGCCAGCGCGTTGGCGCCGGGCAGCTGGTAGATCTGGATGCCGGCCGCCGCCTGGCCGTTGTAGCGCCCGACCTGGTCGCTGGTCTTGGCGCCCAGCTCGACCCGGGCGATGTCCTTGACGCGGACCATCGCGCCATCGGACTTGGCGCGCACCACGATGTTCTCGAACTCCTCGGTGGTGACGAGGCGGCCCTGCGTCGTGATGTTCAGCTGGAAGCTGACATCGTCGAGCAGCGGCGCCGCACCCACCAGGCCGACGGCGGCCTGGACGTTCTGGGCCTGCACCGCCTGCACCACCTCATTGGGGGTGATGTCGAGACTCGCCATGCGCTCGAGGTTCAGCCAGATGCGCATGGAATAGTCGAGCGCGCCGAACAGGGTGGCGTCGCCGACGCCGGGCACGCGCCGCAGCGTGTCGAGCAGGGTGATCGTCGTGAAGTTCGACAGGAACAGCGCATCGCGCGAGCCGTTGGGCGAATAGACGGCCACGACCTGCAGCAGTGCCGAGGACTGCTTCTTGGTGGTGACGCCCAGCCGCTGCACTTCGGGCGGCAACAGGGCGAGCGCCTGGTTGACCCGGTTGGTGACGTTGACGGTGTTGAGGTCGGGGTTCGAGCCGACCTCGAAGCTGACGGTCAGCGCGTAGCTGCCGTCGCCGCCCGACGTCGACTTCATGTAGATCATGCGTTCGACGCCGTTCACCTGCGCCTCGATGACCTGCGCCACGCTCTCCTCGACCGCCTGGGCCGAGGCGCCGGGATAGGTCGCGGTGACGCGCACCTGCGGCGGCACGATGTCGGGGAACTGCGCCACCGGCATCGCCGTCATGGCGATGATGCCGGCAATGGTGATGACCGTGGAGATGACGAACGCCAGCCGCGGCCGGCGGATGAACAGCGACGAGATCGTCATGATTTATTACTTCTGCGTCGAGGCCGAAGGCGGCGCCACGCTGGGGTTGACCGTCATGCCCGGCCGGACGCGCTGCTGACCCTGGACGATGACCCTCTCGCCAGCCTTCAGACCCGAGGTGATGGCGACCATGCCGTCACGTGAGACGCCGGTCCTGATGCGCTTTTGCTCGACCACGTTCTTGTCGTTGACGATGAACAGGTAGGCGCCGGTCTGGTCCTGGGCGATGGCCGCCTGCGGAACGGCCACCGATGTCGGCACCTGCTCGCCTTCGATGATGACCCGGAGTGTCTGGCCGTCGGTCAGCATGCCGTCGGGGTTGGGGAAGGTGGCGCGCACGATCTGGCCGTCAGTCTTGGCATCGACCGTGTTGTCGATGAAGTCGATCTTGCCTTTCTCCTTGTAGATCGATCCGTCGGCGAGCCGGATGCGCACCGCGATGCCGTTCGGGTCGGTGGCCTGGTCCCGTCGCGCGTCGAGCAGCTCGCGCTGTGTCACGGGGAAGAGCACGCGGATGGGATTCTCGCTCACGACGGTGGCCAGCACGCCCGAGTCGGGACTGACGAGATTGCCCGGGGAGAAGGCGGCGCGGCCGATGCGGCCATCGATCGGCGACTTGATCTCGGTGTAGGAGAGCTGGAGTTCGGCGTCGCGAAGCTGGGCGCTGGCATCCTCGACCTGGGCCTTGGCCTGGAGCTGCTCGGAGAGCCGCTGGTCGTAGGTGACCTGGGTGCCGGTGTTGGTGCGCAGCAGCTCGGCGGCGCGCTTCAGCTGGGTCTCGGCATTGGCCAGTCCTGCCCGTGCCGCGTCGAGCTGGGCCTTCTTCTGGTCGACGGCCGCCTGATAGGTCTCGGGTTCGATGGTGAAGACGACCTGGTCCTTCTTGACCTGGTCGCCGTCGGCGAATTTGCGCGGTCCCAGGAAGCCCTTTACCCGGGCACGCAGCTCGACCTTGTCGACGGCCGCGGCGCGGCCGATGAATTCGGCCTGATCGGCGATCGGCTTCATTTCGGCGGCCTGGACGAGCACTGCGGGCGGTGGAGCACTCGGCTGCTGCGCGAGGGCCGGCGCCATGCTGCAGGCAGCCGAAAGCGCCGCAGCGACGAGCATGCATGCCGTCGAACGTCGGTATTTCATCGTCGAGTCCCCACTCAAAACAGCGGCGGAACAGTGCCTTAATTCGCCCAAATGGTCACGGCAATTCAGGTCGAGATGGGCCTTGCAACATTGCGTGTGATCGGGGAGGAGTCGGGAATGGTGGCATGGCGGTGGTTGGTTATCGTTCTCGCGACGGCGTGTGCCGTCGCGTCGTTCAACGCTGCCGCCCAGACGCCTCCGCAGACGCCTGTCCCCTCAGCCGGAAGCCCGGCCCAGCGCAGCTCCTTCACCAACCCCGCCGAGTACGACAGCTACATGGCGGCGTTGAACACCAAGGATCCGGCGCGGCGGGCGCAGGCCATGGAGGTGTTCATCGCCTGGTATCCGGGCAGCGTCCTGCGGCTGGACGCCCATGAACAGGCGATCTCGGCCTGGCAGGCGGCCAACCAGCCGGCCAAGGCGGACGTCCTTGTTGCGCGCTTGCTGCAGGTCGATCCCGACAATGTGCGTGCGCTGGCCAACCGGGCCTATGTCGGACGTCTCAAGGCTTCGGGTGGAGACGCCTCCGCGCTGGCGGCGGCCGTCACGGCTTCCGAGCGCGGCCTGGCGGTGATCCCCAAGTGGCAGAAGCCCGCCTTGCTCGACGATGCTGGCTTCGCACAGCTGAAGGAACAGATGGCCGGCATCTTCAGCGGCGTTCTGGGCTTCGCTGCACTGCAGGCGAAGGACTATGACAAGGCGCGGGACTACTATCGCGTCGCCGTGGCGGCCGACCCGACCAACCTGCAGGACGTCTATCAGTATTCGGTGGTGCAGCTCGAAGGCTCCCCGGTCGATGCGCTGGGCTTCTGGTATGGCGCCCGTGCGATCGCGATCGCCAAGGCGGCGAAGAACGATTCGGCGGCGCAGGATATCGATCGCTACATTCGCTCGCGCTACAGCGTCTATCGCGGCAGCGAGGAAGGATGGGACGCCATCGTGACACGCGTCGCCAATGAGAGCGCGCCGCCGGCCAATTTCAAGAAGTCGATTCCGCGCGCGATGACTCCGCCGGAACGGGCACTGGAGATCCTCGAGGACAATGAGCCCGCCAAGCTGACGCCACAGCAGTGGGTGCTGGTGCTGCGCCATCGCGATGTCAGCCCGGCCAACAAGCGTGCGGCCGAGGCGGTGTGGAGGGCGATCGGCGACAGGCAGCAGGGCGGCCAGCGGCTGAAGCTGCCCTTCAAGGTCGTCTCCGCGACGCCCGAGCGGATCGAAGGGGCGATCAGTGACGAGGCCCGGGCGCGCAACGTTCCCGAGCTCGAGGTGACGATGATGCGGCCGCTCAGCCCGCTCCCGGCGGTGGGGTCGAACATCTTCATGTTCGGAACGTTGAGCGAATACCGGACCCAGCCGTTCCTGTTCCGCCTGACCCGCGCCGAGCTTGCGCCCGAATCGCTGCCGGTGGCCGGCGGTCCCTGCGCCGATCCGCGGCCGCAGATGTGCACGAAGGACTATCGACCCGCCTGCGGCCAGCTTCGCGACGGCACGCGCAAGACCTACAGCAACGCCTGCAGCGCGTGCAGCGATCCGCAGGTCGTGACCCAGGGCGCCGGCGCCTGTCCCTGAGAGCGGCGAGCGGTGAACCAAGCGTTTCGATCGTGTTCCTCCCCATTCAGATGGGGAGGTGCCCCGCGGGGGGCGGAGGGGTCATGACCCCATCGCCCTCGTAAGACGAGGGCACTTCCCCTTTGCGGAGCCCGCAAAGGGGAAGCATTTAGCCCCTCAATGAGCCAGCAGCAGCGGCACGCGGCAGGACGAGATCACCTTGCCGGTGGCGCCGCCGAGACCGAGGAAGCTCATCACCTGGCCGCGGCCGTAGGCGCCCATCACCAACAGGTCGGCGCCCTTGCCGTGCGTGTAGTCGAGCAGGGCGCGACCGCGCGCGCGGCCTGAGACGGCGCCGGGATCGATGGCGTCGATGGTGGTCTTGATGCCGTGGCGGCCGAGATTGCGCGCGAGATAGGACGCGCCGACATCGTCGGCCTTGGAGCCGACGACCAGGATCGTGATGGCGCTCGCCTTGGCGAGGAACGGCAGGGAGTATTCGACGGCGCGGGCGGCCTGGAAGCTGCCGTTCCAGGCGACGATGACCGATCCGAAGCCGCCGCTGCCGGCGTTCGGCGGCGCGATCATTACGGCGCGGGCGCATTCATGGATCGCGGCCTCGACAGTGGCGGGCGCCACGTTCTCGGGGTCGGAACCCGGCCGGCCCAGCACCAGCAGATCGGAGCAGCGGCCCATCGCGACCAGCGTGTCGAGCGTCGCGGTCTCGGCGGCGGTGTAGGTCGAGCCGGTATTGGTCGCGAGCAGTTCCTTGTAGGCGCGCTCCGATTCCTTGGCGCGCTCCTCGAGCCGCTCGTCGTCGAGGTTCATGATCAGCGGCATCGCTTCGCCACTCATGGCGAGGCCGCCGACGGCGCCGCCGGCCGGACCGACCGGCAGATGCAGAGCATCCACGGTGGCGTCGAAAATGCCGGCGACACGGGCGGCCAGCCGGAACGACATCGCGGCATCGGGACCGCCTTCGGACACGGCCAGAATCGACTTCAACATGTGGAACTCCCCCAACGAATCTTCAGGACGCGCGATTAAGAAGCGGCGACGCCTCAGGTGCAAGTCAAGTCTTTCGGTCGGCGGCTCAGCTCCGCGCCGCCTGCGCGAGACCGGTCATCAGTTCGGCGACGCCGACCAGCTCCTGGCCGGCACTGCGCGCGCCCTGCAGGACCTCGTCGAGCGAGCGGCCGTTGGCCAGCGACGCGGCGCCCCACAGCAGCGCCGATCGCATTCCGCTCTTGCAGAAGGCGACGACCCTTCCGTCGCCTTCTGCAAGAAGGTCGGCGAAGGCGCGCACCTGATCGGGCGTCGCGCGCGGACCGGAGAAGGGCAGGTCGAGGAAATTCAGTCCGGCTGACTCGGCAGCCGCGCGCAGATCCGCCGTCTTCGGCTGGCCGAAGAAAGCCTCGCCGTCGGGCCGGTTGTTGACGACGGCGACGAAGCCCGCCGCGGCGATTTCCTTCATGTCGCCTGGATTGAGCTGACCGGAAACGGAGACCCTGTCGTCGACCGGAAGGAGGGACAGGCTCATGCTGACAACTCGCGTTTGCGGATCCAATGGATGAAAGGCAGGGCCAGCAGGACCATCCAGAGCTTGCCGAGTATCTGGCCGGCCAGATACTCGAAGCTCCCGAACGCCAGCCACAGGAAGAGGACGCTGTCGGCGATCAGGCCGACGACGCTGCTCGCCAGCACGGCCAGGACGAGGCCGCGCGATTGCAGCGGCGTATAGACCGCGAAGTCGGCGAGTTCGGACAGAAGGAAGGCCGTGGCCGAGGCGATGAGGAGCTGCGGCGGCGCGACCGCGCCCGACAGGGCCGCGCCGGCCACGATGGCGCCGACGGCGACGCCCCGGCCCAGCCGCCGTTGCACGAGGTCGCGCAGCACCAGCGCCAGCCCGATCATCAGCACGCCCGAGGGCGCCATCAGGGGCTTGCCACCCGGACCCCAGGGCCAGACCGGCACCAGGCATGGGCCCTGCGGCACGCACACCGCGCCGACATTCCCGATCATCCAGTTGGCGAGCGGGATGCAGGCGATGAAGCCCAGGAAGTAGGCCAGGCCCACGAGTTTGGCCCGCGTCGAAGAATTCATGCCGGCGCTCCTAGCAGGTCCGCCGCGACGCTGGAACCCCGAGGAACCCGCCCGCAATGGTTGCGTTGCTTCGCACACAATCCAGGAGACATTTCATGCAGCCCATCGCCCGCCGCTCGATCCTGTTCGGCGTCGCCGCCCTGTCGGTCGTTCCCGCCACTGCCGTCTTCGCCGTCAACGCGTTGCCCGATGCTCGCTTCGTGGGATTTGCCCAGGAGTTCAACGATTTCGAGATCGCTTCTGGCCGGCTCGCGCTCGCCAGGTCGACGAACGAGAACGTCCGCGGCTTTGCGGCCCGCATGGTGGCCGACCAGACCGAGGCCGCCCAGTATCTGAGCAAGGCGCGACAGGAAGCGGGTGTCTCCTACGCGCCCGATCCCAGCAACGCGCCGGGCTGGACCGCGACACTGCAGCGGCTGAACGTGCTGCAAGGGGTCGAGTTCGACACCGCCTATGCCAACGCCCAGCTCGCCGCACATATCGATGCCAATGCGCAGTACGGCGCCTACTCGCAGGACGGCGGCAACGGCGCGCTGCGCCGGTTTGCCCAGGGGCAGCTTCCAAAGGTCCAGCAGAACCTGACCGGCGCGCGCCAGCTCGCCGGCGGCCGCTAGGCCGCTACAGCGAGCTCCTGCCCTCGCGCCACGCGACGAAGCCCCGCTTGCGCAAGGCGCAGGCGGGGCATTCGCCGCATCCATATCCCCATTCATGCCGCGCGCCGCGCACGCTGTCGTAGCAGGTGTGGGTGTGTTCCAGGATCAGCTCGACCAGCGGCGATCCGCCCAGCTCGTTTGAAAGGCCCCAGGTCTCGGCCTTGTCGAGCCACATCAGCGGCGTGTGGAGCACGAAGGAGCGGTCCATGCCGAGGTTCAGGGTGACCTGAAGCGCCTTGATCGTATTGTCGCGGCAGTCGGGATAGCCGGAGAAATCCGTCTCGCACATCCCCCCGACCAGGTTGCGGATGTTGCGCCGCCACGCCACGGCAGCCGCGAATGTGAAGAAGAGCAGATTGCGGCCGGGCACGAAGCTGTTGGGCAGCCCGTCCTTCTCCATCGCGAAGGCGACGTCCCGGGTCAGCGACGTGTCACTGATTTGTCCCAGCACACCCATGTCGATGAAATGGTCTTCGCCCAGCCTTTCCGCCCAGTGCGGAAAGCGGTGCCGGATCTGGTCGAGGACGACAAGCCTTTGATCCAGCTCGATTCGGTGCCTCTGGCGGTAGTCGAAAGCGACCGTCTCGACATGCGCAAATCGCTCTAGCGCCCAGGCCAGACACGTGGTGGAGTCCTGTCCACCGGAGAAGAGGACGAGGGCAGATCGGGCATCGTTCATGAGGGGCTTTATCGCCCGCCACCTCCCTCCGCGCTACAGCGTTGGCGTTCGGCAGACCCATCCACCACAGAGGGAGGAACTCATGTTCGTCTCCGATATCCTGTCGCGTAAGGGCGGTCTCGTTCACACGGTCGCACCGGGCACGTCGGTCGGCCAGATTTCCCAGCAGCTCAGCACGCGCCACATCGGCTCGGTGCTGATTCTCGATTCCGACGATTCGGTCGCCGGCATCGTTTCCGAACGCGACCTCGTGCACGCCTTCGCCAGGCACGGCGCCGCCGCCCTCGACCTCGAGGCGCGCACCATCATGACCCGCGATGTCGTGACCTGCGACCCCGACGATTCGATCGACCATGTCATGCAGCTCATGACGAGCGGTCGCTTCCGCCACCTGCCGGTGGTGCGCCATGGCGAACTGCTGGGCCTCGTGTCGATCGGCGACGTCGTGAAGGCGCGTCTCGAAGAGGCCCAGCATGAGACCGAGGCGCTGCGGGCCTACATCGTCGCCGGCTGACGGCTGCGCTTAAGTTCGACCACGATCTCCGCTAGGGTCCCCGCCGGACCCTGGGCGGAGAAGGCATGTCATCACCCCTGCAAGGAAAAGTCGCGCTGGTGACGGGCGCGGGCAAGAATATCGGTCGCGCCATTGCGCTGACCCTGGCGCGCGACGGCGCGGCCATCGTGGTCAACGGGCGTTCGGACAGGACGGCGGTCGATGCCGTCGTCGGCGAGATCGAGGCTGCCGGCGGCAAGGCGATGGCCGCGATGGGCGACGTCGCCGATCCGGCCGTGCCGCCGCGCCTCGCGCAGGAAGCCGCGGCGAAGTTCGGTGGCGTCGATATCCTCGTGAGCAATGCCGGCCTGCGTCGACAGACTTCCTTCCTCGACATGTCGTTCGAGGAGTGGCGCGAGATCATGTCGGTCGCGCTCGACGGCGCCTTCCTGCTGGGCAAGGCGATCGTGCCCCAGATGGTGGCGCGCGGCGGCGGTGCCTTCGTGGCGCTGTCCGGCATCTCCACCCATGTCGGTACGCCCAACCGCTGTCATGTGTCGGCGTCGAAGTCGGGCCTCGAAGGGCTGATGCGGGCGCTGGCGGTCGAGCTGGCGCCGCACAGGATCACCTGCAATGCGCTGGCGCCCGGCGCCATCGACACGACGCGCGGTGCTGCGGCGGGCGCGCGTCCGGCGGTGAACCGTCCGATTCCGCTGAAGCGCTTCGGTACGGTCGAGGAGATCGCGGCGATGGTGCGCCTGCTGGTCGGGCCGGACGGCACCTTCATCACCGGCCAGACGATCCACGTGAATGGCGGTGAGTTCCTGACATGAGAAACCTGATCACTGACGTGCCCGGCGTGCTGGTCGGCAACGCGCAAGACATGCGTGCCGCCACCGGCGCCACGGTTGCGATCTTCGAGCAGGGCGCCGTGGCCAGCATCGCGACCCTGGGCGGTGCGCCTGGCGACCGGATGGGCACCTCGCTCGAGCCGGAAATGGTCGGCCAGATGATCGACGCCGTCGTGCTCTCGGGCGGGTCCGTTTACGGGCTCGACGCCGCGGGGGGCGCGTCGGCCGTGCTCTGCCAGCGCGGCCAGGGCCGCACCTTCGGTGGCCTCGCCATTCCCGTGGCGGTGCAGGCGATCCTGTTCGACCTGATCAATGGCGGCGAAAAGGACTGGATGCGCGAGCCAGTGAAGTACAAGCCGCCGTACTGGGATCTCGGCCGCGATGCCGCCCTGGTCGCGGCGCATGATTTCGCGCTGGGCACGGCCGGTGCGGGTGTCGGTGCGACGACCGCCGGACTCAAGGGCGGCCTCGGTTCGACCAGCGCGAAGACCAGCCAGGGCTTTACCGTCGGCGCCCTTGTCGCGGTCAACGCCGTCGGTGCAGCCACAATCGGCAGCGGCCCGCATTTCTGGGCCGGCGCCTACGAGCAGGGCGAAGAATTTGGTGGCCTGGGCTGGCCCGAGAAGCTTCCCGTTGATGCGCTGAAGCTGCGTTTCAAGGGGCAGCCCTTGCCGGCCACGGCCACGACCATCGCGCTGGTTGCGACCGATGCCGCGCTCACCAAGGCGGAGTGCAAGCGGCTGGCCATCATGGCGAACGATGGCTTGTCGAAGTCGCTGCGTCCCGTGCATGCGCCGAACGATGGCGACACGGTATTCGCAGCCGCCACCGGCAAGGCAGGCCGCGGCGGCGATCCGCCGATCCTGACGGAGCTGGGCACGGTTGCTGCCGATTGCCTCGCCCGTGCCGTCGCACGCGGTGTCTACGAGGCGACAGCCCTGCCGTTCCCGAATGCCGTGCCGGACTGGAAGACGAAGTTCGGAGGCGGTCGCCGATGAGCTACCTGATCGTGTTCGTGGGCGCCGGCATCGGCGGTGCGGCGCGCCATGGGATGAACATCTGGGTGGCGCGGCTCCTGGGGTCGCACTTTCCCTGGCACACGCTGGTGATCAACATCCTGGGCTCGATCGTGATGGGCCTGATCACCGGCTGGTTCGCCGAGCGCGTCGGCGCCGCCGCTCACTACCGGCTGTTCCTGGCGACCGGCGTGATGGGCGGCTTCACGACCTTCTCCGCTTTTTCGCTCGATTCCGTGCTGCTGTGGGAGCGGCATGAATATCTGATGGCGGCCCTCTATGTCGGCGGTTCGGTCGCCGGTGCGATCGCAGGACTGGCAGCGGCGCTCTGGATCATGGGCAAGGCGCTGGCGTGAGCCAGCCGCAGACGTTCGACGTCGTCATCCTGGGCGGCGGCGCCGCGGGACTGATGTGTGCGATGCGGGCGGGCCAGCGCGGCCGCAGGGTCCTGCTGCTCGACCATGCCGAGAAGGTCGGCAAGAAAATCCTGATCTCGGGGGGCGGTCGCTGCAACTTCACCAATCGTGACGCGCGGCCAGAGGCGTTCCTGTCGGCCAATCCGCATTTCTGCAAGTCGGCGCTGGCGCGCTACACGCAGCACGACTTCATCGCGCTGGTGAACAAGCACAAGATCGCCTGGCACGAGAAGACTCTGGGACAGCTCTTCTGCGACGGCTCGGCACGGCAAATCGTGGCCATGCTGCTCGACGAATGTGCTGCGGCAGGCGTCGACGTGCGGGTGGCGCACAAGGTGGCGCGAGTCGAGAAGGCGGATCGTTTCATCGTGACGACGGACCGCGGCGATTTCTCCGCGGCCTCCGTCGTGCTGGCGACCGGTGGGCTCTCGATCCCGAAGATGGGCGCGACCGGCTTCGCGCACGAGGTGGCGCGCCACTTCAAGCTGCGTGTCACCGACACGCGGCCGGCGCTGGTGCCGCTCACCCTGCCTGTGCCGGAGATCAGCGGCGTGTCGCTCGACGTCGAGGCGCGCTGCGGCCGCGCGCGCTTCCGCGAGGCGCTGCTGTTCACCCATCGCGGCCTTTCCGGCCCGGCGATCCTGCAGGTCTCATCCTACTGGAAGCCTGGACAGGAGATCACCGTCGACCTGCTGCCCGATCTCGACGCTGCGAGCTTTCTCAAGGAGCGAAAGCGCACGCGGCCCAAGGCCGAGTTGCGCACGGTCCTCGCTGAAATACTGCCGCAGCGCCTGGCGCAGAGTCGCGCGCCAGAAGGCCTCATGGCCAACCAGCGCGACCGCGATCTCGAGGCGCAGGCGACGCGCCTGAAGGCCTGGACCTTCGTGCCGACCGGCACCGAGGGTTATGCCAAGGCCGAGGTCACCCTGGGAGGCATCGACACGGATGGGCTGTCGTCGAAGACGATGGAAGCGAAAAAGGTCCCGGGTCTGTTCGCGATCGGCGAGGCGGTCGACGTCACCGGCTGGCTGGGCGGCTACAATTTCCAGTGGGCCTGGTCGTCGGGCTGGGTCGCGGGCGAGTCGGTCTGAGCGCTTCGTCAGTGGCCCAGATAGCTGCGCCGCAGCTCGGGATCGCGGGCGAGGTCGGCGGCGCTGCCCGATAGTGCGATGCGGCCGTTCTCCAGCACATAGGCGCGGTGGGCGATGGAGAGCGACTGCACGACGTTCTGCTCGACCAGCAGGATCGCGAGCCCCTGCCGGTTGAGCTGGCCGATCAGGCCGAACATCTCCTCGACGAGGAGTGGCGACAGGCCGAGCGAGGGTTCGTCGAGGATCAGCAGCCGGGGTTCGCCCATCAGGCCGCGGCCGATTGCCAGCATCTGCTGCTCGCCGCCCGACAGCGTCCCGGCCGATTGGGTCAGCCGCTCGCGCAGGCGCGGGAAGGTCGCCAGCACCCGCTCCAGATTGGCGACACGGTTGGGCTTGCCGCGGCGATAGCTGCCGAGCTCGAGATTGTCGCGCACCGACAGGTTGGGAAAGACGCGGCGACCCTCCGGCACCTGCACCAGGCCTGCCTCTACGATGTCCATCGAGGAGGCGCCCGCGATCTCCTCCCCGTCGAAGCGGATCGAGCCGCCGCGTGGCCGGTAGAGGCCGGACACGTTGTTGTTGAGCGTCGACTTGCCCGCGCCGTTGCTGCCCAGCAGCGCCACGATCTCGCCGGCCCCTATGCTGAGGTCGACGCCGCGCAGCACTTCGATGGCGCCATAGCCCGCGTGCAGCGCCGCGATCTCAAGCACGCAGCACCTTGGCGGCGCCGTGGCCGAGATAGGCCTCAATCACCATTTCATTGTCGGCAATGGCGGCCGGTGTTCCCTCGGCGATCAGGCGACCCTGGTTCAGCACGTAGACCCGCTCGGCCAGCGAGGTTACCGCCTGCATGACATGCTCGATCAGCAGGATGGTGACCCCGGAGGCGCGGATGTTCCGGATCACGCCCACGATCTCGACGATCTCCGTCGGATTGAGCCCGGCCATCACCTCGTCGAGCAGGAGGAGCCGCGGCCCGGTCGCCAGGGCGCGCGCCAGTTCGAGCCGCTTGCGGCCGGCGACGGTGAGGTCGGCGCCGCGCTGGTCGAGCTGGTCCGTCATACCGACCAGCGCCGCTACCACCTCGGCCTCGCGCGCGGCCGCGCGGCGATCGGCGGTGTGGAGGTAGGCGCCGACCATGATGTTCTCGCGCACGCTGATGCCGGCGAAGGGCTGTGTGATCTGGAAGGTGCGCACCATGCCCGCGGCACAGATGCGATGCGGCGCGAGTCCCCCGATCGGCTTGCCCTCGAACGAGACCGCGCCGCCATCGGGCCGGTGGAAGCCTGCGATGGTCGCGAACAGGGTCGTCTTGCCGGCGCCATTGGGCCCGATCAGCCCGACGATCTCGCCCGCGGCCACGTCGAGCGAGGCGCTGTCCACGGCCTTGAGGCCTCCGAAGGACTTGGAGATGTCGCGCACCTCAAGCATGGCGCGGCTTCCTGCGGAACAGGCTCATCAGCCCGTCGGGCAGACGTGCCACGATCAGGATCAGCATGATGCCGTAGACGACGAGGCTGAGCGGCTGGACGTTCTTGAGGGCCGGCACGACGCTGGCCAGCCAGCGCGTCACCTCGTTGATGCCCATCAGGGTGAACGAGCCGATCAACGGTCCGAAGATCGTGCCCGCGCCACCGACCATGCTGACCAGCAGCATCTCGACCGACTTGTCCACGCCAAACGCGATGCCGGGATCGATGTAGAGGTACTTCTGCGCGTAGAAAGTGCCGCCGGCGGCGCACATCGCGCCGGACAAAGTGAGCACCTTCACCTTCTCGGCGAAGACGTCGATGCCCAGGGCCCGCGCCGCATCCTCGTTCTCGCGGATCGCCACCAGCCGCGCGCCGAAGCGGCTGCGCGTGAGCTGCCAGGCGATCAGCAGCGAGACGATGCACAGCAGCAGGGCGAGGTAGTAGATCCAGATCGGGTCCTTGAACTGGAAATTGATGGGCCTCGGGTCGGCCTTGATCAGCATGCCGAGACCGCCCTTGGTGAAGGGCACCGAGTTGGCGAGGATGCGGAAGACCTCGGCGAAGGCCAGCGTGATCAGTGCGAAGTAGGAACCGCGCAAGCCGGCGCGGAAGGAGAGCAGCGCGATCATCCAGCCGACGGCACCGCCCGCCGCCATGGCGACGGGCCAGGCGAGCCACGGGTTCCAGCCCCAGGTCACCTGCAGGATGGTCGACGTATAGGCGCCGGTGCCGAAGAACACGACATGGCCGAACGAGGTCTGCCCCGCAAAGCCGCCGGCGATGTTCCAGGACTGGCCTATGAAGGCGGTGAAGAAGACCAGCATGCCGATCGTGACGAGATAGTTCGGCACCAGCAGCGGGTAGGCGATCGCGGCCGCGAGGCCCAGCACGCAGAAGAGGAGAGGGCGGTTCACGCCTTGCTCCCGAACAGGCCGGTGGGCTTCAGCAGCAGGATCAGGATGAAGATCAGCGAAATGCCGATCTGGCCGAGCTGCTCGCCCAGGAAGAGCCCGCCCAGCGATTCGGTGATGCCGATGAGGAAGCCGCCTACCGCCGCGCCCGCGAAGCTGCCCATGCCGCCCAGCACGACGATGGTGAAGGCCACGAGCACGAAGGCATGGCCCGACGTGGGCGTCACGTAGTAGGTCGGCATCAGCAGGCAGGCGGCGGCGCCGAGGCAGGCGATGCCGATGCCGTAGGAGACGGCGAAGACATTCTCGACATCGATGCCGACGAGCCGCGCGCCCTGCCTCTCCCTGGCGACGGCGCGGATCGCCTTGCCCATGTCGCTCTTTGCCATGTAGAGGCCGAGCGCCGCGCAGATCACCAGCGAGGCGCCGAACGAAATGATCTTGGGCAGCGGCAGGAAGGCGGCGCCGACCTCCACGAAGCTGCCGGCATAGGGCACGTCGATCGTCTGCGTGTCGCCGCCGAAGAACAGCAGCGCGACATTGTCGATCACGATCGAGAGGCCCAGCGTGATCAGCAGGATGTTCTCGTCGCGCCCGTGACTGTAGCGGCCGATCAGCAGACGATAGAGCACGTAGCCGAAGCCGAAAGCGCCGGCGGTCACCACCGGCAGGGCGGCATAGGGATCGATGCCGATCAGCCGCCAGAGATAGAAGACGGCATACATGGCCAGCATCAGCAGGCTGCCATGGGCGAAGTTGATGATGTGCAGGACGCCGTAGATCAGCGTCAGGCCGACCGCGACCAGGACGTAGATGCCACCGGCCAGAAGGCCGTTCAGGACGCCCGCGAGAAGAAAGGCGGGATCGAACACGCCTTCAGAGCTTCGGCTTGGGGAACACTGCCTTGGCCGAGGCGAACTCCTCGGGAGCGATCACCTCGATCTCGCCCTTGAGCGACTGCATGGTCGCCGGACGCCCGCCCTGGTTCTGGCCGTTGACGAACTTGGTCGGCCCATAGGGCATCAGCTCGGCCTTGAAGGTCGAGGCGGCCAGCGCCGCGATGAGCTTCTCCTTGTCAGCCGAACCCGCATGCTCCAGCGCATCCGCCAGCAGCATGACATTGCTGTAGGTGAGGTAGACCTCGAAGGTGAACAGGGCGCCAGTCGCCTCGACGCGCTTCTTGAGCGCCTGGGCCTGCGGGCTCTTCGGGTTGTACCAGTGGTTCACGTCCATCATGTACTGGGAGACGTCGGGCATCTCCTTGACGAACTTGTAGTTGAAGCCGCCGCCCAGGATTGAGAAGAAGCCCGCGACGTTCACCTTCTGCTGATAGAGCGTGCGCGCCAGCAGCATGTACTCGTTGCCGTAGTTCGACATCATGACGATGTCGGGGGCCAGCGAGCGGATGCGCAGCGCGATGTTATCGAAGTTGCGGGTCGGATTGTCGTGGGCGATCAGCTCCTTCGCTGCGATGCCGATCGAGGGCAGCTTGCTGGCCAGCAGCTTGGCCGTGCCGGTGCCGAACTCGCCGGACTCGTGGACGATCACGGCCGTCTTGGCGACGTTGTTGGCGGCCTTGTTGAGGGCGCCCAGAGAGGCGATGCCGTCGTCGACGCAGACGCCGAAGCCCGGCTTCAGGCGGAACACGTTCTTGAGCCCGCGGCTCATCAGCAGGTCGGAGGCGCCGACATCGACCAGAAAGGGTGTGCCATACTTGGCGGCGGCCTGGCTGGCGGCGATACCGACCGGGCTCTGGAAGCAGCCGATATAGGCGGCCACGCCCTGCTCGTTCATCTTCTCGACTTCGCTGACACCGACCTCGACCTTGGATTGGCTGTCGCCCAGCAGCGCCTCGAGCTTTGCGCCGCCCATCGACTTGATGCCGCCGGCCTTGTTCACGTCCTCGATGGCCATCGTGCCGCCGAGCCGGCTCTGCTGGCCGTTATAGGCCACGAAGCCGGTGACGGGATGGATCAGGCCGACCTTCACGGCGGCCGGCTGGGCGCCGGCCAATCCGGGTGCGCCGATCGTCAGTGCCGTGCCACCCGCGAGGAAGGTCCGGCGCGAAACCCCAGACGTCCGTTGCTTGGTCATGAGAGCCCTCCCGGCGGGTCAACGAGCGAAGATCGAGCGTATGTCGGCAACCTTGTCCAAAGCCAGAATCTTCTTGCGCATTTCGTCGGCGACCTCGTGAGGCAACATCCGTGCCGTCAGCGAGAAGTACTTTCCCGTAAGCTCGTCGCGCGAATAGGGATCCTGGTCGTCGCCGCGATTGGCTTCGACGGATGCCGAGAGCGTGCGGCCGTCGCGCAGGCGGACGTCGACCCTTGCCGGTCGGAACTGCGGAAGCTTCGCCGTCATCGCCTTGTCCTCGACCACGAAAACGCGCTTGGCGAGCGCCAAGACCCGCTCGTCGCGCAGGGCGTCCCAGGTGAAGTTCTCGACCCGGGACGAGCCGCGCACCAGCCGCGTGGCCACGGCGAAGGGCACGGAGAACTTGCCGGCCAGCGTATTGCGCGGCGCCTGGTCGTCGAGTTCGGCGGCATAGAGGTAGCTCGCGACGTCCACACGCTCGACTGCATCGGCGGCGACGGACTCCTTCGCGAGCAGATTGTCGAGCGCGTCGAGGGCGCCGTGATTGTAGCGGCAGCAGGAATGGAGCTTGAAATAGTTCTGGTCGATCTGCCAGTCGCGTCCCAGCCCGTCGGTCATGCGTGCCGTGTCGAAGCGCTCCGACACGACCTTGCCGAACACACTGGAAAGCCCGTCGCGCTCGCCGATGAAGCCAGTCTCGACGAGGTCGATCGCCATCAGCGCCATGCGGTTCGAGATGCCGGCATAGGCGTTTCGCACCGTGCCGCCCTCCAGCATCGTGCGCTTGGAGCTGGCGAGGGTCAGGGAGGAGGCGACGTTGATCGTCTCGCGGATCCGCGCCGCATCGTAGCCCAGCAACCTGGCGACCGCGGCGGCGGCCCCCACCGTGCCCCAGGTTCCATGCGGATGCATGTCGGGCCGCAGCGAGGCCGCGATGCCGATTCGCGCGCCGACCTCATAGCCCAGCACCAGCGCTTCCATGGCAGCCTTGCCGGAGAGGCCCTTGATCTCCGCCATGGCCCAGACGGCGGGCAGGGCGTGGATCGAGGGATGTCCCTTGGCGAAGCGGTTGCCTTCGTCCATTTCGAGGAAGGTGCCCGCGGTGCCGTTCAGGAACGCGGCGGCGGCCGACACGGCGGTCTTGCCGGTGCCCATCACGGAAGCCTCGCCAACCGGGCTGACTGTGAGCCTGGCCGTCAGCGCCTGCATCTCGGGCTCGGCCGCGCCGCCCACGATGGCGCCGATCGTGTCCAGGATGACGTAGGTCGTCTGTTCGACGGTGGCGGGCTTCAGCGTTTCGAGGCGGAAGTCGGCGATGAATTCCGCGAGCGTATCGAGCCAGAAGGCGGTCACGCGTCAGCCCATCAACGTTTCGCGATAGTGCTTGGCCACGTCGCCGGGTGTCGCCTGCCAGACATTGCCGAAGCGCTCGACCCGCCGCAGCGCCTCGTCGAGATACTTGATGCGATGGGCCATGCCCATCAGCCAGGGATGGATCGACAGGTTGAACACCTGGCCGCCCTCGTGATGCAGCAGCTCGAAAGCGTCGCCCACGATATCGGGATAGCGCGTGGTGTTGATGCGCCGCAGCCAGAGCTGCTGCACGTCGTCCCATTCCGGCTGGTTCGGCAGCGAGACGAACTTCCTTCCGTCGCCGACATGCATCGCATAGGGCTGGTCGTCGTTGGGCCAGTCCAGAACGTAGTCGAGGCCGGCATCGGCCAGAAGCTTCGGGGTGCGCTGGCTCTCGCCAAATTCCTGGCCGAGCCAGCCCTTGGGCGCCGCGCCGGTCGCCTGCTCGATCGCGGCGATCGAAGTCGCGATCTCCTGCTTCTCCTCGGCTTCGCTCATCTTCGAGCTGATCATGCGATTGGCCGAGACGCCATGGCCGATGATCTCGTAGTTCCGCTTGCGGAACTGCTCCATCAGGAAGGGATAGCGCTCCGCCGCCATTGCGTTGACGGCCACGCCGGCGCGGATCTGGTAGCGATCGAGCACGTCGAGGACGCGGAAGATACCGGTGCGATTGCCGTATTCGCGCTGCGTCCAGGTGCGGTAGTCCGGATGGTAGGTGCCGAACTCGCCGGTGAAGCGGCTGTCCTTCACGATGCCCTCGGGCGGCAGCAGCTCGTAGTATTCGAGATGCAGCACGACGTAGAAGGCGACGCGGGCGTTGCGCGGCCAGTTGAGCTTCGGCCGCTTCGGATAGGGCGCGTAGTCGTACCAGGGATTGTCCATCCCGGCGGGCAGCGGCGGCGGGTTCTTGGGAACGGTACTCATGTCACGCCTCCTTCCCGAGATGCTGCTGGTAGGGCTTCAGCCCGTTGGCGGTGTACCAGTCGAGGATCTCCTCGGCGGTGCAGACCCAGGCATCCTTGTGCTTGCGGATGTAGGACAATGCGCGGTCGAGATGCTTCAGGCGGTGCGGCGCGCCCATCATGTAGGGATGCAGCGCGAGGCACATGACCCGGCCGTTCTCGCCGCCCTCGCGATAGACCGTGTCGAAGTGGTCGGTGATCATCTGGGCGAATTCCTCCGCCTCGACCGGCTGGCGGTAGATCATCGCGTCGTTGAGATCCATGGAATAGGGGACGTGGATCAAGGGGCCGTGCTTGGTGGCGAGTGGCGTCGGCTGGTCGTCGTGATAAAAGTCGCAGAAATATTCGAGGCCGGCTTCCTTCACGAGGTCGGGCGTGTTCAGCGTGTTGGAGACGGCGGGCGAAAACCAGCCGCGCAGCTTGCGGCCGGTGAGCCTGAGATGCGTCGCCTTGCTGTGCTCGATGACCTCGCGCTCTTCCTGTTCCTCATAGCCCCAGTGATAGCGCGTGTTGAAGTAGCCGTGGCTCATATACTCCCAGCGGCGCGCTTCCATCGCCTCGAGGATTTCGGGATACATCTCGATCACCGACATGGAGAGCGAGACGGTGCAGCGGATGCTGTGCTTGTCCAGCACCTCGAACATGCGCCATAGGCCGACCCGGTTGCCGTAGTCGCGGCCGCCATAGCCCAGTACGTCGGGATGCGGCATGCGCGGCCACGGATTGCGCACGCGCACCTCGGCCGGGATGTATTCGTAGTGCTCGATGTTGGGGCAGACCCAGACTGCGACCCTGGCATTGTTGGGCCAGGAGAGCTTCGGCCGCTCGACGATGGGGGAATAGCCGAATCGATAGGGGTCCATCCGGGGACTTTCTTTCTTGGGTTGGCATGCCGAGTGCAACACGTGTTGCGTTGCACTTCAACGCCCAGCATCCTGTTCGCATGGCGGATAACGTTCGGTTCACCCTCAATGACAGGCAAGTGGAGATCGTCGGCGTTCCGCCGATGACGACCCTGCTCGATTGGCTGCGCGACCATCGCGGCCTGCGTGGCACCAAGGAAGGCTGCGCGGAAGGCGATTGCGGCGCCTGCACCGTGGTGCTGGAGCGCGAGGGCCGCCGTGACGCGGTCAATTCCTGCATCGTCCTGCTGGGGCAGCTCGACGGCCAGTCGGTGCGCACGGTCGAAGGGCTGCGCGGCGCCGACGGCGGACCGCATCCGGTCCAGGTCGCGATGGCCAACGCCGACGCCACGCAATGCGGCTTCTGCACGCCAGGCTTCGTCATGTCGGCCGTGGCCTACGCCAGCAGCGGTGGGACTGTGGATCCGAACGCGATCCACGAAGCGCTGGCCGGCAATCTCTGCCGCTGCACCGGCTACCGGCCGATCGTGGAGGCGATGACGCGGATTGCCGACCTGGCCGTCGAGCCACCGCCCGCGTCGCTTACCTCGCCGCGACCGACGTCGACCGTCTTCGAGGACGCCTTCTTCGCGCCGCGTAGTCTCGACGAACTGCTGGCCCTGCGTGCCGCCCATCCCGAGGCGCTGCTGCTGGCCGGTGGTACCGATCTCGGCCTGCTGGCGAGCCGCGAGCGCAAGCCGCCGAAGGCGGTGATCAACCTGGTGCACGTGCCGGAGCTGGCCGCGATCTCGTCGACGGCGGACAAGATCACGATCGGCGCGGCGGTCACCTACACGGCGGCGGCGCCGACCCTGATCGAGGCTTTCCCTGCCTTGCGCGCCTATCTCTCGCGGCTGGGGTCGCGGCAGATCCGCAACATGGGCACGATCGGCGGCAATATCGGCACGGCCTCGCCGATCGGCGACATGCCGCCGGTACTGCTGGCGCTGGAAGCAAGCCTGATGCTGGTCTCGAAGCGGGGCGTGCGCGAGATCCTGCTGGATGATTTCTTCCTCGACTATCGCAGGACCGCGCTGGCGCCGGACGAGATCATCCTGAGCCTCTCGATGCCGCGCCTGTGGGAGGGTGAGACCTTCCATTGCGACAAGGTGAGCAAGCGCCGCGACCAGGACATCTCGACCGTCGCCGGTGCCTATCGCGTGCGCATCCGCAACGGCAGGATCGAGGATGCGCGTCTGGCCTTCGGCGGCATGGCGGCGACGCCGTGCCGGGCTCCTGCGGCCGAGGCGGCCCTGCTGAAGGACGGATTTGCGGCCGCGATCGCCGCGGTGGAGAGCGACTTCAAGCCGCTCGACGACTGGCGCGGCTCCGCGGCCTATCGTCAGCAGGTCGCGGCCAACCTGCTACGGCGGCTGGAACTGCGCCTCGCCGAGCCGGGGCGCGTGCTGGAGGTCGAGGCGCTGTGAGCGGCAAGGTCCACGTCGCGCGCCGTCACGACAGCGCGCTGAAGCACGTCACGGGACAGGCGCTCTATATCGACGACATGCCCGAGCCGCCGGGTACGCTGCATGGTGCCCTGGTGCTGAGCACGGTCGCCTTCGGACGACTCGTGAAGACCGATTTCTCGACGGCATCGGCAATGCCGGGCGTGGTGGCGGTGCTGGGACCGGCAGACATTCCCGGCCGCAACGATATCGCGGCCATCGGCAAGAACGAGCCGCTGTTCGCCGTCGATCGGGTCGAGTTCGCGGGCCAGACCCTGGCGATGGTCGTTGCGGAGAGCCTCGATGCCGCGCGGGCCGCCGCCGGAAATGTGGTCGTCGAGATCGAGGCCGAGGAGCCGGTCCTCGACATCGCGACGGCGCTCGCCCGCGAATCCTACGTGCAGGCGCCGGCCACGATTCTGCGCGGCGACCCGGAGACGGCGCTGGCCGGCGCGCCGCATCGGCTCACCGCCGAATTCAGCGTCGGCGGGCAGGAGCATTTCTATCTCGAAGGCCAGATCGCCTTTGCCCTGCCCGGCGAGGACGGCGACATCACCGTCCATTCCTCGACCCAGCATCCGACCGAGGTCCAGCATGTCTGCGCCCGGGTGCTGGGCTGGGACTTCAATCGCGTCACGGCGGTGGTGCGTCGTCTGGGCGGTGGCTTCGGCGGCAAGGAGAGCAACGCCACCTGGGTCGCGGCCGCGGCGGCGGTCGCGGCCAACCATACCGGCCGGCCGGTGAAGCTGCGGCTGCCGCGCGAGGTCGACATGCTGACGACCGGCAAGCGCCATGGCTTCGACTATCGCTACACGGTGGGTTTCGACGGCGAGGGCCGCGTGCTGGCGCTCGACGCCGTGCTGGCGGCAGATGCCGGTTGGAGCCTCGACATGACTCCCGGGGTCGTGACGCGGGCGCTCACCCATACGGACAACGCCTACTGGATTCCGCACTTCCGCGCCGTCGGCTATGCCTGCCGCACCAACAAGCAGTCGAACACCGCCTTCCGCGGCTTCGGCGGACCGCAGGGCGTCGTGGTGATGGAAGATGCACTCGACCGGATCGCGCATCATCTCGGTCGCGATCCAATCGAGGTCCGCGCGCTCAACTTCTATGCCGAGGGCAGGGACGAAACGCCTTACGGCCAGACGGTCGACGAGAATCATCTGGAGCGCTGCTGGGCCGAAGTGAAGGCCGGTGGCGCACTCGAGCGGCGGCGTGCCGAGATCGACGCCTTCAATGCGGCCAATCCCGTGCTGAAGCGCGGGCTGGGACTCTTCCCGCTGAAGTTCGGCATCTCCTTCAACCTGCCGCACATGAACCAGGCCGGCGCGCTGGTGCATGTCTATACCGACGGCTCGATCCGCCTGAACCATGGCGGCACCGAGATGGGGCAGGGGCTGTTCATCAAGGTGGCCCAGGTGGTGGCCGAGGTGTTCCAGGTCGATGTCGACCGCATCCGCCCCTCCGCCACCTCGACCGCCGAGGTGCCCAACACCTCGCCGACCGCGGCTTCGACGGGCTCGGACCTCAACGGCTGGGCGGCCTGGGACGCTGCGAACACGATCCGCAGCCGCATGGTCGCGTTTGCTGCCGAGCATTTCGGTGTCGCCCATACCGATATAGAATTCGCCGATGGCACCGTGCGCATCGCCAGGCCCGGCAGCAACCAGGTGCTGACCTTCGGCGAACTGGCCCGGCTGTGCTGGCTCGGCCGCGTCTCGCTGTCCGCGACGGGTTACTACAAGACGCCGAAGATCCACTGGGATCCCGCCACGATGCACGGCCGGCCGTTCTTCTATTTCTCCTTCGGCGCCGCGATGGCCGAGGTCGCGATCGACACCTTGACCGGCGAGAGCCGCGTGCTGCGCGCCGACCTCGTCCAGGATTGCGGCGAATCGCTCAATCCCGCCATCGACCTCGGCCAGATCGAGGGCGCCTTCGTGCAGGGCCAGGGCTGGCTCACCTGCGAGGAGCTGTGGTGGGACGCCAGCGGCCGGCTGCGCACGGCGGGCCCGTCGACCTACAAGATCCCCGGCAGCCGCGACGTGCCCCCGGTGTTCAACGTCAGGCTGCTCGAGAACGCCCCCTCGCGCGAGGCGACGATCTTCCGCTCCAAGGCGGTGGGCGAGCCGCCGCTGATGCTGGCGACCGCGGTCTGGACGGCGCTCAAGGATGCGATCGGCGCGGTGGCTGACCGAAAGGTCGGCGTGCGGCTCGATGCGCCGGCTACGCCCGAGCGCGTGCTCGCGGCGGTCGGGCAGGTTCGCCGGGAGACCCGAACAGGCGCTCCATGAGCTGGACCAGCGTGCGGTCCATCTCGCGGCGCGCAGCCTTTTCGTCCTTGGCTTCGGCGACCCACAGGGCGGCTTCGTTGAAGGCGCCGGACAGGAGGAACGAGACCGGTTCGACGCCGAGGCCCGGATTGGGACGCGCCGTCAGCACCGCCGCGACTCCCTCGCGCAGAGAGCGCAGCCCGTGCGGCGCATCGATCTCGCGCCAGCGATGCCAGCCCAGCACGGCGGGCGCATCGATCAGGTAGATGCGGCGCACGGCGGGATCGAGGCAGGCATCGAGGAAGGCGCGGGTGCCCTCGATCAGCGCCTGCAGCGGATCGCCGACGGGCTCGGCCTTCTTGTCGATCGCCGCCGCGATCTCGCGCGCCACCTCCTCGACGATGGCCTCGAACACCGCGCGCTTGTCCTTGAAGTGATAATAGAGCGCGCCGCGTGTCACCTCGGCCCGCTGCACGATCTCCTCGGTTGCCGCGGCATCGTAGCCGGAGGCGGCGAAGATCAGCCGCGCCTCCCGCAGCAGCGTCGCGCGCGTGACGGCCAGCCGCTCGGCCTGGGTTCGGGGCCTTGACATACATACAGCCTGTATCTAAATCGCTTCACATACTGACTGTATGTAAATCGCAACGGAGGAGAGGGCAATGCAGCTCAGGGAGTTCTACACCGTGCTTTGCACCGACGACGTCGCCGGCACCGTCGCCTTCTGGGAGAAGCATTTCGGATTTCGCCGCGCCTTCGAGGCGGACTGGTACGTCCATCTGACCAGCGCGGAATCGGACAAGGCGAACCTCGCCATCCTCGACTATCGCCACGAGACGATTCCCGTGCCATTCCGCAAGAAGGCGACGGGCGTGCTGGTGAACGTCGAGGTCGACGATGTCGATGCGCTCTATGCGCAGGCGCAGACAGATGGATTGAAGATTCACCTGCCGCTGCGCGACGAGCCTTTCGGCCAGCGGCACTTCATCACCGAGGATCCCAACGGCATTGCCATCGACGTCATCAAGCCGATCCCGCCCAGCGCCGAGTTCGCCCAGCAATACGCGCCGGACTCGCTGCCCCGCTGATCGATGGATATGGTGTCGCCCGATTTCGCCGATTTCGGGAGGACAAGATGGACGTACGTATGGATGGCCGCGTGGCCGTGATCACCGGCGCGAGCACGGGCCTCGGCCTCGCCATGGCCAAGGAGTTCGCGGCGTCGGGCGCCTCGGTGGCGCTGCTGGCCCGCAAGCAGGATGCGCTGGCAGCGGCCAAGGCCGAGGTGCAGAAGGCGGCGGGCAAGGCCAACATCAAGATCGAGGCCTATTCCTGCGACGTGGCGAAGGCCGAGCCCATCGCCGACACGTTCAAGAAGATCGAGGCCGAGTTCGGCAAGGTCGACATCGTCGTGAACAATGCCGGCATCAGCCACGCCAAGTCGTTCGAGACCGTGACCGACGAGGACTGGCAGGGCGACCTCGACCTCAAGCTTTTCGCCGCCATCCGTCTCAGCCGTGCGGCGATCCCCGGCATGCGCGAGCGCAAGTGGGGCCGCATCGTCAACGTGCTGAACATCGGCGCGAAGGCGCCGACCGCCAACTCGACGCCGACCAGCGTCAGCCGCGCGGCGGGCCTCGCGCTCACCAAGGCGATGAGCCAGGAGCTCGCCAAGGACAACATCCTCGTCAATGCGATGCTGGTGGGTCTCATCGAGAGCGACCAGTGGGCGCGCCGTCACAAGGGACCGGCCGGCGAGGGCAAGACCTATGAGGAGTTCCTGGCCGGCATGGCCAAGGGCCGCATCCCGCTCGGCCGCATGGGCAAGGCCGAGGAATTCGCCCGCATGGCCTGCTTCCTCTGCTCCGATGCCGGCTCCTTCATCACCGGTGTCGCCATCAACGTCGACGGCGGCGCAAGCCCGGTGGTGTGAGGCCAACCTCATCTCCTCCCCCGTCTTACGGGGGAGGATTTGATTTCGCCCTAACGCCGGTTTCCCGGCGACGTCACGTTCCACTGGCGGCGCAACTCGTCGAGGTCGTGCTCGACCCAGTCCCAGACATTCCATTTCGGGTCGAAGAGGTCGGTCGTCATCTCGGCGCCGCGGGCCCAGGCGTGCCAGAACTCGTCCGGATCTAGGCCGCCCTTGCCGGCGTGGCCGACATCGTTCAGCTGCTCGCCGAAATGGAAGAAGAAGATCACCGGGAGGATGTGGCCACTCATCGGGTTGATCGGATGCATGCCGGCCGTGAAGGTCGAGACGAGCAACTCGCCACGCGCGCTGGTGTCGTAGCCTGAGATCACATGCGTCGAATCGTGTGCCGTGCCGAAGGCCGCATTGAGCGCCGCCGGATCGCCGGGGAAGGGGTAGCCGTTGGTCTTGTCGAAATCCCACAGGGCCTTGCCGAAACTGTTCTGCGGCAGACTGCCCAACGCCTCGTAGCGCGCGACCAGCGCGGGGTCAGCATTGGCGCCGGCATAGGGACGGATCCAGGTATTCGGGTCGAGGCCTGCGGAGGAACGGCTGAGCACGCTGTCGAAATTCTTGCGCCACATGTCGGCGGTGGCCCAGGCGAGATGACCCGAGGCCGCCTCGACGAGGTCGGTCAGGTAGTCGGCCTCGATGTCGAGCGCGCGGGAGTATTCCAGCACGCGCTTCAGTTTGCCGTGATCGAGCGTGCCGTCAACCATCGCCATGATGGCGAGATACTTTACTGCCTCTTCTGCTAGCTCGCGGTCCTTCAGGGTCGCGACGAGGTCGGTCGGCTCGACCGCGGGAAGCGTGCCGGGATCGGTGAGGTCGCGGCGGCGCAGCAGATAGTGCCCCGCCGCCAGGATGCTCGCCGTGTCGGCGTAGGAGAGCGCATGACCCCCGGCCAGCGCCACCTGGCGCATGGCCCCCAGGATGGCCTCGCTCTCGCGGTGGCCGACGGTGCGCACGTGGTTTCGCCCTTGGGCTAGCGCAGCGGCTCGAGGATGCTCACATAGTTGGCGACGGCGGCACCGCCCATGTTGAACACGCCGCCCAGCTTCGCCTTGGGCAGTTGCAGGCCTTCCGGCGCGGTGCCCGAAAGTTGCATGGCCGACATCACGTGCATGCTGACGCCGGTGGCGCCGACCGGATGGCCCTTGGCCTTGAGGCCGCCTGAGACGTTGACCGGCAGCTTGCCGTCGCGCTCGACCCAGCCTTCATGAATGGCGCGTTCGCCTTCGCCCGGCGCGGTGAGACCCATCGCCTCGTATTCGATCAGCTCGGCCGAGGTGAAGCAGTCGTGGCTCTCGACGAAAGAGAGGTCGAGCAGGTCGAGATGCGCGGACTTCAGCGCCCGCTGCCAGGCGAACTGCGGCCCCTCGAACTTGATGATGTCGCGCCGGCTCATCGGCAGGAAGTCGTTGACGTGCTCGGCGGCCCGGAAGGCGATCGCCTGCTTCATGCCCAGCGCCGTGCCGACGTCGGTCAGGATCACCGCCGCCGCGCCGTCGGTGACGGGCGAGCAGTCGGTGCGCTTCAGCGGGCCGGCGACGAACGGGTTCTTGTCCGACGGCGTGCGGCAGAAATCGTAGGCGAATTCCTTCTGGAAGTGCGCGAACGGGTTCTTCGCACCGTTCCTGTGCGCCTTGACCGCGATCTTGGCGAGCGCGTCGGACTTGTCGCCGTAGCGCTGGAAGTAGGCCGAGGTGATCTTGCCGAAAATGCCGGCGAAGCCCGCCTCGATGGTGGCTTCCTCGGCGACGTAGGAAGCCTTGATCAGCACCTCGCCCGCCTGAGCGGAATTGAGCTCGGTCATCTTCTCGACACCAACCACCAGCACGAAGCGCGCCTTGCCGGCGGCCAGGGTGTTCAGGCCCATGTGGATCGCGGCCGAGCCGGTGGCGCAGGCATTTTCGACACGGGTCGAGGGCTTGAAGCGCAGGTCGGGGTGGGCCTGCAGCGGCAGCGAGGAATGGAACTCCTGGCGCACGAAGCCGCCGTTCATGTTGCCGACGTAGATCACGTCGACGTCCCTGGGCTCGATGCCGGCGTGGGCGATGGCCTCGGAGGCCGCCTTGACGATCAGAGATTCGCTGGTCTCGCCATCGAGCTTGCCGAATTTGCCGTGGGACCAACCGACGATACAGGCGGTCATGGGATCTCTCCTTGGTTCGTGGCGGGGACCCTAGACGCGACCGCGCGACGGGTCGAGAGGCGCCATTGTGTGCATATACACATATACCGCTCGCCGAACGGTGCAAGGGCCTCCGGGCGGCCCATCCCACGCCCAATTTTCGCCGCGCGCCGGGTGTTGACTGGCACCTTCAAAGGAGCCTCACTGGCACATGGCCGACGCCCTTCCGCCTCCCGTACGACAGGTCCAAGAGCAGCCTTCCCCCCGCTGGCCCTGGATTCTGGGCGGCCTCGTGGGCGGCTTCTTCCTGCTCGCCGCCGGCCTCGGCCTGGGCTGGTACCTGTTCTACCGTCCGATCGTGAACGTCGCCGTGCAGTTGCCGGCGCCCCCGGCGCCCCCCGCGCCGGCCGGTCCCGACGCCGCGCAGGTGAAGGCGCTGGAAGAGCAGATCGAGAAGCAGAAGCTCGCGAACAAGCAGATCGAGGATCAGATCGCCACCTTGAAGGAGCGTCTGCGCGCCGACGTCTGCACCGCGAAGGATCCCGCCGGCAAGACCCCGCCGGCTTCGACGCCCGCGCCGGCCGGACAAAAGACCTGATCGCCAGCCGGTTTTCGAAGACCTGAACGCAACAAAAGAATCGTTGCTCTGTACATGAGCTAGCTTCACTCTGGCCTGACGGTTCAATAGGTCGGGCGGGGGAGCGTGACTCTGGCTGTAACTCGATGGCGGGGAGCGGCCTTGACGGCCGGCGTAGCCTTTTTCGTGGGCGCCTGCGACCTCAAGCGGGCCGCCGTGATCGATCCCAAAGGGCCGATCGCGCTCGCTGAGCGGAATCTCCTGTTCGACGCCTTCTGCGTGATGATGCTCGTCATCGTGCCGGTCATCGTCCTCACTCTGCTGTTCGCCTACCGGTATCGCGCCTCCAACACGAAGGCCGTATACACCCCGACCTGGGCCAACTCCGTCAGGCTCGACGCGCTCACCTGGCTGATCCCGGCCCTCATCGTCATGGCTGTCGCCGTGCTCCTGTGGCGCAGTACCCACCGGCTCGATCCCTACAGGCCGCTTGAGTCCAAGGAAGCACCGCTCGACGTCCAGGTCGTGGCCCAGGACTGGAAGTGGCTGTTCATCTATCCGGAGCAGGGGATTGCCGTGGTGAACCAGCTCGCCTTCCCGGCGGGCCGGCCGGTCAGCCTGCGCATCACCTCCGACACGGTAATGAACTCCTTCTACGTGCCGCAGCTCGCCGGGCAGATCTACGCCATGGCCGGCATGCAGACGCGGCTGCAGATGCTGGCCGACCAGCCCGGCACTTTCGTCGGCCGCAACAGCCAGTACAGCGGCGGTGGCTATTCGCAGCAGCATTTCGAGGTCCAGGCGATGAGCCAGGCCGACTTCGACGCCTGGGTGGCCCGCGCCAAGCAGGGTGGCGCGGTGCTGGACGCGACGACCTATCCGGCGCTGGCGGCGAAGAGCCGCGCCAACCCCATCACCTACTATTCGACCGTCGAGCCCAGGCTGTTCGACTCGATCATCGATAAGTACAGGCACAGCGGCCACGCGCACTCCGCGCCGGTCCGGAGATAGCGGATGTTCGGCAAACTGACGATCGACGCGCTGCCGTTCTACAGCCCCATCGCCGCGGGCGGTGCTGCCGTCACCGTGGGCGGCGCGCTGCTGGTGGCCGTCGTGCTGACCTACCTGAAGGCGTGGAAGTATCTGTGGACCGACTGGCTGACCAGCGTCGACCACAAGCGCATCGGCATCATGTACGTGGTGCTGGCGCTGATCATGCTGCTGCGCGGCTTCGTCGACGCCCTGATGATGCGCGCCCAGCAGGCGATGGCGCTGAACGCCGGCGGCTACCTGCCGCCCGAGCATTTCGACCAGATCTTCAGCTCGCACGGCACCATCATGATCTTCTTCATGGCGATGCCGTTCATGACCGGATTGATGAACGTCATCGTGCCGCTGCAGATCGGCACGCGCGACGTGGCCTTCCCATGGCTGAACGCCGTCAGCCTCTGGCTGAGCGCGGCGGGCGCGGCGCTGGTCATGGTCTCGCTGGTCATCGGCAAGTTCTCGACCGCGGGCTGGACCGGTTATCCGCCCTATTCGGGCGTCGAGTATAATCCCGGCGTCGGCGTCGACTACTGGATCTGGGCCATCCTGATATCGGGCGTCGGTTCGACCATGTCGGGCATCAACTTCATCGTGACGATCCTGAAGCGCCGTGCGCCGGGCATGACCCTGATGCGCATGACGCCCTTCGTCTGGACCGCGCTCGTCGCCTCGGTCCTGATGGCCTTCGCCTTCCCGGCCATCACCGTGGCCTGCGGCCTGCTCGCCCTCGACCGCCTCGCCGGCATGCACTTCTTCACGAATGCGCATGGCGGCAACATGATGAACTACGTCAACCTGTTCTGGATCTGGGGCCATCCGGAGGTCTACATCCTGATCCTGCCGGCCTTCGGCATCTTCTCCGAAGTCGTGTCGACCTTCTCGCGCAAGCGCCTGTTCGGCTACGAATCGCTGGTCTATGCGACGGCGGCGATCGGCATCCTGTCGTTCACCGTCTGGCTGCACCATTTCTTCACCATGGGCTCGAGCGCCAACGTCAACGCCTTCTTCGGCGTCATGACCATGATCATCGCCGTGCCCACGGGCGTGAAGGTGTTCAACTGGCTGCTGACCATGTATCGCGGCCGCATCGAGTTCCATCCGTCGATGATGTGGAGCATCGGCTTCATCGTGACCTTCGTCATCGGCGGCATGACCGGCGTGCTGCTGGCCATCCCGCCGGCCGACTTCCTGATGCACAACACGACCTTCCTGGTCGCGCACTTCCACAACATGATCATCCCGGGCGTGCTGTTCGGCTATCTCGCCGGCTACATGTACTGGTTCCCCAAGGCCTTCGGCTTCGCCTTCCATCGCGGCTGGGGCCTCGGCGCCTTCTGGTGCTGGATCATCGGCTTCTATCTCGCCTTCATGCCGCTCTACCTGCTCGGCCTGAAAGGCATGCCGCGTCGCATGGAGACCTACAACGACCCGACCTGGCAGCCCTACCTGCTGGTCGCGGCGTCGGGTGCCGTGGTCGTCCTTTGCGGCATCGGCTGCATGGTGATGCAGCTCTATGTCTCGATACGCGACCGCGCCAAGACGCGCGACCTTACGGGCGACCCGTTCGACGGCCGCACCCTGGAATGGTCCACCTCGTCGCCGCCGCCGCCATACAATTTCGCGGTAATTCCGACGGTGTCGGACCGCGAGGCCTTCCTCGAGATGAAGGAGAAGGGCACCGCCTATCGGCGGCCGGCCGCCTATGAACCGATCCGCGTTCCCTCCAACACGCCGATCGGCGTGATCCTGGGCGCCTTTGGCTTCGTCCTGGGGTTTGCCATGGTCTGGCACATCTGGTGGCTGGTGCTCGCCTCCGGCCTCGTCATGTTCGCCGCCGTGATCGTGCGCTCCTCCAATGACGACCAGGAATTCACCATGTCCGCGTCCGAGGTGAAACGCATCGAGGACCAGCGCTACCGTCAGCTCGGGAGCCGCTCATGAGCGTGGCCCATATGAGCGAGCACGAGCGCGAGGAGATCGAGACCCACGAGCAGCGGGCGCTGGGCTTCTGGCTGTATCTCATGGGCGACGCGGTGATCTTCGCCCTGCTGTTCGCCACCTACGCCATCATGATCCCCGGCACCGCCGGCGGTCCCACGGGCAAGCAGCTCTTCGACCTGAACAATGCCGCCCTCGAGACGGTGCTGTTGCTGGTCTCCAGCATGACCTTCGGCTTCGCCAGCCTTCAGGTGAAGGCCGGCAATCGCGGTGCCGTGCTGGCCTGGCTCGCCATCACCTTCCTGCTGGGTACGGGCTTCGTGTTCCTCGAGGTCCGCGAGTTCGCCGGCATGATCGCCAAGGGCGCCGGTCCGGACCGCAGCGGCTTCCTCTCGGCCTTCTTCACCCTGGTTGGCACGCACGGTGTCCATGTCACGATGGGCCTGATCTGGATCGTGGTCCTGGGCGCCCAGGTCGCGTTCAAGGGGCTCACGATGCCGGTCGCCTCGCGGCTGAACCGGCTCGGCCTCTTCTGGCACTTCCTCGACATTGCCTGGATCGGCATCTTCTCCATCGTCTATCTGCCGGGACTGCTGTGATGGAACATCCTGAAACCGGGCATGGCCTTCGGTCCTACGTGATAGGCTTCGTGCTGGCCGTCATCCTGAGCGCCGTTCCCTTCTGGCTGGTCTACACGCACGCGCTGCCGCCACAGCGCACGCTTCTGGTGATCGGCATTGCCGCCGTGTTGCAGGTGCTGGTCCATCTGCGCTTCTTCCTGCACATCAACTTCACCACCACGCCGCGCGAGAATGTGCTCGCACTGGTCTTCACTGGCATCCTGCTGTTCATCATGGTGGGCGGCAGCTTCTGGATCATGTTCGACCTGCACAGCCGCATGCTGCTTTAATCGACGGCGTTCTCGATGGCACAAGTCAAGTCGAAGATGACACCGCTCGCGCGGTGGGAATGGGCGGTCGGCCTGTCTCCCGTCGTAGCGACGATTCTCGCCTACCTCGCCCTCACCAACCTGTCGCTGGAAACGCCGGCGCTCGGTTTGACCGCAGGCGCCCTCGACGGTCTCTGCGCCGCCGGCATGCCGGCCTTCTGGTGTCGTATTCCCAGGCCGGTGACCTTGCTGGCGGCGGTGCAGTTCCTGAGCTTCCTGTGGTTCCTCGTGGCCTCGGCCTACATGTTCTGGCGGGTGCGGTTCGGGCCCTACCAGAAGCCGCCGGCCTACATTCCCGGCTCGGCATCGCTCTTCGAGATGGCGAGCTGGGGCGGCATCTGGCTGTTCATGCTGATAGGCGGCCAGATCTTCCCCTATCGCGGTCAGCCGCTGGCCGAACCCAGCCTGCTCTTCGCGATGCTGGGCCTCAGCCTCGCCATCCTGTCGCTGCGCATGCTGGCGGTCAGCCTGCGGTTCCGGCACTAGCTTCTTCAACCGGATAGAACGCCACCACCAACCTCATGCCGAGGAGGCTGCGAAGCAGCCGTCTCGAAGCATGAGCCGCACACACCGCGTCTGTTGCCCATCCTTCGAGACACCGCGCTTCGCGCGGTTCCTCAGGATGAGGTGGTGGTGTGGGAGTTGGAGGTGAAAGAGATCAGAACGCCTTTGCGATGCCGAGGATGACGCGGCTGGCGCAGTTCTGGGTTCCGAGGCAGTCCTGGACGCTGAGGTTGGTGCCTGTGTAGACGGCGGAGAGGTCGAAGCCATAGACGGAGACGACGAGGCCGAGCTGCCAGTCCCAGTAGTTGTCGTTCGGAATGCCGTAGTTGATGTTGCGCTCGACGTACTGGTTGCCGATCGTGCCGAAGGCCTTGAACGCGACGTTTTCGTTCACGTAGAGGAACGGCATGGGGACAGTGACCGAGGCCCACTTGTACCAGGCGTTGCCGGAGTTGGCGAAGAAGTTGGGGCTGTAGCGGACGGCGGCGCTGACCTGTGCGACGCCGAAATCGTATCCGGCGACGAGGCCGAACTCGCTGAAGTCGTAGAACAGGTTCGACGGGGCGCTGAGGTAGTTGTAGCGGATGTAGCCCAGGTCGAAGGTGAGCTTGTCGTCCATGAGCTTGAGCTTGAGGCCGGTGAGGAGGTCGATCTCGGCGGTCGTGCCGGTGCCGGGGAAGTTCACGTTGGAGCCCCAGGCGCCGACATAGGCGCTGAGGGGGATCTTCTCGCTGACGGTTGGGGTTTCGTAGCCGAGGGCGGCCTGGACGGCGATCTGGCGCTGGGTCTGCGAGATGCCGCGATAGGAATAGTCGTTGAGGACGGCGAAGCCGGCCGTGAAGTTGCCGCCGAACGGAGCCTTCCAGGTCTCCTTCTCGGGCGCCGCCGGCGTGGTCGCCGCATCGGGCGTGCCCTG
>NZ_CAMFKM010000022.1 GCF_945957355.1 uncultured Reyranella sp. | reverse complement strand
GAGATCAACGGCAGCGACGCGCCGCAGCCGATCTCGGCCGGCTGGACCTTCGTCGACGCAAGCGCCGAGCGCGCGCGAGAGATGGCGGTGAGGTACATCGGCGGCTACTACCGCACGGTGCTCGACCACTACCAGTTCGCCGGCGCGCACATGAAGAACCAGCGCGGCTACGAGTACTACGCCAAGATGAACGAGAAGCTCGCGGTCTACGGCGACCAGAAAGCCATCGAGTTCTTCGCCGACCTGCAGGTCTATGGCACGCCCGAGCAGGTCCACGACAAGATCATGGCGATCCACAAGCAGACGAACAACTGCGGCTATGTCGGCGTCTTTTCCTATGCCGGCATGCCCCATGAAGAGGCGGCGCGGAACATGCGGATGTTCGCCGACACCGTGATGCCTGAACTGAAGAAATTCGACGCCGGTGCACCGGTCGACCGCTCGCACCCCCTGCCCGACCTGCGCCTCGCCGCCGCTGCAGAGTAGAAGGCGCGCCGTCGATCCTCCTGATACGCTGCGGCATGGATGTGATTGCAGCCCATGCCGGCTGGTCTAAATGCTCAATGATCTGAGGGCAGCCTGGCGCCTGCGCAGCGGACAGGCGGGACCAGGACGGCTGGCCTTCCTCAGCCTGCTGATCGTGCTCGCGGGGGCCACCGACGGGCTGGGCCTCGCCCTCCTCGTGCCGCTGCTGAATTCGCTGGGCGCCACCGAGGCCGGTCCCCAGGGCGGCCTGCTCGCCCTCCTGCCGAAGACCCTGCCCGGCCTGCTGCTGGTCTTCCTGGGCATCGTGCTGGTCCGCGCGCTGGTCTCGCGCACGCGCCTGCTGGCGACCGCCCGCCTCTCCTTCGATTTCGCGGTGGCGCTACGGGTCAGGGCCTACGCCGCCATCGCCCGCGCCTCGTGGCCGTATCTGCTTCGCCGGCGGACCGCCGATTTCCACGCGCTCTTCTCGACCGAGATCGACAGGGTGGAGCACGCGACCCATCTGCTCCTCGAAGTCCCGGCGCGCCTGTCCATCCTCGCGGCGCATTTCGTGGTCGCCTTCGCCATCGCGCCGGGTTTCACCGCGCTCGCCATCGCCTTCGGCACGGCCCTGATCTGGCTGATGCGGCACCGGCTGACCGAGAGCCGGCGGCTCGGCGAGATGGCTTCCGACGCCAACATGCGCGTGAGCCGCGAGATCACCGAATTCCTCCAGGCGCTGAAGCTCACCAAGGCCTATGGCGCGGAGGCCCGGCATGTGCAGGCCTTCGCCGACGCCGCCCGCAGTGCCGAGGGGGCGGATCTCGCGGCCAATCGCCTGCAGGCCGACACGGGCTTCCTGCTCGACTGCCTCGTCGCGCTCGCGCTGGCGGGCTTCCTGTGGGCAGCCGCAAGCTGGGCCGGCCTGCCGCTGGCCGACCTGCTGGTGCTGATCCTGGTCTTCCAGCGGCTGCTGCCGATGCTGCAGAGCGTGCAGGAACTCGGCCAGCAATTCGTCCATGCGTCCCCCGCCTACCGGTGGGTTGCCTCCGAGATCGAAGCCTGCGAGTCGGCGGCCGATGCACCCGAGGCGGCCACGCCGGAGCCAGTCCCCTTCGAGCGCGAGATCCGGATGGAGGACGTCCATTTCGGCTACGACGGCCAGCCGGAAATCCTGCGTGGCGTCGACCTTTCCCTGCCGGCCGGCTCGCTCACCGTGCTGTCGGGCATATCCGGTGCCGGCAAGAGCACCATCCTCGACCTGCTGGGTGGTCTGCTCACACCGCAATCGGGTCGCATCCTGATCGACGGGCGCGAACTCACGCCGCAGATCGCGCCAGCCTGGCGGCAGTCGGTCGGCACGATGGCACAGGAGGCCTTCCTCTTCCACGCGTCGATCCGCGCCAATCTCGCCTGGGCACGACCCGACGCCAGCGATGAGGCGATGCGGGAGGCGATGCGGCTGGCCGGCCTCGGCGATTTCGTCGCCGCGCTGCCGCTGGGTCTCGACACGGTCGTCGGCGACCGTGGCGCCAACCTGTCGGGCGGCGAACGCCAGAGACTGGCCCTGGCCCGCCTGCTGCTGCGCGCACCGCGGCTGATCCTGCTCGACGAGCCGGCCAGCGCGCTCGATGCCGCCAACGAGGAGCGCATCCTGGAGACGATCGCCGGCCTGAAGGGACGGGCGACGATCATGCTCGTGACCCATCGTCCCGCCGCCATCGCAGCGGCCGACCGTCACGCCGTGCTGGTCGAAGGCAGGCTGGCGTGAACGCGGCGGCGCTGCGCCTGCTCGCGCTCGGATCGCTCGGCTATGCAAGCAGCCTTGCCAAGAATGTCGTCAAGGAAGCGCTCGGCCGACCGCCGCACTTCACCGCCGATGACGTCCTGTTCCGGCACTATGTGCGGCAGCTCACCGGACACGGAAGACTCGACAGGATCACCAGCGTTGCCTCGACGCACGAGGGCGCCGGTTCCCAATCGCTGATGACGATGAGGGCCATCGAGTTCGCACGCGCCCAGGGCCTGACCTACGTCCACACGCCGTTCACCGAGATCCATCACGCCGATCGGCCGATGCACGAATGGGCGGCGGCCTGGGAATCGCATTTCAATCTCGGGGCGGGCGAGGCCAGCGTTGGCGACGCGGGCCCGCACGATGCCGTCAATTTCGCCTTCACCTTCCCCACGTTGCGCGCGCTGTTCGGCGTCGAGGACGAAGATCGTCCGTTCGAGGAATCGCTCGTTCGCGACTTCAGGCGCAAGTACCGCCTGAACAAGACGCCCCGCCCGAAGGGGTCGCCAAGTGTCTGCATCCACGTCCGGCGACGCAACCGGCACGACTTCCATTCGGAGGATGCGACCGACATGGCCTGTCTGGCGCGGGTCGTCGCGCAGCTTCGCACGATCCTGCGCGAGCTTGGTGTCGGTCACACGCTGCGCGTCTTCTCGCAGGGAGACCCCGCCGACTTCTCCCGGCTCGACATTCCCGAGAGCCAGTTGTTCCTCGACGCCGATCCGTTCGGGAGCATGCGCGAGATGATCGAGGCCGATCTTCTGGTCACGACACGTGGCACGTTCGGTCACGTGACCGGCCTGCTGTGCGATGGGATCGTCCTGTCCGACGGCCTGTTGCCGTCGCAAAAAGGCTGGCTGACCTACGATGCCGGCGGAGGGTTCGACGCGGCGGCACTGGCGTCCAAAGTCTCGGCGAAGATGCGCTCGGCCAGCGGCAGGTAGCGCAGCAGCAGCGGCTCGAACTTGGTGTACTCGCGCAACGCCTTCGTGATCGCAAACAGCCGGAGCCGGAAAGACGGCAGCGGCGCGCGTGGGTCGATCAGCGGCCTTTCAAATTTCGACGGACTGACGCCCCTCGACCGGAATTCGAGGGCCAGGCTGAGACGGGGCTCGGCGCTTCCGGCATTGGCGCCGCCCCAATGGAGGATGTTGCCGCGCCAACCGATCATCGCGCCGGCGGTAGCCGGCAGGGCAATCACGTCCTGCAGGGCCGCGCGAACGACGCGTGGCGACAGCGGCGTGTCGGTATCCATGGCGTCGGAAATCTCGCGCGAGACGCCGGCCGGCAGCAGGAACATGCAGCCATTCTCGACCGTGGCATCGGAAAGCGGGATCCAGGCCGACAGGAACGCGTCCCCGCCCTCGCGGTAGTCGTCGTGCGGGCTCCAGCCGGCGACGCGCCGCTCGCCCGCGACCCAATGGGCCCAGACGACCGTGTTCTGCAGATAGCCCTCGCCGACCGCCCACTCGAGAAAGGATGCGACCTGCGGCGACCGCGCGATGCTCCAGAACTCGTCGAAAACGAAGGCGAAGGCGACCGGCCAGCCATCGGCGCGAACCGCCTCGACGATGCGGCGCATCCTGGCGATCAGCGCAGGGGCGAACACCTGCGGCAGCCGGAAGTAGCCCTCGCTGTCGAGGCGGCGCTTTTCGCGTGCGGCATCGGCGTCGAAGATGCGCGCCGGGCCGTCGTCGCCTCCGCCGTCCCCTCCAATCGAGGCGAACGGCACGAGCCCGCGCCAGCGGTCGATGTCGAGAGCATCCTTGAATCGCTTCTCGGTGTCCTCGGGCGACAATTCGGACTGCTTCAGGAGCCTCTCGACGGCCGAGGCGAACTGCTCCGGAGATGCGCGCATCAGCCGGCGGAGCGCACGTGGGCGAAAAGCTTTCGAAGGTTCTCGGGCAGGCTGCCGAGGAAGCCAGGCTCGAAGACCAGGCGCGGCAGGGTCTCCTTCCGGAAATTGACCGGATCCTGGTACCAGCGCCGGGCATAGGTGGCATAGACCATCGGCCTCACCTGGCCGGACCGGTTGGCCATCCCGCTATGGTATGTGCGGAAATCCCACATCATACCGGAGCCGAGCGGAATGGTGGGCCGTTCCGGCTCGGCGCCCTCGTGCTCTCCCCGCCGGTGGCTGCCTGGCCACAGCGCCGTAGTGCCCGATATCTCGTTCATCTCGACCAGCGGGAGGGCGAATGTCATGGCGTAGGCCGGCAGCAGACGTGAGATCGCCGAGTTGAACAGGATCGGACCGTCATGGTGGATGTGCTGTTCCTCGGCGCCGCTCAGCGAGAGGATGGCGCCGAAGGCATCGATGATTGCTTCGTCGTCGAGGATCATGCGCACGAGCGCGATCACATAGGGATTGGCATAGACCTGCTCGGCCCCGAGGCCACCGGAAAAATGCAGCGGAATCATGAAGCGCCGGGCACCGACTTCCAGCGACTGGGGCGTTTCCATATCCCGGATCTGGTCCTCGTAGCGTTCGAGGAACTCCTCATGCAGCGAGCGAATCGTGTCCTGCGGCACAATATTGTCGAGAATGACGTAGCCTTCGCGTGTGAACCCGTCGAAAGCCGCCTCGACCTCCTTCGACCGGGAGAGATCCTCGGTCGGAACCCCGGAAAAATCGATTCGGATCATGTGCGTCGCTTATATATCCAGCCGGGCCCTTGCGGTATTGCCTCGGCGCCAAGGCTGTCTCAACGTTCGAGGAAGTCAAGACATTCTGCTATGAGCATGCAAGCTGTCCACCCCGGGCCGCCGGCAGGAGTGCACGTGAACGCCCGTCATCGCCACCTCGTCTACGGCCTCGTGATCGAGAGCGAGCTGCCGCTGACGTCGGTGCACGAAGCGGCCGGCAGCGACGGCCGCGCCGACATCACGCTCCTCGCCGGATCGCCGGACTATTTCCGGGCCATCGTCCCCGGCGGCGCCCGCGACCCCGATGACTGGATCGAACACGTCGTTCTCGACGACGGCAGCGTTTACATGAAGTCCAGCGATGTCTTCGAGGCGACGATCTCGGCGAACGGCCGTACCGCCATCTGCCGCATGCTGGGCGACGTCGAGCAGAGGGCCTTCGAAGCCAACCTCCTGAACTTCGTCGTCAGTGCGTCGCTCACCCTGCAGGGCGAGGAGACTCTTCATGCGACCGTGCTCGAGATGGAGGGTCGCGCCGTCGGATTGCTGGGCCAAAGCGGTGCCGGCAAGTCGACACTGGCAGCCTACCTGATCAGCCACGGCGCCGACCTCGTAACCGACGACATGCTGCGCGTGAGCTTCGCCGGCGACACGATCCTGGCCCATCCCGGCCCCTATCGGCTCAAGCTGCTCGACCAGCCCGCCACCGGCTTCCTGCCGGACGCCGTCGCCGACGGGCATTTCAACGCGCTGAGCGGCAAGATCATGGTACGGCCGCGCCGTGAGCCGCGCAGTCATCGCGCGCCGTCGCGGCTTGCCGCCCTGTTCCATCTCGGCGACCCCGATGACGACACGATCACGGAGGTCTCGAGCGCCCGCCTGAGCGGCCTGGAACTCGCGAAGACCCTGATGTCGTCGGCGATGGACACACGGTACGCCGGCAGCAGCCGCATGGAGCACCAGATGCGCTTCGTCGCCCGCGTGGCGGATCTGCTGCCGGTTCATGCGCTGCGCTATCCGCGCACCGTTGCGGCGCTCGACGGCGTCGCCCGCGAAATCCGCCGGATCATCGGACCATGAGGCCGCTGGCGACCTTTCTTGCCTTGCCGGGAGGCGACCGACTGCTGCTGCTCAGGGCCGCCGCGACGCTGGTCGTCGTGCGCTGTGCCTTGCACCTGTTATCGATCGAGCGGCTGCGCCGCTGGGCCGGCCATCTCCGCGACGCAAATCGGCCTGCAGACCCCATCATCTGGTCGGTCCGGACCGCCGCCCGGCGCGTCCCCGGCACCACATGCCTTTCCTCGGCCCTGGCGCTCCAGCGTCTGCTGTCATCGGCCGGTCACCCGTCGCAGGTCCATATCGGGGTCGCCCGCGACGCCTCCGGCTTTACGGCCCACGCCTGGCTCGTCCACGATGGAATTGTGGTGATCGGCGAGGAAGAGCACGAACGCTACGCCCGTCTCACGGCATGGGACGCGAGCAAGACGTTAGGCATGTCGGGCTAGTGTTCGCAGCGCTCCTCAATATCAGGGACGAGCCAATCGACCTCCGCCGGTTCCCTCGCGGCTTCGAAACCGTCGGCCGGGCCGGACGTGCGGCCTTCAGCGCGGCAGGAGGCAGCACATCGGCCATGCTGGCTGGACGCTACTGGATCGTGGGCCGCTTCCGCCTCGACGCACGGGACGAACTCCGCTCGCGGCTCAGCCTCTCCGCCGCTTCGAACTCCGATGCAGAGCTGTGCCTGCTGGCCTACGCGAAATGGGGCGAGTCCTTCACGGATTTCCTGGCCGGCGACTTCGCCTTCATCCTGTGGGACGACGTTGCGCAGTGCCTGCTCGGCGTGCGCGACCAGATGGGCGTACAACCGCTCTTCCATTCGAGGACAGCGGATGCCTGGATTGTCGGTGATTCGCTCGACTGGCTGGCCGGACAGGTGCCGACGAGCGACGTGCTCGACGACTACTGGATCGCCGACTTCCTGGTCCTCGGCGTGGCGCGCGAATTCGAGCGCACCGTCTATCGCGACATCAAGCGGCTCGCGCCGGCGCATGTGCTGAAGCTCGGCGGGGGCGGTCTCTCGCTGCGCCCATACTGGCGGCTCGATATCCCCGAACCGATCTATCTGCATGGAGCCCAGGCCTACCACGAGCGCTTTCGCGAACTGCTGTCGCGTGCGGTGGCGGACCGTCTACCCGCCGGCCGGGTGGGCATCGCGATGAGCGGCGGCCTCGATTCGACGACCCTGGCGGCGACCGCTGTCCAAGTGACCGGCGACCCGTCACGGATCGTCGCGGAGTGCGAGCACTACGAACGACTGATGCACATACGGGAGGATCACTACGCCTCTCTCGCAGCCCGCCATATCGGAATCGAGTTGCGCATCCGAGCAGCCGACGACATCGCCTACGATCCGCAATGGCGCGCGCGGGAGCTACGGTCCCCCGAACCCATGACGGCGCTGATCAACGCCCACGACATTCAGCGGGTCGCACGGGAGATGGCTGAAGCCGCTCCCGTCTGGCTGGATGGAGAAGGTCCGGACAATGCGCTCCTACTGGAGCGGGACGCTTATCTTGGATGGCTGCGTCGGCAGCGGTCCTGGCGACGGCTGGCGCAGGCATTGATCGAGTACAGCACGGCCAAGGGCATCGCCGGCTGGGTGCGGACGATCGGCCGCCACACCGGACTGCAGCGGGAAGCCGAGTTGGAGCCGTTCGATACGTTACCACCCTGGCTCCGGCGCGACTTCGCCGAGCGGCTGGCCCTGCCGGAACGACAGAAATCCCTCGGCACGGGAGGTGACATGTCGCATCCTTGGCACCCTGCCTCGATCGGCTCGTTCACCAGCCCGATCTGGCAATGCCACTTCGACGTCCATGCCTTCGAAGGTACGCTGGGCGGCTTCGAGTGGCGCTATCCCTATCTCGACCTCCGGGTCCTCGAATTCATGTTGTCGGTTCCACCGATCCCGTGGGGATGGAACAAGCGGCTGATCCGCGGGGCCATGCGCGGCCGGCTGCCCGCGGAGGTGCTGGCCCGCCGAAAGACTCCGCTCGACTGCTATCCGGAAGTGGCGACGATCCGGGAGGTCGGCCTGCCGGTCCTGCCGGAGGGGCACCGGCTCGCCCGCTACATCGACCCGCAATTCCTGCCCGATCTCGGCGCCTCCGATCCCGATCTGGCGATGTCGCTCAACGCCCATGCGCTGGACCACTGGCTCGCGTGCCAATGCCAATGAGGCGGCAAAATCAATGGCTTATCGCATTTGCTCCGCAAGAAATCTGTTGTTACCCTAGGCCTTGGCATCCTTGGGTCCATTGGCATGAACGGGTCTTCCCTGCTCTACAAGAAGTCGGCGCGGCAGGTTTCCTGCAAGATCAATGACGAAGTCGCGATTCTGGACCTCGATCGGGCGATTTACTTCGGCCTCCAGGGCGTAGGCGTCCATATCTGGGATTCGCTCGAGCAGCCCCGGTCGGCGAACGATCTTTGTGCTTCGGTGATGGCTGAATTCGAGGTATCGGAAGCCGCTTGCCAGGCGGATGTCGTGCAAATACTTGGAAGCCTTGAGGCCGAAGGCCTCATTGAAGCGACCCGATAGAAGAGCCTCGGTAGGATGAAAGGCTGATCCATGACGGACGAATCATTGCAGACGGGTGATGAGGCCGCGAAGCTCTCGCCTGTCTCAGGGAAGAAGCCTTACGAGCCGCCCGTCCTCACCAAGCTGGGCGCCCTGCGCGACGTGACGCTTACCCTGTTTACTTCCAAGGGCAACCGTGACGGCCGCAAGAACCGTTACACCGGGCGCGGTGGGATGAATGGCCAATCTCGGGAAGCGACTTCCTGAGCTGCCGGCCTCGACGGCGCGAGCGCCGGTGTCGAGGTGACGCCCGAGTTTCAGTTCCTATGTCTTGCGGCACGTCCGCAGCCCGATCCGACGCGCTTGAAGGAATTGCTGCGTAACGGCATCGATCATCGCGCCTTGATACGCCTGGCCGCAGGCCATGGGGTTCGGCCCTCCCTCCTGGACTGCCTGGGCAAACTCTCCTGGGAGACCGTTCCGGATGATGCAAGGGCCGATCTCGAAGGGTTTCGCCAAAGCCACCTGCTGAATTCCCTCGCCCTGGCCGGCGAACTGCACCGCCTGGCGACTTCCCTGTCCGACCGATCGATCCCCTTCGTGGCCTTCAAAGGCCCGACCCTGGCTCTCACGCTCTATGGCGGCCTTGCCGGACGGGAATACAACGATATCGACGTGATCGTGCCGCAACGACGGGCCGACGATGCCGAGGACGTGATCGGATCCATGGGATATGCCAGCCCGCACGGTGACAGGAAGTTCCGGCGCGCCTTCCTCGCGTCTCAACGGCAGTTCGCCTTCATCCGGAACGACGACGGTACTGCAATCGACCTGCATTGGGGGTTCTGCGGCACGCACGTTCCCTTCCCGGTCGCACCGGACGAGATCTGGGACGATCCGCCGCGCCTCTCTGTCGGCGGTCGCGACGTGCCGGTCCTTTCGGTCCCAAATCTCGCCCTGCTGCTGGCCGGGCATGGCACGAAGGAGAACTGGGCGCAGTTGAAATGGGTGAGCGATTTCGCCCGCATGGTCGACCGGCATCGTGACCTCGACTGGGCATCCCTGCATGGGCGTGCGCAGGCCCGGGGCTGCGGCCGCGCGCTCCTGCTGGGCTGTGCAATGGCGCGGGAACTGCTGGATGTCGCCGTCCCAAAGGTGCTTGCATCCCGGATCGCCGGCAGCGAGCCCGTTCAGAAGCGGGCCGCCTCGATGGCGGAGACGATGCGGCGGGGATTGCCGCCCCCGGCCCAGGTCGAGCATTTCGCCGATCTTCTCCTGTGCGACCGGACGATCGACCGCGTGAGAGGGGCCCTGAAACTCGCCTTCACCCCGACGGCCGGCGACTACGAGGCGATGAGGCTGCCGCCTGCTCTCTGGAGCGCCTACTACGCGAGCCGCCCCTGCCGGCTCGCCTACAGAATCGTCACCCGCCGTGCCTGACTTCCCATGGGACGGCGTCTGTAATGCCGCCATAATCAGGAGCCGCTAAGGGTTCGGTCCGGAAATTGCGGAAATGCGGTTGCCGCCGTCCCAAGGGCAGGCCAGATAGCGTCGCCGCACCGTGGCGGCCGAAAGAGGAGACCGCGCGATCACTACACAGTCCGTGCCCCGCCCCCGTCCTCCCTTCGAGCGGATCGCCCTGCTCCTCCAGGGCGGCGGTGCGCTGGGCTCCTATCAGGCCGGTGTCTATCAGGCGCTGTCCGAGGCGGATCTCCACCCCGACTGGGTGGCCGGCATCTCGATCGGCGCCATCAACTCCGCGCTGATCGCGGGCAATCCGCCGGAGCGCCGCGTCGAGAAGCTGCGCACCTTCTGGGAGACCATCACCCGGTCGCCGATGGGCTTGCCGCTGATGAAGGGCCTCGAGTTCAGCAGCGACATGGAACATCAGTTCGTGAACCAGATGCGTTCGATCGGAACGCTAATGTTCGGCGCGCCGGAGTTCTTCAAGCCGCGCTTCCCGCCACCGATCTTCACGCCCGCCGGCAATCCGGGCAATCTCGCCTATTACGACGTCTCACCGCTCAAGAGCCTGCTCGAGCGGCTGGTCGATTTCGACCTCATCAACGCGAAGGAAATGCGTTTCAGCGTCGGTGCCACCAACGTCAGGACCGGCAACTTCATCTACTTCGACAACGACACCCATACGATCGGGCCGCAGCACGTGATCGCCAGCGGCTCGCTGCCACCGGGCTTTCCCGCGGCCGAAGTGGACGGCGAGTTCTATTGGGATGGCGGCGTCGTCTCGAATACGCCGCTGCAGTGGGTACTCGATGCACGCCCGCGTGCCGACACGCTCGCCTTCCAGATCGACCTGTGGAGCGCGCGCGGCGACCTGCCCCGCGACATGGTCGAGGTCGACACGCGCATGAAGGACATCCGCTACTCCAGCCGCACGCGCGCCGGCACAGACCAGTTCCGCCAGATGCAGGCGTTGCGGCGCGCCACCGCCAAGCTGCTGGCCGACATGCCGCCAGAGCTGCGGCAGTCCCCCGAGGGCGAACTCGTGGCGAAGGAAGCCGACAGCAAGGTCTACAACATCATCCACACGATCTATCACGCGCGGAAATACGAGGGCTCGTCGAAGGACTACGAGTTCTCGCGCCGCACGATGGAGGAGCACTGGGAGTCGGGTTACTCCGACATGACCCGCACGCTCGAACATCCAGAAGTCTTGCAGCGTCCGGAGAGTCCGGACGGCGTGTTCACGTTCGACCTGGCCCTGCAGGGCCGCAAGGAGCCCCGGAAATGAAGATCGACGATGTCCGCAAGAACGCCTTTGCGATGCCGCTCAACAATCCGAGCTACCCAAAGCCGCCGTACAAATTCTACAATCGTGAGTTCGTCGTCATCACCTATCGCACCGATCCCGAGGTGCTGCGCGCGCTGGTGCCGGAACCGCTGGAGGTGGTTGGCGACACGGTGAACTACGAGTTCATCCGCATGCCAGATTCCACGGGCTTCGGCGACTATACGGAAACCGGGCAGGTCATTCCGGTGCGCTTCAAGGACAAGGACGGCCAGGTGCAGGAAGGCGGCTACGTGCACGCCATGTATCTCGACGACAATTCGCCGATCGCGGGCGGTCGCGAGATCTGGGGATTCCCCAAGAAGCTCGCCTCGCCGAAGATCAGCCACGAGAACGAGACACTGGTTTGCACATTGCACTACGGCTCGGTGCTCTGCGTCAGCGGTACCATGGGCTACAAGCATCGCGAACTCGACCACGCGCCGCTGATCAAGGCGCTCGCCAAGCCGGCCTTCATGATCAAGATCGTGCCGCACGTCGACTGCACACCCCGCATCTGCGAACTCGTGCGCTACTACTGCGAAGACGTGACGGTAAAGGGCGCCTGGACGGGCCCGGCGGCGCTGCAGCTCTTCGATCATGCCATGTGCGACGTCTCGCGCCTGCCGGTACGGGAAGTCGTCTCGGCCAGCCACTACGTCACCGACCTGACCCTGGGCCTCGGTGAAGTTGTCTTCGACTATCTCGCAAAGTAACCGGCAAGAGAGAAGGATCAGCCATGTCGCGTTTCACGGGAAGAATTGCCATCGTCACCGGCGCCGCCTCGGGCATCGGCAAGGAAATCGCACTGCGTCTCGCCGCCGAAGGCGGTACGCCGGTGATCGCCGACCTCAACCTCGACGCCGCGACCGCGACGGCCAATGAGATCAAGGCGAAGGGCGGCGATGCCTTCGCCGTCGCCATGAACGTCACCGACGAGGCGCAGGTCGAGAAAGGCGTCGCCGATACGATCGCCAAGTACGGCAAGATCGACATCCTGGTCAGCAACGCCGGTATCCAGATCGTGAAGCCGCTGGTCGACTTCCCCTTCGCCGACTGGAAGAAGCTGCTGTCGATCCATCTCGACGGCGCCTTCCTCACCACCAAGGCCTGCCTGAAGCACATGTATGCCGCCAAGTACGGCCGCGTGATCTACATGGGCTCCGTGCACTCCAAGGAAGCTTCCAAGCTCAAGGCCCCCTACGTCACCGCCAAGCATGGCCTGATCGGCCTCAGCAAGGTGCTGGCCAAGGAAGGCGCGGAATACAACGTGGCATCCAACGTCGTGTGCCCCGGCTTCGTGCGCACCCCGCTGGTCGAGAAGCAGATCCCCGAGCAGGCCGCGGAACTGAAGATCACCGAGGAACAGGTGATCAAGAACGTCATGCTGAAGGACACGATCGACGGCCAGTTCACCACGACCGACGACGTGGCCGATGCGGTCCTCTTCTATGCCGCGGCCAAGAGCACCGTACACAGCGGTCAGTCCGCCGTGGTCAGCCACGGCTGGTTCATGCAGTAAGACTGATTGTGCAGTAGTCCTGCCACACTGTTGCCTCGGAGCCACGGTGGCGGGGTGAGTGGCCGCCGGTTCCCCAGAACCGGCAACTTAATCTCGGCAACCCTCGTTGGTCCGGCGTGCGTCCGTCAGCCCGGACGCGTCACCCAACGAGGGATTGTTGAAATGAAAAAGGCACTTCTCGCTGCTGCAGCACTGATGGCTGTACCCATGGCCGCCAATGCGCAGTCGATGTGGAGCCCCGGCCCATCCAACCCCGGTATCTACATCGGTGGTGAAGGCGGCCTGAACTGGCTGCTCAACAACAACAACTACAACATGGACCTCGGCTATGCGGTCGGCGGCTTCGTCGGCTACGATTTCGTGGGTCCCAGGGTCGAGCTGGAAGGCGTGTTCCGCTCCAATAACGGCCGCGGCACGGCCAACTTCGGCAACATCTTCAGCAACACCAACGGCCGCATCGAGCAGCTCGCCATCATGGCCAACCTGCTCTACGACTTCATCCCGGGCGCCACGATCACGCCATACATCGGCGCGGGCGCCGGCATCGCCTTCGCCGATTCCTCGATCAACGGCTGCTCGCTCTGCAGCACCCAGTTCGCCTACCAGGGCATCATCGGCCTGGGTTGGAACGTCGACCAGAACTTCCGCGTCAATCTTGACGGCCGCTACTACGGCACGACGAATCCGGGCGTGTACCAGAACAACAACATCACGACGATGCTGAGCGTCTCCTACAAGTTCGGCCAGCCGGCCGCGGCCCCGCCACCGCCGCCGGCGGCCGCGCCGGTCACCCCGCCGTCGTTCATGGTGTTCTTCGACTGGGATCGCTCGAACCTCAGCGACCAGGCGCTGACCACGATCCGCCAGGCCGCCAATGCCTACAAGCAGAAGGGCAACGCCCGCATCACGGCGACCGGCCACACCGATACGTCGGGCTCGGAGAGCTACAACATGGCGCTGTCGCTGCGTCGCGCCAATGCCGTCAAGGATGCGCTGGTCCGCGAGGGCGTGCCGGCGACGAACATTGCCGTGCTCGGCCGCGGCGAGCAGGGCCTGCTGGTCCAGACCGGCGACAATGTCCGCGAGCCGCAGAACCGCCGCGTCGAGATCGTGATCCAGTAAGCGGGTCCCCGATCGGCGGACACGAACGGCCGGGCGATCGCCCGGCCGTTCTCTTTTGAGGCGAGTGCGTTACACTGGCGAAAACAACCAGGAGGACTCGCATGGCACGCACCTTCGACATCGCCCCGCTCGACGCCACCTTCGGCGCTATTGTCACCGGCGTGAAGCTCGCCAACCTCGACGAGACCGGGTGGCGCGCCCTTCATGCCGCGTGGCTCCAGTACGCACTCCTCGTTTTCCCCGATCAGCATCTCAAGCGCGACGAGCAGATCGCGTTCGCCCGCCGCTTCGGGCCACTCGAGTTCGAGATGGCCGCGATCAGCAACGTGCGCGCCGACGGCAGCCTGCGGGCCGAGAGCGACAACGACGACATGATGAAGATCCTGAAAGGCAACATGGGCTGGCATGCCGACAGCACGTACATGCCGGTTCAGGCCAAGGGCGCGGTATTCAGTGCCGAGGTCGTGCCCACCATCGGCGGCCAGACCGGCTTTGCCGACATGCGTGCGGCCTACGACGCCCTCGATGCGAGACTGAAGGCGCGTGTCGAGACACTGCAGGCCCGTCACTCGCTGCACTACAGCCAGTCGAAGCTTGGCCACGAGACGAAGACGGCCGACGGCGAATACAGCGGCTATGGCCTGCACGACGGGCCGGTGCCGTTGCGGCCCCTGGTGAAGACGCACCCGGAGACCGGGCGCAAGTCGCTGCTGATCGGCCGCCATGCCCACGCCATTCCCGGCATGGACGCGGCCGAGTCCGAGCGCTTCCTGCAGGAGCTGGTCGACTTCGCCTGCCAGCCGCCACGCCTCTATCATCACGACTGGGCGCCGGGCGACGCGGTGGTGTGGGATAATCGCTGCCTGCTGCACCAGGCGACGCCGTGGGACATGACCCAGAAGCGCATCATGTGGCATAGTCGCATCGCCGGCGACCCCGCGAGCGAGACGGCACTGGCGCGTTGACGTATCATCGCACGCATGAGGCTGCCCCGACGTAAAGCCCTGCTGGGTGCCGCTGCGCTGACGACTGCGGCGCTCGTTGGCCGGCGCGCGACCGCGGCCACGACCGCGGTTCGCCTGATCTGCGGCTTCGGTGTCGGCAATCCCACGGACCTCTGCGCCCAGCTCATCCAGGACGGCTTCTCGACGGCGCTCAATGAGCCCGTGGAGTTCGACTATACGCTGGGCCAGGCGGGGCGGCGGGCCGCGCTCGAGGTGATCGACGCGCCACCCGACGGGCGTCTGCTGCTGATCGCCGAAATCCTGAATCTCATCCTGCAGGAAACGCCCGCGGAGCCCCTGCTGTCGCGCCTGCAGCCGATCGCCAAGATAACGCGCGGCTTCTCGACGGCGCTGGCGGTGAACCAGCTCTCCGATATCCGGGACTGGACGGATCTGCTGACCGCGGCGCATGCCAGCCGGCTGAAGGCAGCAACGACGGGCCGCGACTCGACCGTCGGGCTGCTGCTGGCGCTGATCGAGCGCCGACTGAAGCTGCCGTTCGATGCTGTCGAGGTGGCGGGCACGAACGCCGCCGTCGACATGCTGCTGACGCGCCGCGCCGACATCGCGGTCATCGATACGCGGACCGCGCTGCTCCACAATGCCCGCAACCGCACGAAGCTGCGCGTGCTGGCGACGTCGGGTGCCCGCCGCTCGCCGCAACTGCCGGACGTGCCGACCCTCGCCGAGCTCGTCGGCGACCCCAAGCTCGCCTACACGATCAGCTTCGGCCTGTTCGCGCCCCTGGCGACGCCGTCGCCGGTGGCCAACCGCCTGACGGCCGCGTTGCTGGGCTTGCGCAACGACAAGTCCGTGCAGACCCAAGCGCGGCTCGCCAACATCCCCCTGCAGTTCGACGGGCCGGCCGCCATCGTCGAGGCCGTCGCGCGCGACCGGCGCGTTGCCGCCGACATCGCCGGATAGGCGCCCCTTTCGCTGGGTAGTGGCACTTGCCGCCGACCGATTGACCGCCTGCCCGCGCGGTCCAGTATGGGATGGGAAAGCAGACACAAGACGCATCCCCGAGGATTCCATGGACTCCCGCGTTCAACCGGCCCCTACCCTCGCCGCCCCAATCCTCAGCGCCCCCGAACGGGCGCGCGCCCTGCAGCCGCTGCTCGACGAGCACGGTGCGGAGATGGACCGCCGACGCGAGGTCGTGCCGGAAGTGGTCGACGCGCTGGTGGCGAACGACATGCTGCGCCTGCTGCTGCCGCGCAGCCTGGGCGGCGCCGAGCTGCCGCTGATCCAGTTCTGCAGGACCGTCGAGGCCATCGCCTGGGCCGACGCCAGCGTCGCCTGGTTCGTCAACCAGTCCAACGTCTCCTCGGCGACCTCGGCCGCCGCCATGCCCCACGACGCGGCCCTCGCCTGCTTCGGCAACCCCGGCGTCGGTCTTGCCTGGGGCGCGCGCCACGGCAACAGTCGGGCGGTCCGCGTCGAGGGTGGCTACCGGCTGAGCGGCACCTGGAGCTTCGCCAGCGGCGGCCGGCACACGACCTGGATGGGCGCGCACAGCGCCGTGCAGAATCCGGACGGCACGCCACATCAGCGCTACGGCAAGCCCGACGACCGCAGTTTCGTGTTCAAACGCAGCGACGCCCAGATCGTCGACGACTGGTTCGTGCTGGGCCTGCGCGGCACCGGCAGCGACACCTACACGGTCGAGGACCTGTTCATTCCCGACGCGCATGCGCCAGCGCGCGACGCGCTGCAGGAGCGGCGCGAGACCGGGCCACTCTACACGATGGGCTCGACCCTGCTCTATGCAAGCGGCTTCTGCAGCGTGACCCTTGGACTCGCCCGTCGCCTGCTTGAGGCCTACATCGATCTGGCGCGCGGCAAGCATAGCCGCGCGTCGATCAACGCCATGTCGGCCAACAATGCGATCCAGCGCGAAATCGCCCTGCTCGAGGCCAAGCTCTCGGCCGCCCGCGCCTACCTGCACGCCGAGGTGCTCGCGGCCTACGACAAGGCCGCGAACGGCAAGCTCGATGTCGACGGCCGCATGAGGCTTCGCCTGGCGACCACCTATGGGATGAACGAGGCAAGCGACGTGTCGATCGCCGCCTATCGCGCCGCGGGCACGACGGCGATCCTGAACTCGGCACCGTTCGAACGACGCTTCCGCGACGCCATGAGCGCCAGCCAGCATCTGCAGGGCATGATGGGCCATGCCGAAATGGTCGGCCGCCACATCCTCGGCGTTGAGAACAAGCTCCAGAACATCTGATCGAACGCCCGGCCGGACAGGCAGTGGGGGCGCCAGTGTCCTAGCGGCGCCGGTCTCCCTTGTCGCCCTGTCCGCGCTTGGCAACGGTCTTTGCCTTGCGACGGCGATCCGCCGTCAGGGAGCGCCCGACGTCTTCCACTTCCTCAAACGACGTGCCACGTGCATTGCGCCGGACGTAGAGCTTGTTCGTCCCGGTGTCGATCAGTTCGCGCTTGGCGGCGCGCTTGCGTGCCACCTTCTTCCGGGCTGCCTTCTTCGCGACCTTCTTCGTGACCTTCTTCCCTGCGGCCATGCGGTCACTCCCATGTGATGCAGCGAGAACGAAACGCGGCACGCGGAGTTCCGAAGACGGGCGGCCTCGCGAGCCGATGCCTTCTTCGTTGGACGCTTCACTGCAAATTGCCGCGGGTCACAAGGCTTGCCGAGGGAGCCGACTCAAGGCCGGTCGGAAGTGAATCCTGAAGGTCGCTTCGTTCGCCAAAGTTTCATGAGGCACGGCCATTTACGATGGCACGATTTGAGCTATACGCATTCGCGGAATCGACCACCAGTGACAGCCTTATGTTCCGCATTGACTCATCGGCCCCGGACTTGAAGGACTGGAATCCAGTCGGAACTACCCTTCTGGCTTCGCCAACCATTTTCGCAACGCCGATGAAAAAGAGGGGGATAGTACCGTGACCAAAGAAGAACAGATCGAACTCGGCAAGAAGCTCCTCGGGGAAATGCGCGCCGCCTTCGCCCGTAGCGACTGGGACGAGACGACGAACACCTACGAACAATTGGAAGGCATCAAGACCGACCGGGCGATCAATCTCGAGGCAACCTGCCTGGCGGTGCGTGCCCTTGTCGCCGCCAAGGAACGGGCCGCCGCGCGTCAACTGCTCACGAGGGTCGCGGCGACCGAATACAAGAAGCCTGCCCATTATGAATTCCTGGCGCGCGCCTACCTCGACCTCAAGCGGTACAAGGACGCTGCGGCCGCCTGCGAACGCGCCGAGGAACTGCGCATCGCCGAGCTGAAATGACCGGCTGGCGCAGGTCCCTGCGATAGATCTGCAAGCCCGACGCCGGGAAGGGCGCGCACCCTCCCCGCCCGCCCCTTGCCGAACCCATTCTTCCGCACCTCTGCGAATCTCAGCGGATATGCAGTAGCGAGAGCCGTCGCGGAGCTGACGACAGGAAGCAGCGGCACAGAGGCCCCCCCGCCGGACATGTCGACGGGGTCCCGGCACCGCGAGTGGCGGAGCGATATGAGCCGGGTTAGCATGGGCCCGAATACGGCGATCCGGACGCAGTCCGATCAGGGCAGGGGAATGGAATCCGAGCGGCATCATCAGGGAGGCGCGCCAACGGGAGCGCCGGCCAACGATCGCTCGTCGAGGTCCACGGCCTCGCTCGCCCCGAGACTGGCCCCGTGGATCGCCGCAGCCACTCCCATTCTGATCATCGGCGATGCGATGCTCGACGTCTCCGTTTTCGGAAGCGTCGACAGGATTTCACCGGAGGCTCCGGTGCCGGTCATCCGGCAGGAGAATACCGTCGAATCCGGGGGCGGTGCCGCCAATGTGGCCCTCAACATCGCCGCCATGGGCGGAGCTGCACATCTCATTACCTGTGTGGCCGCCGATCCCGAAGGTGAGCGGCTGATACGGCTTCTGCGCCAGGCCGGCGTCTCGCTCGACACGGTCGCGACGCCGGGACGGCCGACGACGGTCAAGACCCGTTTCCTGGCCCGACACAATCAGCTCCTGCGCCTCGACCGGGAAGTCACGACGCCGATCACGCCGGCCTGTGAAGATCAGATCATCGCCGCGCTGCAGGCGCGGATGGACGGATACCGTCTCGTGGTGATCTCCGACTACGGCAAGGGGCTCGTCACGGATCGGGTGATCGAGGCCACGGTGGCGCTGGCGGCTCGAGCCGGACTGCGTGTGATCGTCGATCCCAAGCGTCGCAACCTCGAGGACTATCGCGGTGCCAGCTTCATCAAGCCCAATCGTCGCGAGTTGGAAGCAGCCACGGGCCGTCCGGCGAACGATGACCGGCAGGTCGAGGTGGCCGCCTCTTCCCTCGCCGCGACGACGGGCGCCATCGTTCTCGTGACGCGCTCGGAGGACGGCATGTCGCTGGTCAGACCGGACGGCTCGGCAATCCACATGCCCACCCATGCGCACGAGATCGTCGATGTGACCGGGGCCGGAGACGCGGCAATCGCAGCTTTCTCACTCGCCGTCGCCGAGGGCCGGCCGGTCGAGGAAGCAATGGCTTTTGCCAACATCGCCGCCGGCGTCTCGGTGATCAAGCCGGGAACGACCACGGTCTCCGCTGCGGAAATCGAACACGAACGCGCAGTCTTCGCGGGCCTGCTGCCGGTCCCGAAGGGCTCCCGCGTGTCGGCCGAGACCGCCTTGCTGCTGCGCGCACAATGGCGCCGGCAGCAGTTGAGCGTCGGCTTCACAAACGGTTGCTTCGATCTCTTCCACCCGGGCCATGTAGCCCTGCTTCGCGAAACGGCCCGCCAATGCGACCGGCTCATCGTGGGCCTGAACAGCGACGCCTCGGTGAGACGTCTCAAGGGTGAGACACGGCCGGTGCAGGACGAGGAGGCGCGTGCGGAAATCCTCGGGGCGATCGGGCATGTCGACCTCGTCGTGGTCTTCGACGAGGACACGCCACGCGACCTGATCGCGCGTCTGGAACCGGATCTCCTGACCAAGGGGGCCGACTACCGGATCGAGGACATCGTCGGCGGGGACATCGTGCGGCAGGCCGGCGGGCGGGTGCGGACCATCGACCTCGTGCCGGGTCACTCCAGCACGCGCCTCATCAACAAACGATAGCGCTGCGCGGGACGAGGAAGACTCATGATCGTCGTCACGGGTGCAGCGGGATTCATCGGCTCGAACGTCGTCGCGGCGTTGAACGACGCCGGTCGCGATGACCTCGTGCTCTGCGACCGGCTGGGACAGGATGATCGCTGGCAGAACCTCCGAAAAAGGATGTTCCGCAACTTCGTCTTCCCGGATCAGCTCTTCGAGTTTCTTGCGAAGGCCCAGGATGTCGAAGGCATCGTCCATATGGGGGCGATCTCATCGACGACGACCCGCGACGGCGATGCGGTGATGCGGGACAATTTCCAGTTCTCGCTCGGGCTCCTCGATCTGTGCGCGGCCCGCGGCATTCCGCTGGTCTATGCCTCGTCTGCCGCCACCTATGGCGACGGAAGCCAGGGTTTCGTCGACGACCTCCCCTTCTCCGGGCTGCGGAAGCTGCGGCCGCTCAATCTCTACGGCTGGAGCAAGCATCATTTCGACCTGGTGGTGGCGGAGCGGCGGGAACTCGGATTGCCGCTGCCGCCGAGATGCGTCGGACTGAAATTCTTCAACGTGTTCGGCCCGAACGAATATCACAAGGGCGACATGATGAGCGTCGTCGCCAGGAACCACGGCATCGCGGCCGCCGGCGGCGAGGTCGAGTTGTTCATGAGTCATCGCAGCGACTTCGCGGACGGCGAGCAACGGCGCGACTTCGTGCTGGTCGACGACGTGGCCGACGTCGTGATCTGGGCACTGACCCATGGCCCCGCGTGCGGCCTGCTCAACGTCGGCACGGGACAGGCGACATCGTTCCGTGACCTGATCGGCGCGCTTTTCGCGGCGCTCGGGCGCGAGCCGCGCACCGCTTACGTGCCGATGCCGGAAGGCCTGCGTGACCGCTATCAATATGCGACCGAAGCGCCGCTCCGCGCCTTGCGGAACGCCGGCTACCGCAAGGCCTTCACGCCCGTCCCCGAGGCGGTCGCACGCTATGCCGGCTTTCTCGGCGCCGCCGACCGCTACCGCTGAAACCCGTCAGAGGTGATCGCGGATTGAATAGTAGGCGAGAGATCCCAATCCCCAGGCGACGAGGCCGACGACGAAGACAATGGCGATGATGCGCAGGCGGCGCGGATACAGCGCCTCCTCCGGCAGCTTGGGTTTCACGAAGGCATTGAGATAGAGCTTCTGCCGCATCGCCTCGATGCGGGACTGTTCGGCAAACTGGAGCGCAAACAGGTAGAGCTTCTCGCGGAACGCTTCCTCGAGCTTCAGCGCCTCGTATCCGCCCATCAGCGCCGTGATCGTCGGGCCGCCGGACTTCTCCGGCACCGCCTTCCGGCCCTGCGTCATGCCGGCCTGCTGGTCGCGAATGATGCCCTCGATGGCCGCGATCTCGACCCCGAGGTGACGAAGCTGCGGCGAGTTCGGCGCAGACTTGCTGATGGAATTGTACTGAGCCTGCAGCGTCGCCAGCCGCTCACGCTGGTGGGCCTGCAGGTTGATGTCGACCTCGACCGAGCGCCCCGGATCGACCATCTCGGCCTTGTCGCGAAAGTCGCGGACGGCCACCCTTGCCTCGACGAGCCGGCGGTCGGCTTTCGCTACCTCCTCCTCACCGAACGCTATCGCATCCTTCTGCGCGCGCGTGGACAGTTCGTTCACCGTCTTCTCGGCGCTCTTCAGCACGGCATTCGCCACCGCCAGTGCATCTTCGGGCGTGAAGGCCCGCACCGATACCGAGATGACGCCGGTCATGGCATCGAAGAACGGCTCGACCATTCCGCGCCAGTACTCGGTCTTGCGTTCGATCGACCGCGCTTCGCCAAGCCGACTCACCCAGTCGACCTCGGCCCGCCGGTAGAGCCGGTCGAAACCCAGCTCCGTCTCGAGCGCGTCGACGACGTCGCGACTCCTGATGAACTGGACGATCGTCTGCGAGTCCCAGATCTGGCTCGCTGTCAGCCCGGTGGCGACCAGCGCGCCGGTCGGACTTCCGCTGTTGGCGCCACCCGTCAGCACCGGCTCCGCGGCGCGCCGCAGATTGAAGCGGAACTCAGCGACATACTGGTCGGCGGCGAAGCCGTACAGGTAGACGCCGGCGGCGACCGTCGGGACGAACGCCAGCAGCAGGAATGCCAGGAGATGGCCCCTGACGCCGCGCTTGCGCCGGACGGCAGGCATCGGACGGGCGAGCAGGTCCGGCTCCTCCACCGTCTCCTTGCGCAGCTGGATGACCCTCTGGCTCATGTGACACTCACCCGCCCGGCTCGGGGCCTGCGTCGAGGCCCAGAAGCTTCCTGTAGTCCGCAATCGCCCCTTCGATCGTCTCGTACATCACGAGCTTGCCATCGTTGAGGACGGCACCCTTCTCGCAATAGGACCGAATCGTCTCGAAGCTGTGCGAAACCATGATCACGCTAGCATGGCGGATGCGCTGCTGGAATGCCTCGTGGCAGCGCGACTGAAAGCGCGCGTCGCCCACCGCCGTGATCTCGTCGACCAGGTAGACGTCGAAGTCGATGGCAAGGCTGAGGCCGAACGACAGGCGCGCCATCATGCCGGAGGAATAGGTCCGGGTCGGCATGTCGAAGTAGCTGCCGAGTTCGGCAAACTCCTGGACGAACTCGATGGCGGCCCGCCGGTCGACCCCGTAGACACGGGCGAGGAAGATGACGTTGTCACGGCCCGTGGCGTTGGGATGGATCGCGCCGCCGAAGCCCAGCGGAAACGACACCCGGCTTGTGCGCCGGATGGTGCCGCGATCGGGCAGTTCGGTCCCCGACAGAAGCCGCATCAGGGTCGACTTGCCCGCGCCGTTGACGCCCAGGATCCCGATGTTCACCCCGTCGGCAAGGACCGTGCTCACGTCATCCAGCACCGTGCGGCGGGATTCCGGGGTGCGGTAGCTCTTGTGGACATGGTCGAGCGTTATCATGCGACCGAGAGCCGCCGGCGGCAGGCACGTTCCAGGCTGAAGCCGATCAGCACGGCGGCAAGTCCCCACAGGACGACGTATCCTCGATCCAGCCAGACCGGATGCCAGCCGTCGAAGAAGCCGCTGCGGATCCAGTCGATCGCCTGCAGGATGGGATTCCAGACGAGGATGTCGCGCACCCATTCGGGCATCTCGGCCGGATTGAGGAAGATGCCGGACGTGAAGTAGAGGGCGCGCACGACATTGGCGAAGACATGGTCCCAGGATTTCACGAAGTGGATGATGGTCGCATTGATGACCCCGATGCCGAAGCCGACCACCCAGATCGCGAAGAGCCCGCTGGCCGCGTCGAATACGTCGTTCGGAACCGCCGGCAGGCCAAGCAGCACGAAGGCAGTCAGAACGATGATGGCGACGCAGAACTGGGTGAGCAACTCGAGCAGACCGCGCGCCAGGAGGACATCGACGTGCTGGACAAGCGGGATCTGCAGCAGGGGCCGGTTGGCGACGAGGCTCTGCTGGACTCCGAAGACCGTGTTGGAGAACAACAGGTAGGGCAGCACCCCGGTGAAATAGTAGACGATGAGGTTGCTGCCGACGGGCGCCGTTCCGCCGATGTGAGTGGCCGCGAACACGCTGGCGATCAGCGCCAGATGGGAGATCGGCTCCAGCAGGGCCCAGAGGTAGCCGAGCCGCGTTTCCCCGAAGCGGGTCTGCGCGTCCCGCAGCAGCAGCGCGATCAGGATGCGTCCCTGGCTGGCCACGGCCGCCCGCCAGCCCGGCCGGCCGATCGGTCTGGGCTGCCAGCCCGGCCGCGGCGCGGCTTGTCCTGTCGGCTCGCCGGCACCAGGGGGAAGCAGCAGTTCGCCCCTCGCCGCCCGTCGCTTCTCGAGATCCGAGACATAACGGTCAAAGTCGAGATTGCCGGGTGCAAGATCCCGGGCCCTCCGGGCATGGTCGATCGCGGCATCGAGATCGCCGGCCCCGTCATGGATGACGCTTCGGAACCACGAGACCCGGGCTGTCTCACCCTCGATCGCCTCGGCGGCACGGACCTCGGCCAGGGCGTCGGCGGTCCGGCCCAGATGGTTGAGCAGACCTGCGCGATGGAGGCGGAACTCCGGATTGGAGCCTTCGAGCAGCACCGCCCGGTTCGACGACGCGAGTGCCCGATGGAACTCGCCCAGCGCCTCGAGCGCACCGGCATGATTGCGCCAGCCCAGCGCCGACTCGGGTGCGCGCTGCAGGTAGATGTCCAGATGATCCAGCGCCTCGCGATGCTCGCGCAACGCCAGCAGCCCGAAGATCAAGTGGAAGCGCGCCTCCGGATCCGCAGGGTCACGCCCGACAAGCAGGCGTCCCTGTTCGACCGCGGCGGCGAAATCGCCCACCATGAGCAGGAGTGTCTGCGCCTTCCTGAGAACGCGATCGTCGCCAGGATTGAGCGCGGCGGCCCGACGGACGGCCGCAGCCGCCTCCTGCTCCCGGCCAGCGAGACGAAGACGTTCGGCCACCACCGCGAGTCCGTAGGCATTGGCCGGGTCGTCTTCGACGGCAGCCAGCGCCAGCGCGAGTTCCTCGTCCAGCCCGTCCGGTGTCGCCATCGGAACTGCTCCCGTCGAGCGGCCTCTATGCCGCCGGTTGCGCTGTCCCCGTCTGCGGCAGCCTGGGCTCGGCCGGCAGGGTGAAACCCAGTTTCTCCAGATGCAAGGCCACGTTGCTCTGCAGGTTGTAGGTTGCGAGGGCGCGGTTGCGCGCTTCCTCGAAGCGGTTGCCGCCCCGCTGGATCTTCTGGGCCAATTCGACATGGTTACCAATGTCGAACGAGACGAAGACCTCGCCGTAATACTTCATCACCTCGGCGAAAGACCTGTTGCGGGCACAATAGAGATTGGCGCCGCATTCGATTGCGAGCGCGATGACGCCGGACATGCTCTGGCCGACCTCGAGATAAGGCAGAGCAACCGCATCACAACCACGCAGCGCCTCGATGAAATGCGGATCCGACAATTCGCCGATGAAATGGACACGCTTCAGCAAATCGTACGACAGGAGCTTCGAGAGTGTCTCCTCCATCCTTCCTGCCGTTTCCGGACCGGTGTCCGCCGGCACAGTCCTCCCGCGCGTGAAGGGCATCAGTCGCCGACGGGCATCGCCGACGACTTCGTCGTTCTTCTCGCTGATGAGCTTCAGCAGCGATTCGATATACGGATCCAGCTGGACATTCTCTGCGACGGAAGCGGGATGCTGTCCGCCGAACAGGTAGAGGTGATGGTCGTCAGGCAGTTCCTTCAGCGCATGGATCAGCGTCTCGTAGCCCTTGTAGGAGGAGATGAACCCGAAGGCGCCGATCACTTTGACCCCAGGCGCAACCCCGTGGCGCCGCCGGAACGCCTCCACATCGGTTTTCTCCAGGACCTCGCGCCGCTGGTCTTCCGTCAGGAAGGTGATCGGGAAATCGACCACCTTGTCGAACCTGTAGATCTCCCGGACGATGCGCCGTTCGCGCTTCGTATGGACCATGATGCTGACGTTTGCCGCTCTCGACCGCCGCCTGCAGGCCTCGATGATACGGGAATAGAGCTTCGCAGCTGGCCGCGCGTAGAAGATCTCCGCGAGCATCGCACGCGTGGCGACGATCGGATGCCCCGCGACGAACGTCTCGGCGAACTGCCAGAAGACGCGCGGCAGGTGGAAGGTCGGCGGATTGATGCGATGCATGGTGACGACGACGCTCCGGCAGGCATCCAGAAGCATCGTCAGTCGACGCAGTACGTCGGCGTCTTTCGCGCCATAGAGGCCCGCCTCGAACTGGATGTTCACATAGTCGTAGGCCGAGAGCCGTGCCGCGATCTCGGCAATATGCCTGTCGCCCGCCGACTGGAATGCGGGACTGGATTTCTGCAGCAGGAAAAGGTCGAGCGGAATCACGTCGCAGTGGACGTACTCCGAGAACTTGTTCCTGAGCACATGGGCGTACGATGCGTTGCCGCAGCTCTCATTGTAGGAACAGACGATCGCCAGTCTCTTCTGCGTCATGGTCTTTCGGTTCCGGAACGTGATCGCCTATCGGGGAAGCAGGCCGATCTGGCGGCCCAACTTCACGAGGGGGCTGGCTTCCAGCCGGGCAAGCCTGTTCTCCGCGAGCGCCTTCTCCGCCTTGAGCAGGTCCTGGGCCGCCACGGCTTCACGGAAGGCCTTCTCGCCATGGGCCACGGCCCGCGCCATCGCGGTTTCGGCCGCTTCCTTCTCGGCCTTCAGAGCGTTCTGGACGGCGACCGCCTCACGGAACGCCCGCTCGCCATGGGCCTTGACCTGCTCGATGTCGGACTGGCCCGGCTCTGCGTCCGGGGCGGTCTGCACGCCGGGAAGCGACAAGGCGCGTCCGCGCAACCGCGAGGGCCGCGGCGGCGCCGTCGGCCGCAGCTTCACGTAGAATTCGGACCCGTGCCCGGTTTGCGTTGGCGGATTGGACTCGAGCGATTCGATCTCGAAATCGAAAAGGCCGATCTCTCTCAGTTCGCGCGCAACCTCGGCAAAGCCGTCGCGGGAGAAGGCCCAGCAATGGACATCGACATACTCCTGGCTCGCGCGCAAAGCCGCGTCGTAGCAGTCGGTGTCGGTGAAGAGCCGCTTGACGTCGGCGAGCGTGCGGCCCTCCAGGGGCACGTTCTGGAAGTCAAAGAGGTTCTTGAGCCCATCATACACCTGCCCGGGTGAGGGCACTGTCTGTCCCAGCAGGTAGGAGCTGATCAGCTCGGCCGCATTCGTCTCGCGCCGGAAATACTCGCCGCTGCCCTTGCAGTCCGGCAGCACCATCGCGATTACGCCATCGTCCTTCACGACGGCCCGGACCTGATAGAGATATTCGAGAAAGTTCGGCACGTGCTCGAAGACATGGCACGACACGACATAATCGAAGGGCGCGGCGGCGCCGGCGCACTCCTGCAGCGTCTTGCCGATCTCCCAGATGAAATCGAGACGCTGGACGCGCAGGCCGTGCTGGATACGACCGGGATTCGTCCTCTCGCGCTCCAGCAACTGCTCGTAGGTCAGATAGTCGCAATAGAGCACGTCGCCTTCAGACTTCGTGACGACCGGCGCCCAGTTCGGCGCGATTTCGAGGCCGCAGCCGGTTTCGAGAGGCAGCAGGCTGTGAACCATGCGCCGCCGGCCGTCGAGCCCGAGCGCGCTCAGCCTCTCCTCGGTGGTCGGTGCCCTCTGTGTTTCCGGCGGAACGGCCGGATCTGAACTCATTGCCATGCTGTCCATGTCCGCGGCCTCAAAGGCTCACGGAAACTCCCTCGGCATGCGCCTGTGTCGCCTGGGGCTTGCCGTCGAATTCGCGGCAGTACCAGTCCCAGGTCTCGCGCAGGCCCTCGGCGATGGAGTACCGGCACTGGAAACCGGCGCTGCGCATGCGGCTGAGGTCGTACTCGCGATACTCCTGCCCGTTCGGCTTGGTCCGATCCCATCGCACCCGGTCCGCCATGCCGGTGATCGCCCCCAGCATGTCGACGATCTCGCGGATGCTGTAGACGACGCCGCTGCCGATGTTCACGGGGCCATCGACGTTTTCCATGATCGTCTGGAATGCCTGCGCGGCATCCCGGCTGTACATGAAATCACGCTGCGCCGAGCCGTCGCCCCAGACTTCCACGCCGCCGCCGTTGCACCGGGCCTCGTGGAATTTCCGGATGAGCGCCGGCACGACGTGTCCGAACTTCACGTCGAACCTGTCGCGCGGTCCGAAGAGATTGCAGGAGACGATGTAGGCCCATTTGAGACCATAGCTCTCCTCGTAGGCTTCGAGCATCGCAAGCATCGCGCGCTTGGCGTTCGCGTACCCTCGTTCCGACGCATGCGGAATGCCGAAGTGGATCATGTTCTCGCGCAGCGGGACGCCCGGCGGCGGATAGGGATAGACTGCCCCCGTTCCCATGACGGTGATCTTCTCGACGCCATGTCGACGGGAGGCCTCGACGACGTTCGTGTTGATCATGCTGTTGTCATAGAACGACAACCCCTGGTTCATCATGTTGCCCAGGATGCCGTAGACCCGGCCGGCCGCATGGAACACGTAGGTCGGCCGCGTGCGGGCGAACAGCGATTCGGTACTTTTCGAATCGGAAAGATCGCAGTCTCGCCGCAGCACTGGAACGAGCCGCGTAAAGCCTTCACCTGCCAGGTGCTCGAGCAATGTGGAACCAACCAGGCCACCGGCGCCCGTCACCATGATCACCGCATCGCGCCTCATGGCCTCTGGCCGCCCCCGAGTTAGCAATCCCCTGTCGCATTATTTGCACGTTATCGAAGCGATCTCCAGCACCCATGCGCGGGGAATCAACGTTCCCTCATGCTTTCGTGGCTATGCCGCGAAAGCGGCGACAACAGGTAACTGATGATGGTGCGCTCGCCCGTCATGATCTCCACCGTCACTGCCATGCCGGGCGCCAGGTTGACGACCTTCTCGCCGACCTTGATCTGGCTGCGATCGAGGGAGATGCGCGCGGCGTAGACGGGGTCCTGCGTCGCGCCCGCGGAGCCGGGCATCATGGAGTCCGGCGACCGTCCGTCCGGGAGGTCGCGGGTCGGGTCCGGCTTGATCGCGTCCATCGAGACGCTCTCGACGACGCCTTCCAGCAGGCCGTACTTCGTGAAATCGAAGGTCCTGACCTTGACCGCCGCCCTCTGGCCGACCTCGATGAAACCTATGTCCTGGTTTGGGACCATCGCCAGGATCTCGAGCCGGCTTCCGGTCGGCACCAGAACGAGCAGAGGCTGTGCCGGGGTGACGATCCCGCCGATCGTATGCACGGCGAGCTGCTGGACCACCCCGTCGATCGGGGCCACCAGGGAGCGCTCGCGCGTGCGCTGGGTGGTCTTCACCAGATCCTGGGTCAGAGCGGCGACGCGCTGCTCGGCCTTGGAAAGTTCATCGGCTGCCTTGCGCCGGAACTCAGCCTCCACCTGGTCACGGGTGGCCGTGATGGCGCCCAGGGCCGCGACGGCTTCGGCATGGCGGCTTTTCTGGATCAGCAGCTCGTTCTCGGTGCCGACCAGCTCGCCCTGCTCCTGCAGGTAGAGCAGCCTGGAACCGAGATCCTTCTCCATCAGCGCCCGGCGGATCTCGAACCGCTGACGCAGGATCGGGAGCATCGCCTCGATCTTGGCGATGCTGGCCGCCAGCGTCGCGACCTCCTTTTCCTTCTGGACCTTCTGGTTGTCGACCGCCGCGGTTTTGGCGCGGCGTTCGGCAACTTCGCTGTCGAGGAGATGGCGTTGAGCGGCCACCAGCGCCGGGTCCGCTTCGCCGGGCGGTTCGAACTGCGCGACCGGATCGGGTACATCGGAGAGCAGCGCGCGCAGCCGCGCCACGTCGAGGCGGCCCGCCACCAGGTCGGCCTCGGTGCGTGTGCGTTCGGCGACACTGACGGTCGAATCCAGCTCAATCAGGACGTCGCCCGCCTTGACCGTCTGGCCGTCCCTGACATGGATCGCCCTTACGATGCCGCTCTCCAGCGGCTGGATGGTCTTGGTACTGCCGCTCGGGATGATCTTGCCCTGCGCCACGGCGATGATGTCGATGGTGCCGAGGGATGCCCACAGGATCGCGGCGAGGAACACCACGATGATGAGGCCGCTGATCGCCCGCCCGATCGGCGATGGCGGCGTCTCGACGACCTCGAGCGCCGCCGGCAGGAACTCGACCTCGTGGGCATGACGCCGGACCGGCCGCGGTCTGGAGGGTGGCTTGGGCGGCGCGGCGACAGCGTCTGTCATCGGTCGCGCCCGGCCTCGGACACGACCTGAATGCCGCCCTGCAGACGATAGAGCTGGGAATAGCGGCCGCCGGTTCGCATCAGGTCCTCGTGCTTGCCGTCCTCGACGATCCGGCCGTGGTCCATGGTGACGATGCGATCGGCATGCCGGACCGCCGAGAGGCGATGCGCGATGATGAACACGGTCCGCCCCTTCGCGATCTCGGCCATGTTGTCCTGGATGATGCGTTCGCTCTCGTAGTCGAGCGCGCTGGTCGCCTCGTCGAAGATGAGGATACGCGGATCGGTCACGAGGGCCCGCGCGATGGCCAGGCGCTGGCGCTGCCCCCCCGACAGGCTGCCGCCGCGCTCGCCCACGATCGTGTCGTAACCTTCCGGCAGCTCAAGAATGAACTCGTGCGCTCCGGCCAGCTTCGCCGCGGCGATCACCTTCTCCATCGGCATCGCCGGGTCGGTCAGGGCGATGTTCTCGTGTACCGAGCGGTTCAGCAGCACGTTTTCCTGCAGCACGAACCCGACCTGGCGTCGCAGCCAAGACGTGTCGACCAGGGCGAGATCGACTCCATCGATCAGGACGCGGCCGCTTTCGGGGACGTAGAGCCTCTGGATCAGCTTCACCAGCGTGCTCTTGCCCGAGCCCGACGAGCCCACGATGCCGACCGTCTGGCCGGCCGGCACCGTGAAGTTCACGTCGTGGAGGATCTGCGAACCATCCACACGGTAGCGGAAGCTGACATGCTCGAACATCACCTCGCCGCGGATCGGTGGTCGCACCGCGCGGGTCGGGTTGTAGACGGTCTCGGCCGGGGTGTTGAGGATGTCGCCCAGCCGCGCAACCGACAGCCTGGCCTGGTGGAAGTCCTGCCACAGCTGGGCCAGGCGCAGCACCGGCTGGCTGACGCGGCCGGCCAGCATGTTGAAGGCCACCAGCTCGCCCACCGTCAGCGAGCCCGTGATCACGAGCTTGGCGCCGAAATACAACGTCGCGGCCACGACCAGCTTGTTGACGAGCTGCACCGCCTGGCTGGCGTAGTTGCCGAGGTTGGTGACGCGAAAGCTCGCGGCGACGTAACCCGCGAGCTGCTCCTCCCAGCGCCGCTGCATCTGCGGCTCCACCGCCATCGCCTTCAGGGTCTCCACGCCCGTCGTCGTCTCGATCAGGAAGGCCTGGTTCTCAGCGCCGCGCCGGAACTTCTCGTCCAGCAGCCGGCGGAAGAACGGCGTGGCGCCGGCCGAAATCGCGACATAGATGGGCAGAGAGCCGATCACGATGAAGGTGAGCAGCGGCGAATAGACGAACATGACCGCCAGGAAGACGACCGTGAAGAAGAGGTCGACCACCAGGGTGAGCGCCGAACTGGTGAGAAAATTCCGGATGTTCTCCAGCTCCTGCACGCGCGCCACCGAATCGCCGGCGCGGCGGGTCTGGAAGTAGTTGATCGGCAGCGCCAGCAGGTGCCGGAACAGTCGCGCGCCCAGCTCGACGTCGATGCGGTTGGTGGTGTGCGAGAAGAGATAGGTGCGAAGTCCTCCCAGGATGGTCTCGAAGATCGAGATGGCGACCAGGCCGAGGATGAGGACATCGAGCGTGCTGATCACCCGGTGCGACAGGACCTTGTCGATGACGACCTGGAAGAAGAGCGGGGAAACGAGGGCGAAGACCTGCAGGAAGAACGAGGCGACGAGCACCTCGCCCAGCAACCCGCGGTACTTCGCGATGGCCCCGGCGAACCAGCTGATGTCGAAGCGGCGCGTCAGGCTTGAGAGGGCGCTGCGCCGGGCCATCAGCACGATCCGGCCGTCCCATACCTCCTCCAGTTCCGCCTGCGTCATCACCCGGGGACGGGCGGCCGTGGGTTCCTGGACGAGGACCTTGCCCTCCTCCGCATTGACCTGGCCGATCAGCAGGAAACCGCCATCGCGCAAGGCGGCAATCACCGGGAGGGGCGTATGAGGCAGCCTCGCCCACCGGGTGCGCACGACCCGGGTCCTGAGCCCGAATTCCTTGCCGCAACGCACCATTTCGGCGACCCCGACCGGCCGTGCCGCAAAACGATGCCGGATCTGGTCGCCGTCGGCCGCCACCCCATGCAGGCGCATCAGCATCACCAGCGCGATGATGCCGGGATCGTTGGGCAGCTCCTTTTCAGGGTCCATGGCTCAGGGGTCTGCTTCCGCCTGTGGTCGGCGTCACGAGGATTATATTGTGTTTCTACACGCAAAAGGTAGGTTTGTAAGCGTACGGTGTCCTGAGCCGTATCGGGGGACGTGGGGGTACGGATGCCAACAGTCGCGGTCAATGTCGGTTCGGGCATGGCGACTCAGCTGGGGACGGCGAACGTCCAGGGCTGGGCGGTTTATTTCGACGCGAGCGGCAACAACCCGACCTGGACGCCCCTTACCGGTTCGGGCGCATCCCTGAATCTGCCGGATCAGCAAGGCCTCAAGGTCTACTTCATCCTGCAAAGCATCGCGCCGGGCGTCACGCCGGTCCATACGGGCGGTTCAGGGAAGAGTCCGACTGACCCTATTCAGACCGAAAGCCAGATCGTTGCGACGGCCACCCCGTCCAGCGCGCAGACGCTGAACTACCGCTACGACAGTTTCGAAGTCACCTTTACACCCGCTCCCGCCGATGCCGGCAACCTGACCGACATCAACGGCTTCGGCATCCCGATGGAGATCGACGTCGTCTATCAGGACGGCACCAGCGGCACACGCGGCTATTCGATCCCGGGCGGGGGCGTCGCCACCAGCGACACGATCTGGAACGCGCTCGTCAGTGCCGGCGGCAGCGGCAGCATCCAGTACTTCACGTCGGCCACCTCGGGCGGGCTTACCGGACCGCGCATGGCCATCTCGCCCGCTACCGCGATCTCCGAGAACATCAGCGGGACGAACTATCAGACGTCCAACTGGAACAACTACATCACGAACCTGCAGACCAGCACCGCCGTATCGGCGGGTTCGGGAGGTGCGGCCGGGGCCGAGCAGATCCAGATCACCGGCTATTTCAACGGCGCGCCGGACGCCAACCATGTCTGGCACAATGCCGGATTCTACTCCTATCGGGTGACGTTCAGCGGCGGCAATTTCGTGCTGACGCCGGACGCGGCCAGCCAGATCCAGGGCACGATCACGATCAGCCCGGCCGACCTCGCCAACAGCATCTACATGACGCTGGGCAATGCGACCGTGTCCGGCCTGGCGAACCCCAACGGGGCCGGCGGATCGACTACCCTCACGATGAATACCGGCTCCAACAACGAATGGGGCACCGTCCTGCGCGACTTTCTCGCGGGATTCACGGCCGGCTACTACGATGCGACGGGCACGTCGCTGAACTCGGCGGTTACCACGCCGCTGATCCTGAACAAGGAGTGGAACCAGGATCCGACCTATGCCTTCGGTGGCGCCTCGTCCGGCCTCGTGACGCCGCCAGGTTACGTCTACTACGACGAATACGCCAAGGTGTTCTTCAACTACACGAACTCCTACGGCAACGGCTATTCGGACTTCCTGACCCGCGCCTATAATGTCGGCCCGCTGATCGACGTAACCCAGAGCCCGACGGGGTCGCCAACGAGCAGCATCACGGTCACGCTGTTCGGGGACAGCGACACGCCGGCCGGCTACACCTCGCAGACGATCGCCAACTACATCGCCCCGACGAGCGGCGGTTACCTGGTTCCGACAGGGGTCAACACGAACGGCATCCAGACGACGCTGAACTTCAACGTCGGGCAGACGACACTGATCGACGGCACGCCGATCCAGATCATCCTGAAGGGAGCGACCGCCGCCGACGACGTCGCGCTGCCTACCATCAGTGGGTCCGGCAACTACCAGATCGTCAGCAACGGCAGCGGTGGCTATGCGACATCCGCCTACGGCATTCCCTCGGCAGGTGTCGTCAACCTGCTGGACCTGCCGGTCACGCTTGCGAACTCGGGGAATGGCGTCAACTGGTACCAGATCGTCGTCGGCACGGGAGCTGCGGCCAAGACCTTCAACCTCTACCAGACGGTCGATTCGGCCGGCATCCTGAATCCGGCCTATACCGGCCAGGGCGGCTTCATCGCCATCGACGGCCTCGCCGCGATCACCGGCACGGGGACAGGGCAGTACATCACGTCGAGCGGCGGGATGACGATCAGCTTCTTCCAGGGCGGCACCAACACGCTCGATCCGTCGCTGCTGAACACCGTCTCTGGCACCCTCGTGCCATGGGCACCGCTCGTGGGCATGCGGCCGGGCTACACGTCGAGCGGCGGCGCACCTTTCCTGCAATCCTATGAAGTCTGGAGCGCCCAGACCTCCGGCACCACGACGCCCCAGACCGTCTACAACGGCGCACTGGTATTCGGCTGGAATGGTTCCGACCAAGCTGCACTCCAGCAGCAGACAGCGAGCAGCAACTATTACGTCAACTCCTACACCAACAAGATTTTCGGCAGCAGCTACGCCAAGCTGACCTTCTCGGCTTTGAGCGGCGGCGCATTGCCCTCGGAGATATTATCGAACGGCGGCTACCTGGTGGCGCAGGCCGACTCCGACGGCAACTGGGCGACATCGACTCCGGTGTCGTTCACCAACGGCACCTATACCGTCCAGATGCAGGAGTTCGCCGATTCAGGGCTCACCTCCGCCCTCAACAACGCCAGCGTCGTCCAGAGCTTCACAGTGGCTCAGGGCGCGGCGATCAGCACCTACAACCTCTCCCTCGAGACGGGACAGACGAGCGCCGGCCTGATCCTGACGTCCGGCGGGGCCCTGACGGTGAACGGCGGTACGGCCAGCGCGACCATGGTCAGTGCGGGCGGCATCGAATACGTCGCCGGCGGCACAGACAAGGGCGCCATCGTGCTCGGCGTGCACCAGGTCTGGTCCGGCGCCAGCGCCACCAGCATGACCATCGCCAGCGGCGGCAGCGGCTTCGTCTATGGCACGACGTCGGCGGTCGCCGTCAACGGCGGCGGCTTCCAGTATGTCGGCGGGCAGGCCCATCAGTCGGTGGCCAGCGGGACGACTGTCAATTCCGGCGGCAACCAGTACATCCTCGGCAGTGGCTTCGCCTCCGGGACGACGGTGCTGAGCGGCGGCAAGCAGGTGGTCGGCGGCGCCACGTCTTCGGGCGGCGGTGGATTCGCGCTGAGCACGACCGTGCAAACCGGCGGGCAGCTCCTCGTCTCGGCCGGTGGAAGCGCCGGTTTCCACTACACGGCGACCTCGGGCCCCACGAGCGGCCAGGTCCTGATCTCGGGCAGCGCCACGATTGCCGGTGGCGCCGGCTATGTCTATTCGGGCGGCGTCGCGCTCGGCACGCTGCTACAGGGCAGCGGCAGCGTCTTGAACGTGTATTCGGGGGGCAGCGCCGGCTCGACGACGATTCAGTCGGGCACGAACCAGTACGCCTATCTGGGCGGCAGTTCGCTTGCCGCGACAGTCCAGTCGGGCGGTTTCGAGGTCGTATGGGGCACTGGCAGCGTCGCCTCCGGCGCAACGATCCTGAGCGCCGGCTACGAGTATGTCTACGACGGTGCGCAAGCCAGCAACACCACCATCCAGTCCGCCGGCACGCAGCTCGTCTGGGACTCCGGCACGATCGCTTCGAACACGAACATCCAGTTCGGCGGCCTCATGCAGGTCCACAATGGCGGATCGTCCCTGAACACGACCGTCAACGGCGGCCTCCTTGTCGTCTGGAGCGGCGGCACAGCCAGCAACACTACCCTGAACGGCTTCATCAGCAGTGGTGGCAGCGGTTCCACATTGTTCAACGGCAGCCAGCACATCGGCGCGACAGGCTCCGCCTTGGCCACCACCGTGAACAGCGGCGGCTTCCAGTACAATTATGGTGATGCGATCAGCACGATCGTCAATTCGGCAGGCTCCGCCATCACCTACTCCGGCGGCACGACGACCTCCGCGCAGATCAACGCCGGCGGCACTTACCATGTCATCGCCGGCGGCATCGCGAGCCAAATCATGGTGACCGGCGCGGGCGCCCAGGCCTACGTCTGGTCCGGCGGTTCGCTGCAGGGGGGCGCCATAGTCGACGGCGGCTTCCTCGAGGTCCTGAGCGGCGGCGTGGCGAGCGGGTCCACGATCACCTTCACCGCGTCGGGCGGGACCGTGAAGTTCGACGATTCCGTCGCCATCAGTGGAAACGTCAGCATCTCCGGCCTGGCCCCCAGCGCCGGTGCGATCGACTTCGGCGACATCGGCTACACGGCCGGCGTGACGTCGGCGACCTGGAACCAGTCGACGAGCAGCGGGGGCGTCCTCACGATCACCAGCGGCAGTCTGCAGGCCTCCATCAATCTCTTCGGCAACTACGTCGCGGGCAACTTCAAGCTGGCGAGCGATGGCGCCACCGGCACGCTGATCACCGATCCCGTCGCCAACGGCACCGACCCGTTCAGCCTGCTCGCAAATCCGCACGCCTAGACCGACGCCGGGGGCGGCATGTCCGCCCCGGCCGAACCGGTCGAGTTCTCCGACATGCCAGATCAAATCACACCACCGCCGCAGCCGGTCCTTTCGGTTACACTCGACACGCCGGCGTCCGGCGCACCGACTGCGTCGCCGCAGGCCGCGCCCCCGCAGACCGTCCCGGAGGAGCCTCCCAAGCGGGCATTCCCGGCCCCCGCGCCGAAGCCCGTTCTGCAGGGTCCCAAGGGCATCTGGTTCGACTTCAACGACGGCTGCCGCGTCGGCATCGACGATACCGGCCAGTTGCGGCGCATCCGGCTGAGCGACATCGACACCGACAACATCCTGTTCGAGACGCAGATCAAGTCCGGCCGGGTGAACAGCAGCAAGCGCTACTTCGTGCGCTTCCGCATCGAGGTCTGGGAGGGCGAGGAGAAGGTCTTCCAGCACGACTATTCCGCCGCCGACCGCGAAGTGCTGGTGCAGCTGCCGGTGGGCACGCTCGGCGACACGCTCGGCTGGTTCCCCTACGCGGTGCGCTTCAAGGAGCAGCACGGATGTCGTCTCACCGTATCGATGGCCGAATGGCTGATCCCCCTGTTCCGCGACACCCACCCCGACATCACCTTCGTCAACCACGAGCAGGTGAAGCCCGAGCGCTACTACGCCACCTACAATGTCGGGCTGTTCTTCGACGACAAGGAGGGCCTGCTGCAGCCCAGCGACTTCCGACTGGTCGGCCTGCACCGGTCGGCGGGATACATCCTGGGCGTCGATCCGACCGAGATTCCGCCCAAGCTCGCGCTGGCCAACGCCTCGCGACCGATACCTGAACGCTATGTGTGTATCGCGGCCCAGAGCACGACGCAGGCGAAGTACTGGAACAATCCGACCGGCTGGCGGGAAATCGTCGAGTTCCTGAAGCAGCACGGCTACCGGGTCATCTGCATCGACCAGCGTCCCGTCCATGGCCACGGCATCGTGTGGAACCACATTCCCTACGGCGCCGAGGACCAGACGGGCGACAAGCCGCTGCAGGAGCGCGCGCGCTGGCTGCGCCATGCCGATTTCTTCGTCGGCCTGTCGAGCGGACTGTCGTGGCTGGCCTGGGCCGCCGGGACGCCGACCGTGCTGATCAGCGGCTTCACCCATCCGACCAATGAATTCTCGACGCCTTATCGCGTCATCAACTATCACGCCTGCAACAGCTGCTGGAACGATCCGCTGCTGCGCTTCGACCACAAGGACTTCCTCTGGTGCCCGCGCCAGAAGGACACGCCCCGGCAGTTCGAGTGCACACGGCTGATCACGGCCGCGCAGGTCAAGGCCGCGATCCGCCGGATCCCCGGCTTCCCGGCCGCCGCCCCCAAACCCTGACGAGAGCCGCCGCCCGCCGCATCTTGCAGCGGCGAGTCAGCGCGTGGTCACGGCCCCGACGGTGACGGCGGTCGCGCCGGCGCCCAGGAACGGCAGCAGGATCGTCATCGCCTTTTGGATCTCCATGGACGGCGCGTTGGAGACGTAGACGATGTCCTTGTTCCTCACCGGGAAGCGCCGCGCGAGGAAGAAGCCGACCGGGTCCCGCAGCGTAAGGCGATAGATTACCGGAACCTCGGGCAGCGCCGACGGGTCGGGCCGCTGGAGGCCGAGCTGGTCGTAGTCGGCTGGCCTCTCGAAACGGATCACGAAAACCCCGGTGGGATCGGCCCGGGTATCGTTGACCCCACCCGCGCGAGCAAGCGCCTGCTCGAGCGTGATGCCGACCGCGTCGAATGGGATCACCGTGTTGACGCCGGTCGCGCCGGCGGCGGTGAAGGTCTGTGGATCGCGCGCGACACTGACCACGTCGCCAGCCTGCACATAGACGTTCTCGGCCGGATCGTTCAGGATGGCCTGCATCGGGATGCGCACCGATGCGCCGTCCCGCACCAGGGTCACGAAGACCTCATGCGCCGCCGCGCGGGTCCCGCCGGCGGCGGCGATGACATCGAGCAGCCGGTCGCCCCGCGTGGTCAGAGGCACGCGGGCCCCGTTGGTCACCTCTCCGATCACCGTCACGGTGTTGGCGACATTCCGGGTCACGGTCACCAGCACCTGGGGCTCGATCGCCTTCTCCCGCAGCGCCTGCACGATGGTCTGCTCGACTTCGGCCGGCGAGCGGCCGGCGACGCGCACGCGACCGGCATAGGGCACCGTCAGGGCGCCATCGGGGCCGACAACCTGCTCGGGAATCGTGGCGGAGCGCGAGCCGGAGCTGCCGCGGTCGTTGGCAGGTGCGGAAAAAAGCCCGCCCGAGGCCGCTTCCCAGATCACGACCTGAACGTAGTCGCCCACGCCGATCACCTGCCGGGCGGCGGGCCGCTGCCGCCCGAAGCTTCCCTGGAGCGACGCCGCGCTCCAGCGCTGCATGATCGCGACGGTGTCGGCCGTCACGTCGACCAGCGCGAACCGGGTGCCACCCGACCGTCCCGGCCGGCCGGCACTGGCGATTTCCGATGTCGTCGGACCGCTTGCCGGGAGGCTGTCACAGGACACGAGAAAGGCAGCGGCCGGCAGCGCGCTCAACAGGTGACGACGCGTCGCCAGGGTACGGGAACGGAAATGGGAACGCACGGTCGTGGGAGATCTGGAATTCACACCTAGCAGTCTCGCGGAACGCGACGACGCGCAACGCATAACTACCTGATCTTAGATGAATTCCTGTCGCCAAGGCGAGTGGACAAAGCGGGCGCGCATCGGCGCCGTTACCGCTCCGCGGCGTCGGTCATCTCGCGTCGCGGTGGCCACGCGGGCTTGCCGTCCACGATGCCGACGCTGAAGCGCACGCCGATGCCGCGGCGGTTGTCCAGATAGCGAATGCGCGCCGGCCGGAATATGTGCGCATGAGCCCGGAACGCGGAGCGCACCATCCCCACCGGATTGGCCATGAGGTCGCGCGCGAAAGGGAATTTTTCGACATAGGTCGCGAGCGCCGACGCCTTCTCGCCGATCGTATGGGCAGGCCCGGCCACACCTTCCATCTGCAGGCCCCTGATGTCCCGCCAGGTGGCAACGGGCGCGTGCACCGAAGCGGCGCAGAGCGGATTGGCCACGAGATTGCGGCAATGCCGCGAATCGAGCGAGGAGTAGAAAATCAGATTGAATCCCGAAGACGCGAAGTAGACATCGCTCGCCCACGGGACATTGTCGGCACAGGTCGCCAGGGTCATCGGGGCCACTTCGCGAAGCAGAGCTCCCGTCGCGACCTCGAATTCCTCAGATGTCATCGCCACTCCAGCGCCGGAACAGGTCATGCTCGATCTCGAACTGATCGAGAACCTTGCCGACCGTCTGGTCGACCACGTCCATGATGGTCTTGGGCCGATGGTAGAAGGACGGCGCCGGGGGCAGGATGATGCCGCCCATTTCGGCAACGGCCGTCATATGACGCAGGTGCCCGAGATGCAGCGGCGTCTCGCGCGGCACCAGGATGAGCTTGCGGCGCTCCTTCAGCGTCACGTCGGCCGCGCGGGTGAGCAGGTTTTCGTTCAGGGACAGGGCGATCTGGGCCAGGCTCTTCATGGAGCACGGCATCACCACCATGCCGGTGACCCGGAACGAGCCGCTGGAGATCGACGCCGCGAGATTGTCGTGGGCATGGACGACGTCCGCCAGTGCCCTGACGGACTCGGCGCTGCGATCCGTCTCGAGCCGCAGCGTGACCTCGGCCCCCCTGCTCAGGACGAGATGGGTCTCCACGTCGCGAATGCCCTTCAGCACTTCGAGCAGCCGGACGCCGAAGATGACTCCGCTCGACCCTGACACGCCCACAATCAGTCGCTTCATGACATTTCTCCCCTGGCTGCAGTCGTTTCCGCTGGCTTCACCGCCCCGTCGGCGATTGCCCGTCACGATGGACGAAGCACGAATCGGCGATCGTATAGGGATACTCGGGACGCTGGTCGACCACGCGGCCGAGCCTGGGCCGCAAGCTGCCGAAGGCGCGATAGATGTTCGGATAGGGTTGACCGTGGAATTTCCTCAGGATGTCCTCCCATGTCCGGGGCGCCTCCTTGACGAAGGCTTCCATCGCCCGTTCGAGTTCGGGCTCTTCCAGGATCCGGGTGTCTGCCCGCGGCGCGCCGAACGGCTCGGTGACGGCGCATTTCATGAAGCTGACCCGGTCGATATTGCCAACGATGGGGATGGTGCAATCGAAGCCGGCCTTCGGCGTGTGCACGGGCGGATGGTTGGTCTGGGCCAGCGGATCGAGTGGCAGGATGTTCAGGTCCGGAATGACGAGCGTGTCGATCTGGGGGTTGTACCGCCAGGCCATGGCCCACTTCACCTGATCGTCGTCGAAGATGTCGATGTCCTCATCGAAGACGTAGGCCAGCTTGGGGAACCACTGCCGCGAGCAGGTCAGCATCAGGCCGAGTGCCTGCTTGGCATCGCCGCCGCCCACGACCTTGATTCTCGCATAGACGATGTTGTGGCTCCCGCCATAGGGGGCATGGACGTCGAGCACGTGGATGCCCGCAAGCTTCAGCGCGCTGTAAATGTCGGACTCGATCGTCGGGTTGAAGATCATGAGATCGGTGCGGCCCGGATGAAGCCCGCCGATCGTGGCGTACTGGTAGATCGCATTCCTGCGATAGGTGATGCAGTCGACGACGAAGCGGCAGTTGCTCGGCAGCCCCGATCCGTAGGTTCCCGTGTACTCGCCGTAGGGCCCTTCGTCGTAGATCCAGCCTTCGGACGTCATCATCCGGCCCTCGAGGATGATTTCGGCGTTGGCGGGAACCGTTAGATCGTTGGTCTCGCATTTCACGACTTTCGCCGGCTCGCCATAGAAGCCGCCGAGAATGTCCCAGTCGTCCTGGCCCTCGAACGAATACATCGATGCGATCTTGTCCAGGGTGGGCCCGCCAATGACGACGGAGACCGGCATGTCCTTCCCTGCCTTCTGGTACTTCTTGGCATGGATTCGCGCGTTGTGGCTGTCGTTCCTCATGTCGATGTTCGTTTCGTTCTTCGAACGATACATGAAGCGATAAATGCCCCAGTTTATGAGCCCGGTCTCAAGATCGCGGGACACGACGTTCGTGTCCTGGATGAACGCGTGCCCATCGTAGCTGTGATAGAGGAACAGCGGGAACCGGGTCAGGTCGACGTCCTTGCCCTTCAGGACGACCTCCTTGCAAGGGGCCGTCTCCACCAGAACCGGCTTCTCCCTCTTGAGGTTGACCCGGGAGATAACCTTCCCGAGATCCCGCGGATCGCACTTGAGCGCATGGGCATATTGCTCTCGCGTGCTGTAGGCCCCGGCGAGGAAGCTGAACTCGCTGTCGATCACTTTCTCGACGAGGATCGCCTTGTTCGGCGAAGCCTCCATGAGGGTGGGCAGTTCATCCACCCGCTTCGGATCCTTGATTCGCGTCAGCTGTCCGATCGCTTCGAGTTCCTCGACGAAAGACGTCATGTCCTGCTGTGGCATGGCATGGATCCTGGTGCAGTTGGAGGCGGGGCGGCGAAGGAGATGTTGGGAATCGCCTCGTCCGGCTATTCGTCGGTATCGAAGCGATCCTTCAGCGGGAAGCCCGGCGGATAATCCACCTCGCCAGTCTTCTCGTTCCAGCGCACGACGCCCTCGCGCGGCACGCCCGCGGTGGGACCGCCAACGGCGTCGGTATCGACCAGGCGCGCCGTCCGCAACCCGTTGATCAGCCAGTCGCCGTCGACGGCGCGCTGGGCGCACTTCGTCCACTCCTCGCACCAGTCGCCAAGGTTGTAGCCGTACCACTTCCAGCGCGGGGTGACGGGCGGCAGACCGGCCTTGTCCCAGAGGGTCCTGGCCTCCTCCATCAGCTCCCGCGCCGGCAAGGCAACCGGAGGCATGTCGTAATGGAGGGTCGCGTCGATCATGATCTTCGCTTCCCATTCGCGGTCGCGCAGCTTGGGCGCATGGCCGTTGGCCTGGTGGTCCACGATCTTCACCGACTTCATCAGATCGGTGCGATAGGCGATCGCCCACAGCACTTCCTCGACGTTGTTCGGATTAATGTCCTCGTCGACGGCGACCGTCATCTTGCCCACCGAGCGCATGAAGGTGGTGGCGCCTTCCAGCGCCCGCCAGATCTCGGTCTTGGGCGTGTTCCTCTCCAGGACGACCACCGTGAACCGCGAGACGCCGATCATCGGCCCATGCAGGGCCACGTCCTTGACCTGCCGGATGTACAGCGTGTTCTTCAGGTGGTTCAGCATGATCGCGCTGTAGTTCAACTGCTTGATGACGCCGGACTCGGACGGCGCCATCTGCGAGATCATCGAACTCAGCACGGCCTTCTTGCGCCGCGTGATGGCGGTGACGGTGATCGAGTGGTTGTATTCCTCCACCGACATGTTGCCGTAGGACTCGCCGAACGGCGCCTCCATCTCGAGCTTCTCGGGATCGAGCCAACCCTCGATGATGATCTGCGCGTCGGCCGGCACCATGAGCGGGATGGTTTTGCACCTGACCTTGCGGTACGGCGCGCCGGCCAGGGCGCCGGCCACGTCCATGTCGTCGAGGTACTCCGGTACCTTTTGCGGGCCAACGACCTGCAGCGAGGGCGGCGCGCCGACGATCAGCGCCACCGGCATTTTCTCGCCGCGCTCCTTGTACTTCGCCCAATTCTGGTGGGCCCCGCCATTCGTCTGGATCAGCCACATGCCGGTCATGCGATCCGACGCCTTCAGGCTGCAGCGGTTCTGGCTGATGTTCTGGATGTTCGTGTCTGGATTGAGCGTCACGAACAGGCCGGCAGAAAAATACGGCGCCGTATCCCAGCCCGGCGTGTTGTTGGGCACCGGCAGCGTGTCGAGGCCCTTGCCGGCGCCGCCCTTCAGGTCCTCGCCCGTCAGCACCACCTCATGGACGGGTGCTTCCTCCGACGGGATCTCGACGGCGGGAATCGGGTGCTGGAACGCATGGGACCACTTGTCGAAGATTTTCTGCGACAGCACCGACAGTGCTTCGTCGGGCTTGTGCTCGATGCCCATCGACAGGGCGTAGATCGCCGGCGATCCCGCCGTGCCGCCGACCTGAACGTCGCAATTTCCCTTGTACTTGCGCCCCTTGGAATCGGTGACGTTGGTGAACAGAAAGGCCCGCTTCGGATTGCTGTTGAGCACCGTGCCGACGTCGCCGACATAGCCCCAGCGCACGAAAGCGTGCAGATGCCGGTCCTTGTTGATCTCGTGGTCGATCTTCCAGAGGAGATCCGCCTTCTCGAGCTTCTCCAGGTGATCGTTGAGGTCGTCGTACTTGCGTTGAAATCCCTTTTGCACGGCAATTCTCCTCTTAATGCGGTTGGCTCAGTCGCCCTCGAATCGAATGTCGCGCGCAGGATCCTGCGGCTCGGCGGTGATGCTCATGTGCGCCGCCGAGCGGCGGCCGTTCGCAATCCAGTCGCCGCGTACGGCGCGCGCGGCGCAGGCGTCCCATTCCTCGGACCAGTCGCCGAGCGAGTAGCCGCTCCACGGCGACTGCGGCCGCAGCGGCGGCAACTTGAGCTCCTCCCAGAGCGCACGGGCCCGATCCATGTATTCCTTCTTCGGCAGCGCGACCGGCGGATAGTCGCCCTTGGCCGTGGCGTCGATCAGCATGGTCGCATCTGTGTCGGACCCCTTCAGCGCGGGCCCGTGGCCCTTGCCGCGGTTGGGCACGACATGGGTGTCCGTCAGCGGGTTGGAGCGGTAGGCGATAGCCCACAGGACATGGTCCGTGTCCTCGGGGTCGATATCTTCATCGAGGGCGATGCAGAACTTGCCGATCGCCGGCGTGAGGGAGGCCGCCCCCATCAGCGCCCGCCAGATCTCGGACTTCGGGGTCCCCTTCTTGAGGATCAGGAAGACGAACGGCCTGAGGTTGGTGAGCGGTTCGTGCATCGAGACGCGCACGACGCCCTTGATGTTCAGTCCGTCGCGCAGATGGGCGAGATAGAGCGGCTCGTAGGCCACCTTCTTGATGACGCTCGATTCGCTCGGCGTGACCTGGGAGATGATCGAGGTGATGGTGTAGGATGGACGCCGGGTTATGGCGGTCACACGCATCGAGAAGTTGTATTCCTCGAGTGCCATGTAGCCGTGCGACTCGCCGAACGGACCCTCGGGTTCGAGCCGGTCGGTGTCGATCATACCCTCGATCACGACCTGCGATTCCGCCGGAACGAGCAGATCCACCGTCTTGCATTTGACGACGTTGATGGGGCACCCCGCGAGGCCGCCCGCAACGGTGAGTTCGTCGCAATCGAGCGGCAGCTTCTGCGGGCCGACGAAGGCCACGATCGGCGGCGCGCCGAGCACCACCGCCACCGGCATCGGCTGGCCGCGCTTGCGGTACTTGAGCCAGTGCACGCCGCCGCCCGCGAGCGTCGATCGTTCCATCATCACGGCCAGACGATCGGGCGCTTTCAGGTTGCCGCGATAGAGGCCCATGTTCTGGATGCCGCTGTCGGGATCGCGGGTGAACCACAGCGCCGCCGTGAGATAGGGTGCCGTGTCGTAGCCCGGCGTCGAGATGGGAATGGGCAGGGCGTCCAGGCCATGGCCGGGCTGCGACAGGGTCTCGCCCGTCTCAACCACCTCCTGACAGGGTGCGGCCGACACTTGTCGCGGCGGAATCGGATGGGCGATTGCATCCAGCCAAGCCTTGCCGATCTCTGCTTCGGGCCTCTTCATGCCGAGCGCGTAGATCTGCCTGTTGCCGGCCAGGGCGCCGATGACGACGCGGGCGCCAGGATAGGAGCGCCCTTTGGCGTCGACGACGTTGGCGAACAGGAACGCCTTGCGATCCGCCTCGGCGATGCCGCCGCGATACTGCCAGCGCACCAGCGGATGCATCTCGGTGTCCTTGTCGATGGCGCGATCGACCGAACGGACCAACCCGAACGACTTCAGCCTCTCGACATGCACATCGATGTCGTCGTAGCCGACAGGCCCCTCCGCCATCGATTTCCCCTCCCCCGAAGGGCGCTTCTGCGCACCAGGCGAAGGCTGCACCTTCGCTGCTGATATCAAGCTATCAGCAGCCCGAAGAAAGTCGTTTGATACAGGTCAATCGAAGGGGATGGCGACTGGCCTATCCGCCGAAGCCGACGAACACCGTGGCTTCCCCGACGGACTTCCGCTCGGACACGACCGCATTGGCCGGGAAGCTCTCATCCGGCCAGCCCAGCGCGATGCTCTTCATGATCACCTGATCGTCGGCGATGCCAGCATGCTCGCGCACCACGGGCGACTGCATGATGCCCTGGCTGTTGATCACGGCGCCGAGCCCGCGCGACCACGCGGCGTTGACCAGCGCCGTCGTCACGGCGCCACAATCGAACGGCGTGTCGTCGCTGCCGTCGAGCACGCGATCATAAGTCACGATCACGCACACCGGCGCGTCGAACTGGCGGAAGCCGCGCAATACCCAGTCCTGGCGCATCTCCTTGTCGTCGCGCGCAATCCCCATAGCGGAGAACAATTGCTTGGCGACGCCGACCTGCCGGTCCCGGTGCGGCCCGGCGAAGGGCTGTCCCGTCCGGAACTCGCGCGATTGCGGGATACCCGCCAGCATGCGCTCCGTATTGCCCGCGCGAATCCGGTCGAGCGGTTCGCCGGTGATGACGTAAAAGTTCCAGGGCTGGGTGTTCATCGACGATGGCGCGCGCATCGCCAGCCCGATGATTTCCTCGATCAGCGCCCTTGGGACTGGATCAGGCTTGTAGCCGCGGATACTCCGGCGACTGAGAATGACGTCATCGAACTGCATTGGCCTGGAATTCCCCCGCCTGATCCTGAAGCGGCTGCAATTCTCCGGGCATCGTCGTCCTCGCGCAAGGCAGGCGAACCCGCCTCGATCAATCAGCAATTCAATGGGAGCTGGTCGCCTCGATTGACGACGGCGTCTTCAGGGACCGGCATCCTCCTGCGGACCGCGGGCGTATCCAGCCATTTTCGTGCCCGATCGATCTCGCTGAAGATCCGCATCGGACGGCGGGGCGAGGCGACGATCCCGAGGACCCGGGACAGCAGCGGGTACTTGTCAGGGGCGATGACGACGGCAAGAGGGCCGAGGCGCGTGCCGTCACCATGGAGGCCACGCATCCGGACACCGATGCTCAAAACGTCCATGACACCCATGTTCGTATCGGCCTGACTGCCGTCGAACAGCTTCCGATAGCCGAGTGCATCCGAGCCGACCAGGACATCCAGCATTTGATGGATTTCATCCGGTTCGACCACGCCCGAGCAGGTGACCTCGAAAAGCTTCGCTTCAGAATTGATGGTCCAATGCACGGCCATTGCCCATGCTCTCCCAAGGCCGTCCCACCGGCCTCCCCAACAGGGCAAGAGAATGTGACACTTGCGGCGTCATTGCAATATTCACGCGACCCGCCCGGCGGAACTATGTCGCCATCCTCGAAGGCACCGGCATGCGCGGGGTGCTGGAGGAAGGGAGCGGCTTCATTGCCATCCGGCACCCCCCTTAGTAGACTATTAAAAGGTTGGGAAATTTTGACGATGACTAAAGTCGTCCGGACCTTTGAAGAAGGGTCAGGCAGACCATTGGGGAGGTCGCCATGACGTCGCTGGTCAACAATCTGGGCGGTACCGCCGGGTTCGGTGAGTTCTGGCTTCCGGCCAACGACGACGGCTCGACCGCGTTTATTGATCTTACCCCGATCTTCGGCGCGCAGGGCATCAACTTCTTCGGCCGCTACTATACGGGCTTCTATCTCAACAACAACGGCAGCGTGACCTTCAACGCGGCCTCCAGCAGCTTTACACCGAGCGCGATCACGGGATCGACCAGCAATCCCGTCATCGCTGCCTATTGGGCCGATATCGACACGCGCGGCGGCGGGGTCACGCCGACGCCGGGCGGCACCTCGGCCGGCACCAACCTGCTCTGGTACGATCTCGATTCCGTCACCCATACTTTCACCGCCACTTGGGACGATGTCGGCTACTACAGTGGCCAGACAAACAAGCTGAACGCCTTCCAGCTCAGCATCCACCAGGTCAACGCGCAGGGCGACTTCGACATCACCTTCCGTTACGAGAACGTCGACTGGACGACCGGAAACGCGTCCGGCGGCAGCAACGGTCTGGGCGGCACGCCGGCCAGGGCCGGCTACAGCGCCGGGAACGGCGTCGAATACTTCGAGCTTCCACAATCCGGCAATCAGGCGGATCTGCTCGCGTTGGAGAGCGCCAGCAACATCGGCACACCAGGCACTTTCGTGTTCTCGGTGCGCAACGGCGTGCCGTCGGTGGGCATCACCGTCGGCGACGCGTCGGCCGTCGAGGACGATGGCGACGACCCCCGGTATGTCAGCATTCCGGTGTTCCTGACCGAGCCTTCCAGCTCGACCCTCAACGTCCACTACACGACCGCAAACGGCACCGCGCTCGCCGGTCAGGACTATGTCGCCCAAAGCGGCATACTCACCTTCGCGCCCGGGGTAACGCAGCAAGACATCCTCGTCGGCATCGCCGGCGATGCGATCGTCGAGGGCGACGAGACCTTCACAGTCACCCTGTCCGACCCGTCAGACGGTGCATCGATCCTCGACGGCAGCGCTACGGGCACGATCGTCGACGACGATGCATCCCTGTCGATTGCGGCGGCCAGCGCCGACGCGGCGGAGGGCAATGCCGGCACCACGGCGCTCACCTTCACCGTCACCCGCACCGGCGAGACCAGCCGGCCGGCGACCGCCAACTGGGCGGTGAGCGGTCCGGCCGTGGACGGCGCCGATTTCGCCGGCGGCACGCTGCCCTCCGGCACGGTCACGCTGGGGATCGGCGAGACATCCAGGACGATCGCCCTCCACGTCGCCGGCGACACCCAGTTCGAAAGCGACGAGAGCTTCACCGTCACCCTGTCCGATCCCGGCCCGGGCACAAGCCTCGGCACGACCTCGGCCATGGGCGTCATCCGCAACGACGATTCCGCGCCGGCGTCGCTGTCGATTGCCGCCACCAGTGCCGACAAGCCCGAAGGCCAGGCAGGCAGCACGCCGTTCACCTTCACCGTCACCCGGTCGGGCGATCTGGACGGCACCGCCAGCGCGCACTGGGCGGTGGACGGATTGGCGGTCGATGCCACCGACTTCGCGGACGGCGTACTGCCGTCCGGCACATTGAGCTTCGCCACTGGCGAGACCTCGAAGATCGTCAGCATCGACGTCGCCGGCGATACCGTCGTCGAGGCCAACGAAGCCTTCTCGGTGGTACTGTCCAATCCCGGTGTGGGCGCCATCCTCGGCACGGCCTCGGCCAGCGGCATCATCCACAACGACGATTCATCGCTGTCGATCGTTGCGACCCATGCCGACAGATCCGAAGGCGATACGGGTACCACCCCCTTCACCTTCACCGTCACGCGCTCGGGCGACCTGGACGGCATCGTCAGCGCGCACTGGGCGGTGGACGGATCGGCGGTCGATGCCACCGACTTCGCGAACGGCGTACTGCCTTCCGGCACGGTGAGCTTCGCCGCCGGCGAGACCTCGAAGATCATCAGCATCGAAGTCGCCGGCGATACCGTCGTCGAGGCCAATGAGGACTTCTCGGTGGTGCTGTCATCTCCCAGCGACGGCACCAGCCTCGGATTCACCTCGGCCAGCGGCATCATCCGCAATGACGACGTCTCTCTGTCGATCTCCGCCATCAGCGCCGATAAGTTCGAAGAGGATCTGGGCGCTACCTCGTTTACCTTTGCCGTCACCCGCTCGGGCGACCTGAGCGGCGCTACCAGCGTCGATTGGGCCGTGAGCGGTACCGACGTCATCGACTCCGATTTCATTCCATTCGACGAGCTTCTGGGCTCCGCCGGCCTGATGTCCGTGACAGCGTCCATCATCGGTTCCTTTTTCCCCCAGATTCCCTCCGAAGCCGATGCCTCCTCTCCGCCTTTCTCCCTCTACGGCGGCGTCCTGCCGTCCGGCCAGGTGAGTTTCGCCGCCGGAGAGTCCTGCAAGGCGGTCACGGTCTGGGTCCTCGGCGAAACGCTGGAAGAACAAGACGAGAGTTTCCTGGTCACCCTGTCCCATGCCAGCGAGGGAGCGGTCATCGACACCGCGTCGGCCGCCGGGACCATCCGCAACGATGACACAACGTATGTGGTCGACTGCTTCGTGAACCCCATCATGAGTGCGGACCTGCTGGGCTGGTCCTGACGGACCACGACTGGAGCGGCCGGTCATCGAACTGACACGGCGGTCTCACGAGACGGCAACGCGACTGTTGCACTGGAAGGGGAGTGTCCGCCTTCCCCTCTCCGGTCGCATCAGGGCAGAACCATCAGGCGTTGGCCCATCCGGATCTTCTTGCCGTCGGCGATGCCGCCGCACAGGCGAAAGCCGCGTGGGGCGAAGACGATGATCGTGGACCCGTGCTCGAACCAGCCCAGCTCGTCGCCGCGTCGCACGCGCGTCGAACAGGCGATGTCGGCCGCGCCGCGATAGTTCATGTTCATCACGACGTCGAGGAAGTGCAGCCGGATGCCGGCCACCAGGATCGCCGCGACCGGCACCAGCGCCACCGGATGGCCGCCCGAGGCGAGTCGCAGCCGCAGCACGGCGCGCTCGTTGCGGCAGAACAGGCGCTCGACCCGCCTGAGTGCGATCGGGTTCACGTTCCAGGTGTCGCCCGACACGTAGGTCACGCGCTCGACCGTCGCGTCGTGCGGTGCGTGGAAGCGATGGTACATGCTCGAGGTAAGACGCAGCGTGACATAGGTGCCGTCGCGATAGGTCTCGACCAGCTGCGGATCAATCAGCAGATCCTCGAGCCGGTACGGGAAGCCCTTGGTCTGGAACAACTCGGTCCCCCGAACGGCGCCGCAGGCGCCGACGATTCCGTCGCAGGGACTGACGAGCATCGAGGGGTCGGCATCGAGCGGCCGCGCGCCAGCGCGCAGCTCGCGCGTGAAGCAGTCGCGCAAGCTCCCGAAGGACGTCTTCTTCGACTCGGTGAGATCGAGATCGGCGAACAGGCGCCAGACCGCGATCGAGGCGCGGGCCAGCGCCGGGCTCTCGATGCGGCTGAACCAGCCCATCCAGCGCGTCGCGAGCCGGCGCGGGATGCGGTTGGTCAGCAGGAAATTGATGTCCTCCTGCTGAAGGACCTTCAGCAGTTGCGACTGCACGCTCTTGGCCACGACGACAACTCCGGGGAAGCTGGATGACGAACCTGATGGATGGCGAGACTGTCGCGGCGCTGGCCGCAGGAGGGCTGGCGCTGGGACTGCTGGTCCCCCGGCTGCGCGACCGCCTGCAGCTCTCGCGGGCCAAGCACCGCTCCCTCGCCGGCCACGCGCGCCTGTCGCGGCGGATCGCCGGCCTGGTCCCGCGCTACGTCTATGAGGGCGACCTGTTCTTCCGCGCCGACGATGCGGGTGAGGCCGTCGCCGCCCGCCGCAAAGCGGGCTTCGAGGCATTGGCGGAGACCCTGCGCTCTGGCAACGGACGAACATTGCAGGTGACCTCGGAGGCGACGCGCCACGTCTCCGACCTGCAGTTCACCGAAAGCTACCGGGTGCCGTTCCAGTTCAGCCCGCGCGTCCAGGCGGCGCTGCCGGCGGGCGCTTTCGTCGCCTCCTCCGAGGGCGTCCAGATCACCGACCTCGACGGCACGGCGCGCTACGACCTCAGCGGCTCCTATGGCGTCAACCTGCTGGGCTACGACTTCTACAAGGGCTGCATGGAGCGCGGCGCCCAGCGCGTCGCCGGACTGGGCCCCGTACTCGGGGCCTATCCCGATCTCGTGGCCGACAATGCGCGGCGGCTCGCGCGCATCTCCGGCAAGCCGGAAGTGTCGTTCCACATGTCGGGGACGGAAGCGGTGATGCAGGCCGTGCGGCTGGCGCGCTATCACACCGGCCGCTCCCACCTCGTGCGCTTCTGCGGCGCGTACAACGGCTGGTGGGGCGACGTGCAGCCCGGCGTCGGCAATCCGGTGGCCGCGCACGATACCTACACGCTGGCGGATCTGTCGGAGAGGTCGCTCGCCGTCCTGCGCCGCCGAACCGACATCGCCTGCGTGCTGGTCAACCCGATCCAGGCCATGCATCCAAACCGGGGCGCGCCCGCCGATTCCACGCTGGTCGCCAGCCGGCCAGACCGCGGCGTCAGCCGCGAGACCTATGCCGCCTGGCTGAAGGCCCTGCGCCAGGTCTGCAGCGAGCGCGGCATCGTCCTCATCCTCGACGAGGTCTTCGTCGGCTTCCGGCTCGCTGCCCACGGCGCCCAGGAATATTTCGGCATCGAGGCCGACCTCGTGACCTACGGCAAGACGGTGGGCGGCGGGTTTCCCATCGGCGTCGTGTGCGGCGACCACCGCCTGATGAAGCGGTTCCGGGACGACCGGCCGGCCGACATCTGCTTCGCGCGCGGCACCTTCAACGCCCATCCCTATGTGATGGGGGCGATGAACGAATTCCTGCGCCATCTCGACTCTCCGGAGATGAACGCGCTCTATCGCGACCTCGACGAGACCTGGGACCGGCGCGCGTCCGATCTCAATCGTCGGCTGGCCGAGCGGCGGCTGCCGGTGCGCATCCGGCATCTCTCGTCGATCTGGACGGTCTGCTACCCGACGGCCTCGCGCTATCACTGGATGTTCCAGTACTACCTCAAGGCCCATGGCATTGCGCTCAGCTGGGTGGGCACGGGACGCCTGATCTTCAGCCTGAACTTCACCGAGGAGCAGTTCCAGGCGGTGGTCGACCGCTTCGTCGCGGCCGCCGAAGCGATGCAGCGCGACGGCTGGTGGGAGCCGGGAGCGCTCGCCACCGACCGCGCGATCAAGCGGCGCATCCTGCGCGAAATGGCATCGCACCTGCTGGGCTTCCCGGGGCGGGGTCGCAAGGTGCGCCTGGCCGGGCCGCAGCCCCTAGACGCCGCCCTTTGAGGCCGGGGCGACCGCGTCCTCGACGACGGTCGCGGGCAGCTCGGGAATCACCTCGGGGAGGAGTTCATCCGGCAGGATCGGAGCCGCGACGGTCTCCGGCGTGTGGCGGCTGTGCCGGCCGGTCAGGAGTTCCCACGGCGCGCGGTGATAGAGCTTGATGTCGTGGAACGGATCGGTGGCGATCTTCGTCACCCAGACCAGCCCGGTGGTCAGGTCCTTGGTCACGAACAGCTGGACCGCGCGGAAGGCGATCCCGGCCAGCCCGACGACCAGCCACAGCTCGCCGACATGGGTCATGAAGCCGGTCCAGTCGGCGTGCGGCGTGAAGAGGCCGAGCAGGGTGGGATCGATCACCAGCAGCAGCGGCGACGCCGCCCACACCGCGAGCAGGACCAGCTTGCGCTTGATGTTGTAGCCGACCTTGATCTCCTCCTTGTATTCGTCGGTTGCCTGGTTGACGGCGTCGTAGCCGCGCGGCTCGAAGAACAGGTGGCCGACCTGGCGGGTCGTCATCGCGACCAGCCAGCCGATCAGGGCCGCCATGGCGGGATCGGTGAAGGCCACGACATAGGCGAACAGGAAGCTGGTCGCGCTCAACAGGTGCAGCGACTGGTTGACCTTGCTGTGATGGTAGTAGCGATGGTCGTCCCATCGCTGGACCTTCAACTCGTGCAACAGTCCGGTCATGGCGTTTTCCTTTGGAGGGGCGCTACAGGTTGACGACGAAAATGCCGGCGGCAGCGGCGGCGATCGCGGCCGCGGCAATCGCCGCGAACGGCACCAGCGGGTGCACGATGTTGAGACGACGGAACAGGTTGCACAGGTAGCCCACGGCCTTCTGCGCCGGCGTGCGCGGGCTCTTCGAATATTCCATCGCCGCCTTCACGACGTAGAAGACGGCAGTGTTGGCCGCGAGCGCGAACCGGCCGCGCGCGCCCGCGCCCGCGCCCGCGCCCGGCGCGGTCACGAGGTAGTTGCACTTGAGCAGGATGCGCTGCGGCGCGCCCGGCGTGTAGCAGCCCTCGACCCAGTGCAGCTCGCGATGGAAGTCGAGCAGGCCGAACTCGTAGGTGCCGAAGGCCTTCTCGACCCGGCTGTCGCCGAACACCACCTTGTAGCTCGCGTCGGACTGGAGATAGATCAGCGCCCGCACGACCCGGCTCGACGACAGGAAGCGCAGGTTGCCGTCATAGTGCCTGTCGAACAGGCCCTGGTCGCCGCCGCGATCCTTGTTGTAGTGCGAGATGTAGAGCTCGTCGGTGTGCTTCATCGGCTCGAAGCCGCTGCCAGCCGGAACCCGGCGCAGGATCAGCTCGCGAATGACCGGACTGTCGCGCAGCCGGTCGATCCGCGCGACGATCTCGGCGGGCAGAGTCGAGAGGTAAACGTGGCAGGACGGCCGCTGGGAGAGTTCCTCGCGGAAACGATCCTCGACCCAGCGCGACAGGCCGTCGATCAGGGCGCGGTCTTCGGCGCTCTCGAAGCGGCCGATCGTGGCGGGAAACAGGGTGGAGACCGCGCCCCGTCTCGTGCCCGGGGCAGTGGAATCGAGAATGTCGGTCACGTGGCTTCCTGGCTGAGGCGGCTCGAAACGGCGTGGTTGCCCGCGGCGACCGTCGCGGCCGCCGCCGTGGCCGCAAGGACGAGGAGTCCCGCCAGCCGGAGGACCGGCCGGCGTCCCGGTCCCGCCCGCTCCATCGCGAGCAAGGCGAGGTTCAACACGACATGGAGCGTGGCGAGCGGCCACCAGGCGGCGCGGAATTCCGGGTTGAGCAGCGTGCCGCCAAACGCCATCACGTTTCCGACGATCATCGGGTGGGACATCAGGGAATAGGGAAATTCGGTGATGCGCCGCGCCGGCAGCCCGGCCAGCTCGTGGCCGTAGTAGGTGCGGTCGATCCCCAGCACGGCGGCGGCACGGGCGTTCAGCAAAATGCCAAGCGCGATCACGCCGAGCGAGAGCAAGTCCGGCGGCGCCTGCAGGTAAACGAAGGCGAGCGCGGCGACCGACACCGCCTTCAGCAGCAGCGCGTCGCGCTTGAAGACCTCGAACGAGAGGACGCCCCAGGCGAAGGCGCACCAGTAGAGGCCGTAATAGACGAAGCTCGCGAGGTAGATCGCCACGGCCGGCTCGCGGGCGAGCGCGGCCCCGGCCAGCCCGGCGGCGACGATCGTCCAGCAGGCGAGAGACGGCCCGCGCCGGCCGAGGATACTACGAATCCGGGACACCACGCGAAAACCCATATGCCGGGCGTGTTGCCGTGCGATGAAGGAACGGCGTCGGTTCGTTGACCCATGTCAGGCGGGCCGGCAACGGCCGGCGAGCTTCTCGGACGCGGATTTCTTCTTTGCCAGGAGCTGCGCGGAAATGCATCTTCCGCGTGCCGTCATTGCGCGGTCTGCGCACGGTGATTGTCCGGAATACCCCTGCCTGATAGCGTGGCGATCCGAAAAAGGGGGAATCGGCTGGCGACGTTCAGTCGACCTTGCCCCTCTTCGTACCGGGCATCCGCGATTGCCGCGGCATCGCCGCTGGATTGGACTGCCGTGTCGCACCAGCCGACGTCATGAGGGGAGACCGGTAACTCCGGCCGAGCGCTGATGTGCCAGCTTTGTGAACAGTGGGGAATGAACCTCCATGCCGACCAGGTCGGCCTGGCTTCCAGCGACTTCGCGATCGGCTCGCCATCGGAGGGGCCTCTCGATTTCGTCGCGGGCAGCAGGGGATGGACCGACTATGGAATCTCCTCCGGCAGCACCACGACGTCCACCGGTGGCCCGGGCGGCGTTGTCGCCTGGAGCCTGGCCGGCGCCGGCCTGACCGACAACAGCGGCGGGAGCTTCTTCGAAGGCTCGAGCGTCTCGCTGGGCAGCTTCCTGCCGTTCAACTATCAGTCGGTGCTGCGGTCCGCCTTCAACGCGTGGTCCACCGCGGCCAACATCGAATTCATCCAGGTCGAGGACAACGGCGGGAACATCGGCGTCGGAGCCTATCCGACCATACGCATTGCCGCAGGCTACATCGACGGCGCGTCGCGCGTCCTGGGGAGAGCCAACCTCCCCTCATCGACGCCCTATGGCGGCGACGTCGTCTTCGACAGCAGTGACTCGGCGTTCTTCTCGAACCAGCACAACTTCTATCTGGTGGCGCTCCATGAGATCGGCCACGCGCTGGGGCTGTCGCACGAGCCCGAGATTCCCGCGCTCATGAATCCGATCATCGACACCGCTCTCAGCGGGCTGCTGGCGGACGACGTGAACGGCATCAGGTCCCTCTACGGCACCCAGGACAACGGCCCCACCACCTATTACATGCCGGCAACCCTCGCCAACCTGAAGATACTCGACAACAGCAATTCCCTTACGGTCATCGGAAACGCCCTCAACAATTCGATCGTTGGAGCGAACGCGATCGAAACCATTTATGGCGGAGGCGGCGACGACACACTGGCGACCGGCGGCGGCCTGGATACCCTGATCGGGGGCACCGGAAACGACACGTACATCATCGACTTTCCGGCGGTCATCGTGATCGAGAGTGCCGGCGAGGGTGCGGACACGGTCAGGGCATCGGTGGACTTCACCCTCCCCGACAATGTCGAGAACCTGACATTGATCAGCGAAGAGAACGTCAACGGCACCGGCAATTCCGGGGACAACACGATCACCGGAAATGCCTATGACAATGTGCTGAACGGCGGGACGGGCGGGCTGGATACCCTGATCGGCGGCCTGGGCGACGACACGTATACCGTCGACCATGCGACAGTCACCGTGATCGAGGAGGCCGGCGCGGGAACGGACACGGTGAATGCGTCCGTCACCTTCGCCCTGGGCGCCAACATCGAGAACCTGACATTGATCGGGTCGAACGCCATCAACGGTACTGGCAATTCGGGCGACAACGCGATCACCGGCAATGACGCCGATAATACCCTGAGCGGCGGGAATGGCGGGCTGGATACCCTGATCGGCGGCCTGGGAGACGATACGTATATCGTGGACCACGCGACGGTCATCGTGATCGAGAGCGCCGGCGAGGGCGCGGACACGATGAAGGCGTCGATCGATTTCTTCCTCGGCGCCAACGTCGAGAACCTGATCCTGACAGGCAGCGCCTCGATCAGCGGCTTCGGCAACGATCTGGCCAACGTGATAGAGGGCAACACGGGCAGCAACGTGCTGGTGGGGGGCCTCGGCGCCGACGCGCTGTCGGGCGGCGATGATGCCGA
>NZ_CAMFKM010000021.1 GCF_945957355.1 uncultured Reyranella sp. | reverse complement strand
GCAGCAGCAGCGACATCTGGCGGTAGGCGACGGCCTGCTTGGAAAGGTCGTCATACACGATGACGGCGTGCATGCCGTTGTCGCGGAAGTACTCGCCCATGGCGCAGCCGGTGTAGGGCGCCAGGAACTGCATGGGGGCCGGGTCGGACGCGGTGGCGGCGACGACGATGGAGTATTCCAGCGCGCCGTTGTCCTCGAGCGTCTTCACGATCTGGGCGACGGTCGAGCGCTTCTGGCCGACGGCCACGTAGACGCAGTAGAGCTTGCGGCTCTCGTCGGTGCCCTTGTTGATGCCCTTCTGGTTCAGGAAGGTGTCGATGGCGACGGCGGTCTTGCCGGTCTGGCGGTCGCCGATGATCAGCTCGCGCTGGCCGCGGCCGACCGGCACCAGAGAGTCGATCGCCTTGAGGCCGGTCTGCATCGGCTCGTTGACCGACTTGCGCGGAATGATGCCCGGGGCCTTGACCTCGACGAGGCGGCGCTCGGTCGACTGGATCGGGCCCTTGCCGTCGATCGGGTTACCGAGACCGTCGACCACGCGGCCGAGCAGGCCCTTGCCGACCGGAACGTCGACGATGGCGCCGGTCCGCTTGACCGTGTCGCCTTCGCGGATCGTGCGGTCTTCGCCGAAGATGACGACGCCGACATTGTCGCTCTCGAGGTTGAGCGCCATGCCCTTGATGCCACCGGGGAACTCGACCATCTCGCCGGCCCGGACGCTGTCGAGGCCGTAGACGCGCGCAATGCCGTCACCGACGGAGAGGACCTGGCCGACCTCGGCCACTTCGGCCTCGGTGCCGAAGTTGGCGATCTGCTGCTTCAGAATGGCCGAAATTTCGGCGGCACGGATATCCATTAGGCAACTCCCTTCATGGCAAGCTGCAAGCGCTGCAGCTTGCTTCGGACGGATGAATCGAACAAGCGCGAGCCGACCTTCACGACGAGACCGCCGAGAATGTCCGGTTCGACGCGTGCGTCGATGGAAACCTTGTTACTGCCCAGCACCGAGCGCAGCGCGTCGCTGAGCTGCTGCAGCTGGGCGGGCGAAAGCGGAACGGCCGAGGTGACCGTGGCGGTGGTCTCGCCGCGCCGGGCGGCGAGTTCGGCCAGGAACGCCGAGGCCATGGCCGGCAGGTCGCGGGCGCGGCCATTGGCCGCCACAGTACCGACGAAATTGCGGGTCAAACCCGAGATGCCAGCGGCATCGAGCACGGCCAGCAGCGCCTTGCCCTGCAGGGCGCGCGGAATGACCGGGCTGGCGATGAGGCGGGCAAGGTCCGCGCTCTCGGCGACGAGCTTGCGGAAGGTGGTCAGATCCTGCGCGACCTGATCGAGGGACTTCGAGCTGTCCGCGAGTTCAAAAAGGGCGCTGGCGTAGCGTCCGGCAACGCCGGTGGTTGCGGTGGTCACGTCGAGAGCCTCTCCCCTGCCGCGGATCGCGGCCGGCAAGCCATTGAATTTACTCGCTTTTCACCAGCAGAACGCCCCGCGTCGCTTGCCGCCCCACCCCGGAAAAGCGCGCGTTGCTACCATGCTGCATTTCCCGGCGCAACGTCGGCAAAGCACTGTTCTACAGCGGTTTTTCGGCGCGGGGGGTCTCAGAGGAAGGAATAGGGGTCGACATCGACCTGCAGCCGGACCGAACCGGGGAGGCCGATCCTCTCAAGCCAGGCGTGCAGTAGCGGCTGCACCGCCGTGTCGCGGCCGGCCTTGAGCAGGAAGCGCCGCCGGTGCCGTCCGCGCAGCAGGGCCATCGGTGCGACCGACGGCCCCAGGACCGTCACCCCCTCCTGCTGCGGCGCGTGCCGGGCGAGCGCGGCGCAGACATTGTCCACCGCGGCGGGATCCGGCCCGGAAATGATCAGCGAGGCCAGCCGACCATAAGGCGGCATGCCGGCCAGGGCGCGGTCCTGGAGCTCGACATCGACGAAGCGGTCGCGATCGCCGGACACCAGCGCCTGCATCACCGGATGTTCGGGATTGTGCGTCTGGATCAGCGCCCGGCCCGGCCGCCCGTCGCGGCCGGCACGGCCTGCGACCTGGTAGAGGAGCTGGAAGGTCCGTTCAGCCGCGCGCAGGTCGCCGCCGTTCAGTCCGAGATCCGCATCGATCACGGCCACCAGCGTCAGGTTCGGGAAATGATGGCCTTTGGCCGCCATCTGCGTGCCGATCAGGATGTCGATCTCGCCCTTCTCCATGCGGTCGACGGCGGCCGACGCCTCGTCGCGGTTCATCAGGCTGTCCGAGGTGAAGAGTTCCAGACGCGCCTCCGGAAAGAGCTCCGTCGCTTCCTCGGCCAGCCGCTCGACGCCGGGGCCGCAGGCGACGAACTGATCGACCGCGCCGCAATGGCGGCAGGTGTGGGCCGGCGGCTCGGAATAGCCGCAATGATGGCAGACCAGGGTGCGCCGGAACCGGTGCTCGACCAGCCAGGCCGAACATTGCGGGCATTCGAGCCCCGAGCCGCAGGCCCGGCAGAGTGTGATCGGCGCATAGCCGCGGCGATTGAGGAACAGCAGGGTCTGCTCACCGGCCGCCAGCGTCGCCTTCATGGCCTCGACGACAGGGGGTGACAGCCAGCGCCCGCGGGGCGGCGGCGTGCGTCGCAGATCGATCGCCGACAGGGTCGCGAGCTGCGCGCCGCCGTGACGGCCCGGCAGGTGCACCTCGCCGTAGCGGCCGCTCCTCACGTTGACGACGCTTTCGAGCGAAGGCGTCGCCGATGCCAGCACGACGGGCGCGGAATCGAGGCGCGCGCGCACGACGGCCATGTCGCGCGCATTGTAGACGACGCCCTCGTCCTGCTTGAACGAACTGTCATGTTCCTCGTCGACGACGATGAGGCCGAGATTGGCGAAAGGCAGGAACAGCGCGGAGCGTGCACCGACCACGACGCCCACCCTTCCCTCGGCGATGGCGCGCCAGGTTTCCCGGCGGTCCAGGGCGGTGAGGCCGGAATGCCAGGGCGATGGCAGGGCACCGAAGCGATCTTCGAAACGCTTCAGCCACTGCGCGGTCAGCGCAATCTCCGGCAGCAGCACCAAAACCTGCCGGCCCGCGGCGAGACAGGCTGCGATCGCCTCGAAATAGACTTCCGTCTTGCCCGCACCGGGCACGCCATCGAGCAGGGTCGCGGAGAAGGCGTGCGCCTTAACTTTCGCGACGAGCCCGTCTGCAGCGATCCGCTGCGCCGGCGACAGGGTCGGCCCCTGGTGCAGCCCGTCCGGCCGGGGAAAGGAGCGGCGCACGGTGCGCTCCGCCGTCTCGAGCAATCCGAGCGATGCCATGCTCTTGACGACCGATGTGCCGACGCCCGCGAGGTGCGCCAGTTCCGCGGCGGCCATCGCCGGTCCGTCCTTCAACTGCTCCAGCACGCGTCGACGCGCCGCCGTGAGCTTCAGGGGCGTGTCTTCGGTCGGCGCGGCGGGGCGATAGACCAGTTCCGTCTTCGGCGCTTCGAGCGCCGAGGGCACGCTCATCGCCATGCGCAGCACGGCGCCTGCAGGCATCAGCGTGTAGGCCGACACCCAGTCGACGAAGCGGCGCATTGCATCGGCCATCGGCAGCGCCGGCAGCACCGCGATCACATCGCGCAGCTTCTCCGGCGCGACATCGCCGGTGCCGTCGCCCCAGACGACGCCGACCGTTTCGCGCTTGCCCAGCGGCACGACGACGAAATGTCCCGGCATGACCGCCATGCCTTCGGGAACGCGATAGTCGTAGGCATCGCCGAGCGGCAGCGGCAGCAGGACCTTGATCGTGTTTTCCACCGGTTCGAGACGCGACGAAGCGGTCCCCTTGGCTTGTGGCTCCGAAGGGGAATCGCTAGAAATTGTGGTAACAGGCGAGTCCGAACCACTGGCCATTGGGGTAGTTTATATGAAGTTCTTCGTCGATACCGCCGATGTCGCCGATATCAAGGATCTCGCGGCCTCAGGGCTTCTCGACGGGGTGACGACCAATCCCTCGCTGATCGCCAAGTCCGGCCGGCAGATGCTCGACGTGATCAAGGAGATCTGCGCCATCGTCCCGGGCCCGGTCAGCGCCGAAACGGTCGCGACCGACCACAAGACGATGCTCGAGGAAGGCCGCAAGCTCGCCAAGCTGGCGAAGAACGTCACCGTGAAGGTGCCGCTGACGCCGGACGGGCTCAAGACCTGCAAGGCACTGACCTCCGAAGGCACGATGGTGAACGTCACCCTGTGCTTCTCCGCGGCACAGGCCCTGCTGGCCGCCAAGGCCGGCGCCACCTTCGTCTCGCCCTTTGTCGGCCGGCTCGACGATATCGGCCAGGACGGCATGCATCTGATCGGCGAGATCATGACGATCTATCGCCAGTATCCGCACTTCAAGACCGAGGTTCTCGTGGCCTCGATCCGCCATACCCAGCACGTGATCGCCGCCGCCAAGCTCGGCGCCCATGTCGGCACCCTGCCACCGAACGTGCTGCGTCAGCTCTTCAAGCACACCCTGACGGACAACGGTCTCAAGGCCTTCCTCGACGACTGGGCCAAGACCGGCCAGTCGATCCTCTGACCCGGAGACGGGCGCATGGCCAATGACGGTACGATTCCGGCGCCCGACGGCTCGGGCCGGCAGGTGAAGCTGATCACGGCCGACGATGTCGTCGCCTATCTCAGGGCCCATCCCGATTTCTTCGACAAGCACGGCGAGCTGGCGGCCGAGATGGGCGTGACGCCGCGGGTCCAGGGGCCTGGCGTCATCGACATGCAGCAGGCGATCCTGAAGCGCCTGCGCGGCGAGATCGAAAAGCTCAAGGTCGAGCGCACCGAGATCATCGCCAACTCCAAGCAGAACCAGATCGTCCAGAACCGCATCCAGGCGGCGGTCATCAGCATCATCCAGGCGACGACCTTCGAGAAGATGATCCACGTCGTGACGCACGAGCTGCCCGAGCTGCTCGACGTCGACTTCATCACACTCGCGATCGAGGCCAATGCCGATGCGCCCAAGCGCGTGCCGGTGCGCGGCGTCTACGTGCTGGCGCCGGGCGCCATCGATGCCGCCATCGGGCCGGACAAGCATGCCCGCCTGCGCTCCGACATCGTGGGCGAGGAGGCGTTCTTCGGCGACGTCGCGCGCTTCGTGAAGTCCGACGTCCTGATGCGTCTGCAGGTCTCGTCGGGCTCGCCCGACGGCGTCATGTGTTTCGGCGCCCGCGATCCCGAAGCCTTCGGACCGGAGATGGCGACGGAGCTTCTGTTCTTCCTGTCCAAGGTGCTGGAGAACACGATTCGCGCCTGGCTGGACCTGCCCGAGTAGCCTCGCCGTGAGTGTCGCAGACGCACAAGCGGCGTGGCGCGACTGGCTGAAGAGCGAGCGCCGGCTCGCCGTCCACACGCTCATCGCCTACGAGCACGACGTCGCGACCTTCCTGGGCTTCATGACGAGCTATCTCGGCGAGGCGCCGACGCTCCACGCGCTCGCACGGCTGAAGCCCGCGGAGTTCCGCGCCTGGCTGGCCGACCGTTCGCGCCAGGGACTGGCCCGCTCCTCGACGGCGCGCGCCTTCTCGTCGGTGCGCTCCTTCTTCCGCTTCCTCGACAAGAACGGGCTCGCCCACAATGCGAGCATCGCCACCATCCGGACGCCCAAGCTGCCCCGCTCGGTCCCGAAGGCGCTGAGCGAGCGTGATATGGAGGACGTGCTTGCGGCCGAGTCCGATCAGGAGCGTGCGCCGTGGATCGACCTGCGCGATGCCGCCGTGCTGATCCTGCTCTACGGCGCGGGCCTGCGCATCGGCGAGGCGCTGGCGCTCACCAGGGCCCAGGTCGAAGACCTGCTGAAGAGCGGCCGCGACACACTCGCCGTGACCGGCAAGGGCAACAAGACGCGGCTGGTGCCGCTGCTGCCGCAGGCGCTGCAGGCACTGAAAGCCTATCGCGATGCCTGCCCGTGGCTGGCGGCGGCGAAACCCTCCGACCGCGTCTTCATGGGCGCGCGCGGCGGGGCGCTCGATCCCGCCATCGTGCAGAAGCGGGTGCGCGAGATCCGCCGCGAACTCGGCCTCGCCGAAAGCGTGACGCCGCACGCGCTGCGCCATTCCTTCGCTACCCACCTGCTGGGCGCCGGCGGCGACCTCCGCACCATCCAGGAACTTCTGGGCCACGCGTCGCTGTCGACGACGCAGCGCTACACCGACGTCGACTCCGCCCGGCTCGCGGCGGTCTATCGCGCCGCCCATCCGCGCGCGAAGGGATGACCATGCCTCAACACATTGGAATCGTCGCCTGCTCGGCCGAAGGCGCCGCACTCTGCTACAAGACGATCTGCGTCGAGGGCGGAGAGTTGATGGGCCCGCACGCCCATCCCGAGGTTTCGCTGCACACCCATTCGCTGGCCGACTATGTCGCGTGCCTGGAACGCGGCGACCGCGCCGGCGTGGCCGCGCTGATGCTGTCGTCGGCCCACAAGCTCGCAAGGGCCGGGGCGGATTTCCTGATCTGTCCCGACAACACCATCCACCAGGCGATGGACGCGGTGCTGCCCCGCTCTCCCGTGCCCTGGCTGCACATCGCCGAGGTGGTCGCGGCCGAAGCGGCGGGGCGCGGCTTCCGGAAGCTCGGCATCACCGGCACGCGCTGGCTGATCGACAGCGAGGTCTATCCGCAGAAGATCGAGGCGCGGGGGCTCTCCTGGGCGCGCCCGACCGAGGCCGAACGCGACGAGACCAGCCGCATCATCATGGACGAGCTGGTGCAGGGCGTGTTCCGGCCGGAGGCCGTCGCCGCCTATCAGCGCGTGATGGAGCGCATGAAGGAAGCGGGATGCGACGCCGTCATTCTGGGCTGTACCGAGATCCCGCTGATCATGAACGACGGCAACTCTCCCCTGCCGACGCTCGATTCGACGCGGCTGCTCGCGCGCGCAGCCCTGAAGCGGGCCGTTACAGGGGCTTCTGGAAAATGATCTCGCCGTCGTCCTGGCGGCCGGTCTCTTCCCAGCCATTCTCACGGTAGAAGCGCTCGGCCCGCGTGCCGGGTCCGGTGGTGAGTGTCGCTACCGTAAAGCCCGCGGCGCGCAGATCCTCACAGGCGAGCGGCAGCAACGCGCGGCCAAGCCCGCGACCTTCCCAATCCGGATGGATGAACAGGCCGAAGATCGTGCCGTCGCGCGGATCGGCCACGGAGAAGCCTTGCACCGCGCCCGCCTCCTCCCACACCCAGAAGGTCGCGTTCTCGAAGATCCAGTTGGCGGTCGTCTCGACCTTGCTCACGGACGTCGCGCGGAGCTGGTTCTCGCGAACGGCGAGACGCACTTCGGAAATGCGGGGACGGTCGGCGCTGGTCGCTTTGCGGATCATTCGGGGTCCGGAATCGTGAAGGGGCGCGACCCTACACGGCCCGTTGCAGAACGCCAGCGCCTTGTACCGGCGGTTGCGATAGCAGCTCGCGCTCGAGGCTCGCGATCTGCCGGTCGATCTCCGCGGCGACCGACTTCGCGAAAGGTCCCAGATGCAGGTAGAGCGTGATCTGAATGACGACGGTTTCGAGGGCGGCGGGATTGTGCCGCGCGATGTCGATGAACGTCCGCCAGAAATACCGGGCCAGGAACGGATGGGTGACGGTCATTCTCCACATCAGGCGCAGCAACGTGTTCCGGTCACGCGCCGACACGACCGGCCGCGCCGTGACGGGATGGCTCGGCCGCCGCAGGTTCAGCCCTGACCGGCGCACGCGCTCGAAATAGGCCGCCGGCCGGTAGGTGGCTTCGAGGATCGCCCTGTAGTCCCGCAGGATGTCGATTCGCGGCCGCCGGGTCACAAAATTGAGCCCCGCGGTACATTGATCGCCGCGGCTCTCGTCGGCAAAAGGCAGAAGGCGCCCCTCCTTCTCCAGGCGGCGGGTCAGCTGGGTGGACGGCAACGCCGTCAGCAGGCCGACCATGCAGACCGGAATATCAGTGGCCTCGATGCATTCGATCATCGTCTCGGCCACGCGAAGCTCCTCGGTGTCGAAGCCCACGATGAAACCGGCGATCACCATCATCCCCGCCGCGTGGATCCTGTGCACGCTCTCGGCGAGGCTGCGGCGGGTGTTCTGCTTCTTGCGCGTCGAGACGAGGGTCGCGCTGTCGGGACTTTCGATGCCCACGAAGATGGCGAAGAAGTTTGCCCGCCGCAGCATGTCGAGAAGCTCGGCGTCGTCGGCCAGGTTGATGGACGCCTCCGTCGAGAACATGAACGGATAGCCGTTGCTCTTCTGCCAGGCCTCGAGGGCGGGAAGGAACTGCTTCAACGCCTTCTTGTTGCCGATGAGATTGTCGTCGACGAAGTCGACGTGGCCGCGATAACCGGCATCGTACAGCGCCTGCAGCTCGGCCAGCATCTGCGGCACCGCCTTGGACCGCGGCACGCGGCCGAACAGCTCGATGATGTCGCAGAATTCGCAATTGAAGGGGCAGCCGCGCGAGAACTGCACGCCCACGAAGAGATAGTGACCGAAATCGAGCAGGTCGAAGCGCGGGATCGGGCTCGCCGTGATGTCGGTCTTGAATTTCTCGGCCTCGAAGCGCCCGCGTCTCGCACCCGCGGCCCAGGCCTCGACGAATTGCCCGATGACGCCTTCGGCCTCGCCGATCACCAGGAAATCGGCGTGCTCGAAAAGCTCGGGACTGGACATTACGTCCGGCCCGCCGACGACCACCGGCTTGCCCTGCGCCTGCGCCATCCGGATGACCTCGAGCGAGTCGACCCGCTGCGGCATCATCCCGCCGGTCATCACGATATCGGCCCAGGCAAGGTCGGCCGGATCGAGAACCTCGGCGTTGCGGTTCACCAGCCTGATGTTCCAATCGCGCGGCAGGAGTGCCGCCAGCGTGATGAGGCCGAGCGGCGGCGCCGGGCACCGCGCACCATAGATGTCGCAAGCGGCCTGAAGACTCCAGAAGGAGTTCGGGTTGAAGCGCGGGAAGATCATGAGAACATTCGGTGTCGTCACGGCCGCTCCTTCGCCTGGTCTCAGGAAAAAGCATCAGCAATCGTCGATCGAATGGCGGTTCGTCCGCTCTCTTACACAAGCGGAAGTCGAACCTGTTGGGATTTGAACACACCGAAGCCGCCGGCACAATCGCCGGCCTTCACGTCGTTCCGCAGTCACCAGCTGGTTCTAGCGCGACGCTTCGTACACGACATGGAGTGCGCCGCCGCGGCGCGGCTCGCACGATTTCAAGGTGAGCGCGAGAGCCGGCGTGCCGGGAGCAATGAGCGGGATGCCGTCTCCCAGCACGATCGGCACGATGGCCATCTCCAGCACGTCCAGCTTGCCGGCCGCGATCATGCCGCGGATCACCTGTGCGCCGCCTTCGACCCAGATGCGCCGGTAGCCGCGCGCTTCCAGCTCCGCCGCTACGACGGCGAGATCGCCCGAGCGCGTCTCGACTGCGGGCGGCGCATCGATCAGCGGTCTATGGGTCATCACGATCGTGGCCTTGTCGCCATAGGGCCATTCGCCGAAACCGCGCGTGATTTCGTAGGTGTTCCGCCCCATCAGGATCGCGTCGATGCCCGCCATCAGCGCATCGAAGCCGAACTCCTGCGGCGGATAGCTCTCCAGCCAGTCGAACGAGCCGTCGGCACGCGCGATCTTGCCGTCGAGCGACATCGCGATATGACAGTGCCAGATCGTCTTTCCCATCTGCCTCTCGCCGAAGTTAGAACAGGACCGTCACGCGTAGCGAGAAGACCGCGGCCATCGACTGCGTCGGCGCCAGAGCCGGCTGGAAATACAGCTGAACGTCCGGCGTGATCAACAGGTGCTTAACCGACCAGGACCAGTAGAGTTCCACCATCGTCTCGCTGGGATTCACGTAGGTGTTGGCATAGAGGGCCTGGTTGACCCTGTTCCAGGCAATACCCAGACCGATCTGGTCGAGCGGCGCCCGGCCCAGCGGGTTGTTGTAGACCGCGCCGCCGGCGATCGACGACTGGATGTACTGGCTCGAGTTCCAGGCGGTGTTGGCGCGGGCGAACAGCCCCCAGTTCTTGCCGAGCGGCTGCGAGGCGTTGAACGAGAGGCCCGAGCTCGCCTGCGGCTGCATCTCGACGCTCGGCAGGTTGTAGTAGAAAAGCGAGTAGCTGCCGTTGCGGAGCATTCCCGAAAGCGGCGACCAGGCGCCGTACACGAACCAGGAATACTGGCCCTGCGCCGCGGTGTTCAACTGGATGTAGTTGGAGGCCAGGACGTTGTTGGCGTCCTGGAGGCCCGCGGCGAGGGTGATCTCCTGCGTTGGATTGAGCTGGACGTAGGCGCCGAGACTGCCTTGCGAATAGTTCTGGCTGCCGTTCTGCGCCAGCGAATAGCCGATGAAATTGACCTGCTCGTTGTTGGCGTAGGCGTTGCCGTCGAAGTTCGAGAAAGGGAACTGCCCCAGGGTCACCGACACGAAGTGGCCCGGAAAATCGTGCGTGTAGCTCACCTGCGCGAAGGTGAGCTGGTTGACCGGATAGTCGTTGACCGGGCTGTTGAGGCCGAGCCGGTTCTGCAGGCTGGTGCCGGTCTGGCCCGACCAGTACTGGGTAGCAAGGTAGGCGAACTGGAACGAGCCGGCGCCGAGCTCGGGATCCCTGAACGCCCTCCAGTTCACCGACGGCGAGAACTGGGCCTGCACGGCCCCATAGTCGCTCCCCGGCGCGCCCCACTGGCTGAGGACCGACGATGTCATCGAATAGAAGATGCCGGTCGACTTCTGGATTTCCTTCTTTGCCCGTGCATAGCGCCGGGAGGCATCGTCGAATTCCTGGTCCAGGAAGTATTCCTGGCGCGCCTCGGCCGCGCGCAACCTGTTATGGATCTTGCCGACGTGGCGCACCCCGTCGCTGTCGCTCGACTCCTGCGCTTCGACCGCCGCAAACGGCAGGAACAGCGCCGCCAGTCCGCCAACCCACACCGTCGAACGCATGCCGCTCCCGCCGGCCCGGGTCTATGGCTTCAGCGCCTTGTCCAGGAACGCCTTAACGTCGACCACGAACTGCTTCCACGCAGGCTCATGGGCACCGTAATGCGCACCACAACAACCGCCGGGCTTGCTGCGGTTGCCAACGCCTTCGAGATAGCGCACCGGCAGCCCGAGCGCATCGAAGCTGTGATGAGCGTTTTCATAAACTTTCGTTTCAACCAGCTCCCGGCCGCGCACGATCCTCTCCAGCACGGCACGGCACTGCGAGACCGGCGTCCAGTCGTCGAGCGCCCCCATCGCGAAGAAGGTCGGCTGCGGCACCGCGAGGCGCGGCCCCAGCGCGTCGGCCAGCGCACAGTCGGGATAGAGCAGCACGACGGCGCGTGCCGCGGCCGGCGCGCGATCCTCGGGCTTGCCCGAGAGGGCCCGCAGCATCGCCACGCCGCCGCCGTAGGAATAGCCCATGTAGGCCAGCCGCCGCGGATCGATCCCCGGCTGCTTCGCGAGCCAGGCCAGCGTGGCATCGATGTCGCCGGCCCTCGCCTCGGCGGCGGCCTGTGTCGGCCAGCTGCGGCCGCAGACATCCTTGAGGCCGCGCGCCGAGAAACTGTCGACCACCAGTGCGGCATAGCCCCAGGAGGCAAGAAGTCCGGCCATGCGCGCCGTGTTCTGTCCCGGCCCGCCGCAGCCATGGAACAGCGCGACCGCCGGAACCGCCGCCGCGGCCTTGGCCGGACGAAACAGCTGCGCGGAAAGCTGGACGGTACGCCCGCCCTGCTCTACGGGAACGCGGACATTCTGCTGGGCCGATGCGGGCATTGCGCAGAGGAGAGCGAGCAGAACGATCAACCATGCCATCATCGCAGGACCGTAACCGATGCGATGAGAGAGACAACAGGTGGCTTCCCCGTGAACGACACGCTCTACACGATCTCCACCTGGGTCATCCCGGCCCTGCTGGCCATCACGCTGCATGAAGCGGCGCACGGCTTCGTCGCCCTGCGCTTCGGCGACAGGACGGCGTGGCAGCAGGGCCGCGTGACCTTGAATCCCTTCAAGCACATCGATCCGGTCGGCACGATCCTGCTGCCGGGGCTGCTGATCTTCATGCGTGCGCCGTTCCTGTTCGGCTATGCCAAGCCGGTGCCGGTGAACTTCCGGGCGCTGAACAATCCCAAACGCGACATGGTGTGGGTCGCCGCGGCCGGCCCGGCCACGAACATCCTCCTGGCCCTGGCGGCGGGCCTGCTGGCGCATCTCGCCGTTCTCCTGCCGCTGCCCGCCGCGAATTGGGCGATCCTCAACATCGAGAACGCGATCCTCATCAATGTCGTGCTGGCGCTCTTCAACATTATCCCGCTGCCGCCGCTGGACGGCGGGAGGGTCGCCGTCGGCCTGCTGCCCGACAGCCTGGCGCGGCCGTTCGCACGACTCGAGCCCTATGGCATGCCGATCCTGCTCGGCTTGATCTTCATCCTGCCCCTGATCGGCCGGCAGGTCGGCATGGACTTGAACGTCCTGGGCTGGGTCCTGGGTCAGCCGGTCGACTGGCTGGTCAACCTCGTCATCCGCCTGACCGGCAACGGCTGACGGCTCAGGTCCGAACGTCGTCCTGCAGGGCCGGCGCGTCCGTCTGCGGCGGCGCGATGTTCATCGCCTGCCGCTCCTCGGCGATGCTGGCGACGGCGGCGCGGACGCCGGGGTGGCGTGCCATGAACTGGTTGAAGTCACGCCGGTCGAGCACGAGGAACTGGCAGAAGTCGACCGCAATCACGTCGGCGGTGCGTCGTTCGCCGGTCAGTAGCGCCATCTCGCCGAAATAGGCGCCGGGCTCAAGGCGGATGACCCGGTCCGCGACATGCACTTCGACGGCGCCCGACGAGATGAAGTACATGCCGTCGGCCCGGTCGCCGCGACGGATGACACGGTCGCCCGGCGAGGCCGATTTCGGCCGGAACATCAGCAGCAGCGATTCCTGGTCCTGCCGCTCGACGAGCTGCAGCATCGGAAACAGTTCGAGCAGGCTGTTCAGCTTGAGGTCCTGGGCCTTCGACCGCTCTTCCTGGCGGGCCTTGATGATCGCAAGCTGACGTCCCAACGCCTCGTAGTGACGCTGGCCGTAGAAGGCGGCCCCGGCCGGCCGGGCGAGCCGCTTCTGCAGCATTCCGACGGCATGGAAGACCAGCGGGTTCAGCATGATCGAGAAGAGCGCGCCTCCGACGACCAGATCCCGGCCCTCGTTCGGCACCAGACCGGCCGAGATGCCCAGCGCGATCAGGATGAAGGAGAATTCGCCGATCTGCGCCAGGCTGGCCGACACCATGAGGCCGGTGCCGACCGGATAGCGCAGCAGCATGATGATGGCGAAGGCGATCAGCGACTTGCCGAAGATGATCAGCGCCAGCACCGACAGGACCGCACCGGGCGAGCGGTAGAGGATCGTCGGATCGAACAGCATGCCGACCGAGACGAAGAACAGCACCGAGAAGGCATCCTGCAACGGCAGCGAATCGGCAGCCGCCTTGTGGCTGAACGAGGATTCGCTCAGCACGACGCCCGCGAAGAAGGCGCCGAGCGCGAAGGAGACGCCGAATATGTGCGCCGAGCCGTAGGCGATACCGAGCGCCACGGCGAGGACCGACAGCGTGAACAGTTCGCGCGAGCCGGTGCGGGCAACGCGCGCGAGCATCCACGGCACCACCTTGGGCCCGATCAGGATGGCGATGACGGCGAAGGCCGCCACCTTGGACAGGGTGACCGCGAGCTCCAGCGCGATCGGCATGCCCGACGGCTCGTGGCCCTGGAGCGGCTTGCCGCCCAGCACTTCGGCGAAGGCCGGCAGCAGCACCAGCGCCAGCACCATCGCGAGATCCTCGACGATCAGCCAGCCCACGGCGACCCGCCCGTTGGGACTGTCGACCATGTTGCGCTCTTCCAGCGCCTTCAGCAGCACGACCGTACTGGCAACGGACAGGCTGAGGCCGACCACGAGGCCGGTCCCGAAGCTCCAGCCCCAGAGCGAGCACATGCCGATGCCCAGCAGGGTTGCCAGCACGATCTGCCCGATGGCGCCCGGGATGGCGATGCCTTTGACGGCCAGGAGGTCCGAGGCGGAGAAATGCAGGCCGACACCGAACATCAGCAGGATCACGCCCACTTCGGCGAGCTGGGCCGAGAGCCCGGCGTCAGCCACGAAGCCCGGCGTATAGGGGCCGATCAGGATGCCCGCCACGAGATAACCGACCAGCGGCGGGAGGCGCAGCCGGTCGGCGACGTAGCCGAAGCCGAACGCGAGAACGAAGCCGATGGCGATGGTGGAGATCAGTGCCGCTTCGTGATGCACGCGCAAAGCCCGTCGGTCGTTAAGGAGGAGCTCTGATTCTAGAGGGACGCGACAGGATTTGCACTTCTTGTGAAGTGCACGCCCTCTCCGCAGGCGCAGGTCGCGTGCGACGGCGTGAGAAATATCCAGACCCGTGCGGAATAATTCCGCCGGCGCGGCGTCTCTCTTCCTGCAGACCAACAGCTGCATGGAGCCAGAGAATGCTGAAGTCGATCCTCACCACCGCCGCCACCCTGGCGGTTCTCGCCGCCGGTAGCGCCTTCGCCGCCGAGCCCGCCTCCGCGACCCCGCCCACGATGAAGAACGGCATGTTCGTCACCGCCAGCGGCATGACGCTCTACACGTTCGACAAGGACGCGACGCCGGGCAAGTCGGTGTGCAACGGCCCGTGCGCCACCAACTGGCCGCCCGCCCTCGTCGCCGACGGCGCCAAGGCCTCGGGCGACTGGACGATCATCACCCGCGACGACGGGCTGAAGCAGTGGGCCTACAAGGGCAAGCCGGTCTACGCCTTTGCGAAGGACACCAAGGCCGGCGACAAGACGGGCGACGGCTTCCTGAACGGCGCCTGGCACATCGCCAAGTAACGACGGAGTGAATGGCGCCGGTCCCGGCCGGCGCCCTCCTCCTATAGAGTGATGCGATGGCCGATGCGGAAGCCCTGCTCGAACCGCTGATCCCGGCGTTGCGGCGCTACGCCTACGCGCTGGTGCGCGATCACGATGCGGCCGACGACCTGGTGCAGGACACGCTGGAACGCGCGCTGTCGCGCTGGACCCTGCGCCGGCGCGACGGCGACCTCAGGGCCTGGCTCTTCACCATCCAGCGCAATCTCCATGTCTCGGCGCTGCGGCAGAACCGGCGGCGCGGACCGCATGTCGAACTCGACGAGCAGACGACACCGAGGACCGCCGCCACGCAGGAGAGCGGCGCCGAAGTGCAGGACATCCTGGCGGCGCTCGACCAGTTGCCGGAAGAGCAGAAGTCGCTGCTGCTGCTGGTCGGCGTCGAGGATTTTTCATACGACGAGGCAGCGAGGATCATGGGCGTGCCGGCCGGCACGGTGATGTCGCGGCTGTCGCGCGGCCGGCAGCGGCTGCGCGCGCTGCTGGACACCGGTCGCGCCACGCTCCTGCGGAGAGTGAAATGACGGACAAGGCGTTTTCGATCGACGAGGACGAGTTGCAGGCGTTCGTCGACGGGCGACTGGACGGCGATCGACACGCCGCCGTCGAGGCGCATCTGGCCGCCTATCCCGAACTCGCCGAGCGCATCGCGCTGGAGCGCCGGCAGCGCGCCATGCTGCGCAGCCGCCTCGACGCCAAGTTCGCCGAGCCCATCCCGGCTCATCTACGGATCGCCACCTTGCGGGCCGCTCGACGCACTTTCTGGGCGCGCGGCTGGACCAGTGCCGCCGCTGCAGTCGCCCTCTTCGTGGCCGGCGCGACGGCCGGCTGGTTCGCCAACGCGATCGCCCCCGGGCCCGCACCCCTGTCGCCCGCACCGACCGCCAGCGTGGCGCAGGGCGCGCACGCCGCCTACCGCACGTTCGTGGTCGAAGTCGCCCATCCGGTCGAGGTCGGCGTGCAGCAGGAAGCGCACCTGCTGCAATGGCTCTCCAAGCGCCTCGGGCGCAAACTCGCCGCACCCGACCTCTCGCCTTTTGGCTACAGGCTCATGGGCGGCCGCCTGCTGCCAGGCGGCAACGGCGCTGCGGCCCAACTCATGTACGACGACGCCAGCGGCCGGCGGCTGACCATCTACGTGCGTGCCGCCGACGGCACGGAAACCGCCTTCCGGTTCCAGAAGGAGGGAGAGGCCGCGACCTTCGCCTGGATCGACCAGGGCTTCGGCTTCGCCGTGACGGCGACGGCAACCCGCGAGGAGCTGCTTCCGATCGCCGAGGCGGTCTATCGCGGCTTCGAAGGGAAGAGTTAGCCTTGGAGCGCGCCACTCCAGTGGCGCCCATGATTGCGCCACTGGAGTGGCGCGCTCCAACTACTTCGACGGGTCGGTGTGATCTTCGAACTTCTTGAGGTGGCGCGGCGCCCATTTGTGGTCGCGCGCCTTGACGATCCATTCGTCGAGCTTGGGCCAGCGGCGGCGCGCCGCCGTCACCCATCTGCGGCCGGTCTCGAATTCGGTGGCCAGAAGGTAGAGGGCGAGCACGAAGAAGATCCATCCCTGGAGGATCGGGATGAAGCCGCCCACCACCGACATCACGAGGCAGGCGGCGATCGCAAGCGCCATGAGGGGCTGGCGCATGGCGGGGCTAGAGATGGATCGGCTTGTCCCAAGCGGCAAGCGCGGCTTCCTTCAGCGCCTCGTTGACCGTGGGATGGGCGTGGCAGACGCGGCCGATATCCTCGGCCGAAGCGGAGAATTCCATTGCCATCGCGGCTTCCGCGATCATCGTTCCGGCCTCGGCGCCGAAGATGTGGACACCCAGCACCTTGTCGCTCGCCTTGTCGGCCAGAACCTTCACGAAACCCTCCGTGGCGCCATTCGCGCGGCTGCGCGGGTCGGCGGTGAACGGATACTTGCCGACCTTGTAGGCAACGCCGGCTGCCTTGAGTTGTTCCTCGGTCTTGCCCACCCAGGCCACCTCGGGCTGGGTGTAGATGATCGACGGCACGAGATCCCAGTTCACGTGGCCCTTCTGGCCCGCGAGGGTCTCCACGCAGGCGACGCCGTCCTCGCTTGCCTTGTGCGCCAGCATCGGTCCGTCGATCACGTCGCCGATCGCGTAGATGCCCGGAACGGAGGTCTGGAAATGGCCGTCGACGGCGATGCGGCCGCGTTCGGTCATCTGGACGCCGACCTTGTCGAGGCCGAGGCCCGCGACATAGGGCCGGCGGCCGATCGAGACCAGCACGACGTCGGCCTCGAGCGTCTCGGCATCGCCGCCTTTCGCGGGCTCCACCGTGAGCGTGACGCCCGCACCGGTCGTCTCGGCCTTGGTGACCTTGGCGCCGAGCTTGAACTTCAGGCCCTGCTTGGCGAGCGTGCGCTGCAGGAACTTGGTGACCTCGTCGTCGACGCCCGGCGTGATGCGGTCGAGGAACTCGACCACCGTCACCTCGGCGCCGAGACGGCGCCACACCGAACCGAGTTCGAGGCCGATGATGCCGGCCCCGACCACGACCAGGCGCTTCGGCACTTCCGAGAGTTCCAGCGCGCCCGTCGAGGAGACGATCTTCTTCTCGTCGATGGTCACGCCGGGCAGCGGCATCACTTCCGAGCCGGTGGCGATCAGGATGTTCTTCGCGGCCAGCGTTTCCTTGACCGCGCCGTCGTCGCCCAGCACCGCCACCGAACCCGGCGCCTCGATGCGGCCCGCGCCGGTGTATGAAGCGATCTTGTTCTTCTTGAAGAGGAAGGCGATGCCCTTGGTGGTGGCCTCGACGACCTCGCCCTTGCGCTTCATGAGCTGGGCGAAGTCGAGCTTCGGCGCCGCCACCACGACGCCGTGCGCGGCGAGATCGTGACCCGCTTCCTCGAACAGGTGCGAGGACTGGAGGAGCGCCTTCGACGGAATGCAGCCGACGTTGAGGCAGGTGCCGCCAAGGGTCGCGCGTTTCTCGACGACGGCGACCTTGAGCCCGAGCTGCGACGCGCGGATCGCGGCGACGTAGCCGCCGGGGCCGGCGCCGATCACGACCAGATCGAAGGATTCGTTTGCCATGTCTTCAACCCTCATGGCCGGGGGCGCGTTCATGACGCGCGACGGAAGTCGCGCGCCCCCGGCAATACCCTACCAATCAGACGCCGAGCAGCAGACGCTCGGGATCCTCGATGCATTCCTTGACCTTGACCAGGAACAGCACGGCCTCGCGGCCGTCGATGATGCGATGGTCGTAGGACAGTGCGAGGTACATCATCGGCCGCGCCTTGATCTCGCCGCCGACCACCATGGGCCGCTGCTGGATCTTGTGCATGCCCAGGATGCCCGACTGCGGCGGGTTCAGGATCGGCGTCGACATCAGCGAGCCGTAGACGCCGCCGTTCGAGATCGTGAAGGTGCCGCCCGTCAGGTCGGCGATCGACAGTTTGCCGTCGCGCGCCTTGCGGCCGAGATCGCCGATGCCCTTTTCGATGCCCGCGAAGTCCAGCGCGTCGGCATCGCGCAGCACCGGCACGACAAGGCCCTGCGGCGAGCCGACGGCGACACCGATGTCATAGTAGTTCTTGTAGACGATCTCCTCGCCCTCGATCTCGGCATTGACCGCCGGCAGCTCCTTGAGCCCCGCGATGCAGGCCTTCACGAAGAACGACATGAAGCCCAGCCGCGCACCGTGCTTCTTCTCGAAATCGTCCTTCAGCCGCTCGCGCAGCGCCATGACCGCGGTCATGTCCACCTCGTTGAAGGTGGTGAGCATGGCGGCGGTGTTCTGCGCGTCCTTGAGGCGGTTGGCGATGGTGCGGCGCAGCCGCGTCATCTTCACCCGCTCCTCGCGGTCGGCCTTCGCGCGCGGGCCGGACGGCGCGGCGGGCCTGGCGGCCGGCGCGGCAGCGGCCGGGATCGACGACAGTGCTGCCAGCACGTCTTCCTTGGTCGCGCGGCCGTCCTTGCCGGTCGGCTGGATGGCCGTGGCGGGCACGCCCTTCTCCTCGGCCAGCTTGCGCGCGGCAGGACCCGAAGCGGCGAGATTGGCGCCCGCAGGAGCCGCGGCCGGCGCCGGTGCGGGAGCAGCAGCAGGCGCGGGAGCCGGCTTCGGCGCGGCCGGCGCGACAGCCTTCGGTGCGGCTGCACCGGCACCGCCCGCCTCGATGTGGCAGAGCACGCCGCCCACCTGGACCGACGCGCCCTCCTCCACGGCGAGACCGGCGATGGTGCCGGCGACGCTGGCATTCACTTCGACGGTGACCTTGTCCGTTTCGAGCTCGCACAGGGGCTGGTCGACGGCGACCGTGTCGCCCGCCTTCACCAGCCACTTGGCGACGGTTGCCTCGGTGACCGATTCACCCAGAGCCGGAACCTTGATCTCGACGGCCATGACTACTCTTCCTCTTTTCTACCCGCGCTCAACCGACAGTGAGGGCGCGGTCGACCAGATCGGCCTGTTCCTTGAGATGATTGCGCGCCGAGCCGGTGGCGGGCGACGCGGCTTCCATGCGACCGACATAGATCGGCCTCCTGGCTTTGCCCTCGATGCTCGCCAGCGCGCGCTCGATGCGGCGGTCGACGAAATGCCAGGCGCCCATGTTCTCGGGCTCCTCCTGGCACCATACGACCTCGGCATTGGGATACTGTGAAAGCCTGACGCCGAGCCGCGTGAACGGGAACGGATAGAGCTGCTCGATGCGCAGGATGGCGATGTCGTCGATCTTGCGCTTGCGGCGCTCGGCGACGAGGTCGAAGTAGACCTTGCCCGAGCACAGCACGACGCGGCGCACCCTGGCGCCGTCGACGAGCTGGTCGGTCTCGGCGAGGATGCGGCGGAACGAGCTGCCCGGTCCGAAATCGGCCAGCGTCGAGACGCAATCCTTGTGACGCAGCAGCGACTTCGGCGTCATCACCACCAGCGGCTTGCGGAAGGTCCGGCGCATCTGCCGGCGCAGCGCGTGGAAGTAGTTGGCCGGAGTGGTCGGATTGATGACCTGCCAGTTGTCCTCGGCGGAAAGCTGGAGATAGCGTTCGAGACGCGCGGAGCTGTGCTCCGGCCCCTGGCCCTCGTAGCCGTGCGGCAGCAGCATCACCAGGCCCGACATGCGCAGCCACTTGCTCTCGGCCGAGCAGATGAACTGGTCGATGATGACCTGCGCGCCGTTGGCGAAGTCGCCGAACTGGGCTTCCCACAGGACCAGCGCGTTGGGTTCGGCCAGCGAGTAGCCGTACTCGAAGCCCAGCACGCCCGCCTCGTTCAGCGGGCTGTCGATCACCTCGTAGCGCGCCTGCCCTTCCGCGACATGGTTGAGCGGGACGTACTTGGCTTCGGTCAACTGGTCGACCAGCACCGAATGGCGTTGCGAGAAGGTACCTCGGCCGGAATCCTGGCCGCTGAGACGCACCGGCGTGCCTTCCGCGAGCAGCGTGCCGAAGGCCAGCGCCTCGCCGGTCGCCCAGTCGATGTTCTCGCCGGTATCGATCGTCTTCCGCTTCTCCTGAAGCTGTCGCACGATCTTGCGGTTGAGCTCGAAGTTCTTCGGCGCCTCGGAGATCGCCCGGCCGACGGCCTTCAGCCTGTCGAGCTCGACGGCGGTGACGCCCTTGCGATCCTCCTCGCCCGGCGCAACGGTGATGCCCGCCCACTTGCCTTCCAGCCAGTCGGCCTTGTTCGGCTTGTAGTTGGCCGCTGCCTCCAGCGCCTTGTCGAGCTTCTCGCGCAGGGCGTTGTCCATGGCGGCCACCTCGTCGGCCGTCACCACGCCCTCGGCCTCGAGCTTCGCCGCGTAGATCTCCTTAACCGAACGGTGCCCGCCGATCTCCTTGTACATCAGCGGCTGGGTGAACATCGGCTCGTCACCCTCGTTGTGACCGTGCCGGCGATAGCAGAACATGTCGATGACGATGTCGCGCTTGAAGTGCTGGCGGAACTCGGTCGCGATGCGCGCGACATGGACCACCGCCTCGGGGTCGTCGCCGTTCACGTGCAGGATCGGCGCCTGCACGATCTTGGCGACTTCCGTGCAATAGGGGCCGGAGCGCGACTCGGTCGGCAGGGTGGTGAAGCCGATCTGGTTGTTCACGATGAAATGGATGGTGCCGCCGATGCGGTAGCCCGCGAGATCCGACAGGTCGAGGCTCTCGGCCACCAGGCCCTGCCCTGCGAAGGCCGCGTCGCCGTGCATCAGGATGCACATGACCTGGCTGCGGTCGGTGTCGCCGCGCTGGTCTTCCTTGGCGCGCGCCTTGCCCAGGATGACCGGGTTCACCGCCTCGAGATGCGACGGGTTGGGCGACAGCGAGAGATGGATCACGTTGCCGTCGAACTCGCGATCGGCGGAGGCGCCGAGATGGTACTTCACGTCGCCCGAGCCGCGCATTTCCTCGGGCTGCGAGGAGCGGCCCTGGAACTCGGAGAAGAGCGCGGTGTAGCTCTTGTGCATGACGTGCACGAGCGTGTTCAGGCGGCCGCGATGCGGCATGCCGAGCATCACCTCCTTCACGCCGAGCTGGCCGCCACGCTTCAGGATCTGCTCGATGCCGGGGATCAGCGATTCGCCGCCGTCGAGGCCGAAGCGCTTGGTGCCGACGAACTTAACGTGCAGGTAGCGCTCGAGGCCCTCGGCCTCGCCGACCCTCTCGAGAATTCTCTTGCGGCCGATGACGGTGAACTCGGTCTGGTTCTCGATATGCTCGATGCGCTCCTGGATCCACGCCTTCTGGTCGGGATCGGAGATGTGCATGAACTCGACGCCGATCTTGCCGCAATAGGTCTTGCGCAGGCGCTCCATGATCTGGCGCAGCGTCGCGGATTCACCCAGCGCCAGCGAGCCGAAGATCAGGATGGGACGGTCCCAGTCTGCGTCGGTGAAGCCGTAGGTCGCGGGATCGAGTTCGCGATGCGGCGCCTGGCGCACGAGGCCGAGCGGATCGAGATCGGCCTCGAGGTGGCCGCGGATGCGGTAGGCGCGGATCATCATCAGCGCCCGCGCCGTGTCCTGGGCGGCGGCGCGGATCTCTTCCTGGGTCTTGCCCGCGAGCGCGGGGGCGGCGGGCGCCGCCTCGGTGGCGGTCTTGCCGCCCTTCACGTTGCGGTTGGCCGCGGCCGGGATGGCGTCGGGGTCGACCGCGCCGATCACCCGGGCGCCGTTGGGCGCCCAGGAGGCGCCGCGCACCTCCGCCAGAACGTCACCCTTCTGCTCGGCGAGCGCGCCGAAGAAGGTCTGCCATTCGCCATCGACCGAATTGGGGTCGGTGAGGAACCGCGCGTAGAGCTCCTCGATGAATGGCGCGTTGGCGCCGAACAGGAACGACGTCTGTTCTGCTCTCATGGCCCGATACTCCCTGGCCTGTCCTTGCTGGCCGCCCGGCAGAGGCCAGGCGGCAATCCCGCTTGTCAGCCCTTCATGGCCTTAAGCATTTCCTCGCCCAAAGCCGCGGGTGACTCCGCAACCCTGATGCCGGCCTCGCGCATGGCCGCGACCTTGAACTCCGCGGTGTCGTTGCCGCCGGAGATGACCGCACCGGCATGGCCCATGCGGCGGCCCGGAGGCGCCGTCCGACCGGCGATGAAACCGACGACCGGCTTCTTCGTTCCGGACGCCTTGAGGAATTCCGCACCCTTGACCTCGGCGTCGCCGCCGATCTCGCCGATCATCACGATGCCCTCGGTCTCGGGATCGCGGATGAACATGTCGAGGCACTCGATGAAGTTCGTGCCGTTCACCGGGTCGCCGCCGATGCCGATGCAGGTCGTCTGGCCGAGGCCCGCCGCCGTGGTCTGTGCGACGGCTTCGTAGGTGAGCGTGCCGGAGCGCGAGACGATGCCGATCTTGCCGCGCTTGTGGATGTGGCCCGGCATGATGCCGATCTTGCACTCGCCCGGCGTGATGACGCCGGGGCAGTTCGGGCCGATCAGCCGCGACTTGGAAGCGGTGAGCGCACGCTTCACCTTGACCATGTCGACCACCGGGATGCCCTCGGTGATACAGACGATCAGCGGGATCTCGGCGTCGATCGCCTCGAGGATCGAGTCGGCCGCAAAGGGCGGCGGCACGTAGATCACCGACGCGTTGCAGCCTGTCTTCTCGACAGCCTCGGCGACGGTGTCGAACACCGGCAGGTCGAGATGCTTGGTTCCGCCTTTGCCCGGCGTCACGCCGCCCACCATCTTGGTGCCGTAGGCGATCGCCTGCTCGGAGTGGAAGGTGCCCTGCGAGCCGGTGATGCCCTGGCAGATGACCTTGGTGTTCTTGTCGACCAGGACGGCCATCAGTTGTTCTCCTTGACGGCCTTGACGATCTTTTCGGCGGCGTCCGCGAGGTTCTCCGCCGAGGTGATCTTGAGGCCCGATTCCTTGAGGATCTTCTTGCCGAGTTCGACGTTCGTGCCTTCCAGCCGGACGACCAGCGGCACGTGCAGGTTGACCTCGCGCGCCGCGGCCACGACGCCTTCGGCGATCACGTCGCAGCGCATGATGCCGCCGAAGATGTTGACCAGGATGCCCTCGACGTTGGGATCCTTGAGGATGATCTTGAACGCCGCCGTCACCCGCTCCTTGGTGGCGCCGCCACCGACGTCGAGGAAGTTGGCGGGCTCCGATCCGTAGAGCTTGATGATGTCCATGGTGGCCATCGCGAGGCCCGCGCCGTTCACCATGCAGCCGATCTGGCCATCGAGCTTCACGTAGTTCAGCGCGTACTTGGCGGCCTCGGTCTCGGCCGGATCCTCCTCGTCGATATCGCGCAGTTCCTCGATGTCCTTGTGACGGTAGAGCGCGTTGTCGTCGAAGTTCATCTTGGCATCGAGGGCCACGATGTCGCCGGCGCCGGTCACGACCAGCGGGTTGATTTCGATCAGCGAGGCGTCGAGATCGACATAGGCGCGGTAGAGGTTGCCGAGCAGCGTCGTGAAGGTGCCGACCTGCTTGCCCGTGAGGCCGAGCGCGAACGCGATCTTGCGCCCCTGATAGGCCTGGTAGCCGGCCGCCGGGTCGATCGCCTGGGTCACGATCTTCTCGGGCGTCTCGTGCGCCACGGTCTCGATGTCCATGCCGCCCTCGGTCGAGGCGACGACGGCGATGCGGCCGACGGCACGATCCACCAGCATCGAGAGATACAGCTCGCGTTTGATGTCGCAGCCATCCTCGATGTAGAGGCGCTGCACGGTGCGACCAGCCGGGCCGGTCTGCTTCGTCACGAGATCCTGGCCCAGCATCGCGGCCGCCTGCGCGCCGACATCGTCGACCGACTTGGCGATGCGGACGCCGCCCTTGCCGCCCGGATCGGCCTTGAAGTGACCCTTGCCGCGCCCGCCGGCATGGATCTGCGCCTTCACCACCGTGACGGGGCCACCCAGTTTGCGGGCGACATCCATCGCCTCGTCTTTGGTGTAAGCGACGCCACCCTTCAAAATCGGGATGGCGAATTTGGCCAGGAGGGCCTTGGCCTGATACTCGTGGATATTCATGGGATCCTATCGTTCGGGACGGCGCGCAAGAAACGCGGTCCCTCAGTTTTCAAACGCAACTGACCAAGGGATGCGGCACTTTATGAGCGCCGCAGTCCCTTGGCAACGATGGACTGATGAACGTTTGGGGTCGCTCGACTAAAGTCGAAAGACCCTACTTTACGAACGGCCAACGATCTTGTTGGTAGCGTCGATCAGCGACTGCACGGCGGCGACCGACTTGTCGAACATCGCCTTTTCCTCGGCGTTGAATTCGACCTCGACGATGCGCTCGACACCCTTGGCGCCGATCACGACCGGCACGCCGATGTAGAGGCCCTTCACGCCGTACTCGCCGTTCAGCTTCGCCGCGCAGGGGATCATGCGCTTCTTGTCCTTGAGGTAGGACTCGGCCATGGCGATGGCCGACGCGGCCGGGGCGTAGAAGGCCGAGCCGGTCTTGAGATGGGCCACGATCTCGGCGCCGCCGTCACGGGTGCGCTGGACGATCTGCTCGAGGCGCTCCCTGGTGGTCCAGCCCATGTCGACCAGATCGTGCAGCGAAATGCCGCCCACCGTCGAGTAGCGCAGCAGCGGCACCATCGTGTCGCCGTGGCCGCCCAGCACGAAGGCCGTGACGTCCTCGACCGAGACGTTGAATTCCTCGGCCAGGAACAGGCGGAAGCGGGCGCTGTCGAGCACGCCGGCCATGCCGACGACCTTCTCGGGCGCGAAGCCGGTGACTTCCTGCATCAGGCCGACCATGGCGTCGAGCGGATTGGTGATGACGATGACGAAGGCGTTCGGGGCGTGCTGCTTGATGCCCTTGCCGACCGAATCGATGACCTTGGCATTGATGCCGACCAGGTCGTCGCGGGTCATGCCGGGCTTGCGCGGTACGCCGGCGGTGACGATCACGACGTCCGCGCCCTCGATGTCCTTGTAGTCCGAGGAGCCGCTGTACTTGGTGTCGAAGCCCTCGACCGGGCTGAGCTGTGCGATGTCGAGCGCCTTGCCCTTGGCAGTGCCCTCGGCAGCGGGAATGTCGAACAGGACGACGTCGCCCAGTTCCTTCTGGCCGGCGAGCAGCGCGAGCGTGCCGCCAATCTGTCCGGCGCCGATCAGCGCGATCTTCTTGCGAGCCATGCGAAAAACTCCCGTTCTTAAAAGCGCCGCGTGGTAGCGCGATTCGCCGGAGGCAGCAAGGCAGACGGGTTCAGACGGGGTGTTTCGCCAGGTGCGCCAGCAGCAGGTCGGTCGCCTTCGCCGGTGCCTGGTCCATCACGAAATGGCCGACACCCGGCAGCACTTCCATCGCGAACGAGGGCTTCACGAACTCCGTCGTGCCATAAGCGGCGTCCGGCCCCACCGTCGCATCGGCGTCGCCCCAGATGTAGAGCGTCGGCACGGTGATGGTGCCGATATCGGCCGCCAGCCCCTTGTTGGAGCGGTACCAAGCCAGGGCTGCTTCCAATGCCTCGGGATTGCCGAGCACGGAGAGATGTTCGTCGAGCGCCTCTGACGGCACGCCCTGGCCGAACAGCCCGTCGCGCAGGCGCTTGGCATTGTCCGCCAGGAGAAGCTTGCCGGTCTCCGGTTCGAGGAAGGCGCGATGATGACGCGAGCGATGCTTCTGGTCGCCGTCCTCCTTGAGCAGCGCCTGCCGGAACGACTGTGGATGCGGGCGTGAGAGAATCGTGAGCGAGGCGAGGCGTTCGGGATGGGCGCCGGCGACGCCCCATGAAACCTGACCGCCCCAATCGTGCCCGACGAGATGGAAGCGCTTGCCGTCGTAACCGGCCGCCGCCGCGATCTCGATCGCGTCGGTGATCAGCTTCTCGAACGCGTAGTTCGAGAGATCAGCCGGATCGGGACGCGCCCCCGGGGAATAGCCGCGCTGGTCGGGCGCCACGGCGCGGTAGCCGTGCGCCGCCAGCTCCGGCAGGGCGGCGCGCCAGCTATGCCTCGATTCGGGAAACCCGTGCAGCATCAGCACGAGCGGCCCGCCGACCGGGCCTGCGACATCCGTGGTGAATGCCAGGCCCGATCGGGTCTTGAGATTTATCGTCTCGGCCATGAGCCGATCAGACACCGTTGGCTTTGAACCAGGCAAGCGCCTTCTTCCACGCATCCTCCGCCTGCTCCTTGCGGAAGGACGGGCGGTAGTCGGCGTTGAAGCCGTGCGGCGTGTCCGGATAGGTGTCGATCTGCGACTTCTGGGCGGCCGGGCTGCCGGCCTTCAGTGCCGCGCGCATCTTGTCGACGCTTTCGTTCGGGATGCCGGTGTCGGCGCCGCCATAGAGGCCGAGCACCGGTGCCTTGAGATCCTTGGCGATGTCGATCGGATGCTTGGGGGTCATCGGCGTCGAATCGCCGACGACGCGGCCGTACCAGGCCACCCCCGCCTTGAGCGCTGCGCTGTGGGCGGCATAGAGCCAGACGATGCGGCCGCCCCAGCAGAAGCCGGTGATGCCAAGCTTCGCCACGTCGGCCTTGCCCTCGCCCTTGGCGAAGCCGACGGTCGCGTCGAGGTCGCCCATGACCTGCTCGTCCGGCACCTTCGAGACGATCTCGCGCAGCAGCGCCTGCATGTCGCTGACCGCCTTGGCATCGCCCTGGCGGAAGTAGAGTTCCGGCGCGATGGCGTAGTAGCCGGCCTTGGCGAAGCGGCGGCAGAGATCGGCGATGTGCGCGTGCACGCCGAAAATCTCCTGTACGACGAGAATCGTGGCGAACGCCTGGCCCGTCGCCGGCATGGCTCGATAGGCGTCCATCTCCTTGCCGTCCCGGGTCTTCACCTTGACGACGCCGGCGGTGAGGCCGTCCGCCGGCGTGGTGATCATCGTCTGCGCCTGAACCGGCTGCACCGACAAAGCGAAGGTGGTGCCGAGCGCCGCGCCCGTCGCCGTCGCCTTCAACGCATTGCGCCGCGACAGTCCCTGCTCGTTCAGGGAAATCATGCGATCGCCGTCCATGTCCTGCCTCCCGAATAACCTCTGAAAAACGGTGCAGAGCCTATGCTGCAGGCCGAATGGCCAACAATCACAATTAGGCGATGTGCTCGAGGTTCAGATACTCAGGGCTCTGCATTTCCATGAGACGCGAAACGGTGCGCTGGAACTCGAAGGAACCGTCGCCTTCGGGATAGAGACCACCCGGATTTGTCGCCGCCGAGCAGATGAACTTCACCTTCCTCTCGTAGAAGGTGTCGATCATCGTCACGAAGCGAACCGCCTTGTCCCGACTGTCCGGTCCCATCCTCGGGATCTCGGCCACGATGACCGTGTGGAAATGGTCGGCGATGCACAGGAAATCCGCCGCGCCCATCGGCCTGGCGCACCAGTCCATGAAATGCGCCATGGCGACACCGGGTGCCGCACGCGGCACATCAACATCGCGGCCTTGCGTGCGCAACACGCGCGGCTCGCCGTCGGAGCCGTTGGCCAAGGCGCGGAATGCCTCGTCGAGCTTCTTGGTCGCCCAGGCGCCGAGCGGCGTCAGGTAGAGGTCGAGCTCGCGCAGCCGGCCCATCCGGTAGTCCTGCGCACCGCCCAGCTCCAGCACTTCGAGCCGTTGCTTCACCAGTTCGATGAACGGCAGGAAGCGGTCGCGCTGGAGGCCGTTCTTGTAGAGATCGTCGGGCGCACGATTGGAGGTGGCGATCACGGTGATCCCCTCCTCGAACAGCGTCTCGAACAGGCGACCCAGGATCATCGCATCGGCGATGTTGGTGACCTGGAATTCGTCGAAGCAGAGCAGCCGCGTCTCAGCCGCGATCTCCCGGGCGATCGGCACGATCGTGTCGGATTCCGGCGGTGCGCCCCTGGCCGCGAGTTCCTCCCGGCGACGATGCAGCCGGGCCTGCACCTCGAGCATGAATTCGTGGAAGTGGACGCGGCGCTTCTTGGCCACCGGCGCGTCGGCGAAGAACAGGTCCATGAGCATGGACTTGCCGCGGCCGACCGAGCCCCAGATATAGAGGCCGTGCGGTCCCTCCGGCGGCTTGGGTGCATGGCCGAAGCCGAGACGGGCCAGGAATCCCGTCTTGACCGGCTGTGCGGCAGCCATCGCCGCCAGTTGGTCGTGGATCGCCTGCAATCGCAGGACGACTTTTTCCTGCACGGGATCGGCGTGGATCTCGCCTGCGGCGCGGCGCGCGGCAAGGTTGGCGAGCGGACCCTTGCCGGTCGAGGGGGGACTGGACTCCATTGCGGCATACCTAGCTCACCACCGCGCGGCTGCCTATAAGGTGCGGCGATGAAGATTGCGTTCCTCGGCACTTCCGCCTTCGCCGTGCCGGCCCTCCGCGCCCTGGTCGAGGCCGGCCATGACGTCGCTTGCGTCTATACGCGGGCGCCCAAGCCTGCCGGCCGCGGCCAGCAGGAGCGCAAGACGCCGGTGCATCAGCTGGCCGACGAGCTCGGCCTGCCGGTCCGCACGCCACGCACCCTGAAAACTGACGAGGAAGCCCAGGCCTTCAAGGCGCTCGACCTCGATGCCGCCGTGGTCGTCTCCTACGGGCACATCCTGCCCAGGAGCTTCCTCGATGCGCCGGTGCTGGGCTGCATCAACATCCACGGCTCGCTGCTGCCGCGCTGGCGTGGCGCCGCACCGATCCATCGCGCCATCCTGGCCGGCGACGCCGAGACGGGTGTCACCACCATGCGCATGGACGAAGGCCTCGACACCGGCCCGATGCTGCTGGCCGAAAGCACGCCGATCTCTGCCGCCGACACCGCCGAGAGCGTGCACGACCGGCTGGCCGATCTCGGCGCGCGGCTGATCGTGTCGACTCTCGACGGGCTGCTGCGGCGGAGCATCGAGGCGGTCGTCCAGCCGGCGGAGGGCGTCACCTATGCCCACAAGCTCGGCAAGGAAGAAGGCATGCTCGACTGGCGCCGGCCGGCCGCCGAGCTGGAGCGCAAGGTACGGGCTTTCCATCCCTGGCCCGGCACGTCTTTCGAAGCGCCGAAAGATGGCGGCGTCGAACGCATCAAGGTGCTGGCGGCGGCACTCACCCTGGCCGGCGGGGCCCCGGGCAGCGTGACCATCGCGCGCGACGGGTTTCCGGTCGTGACCTGCGGGGTCGGCGGACTGAAGCTCCTCAGGCTGCAGCGGCCCGGCAAGTCGGCACAATCGGCGGACGCCTTTCTGCGTGGCTTCTCGCTGGAAGCCGGCACCGTGCTGGCACCGCCGGCCATCCTGTCCTTGCCGACCTGAGATCGTGCCGCGCTACAAGCTCACCATCGAATATGACGGCGAGCCGTTCGTCGGCTGGCAGCGCCAGCCGAACGGACCGTCCGTCCAGGCCGCGCTCGAAGAGGCGGTGTTCGCCTTCACCGGCGAGCGCCCGCCGGTGCAGGCCGCCGGCCGCACCGATACCGGCGTGCATGCGCGCGGCCAGGTCGTGCATCTCGACCTGTCGAAAGAGCGGCCGGTCGAGACCATCCGCTCGGCGATCAACTTCCACCTGAAGCCGCAGCCGGTGTCGGTGCTCGTCGCGGAGCTCGCGCCGCCGGGTTTCCATGCGCGCTTCTCCGCGACGTGGCGGCGCTACCGCTACCGGATCATCAACCGGCGCGCGCCGCCCGCGCTCGATCGCGGCCAGCTCTGGCACGTGCCGGGCTCGCTCGACGTCGACCTGATGGCTGACGCGGCGACCGTGCTGGTCGGCCGGCACGACTTCAACAGCTTCCGTTCGACCGCCTGCCAGTCGCCCTCGGCCCTCAAGACGCTCGACCTGTTGAAGGTCACGCGCCACGGCGAGGAGATCCACGTCGATGTCGGCTCGCGCTCCTTCCTGCACAACCAGGTGCGCATCATGGTCGGAACGCTGCATCTCGTCGGACGCGGCCAGTGGACCCGCGGCGATGTCGAAGCAGCGCTCGCCGCCCGCGACCGCGCAAGCGCCGGCCCGACGGCGCCGCCGCACGGGCTCTGCCTGATGGAGGTGCTCTACGCGCTAGGCGCCGATCGCAACGGCGACGCCGAGGTAGCGATCGACGATCAGTGAAAGGAAGAGCGACGGCACCCAGTTGACGATCAGCAGGAGCCCCGCGATCGGCCAGGTGACGCCGAGCACGATCCGCGTCGTGACCAGGAACCAGTAGAAGAAGAGCGCCTGCAGGCCGACGCGGATCAACTCGCCGGGCAGCGGCGGCAGGACGATCGCCACCACCACGCCGATCACAGCCACGATCATCGCCGGCAGATTGACCCAGTTCAGCGCCGCGATGTAGCGCGGATACAGGCCGAGCCAGTTCCGACGCCGCGCGATCTCGTAGAACAGGACGGGGAACAGGGTCCATTCGACGACATAGCGCAACGCCTCGACCAGCACGATCTCGAGTTCGTCGGCCATGGCGGTCACGCCCGCATACCGGATCAACATGAGCGCGGCATGCAGCGGCGCGACCAGGATCATCACCTGGAAGGACCGCACGCAGGCTTCCCGCGTATTGTCGAAGTAGGACGGCGCCGCAGGGTCGCGTTTCAGGAGCCCGAGCGCACCCTGCATTCCCCGGGCGATTTCACCAGTGCCGAGCACGTCCTCAGGCCGCGAAGTAACGGTCGAGCACCGTTTCGTAGACCCGGGCCAGCGTCTTGAGGTCGGCAACGGCGCTCTTCTCGTCGACCTTGTGCATGCTCTCGCCGACCAGCCCGAATTCGAGGACAGGGCAGTAGCTGCGGATGAACCGCGCATCCGATGTGCCGCCGGTGGTCGAAAGCTCGACTTCCACACCGGCGACGTCGCGGATGGCGCCGGCGACGAGGTCGCTGAGCGGCCCCGGTGGCGTATAGAAGGATTCGCCCGAGACCTGGACGCTGTATTCGACGGTGCCGTTGCCGCCCAGCGCCTCGTTGGCGCGCTCGATGCGCTCCTTGAGGTGGGCGAACAGCGTCTTCGAGGTCCAGAGATCGTTGAACCGGGTATTGAAACGCGCCTTGGCGGTGCCCGGCGCGATGTTGGTCGCCGCATTGCCGACATCGACGGTCGTGAACTGCAGCGACGTCGGCTGGAAATGCGTGCTGCCCTTGTCGATCGGCTCGCGCACCAGCGCCTCGATGATCGCCGAGAGCCGATGGACGGCATTGTCGAGCCGCTCGGGGTACGCCACGTGCCCCTGCACGCCGCGCACGACCAGATCGACGGTCATGCTGCCGCGCCTGCCGATCTTCATCATGTCGCCGAAGCGCTTCGTGCTGGTGGGTTCGCCGACGACGCAGGCATCGATCGTCTCGCCGCGCTCGGCCAGCCGTTGGAGCATCTTCACGGTGCCGTTGACCGCGGGCCCCTCCTCGTCACCGGTGATCAACAGGCTGATCGAGCCGCCGAAGTCCCGGCCCCGCCGGCTGAGGAAACGCGCCGCGGCGTCGGTGAAGGCCGCGATGGCGCCCTTCATGTCGGCGGCGCCGCGGCCGAACAGGTAGCCGCCGGACAGTTCGGCGGCGAACGGCCCGATCGTCCAGGACGAGAGATCGCCCACCGGCACGACGTCGGAATGGCCGGCAAAGCAGAAGTGCTTCCCGCCGGTGCCGATACGGGCATAGAGGTTGGCGACGTCGTCGGTCCCGGCCTCGGTGAAATCCATGCGCTCGCATTTGAAGCCGAGCGGCGACAGTGTCTGTTCCAGCAGTTGCAGGGCACCGGCTTCGCGCGGCGTCACGCTCTCGCAGCGGACGAGCGTGCGCGTCAGTTCGATGACATCCGTGATGGTGGAGCTGAGCGTATCGGGCATGGGCCGGACACTACAGGCCCGCTCCTGCCCTGAGAAGGGCGGCCCCGGAAAGCAGGGCAAAGAAAAGGGCGCCGTCAGGCCAGCCGGCGCCCAGTTTTTTGAGAGGAAGATAGTCTTGCTTGTTTAGGTTGAACTCTGTCGGGTGGCGCTAGGCCACCATGCGATCGGCCTCCTGCAGGTTGACCGAGACCAGCTGTGAAACGCCGCGCTCGGCCATGGTCACGCCGTAGAGGCGGTCCATGCGCGCCATCGTGACGCGATGGTGGGTGATGATCAGGAAGCGCGTGTCGGTGCGGCCGGCGATGTCGTTCACCAGACCGCAGAAACGCTCCACGTTCAGGTCGTCCAGCGGCGCGTCCACCTCGTCCAGAACGCAGATCGGCGCCGGGTTCGTCATGAACACTGCGAACAGCAGCGACAGTGCCGTCAGCGCCTGCTCGCCGCCCGACAGCAGCGACATGACCTGCAGCTTCTTGCCCGGCGGGCTGGCATGGATCTCGAGGCCTGCCTCCAGCGGATCCTCCGACTCGGTGAGCCGCAGCTCGGCCTTGCCGCCACCGAACAGCTTGGTGAAGAGCTGCTGGAAGTGGCCGCTCACCTGCTCGAAGGCGGCGAGGAACCGCTCGCGGCCCTCGCGATTCAGGCTCTGGATGCCCTGACGCAGGCGGCCGATGGCGGCGATCAGGTCGTCGCGCTCGGTCGTCATGCCGGTGATCTGCTGCTCGAGTTCGTTGGCTTCTTCCTCGGCGCGCAGGTTGACCGCGCCCATCGTCTCGCGCTCGTGCACCAGACGCTCGAGCTTGTGCTCGGCCTTGTCGAGTTCCGGCAGCTCTTCCAGCGACTGGACCTCGGCCAGCGCCATCACGCCGTCGGGCTCGCAGCGCAGGCGCTCGACGATGCGCTCGACCACAGCCTCGCGATCCTTGGTGGCCTGCTCGACCTGACCCTCTCGGCGGACGCGCATCTCGCGCGCATTGCCCATCTCGGTCTCGGCCTGGCGCAGCGCCTTGTCGGCCTCGGACAGACGCGTCTCGCCGATCGCCAGACGGTCGGCCGCTTCCTGGCGGTTGAACTCGGCCTTCTCGATCTCCTCGCCGAGCACCATGCGCTTCTCTTCGATCTCGGCCGGCTTGGCGGCGAGTTCGGCGATGGCGGCCGCGGTCTGCTCGCGGCGGGCGTCGAGTTCGACGATCTGACCGTCGGCCTCGCGCAGTCGCTTGCTCCAGCCTTCATGGTCCTGCGCGATCTGCGCCAGACGCTCGACCCGCATCTTCGACTCGCGGGCAAGACGGTCGCACTGGCCCTCGGCCTCGACCAGCGCCGCCCGCAGCTCGGCGATGCGCACGCGCAGCGCGCCAGCCTCGGCGCGGTCGGCCTGCGTGTCGGAGATCGACGACAGGCGCGCCTCGCGGAAGGTGCGGCGCATCTCGACCTCGGCGATGTCGCCCAGCACTTCGGCGACCACCGTCTCGATGCCGGCGAGGCGGGTGCGCAGCTGGTCGGTGCGACGGGCAATCTCGACGTGACGGTCGCGGGCCTGGGTGGCGAGGCGCTCGGCGGTGCCGATGGCCGCCTGGGCGGCGCGCTCGGCAACCCGGGTCGCTTCGCCGGCCTCCTGGGTCTTGCGGCGTGCGGCGTCGGCCACGCTGCGCTCATGGGCGCGGGCCTGATCGACGCAGGTCTTCTCGGCATCGCGGGCGGCGGCGAGCCAGGTCTTCTCGGCATCGACGCGCGCCTGTTCGATCGTCTGCTCGGCGACGACGCCGTCGATCTGATGGCGGATCTCGGCCAGTCGGTTGCGCTGGCTCAGCCGCACGGCAGCGGTCGACGGTGCGCCGGCGCGCATCGTGTAGCCGTCCCAGCGCCAGACGGCGCCCTCGCGGGTGACGAGCTGCTGGCCGGGCTTGAGGGCGGCCTGCAGGGCCGCACCGGTCTCGTCGTTGGCCACGATGCCGATGAAGGCGAGGCGCCGCGCCAGTTCCGGCAAGGCACCGACATGCGCACCGAGCGGCGTCGCGCCTTCAGGCAGGGCCGGCGTCTCGGCCATCGTCTCGAGCGGCAGCCAGTGAACCGGCGCGCCACGATCCGACGAAGCTTCCAGTTCGTCGCCGAAAGCGGCACCCAGGGCCTTCTCGAAGCCCGGCTCGACGTTCAGCGCGTCGAGCAGCGGCGGCCACAGCGAGTCGGCGGCCGACTTCAGCGCGGCGGCGACGCCCGCTTCCTCGGCGCGCAGCTTGGTCAGGCGTGCGTTGGTCTTCTGCAGCGCCTCGACGGCGATGGCGTGGCTTGCCTCCGCAGCCTGTCGCTCGGCCGCGCGGGCCTTTTCCATATCGAGGCGTTCCGCTTCAGCCCTGGCGACCGCCTGGCGCGCGGCATCGGATTCGTAGCGCTCGGCCTCGCGCGCGGCTTCGATCGCCTCCTGGCCGCTGAAACGCGCTTCTTCCAGCGCGGCGCGGGCGGCTTCGAGTTCTGCCTCTACCTCAGGAAGGGCCGGCAGGTTGGACAGTTCGCTCTCAAGCTGTTGCTGCTGCGCCGTGACCTCGTCGCGGCGCGACGACAGGCGGCGCAGGCGATCCTGCAACTCCGCGATCTCACGCGAAACGCTCTGGCGCAATGCCTCGTCGTCGGCGATCTGGCGGGTCAGCCGATCGAGTTCGACCTCGGCCACGCCAGTCTCGCTGCGCGCGGTGTCGCGCGCCTCCTCGGCGGCGATGGCACGGTCTTCTTCGCCGAAACGCTCCTCTTCCAGCCGTTCGCGCTGGCCGCCGAGGTCGGCGATGGCGGCTTCGGCGTCGTTCTTGCGACCCTGCTCGCGCGCCAAATCCTGCTCGGTCTGCTGCAGCCGCCTCTCGGCCTCGAACTGCGCGGCGGCGACACGCTCGGCCTCCGCGGTCAGCGCATCGTGGGCAACGCGCAGGCGCTGCAACCCCGCAGCGGCGGCGGCTTCGTCATTGCGCAGCGGCGGCAGCGCCGTCGCGGCTTCGGCCTGCGCGGTGGTGGCGAGGCCGACCAGTCGGGTCAGGTCGGCGACCTGGGCCTCGGCTTCCTTCAGGCGCTCGGCCGACTCGGCCAGATCGCGCTCGGCATTGGCAAGCCTCAGCGCCAGCACCGCGGCCTCGGCGCGGCGGATATGGTCGGACAGGTTGCGATAGCGGCTGGCCTGGCGGGCCTGGCGCTTCAGCCCCTTGTGCTGCTCTTCCAGCGCGACGAGCACGTCCTGCACGCGGGCGAGGTTCTGCTCGGCGGCGCGCAGCCGCAGCTCGGCCTCGTGGCGGCGGGAATAGAGACCGGTGATCCCGGCCGCCTCGTCGATGACCGAGCGGCGATCGGCCGGCTTGGCGTTTATGAGCGTGCCGATGCGGCCCTGGCTGACCAGTGCCGTCGAACGGGAACCGGTCGCGGCGTCGGCGAACAGCGTCTGCACGTCACGGGCGCGGATTTCCTTGCCGTTCACCGAATAGGCCGAGCCGTGGCCGCGCTCGATGCGGCGCACGACGTCGAGCTGGTCGGTGTCGTTCACCATGGCCGGCGCGGTGCGGGTCTTGTTGTCCAGAGACAGCATCACCTCGGCGATGTTGCGCGCCGGCCGCTGCCCGGAGCCGGCGAAGATGACGTCCTCCATCTCGGAGCCGCGCATCTGCTTGGCGGAGGTCTCGCCCATCACCCACTTCAGCGCCTCGACGAGGTTCGACTTGCCGCAGCCGTTCGGCCCCACGATCCCGGTCATGCCGGGCTCGATCACGAGCTCCGTCGGGTCGACGAAGGACTTGAAGCCGGAGAGCCGGAGCTTGTCGAACTGGACCATTACACCACGCCTGTCTGGGTTCTTGCCGGTTTGCTTACTTGGCGAGCTTGGAGAAAACGCCGTCGAGTTCGTCGACGGAGCGGGACCCGCGATAGAGCTGGCCGTTGATAAACAGGGTCGGCGTCGAGTTGACGCCCATCGCCTCGCCGCCCTGGTAGTCCTTGATCACCGCATTGCTCATCGCGTCGTTGGCGAGGCAGGCCTTGATCTCGTTCTCGCCCATGCCGGCGATGCGCAGCGGCTTGGCGAGTTCGGCCAGCGGATCGGCCGCCGTGGCCCACTGCGGCTGGCCGCGGAAGATGATGTCCACCACGCCGAAATACTTGTCGTTGCCGGCGCATTCCGCGATCTGCGCCGCCTTGGCGGCGATCTGATCGAGCGGGAAGTCGCGATAGACCAGCTTCACCTTGCCGGTATCGATCCACTTCTTCTTGATCTCGGGCAGGATCTGGGTGTGGAAATGTGCACAGTGCGAGCAGGTCAGGGAGGCATACTCGATGACCGTGATCGGCGCCTTCGGGTCGCCCAGCACATGATCGCCGGCCTGTACGCTCTCCAGGGCCGCCTTGTTGGGGGCGGAAACGGCCGCAACCGGCGGCGGGGACGAGGGCGCGCGGGCGCCGAAATACACGCCGGCCGCAATCGCTGCCACCGCCACGACTCCGCCGGCGACGATCAAGATATTCCGCATTTTCCTCTGTCCTCTCCACTACATCTTGGGAATTCCGCCTGTGGGGAGTCAAACGTTAACGGCCCACCTGACGTAAAATCGCTGCGATGGCGTCGATTCCGCCCGGATTGCCGTAGCCCTGCTCGTTGATGAACACGGTCGGGGTGGAATTGACGCCCAGCGCCTGGCCCGACTGCACGTCGGCGATCACTTTGTCCAAAAGCCGGTCGTTGGCGACGCAGGCCTGGGCCTGGGCCTCGCTGACCCCCTGCCCGACCAGAACGGTCATCAGCTCAGCCGCCGGGTCGGACGCCGTCAGCCACTGGACCTGCGTCCGGAACAACGTGTCGACCGCGGCAAAGAACCCCTCCGGGCCGGCGCATTCGGCCAGCAGGCTGGCGCGCGTCGCGAGCGCGTCCGATGGGAAGTGGCGATGCACCAGCTTCAGCTTGCCGGTGTCGATCCAGTCGCGCCGCAGGGCCGGCATGACCGCATTGTTGAAAGTGGCGCAGTGCGGACAGGTGAAGGAGGCGTAGTCGATCAGCACGTTGGGGGCGTCGGGACGGCCGAGGACGTGATCGCCGGGCAACGGATCGAGGAACCTGGCCGGCGATCGCGATTGGGCCCGCAGATCGTCCGCGACACACAGCGCCCCCAGGCCGCCCAGCAGGACGCCACGGCGCCCGGCGGTGATGCGGGCCCCCAGTCGGGTCAGCGCAGCGCGCAGGTCTGGATCCTCGACGGCCGCCGTGCGGCTGGCCACCGCCTGCTCGACGACGGGATCGGGACGCGGCGTCCTGGGGGCCGGGCGCGGTGCCGAGATCACCCCCTGCACGATCCGCACGTCGTCGATCACCTTGTGCCCGAAATAGGCATTCACCCGTTCCACGATCTGGCCGCTCCTGTGCTGGACCTCTAGGGCTGCGGCGCCCGAAACCTTCAGCCGCAACGCCTTGCCGGCACGCGCTCCGCGGCCGGCCAGCAGCGCGTCGGGCCGCGTGGTGCGCGCAAGCTCCGGCCCGACGACCGCCGGCCAGTCGGCCTTCAGTCGCACGAGGGACGCGCCGCGGCCTTTCGCCATGCCGGACGTGAGCTTCTGGGCCAGACCGCCGATCGCACGGAAGCCGTTTTCGCGCATGGACCCTTTCAAACTCCGCTCCGTATGGTAGGCCACGCTCCCTCGACTGACCATGACACACGCCGACCGACTCCTCGCCTGGTATGATCGACATCGTCGCACCCTCCCCTGGCGCGCAGCCCCGGGAGAGCGCACGCCGCCTTACCGTGTCTGGCTGTCGGAGATCATGCTGCAGCAGACCACCGTCGCCACGGTGGGCGAATATTTCCGCCGCTTCGTCGAGCGCTGGCCCACCGTCGAGGCGCTGGCCGAAGCGCCGCTCGACGACGTGCTCTCGGCGTGGGCCGGCCTCGGCTACTACGCTCGCGCCCGCAACCTGCACGCCTGCGCCCAGGCCGTCGCCAACGACCATGACGGCCGCTTCCCGGAAGAGGAGGCGGGCCTGCTCGCCCTGCCCGGCATCGGCCGCTACACGGCGGCGGCGATCCAGGCCATCGCCTTCGACCGTCCCGCCTCGGCGGTCGACGGCAACGTCGAGCGGGTGATCGCCCGCCTCTACGCCATCGAGACGCCGCTGCCCGACGCCAAGCCCGACATCCAGGTCCGCGCCGCGCGGCTGGTACCGCAGCAGCGCGCCGGCGATTACGCCCAGGCGATGATGGATCTCGGCGCCACCGTCTGCATCCCGCGCAACCCGCGCTGCGTCATCTGCCCGCTGATGCAGGGCTGCAAGGGCCGCAAGCAAGGCATCGCCGAGGAGCTGCCGCGACGCGCGCCGAAGGCCGAGAAGCCGACCCGCCGCGGCCTCGCCTTCGTGCTGCTGCGCAAGGACGGGGCCGTCCTGCTGCGCAAGCGGCCGGCCAAGGGCCTGCTGGGCGGCATGGACGAGGTGCCGTCGAGCGCGTGGCGCGAGGGACCCTTCGTCGAAGCGGCGGCGCTCGCCGAAGCCCCGGTCCCGGCGCGCTGGAGCGTGATGGACGGGCTCGTGCGTCACACCTTCACGCACTTCCACCTGGAACTCACCATCGCGCGCGCCATCGCCACGACCGGCCGGCTTGCCGCGCTGGCCCCCGGCACCAGCTGGTCGGCGCTCGACAAACTGGACGAACGGGCCCTGCCGACGGTCATGCGCAAGGTGATCGAGCACGCCGTGAAGGCCTAGAGTCTTTCCGAGTACGATCGAATCACCAACACCAACCTCATGCTGAGGAGCGCTCCGACGGAGCGCGTCTCGAAGCATGGGCACGAGCACCCCGTCTGTTGCCGATCCTTCGAGACGCGGCCGGTGGCCGCTCCTCAGGATGAGGGGGTGCGGTACTGCACTACCGCAACGCCGGAATCGCCTTTCCCGATTCGTTCGTTTCGTTTGTTTCGTTTGAACGCCGGAAATCCGGCTTTTCGACAGCCGGCTAGAGCCCGGCGCGGACCTGCTGGCGGAGATGGTCGATCGGCAGGCGGGCACCCGCGACATCGACGTGCCAGAAGGTCCAGCCGTTGCAGGCGGGCGCCCCCTGCACCGCCGCCCCCACCTGATGGATCGAGCCGCGATGCTCGCCCAGTGCGTTGGCGGCCGACAGCGAGCCGTCGGCCCGCACCCGCGCATGCAGGCGGCCGCTGGGATCGCTCAGCAGCGCACCGGGCTGCACCAGCCCCGCCTCGATCAGCACGCCGAAGGGCACGCGCGGCTCGGCCCGCTTGCTGGGCTTGGGCGTCACGTCCTCGCGCGCCAGCGGCTCGATCTCGGCGATGCGCTTGCGGGCGATGGCGGCGTAGTCGGGATCCCGCTCGAGGCCGATGAAGCGCCGGCCGAGGCGGCGTGCGACCGCGCCGGTCGTGCCGGTGCCGAAGAACGGGTCGAGGATGACGTCGCCCGGGTTGGACGCCGCCATGATGCAGCGGAACAGCAGCGCCTCGGGCTTCTGTGTCGGATGGGCCTTCTTGCCGTCCTCGCCCTTCAGCCGCTCGCCGCCGGTGCACAACGGCAGCAGCCAGTCGGAGCGCATCTGGGTGCCCTCGTTCAGCTCCTTCATCGAATCGTAGTTGAAGGTGTATTTCTTGTTGGCGCGATCGCGGGCCGCCCAGATCAGCGTCTCGTGGGCATTGGTGAAGCGCTTGCCGCGGAAGTTCGGCATCGGGTTCGACTTGCGCCAGACGATGTCGTTCAGCAGCCAGAAGCCCTGGTCCTGCAGCGCCGTGCCGATGCGGAAGATGTTGTGGTAGCTGCCGATCACCCACAGCGTGCCGCCGGGCTTCAGCGCCCGCCGCGCCGCCTTCAGCCAGGCGTTGGTGAACTTGTCGTAGAGCGCGAAGCTCGTCCCGGCGGAATCGGAGGCCTCTCCGAACTTGTCCCAGTCGTCGTCGACCGCGTCGACCTTGCTGTTGTCGGGACGCAGCAGGTCGCCGCCCAGCTGGAGATTGTAGGGCGGGTCGGCGAAGACCATGTCGACGGAAGCTTCGGGCAGGGCCCGCATCAGTTCGATGCAGTCGCCGACGAGCACGCGATCAAGTTTATCCACAGGCATCGGTGGAACATGAGTCCACAGCGATTTCCGGTCAAGAATCTAATTGAATCAATTGCTTAGCCACTAGATCGAGTCGGGAAATCCCCACCCGACCACTATAGCTGGGACGGCCGCGGTCGCCGCCGTTCGTCACCCCTCGGCGGCGATGCCGATTGCGTCGAGTCGCCGGACCGCGGCGTCTGGAAGTTCGAGCGAGCCAGCCCGCAGATTCTCGTGCAGATGCGCGACGGAAGAAGTGCCGGGGATCAGGAGGATGTTGGGCGCGCGACGCAGCAGCCAGGCGAGCGCCACCTGCTTCGGCGTCGCCGCCAGTTCCCCCGCCACGTCCGACAGGATCGAGGACTGCAGCGGCGTGAAGCCGCCCAGCGGGAAGAAGGGCACGTAGGCGATGCCCAGCGTCGCGAGCTCGTCGATCAGGGCATCGTCGGCGCGATGGACGACGTTGTAGTGATTTTGCACGCAGACGATCTCGGCGATGCCGCGCGCCTCGGCGACCTGCGCCGCGGTGGCGTTGCTGACGCCGAGATGGCGGATCAACCCCTGCCGCTGCAGCTCCGCCAGCGCGGTGAAAGGCGCCTCGATCGACCCTTCGGCCGGCCCGTGCTCGTTTCCCATGATCACCCGGAAATTGACGACGTCGAGCACCGGAACGCCGAGATTGCGCAGGTTGTCGTGGACCGCGCGCGTGAGATCGGCTGCGGTGAAGGCCGGGTTCCACGAGGCGTCGTCGCCGCGCACGGCGCCGACCTTGGTCACGATCACCAGCCCGTCCGGATAGGGATGCAGCGCCTCGCGTATGAGCTGGTTGGTGATGTGGGGACCGTAGAAGTCGCTGGTGTCGATGTGATCGACGCCGCAGGCCACCGCCTCGCGCAGCACGGCGAGTGCGGCCGCGCGATCCCGCGGCGGACCGAAGACTCCCGGCCCGGCGAGCTGCATCGCCCCATACCCCAGGCGATTTACGGATCGATTGCCGAGGCGGAAGGCGCCGGAGGGGGCTTGGGTCATGAGAACTCTCCTGTGGGGACCGCCGACATATGGACCTTGTCTCTCTGAGCGATAATCCTGCCCAATCGCAACGGCCTGTGCGAAATTACGCACAATGGCGATGGACGACCTGAACGATCTCTCCGCTTTCGCTTCCGTCGCCCAGGCCGGCGGATTCCGGGAGGCGGCACGGCTGGGCCGCGTGTCGGCGTCGAGTCTCAGCGAGGCCGTGCGGCGGGTGGAGGCCAGGCTCGGCGTGCGCCTGCTCAATCGGACGACGCGCAGCGTCGCCCCGACCGAAGCGGGCGCCCGACTCCTCGAGCGACTGACGCCGGCGCTGGGCGAAGTCGAGGCGGCGCTGGACGTCGTGAACAGCTTTCGCGACCGGCCGGTCGGAACGCTACGCCTCAACGTGCCGGGCGTGGCGGCGCGTCTGGTGCTGCCCCCGATCGTGGCACCGTTCCTGAAGGCCTACCCTGACATCCGCCTGGAGGTCGTCGTCGAGGACAGCTTCGTCGATGTGCTGACGGCCGGCTGCGACGCCGGGATCCGCTACGACGAACGGCTCGAGCAGGACATGATCGCAGTCCCGATCGGCCCGCACGTCCAGCGCTTCGCCACGGCCGCCTCCCCCGACTATATCGCCGCGCGCGGCCGGCCGCAGCATCCGCGCGATCTGCTGACGCACGCCTGCCTGCGCGGCCAGTTCGCCAGCGGCGCGTCGCCGCCCTGGGAATTCGAGCGCGATGGCGAAATAGTGAGGGTCGACCCCACCGGACCGCTGGTGGTGCGGATCGGCGCCGCGGCGGACCTCGCGGTCAGCGCCGGCATCGCCGGCCTCGGCATCGTCCACCTCTTCGAAGAATGGCTGCGCCCGCATCTCGACAGCGGTGCCCTCGAACCCGTGCTCATGCCCTGGTGGCAGAGCTTCCCGGGCCCCTTCCTCTACTATCCCGGCCGCCGCCACCTGCCCGCACCGCTGCGCGCCTTCGTCGATTTCATCAAGACTTGAACATAGGATTGCCGCGGCGCGGGGACTTTCTTGGGGGCGGGATGAACGGGACACGATCCCTTGTAGACAGTGACGGCAGGGGCGGACTGAAGCGCCGTGAAGCGCTTGGCGCGGCGATGGCCGGGGGCGTTGCACTTGCCGGTCTTTCGTCGCCGGCGAGGGCGGCCAGCGGCGTGCGTAGCCTGACGTCGTCCGAACAACTCCGCGCGACCTATGATCATGTGGTCGTGGGCGCGGGATCGGCGGGCTGCGTGCTGGCGCATCGACTCGCGCGGGCGGGGCGGCGCGTGCTGCTGATCGAAGCGGGCTTGCGCGCCGACCTGCCGGCCGTCACGGCCCCACCGGCTTGGCCCAGCCTCCAGGAGAGCGCGCTGGACTGGCGATACATGACGACGCCGCAGCCCGGGCTGGGCGGTCGCGCGATCACGTGTCCGCGCGGCAAGGCGGTGGGCGGATCGAGCATCATCAATGCGCTGGCCTACCAGCGCGGCCATGCGGCGGCCTACGACCGCTGGCCGGCGGGCTGGCGTCACGCCGACCTGCTGCCCTACTTCAGGCGCGCCGAGACCTTCTCGGGCGGCGCCAATGCCTGGCGCGGCGGCGACGGCCCCCTGCACGTCCTGTCGCTGGCCGACGTCACGGACCGCACGCCGGTCGCGGAGGCCTTCATGGCGGCGGCGCAGCAAGCGGGCTTCCCGGTGACGCCCGACCTCGGCGGCGAAGTCACGGTCGGCGTCGGCTGGAACCAGCTCAGCATCGAGGGCCACAGTCGCGACGATGCCGCGACGGCCTATCTCGACAGTCTCGAGAGCGGTCCCGCCGGGGCACCGGTCGACCTGCTCGCCGGCACCGAAGTGCTCGGCCTCGAAATCGAGCGCGGCCGGTGCATCGGCGTGCGCCTGGCCGGATGGGTCGTGCGGCCCGAGGGCGACGTGCTGCTCTGCGCCGGGGCTATCGATTCGCCACGCCTGCTGATGCTGTCGGGCATCGGCCCGGCCGACGAGCTGCGCGCACTGGGCATCGCGAGCGCCGCCGACCTGCCCGATGTCGGCCGCCATCTGGAGGATCACCCGCTGCTGGCCGGCGTGGCCTACCAGGCGCGCCGCCCGGTCCCGCCCTCGCACTACAATCACTGCGACTCGCTCCTCTACGTGCCGCACGCGACCGCCGGCCGGAGCCCCGACATCCTCGTCATGTGCCTGTCGGTGCCGTTCGTGCGCCCGACCGTCGGTCCTCTCGCCGCGCCAGCCTACGTCCTCGTGCCCTGCCACCTGCAGCCGCGCAGCCGCGGCAGCGTGAGGCTCGCCTCGAGCGATCCGCGGGCGGCGGCGATCATCGATCCGAACTACCTGGGCGACTCCGACGATCTCGCGGTGCTGGCGAAGGGCGTCGAGATCGCGCGCGAGATCGGCGCGGCGAAAGCCTTCGACGACTGGCGCGCGAAGGAGGTCTATCCCGGACCGGCCTGGACGACGGAAGCCGGCCGCACCGACTTCATCCGCCGGGCGACGGATTCGTTCCACCATCCCGTCGGCACTTGCCGCATCGGTGCCGTCGTCGACGAGGCCTTGCGCGTAAAAGGCGTCGCGGGATTGCGCGTCATCGACGCCTCGGTCCTGCCCGGCCTGCCCGCGGCGATGATCAACGCGGCCGTGACCGCAGTCGCCGAGAAGGCGAGCGACCTGGTGCTGGCGGGCTAGGCGCGACTGCGCCGCAACAGCAGCGCCACGATCACCCCGCCCAGCACCGAGGCGAGGACCATCAGCGCGAAGAAGCCCACGGCGCCCCAGATCGCAACGGTCATCGCCTTGTGGCCGGCTTCATCGACCTTCCGGTCGACCATTGCCCGCAGTTCACCGACCTGCGCCGTCATCTCGTCCCGCAGCGCCTTGAGTTCCGGCCCCATCGCACGGGCCCTCTCCGCCGCGGACTCCTTGCTCTTCTCGATCGCTTCCCGTGGAGACGGCGGCGTCTGGACCTGCGCCTGCTGGGCGACGACCGACGATACGCTGGCTACCGTGAGGCCCAGTACGAGCATCAGTGACGTGACGAGTCTGGACATGACGCGACCTCCCTCTTTCAGGCAGTTTCCTCGGCGATCGCCTTCTTGACGCCCGGCCGCTCCGACATACGTCGGCGGTGATCGACCACGCGGGGGATGCGCGCCGGATCGACGCCGTCCTTCTCCAGCCACTGGGCGAGCGTGAAGAGATAGGGGTCGCAGATCGTGTACTGGTCGCCCATCACCCACGGGCCCTTCAGCATCTCGCGCTCGATCATCTCGAAGGCGCCGCCGACCGATTCCGGCACCTTGCGCTGCATGGCGGCGATCGCCGCCGCATCGTCGGCATCGACCCAGCGATGACCGCGCATGCGATGGGCGTGCGCCACGTGGAGGTGCGAACAGAGATAGGAATTGAACGACTGGATCTGCGCGAAGAAGAACGGATCGTCCATCGGCGCGAGCCGCGCCTTCGGGAAGCGCTGCGCGACATAGACCAGCATCGCCGGCGTCTCGGTGAGGATGCCCTCGTCGGTCACCAGCGCCGGCACGCGGCCCTTGGGATTGATCTTCAGGTATTCGGGCGACGTCTGCTGCGCCGTGGCGAAGTCGATGCGTACTGTCGAATAGTCGGCGCCGACCTCCTCCAGCACGATGTGCGTGGCGAGCGAGCAGGTACTGGCCGTGTAATAGAGCTTGAGCATGATGGGTCTCCTGCCGTCAGACTTCGGCGTAGATCTCGATGACGTTGCCTTCGGGGTCGCGGAAGAAGAGCGCGCGATGGCCCCAGGCCGGGATGTCGCGCGGCGGGCCCATGAGGTCGACGCCGGCGGCCGCCAACTCGGCCTGGATCTCGTCGATCTCGGGCGGGGCGACCCTGAAGGCGAGTTGCACCGAGGCCGAGCCCGCAGGCGCACCCGACCCGTCCCGGAAGGCGCCGTCGAGACTGCGCGGCCGCAGGCAGAGCAGGCCCGACCCGACATGGAAGCTCACCCAGCGCGGCGTCTCGCGCTCGATCCGGAACTTCATCACGTCGAGATAGAACTGCCGCGCGCGGGCCATGTCCTCGCAGAGCAGGACCACGTAGTCGATGTTGCGGATCGAGCCGAGGCCCATGCCTCATACCAGCCGCGTGACGGGCGCGAAGCTGCGCCGGTGGTGTGGCGTGGGCCCCAGCAGCGACAGCGCTTCGAGATGCTGCTGGCTGCCATAGCCGCGATTGGTCTCCCAGCCATAGCCGGGATAGGTCCGCGCGAGCGCGTGCATGTAGCGGTCGCGCGTCACCTTGGCGAAGATCGAGGCGGCGGCGATCGAGTAGGAATGCGCATCGCCGCCGACGATGGTCTCGGCGCGGCATCCCAGTTGTGGCGGCACGCGGTTGCCGTCGATCAGTACGACCTCGGGCTGCTCGGTCAGCGCCTGCACGGCGCGGCGCATGGCGAGATATGTGGCCTGAAGGATGTTGACCCTGTCGATTTCCTCGACGCTGGCCTCGGCCACCGCGAACTGCACGACGCCCGAGGCGATCATGGCCTCATAGGCTTCTTCGCGCTGTTCGAGAGTGAGCTTCTTGGAATCGTCGATCATGCGCAGCAGCTTGCGTGCCGCCCGCGCGCGGTCGATCACGGCCGCCGCCGCATAGACGGGTCCAGCCAAAGGCCCGCGCCCGGCCTCGTCGACGCCGGCAACACGTCCTTCGCAACGCAGTTCGAATCGAAAGCTCGGCATTATCCCCATCGAGGCCGGCTAGACTGAGCCCATGTCCCTCGTCGCCCGCATCATCGCAGAAGACGCCATCGCGATGGAACAGCTTCGTGCGGTCCGCGAACTCGATCTGCCAGACTGGTGCATTGCCGCGGGATTCGTGCGCAATCGCGTCTGGGACCATCTGCACGGCATCGTGCCGGCGCGTCTGCCTGTGGATATCGACGTCATCTATTTCGACGCGGGCGACGTTTCGCGCGAGAGCGAGGCAGAATTCGAGAGACGGCTCGACGGGCTGCTCCCCGGCCAGCCCTGGCAGGTGCGCAACCAGGCGCGCATGCATGTCTGGAAGGAGCTGCCGCCGCATCGCGACACCGCGGACGCGATGATCCACTGGCTGGAGTCGGTGACAGGGATCGGCGTGCGCCTCGAAGCCTGCGACACGCTCACCGTCATCGCGCCGCTCGGCACCGACGATCTCCTGAACCTGCGCTGCCGTCCGACCCCGTACGGCCGCACGCGCCGTCATGAGTACGACGCCCGTGTCGAGGCCAAGCGCTGGCGCGAACTGTGGCCCAAGGTCGAGTTTCTCGATTAGACTCCCGCTCCGATGATCGCTGCTTTCCTGCCTCTGGCCGCCATCGCCTTCCTGGGCGCCCTGCTCCGACACTTCATTCCCGGCATGGAGCAGACGCGCCAGTCGATGAATAAGCTGGTGCTCTACGTCTTCCTGCCGGCGCTGGTGTTCCGCACGGTCATGGACGGCACGATCAGCCGCCTGTTCTTCGAAATCCCCGCTTTGGCCGCGATCGGCACGCTGTCCTGCCTCGTCGTGGGCTTCCTGGTGTTCCACTTCCTGCCGATCCCCGGCCCGACCAAGGGCGCGATGATGTTGGGCGCGGCGTTCGGCAACGTCACCTATCTCGGCCTGCCGGTGCTGCTGGGCGTCTTTCCCGGCCAGGCCGACCAGGTCTCCGAGGTCTCGGTCCTGTTCGAGGTCACCAAGTCCTCGCTCAACCTGACGATCGGGGCCATGATCGCCATCGCCTATGGCAGCCAGGAGCCGATCACCTTCCGCCGCACCGCGCTCGAGGCGCTGAAGCTGCCGCCGATCTGGGCGCTCGTCGTCGCGGTCCTGTGGAAGCTCTCGGGCATTCCCTGCCCGGCGATGGTCATGGATGCGGCGTCGATCCTCGCCGTGGCGGTGAGCGGCATCATGATGCTGTCGCTCGGTATGGCGCTGCGCTTCTCGGCCACGAAGCTGATGGCGCTCGCACTTCCGGTCGCCGCCATCAAGCTCGCCTTCGCGCCGCTGGTGGTCTCCAGCGCCGTGGGCCCGTTTGGACTGACGGGCGTCTATGCCAATGCCGCCATCCTCGAAGCGGCAATGCCCAGCCAGCTCCTGTCCTTCATCATCGCCGGCAAGTTCAAGCTCGACGAGGAGACGCTGGCCTTCGTCATCATGGTCGACACGGTGCTGGCCTTCGTGACCCTGCCGCTCGTGCGGACGCTGCTCCTGTCGTGACGACCTGAATCATTGGAGCGCGCAACTCCAGTTGCGCTCAAGCTCTGTCGACAGGCAAGACATGAGCGCAACTGGAGTTGCGCGCTCCGTTGAGGCTGCTTGCCAACTCGGCCTGAACGCTTCTCGCCTGGAAAAGCTTCATCTGCCGTGCGTCGCGCCTGCCTCGTCAGCTCGACGGGGCCAGGGAGGCCATGATCTTCGCCCCCTGTTCCTGTGCCCGCAGCGCTGCCGGCCGTCCGACATGGCGCTCGGCATACTCCTCGAACACCGGCCGCTTCTCGATGCCGCCGAACATCATGCCCCAGTGCAGGAACGACGCCATGTAGAGATCGGCCGCGGTGAAGTGGTCGGCGGCAATGGTCGGGCGCTCCGCAACCGCCTGGGCCACGGTCTCAAGGGTGCGGTCATAGGAGCCGTAGCCGAACATCACCTGCAGCTTGGTGTCGGGACTCCAGCCGGCGGCCTTGTTGGCCAGGGCCGGCTCGCCGCAACCGGCGACGAAGAACAGCCAGCGATAGTAGGCGCCACGCTCGGCAGGCGGCGGCGCGAGCTTCGCCTCGGGAAAGAGGTCGGCGAGATAGCAGAGGATGGCGGCGCTCTCCGTGACGACCGTCTTGCCGTGGCGCAGCGCCGGCACCTTGCCCATCGGATTGATGGCGAGATACTCGGGCGACTTCATGTCGGGCCCGAATTGCTTCACCTCGAGCCGGTAGGGACAGCCGATCTCCTCCAGCATCCAGTGGATCATCGCTCCGCGCGACTGCGGATGGGTAAACAGGATCAGTTCGTCGGCCATGGTTCCACTCCTCTAGAACAATCTCATCTGCCTTGCGTCGCGCCGGGCATCGACCAATGCCGTGCGGGCGGCGGCGGGCACGGCGAAGCGCATCGTATCGAGGCGGTAGCGGACCCTGTTGAGCTCGAGGCGCTTCACCGCCGCCGCGAACCGCTTGCTCAAAAGCTGCGCGATCGGACCCTCGCCCCTCATGCGCGTGCCGAACTCCGCCTTGTAGAGCTCACCGCCGCGGATCTGGCGGATCAGCGACAGGACTCGATCGGCGCGGTCGGGCCGGTTGGCGCGCAACCACTCCTCGAACAGCTCCTTGATCTCGAGCGGCAGGCGCAGGGCCGTGTAGCCCGCGCGCGTGGCGCCTGCTGCGGCGGCCGCATCGAGAATGGACTCCATCTCGTGATCGTTGAGGCCGGGGATCATCGGCGCCGTCATCACGCCCACCGGAATGCCGGCCGACGCCAGTTCGCGGATCGCGTCGAGCCTGCGATGCGGTGCCGAGGCGCGCGGCTCCATGGTGCGTGCGAGGTCGCGGTCGAGCGTGGTCACCGACAGGAACACTTCGGCCAGGTTGCGTTTGGCCATGTCGCCCAGGATGTCGATGTCGCGCGTGATCAGGTGGTTCTTGGTGACGATCCCGACAGGATTGTTGAAGTCGCTGAGCACGCGCAGGATCTGCCGCGTGATCTTGAGGTCGCGTTCGACCGGCTGGTAGGGATCGGTGTTGGTGCCCATCGCCACCACGTCGCAGCGATATTTCGGCGAGGCGAGCTCGGCGGTCAGAAGCGCCGCGGCTTCCGGCTTGAACAGGATCCTGGTCTCGAAATCGAGGCCGGGCGACAGGCCGAGATAGGCATGGGTCGGCCGCGCGAAGCAGTAGATGCAGCCATGCTCGCAGCCACGATAGGGATTGATCGAACGATCGAACGGCACGTCCGGCGAGCTGTTGCGCGCGATGATGGTGCGGGTGGCGTCCTTCGTCAGCGTGGTGCGCAGCGGCGGCAGCTCGTCCTCGATGTCCCAGCCGTCGTTGGTGCGGATGCGCTTCTCGTCGTCGTAGCGGCTCGACGCGTTGCTGAGCGCGCCCCGTCCGTTGTGCTGCGGCTCGGCGATCTGGTCGTCCGGATAGAGCGGCGGGATGGGCTCTTTCATGGGTCGACTCTTAGAACAAAAAGGGAACGAGTCAAGCCACTGTCTCTGGGGGTTCATTGTCTCCGGATAGGACCACCCCTAGAGAGGGACCATGATCGCCATCGAGTTACGCCCTGCCCGCCCCGAAGACACTGACTTCCTGCACAGCCTGTCGCCGCGCCTGTCCGGCGTGCCCGGCCCCGCCTGGCATGACCTGGCCGCCATGGAAGGCTTCCAGGACCGCTACATGAAGGCGACCTTTGCTGCCGTCGATCCCACCGCGCAGACGCTCGTCGCCTGGTCGGCCGACGGCCAGCGCCTCGGTTACATCCACATGCGCCCGTTCAAGGACGGGGTGACCGACGAGCCCTGCGGCTATGTCTCGCTGCTGGCGCTCAGCGAGGAGGCCGAGGGCCAGGGCATCGCTCACCTGATGATGCAGGCGGCCGAGACCTGGGCGCGCGCGCAGGGCTACCGCTTCCTGTGCCTCGACGTGTTCGCCGACAATCGCCGCGCCGTGGAATTCTACGAGCGCCGCGGCTTCCAGACCGAGACGCTGCGCATGGTGAAGCCGCTATAACCACTCGGCGCGGATCGCGCGGATCGTCTCGCGTTTGAACGAGAGCGCGATCCGCGAGCGCAGATGGTCCCTCATCGCAGGCGACAGGCCGGCGTCGCTCCATTGCGAGGGATCGGATGGATCGCGCGGCGCTTCCGTCTGAACTTTCCAGCGCGCCATGAACATCGTCGTGCGCAGCCAGGTGAGGCGGCGCATCGGCTGCAGCCACGGTTGCAGTTCAGCGGCGCGTATCTTGCCGATCCTCTTGAGATAGGACTCGTAGAAGCCTTCCACCTCGGCGAGGGAGAGAACCTTGCCGACATCGGGATGCCACACGGTCGACGTCGGCAAGGTCGCGTGCGCGAGGTCGATCGCCGGCGAGCCGACATGGACCTTTTCCAGATCGACAAACCAGGCGATGCCGGCGCGATCGACGATGAAGTTGCCGGGATGGGTGTCGGCCAGGGCGATCGACAGCGGCTGCGGGCGATCCACCAGCGTCTTCGCCATCGTGCGCATGAGTTCGAGCTCTTCGACGATCTCGGCGCGTGCGCCAGGGTCCGCGACGGCCTTATCGAGGAAACGTCGGACGCCCTCCTCCACGACATCGAGCGTCGTACGGAACGGATTGTTCTGATGCGGGATCCGGGCGCCCGCGCCGGGCAGCGGCAGCGAATGGAGGCGCGCCAGCGTGTCGGCCATCGCGTCGAGTTCGTCCGGCAGCCGCGGCGCCCGTCCCTCGATGAAATCGACGATCAGCGCACCGCCGGGCAGGCCGGGCCGCGGCTCGATCACCTCGTGAAGTCTCGGCGTGCGCCCGGCAGGTGCGAGGTGGCGAAAGGCTTCGGCCTGCTGATGCAGTCGCGCGCCCGCCGTCGGATCGTCCTCGTAGGCATAGGCGATGCGCGCGAGCCGCCCGTCCTTCAGACGAACATGTCCGTGCGCCGTTCCCGTCGCCGGCAGCGCCTCGCCCTCGCGAATCTCATCGAGCATATCAGCCATGACAGCCCTCACCCTGAGGAGGCCGCATAGCGGCCGTCTCGAAGGGTGGGAACGAGCACCGTATGTGTGGCCCATCCTTCGAGACGCGTGCCTGCGGCACGCTCCTCAGGATGAGGGAAATTGGAACCTCAGCCACTGCGTGGCAGCTTGCCTTCGTTGAGGCGCGGCATCAGCTCGGCGAAGTTGCAGGGACGGAAGCGGATGTCGAGCTGCTGGCGCAGGATGTCGTCCCAGCCGTCCTTGCAGGCGCCGGTCGAGCCCGGCAGCGCGAAGATGTAGGTCGCGTTGGCGACGCCCGCGGTGGCGCGGCTCTGCATGGTCGAGGTGCCGATCTTCTGGAAGCTGATCCAGCGGAAGGTCTCGCCGAAGCCTTCGATCTTCTTCTCGAACAGGGCTTCGAGCGCCTCCGGAGTCACGTCGCGACCGGTGACGCCGGTGCCGCCGGTCGAGATCACGACCTCGACGCGCGGATCGTCGATCCACTTCTGCACCTGGGCGCGGATCAGCGCGATGTCGTCGGTGACGATGGCGCGGTCGGCCAGGACATGGCCGTCGCGCGCGATGCGTTCGACCAGCGTGTCGCCCGACTTGTCGGTCTCGAGCGTGCGCGTGTCGGAAACCGTGAGAACGGCGATGTTCACCGGCTTGAAGGGCTTGGTTTCGTCGATGCGGGTCATGGCTTCACTATACCTCAGGGGTCGGCAATCTGGATGTTCGCGCGGCAGGCGCCGCCGGAGAAGGTCGCCGAAGGATTTTTCCTTTCAGGACCCGAAAGGCATCAGGACTTTCCATTGACTCTCCACGATGGGGATTTAGTCATCTCCCCTCTGGAAATCAGCCGCACAATCCTTTCATTGCTTCCGAAGCACCGCCCCACGGAAGCTGACATTCAAAGCTTGGAGACACAATGACCGGCCCCACCGACTGGAAGCATGACGGCGTGCGGGTCATTCCCGCCGGATCGCTCGACACCAACACCGCCCAGACCCCGGGCATGAACCGGGCCGCGGCCATCAATTTCGCCCGCGTCGGCGCCCAGAAGCTGTGGGCCGGCACGGTGACCATCCATGCCCACGCCAAGACCGGCGCCCATCATCACGGGCACCTGGAGAGCGTGATCTACGTCGTGAAGGGCCGCGCCCGCATGCGCTGGGGCGAGCAACTCCAGTTCGTCGCCGAGGCCGGCCCCGGCGACTTCATCTACGTGCCGCCCTACGTGCCGCACCAGGAGATCAACGCCTCGGACACCGAGCCGCTGGAATGCGTGCTGGTCCGCTCCGACAACGAGGCGGTCGCCATCAACATCGACATCACCCCGGCCGAGAAGGTCGAGGAAGTGTATTGGGTCGACCCGACACATCCTCATCCTCACAAGCATTAGCTTGTGAGGATGGGCGGGCGGCAGCGCATTCATATGCGCGAGAGCCCGCTCCGTGCAGAACAGACAAGAATTCGAAGGCGGCCCTAACCGGCCGCCTTCTTCTTCTTCTTCGGCCACAGTCCCGCCAGCAGCAGCAGGACCGCGACGATCGCAAAGCCCGTCGAGAGGGTGCTGTGGAAGAAGATCGTCGGATCGCCGTCGGAGATCGCCAGCGCCTGGCGCACCGAGCGCTCGAAGATCGGGCCCAGCACGTAGGCCAGGATGACGATGCCCAAGTCGAAGCCGTGGCGGCGCAGGCCGTAGCCGATGAACCCGAAGATCACGGCGATCACCACGTCGGCCGGATTGCCGTTCGACGAATAGACGCCGATCAGGCAGACCGCGAGGATCATCGGCGTGAGATAGGCGCGCGGGATGTCTAGGATGCGCACGAACAGGCCGATCAGCGGCAGGTTCAGGATCAGCAGCATCACGTTGCCGATATACATGCTGGCCACGACGCCCCAGAAGATCTCGGGCTGGCGCTCCAGTATGGTCGGGCCCGGCGTGACGCCGTGGATGATGAAGGCGCCGAGCAGCAGCGCCGTCACCGCGTTCGCGGGGATGCCCATGCAGAGCAGCGGCACGAAGGCGCCGGCGGTGCCGGCATTGTTGGCCGATTCCGGCCCGGCCAGTCCCTCGACGGCGCCCTTGCCGAATTCCTCGGGATGCTTCGAGAGCTTGCGCTCCATGCCGTAGGACAGGAACGAGGCCAGCACCGCGCCGCCGCCGGGCAGCAGTCCCACCAGGAAGCCCATAAACGTGCCACGCACGACGGGGCCCACCGACCGTCTCGCCTCCTCGCGCGAAGGCATGAAGCCCAGCAGGTGCGAGGGCGGCGGCAGGACCTTCATGTCGTCGGGCTTTTGGCGCGCCATGAACAGCACCTCGGAGAGACCAAACAGGCCGATCGCCAACGGCACGAGGTTCACGCCGTCGCCCAGCGCCAGGATGCCGAAGGTGAGACGCGGTGTCATGTTGAGCGGGTCGCTGCCGATCGTGCCGAGCAGCAGGCCAAAGGCCGCCATCAGCAGCGCCCGCGGCAGCGAGCCGCTCGACATGTAGGTGACCATGGTGAGGCCCGCGAGCATCAGCATGGCGTACTCGGCGGGCCCGAACTTGATGACCAGCTCGGCGAGCGGCGGCGACAGGAAGGAGATGCCGATGACGCCCACCGTGCCCGCGAAGAACGAGCCCAGTCCGGCGATGCCAAGGGCGGAGCCGGCGCGGCCCCTGCGCGCCATCTCATAGCCGTCGAGGCAGGTCACGACCGAGGAGGCCTCGCCCGGGATGCGCATCAGCACCGAGGTCACCGTGCCGCCATAGGCCACGCCGTAATAGATGCCCGAGAGCATGATGATGGCCGAGGTCACGTCCATCTTGAACGTGATCGGCAGCAGGATGGCGATGGTGGTGAGCGGCCCCAGTCCCGGCAGGATGCCTACGACGGTGCCGAGGAAGGCGCCGACGAAGCAGTAGAACAGGTTGTCGAGAGTCAGCGTGGTGGCGAAGCCACCCAGCAGCGCTTCCATGCTCCGGGCCTCAGCGAACGTAGGTGTAGAAGGTGCGCTCGATCGGCCCTTCCGGCAGATCGACGCGCAGCAGCCAGCCGAAGCAGACGAGGCCGACGACGGCACAGGCGATGCCGTAGCCGATCGCGGAGAACCACGAGCGGCGTTCGGCGAAGCGCATGATGACGACGGTCACCGCCACTGTCGTGACGACGAAGCCGGCATACATCGCGCCCAGCGCGAACACCGCGAAGGTGGCGATATAGATCGCGAAGGTGCGGTTCGACTCCCTCGTCGCCTCCACGTCGTCGGTGTCGCCGCCCTCGGTCTCGCCGGCCTGTCCCGGGAAGAACAGGACGACGAGGGCGAGCGCCACGCAGATGCCGGCCATGAGTTGCGGGAAGAAGCCGGGGCCGGGGCCGTCGAAGCCCCAGCTGTCCAGCTCCAGCGCCTTCCAGAGGCCGACCAGCGCCGCGGCCAGCAGGCCGAGCGTGGCGATCCGCGTGCCGCCGAGCTGCATCACGCCGGCTTCTTGGCCATGCCGGTTTCCTTGAGGATCGGGACGAGCTCGGTCTCGATCTTCTTCAGGAGCGCGCCGTACTCCTTGCCGTCGCGATAGATCGGCTGGATGCCGAGCTTGGCGATCTGGCTGGTCACCGATTCGTCCTTCATGACGTCGGCCAGCGCCTTGCTCATGCGCTCCTGGATGGCCGGATCGACGCCCTTGGGAAAGGCATAACCGAACGGCCCGTTGCTCACGGCATCGTAGCCGAGCTCGCGCAGCGTCTTCACGTCGGGATAGTCGGGCCAGCGCGCCTCGGCCGCGGACGCGAGGAAGCGCAGCTTGCCGGCCTCGATCTGCGGCCGCATCTCGGCGACTGTCTGGATGACCGCGTCGACATGTCCCCCGATCGCCGCCGTCACCGATTCGACTCCGCCCGGGAACACGACCCAGCGGAACTTCGCGCCGCTCAGCTTGGCGAGCTGGAACATCGCCACGACGTTGGTGACGTTGTTGGAGCTGTAGGTGAGCTGCTTCTGCTTGCCCTGGCTGACGAGATCCTCGATCGACTTGATCGGACCGTCGGCCCGCGCGCCGATGCCGTAGCGCAGCGCTGCGACCTGGCCGATGATGTCGAACGCCGTCCACGGATTGTAGGGGACGTTCATCATGTTCGGGATGGCAACGTGGCTCGAGATCGCCACCAGGCCGATCGTGTGGCCGTCCGGCGCCGACTGGGCGAGCGTCGTCGGTCCCAGCGCGCCCGCGCCACCCACCACGTTCTTCACGATGACGGTCGCGTTCAGCCGCTTCTCGAGCGCCTGCGCGATGATGCGCGCGGTGAGGTCGGTCGAGGCGCCCGGGGCATTGGGGTTGATCAGCGAGATCTCGCGGGCCGGCCACTTGGTGGACTGGGCGATGGCTGGCGCGGCGACCGAAACGGCCGCCAGCGCGGTTCCGCCCTTCAGCAAAGCTCTACGTTGCATCCTGTCTGCCTCCCCTTTTTGTGGGGCAGGACAGTGCTTGTGCAGCTGCCGGCCGGTCAAGACGGCCGTACCGGTACGCGAACCTCAGGAGGCGGCGCGGACCTCGGCCGAGCGATCCCAGATGTTGGGCTGCTCGCGGTTGGTGTAGCCCGACACGAAGAGGTTGGGCTGGCCCGTCTTCACGTCGAAGGTGTGACGACGCACCGCGCCGATGTTGCCGCCATACACGTGAATGCTGATCGACCCGCGGTCGTCGAGCGCGTTGGTGACCTGATGGATGTCGCCCTTCGGATTGCGCGGCGCCGGCACCAGCACCTCGACGTCGCCCGGTTCCAGCTTGGCGAGCTCGCCCGGCACCAGCACGCCGGTCTCGGGATCGCGCGTGAAGGCAAGCGAGGTCTCGGAGCCGCGCAGCATGCCGACCAGGCCCCACATCTCGTGGTCGTGCACTGGCGTGTTGGCCCTCGGCGCCCAGACGAAGCTCACGACGCAGAAGCGCTCGAACGGATCGCACCACAGGAGGTTCTGCGCATAACCGTGCGCCGGCACCCGGGCCGCCTGTTCGGGCAGCCAGTCGTCGTGCTTCACCAGCTCGCCCAGGAGCTTCGCGCCCACCTCGACGACGGCGTTCTCATCCTTGTCCTGCCAGGCACCGCCCGTGAGAGAAGTCATGTCGCCGATGAAGCGACGCAGGCGATCGATACTCATTTCGCGGCCTTTTGCTGGAAGGTGGTTCCGAAGACGTCCGCGGTGTCGGCGCCGAGCGCCGGCGGATCGCGTCGCTTCGAGATGTCGGTGGCGGAGATCCGGACCGGGCTGCCGAAAGTCTTCGTCTTCACCCCCGAGGGCAGTTCCATCTCCTCGACCCAGCCCATGTGCGCAACCTGCGGGTCGGCGAGGATCTGGCTGTAGGTATTGATGCGGCCCTGCGGGACGCCGGCCTTTTCGAAGGCCGCCAGCCAGTGATCGACACCCTGCCTGGCAAACTCGACTTCGAGCAGGTCCTTGAGCACCACCTGGTTGGCGGCGCGCGACTGGGTCGTGGCAAAACGCTCGTCTGCCAGCAGGTCGGGGCGGCCGACGACCTTGGTGACGGCTTCCCAAAGCTTGTTGTTGCCGGCGGCGATGACGAAGTGGCCGTCGGCCGCCTTGAAGGCCTGGTAGGGCGCGTTGCGCGGATGGGCCGAGCCCAGCTTCCTGGGGTCGCGCCCGGTGCCGAAGAATTCACTGGTCTGCAGCGCGGCCATGCCGAGGCTGCAGCCCAGCATCGAGGCGTCGATATGCGCGCCCGCCCCACCGCCCGCGACGCGGCGCAGGACCGACACCACGGTGAGTGCGGCATAGAGGCCGGTGCCGACGTCGGAAACAGGCACACCGCATTTCACCGGTGCGCCGTCGGGCTCGCCGGTGACGCTCATGATACCGCTCATCGCCTGCACCGTGACGTCGAAGCCGCCCTCGCCCGAGCGCGGACCGCTCTGTCCGAAGGCGGAGATCGAGCAGTAGACGAGGCCGGGCTTCTCGGCACGGAAGGATTCGTAGCCGAGGCCGAGACGGTCCATCACGCCCGGCCGGTTGTTCTCCAGCACGACGTCGGCCGACAGGATGAGCTGGCGTGCCGCCTGCTTCTGGGCCGGGTCCTTGAGATCGAGCACGACCGAACGCTTGTTGCGGTTGATCGAGGCGAAGTTCTCGCTGTAGCCCCCCTCGGAACCTTCTGTGATCGGCGGCCACTGCCGCATCATGTCGCCTTCCGGCGGTTCGACCTTGATCACCTCGGCGCCGAGATCGGCCAGCAGCATTCCACAATAGGGACCGGCCAGGACCTGGCAGAACTCGACGATGCGTACACCTGAAAGCGGCAACATGCTCAGCGGGTTCCATCCTGTGGGGTGTAGCGGGGCCAGTCGTGCGAAGCGATCTGGTCGAGCGACGGCGTCGGCTGTCCCAGGCGAACCTGATAGATCCAGTAGTTGGTCAGCACGCGCTGCACGAAGTCGCGCGTCTCGTGGAGCGGGATCAGCTGGATATAAAGAAGCGGATCCTGCGAGGCGTTCAGGGAATTGTCCCAGCGCATGACGTTGCCCGGCCCGCCATTGTAGCCGGCGGTGGTGCGCACGAGATTGCCGTCGGTCTCGCTCAGCAGCATCGAGATATAGGCCTGCCCGAGCGACATGTTGACCGACGGATCCCACGGATTGGCGCCCGCCGTCTCCGGCGCATAGCGCGCCGAAACGGCGCGGGCGGTCGCCGGCATGAGCTGCATCAGGCCCATGGCGCCGACCACGGAGCGCGCCTTGGGATTGAACGCCGACTCCTGCCGCATGAAGGCATAGACCAGCGCACGGTCGACGATCGCGCCGCTGGACGGCTGCCACGGCGGGATCGGGTACATGCCGCCGTCATAGCCCTTGATATTGTGCCGCTGGTCCCAGTTGGCGTTGCCGACCTTTACCGCCAGGGCCGGCAGTTCCGCCTTCAGCGCCAGCGCCATCACCGCCTCGACGTAGCGCGGATCGTTGTCGATCGACGCGGCAAACAGCTCGCGCTCCGCGGCCGTCGTGGCGCCGAGCTGCAGCAGCGCCAGCGCGCGCCTGGCCGCGCGGTCGTTGCGCAGCAGGTCGGCGCGGCGCCGGTCGAGTAGCGGCACCTCGAAGTCGGGCTGGATCTGCATGCCCAGCGCCTTCTGGGCGACGAGGCCATAGAAGGTGCTGCCGTGCAGCGCGGCCCGCTTCAGGTAGGGCGCATACTTCTGCGGGTTGCCGGCCAGCAGGTTGGCGCGGGCGGCCCAGAAAGAACCGGCCGACAGGGTCCAGGACGACGCCCGGTCCGGCGAGGCATCGGCCACCAGTTCGAAGCGCCGGGCCGCTTCCGCCATGTCGCCCCGGGTGAAGGCCGTCATGGCGGCGGTCCAGTTGGCGTCGGGCGGCATGCTGGCCTCGACCGGAACCTGCACGCCGCGCTGCGGATCGGCCTCGAGCTGGCGGGTGCGCAGGCGGCCGCGCCACAGCTCGACCTCCTGCGGCCCCAGGATCTCGGTCGATGACTTGCGATCGAGCAGGACGAAAGCGGCGTTGAAGCCGCCATCGTCGGCCATGCTCTGAAGACGCGAGCGCAACTCGGCCGCGCGGCCACCATCGGCGCCGTTCACGGTGCGGGCGGCCGCGAAGTTGGGCGAGCCCTGTGTGAAACCGACGAAGGTGGCGGGCGTCAGTTCCGCGCCGCCTGCCGGACGGCGCGCCAGCGCCAGACGGTAGATCGCGGGCGCGTCGGGATTGTCGTTGTAGTCCTGCAGCCAGGCGGCAAGCTGCTCGTAGCGGGCGGGATAATTCGGGCTGAGCAGGCGCTGGGCGCCGACATAGCCCATCAGGGTCTTGTCCGAGAGCTGCCGGATCTCGTCGTCGGCCTGGGCCCACGCCCCTGCCTGCTGCGCCTGGAAGATGCGCCGGTAGCGGTCGCGCGTTTCGTTGTCCAGAACGGTCGGCAGGTCGGCCACGACCGCGCGCTCGTCGAGTTCGACCACCGGCGGCGGCGGCACATAGACCGGGGCGCGCGCGACGGGGCGTGCGGACGGCCGGGCGGCGGGCCGCGTCACGGCGGCCTTGGTCGTCGCAGGCTTGGTCGCCTGCGTCTGCACGGGCTTCTTGGCGGTCTGCGCCGGGACCGGGCCCGAGACCGCCATCAGGGCGGCCGCTCCGATCAGGACGGCGGGAAGGGTTGTTCGCATGGCGCACCGTAGTTTGACTCTGGCTGGGGCGACAAGACCCGGTGCGGCTATACTGCAGGAAACGGAGGACCGGAATGAACCTGCATCAAGAGCGTGCCGCGGCCGTGCGGCGTCTGATCGACGAGGCCCGCGCCATCGAGAAGCAGGGCGTCAATTACGCCAATCTCGACAGGATCGGCGGGCTTCTGTCTTCGCTGGCCCGCCGCGCCGAGCTCTTTCCGCAGGCGGAATTCCCGCTGGGCGCCGACGGCGGGATCTACCGCCTCAGCGAGGATCCCGACCATCGCTTCGCGCTCTATGCTTCGGCCGGAGGCCCCGGCAAGAAGGTGCCGCCGCACAATCACACGACCTGGGCCATCATCGCCGGCGTCCACGGCGCCGAGCGCAACGTGGTCTACGACCGGCTGGACAACGGTGCCCAGGACGGTGTCGTGCAGCTGCGCGAGGCGCCCTCGAAGGAGAAGACGCTGAAGCGCGGCGACGTGATCGCTTTCCTGCCCGACGACTTCCACCACATCGAGACGCCGGTCGACTCGGGCAACGCGCTGCACCTTCATTTCTACGGCCTCAGCCTCGAGCATCTGCCCGGCCGGGTAACCGTGGACCTGAAGACCGGCACCGCCAAACGCTTCATGGCGAAGGCGAAGATCCTGACGCCGCTGCTCACCGTGCAGCAGGTCAAGGAGATGCTGAACACCGGCGAGGTCTTCGCGTTCTCCGACGTGCGCGAGGAAGGCGAGTTCTCGACCCAGGGCCATCCCCTGTTCGCCACGCCGCTCCCCCTCTCCCGCCTGGAGCCGCGGGCGCTCGCCCTGCTGCCCGATCCGAACACGCGCATCGTGCTGATGGACGACGGCGAAGAGGGCCAGGCCGGCCGCGCCAATCGGGCCGCCGCCAAGCTGTCGGGGCTGGGCTACACCAACCTCGCGGTCATGGCCGGCGGCCTGAAAGCCTGGCGCGACGCGGGTTTTGAAGTGTTCACCGGCGTCAACGTGCCCAGCAAGGCGTTCGGCGAGGTCGTCGAGCACGGCAACGACACGCCGCGCATCGACGCCGCGGACGTCCAGAAGCTGATCGACGCCAAGGCCGACATGGTGATCCTGGATTCGCGGCCGCTGCCGGAATTCACCAACATGTCGATCCCCGGCGGCATCGACTGCCCCGGCGCCGAGCTGGTCTATCGCGTGAAGGATTTCGTGACGCGCCCCGAGACGCTGGTCGTGGTCAATTGCGCCGGCCGCACCCGCTCGATCATCGGCGCGCAGTCGCTGATCAACGCCGGCCTGCCCAACAAAGTGATGGCGCTGAAGAACGGCACGATGGGCTGGCATCTGGCCGGCCTCAAGGTGGCGCGCGGCGAGACGAAGAGCTTCGGCCCTCAGGGACCGGAGGCAGCGAAGTTCGCGCAGGCCGCCGCCGCGAGCATCGCCGGGAAGATGGGGATCCGGAAAATCGACAAAGCCGGCCTCGCCGCCCTCGAGAAGAAGGGCGGGCCGCTCTACCGCCTCGACGTGCGCGATCCCGCCGAATATGCGCAGGGCCATCTCGCGGGCTTCCGCCATGCCGCCGGCGGCCAGCTCGTGCAGGCGACCGACCAGTATGTCGGCGCGCGCAACGCCACCATCGTGCTGCACGACAATGACGGCGTGCGGGCCACCATGACGGCGCACTGGCTGCTGCAGATGGGTTGGAAGGAGACCTACGTCCTCGACCACAAGCCGGCCGCCGGCGAGCTCACGACCGCGGCCGAGCCGCGCTATCCCGCCGGCTTCGCGGTGCCGAAGGCCGCCGCGGTGAACGCCGCGGACCTGCAGAAGTCACTGGCGACCACTCTGGTCGTCGATCTCGACACCAGCCTCAAGTATCGCGACGGCCATGTGCCGGGCGCCTGGTTCGCGGTGCGCGCAAATCTCGCAGGCACACTGCCGGAAATGCTGGCCAAGCAGACCGGCGCCACGCGGATCGTCATCTCGGCTCCGGATGCGGAGCTTGGCGCCCTGGCAGCGGCCGAGGTTGCCGATCTGGCTGGCGCGCTGCCGGTCTTCGTTTTGACAGGCGGCACCAGGGCGTGGCGGGAAGCCGGCCTCGAACTCGAGACCGGCCACGTCCGGATGGCCGACCCGCCGACCGACGTCTGGTACCGGCCCTACGACTTCAAAGAGGATGTCGAGGCGGCCATGCGGCAGTATCTGGACTGGGAGGTCGATCTCGTCCCGCAGGTCGAGCGCGACGGCGATGCCCGATTCTCGGTCCTGAAGCGCTGAAATCTGTGAAACTGCTGGGATTTCCGGCCTTGTCACATCGTCGCGCGCGCTTGACACAATTTGGCCCTGACAATAGGTTCCGGCGCGTTTTTCATCACGGCCGCATTCATTGGATGGGACCGTGGCGGAAAGCCCGGAGCGGAGCATCCGGTTATGGCTGAGGACGATCGGAAATCGACCCCTGACGAGCTGGATCGGCGCCTTAAAGGTGTCCGGCAGGCCTACCAGGCGGGAACGGGTCGGTCGTCGAGACCCGCAACGCGCGGCGCCGGAGGCGAAAAGCTGGGCGTCGGCATGCGGATCGCAGTCGAACTGGTGGCGGGCGTCGTTGCGGGGGCCTTTCTCGGCCTGATGGCTGATCAGTGGTTGGGTACGAAGCCCTGGCTGCTGATCGTGGGGTTCGTACTGGGGTGCTGTGCGGCGTTCTTGAACGTCTACCGGGTTGCGCAGGCTGAAGAGCGGCGCAGCAAGGCAGCCCAGGATGAAAAGAAGAGCTGATTTGGGGATAGAGTAACGTGGCCAGCCCGCTCGAGCAGTTTGCTATCCAGGACCTAACCGCCCCGATGTTCACCATCGGCGGCCATCACATCGCCGTCACCAACTCCGCCGTCTTCATGATGGGCGCCGTGGTCCTCTCGTCGGGACTGCTCCTGGCGGGTGCAGGCAAGGGCGCGATGATCCCGGGCCGCATCCAGGCGATGGCCGAACTCTTCTACGAGTTCATCGCCAACATGATCCGGGACAATGTCGGCAGCGCCGGCAAGAAGTTCTTCCCGTTCATCTTCTCTCTCTTCATCTTCACGCTGTTCGGCAACATCCTCGGGATGCTCCCCTACGGCTACACCTTCACGTCCCAGATCGCCGTCACCTTCTTCATGGCGATGGTGGTGTTCCTCGGCGTGACGCTGATCGGCCTGTTCAAGCACGGCCTGCACTTCTTCTCCCTGTTCTTCCCGCACGGCGCGCCGCTGTTCACCGCGCCGATCCTGATCCCGATCGAGCTGGTCTCCTATCTCAGCCGCCCGATCAGCCTGTCGGTCCGACTGTTCGCCAACATGACGGTCGGCCACGTGCTGCTGAAGGTCCTGGCGGGCTTCGTCATCGCGCTCGGCTTCTTCGGTGTCGTGCCGCTGGTGGTTCTGGTCGCGATCACGGCGCTGGAGCTGCTGGTCGCGCTGCTGCAGGCCTACATCTTCACGATCCTCTGCTGCATCTACCTGAACGACGCGCTGCATCTGCACTAGTCGCCGCGCCCGTACCCATCGATCCATCACGTCAAAGCCAAGAGAAAACAGGAGATAGAAATGGACGCTTCAGCCGCCAAGTTCATCGGTGCGGGCCTCGCTGCCATCGGCATGATCGGCGCCGGCATCGGCGTGGGCAACGTGTGGGCGAGCTACATCACGGCCCTGTCGCGCAACCCGGCCTCGAAGGCGGAAATCGGCGCCAACATCTGGATCGGCTTCGCCGTCACCGAGGCCATCGCGCTGTTCGCGCTGATCGTCGCGCTGATCGCCCTCTTCGCCTGAGTTCGATCGTGCCCGTTCAGGCACTCCGGACTTCGGTCGCCGCGGCAGCCCTGATCGGGCTGCCGTTTGCCGCGCAGGCGGCCGGCATGCCGCAGTTCGATCTCACGAAGTTCCCCACCCAGATCTTCTGGCTGGTGGTCTGCTTTGCCGTTCTTTACTTCCTCATGGCCAAGGCCGTCCTGCCGAAGATCGGCAAGACGATCGAAAGCCGCGAGCACAAGATCCAGGCGGACCTCGACGCGGCCCAGAAGGCCAACGATGCGGCCCGTGCCGCGGGTGTCGAGCAGGACAAGGCGCTCGCCGAAGCGCGCGGCCAGGCCTCCGGCCTGATCCGCGAGGCCTCGGAGGCCGCTGCGGCCCAGACCTCGGCCAAGTTGCACGAAGTCAGCGACCGGCTGGGTGCCGAGATCGTCGCCGCCGAAAAGCGGATCGGCGAGCAGCGCACGCAGACCCTCGCCGGCCTCGGCACCATGTCGACGGAAATCGCCACGGCGGTGCTGGGCAAGCTGGTGGGATCCTCCGATCCCGCGCAGGTCGCCCGTGCCGTCGATGAGGCAGCAAAGGCAGGCAAGCCATGATCGGTACCGCATGGGCAGCCGATGCTCACGGCCACAGTGGAGGCTTGTTCTCCGATCCGACGTTCTGGGTCGCCGTTGCCTTCTTCCTGTTCCTGGCGATTGCCGGCAAGCAGATCGTCAAGGGGCTGACCAAGCTCCTCGACGACCGCACCGCCCTCATCGCGCGCACGCTCGGCGAAGCCGAGAAGCTGCGCAACGAGGCGCAGAAGGCGCGTGACGATGCCCAGAAGAGCCTGGCCGACTCCGCCAGGCTCGCCCAGGAGATCGTGGCCCAGGCCAAGCAGGAGGCCGTGCGCCTCACGCAGCACGCGGCCGAGGAGCGCGAGGCGCTGATCGCCCGCCGCGAGCAGCAGGCCAAGGACCGCATCGCCCAGGCGGAGGCCCAGGCCTCGCGGGAAGTGCGCAACATGGCCGTCGACGTGGCGCTCGCCGCCACCCGCACCCTGCTCAAGGAGCAGGTCGGCGCCGGCCGCACGCAGGCGATGATCGACGACGCCATCGCCGAACTGCCGCGCCGTCTGCACTGACTTTTCGAAAATAGGGATCGCCCGCAAAAAACAAGAGCGGGCAACCTGGTGCCCCCGCCGCAAGGCGGGGGCTTTTTCTTGCCCAATCGGACCGTCGGTCCGATTGGGCAATCCTGAGCGCAGCGAAGGATCCTTCGGCCTACGGCCTCAGGATGACAGGCGCTTCGCGCCTGTCACTCCGCCGCCTGCTTCACCGGGTCGGTGCCCGGCGGATTGTTCGACGGCTTCCAGCGCAGGACCGGCTTGCGGGCCGCCAGCGTCTCGTCGAGACGGCGGCGCGGCGCGTAGAGCGGAGCGGCCTTGAAGTCGTCGGCCGCGGTGCCCGTCTTGGCCTTCGCCGTGAGCGAGCGCAGCGCGCCGATGAACTGGTCGAGGTCTTCCTTGGCCACGCTCTCGGTCGGTTCGATCAGCATCGCGCCATGCACCACCAGCGGGAAGTACATGGTCATCGGGTGATAGCCCTCGTCGATCATCGCCTTGGCGAAGTCGAGGGTGCTGACGCCCGTGTCCTTGAGGAAGCTGTCGTCGAACAGCGCCTCGTGCATGCACGGTCCTTCGAAGGCCGGGCTCATGACGTCCTTGAGCGCGGCCATCACGTAGTTGGCGTTGAGGACGGCGTCCTCGGCGACCTGCTTCAGCCCGTCGGCGCCGTGGCTCATGATGTAGGCCAGCGCCCGTGAGAACATGCCCATCTGGCCGTGGAAGGCCTTGAGTCGACCGAGCGGCAGGCCGTCGACTTTCGCGCCGTCCTCGGCGATCTGCCACGTGTCGCCATTCTTCACGATCCACGGATAGGGCGCGTAGGGCGCCAGCGCCGCCGACAGCACCACCGGACCGGCACCCGGACCGCCACCGCCATGCGGCGTCGAGAAGGTCTTGTGCAGGTTGATGTGCATGCAGTCGACGCCGAGATCGCCCGGCCGCACCCGGCCGACGATCGCGTTGAAGTTGGCGCCGTCGCAGTAGAAGTAGCCGCCCGCCTCGTGCACGGCCTTGGAGATCTCGACGATCTCGCTCTCGAACAGGCCGCAGGTGTTGGGGTTGGTCAGCATGATCGCCGCCACGTCGGGCCCCAGCGCCGCCTTGAGCGCCGCGAGGTCGACGCGGCCGCGGTCGTTGGCCGGGATCGGCTTCACGACGAAGCCCAGCGCCGCCGCCGTCGCGGGATTGGTGCCGTGCGCCGATTCGGGCGCCAGCACGGTCCGGCGCTGGGCGCGCTCGCCCTTGGCCTCGAGGGCCGCGGCGATCGCCATCATGCCGCACATCTCGCCATGCGCGCCGGCGGCCGGCGACATCGCCACGGCCGGCATGCCGGTGAGGGTCTTCAGCCAGTGCGCCAGGCTGTCGATCAGTTCCAGCGCGCCCTGCACGGTCGAGACCGGCTGCAGCGGGTGGAGATCGCCGATGCCCGGCAGGCGCGCGACCTTCTCGTTGATGCGGGGATTGTGCTTCATCGTGCACGAGCCCAGCGGATAGACGCCCATGTCGATGGCGTAGTTCTTCTGGCTGAGGCGCGTGTAGTGCTGCACCACCTGCGGCTCCGACAGGCCGGGCAGGCCGATCGCGCCCTTGCGGCGCACGCCGTTCAGCCGGTCTTTGACTTTCGGCGGCTCGGGCAGGTCGACGCCGCAGCGTCCGGCCTGGCCCATCTCGAAGATCAGCGGCTCCTCGATCTGGAGCGCGCGGTTGCCGGTGAAGGTGCCGTGCGAGTTGGCCGAGCCTGAGCCGATGCTCCCGGCGCGTCCCTGGCTTCGGTCGAGCGACTGTACCATCACAGCACCTCCTTCAGCGCGGCAACGAGCGGGTCCATGCCCGCCTCGGTCGCCGTTTCGGTCGCCGCCAGCAGCAGCAGGTTCGCGACCGAGGGATCGTTGGGAATCAGGCGCGACACCGGCAGGCCGCCCAGGATGCGCTTGGCCGCCAGCGCCTCGACGACCTCGGCCGCGGGCTTCGGCAGCTTCACGGTGAACTCGTTGAAGAAGCTGTCGTTCAGCACGGTCACACCGGGCACCGCCGCGAGCCTGTCGGCAAGCTGCGAAGCCTTGGCGTGATTGAGTTCGGCCAGCCGCGTGAAGCCCGCCTCGCCCAGCAGGGTGAGATGCACCGTGAAGGCCAGCGCGCAGAGGCCGGCATTGGTGCAGATGTTGGACGTCGCCTTCTCGCGGCGGATGTGCTGCTCGCGCGTCGACAGCGTCAGCACGAAGCCGCGCTTGCCGTCGGCATCGACGGTCTCGCCGACGAGGCGGCCCGGCATCTGGCGCATGTACTTGTCGCGGGTCGCGAACAGGCCGACGTAAGGACCGCCGAAACCCAGCCCGTTCCCGATCGACTGGCCCTCGCAGACCACGATGTCGGCACCCATCTCGCCCGGCGGCATCAGCAGGCCCAGCGACACGACTTCCGTCACGACGACGATCAGCAGCGCGCCGGCGGCGTGGCAGGCTTCCGCGAGCTTGGTGAAGTCGCGGATATGGCCGAAGAAGCTCGGGTTCTGCACGACGACGCAGGACGTGTCGCGATCCACCGCAGCGATCAGGTCTTCCAAGCCCTCGGCGTCAGTCTTCGAGAAGTTCGCCGTGAAGCCTTCCCACTTGGCCGTGGTCTCGATGATGCTGCGATACTGCGGATGGAGCCCGCCCGAGATCAGCGCCTTGTGGCGGCGCGTGATGCGGTTGGCCATCAGCACGGCTTCGGTCGTGCCGGTCGACCCGTCGTACATCGAGGCGTTCGCGACCTCCATGCCGGTGAGCAGGGTCACCTGCGTCTGGAACTCGAACAGGTACTGCAGGGTCCCTTGCGTGATCTCCGGCTGGTACGGCGTGTACGAGGTCAGGAACTCGCCGCGCTGGATCATGTAGTCGACGGTCGCCGGCACATGATGGCGGTAGGCGCCGGCGCCGATGAAGAACGGCGACGAGGCGGGCGACAGGTTCTTGGCCGCGAAGCCCTGGAAGGCGCGCTCGACCTCGAGTTCGCCCTGGTGATCGGGCAGGCCGCCGACCTTGGCCGCCAGCCGCGCCGATGCCGGCACGTCCCGGAACAGCTCGTCGACCGACTTGGCGCCGATCACGCTCAGCATCTCGCGGCGATCGGCGTCGGTGAGAGGGAGATAACGCAT
>NZ_CAMFKM010000020.1 GCF_945957355.1 uncultured Reyranella sp. | reverse complement strand
GGCCCGAACGTCCGCGAGCCGCAGAACCGCCGCGTCGAAATCGTCATCCAGTAAGACAAGACGTCCATCGTAAGTCCGCTGCACCGGCAACGAGTCGGTGCGGCGCACGTTAGAAGGAAGCCGGACCGTGCGGTCCGGCCCTCCGGTTGCGGCCTTCCAACCCTCTCCCCGAGTGGCGTCGGCTGCGACCGGAGACCTTCTGTCTCTCCACGTCGTGATCAAGGCCGGCAATCCTCGCGATCGCCGGCTTTGTCTTTTGGCCATCTTGAGGAGGTCGTGTCCACGCTGTGATCGCGCGCGGCGCGCGAATCCGTGAACGCAACCGGCAGGCTTCTCCCATCGTTCTCTCGCTAACAATTCACGCGCAGGAGACTCTCATGCTGAAGTTCACCAATATCGCGATCGTTGCGGCGCTTGGCCTGGGTGTCGCCGCCTGTGGCAATAATCCAACGGACCGCGCGCTGACCGGCGGCGCGATCGGCGCCGGCACGGGCGCGGTGGTGGGCTCGACGATGGGCGCTCCCGTTGCCGGCGCGGTCGTGGGTGGCCTGGGTGGCGCCGCGATCGGTGCAGCGACGACACCGCGCAACGACGGCTACTATCGCTAAAGAACTACTGTCGAGCCGACGGGGTGGGCGCTAGCGGGTGCCCACCCCTTTTTCGTGTGCGCTCGCGCAAGGGCAGTGCGAAACTGGGAAGATGGCTCGTCTTTTCACGCGCAACATCGAAAACTTCGCCTGCGAGCGCTGCGGCACCGAGGTCACAGGCAATGGCTTCACCAACCATTGTCCCACCTGCCTGTACAGCAAGCATGTCGACGAAAATCCCGGCGACCGCGCCGCGGAGTGCGGCGGGCTGATGGAGCCGATCGCGGTGGAGCAGGCGCGGGGGCGATACATCATCGTACACAAATGCCTGAAGTGCGGTCAGGTGAAGCGCAACAAATCCTCCCCCGAGGACAGTTCGCGCGCCCTGGTCGAGGTCGCGCGCCGTCGGGCGATGTCTTGAGGCTTCTCCTCCTTTTCGTTCTGCTCGTCGTCGCCGCCACCGGACCAGCCTCCGCCCAGGGCGTCGAGGACATCGAACAGGCGTGGCGCGGCTGGATGTCGAAGACACAGCGCACGCGCGGCGGGCTGGTGGTGATGCATGCCGGTCAGCCGGTGCACGAGGCGACGATGGGCCGTCTCGCGTCAGGCGCCGCCGTGCCGTACGCCAGCCTGTCGAAAGCGGTGACCGGCGTCTGCGTCGCTACCCTGGTCGAGCGCGGTATCCTGTCCTTCGAGACACAGGTCTCGCAGGCATTGGCGCGCACGATGACGCGGACCGGGCAGCCGGCCGACCCGCGTCTCCTGTCGGTGAGCGTTTCGGAACTCCTGGTCCATCGCGGCGGCTTCGGTTCGTCGACCGGCGGTGACGGCGACATGGCTAACTGGCTTCGGCGCAACTCGGGAAGCCGCACGGCCTTCGACGAGCAACTCCGCTGGCTGTTCTCCCGCAGGCTGCAATACGTGCCGGGCGAGCGCTTCGAATACTCGAATGCGAATTACCTGGTGCTGGGCGCCATCATCGAGGAGGCGGCCGGCCAGCCTTACGAACGCTATTGCAGGGACGCCGTCCTGACGCCCCTCGGCGCGCGCGACGCCGTACTGGACCCGGCGTGGCGCATCCTGTCGAGCTATGGCGGCTGGCGCATGCCCCTCGCCGAATACGGGCGCTTCTACCAGGCGTTCGCGCCCGGCAATCCGGCGATCGGGCCTCGGGGCCGGCAATGGATGATGTCGCCGGACGGCAAACAGGTCGGCGGTGGCGCCCATTACGGGCTCGGTACCTTCGTGCGGCCGACGCCGCGCGGCGGTGGCAATTTCTGGCACGCCGGCCGCTGGGTCTATGACCTGCGCAATGCCCATGACGGGCCGCTGAGCGTCTCCTATTCGACCTTCGCGGTGCGACTGGGGCCGCTCGACGTCAACATGGTGAGCTATGCCGAGCCGGGGCGCGAGCAGGGCGAGGGCGGGCTCGATGGTGCGCTGGGCAATGCCGCCCGTGGTGTAAAGCAGTGGCCGTGACACGCTCCGCGTGCTGGGCTACCTAGGCATCGGGCTTGGGGAAGTCCTGGACGTCTCGGGAGTGTGGGCTCTGAATCTTCTTCATTTCTTGGCCGTGGCCGCAATTGCGGCCTGCCTCTACGTGTCGCTGCCGGAATGGCAGGCACGGCCACGTTCGCGCAGCCTGCTGCTGGTGCCGCCGGTGCTGGCGTTCATCTGCGTCTACATCATGATGGGCTTCGTCGCGCCGGAGCATCGCGAGCCGTGGTTGCTGCGGGGCGCTCTCGCCACCGGCCTCGTGCTGGGCGTGATCCGCGGCTTCTTCATCAAGGCCGATATCGACGAGTTCGGCCTTGTCCGCCTGCCCGGCGCAAGCGACGGGCTCTTCGCCACGGTGGTGATCACAACGGCGATGGTCGCCGCCACCCTGGCGCCGCTCGTCATCGAGCAGGCGGCGACCTGGGTGCCCTATGCGACCAGCGTCGCCGGTCTTGGCGCGACCTATCTGTCCGGCCGCGCTGTCGCGGTCTATCTGCGCACGCGCTCCTAGGCGGAGAACGAGCGCAGCACCTTGCCGGGCCGCGACGCCGGATCGGCACAGAAGCCCTTCTCGTCGGCGGCGCGGGCGCCGTTGATCCAGACCCCATGCAGGCCGATCGCGCCTGCCGTGAGGCGCGCCGCCCCCGCGGGCAGGTCGTGCGCCCGCCGCTTCGGACCGCGCGCCACCGTCTTCGGATCGAACAGCATGAGGTCGGCGGCGAGGCCCTCGCGCAGCAGGCCGCGATCCTGGATGCCGAACAGCCTGGCCGGCTGGCCGGTCAGGCGATGCACCGCGTTCGGCAGGTCGAGCACACCGAGGTCGCGGCTCCAGTGGCCCATCAGGTGCAGACCGAAGCCCGCATCGCAGAAGAAGGTGAGGTGGGCGCCGGCGTCGCTCAGCGAGATGTGGGTGTTCGGATCGGCCAGGATGCGGCCGACCTGCTTGTCGTCGTTGTGCAGGAGCTGCGCCACGAACATCGTGTCGAGGTTCTCCGACAGGGCGAAGTCGAGGATGAAGTCGAACGGATCCTTGCCAGCCTGCTTGGCAAGTTCGGCGAGCGTCGCGCCCTCCATTGCGCGGTTTTCGTCCTTCGCCGTCTCGACGACGAAGAGCTTCTCCCACTCGCCATTGAACAGCAGCCGGCCGCGCTTGGCCGAAAGCTCCTCGCGCACCGAGGCGCGCCAGGCCGGATCGCGATAGATCTTCGAAAGCTCGGCCGGACCGTGCGCCGCCATGGCGGGCTTCCACGCCTGCATGCTCTCGAACAGGTAGGGGCTGTGGAACGTGAAATCCATGCTGAGCGGGCAGCACGAGGTCTGCGCCACCAAAGTGCGACCGCGGGCGCGCGCTTCGTTCACCTGCTCGAGCGTGGTGAAGGCGGCCTCGGGATTGGTGTTCGAATGGAACAGCGCGGCGATCACCACCGGGCGATTGGCTTCGGCGGCGATCTCCTCGAGATAGGGGATCGTCGTCGCGCGGCCCTTGGTCAGCATGTAGACGCCGGTGCCGCGTTCTCCCATCGCCTTCACGAGGGTGCGCAGTTCGTGGTCGTCGGCCAGGCGCGATGGCATCGGCGTTCCGCCTTCGCCGTTGTGCGCCTCCGACGTCGATGACGCGAAGCCGATGGCGCCCGCCGCCATCGCCTCGCGCACCAGATCGGCCATCTTCGAGACCTCGGCCTCGGACGCGGCACGCTCGGTGGCATCGGCGCCCATCACGAAGGTGCGGATGGCGGAGTGGCCGGCGAAGCAGGCGACGTTGGGGCCGACGCCGTTCTTCTCCAGCATGTCGAGATATTGCGGGAAGCTCTCGAAGCCCCAGTTGATGCCGGCGCGCAGCGCGTCGAGCGACATGCCCTCGACATGGGTGAGGTGACGCATGGTGAGGTCGCGGTCGGTCGGCTTGCAGGGCGCGATGGTGAAGCCGCAATTGCCCAGGATCGCGGTCGTGACGCCCAGCGCCGGCGAGGGATCGACGAAGGGGTCCCAGGTGATCTGCGCGTCGTAATGGGTATGGCCATCGATGATGCCCGGCGCCAGGGCGAGTCCGTCGGCCTTCACGGTCTCGCGGGCGGCACCAAGATTCGGGCCGATGGCGGCAATCCTGCCGTCCTTCACGCCGAGGTCGCCGTGGACCGGCCGGGCGCCCGAACCGTCGTGGATTTCCGCATCCTTGATGACCAGATCGAACATGTTTTTTTCCTCCCGGAAGAACCCTAGTGTGTCGGCAAGGAAATGGAACGGGAGGATTGCATGACAGGCATGACGCGACGCGGCTTCGTGGCCGCGACCACGGCTGGCGTTGCCTTCGGAACGGCGCCGGCGATCGTCCGCGCGCAGGACTATCCCACCAAGCAGGTCCGAGTGGTGGTCCCCTATCCGGCGGGCGGCGGCACCGACCTTGTGGCGCGCCTGGTCATTCCGCGCCTTGCCGAAAAATGGAAGCAGACGGTCATCATCGACAACAAGGGCGGCGCGAGCGGCATCCTGGGCAGCGAGATCGTCGCCAAGGCACCGCCCGACGGCTACACGCTGCTGGTTACGACCAGCGCCCACACGATCAATCCCTATACGACCAAAGTTCTGCCCTACGACACCGAACGCGACTTCACACCGGTGACGCCGCTGATCGAGGGGGCGCTCGCGCTGATCGGCTCGCCCAAGGCGGGCATGGACTCGATGGAAAAGTTCATGGCGGCGGCGAAGGCCAATCCCGGCAAGTATCAGTTCGGTAGCACCGAGAACACCACCCGCATGGTGGGCGAGTTGTTCCGGGTGAAGAGCGGGCTGAAGATCGAGAACGTGGCCTACAAGGGCGCCGCGCCGATGATGCAGGAGCTGGCCGGCGGCCACATTCCGGTGGGCTTCACCAGCCCGCTCACGGTGATGTCGCACCATCGGGCCGGCACCTTGCGCATGCTGGCGGTGAGCGGCACCAAGCGGCTGCCGGGCCTCGAGGATATTCCGACCATGGCCGAGGCGGGCGTGCCGGGCGTCGACACGACCGCCTGGTTCGCCATGTTCGGGCCGGGCAAGATGTCGCCAGCGCTCGCCAACCGCATGCGCGACGATGTCGTCGCTGTGCTGGCCGAGCCCGAGATGCAGGCCAAGATCCGCGACCTGTCGAGCCTGCCGGGCGGCGAAGCGCCCGACGCCTTCGCCCAGCGCATCAAGAAGGAGCTTGTGAGCTGGGGTGAAATCGCCAAGCTGGCGGGTATCCAACCGGAGTGAGGCTGGGGGCGCGACATGATCCGTGCGCTCGTGATCGTCCTCCTCGTGGCTCTGGGCACGCCTGCGTGGGCGCAGTCCGTGAGCTTTCCCAGCGTGACCGTCGGCAGCAGCCCGGCGGGGCCCGAGGTGAAGGGCTGGATCTACAGGCCGTCAGGCGACGGACCGTTCCCGGCAATCATCCTGGCGCATAGTTGTGCGGGCACGAACTCGCACACCGATGCCTGGGGCAAGCGGCTGGTGAGCTGGGGCTATCTCGTGCTGGCGCCGGATTCCTTCGGTCGGCGCGGCACCAAAGCCGTCTGCACGACGCGCAACGTGGTGACACCCAACATGCGTGTGGCCGACATTGCCGGCGCGCTCGACTATCTCGCGACGCGGCCCGATGTGGTGAAGGGCAAAGTCGGTATCATCGGCCACAGCCATGGCGGCTCGACGGTGATCCGCTCGGCCCAGAAGAACTTCGGCCTGGCACAGCGCGGCCTGGCCGCGGGCGTCGCCTATTATCCCGGCTGCAATCCAAAATTCGATGGCGGCATCGATATCCCGGTGCTGCTGCTGGCCGGCGAAAAAGACGACTGGACGCCGGCCGATCGCTGCCGGACGCTGGTTTCGGGCCTCTCGCGCGGCAGCCTCGTCGACGCGGTTTACTATCCCAACGCATATCACAGCTTCGATTCGAAGGTCGCCGACCGCAACGTGCCCGGCGCGGCGGGCAGGCGGCATCATCTCGCCTATGACACGGTCGCCGCACCCGACGCTGAGGCACGGACGCGGGCGTTCTTCGCGAAGTACCTGCGGTAAAATTCTGTAGCGCTGCGCCATCGGCGCGTCGTCCAAGCGCCAGCCGAAGCCGCGACGTGGCGGCACTGAAAGGTCAGCCCGGGCGCAGGCCGTCCTTGGGATACACGCCGCCGGCATCCTTGATGGCCTGGCGGTAGTTCTTCTCGGAGTTGAAGGGCTCCCGCTTCGGATAGTCCTTCGCCTTGCCGGGCCGGATCTCGCCGGTCGAGGGCGTCACGACCAGCAGTTCGCCTCTGCGGCCGAGCAGCGGGATCTCCCGTTTCCAGCGCGAGAAGGTCCGCCGCGCCGTGGCGGAGAAGGTGACGTAGGTGTCGAACTCGTCCTTGTCCTTCACGAACAGCGCCTCGTAGGTGGCGATGAACTCCTCGACGAACTTGCGGTCGACGACCTCGAGGTTCGACATCATCCAGCAGCGATCCTCGAACACCCAGTAGGTGCCGACGCCGACGAACTCCTTCTGCCGCGTCAGGTAGGGATAGAAGGGGAAGCCGCGGCAGGCGATCGTGCGGTTGTCGCGCTCGCAGTGGCGCGCGCCCTTGCAGTGGATGGCCATGCAGTCCGAGGTCAGCTCCTCGACGATCATCCGGGTCGAATAGTCGTAGGGCTTGAACTTGGACCACAGGTCGGTACGGGTCTTGAGCAGCTCCCATTCGGCCTTGTGCACCACCGGTACGGCGTTCTGCGTGGAACAGCAAACCGGTTCGCCATCGTTCAGCGGCGCGCACTTTCGGCCACAGTCGAAGCGCGAGACCGGGGCATTGAAGCCTTCGTACAGGCTCGCGAAATCGGCCGCGCCGATTTTTGTCTTCTTGGTGCTAGGGGGCATGGTTCTGCTGTACCCCGATCCGTCTGTGAAAGAACAGTTACGGAATTATAACAGCCCACCGTCGAATGACCTCATGAAACCGGCAGAACCCGCCAGACGACGGTCTCTCGCATGCCCCGGTTCTCGAGTTGAAGGGAGGTCGGGATCTCGTAGCGGCCGCGTTCTTCCAGGCCCTGGGCGCTGAAATAGTTGCGGCCCGGGTCGCCCAGCAGGACCAGCCGGCCCCTTGCGGCATGGCTGCGCAGCCAGGCCAGCGCCTGAACCGACATCTCGCGCTCGTAGCAGACGTCGCCCGCGATCACCACGTCGGCCTCGGGGGTTCCCGGCGCTCCGGCCAGCCAGTCCTCGTTGCTCGTTTCGATGGAAAGACCGTTGGCTGCCGCATTGAGGCGGGCGGCGACCAGGGACAGCTGGTCGATGTCGTTGGCCACCACCGAGGCTGCGCCGCAGCGCGCAGCGGCCAGCGACGAGACACCCGAGCCGGCCGCGAAGTCGATCACGCGCTTACCGGCAACGAATTGGGGATTGTCGAGCAGGTAACGTGCGATCGCCTGACCGCCCGGCCAGCAGAAGGCCCAGTAGGGCGGGTCGACGTTCTGCTCCTCCAGCCACGACTCGGTCGCCTGCCAGATCGGCACATACTCGGTGGCCAGCCACAGTTTGAATTCGGGCACCATCGCGGGCGCTTCGAGGGCGGTGTTGGCGCGAATGAATCCCTCGGGATCCCGGGGCAGTCTCGACATCAGGCGATCCTGTCGACAATGAGGGCCGCCAGCATGAGCCAGCCGATGGCGCGGTTGGATTTGAAGCGCATCAGGCAGTCGGCCTGGTCGTCGGGCTTCAGCAGGGCGATCTGCCAGCAGAGGTGCAGGGCGATGCCGGCTAGCAGCACGAAGTAGCCGATGCCGAGTGGCGCCAACAGGCCAGTGGCGATCCAGAAACCCATCGCCAGCACGGCAAAGAAGCTCAGCCAGCGCCTCGGCGCGGCGGCGAAGCGGCGGGCCGTCGAGCGCACGCCTACCACCGCATCGTCGCGCTGGTCCTGCATGGCATAAATCGTGTCGTAGACCATCGTCCAGGCGACGCCGCCGAGATAGAGCGCGACCGTGGCCCAGGAGAGTGTCCCGGTGACGGCCGCATAGCCGACCAGCGCGCCCCAGTTGAAGGCGAAGCCCAGCACCACCTGAGGCCAGGAGGTGATCTTCTTCATCGTCGGATAGATCGCGACCAGCAGCAGCGACAGCAGCGCCACGCCGCCCGCGAACTTGTTGAGCTTGAACAGCACGGCAGCGCCGACGGCACCCTGCAGCGCCATCCAGATCAGCGCGTGGTGCAGCTTCAGTTCGCCCGAGGGCAGGGGCCGCCCGCGCGTGCGCTCGACGCCCGCATCGACCTTGCGGTCCACAATGTCGTTCCAGGTGCAACCCGCGCCGCGCATGGCGATGGCGCCGACCGCGAACAGCGCCATGTAGCCCGCGAGCTGCGCCCAGTGGGGGGCCGCGGCCAGCGCCGAGGACCACCAGCAGGGAAACAGCAGCAGCCAGATGCCGATCGGCCGGTCCCAGCGCGCCAGCCGCCCATAGGGGCGCGCCCAGGGCGGCAGGTAGCGCAGCGTCCAGTGCGTCCGGTCGATATCGGTGAAGCCGGTTGTCCGCCCGGCGGTCATGGCGTCATCATGCGCTTCATGATGCAGCTATGCGCGACAATGATCCATGAAGGCAAATAGATGAATGCGGCGCGTCTCTTCGTCGAGGCGGATCTCGCGGCCGGCGGCGAAGTCCCGCTGGACGAGGCGCAGATCCACTACCTGCGCAACGTCATGCGGCGGCCCGACGGGGCGCCGCTGCTGCTGTTCAACGGTCGCGACGGCGAATGGCGCGGCACCCTGTCGTTCCGGGGCAAGAAGTCCGCCGTCGCCGAACTGGGCGAGCGTGCGCGCGAGCAGGCGCCCGAGCCCGACGTCTGGCTGTGCTTCGCGCCGGTGAAGCGTGCCCGCATCGATTATATCGCCGAAAAGGCTACCGAGCTGGGCGTCTCCGTCCTGCAACCCGTGGTGACGCGTCACACCGCGGTCGAGAGGGTGAATGTGGGGCGCCTGCAGGCCAATGCGATCGAAGCCGCGGAACAGACCGAGCGGCTGACCATCCCCGAGGTGCGTGAGTCGGTCGATCTCGGGAAGTTGCTCGATCGCTGGCCCGAAGGGCGACGCCTGATGATGTGCGACGAGACCGGCGGCGGACCGCCCATCGTGGAGGCGTTGTCGGGGCTCGACGCCGCGGCCCGCGCGGCGCCCTGGGCCATCGTGATCGGCCCCGAAGGCGGCTTTGCCGAAACCGAACTCCAGGCCTTGCGTCGCATAAAGGATGTAACGTCGGTGGGACTCGGTCCCCGCATCCTGCGGGCCGACACGGCGGCGCTGGCAGCGCTTGCATGCTGGCAGGCGCTGGTGGGCGACTGGCGACGGCCGACACCGCGTCTCAGCGGCGATTATCGCACCTCCAGGGTTACCGTCTGAGCGCTTGCGCAGGCCCCCGGCGATGTGGGAGAGAGCGAATCGAACAGGATGAACCAGCCGCGGCCTCGGGTGAGGTTTTCTCATGCGACCGCGCCGCTCCCGAAGCCCTCACAAGGCGTGGAGCGATCAGGGAGAGATGATCGTATGTCCGCACCTCCGTCGGGCGGCGGCGCGCCGATCGAAAATCGGCGGCAGCTGATTGAATACTTCGCGGCCGGCAACAAGCCGCGCGCCAACTGGCGCATGGGGACCGAGCACGAGAAGTTCGGCTACCACACCAAGACGCTGAAGCCGCTGGCCTACGACGGGCCGGACGGCATCCGCGCCATGCTCGAAGGGCTGACGCGCTTCGGCTGGGAGCCGGTGGTCGAGGGCAACAACCCGATTGCCCTTCTGCGTGGAAAAGCCAGCATCACCCTCGAGCCGGGTGGCCAGCTGGAACTGTCCGGCGCGCCGCTCGAAACCCTGCACGAGGCGGCGGCCGAGAACGGCCAGCATATCGACGAGGTGAAGCAGGTCGCCGGCGAGATCGGTGCGTCGTTCATCGGGCTGGGCTTCGCGCCCGAGTGGACGCGCGAGGACATGCACTGGATGCCCAAGGGCCGCTACAAGATCATGCGCGAGTACATGCCCAAGGTGGGTAATCTCGGCCTCGACATGATGCTGCGGACCTGCACCGTGCAGACCAATCTCGACTTCGACTCCGAAGCCGACATGGTGAAGAAGTTCCGCGTCTCGCTGGCGCTGCAGCCGATCGCCACCGCCCTGTTCGCGAACTCGCCCTTCAAGGAAGGCAAGGACGCCGGCTTCAAGAGCTATCGCAGCCACATCTGGACGGACACTGATCCCGATCGCTGCGGCATGCTGCCCTTCGTATTCGAGGACGGGTTCGGCTTCGAGCGGTACGCCGACTACATGCTCGATGTGCCGATGTACTTCGTCTATCGCGACGGCAAGTACATCGACGCGGCCGGCCAGAGCTTCCGCGACTTCCTGAAGGGCAAGCTGCCGGCGCGTCCGGGCGAGCTGCCCTCGATCAACGACTGGGCCGATCACATCACCACGGCCTTCCCCGAGGTGCGGCTGAAGCGCTACCTCGAAATGCGAGGCGCCGATTCCGGTCCGCTGGCCGCGCTCAATGCGCTGCCGGCTCTGTGGGTCGGACTGCTCTATGACCAGGGCGCGCTCGACGCGGCCTGGGACCTGGTGAAGGACTGGAGCACCGTCGACCACGATTTCCTGCGCGCCGAGACGCCGAAGTCGGGCCTCGCCACGATGTTCCGCGGTCGTGTCCTCTCCGAGCTGGCGCGCGACGTCGTCGAGATCGCCCATGCCGGCCTGCGCGCGCGCAGGCAGCTCAACGAGGACGGGGCCGACGAGACCATGTACCTCGCGCCGCTCGACCGCGCCGTCGCCAGCGGCCAGGCGCCGGCCGACGAACTCCTCGCCAAGTGGAATGGCGAATGGAAAGGATCCTTCGCGGCGCTGTTCCGCGACTACGCCTACTGAGGTAAGGTCGCGGCATGCTCGATCGGTGTGACCGCGTCCAGATCGCCGTGCACGACGCCGCCAAGGCGGCGCAGCGCTTCGGCCAATTGCTCGGCAGCCAGGTGGCGCGGCACGACCACAGCCGCCATCTCTCGGCCAGGCGCACGATCCTCGCGGTCGGCGAGAGCGAGTTCGAACTCTGCGAGGCCGACGGCGCGGGCCTCACCCAGGATTTCCTGAGCCGGCGCGGCGAGGGGCTGATGACGGCGGGCTACTGCACCGCCGATCTCGACGGCATGGTGAAGCGCTGGGAAGGTCTCGGGATCGGCTACGACCGCGACAACGGGCAGCTCTATCTCTCGAACGAGGCGACTTTCGGCCTGCCGATCGTGATCTCCGAGAGCACCTACCGGCCGAGGGTCGGGCCGGTGTCGTTCCTCTACGAGACGACCAACACGCTGATGAGCGACTGGCGCCGCGTCGCCGCGGTCTATGCCGGGCTGTTCGGCCTCGATCCATCGCGCTTCAGCGAGATCGGCAGCGAGCGCTTCGGTTATATCGGCACGCTCACTTTGTTCGATCCGCCCAACCGGCTCGACCGCATCGAACTCAGCCAGGTCACCGACAACGTCCATGCGATGGGCCGCTTCGCCCACAAGCACGGCGACTCGCTCTACATGTGCTACGTCGAGGTCCACGACTGGCCCAACGTGCGCCAGCGCCTGCTCGACGCCAATGCGCGCTACACGCCGCGCGGCTCCGATCCGGTGACCGATCCTGACGGCGGCTGGATCCATCCGAGGGAATTGCACGGGCTGCTGCTTGGTGTCTCGCGCACGGGCCTCGCCTGGGATTGGTCCGGCCGCGAAGAGCTGGTGCCGCCGGTATGAGTTTGTCGAAGAGTATTGGAATGACCCGTCGTTCGTTCGTTTTTGCGGCGCCGGCCCTGTCGGCCGTACCGACGGTCGCCTACGCCCAGGCCGACCAGTGGCAGACCGTGGTCGGCCCCGACCTGCGTTTCCGGCTCGAGATGCCGGCGCCGGTCAACAAGAGCTCGGCGGCCGAGAAGGAAAAGGGCCATACCGGCGAGAGACTCGCCTGGGCCTCCAAGCGCGCCGACGAGATGTTCGATTTCGACTATGTCGACTACGAGCCCGGCTGGTTCTCGTCCAAGGACGGCAAGGAGATGGCCCGCGAACTGGGACGCGGCGAGGCCGAGAAGGCCTTCCCGCGCGCCAAATTCAAGTACGTGCTCGACGAGCCGGTGACCCTGCAGGGGTGGGACGGCTACGCGCTCGACATTGCCGACCAGCAGGGCTCGCTCGTGATGATGCGGACCTACATCGTGAAGGACCGGCTCTATCGCCTTCTGGTCACGGCGAAGAACGACGAGGACACGAAAGCCGCGGCTACCCGCTTCCTCGGCTCGCTGCGATTTGCGGAGACGAAGAGTTAAGATGCGTATCTGTGTTTTCGGCGCCGGCGCGATCGGCGGCAACTATGCGACGCGCCTCGCGGCGGCCGGCAACGAGGTCTCCGTCGTGGCCCGCGGTCCCCATCTCGAGGCGATCCGCGCCAAAGGCCTCACCCTGCTGACCGGCGACAAGACCATCGTCGCCAAGGTCGCGGCCAGCGACAAGCCGGCCGATCTCGGCCCGCAGGACGTGGTGATCTCGACCCTGAAGGCCTCGAGCCTGTCGGCGATCGCCGATACGGTGGCGCCCCTGCTGGGGCCGGACACGCCGGTCGTCTTCGCGCAGAACGGCATTCCCTGGTGGTACGGCCACGGGCTCGGCAAGGACCGACCCAAGGCGCCGGACCTGTCGCGCCTCGATCCCGGCGGCGCTCTCTTGAAGACGGTGGGCTTCGACCGCACCCTGGGCGGCGTCATCACCTCGTCCAACCACGTGATCGAGCCCGGCGTGGTGCGCAACATCTCGCCCGAGCGCAACGTGCTGTGGGTGGGCGAACCCGACGACCAGCAGACGCCGCGCATCACCAGGCTGCGCGAGACGCTGATCGCGGCCGGTATCGCCTCGCCCTCGACCACCGACATCCGCTACGACATCTGGCACAAGCTGATGGCCAATTTCACCGGCTCGACGCTGTGCCTCATCCTGCGCCAGCCGACGACCATCCAGGCGACGCCGATGGTCAATCGTCTGGCCCGCCGCGCCCATGCCGAGGCGTTGGCCATCGCCGCCGCGAACGGCGTCGTGCTCGACGATTCGCCCGAGGTTCGCTACGGGCCCAAGCGCGTCTATCCCGATCACCGTCCGTCGATCCTGCAGGATTACGAAGGCGGCCGGCCGATGGAGGTCGAGGCGATCGTGCGCGCGCCGGTGGCCTTCGCGCGCGCCGCCGGACTCGATACGCCGACGCTCGATGCCATCGAAGCGATTGTCGTCAGCCTGGCCGAATCGAAGCAGCTCTATCAGTCCTGACCATGAGCGTCGCCGCTTCCGCCAACATCGACAAGCGAATCAAGGAGCTGGGCGATTGGCGCGGCGAGACACTGGCTCGCGTGCGGAAGCTGATCCATGAGGCGGACCCGGAAATCATCGAGGAATGGAAGTGGCGCGGTGTGCCGGTGTGGGAGCATGACGGCATCGTCTGCACCGGCGAGACCTACAAGCAGATCGTCAAGCTCACCTTCGCGCGCGGCGCGGCACTGCCCGATCCGAAGAAGCTGTTCAACGCCAGCCTCGACGGCAACGTGCGACGCGCCATCGACATTCCCGAGGGCGGTACCCTCAACGCACCGGCCTTCAAGACCTTGATCCGCGCTGCCGTAGCCGCGAACAAGGAAGCGCTGGCCGAGAGGGCCGCGAAAAAGAAGAAGCGGTAGCAAGCACCACTCATGCCCCTCTCCCCCTGTCAGGGAGAGGAATTCGAAGGGGAAGCGGAGATCAGGTCGCGGTGCCGCCGACCGTCAGCGCGTCGATGCGCAGGGTCGGCTGGCCGACGCCGACCGGAACGCCCTGACCGTCCTTGCCGCAGGTGCCAATGCCGGGATCGAGCGACATGTCGTTGCCGACCATGCCGACGCGGGTCAGTGCCTCGGACCCGGCGCCGATCAGGGTCGCGCCCTTGACCGGGCGGCCGAGCTTGCCGTCCTCGATCAGGTAGCCCTCGGTCACGCTGAACACGAACTTGCCCGACACGATGTCGACCTGGCCGCCGCCGAAATTGGCGCAGTAGAGGCCCTTCTTCACCGAGGCGATGATTTCCTTCGGGTCCTTGTCGCCGCCCAGCATGAAGGTGTTGGTCATGCGCGGCATCGGCGCATAGGCGTGACCCTGGCGGCGGCCGTTGCCGGTCGGCTTCACGCCCATCAGGCGGGCGTTCATGCGGTCCTGCATCAGGCCGACCAGGCGGCCGTCCTCGATCAGCACGTTGCGCTGGGTGGGCGTACCTTCGTCGTCGATGGTGAGCGAGCCGCGGCGGTCGTTCAGCGTGCCGTCGTCGACCACGGTAACACCGGGCGACGCGATCATCTCGCCCATCAGGTGGCTGAACATCGAGGTCTTCTTGCGGTGGAAGTCGCCTTCCAGCCCGTGGCCGACCGCCTCGTGCCACAGCACGCCCGACCAGCCGGCGCCCAGCACGACCGGCATCTCGCCGGCCGGCGCTTCGATCGAATCGAGATTGACCAGCGCCTGCCGGATCGCCTCGTCGGCCTCTTTCCGCCAGTAGCCCGGCAGGAAGATATCGCCATAGGCGGCGCGGCGGCCGCTGCCGGTGCTGCCGGCTTCCATGCGCGAGCCGTCGGCGCAGACCACGCTGACGTTCAACCGCACCAGCGGGCGCACGTCGGCGGCGCGCCAGCCGCCGGCGCGCACGATCTCCACGACCTGCCACGAGCCCGACAGCGAGACCGAGACCTGGCGCGCCTTGGGCTCCTTGCCGCGGACATAGGCATCGATCTCCTGCATCAGGGCGACCTTCTGCGCGAACGGCACGCCGTCGATCGGATTGTCGTCGGCATACAGAAGGCGGTTGGTGCCGCGCGGAGACTCATCCGACGTGCCGCCGCGGCCCGAGCGGACGGTCTTCACCGTCTCGGCCGCGCGCTTCAGCGCCTGCTCGTCGAGCGCCGACGCATGGGCGAAGCCCGTGACGTCGCCCGCCACCGACCGCAGGCCGAAGCCCTGCGAGGTATCGAACGACGCGCTCTTCAGCTTGCCGTCGTCGAACGACAGGCTCTCGCTCTGGACGTATTCGAGGAACAGCTCGCCGTCGTCGGTGCCGGCCAGCGCCTCGTCCACCATCTTCTCGGTCTTGCGCCGGTCGAGGCCATCCTTGCCGAAGAACAGGCCGTCGGCGGTGGCGAGATGGTTGATCGATTTGCTCATTGCGGGCCTGCCTTGTTTCCGTCCTCAGACGACGAGGACGATCTTGCCAAAATGGGCATTGGCCTTCATGTGCGCAAGCGCGGCGGCGGCCTCGGACAGGGGGAAGGTCCTGTCGATCGGCAGGCTGAGCTTGCCGTCCTCGATGGCCGGCCACAGGTCCTTGCGGGCGGCCTGCACGATGTCGCGCACTTCCTCGGGGCTGCGGGTGCGGAAGGTCACGCCGATATAGTCGATGCGCTTCAGCGCATGCAGGTCGAAGTTGAACTCGCCCTTCATGCCGCCCAGGCGGCCGACATTCACGATGCGGCCGAGGATGGCGGCGGCCTCCATGTTCTGGTTCATCACGCCGCCCGAGACCTGGTCGACGATCAGGTCGACGCCCTTGCCGCCGGTCGCTTCCTTGACCTTGTCCGGCCACTTCGGATCGCGCGTGTCGATGGCGACGTCGCAGCCGAACTCGCCCAGCCGCGCGCGGCGGCTATCGTTGGTCGAGCTGCCTAGCACGACCGAAGCCCCCATGATCTTCGCGATCTGCATGCCGAGCAGGCCGACGCCCGAGCTCGCGCCCTGGATCAGCACGGTCTCACCCTTCTTGAGGCGGCCGGCGCCGACCAGCGCATTGTGCATGGTCTGTACGGCCACGGGCATGCAGGCGGCCTGCTCGTAGCTCATGTTGTTGGCGGGGATCTTGTGGGCGCGGCCGGCATCGGTGACGGCATATTCGGCGAAGCCACCGGCGGCCGAACTCATGACCCGGTCGCCTGGCTTGAAGTCCTTCACGTCGGGGCCGATCGCCTCGACTTCGCCCGCGCATTCCAGGCCCACGATGGTGCCGGGACCGCCGATGCGGCCGTGCGAATGACCCGACGCCACGGCGAGGTCGGCGCGGTTCAGCGACGCCGCCTTCACCTTGATCAGGATCTCGCCTGCCTTGGGTACGGGCTTGGGGGCGTCGGTGTACTGGACGCCCTTGTCGGTGACGACGGCTGCCTTCATGGCGGATCTCCCTTGGGAATTGGTTCGTGATTCAGTGGTCCTGCATAGCAGGCAGGGGGCCGGAGGCCCATGAGGTAAGGACCTTGCCGACCCGGCAACTGTGCCGCGTTTCGTTCTGAAAAATCAGGGATACACTGGATGTGAAAACAGGGAGAGAAACATGAAAATCAAACAGCAGGTTCAGGAGCTGTTCCCCACGCCGCTCTGGATCCTCGACATCGCTCCCGCCGACGCGGCGCCTTTCAATTCCAGGCTCAAGGCCGAAATCGAGACGATCATTTCGCCGCGTCCGCAGCTGCAGAGCGGCCGGAACTGGCAGACGCCGCACGATCTGCATACGCGACCGGGCTTCGCCGAACTGGCTGGCTTGATCGAAGTCTCCTCGAAGAGCGTCCTCGAATTTCTTCAGCTCGAGCGCTTTCCACTGATGATCACGGGCTGCTGGGCCAACGTTAATCCTCCGGGCAGCTACCATCCCACCCACGCCCACCCGAACAATTTCCTGAGCGGCGTCTACTACGTCGACATTCCCGGCAGCGGCACGGAACTCGTCTTCCAGGATCCGCGGCCGATCTCGATCATGCCGTGGAGCGGCAAGCCCACGAACGTGACGGCCAATGCATCCGTTGCCCAGCCGCAGCCCGGCCGGATGGTGATCTTCCCGTCGTGGCTGCGCCACCACGTGCCTTCCAACGAAGGCACGACGGAGCGGGTCAGCATTTCGTTCAACCTCATGTTCACCAACTACGCCGAGACGCTGGCCGCGCCGAGGTGGAAGGCCTCGGCGGGCGCTCCGTAGCGGCGCCCGACGTTCCTCGCTAGGCGATCCTGCTCGCCATGCCCTGCCAGTAGCGGTCGCGCAGCAGGCGCTTGTAGAGCTTGCCGGTCGGATGGCGCGGCAGTTCCTCCTCGAAATCGACGCTGCGCGGGCACTTGATCGCGGAGAGGTGCTGCTTGCAGTAGGCGATCAGCTCCTCGGCGAACGCGGGGCCGGCATCGGCCATGTCGCGCGGCTGCACGACCGCCTTCACTTCCTCGCCGAAGTCGGCGTTGGGCACGCCGAACACGGCGCAGTCCATCACCTTCGGGTGGTTGATCAGCAGGTTCTCGCATTCCTGCGGGTAGATGTTCACCCCGCCGGAGATGATCATGAAGGCCTTGCGGTCGGTCAGGTGCAGGAAGCCGTCCGCATCGAGATAGCCGACGTCGCCCAGCGTGCTCCAGCCCTTGGGATGGCGTGACTCGGCTGTCTTCTTCGGATCGTTGTGATACTCGAATTGACGGCCCTCGGCGAAGTAGACGGTACCGGATTCGCCGGTCGGCAGCTCGTTGCCCTCGTCGTCGCAGATCTTGAGCTTGCCGATGATCGCGCGGCCGACCGTGCCCTTGTGCGCCATCCATTCCTGGGCGTTGCACATGGTGAGGCCGTTGCCTTCGGTGCCGCCGTAATATTCCCAGATGATCGGGCCCCACCAGTTGATCATCGCTTCCTTGGTGGGAATGGGGCAGGGCGCGGCAGCATGAATCGCGCACTTCAGCGACGAGACGTCGTACTTCGCGCGCACCTCCTCGGGCAGCTTGAGGAAGCGGACGAACATGGTCGGCACGACCTGCGTGTGCGTGATCTTGTACTTCGGGATCAGCGACAGATATTCCTCGGCGTCGAAGTGCTCCATGATCACCGAAGTGCCGCCCAGCCGCATGACGCTCATGTTGAAGCGCAGCGGAGCCGCATGATAGAGCGGCGCCGGCGACAGGTAGATCGTGTCGCTGTCTATGCCGTAGAGCTTGCGGCTGACCGCCAGCAGGGGATTGTCGAAGTCGATCGGCTGCTTCTCGACCACCGGCATGACGCCCTTGGGTCGCCCCGTCGTTCCCGACGAATAAAGCATGTCGTGACCGGCCGTCTCGTCGGCGATGGGCGTCGCGGGACAGCGCGCGACCGCATCCTCCCAGGACTCATAGCCCGGGATCGTACCGTCGATCATGTAGCGATGCGGAGCGCCCTTCATCAGCGGCACCAGCTCGGCCGCCTTGTCGGCCAGCGCCTTCGAGGTGACGAACAGGCGGGCGCCGCAGTCGGTGACGATATAGTCGACCTCGGCGGCGGTGAGGCGGGAGCTGATCGCCGTATAGATCAGGCCCGACCGCTGGGCGCCCCAGCAGATCTCGAAGAAGCGCGGATTGTTCTCGAGGAAGATCGCGACGTGATCGCCGGCCTGGAGGCCGAGCGAGCGGAAGAGCTGCGCGATGCGGTTGGACTGCTCGTCGAGCTGGCGATAGGTCACCGTCTCGCCGCTGCCGGCCATGATGTAGGCGGGCTTGTCGGGATGGGTGCGGGCGTGATGATAGGGATGCATGACGGCCGCATAAGAGCCGACCGACAGAGTCCTCGCAAGCGGTACGCCGTTTCGCTGATCGACTTTGGCTGCACAATAGGTCCTGCACGCCGCGGTTGTCCCCCGCAGCGGAGGCCCACTGTACTTTGGTATAGAGCGCCGCCTGCTCATGGACGATGGCGGCGGGCAGCCTTCTGGGTCAACCTCCTGCGGCGTTCACAATCGCAAAAGGACTTCACATGGCTTTCATCACGACGATGGACGGAACCCAGATCTTTTACAAGGACTGGGGCCCCAAGGATGCGCAGCCCATCGTGTTTCACCACGGCTGGCCGCTGAGCGCGGACGACTGGGATGCCCAGATGCTCTTCTTCCTGGGCAAGGGCTACCGGGTGATCGCCCATGATCGTCGCGGACATGGCCGCTCGACGCAGACCGATAGCGGCAACGAGATGAACACCTACGCCGCCGACGTGATCGAACTCGCCCACCATCTCGACCTGAAGAACGCCGTCCATATTGGTCATTCGACCGGTGGCGGCGAGGTGGCGCGCTATGTCGCGCGGTCGAAGCCGGGTCGTGTCGCCAAGGCGGTGCTGGTCAGCGCCGTGCCGCCGATCATGGTGAAGTCCGACAAGAACCCGAAGGGCCTGCCCCTCGAGGTGTTCGACGGCCTGCGCGCCTCTCTCGCGGCGAACCGCGCGCAGTTCTATCTCGATCTCGCCAGCGGGCCCTTCTACGGCTTCAACCGCGAAGGGGCGAAGGTCCTGCCGGGCACCATCCAGAACTGGTGGCGGCAGGGTATGATCGGCGGCGCCAAGGCCCATTACGATTGCATCGCGGCCTTCTCGGCGACCGATTTCACCGAGGATCTGAAGGCGATCACCGTGCCGACGCTGGTGATGCACGGCGACGATGATCAGATCGTTCCGATCGTCGCTGCGGCCGAGCTGTCGATCAAGCTCCTGAAGCAGGGCACGCTGAAGATCTACAAGGGCTATCCGCACGGCATGCTGACGACGCATGCCGACGTACTCAATCCCGATCTGCTTGCCTTCATCAAGGGCTAGAGGCGGTCGATCGGCATCGATGCAGGAGCCTTTCCTGCATCGATGTCACGATCTGGATCTGCGTCGGTCCTCAGACCATCATCACCTTGCCGGTGGGCAGGTCGTAATAGGCGCCGACGACCTTGAGCTTTCCTGCGGCGACCATGTCGCCCAGGATCGGCTTCTCGGTCTGCAGGCGGCGAACGTTGGCCTGCACGTTGGCGATCATCGCACGCTGCTGGAGATCGGGCCCCGCGGTCTTGAGCACCGGCTCGATGCCGGGCTTCATGGCGCGGACGAGGTCGGCGATGTGGCCGGGCAGGGTGTTGCCCTTCTGCAGCGCGTCGACGGTGGCGTTCACCGCGCCGCAGCTCGTATGGCCCAGCACCATGATCACCTTCGTGCCCAGGACGGCGGCGCCGTATTCCAGGCTGCCCAGTCCGTCCGGCGTCACGAAATTGCCGGCAACCCGGACGATGAAGAGTTCGCCGGGGCCCTGATCGAACGCCAGTTCCGGAGCAACACGTGAATCCGCGCAGCTGAGGATTGCTGCGAACGGTGCCTGGCCCTGGGTCCGCGCGGCGCGGCCGGCGGAAAAATCACGTTCCGCCATCTTGCCGGAAGCGTAGCGCGCATTGCCTTCCATCAGGCGGGCGAGTGCCGCGTCCGGCGTGTCGGCCGAACGGGCTGGCTGAGCGAGGGCCGCTTTCGTCGACACGGCGCCGATCGTGGCGGCGACCGTGAGGCCGCCCATTCCTGAAAGCAGACCGCGACGCGACAAGCACAAATTGCACATGATCTTCTCCTTCAGCCGATGGGAGCATACTTGCGACCAAATCGCCATCTTTGATCAAGATCAATGCATCGTCGCTGCGGTAAGCCGCTCGAGCGCGCGCGATCAGCCGGAGGAACCATCAGGCCGCCTTCTCATGTATCATCGGCGTCCTCAGGAAATGGTGGGCTTATGATGAGTATGACGGTGCGGAGCGAGCAGGCGTGCTTTGGGGGAACGGTCGGGTTCTACAGCCACGCCTCGACGGAGACCGGCACCGAGATGAAGTTCTCGGTCTTCGTGCCGGCGACAGCCTCGTCGCGGTCGCTGCCGGCGCTCTACTTCCTCGCGGGCCTCACCTGCACCGAGGAGACGTTCATGATCAAGGCGAACGCCTTGCGTCATGCCGCCGAATTGGGACTCGTTCTCGTGGCGCCCGACACCAGTCCGCGCGGGCTAGGTCTGCCGGGCGAGGACGACGACTGGGATTTCGGCACGGGTGCCGGCTTCTATCTCGATGCCGAAGCAGAGCCGTGGAAGCGGAACTACCGAATGTATTCCTACGTGACGCGGGAGCTGCCGGCGATCGTCGAGGCCAACTTCCCGGCCGAGGCGGGCCGGCGCGGCGTGTTCGGTCATTCGATGGGCGGCCATGGCGCGCTGACGATCGCACTCAAGAACCCGCAGGCCTATCGGTCGGTTTCGGCCTTCGCGCCGATCTGCAATCCGGTCGTCGTGCCGTGGGGAGAGAAGGCGTTCGGCAACTATCTCGGCCCGGATCGTGCGCGCTGGGCGGCGTGGGATGCCTGTGAGCTGCTGAAGCGGGGCAGCCGGTTCCCGGGCCCGATCCTCGTCGACCAGGGGCTGAAGGACCAGTTCCTCTCGAACCAGCTGCGACCCGAGGCGCTGGAAGCCGCAGCCGCGAGCGCAACGCAAGAGTTGGTCCTGCGGCGACACGGGGACTACGATCATTCGTACTGGTTCATCCAGACCTTCATCGAAGATCATCTCAGGTGGCACGCCGACAGACTGGGCGCGTGAACCGCATTTCCCCGGGGAAGTCCGGGCGATCTACTCTTCCCCGCCGCTTGCTATCGGCAGTGTGGACCGAAAGGGTCGTCGCAAGCGTTGACCCGGTTCCACCCTTCGGCTTTATTCCCGGCGCACGATTGTGTGCCCCCGTGGCGGAATTGGTAGACGCGCCTGACTCAAAATCAGGTTCCTCACGGAGTGTTGGTTCGAGCCCGACCGGGGGTACCACTTTGCTCGAATGCAGACGGGCCAGCATTTGATGCCGGCCGACTGCGGTGGGCTCAATTCACATTCTCCGCGCGGAATATGGCGTCGCCTCGCAACGCCCGTGCGCACACGTATCTGCGTGACGATCCGGCGGAGTTCCGAGCCTCGGCGGCGGGGTGATCGAGTCCCGATCAATCGGGCCCGGAAACCGGAAGGCCTGCCGGGCCGGGGCGGCGGTCCGCGCTCAGGCGCCTTGCATCCGCCATGCGTCCGGAGGCCAGGTAGGCCTGAAGCAACGTCGCTTCCACCAGGTCGCCCTGCGCCCGGCTGCCGCCGATACGTTCGCGCTCGGGCAGCATCGGCTCGATCAGGTCGATCGTCGTCTCATGATCGCCGCGCCGGTAGGCCGCGAAAGCGCGCGCCACGGCGGGGATGACGGTTCCGGACGGATAGCGTCCGGCGCTCGCCAGCTCCTCGATAGCCCCGATCCAGCCTTCGAGTGCGGCGTCGTCGCCGGTGGCGGCGTATGTCAGTGCGACATGCCAGTCCGCGAGGGACATGCCGGGGCGCGGGAGCTTCTCGCGCGCATAGGCCTTGAGCTTCGCCCAGCGCGCGGAATCGTGCGGATGGCCCGCCAGTTCCGCGCGCCACAGGAAGGCGGCCGAATCGGAAAGCTTCTGGTGGATCGCGCCACGGTGATCGTCGGCACAGAAGGCGTCGGTGTAGAGGCGAAGCCCGCCCTCCAGATTGCCGGCATGCAGCTCGAACAGGCCGAGATGCCAGCTCAGGTGTCCGAAGAGGCCGCCGCCGCGATCGTAGAGCGGCAGCCAGTCGCGCAGGAAGGCGATACCCGCGTCCCGTTCGCCGGTCTCGTAACAGAGATGGGCGAAGGCATGGGCGCCATAGGCATTGCGCCGGAACTGGCCCAGCGAGCGCTCGATCATCGGGCGGGCCTCGTCGTGACGGCCGATCTCCGACAGCGCCATGCCGCGATGGGCCTCGAACCACCAATCCTCGCCGTAGTGCGCGGCAAGGCCATCGAGAAAGTCGGTGAGGTCCTGTTCGCGGCCGGACAGGCCGGACATGCCGATCAATCCGCCCTGGTTGGCCGCGAGACTGAGGACCAGAGCGTCGCGCGGCCATGTCTGCACATGGGCTCGCAACGCAGCCAGTGCGGCGACCGGCTGGCCGGCGAACAGCGACCGAAAGACTTCGATCTGGCTCCGCTCGCGTGCCGAGACTCCGTCTGCAAGCGACGAGGCCATGGCGAGGTCCGCGCGCATCGCCTCCAGCTTTCCGGCAAGCTGGGAAGCGCGGGCCCGGCCGATATAGGCCAGCGCAAAGGCCGGATCGGCTGCGATGGCCCGTTCGAACGCGGCGGCGGCACCGGGATAGACCGTCAGCAGGAGATCGACGCCCTCGACATAGGCATCGCGCGCGGTGACGTTCGTCGTGGACAGGGGAAGGCCGTAGCGGTCCGTCAGCATCTCGTCACCAGCTCCAATTCGCGTCGATCGTCAGCGTGCGTCGGCCAAGGCGCGCTTTCAAGCTTCCGGCACGGCGGAAGACGTCGCATGGTAAGACCCGTACCGGGCAATGCCCCTCTTGCCGAAGGACGTATGCAATGGACCTCGTGCCCAATCTGATCGGTCTCGCCACGATGCACCTTCTGATGGCCATGCTGCCGGGCCCGAACACCGTCGTGGTGGGATGGTACTCTGCAACGCGCTCCCGAAGCGATGGCCTCAAGGCGGTTGCCGGCGTGGTCGTCGCCTCGCTGCTTTGGGTCGTTCTGGCGATCGGCGGGGTCGGGGCGCTTCTCCTCGAGGCGGGATGGCTCTATCGCGCACTGCGTTTCGTCGGTGCCGCCTACCTGATCTACGTGGGCGTCCGACTGTTGCGGGCCGGGGTCACCCCGACGGCGAGTGGCCAGGCGGCGCCCCAGCTGGCGGGGCGCAATCCCTTCATGGCCGGCCTCATGACGACGCTGAGCAATCCGAAGTCGGCGGTGTTCTGGACCAGCGCCTTTCTGGTGGCGCTGCCGCCCCATGCGCCCGGCTGGGTCTATCCCGCGATCGTGGCAATCGTCGCCGTCCAGTCCACGCTCTGGTACGGCACCCTGGCGGTGTTCTTCTCGACCGGAGTCGCGCAGAAACTGTATCAGCGCATCGCGCGCTACCTCGACCTGCTCGCCGGCGGTGTGATGGTCGCCCTGGGCCTGAAGCTCGCGGACGAATTGCGGCGCGAGATTTTCGTCAGGGCAGCCCCCTGACCTCCGGGAGTCCGAACGTCACGCAGCCCGGGCCACGTCGGCCGCCGCCAACACCATCGAGGCACACTTCTCGCCGATCATGATGGTGGGGGCATTGGTGTTGCCGCTGGTTAGCGTGGGCATGATCGAGGCGTCGGCGACCCTGAGGCCGGCGATGCCGTGGACACGCAGCTCGGGGTCGACCACGGCCCGCGGATCGTTGCCCATCTTGCAGGTGCCGACCGGGTGATAGGTCGTCTCGGCATTGTTGCGCACCCATTCGAGCAGGTCTGCGTCGCTCTGGAGATGGGCGCCGGGCGCGATCTCCTTGCCGGTGACTTCCTTGAGCGGCGACGTGGCCATCAGCTCGCGGCCCTTGCGCAGCACGTTCACGATGCCGGTGCGGTCGTGCTCGGTGGACAGGAAGTTGAAGCGGATCGCCGGCGGTTCGGCGGGATCGGCGGACTTGATGTGGACCGAGCCCGTGCTCTCCGAACGCAGCACGTTCACGTTCATGGTGATGCCCTTCTGGGCCGAGACGCGGCGTTCCTTGCCGACCATCTCGTAGAGGAAGGGCGCGATCGAGATGGTGGCGTCGGGCGAATCGAGCCCAACGCGGGTGCGGAAGTAGAGCCGGATCGGCACCGAGGTCGAGGCGAGGAAGCCCTCGCGGAACAGGGCGTACTTCGCCGCTTCGCGGACCAGCCGCCAGCCGCGCGCATTGTCGTTGAAGGTGAGGTTCTTCCCCGTGATCTCGAATTTCATACGCGGGGAGTAATGGTCGCGCAAATTCTCGCCGACGCCCGGCAGCTCGTGCACCGGCGCGATGCCGAGCGCCCGCAGCCGGTCGCCCTGGCCGATGCCGGAGAGCTCCAGAAGCTTCGGCGAATTGATCGAGCCGCCGGAGACGATGACTTCGCGCGTGGCCCGCGCCTCGCGCTTCTCGCCGTTCACGGAATAGCGGACGCCGACGCAGCGTCTGCCTTCGAGGACGAGCTGCTCGGCAATCGCGCCCTGGTCGATCTGCAGGTTGGCGCGGCCGCGCGCGGGATCGAGATAGCAGAAGGCGGTGCTCTGGCGGCGTCCCCTGGTGATCGTCACCTGGGACATGCCGATGCCTTCCTGTGAGGCACCGTTCTGGTCGGGATTGTAGGGCAGGCCCATCTTCTCGGCCGCCTCGATCATCTTTTCGAGCAACGGGACCTTGTTGCGCGGTGTGTGGGTGACGGGGAGGATGCCCTCGCGGCCGCGGAACTCGTCGGAGCCGCCCTCGAAGCGCTCCATGCGCTTGAAGATCGGCAGAACGTCCTGGTAGCTCCAGCCGCGATTGCCGAGCTGCGCCCAGTGATCGTAGTCCTGCGCCTGGCCGCGGATATAGACCATGCCGTTGATCGAGCTGGAGCCGCCCAGCATGCGGCCGCGCGGCACCGCGATGCGCCGCCCGCCCGAGCCTTCGTCGGGCTCGGAGGAGTAGCACCAGTTGACCGCCGGATCGTCGATCATCTTGGCGACGCCGACCGGCACCTTCGACCAGAAGAAGTTCGAACCCTGCGTGCCAGCCTCGAGCAGCAGGACACGATGCTTGCCGCTCTCGCTCAGCCGGCTGGCGACGACTGCACCCGCGGATCCTGCACCGACGACGATGTAGTCATGGGTCGAATCGTTCTTCATTTCCATTCTCCCTTGGCTCGAAGGGGAGCAGCCCTCGCGTGCGCTGACAAGTCTCGGGCGCGCGCGAACCGGCTTCCGGTTTCGCCAATGGAAATAGCCTGCCATGCTGACGGCAATCCGGAGTTCTCATGTCGTCAAATCCGCTCGACCTTTTTCGCCTGACCGGCCGCACGGCGCTGGTCACCGGCGCCCGCCGCGAAATCGGCCGGGCCATTGCCCTAGCGCTGAGCCGCGTTGGCGCGAGACTGGCGATCCACCATGCCGACACCGACGAGGAGCGGTCCGATGCCGCCGCCGTGGTGCGCGAGATCGAACAGGCAGGAGGAACGGCGCGCGCCTTCGGGCGGGACTTCGCCGCCGACGACGCGGGGCATCGGCTGGCTGAAACCGTCTCGGCCTGGTCGCCGGTCGATATCCTGGTGCTGAACGCGTCGATCGAGCTGCCGGAGCCCTACGACGCGATCAGTCGGGAGCGGTTCGACCGGCAGATCGCGGTCAATCTGCGCAGCCCGCTGGAGCTGCTGCAGGACCTCGTCCCGCCGATGGGGAAGCGCGGCTGGGGAAGGGTCGTCACCATCGGCAGCGTGCAACAGGTCCGGCCGCATCCGCGGATGATGGTCTATGCCGGCGCCAAGGCCGCGCAATTGAACTGGGCGTGGAACCTCGCGCGCCAGTTCGGCGGACAGGGCGTCACGGTGAACAACCTGGCGCCTGGCGCCATCCTGACGGCGCGCAATCGCGATCAGATGGTCACGGAGGGTGAGGCGCTCGTCCAGCGCATACCAAACGGCCGGCTCGGCCAGCCCGGCGATCTCGTGGGTGCGGCCCTGCTGCTGTGCTCGGATGCCGGCGCCTACATCAACGGCGTCAATCTTTACGTCGATGGCGGTCGCGCGATCGCCTAGGATCGACCTGCACGTCAGCAGGGTTCACATGGCCGCCGCTCCCGACACTCGACTTTCAGATGCTGAAATAGACCACTTCAGGATAATTGCCGGGACGATGGTTCCCGAAGACACCGCCCTGGACATGCCGGGCGCCGACGACCCGGCCATCTTCGACGACATCGTGAGATCGGTGGGCCGGGACCTTCCGCTGATTCGCGTAGCCCTGGCGGCGATCGCGGCGAAGTCGGGCGGCGCCTTCGCCGACATGGACCGGGACGCGAGAGAAGCCCTGATCAACGACTGGTACGCCAAGGGCGGCGCGCCGGCCGTCACCCTCGGGCGTGTGATCGTGGGCGCCTACTATCGCGACGATCGCGTCCTGCGGGCGCTCGGGCACGAGGCGCGCGCGCCGTTCCCGAAGGGTTATGTGCTGGAGCAAGGTGACTGGTCGCTGCTCGACGTCGTGCGCAGCCGAGCGCCTTTCTGGCGCGACGATCGTGTAGTGCCGGCAGGAGAGCGCTGACATGGCCGGCAACGAAAAGGTCGATGTCCTGATCATCGGGTCCGGCGCGTCGGGTGCGGCCGTGGCGTGGAGCCTCGCCGAGACGAAGATGCGCATCCTGTGCCTGGAGCAGGGCGACTGGATGAAGCCGACCGACTTCCCCAGCAACGGACGCGACTGGGAGGCGCGGCGCTACACCGATTTCGAGATCAGCCCCAATCGCCGCGGTCGGGACACCGACTATCCGATCAACGACGACAACTCGCTGATGAAGATTGCCAACTTCAACGGCGTCGGCGGCGGCACGATCATCTACACGGCCCACTGGCCGCGCATGCATCCGTCGGACTTCAAGGTGAAGTCGCTGGACGGCGTGGCCGACGACTGGCCCGTCGATTACTGGGCGCTGGAGAAGTTCTACGACGAGAACGACCGGATGATGGGCGTCTCCGGCCTCGCCGGCGATCCCGGCGTGCCGCCACGCCATCCGCCGATGCCGCCGATCGGTCTCGGCAAGACCGGCACACGCTACGCCCAGGCGATGAACCGGCTGGGCTGGCACTGGTGGCCCTCCGACAGCAGTATCGCCACCACTGACTACGAAGGTCGCGCCCGCTGCATCAATCTTGGTCACTGCACGCCGGGCTGTGCCCAGGGCGCCAAGGCCAGCACCGACATCACCTACTGGCCGCTGGCCATCCGGGCCGGCGTCGAGCTGCGCACGCGCTGCCGGGTGCGCGAGATCACCATTGACGCGCACGGCATGGCGGCCGGCGTGATCTACTACGATGCCGGCGGCGTCGAGCATTTCCAGCCGGCCGAGGTCGTAATCCTGGCCTGCAACGGTGTCGGCACGCCGCGCCTGCTGCTGAACTCGGCCTCCGCCAAGTTCCCGAACGGTCTCGCCAATTCGTCGGGCCTGGTTGGCAGGAACCTGATGTTGCATCCTTGGCCGATGGTGTCCGGCTATGTCGACGAGCCGCTGGACGGCGGACGCGGACCGATAAACACCATCTGGAGCAAGCAGTTCTACGAGACCGACCCGTCGCGTGATTTCGTGCGGGGCTACACCTTGCAATTCAGCCGCGGCACGGGGCCGGCCAACCAGGCGATGCTCGGCGCCGTGACCGGCCTTGTGCCCTGGGGCCGCGATCATCATCGCCAGTACCGGCAATTGCTCGATCACCGGCTGAACATCGGCGTGGCCTGCGAGGATCTGCCGGAGGAGCACAATCGCGTGACCCTCGATCCGCTGCTGAAGGACAGCAACGGCATCCCGGCGCCGAAGATCGACTACACAATCAGCGAGAACACGCGCCGCATGATGGAGCACGGCATCGCCCGCGCCAAGGAGATCCTGACGGAAGCCGGCGCCACGCGGCTCTATGCCTCGCGGACGGCGCTGAACTATCCCGGGCATCTGCTCGGCACTGCGCGCATGGGCACCGATCCCGAGCGCTCGGTGGTCAACGAATGGGGCCGCAGCCACGACGTGAAGAACCTGTTCATCGTCGACGGCAGCATCTGGGTCACCTCGGGCGGTGTGAACCCGACCTCCACCATCCAGGCGCTGGCGCTCTACATCGCCGACCAGATGAAGCAGCGGCTGGCGACGCTGTTCGACTGAGGCAGGCCTGCGGCACTCTCAGAAATCAAGAGGTGCGTTGTCGATGACCTCTTTCATGACGAAGAAGGTTCTCGTCTGCCGCACGCCGGGCAGGGCGATCAATTTTTCCCCGTGAATGCGGTTGAAGTCCTCCATATCCTTCACCCGGATCTTCAGGAAGTAATCGAAATCGCCCGCCACCAGATGGCAGTCGAGGACGAACTTCAGTTTCGCGATGGCTTTCTCGAAGTCGCCGAAGCTCTGAGGCGTCGAGCGGTCGAGCACGACTCCGACGATTACCAGCGCTCCCCTGTCGACCTTCCTGGGCGCCACCGCCGCCCGGACGCCGCCGATATAGCCCTTGTCGAAAAGGCGCTGGGTTCTGCGGTGGCATGTTGCGGGACTGACGGAGACCCGTTTCGCCAACTCGGCATTGGACAGTCGCCCGTTACCCTGCAGGAGCCTCAGCATCCGGAAGTCGATCCGGTCGAGTTCATCGGACATGGAAGGATCTTCCTCTACTAAGCATGCAATTCGAAGTATCGATCGTGAATTTTACCATTTGTCCTTCAGGGAGCCAAATGCACCCCGGTATTCGAGAGCACCTTCGATCCCGGGTTCGATACGATCCGGACAGATTGAATCGCCTCAGCGGAAGGAACTTCCATGCTGTCCAAGTTCGAGCGGTATCCGCTCACATTCGGGCCGACGCACATCGAGAAACTCGAACGCCTGTCGGAGCATCTCGGCGGCAAGGTCGAGCTCTATGCCAAGCGGGAGGATTGCAATTCCGGCCTCGCCTTCGGCGGCAACAAGTTGCGCAAGCTCGAGTACATCATCCCCGACGCGATCGCGTCGAACGCCGACACGCTGGTTTCGATCGGCGGCGTGCAATCCAACCACACCCGGATGATTGCCGCGGTCGCCGCAAAGATCGGATTCAAGTGCCGACTGGTCCAGGAGAGCTGGGTGCCGCACGAGGATGCAGTCTATGACCGGGTCGGCAACATCATGCTCAGCCGCATCATGGGCGCCGACGTGCAGATGGTCGACGAGGGCTTCGATATCGGCATCCGGCGGAGCTGGGAGGAGGCTATCGAGGACGTCAAGGCCAAGGGCGGCAAACCCTATGCCATTCCGGCCGGGGCTTCGGTCCACAAGTATGGCGGCCTGGGCTATGTCGGCTTTGCCGAAGAGGTCCGGCGGCAGGAGAAGGAACTCGGCTTCGCGTTCGACTACATCGTGGTCTGCACCGTCACCGGCTCGACGCATGCCGGCATGCTGGTGGGCTTCGCCAAGGACGGACGCGAGCGCAAGGTCATCGGCGTCGATGCGTCCTTCACGCCCGCGCAGACCAGGGCGCAGGTCCTCGAGATCGCGCGCAATACCGCTCGGCTGGTCGAGCTGGGCCGCGACATCGGCGAGGACGACGTCGTGCTCGTCGAGGACTACGCCTATCCCGTCTACGGGGTGCCGTCCGAAGAGACCAAGGAAGCGATCCGCCTCTGCGCACGCCTCGAAGGGATGATCACGGATCCCGTCTACGAGGGCAAATCGATGCAGGGCATGATGGACCTCGTCCGGAAGGGCTATTTCCCCGAGGGTTCCAGGGTTCTCTATGCCCACCTGGGCGGTGCCCCGGCTCTCAACGGCTACGGCTACGCGTTCAGAAATGGATAGCCTCCCGTGGGCGCCCTGATCCTCTGCACCTTTCCCGCGGACAGAGCCGACTTCCGGACGTGGATTCTCGACCGCGTCGTCGTGCTGGCCACGCGGAACGAAGCCGGCATCAGGTTCGTGGGAACGGAGCGGGGCGAGGGACCTGGATCGGCCCTGAGTACCGTCGGTGTCCAGGTTTCAAGTGTGGCGCGCGCCAGGTCGATCTTCGCCGAATGGCGATCGGAGAAGAGTTACATCCGGTCGGCCGAAGTCAGACTGCTGCTGATGGAGGCGCCTGGTGGCAGCGAACATGCCGGTGCCCTGTTCCCCTGAAAGGTCCAGCGAGTGAGCCGCCAGGAGTGGGGTGAGCGCGCGTCAATCGGCCGGTCGAATCCATTTCAACCACACGCCATGGCGTGAACCGGAAGTTGTCGCTTTCCAGCGGTCGAGGCGCGTGATCTGCAAGCGCGCGCCGGCGGCGCGTTGCCAGCGTGGCGACTGTCGGTTCCAGTTGGCGACGGCCCCGGCGACCACCGGATGAAGCGGCGACGGGCGGCACCGTTCGATTGAGGAGGCGCTGGTCTCGCGGGCCTCGCGTCCGGAAACATTTGCTCGAACAGCCACGCAAATCGACGGACTCGTTTCATTGACCATCGCCGTCGTCACGGCCACCTTTCCGTCATCATGATCCTCGCAGACCCGCTCGCACACTCGATCGGTCGACTGTCATCCGACGACAGGTCGAACTGTTGTCGTCGGTGCAGGACCTTCGACGCCGTGCGGAGACGATAGCCGACATTCGAGCGGCTCTTCCCGGACCAGCTTTCTTCCAAGACTCCATTCGGAGAGATTAATGAGCATTGGACGACAGATGCTCGCCGCACTGCCGGGGACGTCCCTGTCCCTGCGGGCTGACTGGACGAGGCTCTTCAGCGCCGTATGGAAGCCGGGCCGTCAGCTCGATACCCTGCGGCGCGCGGAACTCAGGACCAGGACGGAAATTCGCGCGGCGTTCGAACGGCTGGCCGCTGAGTTCGACATATCGGGCCACGAGGTCGACGAGGCCATGGCGCAGGTCGACGACGCGCTCAGCGAACTCACGGGAGAGGTCGAAGACGATCTCGCCTATGACGCCGAGCAGGCCGACCAGTACTAGGCGAGCAGTATCCATTCGCAGTGAGCGGCGAGGCAGTGAGATCGTACTGCGCGTCGCGGCAAGTTCGACAAAGCAAACCGTTGTTCGCGGATGCGGCCGGGCGCATCTACGAGTGAATGAGATGGCGACGCCTCATTCGAGCCGCTGATCCCGCAAATCAAGTGAAACCAGGTCGGTTCCTCCGCGGACCGGCGGAGTGGAGCCATGCCTACGCCAGCAGAACATGTCATTGATCTCAGGCGCCGCTTGGACGGCGCGGCGCCGGCGCGCATCCTGCGCGCGGCGCTGGGCGAGATCTTCACCGGTCGCATCGCCGTCGTCTCTTCCTTCGGTACGGACTCCGCGGTCCTGCTTCACCTGGTGGCGGAAATCGATCGTGCGACCCCGGTGCTGTTCGTCGATACCGGCCGTCACTTCCCGGAAACGCTCCAGCATCGCGACCGGCTCGTGCGCCATCTCGCTCTGAGCGACGTGCGCAGTATCGGTCCGTCGGCTGAGGAAGTGGCGCGCCGCGACGCCGATCTCAGCCGCGCCACCTGGGATCCCGATGGCTGCTGCGCCTTCCGCAAGATCGCGCCGCTTCAGCGAGCGCTGTCGGGCTTCGACGCCTGGATCACCGGCCGCAAGCGCTTCCAGGCCGCGACGCGCCGCGAACTGGCGGTCTTCGAGGTCGACGGCGCGCAGGCGAAGATCAACCCCTTGGCGCGCTGGAGCCAGGCCGAGATCGACGCCTACGCCGCGCGGCATGGTCTGCCGGGGCATCCGCTGGCGTCGCGCGGCTATCCATCGATCGGTTGCGCGCCGTGCACCTCCGCCATCCTGCCGGGCGAGGATCCGCGCGCCGGCAGATGGCGAGGGGTCGAGAAAACCGAGTGCGGCATCCATCGCCCGGCTGCCGCTCTTCTGGCCGCGGAGTGACGGCGGACCGGGAAGCCAGGGAGCCGGATTTCGGCTAGTCTCTCCTCCATGATCGATAAACTGGAATTCCTGCTTGCGCTCTCCCAGGAGCGGAATTTCAGCAAGGCCGCCGAGCTGTGCGGGGTCACGCAGCCCACTTTCTCCGCCGGCATCAAGAGCCTCGAGGACATGCTCGGCGTCATGCTGGTGCAGCGGACCTCGCGTTTCATCGGCTTCACCGCGGAAGGCGAGCGAGTGCTCGGCTGGGCGCGCGGCATCGTGGCCGACACGCGCGCGATGCGGCAGGAGGTGAGCTCGCTGCGCAGGGGACTCAGCGGCCGGCTGCGGATCGCCGCGATCCCGACGGCGCTCGCCATGGTGTCGGCGCTCACCACGCCGTTCCGCGCCAAGCACCCCAACGTGAAGTTCACCATCCTGTCGCGGACCTCTGTCGAGATCCTGGAGATGCTGGAGAATCTCGAGGCCGATGCCGGCCTGACCTACATCGACAACGAGCCGCTCGGCCGGCTGCGGGCGGTGCCGCTCTATACCGAGCAGTACCGGTTGCTCACCTCGGAGAACAGTCCGCTCGGCGAGCGTGAAAGTGTCACCTGGGCGGAGGTCGGCCGGATCCCGCTCTGCCTGCTGACTCTGGACATGCAGAACCGGCGCATCATCGACCAGCTCCTGAACGAGGCCGGCGCCCAGGCCGATCCGACGCTCGAATCCAATTCGATGATCGTGCTGTTCTCCCATGTCCGCACCGGCCGCTGGGCCAGTGTCATGCCGCAGAAGCTCGCCGACACGCTCGGCCTGACCGAGCATCTGCGCTCCATCCCCATCGTCGAGCCGGATGCGACGCACTCGATCGGCCTCGTTGTGCCCCGACGGGAGCCCATGACTCCCCTTGCGACCGCCCTGGTCGCCGAGGCGACCCTGTTGGCTGCCACCTTGGCCTGACGATCGTCGAACCCTGCCCAAGACTGGCGGCTCGATAGATTTGTTCTATTGCAGCACGGAACAGCTTTATTGTGTGAAGGCGTGCGCGCGCGGAACATTCAATGAAACAAGGTCGGCAAATCCGGCCGGCTGGTCTTGGGATGGAGTTCACGGTGTCGCTGCGTTGGGACGAAGCCGAGGCCACGGAGATCGTCCGCCGCCATGAGGGGCGCGAGGGCCCGTTGCTGCCGATCCTGCACGAACTGCAGGCGGCGTTCGGTTCCGTCCCGGAGCCCGCCATTTCCTTCCTGGCGGCGGCGCTGAACATCACCCGTGCCGAGGTGCATGGCGTGGTCTCCTTCTATCACGACTTTCGCCGGGAGCCGGCGGGCCGTCACGTCCTGAAGCTGTGCCGCGCCGAGGCCTGCCAGTCGATGGACGGCGAGGCCTTCGCCCGCCGCGTGCTCGATCGCTTCAACCTCGACTGGGGCGGCACCACGCCCGATGGCAGCGTCACGGTCGAGCCGGTCTATTGCCTGGGTCTCTGCGCCTCCGCGCCCTCGGCGATGCTCGATGGCGAACCGATGGCGCGGCTGAATTCGGAGTCGATCGACGAGATCGCCCGCGAGGTCTCGCGGTGACGACACGCTTCTTCGTGCCGCGCGATGCCGCCGCCCGCGCCGTGGGCGCCGACAAGGTCGCGACCGCGCTGCAGGAAGAGGCCCAGCGACGGGGCATCGAGATCGAGATCGTGCGCACCGGCTCGCGCGGCCTGTTCTGGCTGGAGCCGATGGTCGAGGTCGAGACGCCGGGCGGGCGCATCGCCTTTGGCCCGGTCCGGCCGCGTGACGTGCCGGGCTTGCTGGTGGTCGGGATACCGATCGATGCCAACGATCCGCTATGCCTTGGTCGACCCGACGACATTCCCTTCCTGAAGCGCCAGACGCGTCTCACCTTCGCGCGCTGTGGCGTCGTCGATCCGCTGTTGCTCGCCGACTGGCGGGCCCATGGCGGTGGTCGCGGCCTCGAACGCGCCCGCAGCCTCGGGCCAGCAAAGACGCTGGAGGAGGTGACCAGGTCGGGTCTTCGTGGCCGCGGCGGCGCGGGCTTCCCGACCGGCCTGAAGTGGCAGACGGTCGCCGATGCATCGGCCGACCGGAAGTACATCGTGTGCAACGCCGACGAAGGTGATTCCGGTACCTATGCCGACCGTATGCTGCTGGAAGGCGATCCTTTCGCCCTGATCGAAGGCATGATGATCGCCGGGCTCGCCGTCGGCGCGACCAAGGGCTTCGTCTATATCCGTTCCGAGTATCCCGATGCGGTGCGGACGTTCGAGCACGCCGTGCTACTCGCCGAAGCCGGCGGGCTGCTGGGTACAGGGACGGGGTTCGACATCGAGGTCCGCGTCGGGGCCGGTGCCTATGTCTGCGGCGAGGAAACCGCGCTGCTGGAGAGCATTGAGGGCAAGCGCGGGCAGGTGCGCGCGAAGCCGCCACTGCCGGCGCATAAGGGGCTGTTCGGCCAGCCAACAGTCGTCAACAACCTGGTTTCGCTGGCCACCGTGCCGTGGATCCTGGCCGAGGGCGCCGAGTCCTATGCCGCCTTCGGCATGGGACGCTCGCGTGGCACTATGCCGATCCAGCTTGCCGGCAATGTCCGGCACGGCGGCCTGTTCGAGACGGCGTTCGGCGTGACTCTGGGCGAGCTGGTCGACGAGATCGGCGGGGGGACACGGACTGGGCGGCCGGTCCGGGCGGTGCAGGTCGGTGGCCCTCTCGGCGCCTATTTCCCCCGCGCTCTGTTCGACACGGCGTTCGACTACGAGGCTTTCACGGCGCGCGACGGGCTGATCGGTCATGGCGGCGTCGTCGTGTTCGATGATACGGTCGACATGGCGCACCAGGCCCGCTTCGCCATGGACTTCTGCGCCCTCGAATCCTGCGGCAAGTGCACGCCCTGCCGCATCGGCTCGACACGCGGCGTCGAGACCATCGACAAGATCATCCGCGGCGAGCGGAGTGCTACCAACCTCGAGCTGGTTGAGGATCTCTGCCAGACGATGAAGTTCGGCTCGCTCTGCGCCTTGGGCGGCTTCACCTCCTATCCGGTGATGAGCGCCATCAGGCACTTTCCCGAGGATTTCGACCGCCCGCCCGTGAGCGCGGCCGCGGAATAGAGGACCCGTCATGTCGCTCGTTCCCGAAACCGACTATGGCACGCCGGCCAGCCACGCGACGGAGCAGGTCGCGCTCACCATCGACGGCCAGACCGTCTCAGTGCCGGCCGGCACCTCGATCATGCGGGCGGCGATGGATGCCGGCATCCAGGTACCCAGGCTCTGTGCCACCGATTCGATCGAAGCCTTTGGTTCGTGCCGCCTCTGCCTGGTCGAGATTTCCGGCCGGACCGGTACGCCCGCTTCGTGCACGACGCCGGTGGCGCCGGGCATTGTCGTGTCGACGCAGACCGAGAAGCTGAAGAAAATCCGCAAGGGTGTGATGGAGCTCTATATCTCCGACCATCCGCTCGACTGTCTGACCTGCGCCGCCAACGGCGATTGCGAATTGCAGGACATGGCGGGCGCGGTCGGCCTGCGCGAGGTGCGTTACGGCTACGAGGGCGAGAGCCACACGAGGCAGGCGAAGGATGAGAGCAACCCGTACTTCACGTTCGATCCCTCCAAGTGCATCGTCTGCTCGCGCTGCGTACGCGCCTGCGAGGAAGTGCAGGGCACTTTTGCGCTCACCATCGAGGGCCGCGGCTTCGACTCGAAGGTCTCGGCGGGCACGTTGCTCGACAATTTCCTGAGTTCGGAATGTGTTTCGTGCGGCGCCTGCGTGCAGGCCTGTCCGACCGCGACGCTGTCGGAGAAAACTCTGATCGACATCGGGCAACCCGAGCATTCGGTGGTGACGACCTGCGCCTATTGTGGCGTCGGCTGCAGCTTCAAGGCCGAGATGCGCGGCGAGGAGCTGGTGCGCATGGTGCCGTGGAAGGACGGCAAGGCCAATCGCGGCCACTCCTGCGTCAAGGGCCGCTTCGCCTGGGGCTATGCCCATCACAGGGAACGCATCCTGAAGCCGATGGTGCGCGAGAGCATCGACCAGCCCTGGCGTGAGGTGGACTGGGACGAGGCGATCGGCCGGGTCGCGTCGGAGTTCCGACGATTGCAGGACAAGCATGGCCGCCTCGCCATCGGCGGCATCACTTCGTCGCGCTGCACCAACGAAGAGACCTACGTGATGCAGAAGCTGATCCGCGGCGGCTTCGGCAACAACAACGTCGACACCTGCGCGCGCGTCTGCCATTCGCCGACCGGCTTCGGTCTCAAGCAGGCCTTCGGTACCTCGGCGGGCACGCAGGATTTCGACTCGGTCGAGCAGAGCGACGTTATCCTGGTGATCGGCGCCAACCCGACCGACGCGCATCCGGTCTTCGCCTCGCGTCTGAAGAAGCGAATGCGGCAGGGGGCCAAGCTGATCGTGATCGATCCCCGCCGCATCGACCTCGTGCGCACGCCGCATGTCGAGGCCGAGTATCACCTGCCGCTGCGGCCGGGCACCAACGCCGCGGTGATGAACGCGCTTGCGCACACGATTGTCACCGAGGGTCTGGCCAACGAGCGGTTCGTCCGCGAATTCTGCGACCGTGACGCCTTCGAGCATTGGGCGGCCTTCGTGGCGGAGTCCCGGAACAGCCCGAAAGCGGTCGGTCTTGTGGCGGGCCTCGATCCCGAAGCGATTCGTGGCGCCGCGCGGCTCTACGCCACCGGCGGCAATGCCGCGATCTACTACGGTCTCGGCGTCACCGAGCACAGCCAGGGCACCACGACGGTGATGGCGATCGCCAACCTCGCCATGGTGACGGGCAATCTCGGCCGGCCAGGCGTCGGCGTGAACCCGCTGCGCGGTCAGAACAACGTCCAGGGCGCCTGCGACATGGGCTCGTTCCCGCACGAGCTGACGGGCTATCGGCACATCTCCGATGACGCGACGCGCGAGATGTTCGAGAAGATGTGGGGCCGTCCGCTCGACGCTGAGCCCGGCCTGCGTATCCCCAACATGTTCGATGCGGCGATCGAGGGCACCTTCAAGGGCCTCTACGTCCAGGGCGAGGACATCCTCCAGTCCGATCCGAACACCAGCCACGTCGTGCAGGCGCTGTCGTCGATGGAATGCGTCGTGGTGCAGGACCTGTTCCTGAACGAGACGGCGAACTACGCCCACGTCTTCCTGCCGGGCTCGACCTTCCTCGAGAAGGACGGCACTTTCACGAACGCCGAGCGCCGCATCAATCGCGTGCGGCGGGTGATGACGCCCAGGAGCGGCATGGCCGACTGGGAGATCAGCCTGGCCATTGCCGAGGCGATGGGCTTCGCGATGCCCTACAGGCATCCGTCGGAGATCATGGACGAGATCGCGGCGTCGACACCGACCTTCGCGGGTGTCTCCTACGACCTTCTCGACAGGGCCGGCTCGGTCCAGTGGCCCTGCAACGAGAAGGCGCCGCTCGGCACGCCGATCATGCATGTCGGCGGCTTCGCCCGCGGCAAGGGCAACTTCCTGATCACCGAATACGTACCGACCGACGAGCGCACGGGGCCGCGCTTCCCGCTGCTGCTGACCACCGGCCGAACCCTCAGCCAGTACAATGTCGGTGCCCAGACGCGGCGGACTGGCAATGTCGTGTGGCACGACCAGGACCTGCTGGAGATCCATCCGCACGATGCCGAGCAACGCGGCGTGTGCGACGGCGACTGGGTCAAGCTCGACAGCCGCGTCGGCAGTACCAGCCTGCGCGCCAGGATCACCGATCGCGTGGCGCCCGGCGTCGTCTATACGACCTTCCACCATCCCGAGACGCAGGCCAACGTGGTCACGACGGAGCTCTCGGATTGGGCGACGAACTGCCCCGAATACAAGGTCACGGCGGTGCAGGTGTCGCCCTCTAACGGCCCGGGCGACTGGCAGAAGGAATATGCCGAGCAGGCCCGGCACAGCCGGCGCATCGCGGCGGAGTAGGCGGGATGTCGTCGGAGAAGCTCGTGGTGATGGCAAACCAGATCGGCAGGTTCTTCGTGCCGCAGCGTGGCATCGACCCGGCGGCTGCCATCGCCACGCACCTTCGGAAGTTCTGGGATCCGCGCATGCGCGCTGCCCTCGTCGCGCATCTGGACAAAGGCGGGGGGGGGCTGGATGAGCCTGTCCGCCAGGCTGTCCTTCGCCTGAAGGACGGCCTGGCGTAGACCTCGGTCGGCTCAGCGCATCACGAAGGGGTTGGCCGGCGCGCCTTCGGCCGTCGAGATCCAGACGCTCTTCGTCTCGAGATATTCGTGGATCGCTTCCAGGCCGCTCTCGCGGCCGATGCCGGAGTGCTTCATGCCGCCGAAGGGCATCATGTAGCTGATGGCGCGGTAGGTGTTGACCCAGACGGTGCCGGCCTTGAGCGCGGCGGTCATGCGCAGTGCACGGTTCATGTCCTTGGTCCAGACGCCGGCCGCCAGCCCGTAGATCGTGTCGTTGGCGAGCCGGATCGCCTCCTCCTCGGTGTCGAAGCCGATGATCGACAGGACCGGGCCGAAGACTTCCTCGCGGGCGATTCGCATGTCGGGACGCACGTCGACGAAGATGGTCGGCTCGACGAACTGACCGCCCGGCATCGACGGCGCGGCGCCGCCGCCCAGGATGCAGCGTGCGCCCTCGGCCTTGGCAATCTCCATGTAGTCGAGGATCTTGGCGTACTGCGGCGCGGTCGTGACGGGGCCGATGTTGGTGTCGGGCAACATCGGATCGCCCTTGCGGGCGGTGCGTCCCAGTTCGGCGACGCGCGCACTGAACTCCTCGCGGATCGAGTTCTGGACTAGCAGACGGGACCCCGCGATGCAGGTCTGGCCGGTGGCCGCGAAGATACCGGAGATCGCGCCCGACGCGGCGGCGGCCAGGTCGCAATCCTCGAAGACGATGTTCGGCGACTTGCCTCCCAGTTCGAGCGAGACGCGCTTGAGCGTTCTGGCGGCCTGCGCGTAGATTTTCGCGCCCGTACTGTCGGAGCCAGTGAAGGTGATCTTCGCCACGCCGGGATGATCGACGAGGGCGGAGCCTGCTTCCTGGCCGTAGCCGGTCACGACGTTGAACACGCCGTCCGGAAAGCCAGCCTCCTTGGTCAGGCCTGCGAATTCGAGCGTCGAGGCCGAGGCAAATTCCGACGGCTTCACGATGACGGTGCAGCCGGCAGCGAGCGCCGCCGCACACTTCCACGCGATGAACAGGAGCGGTGAGTTCCAGGCGGTGAGTGCCGCCACGACGCCGACCGGCTCGTGGCGGGTGAAGGCGAAGTGATTCGGCTTGTCGATCGGCACGACTGCACCCTGGATCTTGTCGGCCAGGCCACCGAAGTAGCGCCACCACTCGGGGTTATAGTTGACCTGTCCCAGCATCTCGGAGAGCAGCTTGCCGTTGTCGCGCACCTCGACTTCCGCCAGTCTCTGGGCGTTGGCCGCGATCAGGTCGGCGAGCTTCACCATCAACTTGCCGCGGCTGGATGGCGACATGGTTGCCCAGGGGCCTTCGCGCAGGGCCAGCGAGGCCGCTGCAACGGCGCGGTCGATGTCGCGGGCGCATCCTTGCGGGATCCTCGCCCAGGCCTCGCCGCGATAGGGATCGATCGAGTCGATCCATTTGTCGCCGATGGGATCCACGTACTGGCCGCCGATGAAATGCTGGTAGGTCTTCAAGACGATTCTCCTCCGCTGGATGAACGGGCTTTCGCGTGGCGGAGCCGACGGAATGCCGATATTCTTGGTTGTATGGTCGAGGCATGCCGTAACGTCCGGCTGCGCCTTTGGCAGTTTACCTTTCCTGAGAGAGGAAGATCGATGAAGTGTCGGCCCTTGCTGCCCCTCCTGTCGTCGCTCGTTGCTTGCAGTGCCGCCGCACAAAGTGACGATGCCGCCTACTGCCAGAAGCTGAGCGACTATGCGACCCGATATGCGGGCGACTCCAGCTTCAACGGCGGCACACGACCGGATTTGGTCATTCTCGAAGGGACTGCCAAGTGCAACAAGGGGGACACGGCGGGTGGCATTGCGATCCTGGAAAAGAAGATCCGCAGCAAGGGCTTTTCTCCCCCGTCCCGTTGAAGTGTGGGATCGCGAAGTGGGGCGAGCGCCGCGTCGGGGACCGCCGGACCGAAAACAAAACGGCGCTTTCAAGGCAATTGTAGGTTGTCACATGCATGGACAGGTGATGGTCAGACGGGGTGAAATGTTGATATCGTAACGACGGTGCAGCATGCGCGCCGGAAATTAGGGATACTCACGATATGGCTTCAGGTACCGTCAAGTGGTTCAACGCCACCAAAGGCTACGGATTCATCCAGCCCGATTCGGGCGGCAAGGATGTCTTCGTCCACATCAGCGCGGTCGAGAGGGCCGGGCTCAACGGCCTGAACGAAGGCCAGAAGGTCACCTACGAGGTTCAGGTCGAGCGCGGCAAGGAAGCCGCCGTCAACCTCAAGGCCTGAGGCGTCGCCGGATCCCATCGCTTTGCTGAGGCGAGCGGGTGCTCTCCGGGAAACGAACGAAACGATCGCGCGCTCGTCTGTGAGACGGGCGCAGTGTTAGCTTGAAGGGCTTCGGGCCGCCGTCCACTACGGTGTCCGGAGCCCTTTTTGCGACGGCGGCAACGCTCCGGCTGCTTTTTCGTTGTGAGACACATGCTGGAGTGGCGCCGGCAGCATTAATCGTTTGACTCCATTTGCCGCCACAAAAAGTATTATCTTCCTGTGTAGACGCCAGAAGCGTCGCTCACAGGGGCGCTCTTGCTGCAGGCGGGATCATAGTATGCGGTGCTTATCGGCCCTTCTGGTTTTTGCGTTCACGTCTATTGCGGCTACCCTGACTGCGGGGGAACTGAGCGCTTCGAACATAATTACTCTGCCGCCCTCGAGTCCTCAGGGTTACTTCCTGCGTAACGACGCCCAGGAGAGGCCACTCCTCCGGCTGACAGGGATGATCGAGGCTGGAGACGCCGAAAGGCTGCGCGACCTGCTGGTCAAGCTCCAGACATCGTCGCCGCCGAAACCGGGAATGCCGCTCGCCACCATCGAACTGAGCAGCCTGGGCGGTAACCTGTCCGAGGGTGTCCAGCTCGGAATGCTGCTGCGGAGCTTCAAGGTCGTCGCCGTGGTTCGCAGGCAGGACGTCTGCCTGTCGGCCTGCGCCCTGGCGCTGCTCGGTGGCAATACGGTCCGCACCGCGGCGGCCTATCCGGCGGACTGCAACGTCGAGATTGGCAGCAAGGTCGCCTTCCACAATTTCTTCCTCGATCGCGCCGAGCTGCGTGACATGACCGCCGACGATCCCGTCGCGAGCCGTCTCCGGGGGTTCGCGGATGCGCGCGGCGGGGCGGCAATGCTGATCCGATACGCCGCCGACATGGGACTTCCGCCAGCCTTCGTCGCCAACCTGATGGCCAGGCCGGTCGAGGAATTCCAGTACGTCGAGACGATAGGCGAATTCCTGGCGCTCAACCTCTGCCCGCTCGGCCTCGACCGACCAGCGCTGCCGATGTCCCATCAGGCGGTCAATGTCTGCAACAATTCGCTTGCGACGCCGGCGCCCCTTTCGTCCTTCATCGTCGGCCCGATCACCGCGCCTCTGGTCCGCCGGTACATGCTCGAACGCGTGCAGGACGGCATGAATGCCGCCAGGACGAAAGGCAAGCTCGCCGACCAGTTCGCGACCTGGTCGGTGATGCGGACGGGGGAGGAGGTCGACAAGCTCTACGAGGATCTTCGTGCGGCGGGCGTCGCCTTGCCCGAGCTGGTCGGCCCGACCTTCGAGGTTTCCCTCAACCAGGCGGGCCGCGTCCGCGCAGCCTGTTATGTGAGCCTGTCGGCGACCGATCCGGACAAGTACGAGGTCGTCCTCCAGGGCGAGCGCGGCCTTGCGGAAGCGGTCCGCAAACCTCCCGCCAATGCACGGCGCATGTTCCTGTTCGATCGGCTCGCCGTGGCGAACCAGCGCCCGTCGTTGGACCTGCGCGATGTTGTCTTTCCGGATAAATCCGGTGAGCGGCAGAGAGCGTCGCTCCGCTCCGGCGTGGCGCCTGGGCGCCCCGGCGTCAGCGAGTAGCGCTGCCGGGGGAATCAGCGGCCGCCGACTACCCAGCCGGTCTCCTTCGCGAAGGCTTCGAAGAACTCCGTCTCGTACGCCCGTTCCGGGCTTTCGCGCACGAGGCTGTCGATGCGCTCGGCATCGTAGCCGACCAGGATGCGCCAGCGCTCGTTGCGCACCCCGTCGAGGATGATCGTCGCCGCTTCGGCCGCCGTCGTCGGCGCCTCCTCGAGGAAGCGCCGCGCCCGCTCGGCGATCATCCTGCGGACATCGTCGTCGGAGAGCTTGCTGGCATCGATACCCATCGAGGCGATCCGGGCCCGCGCCAGCCCGACCTCGTGCGCCGTGATCTCGTCGCTCTGGTTGCCGCTCTGCAGCTTGCGCGAATTGGCAATGATCGACGTGCCGATATGGCCGGGCATCACCACCGAGCATTTGATATGCGGGGCGTTGAGGCGCAGGTCGGTGATCAGCGCCTCGGTGAAGCCCTTCACGGCGAACTTGGCGGCGGCGTAGGCGGTCTGCGGGATGTTGGGGGCGATATAGGCCCAGAAGCCGTTCACGCTCGATGTGTTGACGATATGGCCGGCGTCGGCCCGCAGCAGCAGGGGCATGAAGGCGCGCGTGCAGAGGTACACGCCGCCCCAGCAGATGTTGAACGTGCGCTCCCATTCGGCGCGCTCGTTGACCAGGAAGCTGCCGCCGCCACCGATGCCGGCATTGTTGAACAGAAGATGGATGCGATCGGTCTCGTGCTGCTCGGCCACCTCGTCGCGGAAGCGCAGGACCTGCGGCTCGTCAGCCACGTCGGCGACATGCGCGGTGATGCGTTGGCCCTGGCTGAGGCCGGCAGCCTCGCAGAGCTGCCTGGTCTCGGCCATGGCGCCCGCCGACACGTCACCCAGCGCAATGTTGCAGCCTTCGGCGGCGAGCTGCCGCGCCAGTTCGCGCCCCATGCCGGTGCCGCCGCCTGTGATGACGGCAATCCGTCCCGCGAAGTCCTTCATGTCGTTTCCTCCGTCTTCTTTTTCAGGCCGGGCGGAAGCGCTTCAGGACAAGGAAGCCCAGCAGGATAAAGCCCAATAGCACGATACCCTGCACAACCGCGAAGGGCGGCTCGGAGCCGGTTGGCGCGAACCTGTTCAGGAAGCCGATCTTCTGGAAGGACTGCACGACCAGGACGAAGACATTGAGATAGAAAGCGAACAGTGCGCTCGCGACATAGATCCACCGCCATACGCCGGCGAGGCGGCCGACATAGAGCGCCAGCAGTGCAATCGCCAGCGCAACCGACGAAACGATCCCGACGCCAAGTGCCGGCGTGAACACGGTGATCGGGAAGAGGAAGCCGGTCAGCGTCGTCAGGATCGTGCCCAGCAGGAACACGCTGTTCCAGCCATCCAGCCGGCGCCCCTCCAGCATGCGGGCACAGGCGACCGCGCCGGACGCGATGGCGATCAGGCTGATGACGACGTGGACGACCGTGAAGGTCGCGATGGACATTCCAAGGACCATACACTTCTCCCGGGCTTTGCGGTGGCGGTGTGCAGATAGGCGATCCGCGACGAATCCGGTCAGCACTTTAGCGCAACGGTCCGCGGGCGACAGGCCGGGCTGCTGCCATATTCGACGGCTACCCCTGCGGCGGCTCTTAACAGGGAGAACCCGGTGCCCGCTTCGATCGCCCGCCGTACGCTTCTGGCCGTGCCGCTGCTGTCCGTGCCGGCCTTTGCCGATGATTCGATATCTGCGTTGCGCGAGCTGGAGCGGCGCAACGGTGGCCGCCTCGCTCTGGCGCTGCTCGATACGGCGAGCGGACGCCGGGTCGCCCACCGGGGCGACGAGCGCTTCCCGATGTGCAGCACCTTCAAGTTCCTGGCGGCGGCCCTGATGCTGGCCCGCGTCGATCGCGGCGAGGACAGGCTCGATCGCCGCATCGTCTTTGCCGAGAGCGATCTCGTCCCTTATTCGCCGGCCACCAAGGAGCATGCCGGGCCAGGCGGCATGACGGTCGATGCGATCTGCGCGGCGGCTGTGACCCTCAGTGACAATACGGCGGGAAACCTGATGCTCGCGAGCTTCGGTGGTCCTGCGGGCCTGACCGCCTTTGTCCGGGGGCTGGGCGATCCGGTGACCCGACTCGACCGGATCGAGACCGAACTGAACGAGGGCGCGCCGGGCGATCCACGCGACACGACCTCGCCGCTGGCCATGCTGGGCACGATGCAGAAGGTCGTCGCAGGGAATGTGCTGTCGGCCGGCTCGCGCGAACGGCTGATCGGCTGGTTGGTCGCCAACAAGACCGGCGACAAGCGGCTCAGGGCCGGCTTGCCGGCGGCGTGGCGCGTCGGCGACAAGACCGGCACGGGCGGCAACGGCAGTGCCAACGATATCGCGGTCGCCTGGCCGCCGGGCCGCGCGCCGGTCTTCATCGCGGCCTACTACACGGGCTCCACGATCTCCGACGAAGCGCGCAGTGCGGTGATCGCCGAAGCCGGCCGCATCGCCGCGGCCGGGCTGGCATGATCCGGTCTGGGCTTGATCAGGCCGGCAGCTTCGGCGCGCTGGGATGCTTGGGCAGGAAGGCCGTGAGCAAGCCGAGCAGCAGCAGGAACGGCGTCACCTTGTAGACCGCTTCGATGCCGGCATGGTCGGCGATCTCGCCCAGCGCGGCGGCGCCCAGGCCGCCCAGGCCGAACGAGACGCCGAAGAACATGCCGGCGACCAGCCCGACCCGGCCGGGCAGGAGTTCCTGCGCATAGACCAGGATCGCCGAGAAAGCCGAGGCCATGATGATCGCCACGGTGACCGCGAGGATGCCGGTCCAGAACAGGTTGGCGTAGGGCAGCATCAGCGCGAACGGCAGGGCGCCCAGGATCGAGAACCACATGACCGGGATGCGACCGACCCTGTCGCCCACGAGGCCGCCCAGGATCGTGCCGACGACGATGCCGACCAGGAAGGCGAACAGGAAGAGCTGTGCGGTCTGCACTTCAACGCCGAACTTCTGGATCAGGTAGAAGGTGAAGTAGGAGCCGAGGCTGGCGCTGTAGACGTTCTTGGAGAAGAGCAATGCCACCAGGATCGCGACGGCCATGCCGACACGGGCTTTCGACAGGGTCACATGACCGCCTGCCGCGGCGGTCTTGCGCGTCGCGGGCTTCTGGCTGGCCCGATTGGCCTTGTACCAGTGCCCCACCTGGAACAGCACGATCATCGCGACGAGCGCGGCCGCCGAGAACCATACGATGCTGCGCTGGCCGGCCGGCACGACGATGAAGGCGGCGAGCAGCGGACCGGCGGCGGAGCCCATGTTGCCGCCGACCTGGAACAGCGACTGCGCGAGCCCGTAGCGTCCACCGGCCGCCATGCGCGCGACCCGCGAGGCCTCGGGATGGAAGACCGAGGAGCCCATGCCGATCAGCGCCGCGGCGAAGAGGATCAGCGGATAGGAGTTCGCCTGCGACATCAGCAGGAGGCCGACCAGGGTGAAGCCCATGCCGACCATCAGGGAATAAGGCTGGGGCTTCTTGTCGGTGTACATGCCGACCACCGGCTGCAGCATCGACGCCGTGCACTGGAAGGCGAGCGTGATGAAACCGATCTGACCGAAAGACAGCGCGTATGAATCCTTGAGGATCGGATACAGCGCCGGCACCAGCGACTGCATCATGTCGTTGAGCAGGTGGCAAAAGCTGAGCGAGAGGATGACGGCGAAGGTCGTCGTGTTGGCGGAGGCGGTGCCGGACAGAGCCGGGGCCTTCTGGGCAGAAACGGGCGGGGAACCGGCTGCCATCGTATTGTCGGACATGCTGTCACTTTAAGCGGCAGTCTTTCGCCTCGCCAGCATCGCCCCGGCAACCCAGCCTTGCGGCGGTAGGGGCACCGCGCCGATAGAACCTTCGGCAGGCCGCTGCGTTGCACCTTCTGTGCAGACCGACGTCCCCGCCCGTCTCGACCGTCTCCCGTGGAGCCGCTTTCATCGGCTCGTGGTCGTCGCCCTTGGCATCACCTGGATCCTCGATGGACTCGAGGTCACCTTGGCGGGCTCGGTGGCGGCGGCGCTGCAGACCAGTCCGCGGTTGCAACTCACGGCCGAGCAGGTCGGGCTGACCGGGAGCGCCTATCTCGCCGGTGCCGTGCTTGGCTCGCTATTCTTCGGGCATCTCACCGATCGGCTGGGCCGCAAGAAGCTCTTCAACGTCACCCTGGGCATCTACCTGGTCGCGACGGCGGCGACGGCCTTCTCCTGGGACTTCTACAGCTTCCTGCTGTTCCGCTTCCTGACGGGCGCGGGCATCGGCGGTGAGTACTCCGCCATCAACTCGGCAATCCAGGAGCTGATCCCGGCGCGCCTGCGCGGCCGCATCGATCTCGCGATCAACGGCAGCTTCTGGATCGGTGCCGCCGGCGGCGCGCTACTCTCGGTCTGGCTGCTCGATCCCGACGTGCTCGATCCTGACATGGGCTGGCGGCTGGCTTTCGGCAGCGGCGCGATGCTCGGACTCGTGATCCTGTTCCTGCGGCGCATCCTGCCCGAGAGTCCGCGCTGGCTGATGATCCACGGCAAGCCGCGCGAGGCCGAAGGCGTGGTCGAGGAGATCGAGGCCCGGGTCGCGGCGGACACGGGCCAGAAACTGAAGCCGGTGACGAAGACGCTGGTCCTGGGCGACCCGCACAAGACCACTTTGGTCTCGGTCGCGCGCACCTTGCTCATGCATTATCGCGGCCGCACGATCCTCGGTGTCGTGCTGATGGCCTCGCAGGCCTTTGTCTACAACGCGATCTTCTTCACATACGCGCTGATCCTCACCAAATTCTACGGCATCGCGGCCGACAAGGTCGGGCTGTACATCCTGCCCTTCGCGGTCGGCAATTTCCTCGGTCCTCTGCTGCTCGGTCCTTTGTTCGACAGCCTGGGGCGGCGGCAGATGATCACCGCCACCTACGCGATCTCAGGCGTGCTGCTGGCGGCGACGGGCTGGATGTTCCATGCCGGCCATCTCGATGCGACGATTCAGACGGCCATGTGGAGCGTAGTCTTCTTCTTCGCCTCGGCGGCGGCAAGTGCGGCCTATCTCACGGTCGGTGAATGCTTCCCGCTCGAGATCCGCGCGCTGACCATCGCGCTGTTCTACGCCTTCGGCACCCTGTTCGGCGGCGTCGGCGGGCCGTGGCTGTTCGGCGTGCTGATCGCCGGCGGCAGCTCGGGCGAAATCCTGTGGGGTTACATGCTGGGCGCCGTGCTGATGATTGCGGCGGCGCTCGTGACCTTGAAGCTCGGCGTGGCGGCCGAGTGCAAGTCGCTGGAGGAGGTAGCGCCCCCTCTCTCCAGCGGGCAACGTCCTGGTTAAGCCACGCGCACCGGCCGGGCGCGCTGGTTGTAAAGCATCTTGCGGATGCGCTCCTGCTCCTCGGGCGGCAGCTTCTCGCGATCGACCGCAAAGTCGGCGCCGACCGCCATGCCCTTCTGGACGGCGGGGCGCGCGCCCACCTCCTCGAACCAGCGCTTGAAGTAAGGGAACTCCTCGATGTCCTGGCCTTGGAACTTCCAGTTAACGGTCCACGGATAGCAGATCATGTCGGCGATCGTGTACTGGTCGCCTGCCAGGTACCTGTGCTTGTAGAGGCGGTTGTTCAGCACGCCGTACAGCCGGTTCACCTCGTCGGTGAAGCGCCGGATCGCATAGCTCTGGTCGCCTTCCCTGGCCTGGTCGAGCCGGCGGAAATGGCCGCACTCGCCGCTCTTCGGTCCCTGGTTGGCCATCTGCCAGATCAGCCACTCGTTCACCTCGTGCTTGGTGCAAAGGTCCTGCGGATAGAACTTCCCGGCCTTCTCGGCGATGTACATCATGATGGCGCCGGACTCGAAGACGACCAGCGGCTTGCCGCCGTCGGCCGGCGCATTGTCGACCATGACCGGCATGCGATGATTGGGGTTCATCTCCAGGAAGGCATCGGAGAACTGCTCGCCCTGTCCGATGTTAACCGGCACGACTTTATAGGGCAGGCCGCACTCCTCGAGCAGGATGGTGACCTTCTTGCCGTTGGGCGTGGGCCAGTAATGCAGATCAATCATTTGCTTCCTCCAATAGGCTGGACGTGAGCGGGCGGGCGAGCCTCCATCCGTCGTCGAGGCCCGTCAATGGTGTATGCTCGTTGCAAACGAACGGGTCGGGAGAAGCCAGGTGGCGGATGGAAGCCAGGACGCAAGATCGATACGCCGCCTCGAGGATGCGCGTTTTCTCACGGGACGCGGCCGGTACGTCGAGGATATCGAGGAACCTGGCGCACTCCACGGCCATGTCCTTCGCTCGCCGCATGCCCATGCCGTGATCCGTTCGCTCGACACGTCGTCCGCGGCATCGATGCAGGGCGTGCATCTGGTTGCGACGGCGGATGACCTTGCGACGGACGGTCTGGGAGTCATGCCATGCCTGGCCGCGGTGAAACCGATGATCGTGCCGCCGCGCCCGGCGATGGCCGCCGGCCGTGTCCGTCATGTCGGCGACCCGGTCTGCTTCGTCGTGGCCGACAGTGCGGAGATCGCGCGCGAGGCGGCGGAGCGAATCGAAGTCGCCTACGAGCCGTTGCCCTCGGTCGTCGACGGCCGTGCAGCACTGGCGGAGGGCGCCCCGTCCCTGTGGGACGAGGTGCCGGGCAATCTCGTCTATCACGTCCAGCGCGGTGATCACGCTGCCGTGGCCGAGGCGATGAAGCGCGCCGCGCATGTCGTCGAGGTCGACGTGATGAACAATCGCGTCATCGTCGTGCCGCTGGAGCCGCGCGCGGGGATCGCGCGCTACGATGCGGCGACCGACACGATGGATCTCGAACTGACGGGGCAGGGCCTGCACGGCATCCGCCGTCAGCTTGCGGAGTTCATCTTCAAGGTGGCACCCGAACGCATCCAGCTCAGCGCACCCGATGTCGGCGGCGGATTCGGGATGAAGAACTTCCTCTATCCCGAATGGATCCTGCTGCTGTGGGCGGCGCGCCGGCTGAAGCGCCCGGTGCGCTGGCTGGCCGATCGCGCCGAGGATTTCGTGATGGGTGCGCAAGGCCGCGACATCGCGGCGACGGCGCGGCTCGCGCTCGACGGGACGGGGCGCATCCTCGCGCTCGACGTGGCGATGGTCGCCAATCTCGGCGCCTATCTGTCGGGCAACGGGCCCGGCGCCTCGGTGGTCGCCGCCTCGACGGCGCAGGGCGGCGTCTACGACATTCCCGCCATTGCCGTCGACGTGCGTGGCGCACTCACCAACACGACGCCCGTCGATGCCTATCGTGGCGCCGGCAAGCCCGAGGCCAACTATATCGTCGAGCGGGCCATCGAGGCGGCGGCGCATGCACTCGGCCGCGATCCGGCGGACCTGCGGCGGCAGAACCTGATCGCCTCGTTCCCGCACAAGACCGCGATGGGCATGGCGATCGACTCGGGTGACTTCGTGGCCAACCTCGATGCCGCCGTGGCGCGCGCACCGGGCTTCGAGGTACGGCGCGCCGAAGCCCGCGCGCGTGGCCGCCTGCGCGGTCGCGGCGTGGCCTGTTTCCTCGAAACGTCGCGCGGCGCACCCAATGAGGGCGCCGAGGTAAGGTTCGAGCCCGACGGGAGCGTCATGATCGCCGTCGGCACCGAATCGAACGGGCAGGGGCACGAGACCTCCTTCGCCCAGATCGCGTCGCGGCATCTCGGCCTGCCGATCGAGGCGTTCCGCTATGTCCAGGCCGATACGCGCGCCGTGAGGAGCGGCGCGGGCCACGGCGGTGCGCGCTCGATGCACATGGGAGGTGCGGCGCTGGTCAAGGCGATGGATGCCGCCCTCGCGAAAGCGCGCAAGCTCGCGGCACATCTCTTGCAGGCCAGCGAACATGAACTCGACTACGACCGGGGACGCTTCACGGTGCACGGCAGTGACCGCGCCATCGGTCTCGCGTCGCTGGCGGCCAGCGCACGGGAGCCGGCGAACCTGCCCGACGGCATGTCACCGGGACTGGGCGAGCACGTGTTGAACATCAGCGACGTCTTCACCTTCCCAAGCGGTTGCCATGTTGCCGAGGTCGAGATCGATCCCGAGACAGGCGCCATCGACCTGCTGAAGTACACCGCCATCGACGACTACGGCCGCCTGATCAATCCGATGCTGACCGAGGGCCAGGTGCAGGGCGGTCTCGCCCAGGGCATTGGCCAGGCCCTGCTGGAGCACACGGTCTACGATCCGCAGTCCGGTCAGCTCCTCAGCGGTTCGCTGATGGACTACACCTTGCCGCGCGCGGGCGACCTGCCGTTCTTCGACATCCAGCTGGTCGAGCGGCCGACCGCTGCCAATCCGCTGGGCGTGAAGGGCTCGGGCCAGGCGGGGTGCATCGGCGCGCCGCAGACGGTGATGGCCGCCGTCCTCGATGCGCTGCACCCGGCCGGCGTCGAGCGCCTCGAGATGCCGGCCACGCCGGCGCGCGTCTGGGAGGCACTGCAGCGCGCGAAGCCCGGACCTTGACGGCGCAATCCGCGCCTCCAGCCGCACGGGCCGGTCAACGTATCCTGGCCGGTATCCTCTTCATGTGCGGCGCGGGCCTGCTCTTTCCGGTCATGAGCGGGTTCGCCAAGTTCCTGGGGGCCGACTACAACACGCTGCAGATCTCGTGGGCGCGTGCGTTCGGCCACATCGTCTTCATGCTGATCTTCTTCGTTCCGCGCTTCGGGCTCGGCATGCTGCGCACGCGCCGGCCGGGAACGCAGCTCATGCGCTCGCTGATGCTGTTCACATCGAACGTCGCGAGCTTCCTCGCCATCGTCTACATCCCGCTGGGCAAGGCGGCGGCCATCACCATGATGGCGCCGCTGCTCGTATTGCCGCTTGCCTGGCTCGTCCTGGGCGAACGCGCGGCGCGCGCTCATATCGGTGCACTGCTGGTCGGCTTCGTGGGCATGCTGATCCTGATCCAGCCAGGCAGCGCGGTCTTTCAATGGGCGGCATTGCTCTCGCTGCTGAGCGCGTGTTGCTACGCGGTCTATCAGGTGCTGACGCGCCTCATCTCAGCCATCGACACGCCGGAGACATCGGCCATCTACAGCTCGATCGTGGGCAGCTTCGGCATGCTGCTGGTCCTGCCTTTCGTGTGGAAAACACCGCACGGCGCCCGTGACATCAGCTTCTTCTGCAGCCTCGGTGTGCTCGGTGCCATGGGCCACTATTTCGTGGCCCGGGCGCTGGCCTATGCGCCGGCCAACATCGTGGCGCCGTTCCAGTACATGCAGCTCATCGGCTCGGTGGTCGTTGGCTACCTCTTCTTCGGCGACTTTCCGGATTTCATGGGCTGGATCGGCGCCGCCATCATCGTCGGCGCCGGACTGTATATCGGCTGGTCGCAGCGCAAGCCGGGTTAGCCGCCCACTTCAGCTGACCGTTACCGGGGAGAAGTCGACGTACCAGCTCTTGGGGTGGACGTAGCCCTTCACCTTGGACGAGATCGCGTTCGGCCAGACATCGTGGACGAACCAGACGAACACCGCCTCGTCGACCATGCGCGTGTTGATCTTCGCCAGCACCTTGTCGAGTTCCGCCGGGTCGGACGTGCTGCGCGCCTCGGCGGCCAGCTTGTCGAACTCCGGATCGTTGATGTAGCCCCAGTTCGAGCCCTTGGGCGGGACCTGCTGGCTGTCGACGAAGCGCATGAAGGCGTTGTGCGGGTCCATCGTGTTCCAGCTGACGTTGATGGCGCTGAACGAGGCCGCTTCCGGTGCCTTGGCGCCCTGGCGCATGAAATTCAGCAGCGCGTTCCAGTCCATGACCTGGAACTCCAACTCGACGCCGACTTCGGCGAACTGCTGCTGGATGAACTCGTTCATGATCAGCGGATACATCTGGCCCGAGCCCGAGGTCGAGATGGCGACCTTCATCTTGAGCTTCTTCTGCGGACCGTAGCCCGCCTCGGCCAGCAGCTTCTTTGCTTCCGCCGGATCGTACCTGATCTTGAAGCTCGGATTGCCGAACCAGGGATGGTCGGCGGGCACGCAGCCGACCGCGGGGGCGGCGAGGCCGTTCAGCAGCTTCACCATCGCGTCGCGGTCGACCGCGAGGTTCAGCGCCTTGCGTACCCGGATGTCGGCGGTCGGCGCGCCCGGCAGCATGCTGAGCGTATAGGGCCACATGTGCGGAATGGCGTTCGTCTCGATCTTGCAGCCGCCGGCGCGGAGCTTGTCGAGCGAGTCGGGCGCCGGCGCCTCGATCCAGTCGACGCGGCCCGACAGGAGCGCGGCCGTGCGGGTCGAGACGTCGGGGATCGGCAGCAGCACCATGCGCTCGGTCTTGGGCAGCCGCTCCTTGTTCCAGTAGTCGTTGTTGCGCTCCAGCTCGGCGCGCTCGCGCGGCGTCCAGGCCTTCATCTTCCACGGGCCGGTGCCGGACGGCGACTTGCGATAGGCTTGCCAGTCGCGGCCCACCTTCTCGAAGTTGGCAGGGCTCGCGATCGGGAAGCGGTTGAGCAGCGAGGGGAAGATCGTATCAATGCCCTTGGTCTGAATCTCCACCTTGTAGTCGTCGATCTTTCGGTAACCGATTACCGGCCAGACGGCGGCGATGAGGATGCTGCGGCCGGCGCGGTCGAAGGCGGGCGACTTGTCGTTCAGGGTGCGGTCGAGGGTGAAGATCACCGCATCGGCGTTGAAGTCCGATCCGTCATGGAACTTCACGCCTTGGCGCAGCTCGAAGATCCACTTCGTCGGATCAGCCGGGTCCTGATACCACTTGGTCGCGAGGCCGGGCACGAGCTTCGCGGGCGCGGTCGCGGACGACAGGTCCCAGGCGACCAGCGGATCGTACATCGTGTAGCCCATGAAGCGGATGCCTTCGGTGCCCTGGTCGGGCGCGCCGTCGGTCGCGGGGATGTCGGCCAGCGTCATGGCGATCCGCAGCGGCGCGGATTGCTGCGCTCTTGCCGAGTTCATGCCGATGAGGGAAAGCGCGGTGCCGGAAAGAAGGGCGGCGCGACGGGTAAGCATTGGAAAACCTCCGTGGTTCCGCTGCACGAAGCACGAAGCGAGCCACCCCGCGCCGTGCTGGACGCGGCATGCTTCTTGCTGTTTTGCTGGTGATCATGGCCGCGCTGAATACGCTTACCGCCACCGAACTCGCGCAACGACTGGACGGGGGAACGGCAACCGCCGAGGCGGTCGTGCGCGATCATCTCGACCGTATCGACCAGCGCGACGCCGAGGTGCTCGCCTGGTCGCATCTCGCGCGCGAGGCTGCCCTGCAAACCGCCAAGGTGCTCGATCGCGGACCACGCAAGGGCCCGCTGCACGGCATTCCGATGGGCGTGAAGGACATCATCGATTCCTTCGACCAGCCGACGACCTACGGCTCGCCGATCTACCGCACGCACCGGCCGCTCGCCGACGCCGCGACGGTCGCGCTGGCGCGCGATGCCGGCGCCATCCTGCTCGGCAAGACCGTGACGACGGAGTTCGCCAACCGCCATCCCGGGCCGACCAGGAACCCGCATAATCCGGCACATACGCCGGGGGGCTCGTCTTCGGGTTCGGCCGCGGCCGTCGCGGACTTCCAGAGCGTGCTCGGGACCGGCACGCAGACCGGCGGTTCGGTGATCCGCCCTGCCGCCTTCTGCGGCATCGTTGGCTACAAGCCGAGCTACGGCCATTTCGCGCCGGCCGGCATGAAGGCCAACACCGAGTGGCTCGACACGATCGGCGCCTATGCGCGCAGCGTCGAGGATATTGCCCTGTTCCGGGCGGCGCTGATGGCTATGCCCTTCACACCCATCAACAGGCTCGACCGGCCGCCAAGGATTGCCGTCGCTTTCACGCATCATCGCGAAGAACTCTCATCTGAGGGCACGAAAGCCGTGAACGATGCCGCGGCGGCCTTCGCCAGGGCGGGTGCGCAGGTCACGGAGATCGAGTTGCCCACGCCGGTGCGCGACATGACCCAGGGCCAGAGGACGCTGTCGGCCTTCGACGGGCCGCGCGCCCATGCCGACGAGGCGCGGCGTTTCCCTGGCCTGCTGAGCGAGAGCCTGAAGAAGGACAAGCTCGAGGCCGGAGCGAAGATCGACTATGCGACCTGGGTGGCCGCGCGGAAGCTCGGCGAGGCCGGTCGCGCTGCAGTCGATGCGTTGTTCTCCGACATCGACGTCATCCTGACCGCGCCCGCCAAGGGCGAGGCGCCGCTCGGTCTCGGCCACACCGGCGACGCCACCTTCAACCTCCTCTGGACCTATCTCTGGATGCCTTGCGTGACCTTGCCCCTGACCAAGGGACCGACGGGCCTACCGGTCGGCATCCAGCTGGTCGGCCGCCAGCACGAGGATGCGGGTCTGCTCGATATCGCCGCCTGGGCGCGGAGCGTGCTGTCATGACGCCGATCACCGCCGTCGAAGCCGTTGCCGCCATCGAGGCCGGGACGCTCACCTCCGAGAAACTAGTGCGCGGCTGCCTTGACCGGATCGCCGGGCGCGACGATGTCGTGAAGGCCTGGGTGCATCTCGATCCCGACCAGGCGATCGCCCAGGCCAAGGCCGCCGATGCCGCGAGCGGCGGGCTGCTGCGCGGCATCCCGGTCGGCGTGAAGGACATCATCGACACCTACGACATGCCGACTGGCCACAACTCGCCGATCTTCGCGGGGACCGTGCCGTTCGGCGATGCCGCCTGCGTGGCGCTCTGCCGGACCGCCAACGCGGTCATCATGGGCAAGACCGTGACGACGGAGTTCGCCAACCGGCATGCCGGCGCGACCACCAACCCCCACAATCCGGCGCACACGCCGGGCGGTTCGTCCTCGGGCTCCGCCGCGGCTGTCGCCGACGGGCATGTGCCGCTGGCCTTCGGTACGCAGACCGGCGGCTCCGTCATTCGCCCGGCTGCCTATTGCGGTGTGGTCGGCTACAAGCCGACTTTCGGCGACTTCAACCGCGTCGGCATCAAGATGCAGTGCCACTCCGTCGATACGCTGGGCCTGATGGCGCGCACGCTCGATGACATTGCCCTGTTTCGCGCGGCCGTGCTGAAGCTTCCGCCCGTCGAGATCGACCGCGACATCAGCCGGCCGCGCATCGGTCTCTGCCGGTCGCCGGTCTGGGACAAGGCCGAGCCCGAGACCAAGGCCCTGATTGAGGAAGCCGCGACGAGGCTCTCGGACAAGGGAGCCTCCGTCGTCGATGTGGCGTTTGCCGCCCCCTTTGCCGACATCATCGACGATCATGCCGCGATCACCGGCTTCGAGAGCGTGCGCAACTACGCCGACGAGCGTCTGCGCAATCCCGACAAGGTGAGCGACGAGCTGATCAACGGGCCGATGAAGCGCGGTCTCGCGGTCTCCTTCAAGCGCTACGTTGCTGCGCAACGCAAGGCCACGGCCTTCAAGGCTCATGTCGATTCGCTGTTCGACAAGGTCGACCTGCTCCTGACGCCCAGCGCACCCGGCGAGGCGCCGCAGGGGATCGCCTTCACCGGCGATCCGGTCTTCAATTCGATCTGGACGCTCGCGGGCACGCCCTGTGTGACCCTTCCGGCCGGCACCGGTCCGCGCGGCCTGCCGCTCGGCGTCCAGCTGGTCGGCCTGCGCCACGCCGACGACCGGTTGCTTTCCCTGTCCGCCTGGGTGGCGGCGCATTTGAATTGATGAACACACCAGCCCTCATCCTGAGGAGCGGCCCCCGGGGCCGCGTCTCGAAGGATGGGATCCCGCACCTTGTCTGTTGTCCATCCTTCGAGACGCATCGCTGCGCGATGCTCCTCAGGATGAGGAAGGAGAGATAGAGAATGCCCACGATCAACGGTGAACGACTGCTCGGCGACTTGCGGCGCATTGCCGATTTCGGCCGCTACCAGACGGGTGTGCACCGGCCGCATTTGTCGCCGCAGGATGTCGAGAGCCGGCACTGGCTGGTGGCGCGGATGAAGGAAGCGGGCCTCGAACCGGTGATCGACGGCATCGGCACGGTGATCGGCAAGAGTCCGAAGACCGGTCCGCGCATCCTGATCGGCTCGCACTCCGACACCCAGCCGCGCGGCGGCTGGCTCGATGGAGTCATGGGCGTGATCTACGGGCTCGAAGTGGCGCGGGCGCTGGCGGAGGATCCCGAGACGGCGCATCTCGCCGTCGATGTAGCCTCCTGGGCCGACGAGGAGGGCCACTGGGGCCAGATGACCGGCAGCCGCTCCTTCATCGGCATCTTTTCCGAGGCCGACATCGACAAGGCGAAGCATCGCGACGAGGGCACGCCGATGCGCGAGGCGCTGAAGGCGGCCGGCCTCGAAGGCGTGCCGCGCGAGCATTTGGAAGAGGGCAGGTATCGCGGCTATCTCGAAGCGCACATTGAGCAGGGCGGCCTTCTCGAAGCCGGCGACAAGCGCATCGGCATCGTGACGGCGATCGTCGGCATCATGCAGTTCCGGCTGACCTTCAGCGGCATCCAGAACCATGCCGGCACGACGCCTATGCCGATTCGCAAGGATGCCGGCGTCGCCATGATGCGACTCTACAACGACGTCATGGACAAGTTCCCCGCCGTCTCGGGCCCGCGCAGCGTATGGACGGTCGGCAAGATGGTGCTGGAGCCAGGTGCGCCGGCGATCGTTCCCGGCCGGGCCGAGATGGTTCTCCAGTTCCGCGATGCCGACCAGAAGATCCTTCAGGCCTTCGAGGCGAAGCTGATGGAGATCGTGGCGGATCACCAGAAGAACAGCCCCTGCAAGGTGGAGTGCGTGAACCTGTCACGTACCCAGCCGCTGCTGATGGACGAGCGCTTCCTCGAGGCGATCGAGGAGTCGGCCGCCGTCCATGCGCCTGACAAGCATGTCCGCATGCCCTCGGGCGCCGGACACGATGCGCAGGTGATCGGGCTCAGGATGCCGGCGGCCATGATGTTCGTACCGTCGATCGGCGGCATCTCGCATCACTTCACCGAGAACACCCACGACGCCGACATCGTGCTGGGATGCCAGGTCTTTGCCGACGCCGCGGCGAAAATTCTGAAGGGAAACTGACGGGCGACAGCGCTATCCTGTTCCTCGTCGAGCGAGGAGCAGCATGTCGAAGGTCACCCGCGCCACCAAGGCTCTGGAGCAGGCGAAGCTCGCCTTCACCGTCCACACCTATGACTACGATCCCGATGCCGACAAGGTCGGGCTGCAGGCGGCTGAGGCGCTGGGCGAGGCGCCGCAACGCGTGCTCAAGACGCTGATGACCCTCGTCGACGGCAAGCCCGCCTGCGTGATCGTGCCCTCGGATCGCGAAGTCTCGATGAAGAAGCTGGCGGCGGCATTCAAGGGCAAGTCGGCCGAGATGATGAAGCCCGCCGATGCCGAGCGCATGACCGGCTACAAGGTTGGCGGCATCAGCCCGTTCGGCCAGATGCGGTCTGTGCGGACCGCCATCGAAGTCGAGGCCGTGGGGCACGAACTGGTCTACCTCAACGGCGGCCAGCGTGGCCTGCAGGTGCGGATGTCGCCGCAGGACGTCGCGGCGGCGCTGAAGGCGGTCGTGGCGTCGCTGGTGGCGTAGCGCCTGGCCTACTGGGCTGCCGCCAGGTAGCGCGCCAGGCCGCCCGCCTTGTCGGGCGGCAGTCTGGACGGCGTGCCGTTCAGCTTGATGCCCAGCTCGCAGGCTTCCTCGCCGGAGAGTTTAGCGAGGTTCTGCAGCCTTTCGAAATCGGCCGGCGTGAGGCCCGCTTCGGCGAGGAGCGCGCGCGCCTCGGTGTCGTTCGGCACCGGCAGTTGCGCCGTTGCATTCGCCTTCATCGCAGTACGCCCGGAGCGATAGGCCTTCTCCATCGCCGTCAGCATCTCGCGCATCAGCTTCTGGCCTTGCGGGTCGAGCCGGTCGGCATGCTGGATGCCGATCAACGCCAGCTCGCGACAGGCCTGGACATTGGTGCCGCGCAGGTGCCGCATCAACGCGATGCGCGCCGCCAGCACGCCCTCGGCATCGGCGGCGTCGGCCGCCTTCAATGCCGGCACGATATGGGTGGCGCGCAGCTCGCTCATCAGTACCAGCGGACGCGGCGCACCCGTGGTCGTCGGATTGCGGATCTCTTCCCTCAGGGAGGCGCGCAGCCGTGGCTCGGCGTCGGGCACGTCGGCCAGAACCAGGCCAACGAGGGGCAGCGTACGCGCCTCCACCATGGCATTGTCGACCATCTGCGTATCGTCGCCGGTCAGGGCCTCCAGCCCGAAGACGACACCGGCCGCAGCCAGAGCGCCGGCGATCGCCGCCGCCACCGACCGTGTCAGGCGCTGGCGGGAAGAGGCCGTGCGGCCAAACAGATAGAGTGCGGCACCGGCAGCCAGGGCCACGATGACGATGACGGCGATCTTCTCCAACGACTACTCCTGTTTGCAGGCCGGGCCGGGCATGGTAATCGCGCTACCCTGCCGCACGGATGCGGTAGAAATGTGGGCAACGCAGACCGCCATCCATGCCGATTCATGTCGATGTCCATCACCCGAGCCGGCTGGTCGTTGCCGTCGTCCGCGGGGCTTTCACGGCCGACGACGTGCGCGAAGCGGTGCAGCAGGCCCTGGCGAGCGACGTTCTTCACTATGCCAAGCTCATCGACATTGCCTCGCCCACGTTTCCCATGGACAAAGCCGGCGTCGAGGCAATCGCCAATCTCGTTGGCCGGAACGACGGCAAGGCGCTGGGGCCGGTGGCGTTCGTCGTCAGTCCGGGGCAGGCAGCCGATAATGCTGAAACGTTCGCCCGGCTGACCGGAGGCCTGCGTCCGGTGAAGGTCTTTCGCAGCCTTCATGAGGCGCGAAAGTGGCTCGCCGAGAATTCGCGGCCGCGGGCCTGACCGGCGCGAAGACCTACTCGAAGCAGCGAGCGCTGCGGATGGTGCAGGAGTTGCTGGGCACCCGGGCATTGCACTCGTTCCAGGCGGATTGTTCCGCGTCCTGTCTGGTGGGGGCGGCGCCGTAACCCGAGGCCTGCCCGTTGTCGCTATGGGCGTAGGCAATGCAGCGCTGTTGTGCGCTCATCCGGATCTTGCATTCCAGCGGTCCGCATTCGGCCAGCGCCGAGGTTTCGGCCGCCTCACGCGTCGCCATGCCGGTCGCGACGCCGAACAGGCGTTCGTTGTCGGTCGCGACGGCGCCCCAGACTTCCTGGGCCTGCGCTGTCGCCGCGATTGCCGCGTCCATCGCAAGAAGGGCGGCGAGCAGGATCGTCAGTCTCTTCATCATTGTGTGTGCTTCTCGAGGAAAGTACGGACACGCATGATCGATTCTTGCAGGAACCGCGGCGCCCGCCAATCCTTCTGCACCTCGAGGTTGGGGGCAAGCGCCGCGATCTCGTCGCTGGTGTGGGCGGGATGCGGCTTGTCGGTGCCAGGCTGCAGCAGCAGCGGCGTCCGGCAGTTCCTGACGAAATCGCGCGTCACGGAGAAGACGAAGTCCTGGCCGAACATGTTCCGGCCGAAGCTCTGGATCGCGGCCTCGGAAATTGAGGGATCACGCGCCCGCACGGTTGCGCTGTAGCCCTTCACGGACTCATCCCACGTATCGTGGTTCTCCCACAGGCCGATCGGGTTCTGCAGGACCGCGGCGGCAACGCGGTCCGGCGCCTGTTCGATCGCCTCGAAGCAGTAGCTGCCGCCAATGCAGCCACCCATCACGGCGAAGCGCCCGAAGCCCAGATGGTCCATCAGCGCCAGGTGATCGGCGGCAAAGGTGTGCCAGCCATGGTCGGGCTTCACGTCGGCCACCGACTTGCCGGCGTTGCGCTGGTCCATCGAGATGACGGTGAATTTGTCGGCGAGCGCGGTGCGCGGGTCCATCCAGGCGCGTGGCGTGCCGTCGGCGGCGGGCCCCCAGAACGCGATCGATGAGCGGAGGCCGCCGGGCGCATAGAGAAGCAGCGGAAAGCCGGCGCCATGGACCTCATAGTGGATATCGGCATCCGGCCGCTTCAGGATCGGCATGTACGCGCCTCCGTTGGATCAACCCTGCGGCTTATAGCCGATCGAATCGATGATCGTCTTCCAGCGCGCGAGGTCGGCCGACATGCGTTCGGTGAACTGGGCCGGTGTCGAGGTTTCGACGTCGAGGCCCAGCTCGACCAGTTTCTTCTGGATCTCGGGGATCTCGAGCACGGCTTTCAGCTCCTTGCCCCAGGCATCGATCAGCGGCGCCGGCGTCCTGGGTGGCGCAAAGAACACGTACCAGCCCAGGATCGAGAGCTGCGGGTAGCCGAGCTGGCTGATGGTCGGGATCTCGGGTGCCGAAGTGGTGGGCTTCACGCCCGAGGTGAAGATCACCTTCACCTTGCCGGCGCGGTGATGCTCCAGGAAGTCGGTGATGCCGCCGCAGCCGGCGGCGATATGACCACCCTGCAGATCGGCGACCAGCGGTGCGGCGCCGCGATACGGCACCGGCTCGAGCGGAATTCCCACCGCCTTGCCGGCCATGACGCCGAAGAAGTGCGTGAAAGAACCCAGCGCCGTCGTACCGAAGGAGGCGCGGGTCGGGTTCTTCTTCAGCCACTCGATGTATTCCTTGAGGTTTCCGACGCCGATGGTCGGCGACACGCAGAATGCGGTCTGTACCGTTCCGGCGAGCGTGATCGGGGCGATGTCCGTCATCGGGTCGAATGGAACACCGGGCATGGTGAGCTTCTGCACGATGGTCGCCGAGGGTACGTAGGCGATGGTCGTGCCATCCGCCGGCGCGTTCTTCAGGTCGCCAACGGCGATGGTGCCGGAGGCGCCGGCCTTGTTGTCGATGATGACGTTGCGGCCGGTGCGCTGCTTCAGCGGCTCGGCGATCAGGCGCGCCATCACGTCGGTGCCGCCACCGGCGGGGAAGCCGACCAGGATTTTCAGCGGCTTGTCGGGCAGGCCGGGCTGCTGGGCGCGCACGCTCGGCGCGAGTGGTGAGGTAAGTGCTGCGCCGGTCATCAAAATCGATGTGCGGCGGCCGATCTTCTTCATCGTCACTCTGTTTCCTCCGGGTCGTTTTTATCTAGGACACCAGGCTCCATGCGAGCTCGGCCCGTTCTCGTGCGGACTTGCTCATCTTGATCGATTCGGGATTGGACGAGTTGCCCTGCAGGCCGCGCCGGTAGACGCCCTGGGCGATGGCGGCGAGGCGGAACAGCGAAAAGGCGAGGTAGTAGTTCCAGTTGGGGATCGAATCGCGCCCGGTGCGCCGGCAATATGCCGCCACGTAGTCCTGCTCGGTGGGAATCCCCAGCGCGGCGAAATCGACGGTCGCGAAGCCGTGCGGTGGGTCCGTGAGGTGATAGCCGAGACAGTTGTAGGCGACGTCGCACAAAGGATGCCCGAGCGTCGACAGTTCCCAGTCGAGCACGGCCACCACGCGCGGCTCGGTCGGATGGATGATCAGGTTGCCGAGGCGATAGTCGCCGTGGACGATGGTGGTGGGATCGCCGTCGTCGGGAATGTTCTCCGGCAGCCAGGAGGAGAGCTTGTCCATGGCCGGAATCTCTTCCGTCTTGAGCTCGGCATATTGCCGGCTCCAGCGCGAGATCTGTCGGGCGATGTACTGTCCGCTGCGGCCATAGTCCCCGAGCCCCACCGCTACGGGATCCACCTTGTGAAGACGGGCCAGCACCTCGTTCATCGAATCGAATATGGCGGTCCGCTCATCCGGCGTCTGGCCGGGCATGGCCGGGTTCACCAGGATGCGACCGGGCACGGCCTCCATCACATAGAACATCTGGCCGATGACGGAGTCGTCCTCACAGAGCAGCCGGGCCGGCGCGACGGGCACGTCGGTGGAGGAGAGGGCGGAGATCACGCGGAATTCGCGATCGACCTGGTGCGCCGAAGCCACCAGCTTGCCCGGCGGCTTCTTGCGCAGCACGAAGTCGCGGCGGCCCTCCGCCATGTCGGCGGCGACAAAGAAGGTCGGGTTGGAATGGCCGGAATCGAACTGCCGGACGTCAAGGCCGCCGCGATAGCCCTCGAGCTTCTCGCGGAAGTAGCGGTCGAGGGAAGCCACGTCGAAACGGTGGCGCTCCATCACGGGGACGGTGTCAGCGTATGTCGGCATGTGGCGTCGAGCCTAAAGGCCGCGCGCGGCCTTGCGCAAACGTTGCATCCCGCAGGGAGGAACGGAGCGGAACTTCGATTGCAGATCGACGTTAGTGCCGGTCAGCGAGGTTCCGTGGCCGAGAATTCTGTCCTGCGCGTGCCGACCGTCCATGTCCGGGGAGGCTCGGCCATCCGTCGTCCGCTGATCGTTCTTGCGGTCTGTGCGGTCGGGGTCATCGCCTACCTCGCACGCGATTTCCTGATCCCGACGGCAGCTGCCATCGTTCTCGCGCTGGTGCTGACGCCGGTCGCCAAGAAGCTCGAGCGCCTGGGCTTGCCTCCGACCGCCGCCGCCGGCGCGTCGGTGTCCCTGCTGGCGCTTGTCGTCGCCGGCTTGCTGGTGGTGTCGGCTCCGGCGATCACGAGCTGGGCGCAGCAGGCGCCGTACCTTACCTACACGCTGGAGCGGAAGCTCGAGGGCCTGCGCAAGTCGCTGGCCTTCGTGAAGCAGGTCACGGACCGGGTGGAACAGGCGACGCAGGCCCAGCCGGCCCCCGCTGCGACCGAGGCGAAGCCGCCCGAGAAGGTCGTGGTGCGCGACAAGTCGTTGATCTCGGAGATGATGAGCACGACGCCGGCGCTGCTGCTGCAGATCGGCTACGCGGCCGTTCTTGCCTTCATGCTTCTCGCACATCGCAACGACCACAAGCGGCAGATACTGAGGGTGCCGCTCAACTTTCACACGCGGGTGCGGATGGCCCGGGTCATGCGCGACATCAACGACCGCGTCGGCACCTACCTGTTCGCGCTCGTGGTCATCTACTCGCTGGTGGCGCTCGCCTCGACCATCGTGCTGGCCTTGCTGGGCTTTCCCAATCCCCTGCTGTGGGGCGTGCTGATGGGGCTGGCATCCTTCGTGCCCTTCGTAGGACCGCCGGTCGCCATCGGACTGGTGGCGTTCGTGGCCCTCCTCACCTACGAGGACTGGATGCACATGGTGGCGGCGCCACTTGTGCTCGCGGTCATCCACTTCGTGGAATCGCAGCTCGTCACGCCGACCTTCGTCAGCCGCCGTTGCGCCCTCAACACGGTCGCGGTCTTTGCGGGCGTCGCCTTCCTCGGCTGGATGTGGGGGGCTGTCGGCGCGATCGTGGCGGTGCCGCTGCTGATCCTGATCAGCACCGTCGCCGCGCACCTGCCCTCGCTGCGTTGGCTGGAGGTTCTGCTGTCGGAGGATCGGCCGGTGAGCGAGCGGCTGGCGGTGAAGCCTCCGCTCGCGTCGGTGACGCCGATTCAGGTGCGACGTCGCCGCGTTGCCACGAAATAGGAGAGGCCCAGCAAACCCCAGAAGGCCCCGACAATCGCAGAGGCGGCGGCGGAATCGAGCCGGCTCTCGATGAGGGACCAGGCGGACGCGGTAAGGAAGACGGCACCGATAACGATGGAAATCGCTGCGCCCATGGTCAGCAAGGCACGGTTCAGCGCATCGTTGGCGGCGCTGCGCAGCGAACGGGCCGCGGCTGCGCTTGCCGCAACCCGGAGCAGGGGGCCGATCATCGACGGTATCGCTTCTCTTGAAGGCCGGGCTGAAGCTTTGCTGGGCCGGCTATTGCCGACGACAAAGCCAGCCTGCGAGGAAGCCGATCCCGACGACGGCCGCGAGAGTGGTCAGCGGACGCGCCTCGGTTTGCTCGATCAGCTTGTCGGTCGCCTTGTTCTTCAGGTCGATCGTGTCCTGGGCGACGGCCTTGGCCGTGTCGCCGTACTTCGCGATCAGCTCGCGGGCTGAGCGCAGCGTCTCCTCGACGGCTTCCTCGCCGCGCGCGACGATCGACTCGCCGGTGCCGCCCATTGAGTTCGTCAGCTCTTCAAGTTGGGCCTTGAGAAGGCTGATCTCCTTGGCGAGATCCTTGCCGTTGGCGTGGCTGGCGGCGCGCATGGTGATCCTCCGGAACGGGGTTGGGGTGGGGCAGTCGGTCGTCAAACGCCCTGCCCGTCCGGAGGTTGCGAACCTACCCGTCCCAGACGTTCTGAGGCATGGGCAGGCGGGTGAAATCCGCGGCACCGAGCGGCCTGTCGTGGGTAACGCCCTCCCGTTCCAGCAGCATCATCCACTGCCGCACATGCTGGCCGGAATGCCACGTGGTGCGTTCCAGCAATTCATGCAGGCTCTGCGCGCCGTAGTAGGTCGGCAGCATGCGCGCCGCGCTCGTATCGCCGTGGGCCCACCAGTTGCGAAACCGCTCCTGCACGGCGGCGCCGTAGGCTGCCACCGCCGCCATGTCTGCATCGGCTGCCGGCTCTTCGCGGAACGCCGCCTGAACCAGGGTCTTACCCTGCTCGGCATCGAGGAAGGCCGAAACCACGCGAAAGAGATGGAAGGCGAGCGCGCGGTAGCTGCGCGGCCGCCCCGGTACATGGATATGGAGCTTCTCGTTCGGCATGAGCGGCAGCAGCCCGATGGCCGCGGTCATAAACCTGTCGAGACGCGCGTAGAGTTCGGCAGGCGAGAGTTCGGGGCCCGATTTTTCCTGGAGACCGAGGAAGGCAACGATCTCACGCGTGCTCTGGCCGAAGATGAACTGGCGGCCGCGCGACAGGACCGGCACGGAACGCGCGCCGAGCACCTGCAGCTCGGCGAAGCCAGCCGGATCTTCGAGGACATTCACCGAGACGAAGTCGATCCCACGGATCGATAGAAACTCTTTGAGTCTCAGGCAGCTCGTTCAACCGGGCTGCCAGAAGACCTTCAGTGGCTCTGTCATGACTTACTCCTGCCCTCCACCATTGGCGGTCCGGATGCCCGGCATGTCAAGCAGCGTCCGCCAGCGGACAAAATCGGATGCGAGGCGCACCGTGCATTCGTCGGGTTTGGTGACGCCGACGATGACGCCGTACTGCGTGAGTTGTTCCTGCGTATCGCGGCTCTCTACGGCGATTCTCAATTCCCGGTTCCAGTGGGCGATGAGGGGCGACGGCAGGCCGGCCGGCGCGAAAAAGGCGTACCAGTCGATCAGTTGCAGTCCCGGGAAGCCCAGTTCCACCACCGTCGGCACGTCCGGAAGCACCGGATTGCGAGCCGCGCCCGACGTGGCGAGGATCCGGAGCTTGCCGCCACGATGCTGATGCACGAAGGAGGCAAGGCCGCCGCAACCTGCCGGGATGCGCCCTTGGCCGAGATCCGACGACAGGGGACCTGTGCCACGGAAGGGTGCGGGCACGAGGGCGATGTCATACTGCCGGCCGAGCAGCTGCGCGAAATACTGTGAGAAGGTCTGGGGCGCGGCGGTGCCGAACCGACGGCGATCGGGCGGGCCGTCCTTCACCCATTGGACATACTCGGCGAGCGTGCGGACGCCGATCGAAGGTGAAACGACGAATGCCGTTTCGAAGGTCCCGACGATCCCGAGCGGCGCCAGATCGTGCAGCGGATCGAATGGAAAGGTCGCCGGCGAGGTGAGTTGGCCGATCAGGGTCGTACTCGGCAGCAATCCGATGGTCGTGCCATCGGGTGCGGCTTTCTTCAGCGACGCTCCCATCGTGGCGCCGGCCGCGCCGGGGCGGTTCTCGACGGTAACGGGGCGGCCGAGGCGCTGCTGGATGCCGGGCGTGATGGCGCGTGCCACGACGTCGGAACCACCGCCTGCGGCGAAGCCGACCCAGAGGCGGACGGCGCGATCCGGAAGTCCGGATTGTGCGAAGGCCGGCGTCGGCAGCAGGGCCAGGCTACCGGACGCCAGCACGGCGCGGCGGGAAACAGGTGTCATACGCCTGGTCTACACGTTCCGACGGCTCCCGATGGGCTATGCCTTGCGGTGGCAGACCACGCAGATCTTGTTGCCGTCCAGGTCACGCAGATACGCGCCGTAGTAGTTGGGATGATAGTGCGCCCGAATGCCCGGCGCGCCCTCGTCCTTGCCCCCCGCCGCGACTGCCGCCTTGTGAGCCGCATCGACGGCGCTGCGGTCGGGAGCCTCCAGGCCGATCGTGATGCCATTGCCGACCGAGGCGGCTTTCTTGTCGAGCGGGCTCAGGATCCAGAGCTGCGGTCGTCCGCCTGCCGGACCGTATCCAACGGCGTGCGGATAATCCATGTGGCGCACCAGACCGAGCGGCTCCAGCAGCGCGTCGTAGAAGGGCTTGGCCTTGCCTACATCGTTGCTGCCGATCGTAACGTGACTGAACATGGTGGTCTCTCCTCGTTGCGCCGCCTCAGGATGCCTCAGTCGCAGGGCGCGGCAACCCGAAATGATCGCGCAGAGTCCTGCCTTGATAGGCAGTCCGGAACAGCCCGCGTTTCTGGAGGATGGGCACCACCTCGGCCACGAACACGTCGAGCATCGAGGGAAGCAGGGGCGGCATGAGGTTGAACCCGTCGGCGGCGCCGTCGTCGAACCAGTCTTCGATCAGGTTGGCGATCTGTTCGGGCGTGCCTGCCGTGGTGTAGTGGCCGCGGGCGCCCGCCAGATAGGCAAGCAGCTGGCGCAGCGTGAAGTTTTCGCGACGGACGAGGCCCACGATCACTTCGGTGCGGCTGCGCGCCGCCTGGACCGTGCCGGGATCGGGAAAGTCCTCCGCGGTCAGCGGACGGTCGAGCGGCAGGTGCGAGAAGTCATGGCCGCCGAACCGGCCGCTCAGGCGCTTGCGCCCCACTTCCGGATCGGTGAGATCGTTCAAGTCTTTCGCAAGACGCCTGGCTTCGGTCTCGGTCGAGGCGATCACCGGGCTGAGGCCAGGCAGGATTAGCACCTGCTCGGAGGGACGGCCCTCCGCCGCCGCCAGCCTCTTCAGGTCGGCATAGAACTCCTGGGCAGTGGTCTTCTCCATCTGGGCGGTGAAGACCGCTTCGGCGTGGCGCGCGGCGAAGCGGCGCCCGGTGTCGGACGAGCCGGCCTGCACGAAGACCGGACGTCCCTGGGGCCCGCGCGGCATGTTGAGCGGGCCGGCGACGCGATAATACTTGCCCTCGTGGTTGATCGGCCGGATGCGATCGGCGCGCGCATAGTGGCCGCTCGCGCGATCGTCGAGTACGGCATCGTCGGCCCAGCTGTCCCACAACGCCTTGGCAACCTGCACGAACTCCTCGCCGCGCTCGTAGCGCTCGTCGTGGCTCACCAGGCCTGTGCCGCCGAAGTTGCGGGCCGCGGGGGCGAGCCACGAGGTCACGATGTTCCAGCCGACGCGGCCGCCGCTGATATGGTCGAGCGAACCGAACTGCCGCGCGAGGTTGAACGGCTCCGAATAGGTGGTGGAGGCCGTGGCGATGAGGCCGATGCGCTGCGTCGAGCCGGCGATGGCAGCGAGCGCGGTGATCGGCTCCAGCCAGGTGCTCGCCGCATGTGCCACCGTGTCGGCCAAAGCGAGCTGGTCGGCCAGGAAGATCGAATCGAAGAGGCCGGCCTCGGCACGCCGCGCGAGGTCGCGGAAATACTCGATGTCGGTCAGTGCGAGGGCTGAGGAGTCGGGATGCCGCCACGAAGCTTCGTGATGGCCCCGACTCTGGATGAAGAGGTTGAGGTGGAGCTGTCGCTTCATCCCCTCACTGTGCAGCCGGCGCGTAGACCGATGCAAGCTGGCGCGACACGAGTCGTGCATAGAGACCGCCGCGCGAAACCAGCGCGGCGTGCGTGCCGGTTTCCGCCACGCGGCCTTCGTCGAGCACCACGATCAGGTCGGCATCGCGCACGGTCGAGAGCCGGTGCGCAATGACGATGGTCGTGCGGTCGGCTTTCAACAGGTCGAGCGCGCGCCGCACCGCCTGCTCGTTCACCGCGTCGAGATGCGAGGTCGCCTCGTCGAGGATCAGGATCGGCGCATCCTTCAGGAAGGCGCGCGCGATGGCGACCCTCTGGCGCTGGCCGCCGCTCAGGCTGGTACCGCGCTCACCGACAGGCGAGTCGAGGCCCTGCGGGAGGGTGGCGACCAGCTCGCCCAGGGACGCATGCTCGATTGCGGCCAGCAGCTCGGCCTCTGTTGCCTCGGGGCGTGCGATCAGGATGTTGGCGCGCAGCGTGTCGTTGAACAGGTAGGTGTCCTGCGCCACGAGGGCCACAAGGCCGCGCAACTCGTCGAGCTTGTAGTCGCGCAGGTCCGCGCCGTTCAAGGTGATGCGGCCGGTGTCGGGATCCCAGAAGCGCATCAGGAGCTGCGCCGTCGTAGTCTTTCCCGCGCCCGACGTGCCGACCAGCGCCACCGTCTTGCCGGCGGGAATGGTGAAGCTCACGTCGGACAAGGCGCGCCGGGTCTGGCCGGGATAGGTGAAGTTCACCTTCTCGAGCTGCAGGGCCGCCGCGCCTGAGGTGGGAGGCACGCCCTTGCCATCGCGCACCGGGATCGGCTCGTTGGCCAGCGCATAGACCCTTCGCGTGGCGCCCAGCGTGTCGGCGAGCTGGCGGCCGATCTGCGCAATCTCCGACACCGGCAGGAAGGCCGACATCGCCAGGATCGTCATCAGTGGCAGCAGGCCCGGATCGAGCGCGCCGCGCGAGGCGAGAATGGCGCCGACCACGACGATGGCGAGGCCGCCCAGCCCCGTCAGCACTTCGAGGAGGGCGTGCTGCATCGTCAGTTCGCTGAAGAAAGGCAGGCGCAGCGCGATATGGCGCTGCGACAGCTCGTCGAGCTTGTCGCCGCGTGCGCGCTCCTGCTGGTTGGCGACGATCTCGCCCAGCCCCTGCACCGAATCGACGGCAAAGGCGCCCAGTTCGCCGGCCGCCTCGCGCGCCTGGCTGCCGAGCCGATCGACCCGCTTGCGCATCAGGAAGGGACTGAGGCCCACGGCCAGCAGGAACGGCACCAGCGTGATCGCCAGCCATCCGCTCGTCGTGGCCAGAGCGATCACCACGGCGGCGGGGATGAGGATCGCGACGAAGGCCGGTGCCACCGTATGGGCGAAGAAATACTCGACCAGCTCGATGTCGTGTGTCGCCAGCGCCATCAGATCACCGGTGCGGCGGCGCGTGAGATAGGCGGGCGCCAGCGCGTCGAGCTTGCGGAAGGCATCGATGCGCATCTCGGCCAGCAGGCGGAAGGCCATGTCGTGCGCCCCACCGGGTGAAGATGACAACTACGTTTACTCCATAGCCCTATAAATCAG
>NZ_CAMFKM010000019.1 GCF_945957355.1 uncultured Reyranella sp. | reverse complement strand
TCTCAAGGGGCCGGACTCTAGCGTCAGATGGACCGAAATGCGGGGGTCACAGCAAAATTCAACTAGATAACGTCCGTGCTGAATTGGAACGCGACAGAACCATGCTTCAACACAAGGAAGATAAATTTCGCCACAAGGAGATCTCTCAAACCGAGATAGATATTGCCCGCCTGAAAGATGAATGGAACCGTCGACAGCTTTTTGTTGCCGAGAAGAATGTCGCATACTTCAGTGCAGAGCGCGCGGCATCCAGTCGGATTGCTGGTTACTTCAGCGGGGCACAAACATCGACTGTAGATCTATATGCGGAATTCCGGCGCGCTTGGGAAGCAGCCTGCGAACAGGCGCCTGATGAGCTAGCCGCGATAAAGGCCAAACGTGATTACTTGGAGCGCAGTGTTGAACGGTCTCGGGACTTGTTTATGCAAAAGACCGAGTCTTATGAAGTACTGATTGAAAAAGAAGCGATACTTCAGTCCACTCGAGCCGATTATAGCAACCGACTCGGGCGCTTAGATCAGTGTCGCTCTACGCACTATCCGAGCCTAGAGCAAATTTTGAAAGTGCAGCCTTAGTGACCTGCTTTCCATTTTTCACACGTCGGTAGGTTAAGTCTGTTCCTCTTTTGCTCTAAGACCCATCTTTGGACCATCCGGAGTTAGAGTTTTCGGGCTTGGTCATGATGGCGGGCTGGGGATGCCATCGGACCGAAGCAATGTAATCGGGGCCTTCTCCCCGATCGCGCTGTGCGGGCACTCCTCATTGTAGTACCTGCGCCAAGCCTCCATCTTTTGCCGAGCATCTTCAAGACTCATGAACCAGTGGGCGTTGAGGCACTCCTCGCGCAACCGCCCATTCCCGGCGTAGTGCGATCCAGATCCGCCTGTAGCCGTAGCGCACGCGCGATGCGGCGATCTCCCGGATCCGATATCGAAGGAAAGCCTGGTCGTCACGCTGTGACCGGTAGCGATGGCTCGACCGGTCAAAGCGCAGCACCATGCTGCCCCGCCGTTCGCTGACCCTGTACGCATCCTGAAGATGCTGGACCAGCACCCGGCGACGACTAGGCTTCAGAGCTTTTCTGAGAGAAAGTCCTGCAACATGACCTTGTCGAGCGACAGATCTGCTACCAGCTGCTTAAGCTTCCTGTTCTCTTACTCGAGCTGCTTCAGCCGGCGCCGCTCCGCGACGCCTATCCCGGCGTACTGCTTCTTCTAGCGATAAAACGTTTGCTCGCTGATCCCGATCTTGCGGATGACTTCGGCAACCGATGTACCGGTCTCTGCCTGGTGCAGGCGCATACGCGATCTGATCTTCGGTAAAGCGTCCTTTCTTCACGGCAATGCTCCCTTCAGGGTCAAAATACTGCCGCAAACTAACCCTCACGCCGGAGGAGAAAACAGGGAGGACGTCAATGGGGGAGGCTTCGCGTGCCGGCGGCCGGGAGGGTTTGCCAGCTCCCGAGAACCGCGGCGAAGCCGTTGGGTTTTCTGCATTGGAAGGCCCAGACGCCGACGCATAAATTATCATCTTCCTGAAGCCACAGGACAAGGTGCGTGCTTGGACTAGCTAGCGTACTATGGCTCGCTCCATCGCCGCGTTTTTCTGAGCCGATCCACTGGACGATCCGACCCAGTAGGCGACGACGCTGGATGCCATGCCGGCGAGTGTACCGAGCAGCAGGGTGACCATATCGCGCTGGTTTGCAGGCACCTCCTCCCGGATGACGAGCCAAAGCATGACGGCGAAGCCCACCAACACGATGGCCGACACCAGAACGGCCCCATAGGCGATCGGACTCTTCGACTCTGCCAGGCGCACTGTCTGCTCCCGCGCACTTTGCACGTCACGCAGCTGCGCCAGGACGGCTTCATGCTCCTGCCGCCGAGCATCGGCCTCGGCCTGGATCAGCGCCGTTTTGAACCGCAAGGCCAGGTTGGGGTCGCGTGCGATGGCGGCCTCAATGCCCGAAGAGTCGTCGGTGCCCAGGATTTCCCGCGCGATGCCGGTTACCTTCTCGACCGCGCCGCCGGTCTTGTCGCCCAGGATCCAGCTGGCGACCGTGGGTGCGATGCCGAGCAGCAAAGGAACAAGAGGCATCATGCAGCCTCCAGGGTGATGCCGAGCGCGGCGAGGGTCTTCGGACCAGCGACGCCATCCGCCGCCAGCCCTCGCGCCTTCTGGAAGGCGATGACGGCCCGCTCGGTGGCGGGCCCGAAGTCGCCGTCAGCGACGACACCAAGAGCGGCCTGCAGGTTCTTGATGGCACTGCCCTTCTCGCCCCTGACGAGGATGCCGTCGGCGTCAGCGGGCGTGAGCTGTGAGAACCCGGCGCCCGGCGTGCCCGCTGGCCGCCACCACTCGGTGATGCGATTGGCCCAGCCCGTCGCGAAGACGGCCTGGGAATGGTCGTTGCCGATGATGCGGAGGAAGTTGTCCAGGCGCTCGCAGATCAGCGGCCAGAACAGCTTAGCCTGGTCGACCGTGCCCAACTTCTGCGCTCCAAGCACGACCATCAGCGCCTTGACCGAACGGCCGGTACCGCTGTTGACCGCATAGTCGAACAGGAACTCGAGCACCTTGGGATCCGTCACACCCTCCAGGCCGCGGAAAAACACGGCGCGGTAGATCTGCCTCGCTTCCGGAATCGTCAGTGCCTCCACCTCGGCCGCGGTCACGGCATATCCACGCCATGACGAGAGGGTGGCCTGGGTGACGCCGTATTTCGTGGGTCCACCCCGGTCGGCCGGATGGTTCGAGTATCCTGCCTCACGGCGGATCACGTCCATGATGAGATTGTCGATTGCGTCGCTCATGGTGTGCCTCCGATCTTGTGCAGCTTGTCGAACAGCGCCCAGAGCGCGGCGACGGCCATCGCCATGACACCGCCGACCTTGAGCGACAGCCACAGCGCGCCCTTGCCCATGTCGGCGATGCTCATGAGGTGATCGAGCTTGCGCTCGATGGACTTCAGGGACTCCTGCTGGCCCGCCACGATCTGCTCGACCTTCGCCAGCCGGTCGCGCTCTTCCAACGTCATGGTTCTCCGCTCCTTTGATGCTTACCTGGCCGCGTCTCAGGACTGAGCGACATCGATCAGCCCCATCCACGATCGGCGACGAAGGCGTATTTCCAGCTTGCGGCGGTCACGGACGCGGTGGTGACGCCAGAGGTGCGGACGGTCACGACATAGCCAGCGCTCTGGCCCAGCTGAATGCCGACGAGCTTCGACGTCGTCACGACGGGCATCGGGATGTAGAGCGTACTGTAGGCCGAGGCGTGCCCCTCGGTGATCTGATCGCCGGCGGAATAGCCATGCTCCGGCGTGACGTTCTCGACGATGAACTTTGCCACGTTCGGCTTGACGCCGAGGTTGTGGTTCGCCGAGGTGAATGTGCCGGCTCCCGGAAGCGTTGTGGTGAAGGCGGAGACGAAGCGGCCGCTGTAGGCATAGGCCACGGTGCTGATCACGCCACTGCCGTCCGTGGCGGCCTCGCCGACCATGACGACGAAGGCCTCCGCCGCCGTGCTGCCGTTGCCGAGATAGCCCTTCATCTCGCCGATGTTGAAGGTGAACTGGCCGTTGGCTGTGCCGGGGGTGCCGCCCTCCTGGTAGACCGGCGAGAGGATGGTGCTGCCGGGCGTCAGCGTGCCATCGGCGCCGACGGCCACATAGAGGAAGTTCGGCGTTGCGGCCGCGCGGCTGGCCGTGAGACCGGTCCATTGCAGGTTCGCCAGGCTGACGCCGACGCGATCGTTCGGCCGCCCCTGCCAGTCCCAGCCGTTGGCAGCCACGGCGACGAAGCGTGTCGTGGCAGTCACATTTTGCATCGTCAGGCTGAGCGCCCCGTTGGTCGAGGGCAGGAACGTGGGCAGCCCCGCGCTCGAGACGGGGCCCGCGACGACAGTCTGGCGCCGGCCGGTGCGCAGTGCTGGCACTGGGTTGAGGTAGGAGACCCGCCAGGTGTCGCCAGGCTCGTCCCATTCCACGTCGAAGCGGACGCCGCCCGGGATCCGTTTGGTCGCGCCATCGGCGCCACCGTCGATGCCGTCGCCGGCTGCCGGGGTCAGCACGATGCCATACTGGCCGGAGCTGAGGCCGAGTCCGCCGACCTTGAAACCATGACCCACACCGGCGGCGTCATGCGCGGGCAGCGTGAAGGTGCGCTCGGCAGCAGCATTGTTCTGGGTGAAAATGCCGCCGATGTCGGCGGCGGCGATGGTCTTGTTCGCAGCACCAATGGCAGTCCACGGCCGGCGTCCGTCGGCAAAGTACGCATCCTTTACGACGTCGTAGACGCCTATCCGCGCGTTCGTGGCGGTGCCGGTGGCCAGCCTGTCGATCCAGGAGACCGCAAGGCCGGCGGCATGGTCCCACCAGCGCGAGCCGGTGCGGACCCACCACGGGCGGGCTGCCGCAAGGTTGCCGGCGATCAGCCCCGCCAACACGTCGGCCGAGGCGATCGAGAAGACGTAGTAGACGTCCGATGCCTGCCAATCGATCGCCGCGCCTGCGTTGCTGCTCTTCCTGACCGTGCGGGTGAGCGTGCGCGGCGGCCCGATGGTGAGCGTCCCGGTGCAGAACTCCCACCTGGTCTTGGCGAGGTTCGAAACGAAGTAGGCAACCGTATCGCCGTTGGCAAAATCCTGCGCAAACGTCCGCGAGTAGCCCACGGCGCCGACAAGCGTGTAGCTGCCGGTCCCCGTGGTCGACGAGGACTCCATGACTGAATCGGCAAACATCGGTGCCTCAGAGTTTTTCAAGGAGGGTGAAGGTGAAGCCCCACATCATCCGGCCGTTCAGGAAGAGAGGCCGTGGGGTGAAGTCGTGGCTGCCGCTGACCAGGAGCCCCTGCATCGACCAGGCATGGAAGCGGGCAAGCTCCCCGGGGTCGAGGCAGCAGATCAGGTCGCCGGCGAGCCCGTGCAGCCGGGCGAACTGCATCGCGCCCTCATGGGCCTCGTCCTGGTCCATGGCGCCGAACGGCAGCACGAATCGCCGCTTCCGATAGGGCCGGGGATCGGTGAAGGTTTGCCCGTAGGGCGTCGGCTCCTGGACATCGTCCGGCATCCAGCCGATCGCGCCGCTAAAATCACAGTTGAGCGATGGCTGGAAGGCGACGCCCAGCACGAGCCGCCCGGCTTCGAGCCAGGTCGTAGTCGGTGCAGGATCGACGAACTCGATACGCCACCAGCGATGATCGCCGCTGGCAGTCCAGCGGACCAGGGCCAGGTGATGCGCCCAGGAGGCATCAATCGGCTTTACCCCACCGGCCCACACGCTCTGCCAGCCAGTGTCCGAGGCCGCCGTGATCCCGACGTCAGCGAGCGATGCGTATCCCCTCACCCGCCACAGGCCGGCGCCGCTCAGATTGTGACCGACGAGAGCCGCGGCGTTGCAGCCCAGCCCCGACGCCAGGGCGATGTCGATGTATTGCCCGACGGTCGAGGTCGAGCGCCACTTCTTGCTGGGCTCCGGGCTCTGCAGATTGGTCACCGGTAGCGTCGTGACGGCAGTGCTGGCGGACAAGTTGGCGAGGTCGCTGTCGCGCGGCGACAGCAGCAGGACGCGCTCGGCGATGCCAGTAGGCAGGACGTAGGGCGCCACGGCGATCGGCAGCGCACCGTGGGGATACGAGAATGTCATGGGCCGCGTCAGTCTTCAGCGGGATCCAGTGCGGGCGGGAACGACGGATCGGCACTGTCCATCTGCGGCCGCGCCGCCAGGAACTCGGCGTGCATCGCATAGGCCGGATGATCCAGCACATCGGCCGGGAGGATGAAGACGCCGCCCTGCCGCTCAATGGGCTCCAGCGCATAAGGCGGCGACGCCGGACCACGGACATGGGCCGCCTCGTCGGCGCTCAGGACGATGAACCCCGGCATCAGACGTTTGCTCCCACGGCGGTGGCCCACGCCTGCACGGCGTTGTACTGCGCCAGCTCCTGTGCCGCGCTGAGGGTGGCGCCCACAGTCATGAAGCCGATCGACGTGGCGCGGGGACCCGCGAAGACGCCCGCGTTGTTGTATCCGCCGACAAGGATCGGGACCACGGGCAGGCTTGCCGAGCCGAAAGCCGTCGGAGCGACGGTCTGCACCATGGCGACCCCGTTCTTGTAGCCGTAGCTGTTGGCACCGAGCGCCGCATCGCGCGAGCCGGCCGTGTAGCCGGCGCTGGTCGCCGCAGGAAGCGTGTAAGTGCCGGAAGACGAATTGGCGTCGAGATAGGCCACGCTGGCATTGCGCGGGCGCAGCCGGAGGGCCCTGTTTGAACTGGAACTGGCTCCTGCCGCGTACGAGTTGCTCGACAGATTGTCGCGCAGATAGACCGCGAGGCGCACATTATGTGTGCTGGCCGCGATCTTGTGCGTCGAGGGAATGAATCCGGTGTCGAGATAACTGGACGAGCCGTTGGTCGCAAAATGCCGCCGTGCCGTGAAGGCCGGTGCGTTGACCAGCGTCACGGTGCGCCGCTGTTTGAGGGACACTGTCGCCTGGATCAGGTTCTCGCCCCAGAACGGCCAGTAGTCGTCGGTCAGCCCCCAGGCGCCGCTCGCCTTCTCGGCCGCCACGAAGCGCGACGCGATGGAAAGAATCGCAATGGAGATGCTGCCGCCGGCGGCCACGATGGTGTCGCGCCACGACAGCACGTCCACATCCGCCTGCCCCATGACGCCGAGGCGGCGGGTGATCGAACTCATTGTGACCCCTCGCCTAGTAGTTCTGCGCGACGATCGACATCAACCACGTCGTGCCGCCGTCGAGGGTCACGAAGTTCAGGAGATCGCGTGTGCCGTTGGAGATGGAGGGCGTGTAGGTGCCGTTCAGGGCGGTGACGTTGCCGGGCATCGTCACGGTGCGGGTCGTGCCGTCGGCGGTGAACTCCAGCGTGAAGCCCGAGGCGAAGCCTGCCAGTGCGTTCGAGATGGTGATGCCCGTCACGTCGGCGTTGAGCGCGACCCTGTGCACGGTGCCCAGCAGCAGATCGAGGGTCAGTGCACCGGCCGAGATCGTTGGCGCGTTGACAGCTTCGAGCGAGCCCAGGAGGGTGAGCACGGCCGCCGGCGCCACCAGCGAGATCGTCTTGGTGCCAGCCGAGAATGACACGGCGGCACCGGTGCTGGACTTGAGGGGGGTGGCGCGCGTGATGCTGCCGGCGCCGGCGCTGGCATAGGTGCAGAGCGCGATCTCCCACTCGGCGGCCGTCGCGTGTTCGATCAGGCCCCAGAAGGTGTCGCCGTTGACGAAGCCGGCGCCGGACAGCGACAACATCCTCGACGTGGCCCCCGCGAGCGTAAGCCCGCCCGTTCCGGTGCTGGTCGTCGTCTCCTGCACCCGGTCGAGTATTCTGTGCGCCATTCGCTATCCCCATAGATCGAGCGCGACAGACTTCGACGAGGCGAAGCTCATGCCGACGCAGATGAACTTGCGGGCGCCGCCCCAGCCGTAACGCGTGAATCCATAGATCTGGATCACCTTGCCCAGCAGGTTGGCGAAGGGATCGCAGGGCACGGTCACCCGCCACCGCTCGCGCCGGATACCCATGACGCGCTGCTGCCGAGCCGCCTCGGCATGGGCCGCTACCTCCTGCGAGAAGCCCCCGCTCACATAGACCGCGGCCGCCGTGGGCCAGAGGCTCGCCTGGAAGCCGTCGGACGAGCTGGCAAAGCGCTCGGTGCCCCGATAGAGGAGCGCCGCCGCCGCATCGACGGAACCGGCCAGCCGGCTGGGATCCTGCGGCGTGTAATTGCGCTGCCAGCCGACATAGGTGGCGCGACGGGGCGCCTGGTAGGTCTGCATCATCTGCGGCTCCGAGGAGCCGAAGTCCTCGGGGTACTGGATGGTCAAGGCCGGGGAACGTGTCGGCTCTTCCAGGAAGCCCAGGGCGAGCAGGCCGTTGGCGCGTACCGCCCACCAGCCCAGACAGCCCACCATGACCTCGGTCAGGGCCTCCGCCTTGGTGATCGCGTCCTTGAAGTAAAAGCCCACCGTGCCGGCCTGTTCCTGTTCCATGTAGTTCAGGGCCGCGAAGTCGATCTGGGCATCGGAGAGCGCGATCGTGCCGCGACCCGTAGCGATGCGCCGGGCGATCTGGCCTCGCGTCGAGGGATAGGCCTGGTCGTTGATGGTGTCGTTGTCGCCGCGGAGGTCTACCGTGAGGGTGTAGACCACCGCAGAGCCCAGCCGGATCAGGCCCTGCGCCAGGCAGGTGGCATATGTTGAGGCGGGCACCGCGGCAGCGGCCAGCGCCGTCCAGTCCGGGTAGTCGGCATCGAACGCGAGAGGCACGCCGCCATCCCGCACGCCATCCACGGCCAGGATCGAACTGCAGGACAGCTGGAAGATCAGCAGCGCGGCACTCAGCTGCGTCGGCTCGCAATTGTAGACCGGCCCCACTGCGTAGGGCTTCATCTGCCCGGCAATGGACGCATCGCCATCGGCGCCGCCAGTGCCGCCATAGCGCAGGCCATGCAGCTCGGCCGCGGCCAGTTGCCAGCCGAGGTCGCGCAGCCTGATCTCCTTGCGGCGCTGGTCGTAGAGCAGCCCATTGGTCGTTAGCCGTCCGACGGTCTCAAAGGTCGAGAAGGCTGCGAGCGGATCGCCACGCAGGATGTCGAGGCTGGCGCCGTCCCAGGCGAGCTGGGTCAACCCGTCCAGCTCACCGTCCGGGTCGATCAGGGTGATGGCGCCGACGCCGCCCTTGCCGTTGGGCGAGGGTTCTATGCCGTCGAACAGGCTGATGCCGTAGTTGATCGGACCGTTCAGCTTGCCCGGCACGTAGGTATTCGCAGGCGTATCGTCGGGCACCGTGGATCGGCCCAGCGAGGCGGCCGGATAGATGACGGTGCGGGCACCAGGCCACTCGACCTGGAAGGGCGTCGGCCAATCGGTCATGCCCGAGGGATAGGGCGCACCACCGGAGAGCACGAAGTTGGTGCTGGGATCAGGTGGTGCGGCCCGCAGCAGGTAGGAAAGGCCCCGCGCCGACTGCAGGTCGACGGCATCGGCGCCGACATCGACCGGGAACTGCGTCAGCGCGGGATAGTCGACCGTCCCCGAGGGCCCGGGCAAGCCCGTCAGGTAGATCGTGCTGGCCATGTAGTCGCCTTCTCAGCCGTTCACCGCGCGGCGTAGCAGCAGGTCGTTGGTCTCGGAGAGCTTTGCCATCAGCGTTGCGATCTGACGGCTCTGCTCGGAGACGACAGACTGAAGCTCAGCCACCTGGGCCACGGCCGCTCGCGTGGCACCATTGTTGTCGTTCAACGCCGAGCCCGTCGTGCTCCCGCCGCCGGCGATCTGCGACTGGAGGGTCAGCAGATCGTCGAGGATCTGCTGCTTCAGCGCCTCATAGTCGGGACCGCTCGCATAGTAGGACTGGGCGGCCTGCGCGAAGCTCGTGCCTTCGGCCGCGACGCGCGCGATGGCGCTGCTGTCGCCCGAACGGGCCTGCGCGACGGTGGCCTGATAGGCCGCCTGCACGCCTGTCAGCATGGTGGTGGGCGAGAGGTTGGCGAGATCGCCCAGGCTGAGACGCCGGATCGCGTCCTCCAGCTGCGAGATCGCACCGCCGTAGAGCTGATCCTTCAGCGCGGCTTCGCGGCGCAGCAGGGCCTCGGCGATGCGGGCCTGGTCGACGATCACGTCGGTGTGCTGGCGGATGTAGTCGATGTTCGCCAGGATCGACTGCTTCTCGTCCTCCCAGGCGCGCAGGCTGGCGGCGATCGGATCGATGAGGTTGTCGACATAGTCCTGGCCGAGGCGTTCGGTCGCCTTCTTCTGCTCGGCCTCGATCGGCGCCAGGGCAAGCCCGAGCCTGGTCGCCTTGTCGGTCATGTCGCCGAACTGCTTCTCCAGCTCGCGGAACTGCATCCTGACGGTCAGCGCACCCTTGCCGAGGCGCTCATAGACCTCGTCGACGAAGACGATGCTTTCGGCGGTCTCCTTGATGCCCATCGCCGCGGCGCGCATGTGCTCCAGCGCGGTCTTCATCGTCGCGGAGATCTCGCCGACGGCGCCGGACAGGATCGACCGGATCGCCACCTGGGCAGCGCCGGTGTCCATCATGTCGTCCATGTTCATCCGCCAGGCTTCTTGGTTCCCCGAGGGATCGACCAGGTGCGTGGCGTTCGAGGTGTAGCTCCAGTCCTTGCCCTGGGCGGTCCAGGACGAGGCGTTGAGGCCCCAGACCTTCGACGCATCCTTGACGCCGCCGAGCAGCCCGAAGACCTGATCGATGCCGCCGGTGAGACCGCGGAGGGCACTTTCCGACTGGCTGCTATTGGCGTTCGGCCCCCAGGCACCGCCCGTGGTGTACCAGTTGCCATCGCCGTAGTGCAGCGAGGCGTTCGTGCTGCTGTGGGTGCGAGTGTTGGACTCGCCGAACAGGCTCGGCAGCAGCGCCGACGCCATCATGATCAGCGGGCCCGCGATCTGGCCCACACCCGGGATCAGCGAGACGCCGGCACCGATCATTGAACCAATGCCGCCGAGGGTCTGCCCCGTGCTCTTCGAGTTGAACAGCTGGTAGGCGCCCATGCCGATTCCGCCGATGGCACCAAGGGCGGAACCAATGCTGATGCCGCCGAGACCGCCGATCCCGGCCGCCGAGGCGGTGGCACCGGTATTGCCACTTGCCAGCAGGGCACCGACATCGGCGTAGCCGCCGGCCGGGGCCGATGACGGGAACAGCGAGGCGATGGGCTGGCTGAAGAAGCCGGTACTGCCGCCGAACATGCCCCCGAGTCCATTGCCTCCTGGCAGAGAGAGGCTGTTGCCGCCAGGCGACGGCATCGAGATCGAGGGCACCGTCGATCCGCCGGCTCCGTAGCCCATGCTGGCGGCCATCGACGGCGACACCAGCCCGATCCCGGTGAGGCCCCCTATCAGCGCGCCCATCAGGGGCCGGATGGTGGCCAGAGCAGCGAACTCCGCGATCATGCGGAACACGGTCTTCTTGACCACATCGCCCAGCGCCTGGAACGAGAGCTTGCCACTTTCGAGCATCGTGGCGAATGCATCGGCCGCCGTGGACTGAATCGAGTTGAGCGCCGTCTTGAGCGGTTCGGTCCACAGTTCGTTGGCGCGCTTCAGCTCCTCGCCCTGGCTCTTCAGGCGCTCGTTCTGCTCGATCGCCTGACGTCGCTGCTCGATGGCCTCGATCTCGCCCTCCAGACCCTTCGCCTTGACCTCCTGCATGGTCTTCAGGACCGCGATCTCGCGGGCACGGACCTCGGGCAGTTGGTTGGCGAGCCGAAGCTCCGCCTCGAGCAATTCGTTCTGGTCGCGCAGCGTCTCGGTGCTGGCGTGGAAATCACCGAGGTTCTTCAGCTTCAGGGTGACAACCGCCTGCTCCTCGAGCTTCTCCGTGAGGTCGGCGACGCCGCGGGCATTGTCGTTCGCGGTCTTGCCGAAGACGTCCTGCGCCGTCTTCAGCGCCTTGAAGTGGGCCTCCAACCTGGCCAAGGCTTCGGCGCCCTGGTTGGCGACTTCGGCGAAGGCGCGGGCCTGCTCCAGTTCGCGCGCGGAATCAGCTAACGCCTTGCCGATGCGATCGGCCACGGCATCGCCCGCACCCTTGACCGCGGGGTTGGATTTGCCGTCGGCAACGACGGCGCCAGGCGTCCCGCGGCGGGCGGCATCTTCATCGCCGGCGTACCCCGCCTGCCGCGCAATCAGAGCGGCACGGTCGCGCTGCTCCCGGTTGGCTGCATAGTAGGTCCGGATGCCGGCTTCGGCCTGGTTTTCAGCCGCCTGGATCTGCGAATTTCGGTCAGAGAGCGAAGCGCCGCCGCCAGACAGTCGGCCAAGACTGATATCGCCGCTTTTCACGCCCAGCCAGGGCGCGTTGCGCTCCAGCGTGCCCGTGATCCTGGAGAGGCCGCTTTCGAGCGCGCCCAACGCATTGTTCATGCCGTCAACGAAGGCCTTGCCCAACAACTCGGGAATCGTGGAGATCGCTTTCTCGAACCCGGCGATGAAGCGCGCGACGCTGACCGCTGATTCTTCCTCCACCCGACCGAGAAAGGCCGCAAGCTCGTCGAGCTTTTGCTTGTTGTAGGCAGCACCCTTCGCCCAGTCGGCCTCCGAAAAGCCGATGTTGACTTTGGCGAGCCGCGCCTCGATCTCGTCGAGCAGGTCGACGAAGGTATTTGCAAACGTCGCCCTCATCTTCAGCCCGGATCGGGCCACTGCATCGCCAAGCTGATCCAGGCGAACGATCGCCCGCTCCGAGATCATCGCTCCACCACGATCGGCAGCAGCGCCCATGGCGTCGAGGCCCTTCGCCATGTCCTGCAGCACCGGCAGGAACCTCGTACCGGCCTTGCCGAAGAAGTCGACGGACGCGGCGGACCGCTTCGCCGGATCGTCGATGGCCAGAATGCTGGCGGCAACCTCGCTCATCAGCGTTTCAGTCGGCCGCAGCTTGCCGTTCAGGTCGAGAACCTTGACGCCCATGCCGTTGAGCGCCTCGATCATCTCCCTGGAGCCACCCGCCGCTTCGCCGATTCTCTGGCTGAACTTCGAGACGCCAGTCTCGAGTTGCTCGAGCTTCACGCCATTCTGGACGGCTGAATACTGCAGCGCCTGAAGACCACGCGTGGTGACGCCGAGCTGGTCCGCAAGCTCGCCCATGCCGGACGCGGCGTCGAAGGCTTCCTTGCCGATTTGCACGAAGCGAGCGGCGAGTTCGGCCGCCATGAGGGCAAGCTGCGCCTTCATGTAACCGCCGATGCGGCCCAGCGACTGCTCCATCCGCGCCATGGCGCCGTCCAGCGAGGACGTGCTGCGCTCGATCTGCTCCAGCGCCCGCTGCGCCGCCCGTCCGCCCTCGACAGCCTTCGAGCTGTCGATTACGAGCCGGATTATCCTGGTTTCTTCAGCCATGGATCAGCGTTGCCTGCTCATGCCCCTGGCAGCGCGAACCGCTGCATCCGTCTGCTTACGCTGCTCGGTCACGACCCAGAAGTCGTCGATGGCAGCCACGATCTCCACGAAGTCGGCCAGTTCCTCGCCGGAGAGACGAAGGGTCCGGCCGTACCGTCGGATCGACTCACGCGGGATCGGCTGTGGCAGCACCAGGCCGCCGGCCATCCCAAGGGAGAGAGACAGCATGATCCGATCCCGGGAGAGATACTGGAAGGCTTCCCAGTAAGTTGCCGTCTCGATGTCGGGTTGCGGCCGGGACAGCAGGCGGTCGACGAACTCGGCATCGCCCGCGCGGGCGCGATCGCTCCAGCCCGCGATCTCCGAAGCGTTGATGCTGTCCCAGCGGATCAGTTTTTTGCGTGGTCGACGATTGCTTCGATGCGCTGGCCGCGGAAGTTCTGCGTCTCGTAGACGACCGCCTGCAGGGCGGGGATCGCATCGTCGGCCTCGATCAGGAATTCCATGCACGCATCGGTGCTGAATGGGATGGCGTTGCCGTCCTGGTCGACAACGCCGCTCCAGTCCTTGACCAGCATGCGGGCGAGCTGCTCGGCCAGGAAGCGCTTTACGCGTTCGTCCGAGGCATGGGCGCGGCTCAGCCGCTTCAGCTCGGCCAGAAAATCCTCGCCGCCGCGCCGCCAGGCCGGATTGGCATCCGAGGCGCAGAGCGCGATCAGCGAGATGCCGCCGGGCAGGCCGATCTCGGTCCCTGCTACCCCTTCGATCTCGCGATTACGCTTCAGCTTGTCGATATTGCCGAACTTGAACTGGCTCATGTCGTGCTCCGGGAAGTGGGATGCCGCAGGACGCTGCGGATTTGGGGGATCATGCTTCTCGCGCGAGTCCCTTCGCGATCCAGTCGGCGGCATCCTCCTCGGACACCTTGACCGTCTGGCCCTGGGCAAAGCGCTCCTTGCGCTCGGGCCTGCCCTCGCCTTCGGACACGAAGCGGTGGAAGGTCTGGAGAATGAGGACGGTTGTTTCCATGTGGGTCTCCAGTGCCGTCCTTACGGCACGTTGCGGGTGAGCTTCATCGCCGAGGCGTCGGTGGCGTAGTACTTGCCGAGGAAGTTCAGGGTCACCGCGTGAACACCCGTCTGGCCGGGATCGTCGACGTTCGGGTTGAAGACGTCGCAATTGCCCAGCACGAGCCGGTCCTTGAAGTTCATCGTGGCGCCGATCGTGATGTCGAAGGTCTGGCCGGTCTGCTTGACGACGAAGGCCGAGTAGTCGGCAAGGGCGTTGAAGTAGACCTCGACCACGCCCTGCACGTTGAACTCGCCCAGGCCGATCGCAAAGGGATCGGCCGAACCGAAGGCGTACTGCTGCTGCAGGTTGTTCGAGATCTGCAGTTGCAGCGAGCGGACCTTCGGCGAGGCAAGGCCGAACAGGCTGTTGACCACGATGTCGGCCGGCGTCGAGGGATCGTAGGCCGGCGTCGGCGCCGCATAGGTCGATGATGCGATCGCCGTCGTCGCCGTGGTCTCGCCCAGGGCCAGCAGAGAGAAGGTGATCTGGCCCGGGTTGCCGTTCTGGAAGGCGATCGAGACGTTGTCGACCATGCAGCCGGTCAGGCGGCGATAGGGGTCGGTGGCGCCGCCCTCGTACTTCTCTTCCAGGGTGAACGTCGTGCCGCTTCGCACCGAGCCGACTTTGAGGACATTGGACACCCAGGGGCTGCAGAAGAGCGAGGCCCACAGCACGTCGCTGGCTGCGTCCCGGACCCAGGGCATCTCGATCTGCTTGGGGTAGGTCGCCACACCCTGCACCATCGAGGCCGCCTGGCGGTCGGGACGCCGCTCGGGCGAGCGGGTATTGGGACGCTGCGGCGCGCCGCTGACGCGGATGTCGCGGGTGAGCAGAAAGGCCGGCGTTGCGGGCGTGGTGCCGACGGTCGCTTCGGTGATGACGGCGGTCTGCTTGTTGGCGCTGTCCAAGAGGCCTTCTCCCAAATTCCAGACAACAAAAACCCGCCCGTGGGGCGGCGGTCAGATGCACCCGGTGGCGCGTAAGGTTGGCGGCGGCTCAGCCGACGTTGAAAGTCTCGTACCCGAGGGCCACGGCTTCGACCCACAGTCCCGCCTCGTCGTGCCCGCCACCCATCGGGGCGGTGGAGACGATGCGAACGGTGCCGTTGCCGGCGGCGAAGCGGTCGTTGCGGAACCGGGCTCGCAGACCACCCGCGTAGGATTCCGCCAGATTGCGCACCACGATACCGGCGCCGAGCCGGGTCTTTACGTAGAGCGTCACCTGACCCTGCTCGTGCCAGAAGTTCAGTCCTGGCGCGCCAAACGTGTACTGATCCTCCGTGCCACCCGGAAAATCCAGCGCCACGAAGCCTTGCGAGGCGTCCGGATTGTCACCGGTGTTGCAGAGATCCCTGATCGGCCAGCCGATGCCGAGATCGGCCAACCAGACGACGAGCCGGTCGCGGAACGCCATGCGCAGGGGGTCGCCGACAACAAGGCCTGTAGCCGTCGCGCCCAGCGGTAGGCTGGCGATGGGATGAACGCCGTACATCGTGGATCGGCCTCAGGCAGGAAGCTGGGTGGGCTTGATGAAGAATTGCAGCGCCGGATACACCTGGTCCCGTTGGACGCGCTGGGCGCCCCGTTTGCCCCACACCTTGATCCCGATGTTCAGGTTCACGTACTTGAAGTCGAAGAACAGCGCCTTGCCGAACCGGTTGACCAGGGCCCGCAGCACGACGCGATAGACGCCGCTCCTGGCCTGCCGACTGAGGGCTGCCCGCTTGCCGCGCCTCGTTCTTCTATTGGCCGTCGCGCCCTCGATCTTTCGGGCATAGGGCTGCGGATTGACGATCTGGACGCGATCCGTCGGCCGAACGTTGCGCAGCGCAACCCAGATGTTGCCCTCTACCTCGGCACCGTTGATCATCACGGTGTGCGAACTGGCATAGCGCCCTGTCAGCACCGGGCTCTTCTTCTGCAATTCGGTCAGCGCCCAGCGAACCGCCTCCGCCATGCTGGTGCGCGCCGCGAATTCGATCCTGCCGAACGGCCTTACCTGCAGATAGTCCCGCCGCGGCATGCCGTCGGTAATGACCACGGGGTCGTTGTCGAAGCCTCTGGCCACCTCCTCACGCAAGGCGCGCTCGGCGGTTTCGATGGTGGCAGCTTTGACCCAGTCGGCGATGCTGCGGCCGAGCTGCGCGGTCGTGATGCCCTCGACAATGACGGGCATGTCAGCCCGCGACCAGGAGCTCGTAGAGTGCGACAGTGCCCGCGTCGCCCAAGGGACGGACGTCCAGAATAGACCGCTCCCGGCCGTCGACGACGATGCTGTCGTGGCGAGCCGGGGCTTTACTCATCCAGGCCGACGATGACAGTTCCGACGTGCCGATCTTCACCCGGAACTCCTGTTGGACGGCCGAACCGCCGACGTCGACCGTCGAACCGACGAGGCGTTTGCCCTTCAGCGTAATGGTCGTGGCTTCGCTCGCCCGCTTCAGCACCATCGTCTCGCCGTGCCGCGCCACCAGGCGAGCGGCGTTGCGAGCAGCATCGCCCGCGCTCATCCCGCGCTCCAGTCGCGATAAGGCGAAAGCGCCAACTCCAGGGAACGAAGCAGGCCGCTCTCGCCAATACTGTCGCCGCCGGCAACAGCGTAGCTACCTGACCAGACATCGGGGATGTTTTCGGATCTGAGTGCCGGATCGCGATCGGTGGCCAGGTACCTCATCTTGACCTGCTCGATCACCTGCCCCTCGAGTTCGGCTGGCACGCCATCGGGCAGCAGCCATCCCGCCGTGTAGGTGACCATAATCTTGGTCGATGACCACGGAATCGCGCTGTCATCGGCCGTTCGTTCGAGCATTCCACCGGCCGTCAGCCGGTAGTCCGCGCCCTGTATCAGCGCTGTGCCAGCCTCGAGGACGCTGCCGATCGCGGTGACAGGCGCCCGCCAGGGCAAGATCATCACCGGACTGCGGTCTTGGTCGGCCGCCAACCAGGTTGCGCGAAGCACTTCCTGCCCGAAGGTTGGTATCGCGGCAGAGGCCGCGCGAGCGAGCCGAGCGAACCGGACACACTCCCCGCTGACGGCATCGATGATGCTCTCGATCAACGTGCTATCGATACTGCCCAGCCGGAGAGCCGCCTGGACCTTATCCGCTGTCGTCAGCCGCCGTGCAGCGGCGTTCGCCACGGGGGTGACGACCTCGAACAGGGGCTCGTTCACCGGCTCGGCGATCGCCGCCGCGGAGGTTCTTGCTCCGTCGGAGCAGCGCCCAGCGCCTCTGCCCACCCCTCGGCAACAGCGACCCTCGCGAGATCTCCCTCGACCAGCTCCGAAACCTCGACCAGTCGGGGATGGAGGACGCCATCGGGCGCCCCCACGAATGCCTTGATGACCCTCGCCTTCATGATCAGGCCGGCGGATTGGCAGTCGGGCGATTGCGCGGATGGCCAAGCACCCAAACGCCTGCGACGAAGGCGTTGCCGGCGTTGGCCGCCGGCGTGACGGTTACCCGCGCGTAGCGCTTGGGCCCGCGGTAGCCGATCTTGAATACCTTGTCGTCGTCCGCGAAGGTAAAGCTCGCCTGGGTTTCGAGCCCGATCAGCTGGTCATCGGGAACGGCGGCTGCGTCGGACAGGTTGGCCGCGTCGCCATGCTCCACCAAGGTGGTGAAGGTGGCGTCCGCATCGGCGAGCGCACCGGTCAGGATGACGAACTCGGCGGCCTCGTAGCCCAGCAGATCGGCGATCTGGGAGACGAAGGGCGTATTGTCGACGACTGCCGCCGCAGGGCTGATGCCACGACGAACGTGCAGGTTGTTGTGAATATCGCGCGCCATGGCGCTTTCCTTTCGGGGATTTGTGAATGTGAGGAAGAGAGCGGCGCGACCGGAGCCGCGCCGCCGTCGCCGATCCGGCCGGTTCAGCCGGTCAGGTCGAGCACTTCAGCTTGCGGATCGCCTCGGCCAGCACGATCTGTCCGCCGATGCGGCGATAGAACAGGAAGCGGATGTTGCCGCTCGTCGCCTGGGTGTAGGGATCCCGCAGCATCGACATGGCGATGCGGTCGACCAGCGTATAGGCGCGGGCGAAGTCGCCGTAGACGATCGGGAAAGTATTGGCCCCCTCGTTCGGCATGTCCGGCACCTCGACATACGGGTCGCCATCGATGGTGTTGGGTTGGCCCTGCGCCAGGCCCGGCATCCAGATGTACTGCCTGTTGGCGTCCTTCAGCTTGCGCACCGACCCCATGGTCGTCCGGTTCAGGGCCCACTTGGCGTTGCGTGCATAGCCGCTCTTCAGCGCGTATTTTAGGGTGAGCAGCCCGTCAGCCTGGCCGTTCGCGTCCGCGATCGTGGCTGCCGTGCCCGAGTTGTTGGACGCAATGTCGGTATTGACCAGCCAGCCCTCGGGCTTGCCCACGGCATTGCCGCCGACCACGGCCGCCCCTTCTGCCACGGCGAACTGCTCCTCGGCCTCGCCGCGGATCTCGGCCTCCAGATCGAACGCCGTGTCCTCCAGGTTCTGGTGGCTGATGTCGATCAGGGCGAACATCTCGTGCGTCGGGATCTCGACCATGCCGTAGGCCAGCCCCGTGGTCTCGGACCGGGTCCCCTGCTCGGCTACCCACTGGGCGGCGAACTGACCGGTCCGCCTGGGCTGCATCCGGGACTTGTTCGCCGTGGGCTTCACCGAGACCAGCGAACGAACCGGGCTCACCAGGGTAATGCCCTTGATGATGTCGGCCACATATTCCGCCGGCGCCAGGTAGCCGCCGGTCGTGTCGTTGCTGACCGACAGCGACTTGAACTCCGCCGTCGCCCGGGCGATCGCCTTGGCTTGGGCCTCCGGCAGGTTCGGCACGCCTGTCGTGTAGGCGCCGATCACCCCGCGCGCCCAGTCGTTGAAGTAGGTCTTGCGTTCGACGCGGGCTTCCTCGGAGCCGAGACCGGGTCGCTGGACCTTCAGTTGCAGCCGGTCGAGCTGCTCCTGCATCTGCTTCTCGCGTTCGGCACGCTTGGCCTCGATCGCCTCGGCATTGACCAGCTTCTGGTTCACCGTCTCGAAGCCCGCGAGCGTCGCCTCGATCCGGGCGAGCTTCTCCTCCGTCAGCGGATCGGCCTTGCCCGTGGTCTCGATCTCGCGGAGCCGCTGGTCGTTGGTCTTCTTGTACTCCTCGAAGCCCGTCATCAGCGGCGTCACGATCTTCTTGACCTCGGCCAGCACGGCCGGGAGGTCGCTGGCTTCCTTGCGCTCGAGCGCGTGCGTGCGCCCGACGGGGCGATTGTGTTCGTGCATGTTGTCCTCGGAATCAGGTGGTGCTGAAAAGCCTCTCGGCCTGCCGCTGCAGGTCCAGGAGCTCGTCCATCCCGCCCTCGTCCCGAGGATTCGGATTGGCCTTGTAGCCGCCTTTGGCGATCGCCTTGGCGGCGGCGTGCGAGAACCCGCCTGCGTCCCGCAGGAAGGCCTCGAAGTCGCGAATGGTGCGGATCCGGGACGCCGCCTTGGCGTCCTCGATCCCGGCGAGGGGGTTCATTCCCCAGAGAACCGGGCCCACCTCGTAGAGTTCGACCTTGGTGATGGTCCTGAACGGGTCGGTGGCGGCCTTGCCATAGGCAAAATCCACCGCCGAATAGGTGATGGACATGGCGTCGATCGAACCGTTGCGGAGGCCCGCGAGCAGCGTTCTCCCCCGCTCCGTATCGATCGGGTCGAGCTGGCCCTCGACCTTCAGGCCGTGGGCATCCTCTTCCATGGCAGTCCAGTAGCCGACCGGCATCTTGTCCTCGGCCGCCGTGCCCAGCCCGTGCTGCCAGAGCATCTTCGGCAGCTTGGCCCGTGCCTTCCAGCCGGCGAGCGAGGCCGCGAAGGCGCCCTTCACCAGCACGTCGCCCCCGTCATCGACATTGCCGAACACGGCGCCGTAGCCGGAGAAGGATCCCGGCGGTCCGTCCTTGGCGAACTTCACCTCGAACGGCCGGGTCGCCGTCAGTCGCATCAGCTATTGCCTCCAGCAGGCTGCAGTGCCGAGCGCTCCGCCTGTGTTGCCATGTTCAACGGCAGCAATGGCTCCTCCAGTCCATCGATCGGGTTCAGGTCCTCGAAGCGGCGGGCTTCATTGCGGGTAAGCCAGCCGTTCGTGATGCCGCTGGCGTAGAAGTTGGCGCGCGCCGTGTTGTCGCCGCGCAGCAGCCCCTGCAGCGAGAACTTGGCTGCGATATCGTCCTCGTCCGGGAACAGGTCGCGGGCCAGCGACTGCTCCCAGTTCTCGATCCACGGCGCCAGCGTGTGGATGACGTGCGCCAGGAAGAACGCCTCGGCCGACGCGAAAGTCGCCGTCTTGTCGGCATAGCCCACCATCTGCGGGAATACCTTCAGGTCCCGGCAAATCTCCTCGATCTGGAACCGCCTTGTGTCCAGGTGCTCAGAATCGACGCCCTTCATGGCGAGCGGCGTCCAGGTGCTATCCATGTCCAGGACAGCCGTCTTGAACCGGTTCTGCAGACCGCCCTGGTACTGCGCCCAGGCCTCCTTGAGACGGGCGCGTGAGGCATCGTCCAGCGAGCCCTTCACCGACAGCACGCCGCCAGGCTGGGTGCCGTTGGCGTGAAGCGCCGCGTGCGTCTGCTCGGTGGCAATCGCCAGGCCCACCGCCTCACGCGCCACCTGCAGCGCGTCCAGGCCGGCCGTGCCGGTCCAGCTAGGGCCTCGCAGATGGAACACGTCCTCCCGGGGCAACACCGTGGTCCGGCCTGCGAGATCGGTCACCCGATAGGTAAGCGTATAGTCGTTCGCCTGATCGATCGTGAAGCTGCCTGGCATCAGTGGGATCAGTTCCCGCGGCACGCCCCTGATCCGGCCGATATAGGCGCAGCCGTTCCCGAGCAGAACAGCATGGAACATCATCACCTGGCGGAACTCGAACGACGTCATCCACTCGTTCGGCCGGCGCGACAACAGCCGGTAGGCCGGATGGTCCTTCGCCAGCTCCTTCGTGCCGTCCGCCTTCTCCCGGTAGACCTTCAGCGGCACCTGCGCGATGCCATCCGCCAACACGCGCAGGCAGGCGAACACCGTCGAGACCTTCAGCGCACTGTCGACGTTGACCGACACGCCGGCGCGCGAGTTCTGCTGGCCGAACAGGGCCGACCAGGTCAAGCCGGATACGTCGGCCGCCTTAGTCCCGCGGCGCCGAAGGCCCGAGGCAAGGGAGCCGAACAGGCCACTCATCAACCGACCGCGCGGTTACCGAGCGCGATCATCAGGGTGCCGACAATCAGCAGAATGCCCGCGGTGATGAAACCGGCGGGCGGGTAGATCATCCAGGCACCGTAGGAAACGAAGCCGACACCGCAGAGGCCAGCAAGGTCACGCACGATGCCGGGTACAGCCGCCGCTATGGCACGCACGGCGGTGGCGAGCAGGTTCATCATGCTTCCCTCTAAAGAACGAGCATCTCGCTCGACCGCAGATATGACCGTCCGGCGGCCTGCGGGTTCATCGCCATCAGCGCTATCGCGTTGAAGGCCGCCATCAGCGGATCGATCTTGGCCGTACCCGACGCCTGCTTCGTGATGACGATGGCATTGCCCTTGGGCTCGACCTTCGCGTTGCCCACCGCCCAGGCCATCAGTCCCGTCCCGCCATGGATCAGCGTGCCGTCGGCCAGCTTGCGCTCTGCCGTCTTGATCGCACCGGTGAGCTTCCAGCCCTGTGTGACACCAACCACTCGGTCGTTGCCCGCGATCCCGACCTCAGCCAGGGCGTCAACGATGGCACCGACGCCGAATGGATCGAGGCCGACCGAGCCCAGCTTGCCGCTCTCGTCGATCCTCTCGGCCAGCGCCGCAATCTCGGCGATGTCGTCGCCCAGGTTGGCAACGATCCGCAGGTCGCCGGCGGTTTCGAAGTCGCGCAGCACCGAGGCCTCGCTCTTGCGCCGTTCCAGAACGGAGCCATGGGCCCATACCTTTGACCAGAGCAGCCAGTGCCGGGTGATCCTGTCCCGTCCCAGCACCGCGAGACCCAGCAGATCGTCCAGGCCGCCGCCGTCGATGCCGATCACCACCACCTCGCTCCGCTCGAGCAGAGCGTCCAGGGTCAAGGTCTTGTCAGCGGCGCGTTGCCAGAGGTCGGCGCCGACCCATCGATCGGACCGCAGGGCCAACCCGATCTCGATGTTCAGGTGCTGGGACGCCCAGCGGATGATCTCGCCCTGGCCTTTTGCCTTCGCCTGCGCCCAGTCGTCCTCCAGCCGCTTGATCGTGACCGACCGGTCCCGGTTCGGCGTCACCATCCACCACTTACTGGGATCCTGCCACGCCGGCGGATCGGCCGGATCGTTGGCGATGTCCTCGGGGAACTCGTACAGCACCGGCAGCATGGCTCCCTGGGCTTTACCGTCCCGAATGGCGCGCGCCACCATCAGCTCGGCCCGGAATGCCCCTCGCGGCGGCTCGTCCGACTGCGTCGTGATGAACACCAGGAATCCCTCGGGGTTGGGCAGCAGCCCGCCCCGCAGCTGACCGATGATGCGCTCGGCCGCCGCCACCTTGGCGATCTCGTGCAGCTCGTCCAGTAGCACGCCGGTCGGCTTCACCCCGGTCAGCACCGTGGTATCAAACGCCTTGATCTCCAGCGTCGCCTTGGTCCGCCGGTCGGTGATCTTGCGCAGGTGCTCCTGCACGTGCAGGCGCTTCCTGAGAAACTCGTCCGGATCTTTGTCGACCATCCCTAGCGCCTGGCTGAAGGCGATGTGGGCCAGCGACACCGTGGGCGCGACCAGCAGGAACTCCGCCCGCGGACGCTCGTTCATCAGCAGCGTGGTCACCATCAGCGCCGCGGCGTATGACGTCTTCGAACTCTTCTTCGGCGCCAGCAGGAAGATCTCGCGGATCATCCGCTCCCGGGCTACCGGATCGAACGAGCCATGCAGGGCACCCACAATCTCGCGGAACCAGTCCGCCCCCGCTTCGGCCAGGGCCGGCGTGCCGATCACATCTGGCAGCCGCAGCTTGTTGAAGATCGCTATCGCCCGGTTAGCCTGGCCGCGATTGAGGTGTGGCATATCGGGTAATAGAGATCGCCCCGTCCGGATACGTTCCCGCCAGTCCGGTACGGCAAGCGACCACGGCTGCATCTCAGTTGACCAGGCGGCCCCACTCGCTGTCGGCACCCGCCGTCAGCGCATCGCGCTCGGCAGCCTCCTTCTTGCCCAGAGGCTCCTCCACGCGCTTCGGCGCGTACTCCGACCACCCAGCCCGCACCTTCAGCCAGAAGATCGCCGCCGACAGCCCCTCGCGCGTGGGCTTGCAGGCCATGGTGAACAAGTTCTGTGCGACCTTGGCCGTGGCCTTGATGGTCCCCAGCTCGATCTGGTCGGCGTAGTGGAATCTGAGCGTCTTCGGGTCGATGCCCACCAGCCGGGCGATCTCGTCTTGGGGGATGCCGAAGCCAGAAAGGGATTCGACCAGGTTGCGGGTTTCGTCGGTCGGCACGTGTGGAGGCCGGCCACGGCCAGGGCGGGTCACTTTTTGATTCCTATGGTTGGGGCGCCATGCGGCGAACCGTTGCACTTGTAATCTGCAGTTGACGGTCCGAGCTTTGTAACCTACAGGTTACATGTGCTTGAAGTACGGCAGACTGTTGTGTTCAGCCGTTGGCTGGAGGGGCTCGCCGACCAGCGTGCGGCTGCCCGCATTGCGCAGCGCATCGTGCGATTGCAGTCGGGTCTTTTCGGAGACGTCAAGCCAGTCGGTGAAGGTATCTCCGAGTTGCGAGTCGACTACGGGCCCGGCTATCGCGTGTACTTCGTGCAACGAGGCAAGATCCTGATTGTTCTCTTGTGCGGCGGCGACAAGCGTACGCAAGCCCGCGACATCGGGAAGGCAAGAGCCCTAGCGGCCGACCTGGAGGATTGAAGATGGCTACGAAGACGGTTCCCTTCGATGCGGCACGCTACATTGACTCCGCCGAGGCTCAGGCCGAACTCTTGACTGACGCTCTGGAGTCGGGCGACGCCGGATACATCGCCAATGCACTTGGCGTCATCGCAAGAGCGCGGGGTATGGCGGAGGTCGCCCGGGGCGCGGGCGTAACGCGCGAGGCTCTTTACAAGACCTTGAGCCCGACCGGCGATCCCAAGCTGACGACGCTGCTGGGCGTCATCCGGTCGCTTGGCTTCTCCCTTGCCGTCCAACCACCAGCTAGGCGGGCCAGGAAGACCGTGGAACGCAAGCGGAAGGCTGCTTAAGTCATTGGAAATTGGTCACCCGTCAGGGCGTGACGGGCACGACCACCAGTCGTCCCTTGCCACCGGTGCACGATCACATCGACGTACCTCGGATCGAGTTCCAGCAACCGTGCCCGCCTGCTCGTGCGCTCCGCCGCAATCATCGTCGTGCCTGACCCGCCGAACGGGTCGAGCACAATGTCCCGGCTCTTCGATGAGTTCCTGATGGCACGCTCAACCAGCGCCACGGGCTTCATCGTCGGATGCAGGTCGTTCTTCACCGGCTTGTCGAAGAACCAGACGTCGCCCTGATCGCGCGCACCGCACCAGTAGTGGTCGGCGCCGTGCTTCCAGCCGTACAGGATCGGCTCGTATTGCCGCTGGTAGTCGGCGCGGCCGAGGGTGAACGTGTTCTTTGCCCAGATCACGAAGGTCGACCACTTGCCGCCGGCCTCGCGGAATGCCTTTTGCAGCGTGTCCAGCTCTGACGACGACATGCAGATGTAGATCGCCCCCTTGGTAACGGCGAGCATGTTGGCGCTTGCGGCCTGGAGGAACGTCCCGAACTCCGAGCCCAAGGCGTCATTCAGGATCGCCCGGTTCTTGCCACGCAGCTTGTCCTTGGCCGAGTTGGCGTAGTTCACGTTGTAGGGCGGATCGGTGAAGGCCATGTCGGCCAGTTCGCCGTCCAGCAGCTTCTCGACATCGGCACGGACCGTCGCATCGCCGCACAGCACTCGGTGCTCACCGCAGATCCAGAGATCGCCCGGACGGCTGATTGGCTCGGCCGGCGGCGCTGGCGCCTCGTCCGGGTCGCCGTCGTCGTCGTCGGTGCCGAGCAGCAACTTCTCCAGCTCGAGTTCGCCGAAGCCGGTCAAACCGAGGTCGACGCCCAGACCCTTCAGCTCACCCAGTTCGAGCCGCAGCAACTCCTCGTCCCAACCGGCATTCAGCGCCAGCTTGTTGTCGGCGATGACATACGCCCGGCGCTTGGTCTCAGACCACCCAGCCGCAACCATCACCGGGATCTCGGTGAAGCCCAACCGCTGGGCCGCCAGCACCCGGCCATGGCCGGCGATGATAGTGCCCGCCTCGTCGATCAGGACCGGTACCGTCCACCCCCATTCCCGGATCGACGCCGCGATCTGGGCGACCTGCTCGTCGGAATGAGTCCTGGCGTTCCGCGCAAACGGCACCAGTGTCGCCACCGGCCGGCGTTCGACCGCGTCGGCTGGCCACCTGGCCTCCGTCGCGGTGACCGCGCCGGTTTCTTTGCCGGCACGGCGGCTTGTCGCCCTCTTGGCGGTCATTATCCCCTTTCAGGTCGAGGCCCTGTACGGGCGAATTCCTGGCGGTATTGGCGGGCGGGAAAAATTCTCCGCGTGAGCCCCACGCCGGCAGACGGCCCCAAAGGTCCCAAGGATCAGAGGCCCCCCGGCCTCCAGGCCGTTCGCTTCGCGCGCTCGACGGCAGTCTTTGCTGCATGATGTGACGTGCACATCAACATCGTGTTGCTCCGCTCCAGCGGCGCGCCGCCATCCTTCAGCTCCACGATGTGGTCGACGATGGCGCCGCGTTGCGTGCAGCCCTGCACCTGGCATCGCCCTCGTGCCTCACGGCGCACACGATCACGCAGCGCGATCCACGCGGCAGACGAGTAGAACGGGTCCGCGACCTTCGGCGGTAACGCCGCCGTCTGCAGGCTGAGCGTCGGCACGCGCTGTCGCAGCACCTGTAATCCCATGATCGTGATGCTCCGCAGAAAGCAATTCGATGATCGGGTTGTTCGCTTGGCTCGCGCCGCGAACGAAGCGCTTATGCGGTCACCAACAACGGAGACCGACATGCGCCGCACCGCTCTCGACGCCTACATCGCCAAGAAAAGCGAGATCGACACGATGCTCGCGCGTCTCACGGCACTGAGCGAGGACCACTTCAACACCGCCCCCGACGAGATCAACTGGGGCCACGTCGGCACCCTCGCCCACTACGCCGAGCTACTGAAGCGCATCACCGACAGCGCCTTCAGGGAAGGCGAGCACGCCGAATAGCAGCGGACCACGCTCCCCAGCCCCGACCGGCTCAAGCTGGCGGGGCTCTGGTCAGTAGGAGCCGCGACGGTCGCGGCTCGCTATCAGGAGCAACCGCCATGTCCGAGACCAAGCGCAAACAGACCACCACCAAGACCGCCAAGCGCACCACAACGAAGGCCGCGCCCGCCGAAGCCAAGGCTATACAACCCGCCAGCAAACAGGCCCGGCTGATCGAGATGCTACGCCAGCCAGAGGGCGTCACCATCGACGAGATCGTGAAGACCCTCGACTGGCAGGCTCACACGGTGAGAGGCTCAATGTCCGGCGCGCTGAAGAAGAAGCTCGGGTTTACGATCGAATCCCAGAAGGTAGATGGCCGAGGCCGCGTCTACCGGATAGCCGGGTAAACCGAGCGATCACCGAACCGGCGGCTGCGTCACGGCGCGGTCGCCGGTTTGTCGTTCATGGTGCTGGTGATGCCCGCCACGCACGCGTCCCGCGAGCATGACAAGAAATCTAGCCTATCTGGCTGAATCTGTCTGAGCGAAAAGTGTCTGCAAGGACGACTTCTCCAGGCCCCCCCTAGCCACCCCTATGAAACCTTGCTCAAGACCGCGTAGGAAAACTTCTGCTCCGATCCCCATGGCGTGACATGCGACTCACTGCTTTCGTCAATCAGGGAAAAGTTCGGGCCAAGCCGCTGCGCCAATGAAGCTGGGCTGTATCGTTGAACCGGCAGTCCACTGCATTTCTCGGGTCCATCAAGAGCGAAGGTGGCCATGATCACCGTGCCACCCGATGGGATCGCCGCTTCGAGCGCGGCAATGTATTTCTTCTGTTGCTCAGGGTCGGTCAGGAAATGAAACACCGCGCGGTCATGCCAGATGTTCCAGGTTCTGGTGGGCGTCCACTGCGTGATGTCCGTGACGATCCACGAAACCCTCGCGGCATCTCCGCCCAGGCGATGACTGGCGCTCTCCAGCGCCGCCCCTGAAATGTCGAGGACGGAGAGATCCTGGAAACCATCAGCCAATAATCTGTCGACCAGAACGGACGCTCCTCCGCCAACATCGATGACTGACGCACGACGATCCGGGGACGCACCACGGATCAACTCCAATGATCGTCCGGGGTCCGCCTGGTACCAGCTGACGGCAGTGGCCGACTTGGTCGTATAGACCGTCTCCCAATGATCTTTTCGATCGTCCACGGAAGCCTCCGTCGTGGGACGCCTGACCTGGCACAAACAGAAGCTCCAAGCCGCCATCTGACAACCCCGCGCTCACCCAGGCTCAGCACGAGGAAACCGGACAAGGCTAGCGCCTGAACAATGATCGTGTGAAGCCCGACATCGGGCAATCAGGTTACGTTTGCTAACATGCCGCTGCAGTTGATTGCCATTCAGCCGCCACGCGATGACGCACAGCGCGTAGATCCAGTGCTCGTGGGCCGCAGCGCGGGCCAGTCCGACCGACCAGCAGATCGACTTCCACCGCATGCCGCTGGCCCTAAGCCAGGCGATCTTCGAGTCTATCGGCTCCAGCCAGGCCCACCACACCAGTGCTTCCTCCATCCGGCTGATGGCGGCCGCGGTCGGGGGTGGCAGCCGCATCGGCTCGGGCGTCTGCCCGACCAGGTCCGAAAACTCGACCATCATCTTCGGCCAGGTGCTGAAGTAGCCCTGCTTGCGGGGTGCCGGCAGCCGCCGCAGGACTGCAGCCGCCTCGATCAACCGCTCCTCGACCATCTCCGGCGTCCAGTCAGCCATGCCGCGTCTCCTGTCGCTTCGGCCTGTTGCCGTAGAGCTTCTCGCCGAGCTGGCGGATCAGCTCGCGCTCGGGCCAGGTCAGACGTTCGTCGTCGGCATCGACGACCAGCACGCGCTGCGCCTGCCAACCCTGTCGCTTGATGTCCTCGGGCGGCTGGCGCTCGCCGCCGAAGCCTCGTGGTGCCCACCTCATCGCGTCACCTCGTTCAGCAGCGCGGCGTAGCCGATGACGTCGACCATGCTGTCCTGGTGGCCGGGATCGCGCCGCAGCCGGGCCAGCTTGAGGTCCAGCATGCACAGCACGACCTGCGCCGGGGTCACGGGGTGACCAAGCGTGACAGACCAGCGGGCGGCAATGGCGGCCATGTTTTGGCGCGGCTCGCCGTAGGTCTTGCTGCGGTCGGCCAAGACGTCGGCCGCGCGCGCGAGGATCGTTTCCGCGCTCATCGAACGCCTCCCTGGGTCTGCAGGGCCCACAGCAGGATGGCGATGGCATCGGCCTCGTTGTCGTCGGCCGGGCTGTAGCCGCGCTCGCGGACGGCGTTCATGACCGCCGCCTTGTCGGCGTTGCCACGCCCCGCGATGAACCGCTTGATCGTGCCGACCGGCACGCCCTGGTAGGCGACGGCCTGCTCCTCGCACCACGCCGTCAGCATGGCCAGCAGACCGCCGTGAACGTGCGCGGCATCCGTGCTGAGATGCCGGCGAACCTCCTCGAAGTGGATGGCCGCAATGCCGGGCGTGTCCTGGGCGATGCCCTCCAGCCAGGCGCGGAACCGCAGGTACCGCATGCCACCGCCGTCGTAGCGGCTCGGGCGGAACGACACCGTGCCGCTCACGATACCGCCGTCGGGCAGCGCCATGGCCCAGCCGGTCGTGGTGCCGAGGTCGAGGGCCAGAATAACCGACTGTTTCGGTCGGGTTCTGAAGCTTCTGAAGGTTCCATCGGTTACTCCCTCTACGCGCGCACGCGCGCGCGTGGGGCCGTTAACGGTTTGATCCTTCAGAACCTTCAGGATGCCCATTTTACGGGGTTTTTCGAGGTGCATGACGTTCAGAACTCCAGAGGGGCGGTGGACATGGTTGCGGGCTTGAGTGCGATCCCGCGGAACCCCATCCGGGTGCTCGTGGGTTCGCGCCACTTCTCGAAGCCCCGGGCGGCAAGGCTCTCGGAGAACCGACGGATCGAGCCGGCGTACTCGCCGGCGGCTTCGGTCCAGATCTTCCAGGCGCCGTACAGGGTCGCGGTGAGCTCGGTCCGGGCGGGCCCGACGTCGCACACCTCGGCCATCCAGCGGCCTAGAGCATCCTCGTCGTCGAAGTATTCCTGGGTCGCGGCCTGCACAGCGGTGGGCGGCATCAGACCCTGTCGCTGCCAGTCCAGGCATCCCTGGACGGCCCAGGCGAGGATGCCATCGCGCTCGGAGAGCAGGCGGTCGGCGAGGGTCTTGTCGCGCCGCGGCTTGGGGATGGTCACCGTGAACGGCACCATGTGGAAGCGCCGCCGCATGGCCTCGTCGATGTTGCGGATCGCGGGCTTGTGGTTGCCGGCGATCACCAGCTTGAACTGCGGCAGGAACTCGAAGAAGTCCTGGCGCATGAAGCGGGCCTTGATCGGGTCGCTGCCGGTCATGAGCTTGAGCTTGCTCTCGGCCCACCGGCGGCCCTGCTCGGTCTCGGCCGCCGACACGAAGCGCGCCCCGCGCAGACCGGCGAGATCAGTCGGATGCCGATCGCCGGTCGTGGCCATGAACATGTCCATCGGCGCGGTGGTGGCGTAGTCGCCGAGAATGGCGGCCACGACGTTGCAGAACACCGACTTGCCGTTGGCACCCGTGCCGTAGAGGAAGAAGAGCGCGTGCTCGCTGGTCAGGCCGGTCAGGCTGTAGCCCACCATGCGCTGCAGGTAGGCCTGCAGCTCGGCGTCGTTGTCGGTGATAGTGGCGAGGAACGTCTTCCACGTCGGGCAGTCGCCCTGCGGCGTGGCGCCGGCGAGACGCGTCATGCGGTCGGCACGATCATGGGCGCGCCGGTTGCCGGTTTTGAGGTTCACGACCCCGCCGGGCGTGTTGAGCGCCCACGGATCGCGGTCCCATTCCTCGACCGTTGCAGCGTGCCGCCGGTCCGCGCGGGCCAGACGCTCCACCGCCGACACCGTGGAGGCGCTGGCCAGCCTCGCCGCGAGCTTGGCCCGGCCGCACTGCGCCGCAGCCTCGCGACAGACCAGGCGCGACAGGTGGAGGCCCCTGAGCGTCGTCTCGTGCTGCCACTGGCTGCCGGTCCAGACCAGCCATTGCCCCCACGCAGCCACGAAGCGCCAGTCGTCACCGTTGCGGCGCGTGAACTCGAGCGCCAACGCATCCTCGGTGTATTGCGGCGGCGGCGCCTCGTCCTCGGGCCCGCCATCATGCGGCGGCTGGCCAGGCCCGCCGCTATGATCGCTGTTCCGGTCGGAATCCCGCCGCCACAGGCGCTCGGCCTCGTGCTGCAGCCGATCGAGCGGCCAGGGTGGGTCGATGCGAGCCTCGTTGTAAGCCACGATCTCGGCCCAGGCCTGGCTCGCCTCGACATGGCCCTCGCGGCAGCGGCGGATCCAGTAGCCGATCACCCGGGACAGCGCGTCGAACCGGGTCGTGCCGTCGACACCACCTTCGCGGACCTGCTGGCCGAATAGCTCGGTAACGGTTCCCCGGATCGCGGTGGCGTCGTTGAAGTCGAGGTCGGAAGGCGCCTCGCCGTCCAGCGGCGGCATGGCGAGCACGGCCTCGGCGAACTCACGCAAGTCGAACTCGACTGCATTGCGCTGCAGGATCTCGACAGGGCGCCGCACCCCACCCTTGGCGTGCACGGAGCCTGCCACCCGGATCGGCTGGTGGGCGGACCGGAAGGCCGGATCGCCGCCGACCTTGGCGGCGATGGCGTGCCGCAGCCGGCAGACCTTCGCGATGTCCTCGCCAATAGCCGGCTCGGTCAGCTGCCAGTAGAGATGCCGCTTGCGCTGCCCCTCGGGCGTCACGCCACCCGAGGCGATGTCGAGCGTCGGCGCCCCCAGATGCTGGACCAGGTGGTCGCGCTTGGTGGCGATGTCGCCGTGGTCGAGGTCCACCAGCACGACCTGCGTCTGTACGATGTGTTCGGCGCGCGCCTCGCCGGGCGATGCCACCGTGCCCGGCACTACGTAGAGCGCCATGCCGGTCTCGGTGGCCCAATCCGCCTGGATCGCGAGCCGGGACGCGAGGTCGGCATCCGCCACCAGGAACGGCGTGTGCGGCGGTCGGTCGGCGGCGCCCTTCTCGGCCAGGGCGCGCACCGGCACGAAGCCTTCGCAGTAGCCGAACACGATCTCAGCGAAGGTGGCGATGGCGACGGCGTCCGGCGCAACCGGCACGGGATCGGTGCTGGCCACCATCATGCCCAGCACCGCTGCTTGAAGGCACAGGTCGTGCACTCGAAGAAGCCGGGCTCGGAGGCGACCCTCGGCAGCCACTCGCCGGCGTCGCAGGTCTGCAGGATGCGAACGGCCTTGTCGCTGACCGACTGTGCGAGACCGCCATCGAAGGGCACCAGCTCATGCCAGAGCTCGCTCGTGTCCTTGTTGATCGCCGTGAACAGCGCCGGCGCCTCGGTCAGGCCCATGTAGGCCTGATAAAGGGCGATCTGCGCGGCGTAGACCGGCTTGGCCACGGTGACGCCGCGCCGGGCCATGTCGCGCCAGTTCTTCGCGTTGGCCGTCTTGCACTCCCAGAGCGCCGGCACGGCGAACCCCTCGGCCGCCACGATCACACCGTCGATGTGCCCCTTCACGCGACCGCCGGCGACCGAGAACCCGAACTGCTCGCCGCTTCGATTGCGCGTGCGCAGGTCCAGCCCGGCCTTGCGCAGCCACTCGACGGCGAGATCCTCCAGACTGTGTCCCAGGGCAAAGGTCCGGAGCGTCCGTCCGGGGAAGCCGGCCCCGGGATCGCGCGGCACGTTCAGGTACTCGAATTGCAGGCGCCGAACGCAGGAGTCACCGAGCCGCGAGCCGCCGAGATAGTCCCGGCCGGGCCGGGTCTCGTTCTCGGCCTCCAGGGCACGATCGATCAGCGCGTTCAGCCCGTCGGCAAAGTTCGGCTCCCTGGGCCGGTGGTTGAAGTCGAGGGTGTCCATCAGAAGGGGATCTCCGGGATGTCGTTGCGGGCGGTGGTGTGCATGGCGTCCTGGAAACCACCGACGGCGGCCTCGATCAGGGTCAGCACCTGCTGCTCGGAAAGCTCGTTGAGCCGCGTCGGCCAGCCGATCTCGGCCATGATCTCGGCGACCGGCTTCAGGGCGGCGGCGATGGCCGCCTTCTCCTGCTCGGTGAGGTCAACCACGGCGAAGGACCTCCCAGCCAAGCGCGACCAGAACCCTTGGCATGCCATCGAGCAGAACCAGACCGATGGCCGCGGCCGCTTCGAGCGCACCGGGTCGAACCAGCCAAAGCCACTGGCCGGTCGACGGCAGACCGCGCAGAGCACGCCGCGCGGGTGCCAGCACCGCAGTCGCAAGGAGAACGCGGAAGGCATCGGTCACGCGGCCCTCCTCGGCGCCGACGCGAGCACCGCCGCCCGGATCGCTGGCCGGTTCCACAGGAAGTTCAGGTGGCAGTTGGCGGCATACTTCGAGAGACCGAAGTCGAGGCTGGCATTGGCGTACCCCGCACGGCGCAGCAGGTCCTGCTGCTTGAGGCTCGCCGGCTGCGACAGCCAACCCCTGCTTTTGCTGGCCGCATCGGTGGTCTCGACCTGTCGGAGGAAGTCGTCGGCCGCCGCGAGCACCTGCGATCGCTCGCCGACCGCGAGATGCCGCAACCGCCCTCGACGCGGCTGGCCGACGGCGTGCCAGTGGGTGCCGTCGAAGAACGCGCCGCCCCAGGCGTCGAAGCCACTGGCGATCAGCGCCTGGTCGTCGCCGAACAGGTCGCACCAGCGAAACGGCGAACGGGCCAGCAGGTCGATCTCGGTCAGAGCGAACTGTTCGATGACCCGCTTCTCGCCCGACTGCCTGAGCCAGACGTGGCCGCAGAACGGACAGGTGGTCGTGCCGAGCGGCAACTCCGCCGCGCAGTCCGGGCACGTCTTGTACGGTGCCTCGCCCGTTGCTTCCTCGCCGTCGAGCTGCACTTCCTGCTCGATCGAACCGTGCCGCTGGGCCGCCCCCGCGAAGTCGAGCACGATGCAGTCGGTCTTCACGATGCCGGGGTAGCGCTCGGGATCGACCTTGCGCAGCCCCCGCCCGACCGCCTGGATGAACGTGCCCTTGTGCAGCATCGGCCGCAGGATCGTGATGCACCCCACCGGCTGGCTGTCGAAGCCCTCGGTCAGCACCATGCAGTTGGTGAGCACCTGCACCTCCCCGCGGTCGAACCGGGCAAGGGCGTCGACGCGGTCGCGGGCCTTCATCTCACCCGTTACAGTCTCAGCGGTGATACCCGCTGACCGGAACGCTGCGGCCACCGACTGGGCGTGCTCGACGGTGGCGCAGAAGGCGATGGTCCGGCGACCGCCCGCCTTCTCCTTCCAGTGAGCCACCACCGCCTCGTTCAACACCGAGTGGTTCAGCACCTGGGCCGCCTGGCCCATGTCGAAGTCGCCGGCGGTCGCTTCCACGCCGGACAGCTCCGCGTCCACGCCCAGGTCGATGGTGAAGGTCCTGGGCGGAACCAGGATGCCCTGCTCGATCAGGGTGCCGATCGGCAGCTGGTAGCCGACGTTGCTGAAGGTCTTGCGCAGGCTGCGGCCGTCACCACGCCCCGGAGTCGCCGACAGCCCGAGCAGCTTGATCTGCGGATTGAGCGATCGGACGTGGGCGACGATGCTCTGGTAGCTATCAGATGCTGCCCGATGGCACTCGTCGATCACCAGATGCGACACTGCCGGCATCCGGGTGCGCCGGTTGGTCCGCGCCAGCGTCTGCACGCTGCCGAACACCACCCGGCCCGACCAGTCGTCCTGCTCGGCCTTTACGACGCTTCCGGCCACGCCGGCGACGGCGCTGACGGTGGCCCGGTTCTGCTCGATCAGCTCGTCGGTGTGCTGCAGCATGAGAAACCGGCTGCCCGGCGCCTCGGCCGCTTCCTCGCCGATGTAGAAGCCGGCGATGGCTGTCTTCCCCGCTCCGGTTGGCAACACGAGGATCGTGTTGCCGTGCTCGGCGGTCTTGGTTCGGGCGGCCGCGACGGCCGCCTGCTGGTAGTCCCGGGGGATCATGGGCAGAACCTCAGCGTGCCCAGAACGGCGCTGTGGCCGCGGGCGGCGCACTGCCGGGCTGGTTGCCCGCCCAGGACGGCGTCGGGCTCGACGGAGCCGCGGAAGTCCCTGCGGGAGCCCCCACCACGGTGGCAGGCATCCCGCCCATCAGCTTCATGTAGTCGGCGTGCTCGGCCGTGATCGCCGCCGCGATGACGTTCCGCCCGTCGTCCTCGGGGTTCTTGCGGTCGCGGTCGATGCCGACCTTTGCCACGAACTCCAGACCATTCAGATCGCCCAGCGTGCGGATGGTGCGCGCCGCCCGTGCGGTCTCGGACGTGTCCTCCGATCGCACCGCGCGTGCCGACTCAAGGATGCCGCGGATCAGCGACCGGCCCCGATTGGCGTAGACATCCTCGCCGCGCTCGTTGGCTGACCGGCCCTTGATGCCGATGCGGGTGAACAGCCGCCGCCGGGCGTAGGGCCCGTCGAGGATCACGGCCTCGGTATTGAGGTACATCGCCTCTGAGGACTTGCTCTGCGTCATCCAACCCTCCGGACCGGCACCGCCGGGACGAATGGAGAGCCGCACCTTCACCAGCGTGTTGGCCGGGATGAGCGCAAAGGCCGAGGACTGGGTCTCCGCGCCGTTGAAGTCGAACGAGTTGCCCATGGACATGATCAGGCTCCCTTGGCGGTGTCGGTGTTGGGCGTGGTGGCGTCGGCCGGGCGGCTGTAGTCGAGCTGCGGCGGCGGCGCGCCCGCGGGGCGGCGGATCTTCTCCATCAGCCGGCCGAGGTGTGGCTCCTCGATCGTGTCGAGGCGGCCGCTGCGGTCCTTCGCCGGGTACCCGAATGGGTTCAGCGTCGTGCAGACGAAGGCGCGGTACGGCTGGCCGTCCTCGGTCTTCAGTTCCGCCATCGTCACGACCTCGTCGACGATGCCGGGCAGTTCCAGACCGGTCTTGGCGCCCTCGACCTGCAGCGAGAAGTACGGCCGGCTGAAGTCGTCGAGCCGCTTGTCGAGGATGCCGACCAGCCAGACGTTCTTGCCCGGCGTGTGCTGCAGGTGGGTCAACCAGGCGATCATCTCCTGGCCGAGCAGGCCGTAGGCGCCGCGCATGTCGGGCTTGCCGCTGCGGTCCGAGGTCGCCTGCGGCTGGCCCTTGCACCACTGCAGGCAGAGCCGCGAGGCGACCGTGATCGAGTCGACGAACAACGTGTCGTACCTCGCCAGAACCGACGGATCGCCGAACGCGGCGCAGACCCGCTCGTGGTGCGAGCTGCTGTAGGTCTGGTCGGCGCGCATCGCCGGGTTCGGGCCGCCCACCCAGCAGGCCAGGTCGCGTGCCAGCTCCCAGTCGCGGATGCGAACCTCGTCGCCGGGCCAGCCCTGCACGGCCAGCTCGCCCGCCTCCAGGTTCAGGAACAGCGTGCGGGGCGCGTCCAGCGTCCACAGCTGCGAGGTCTTGCCGATGCCCGAGATGCCGGTCAGCACGCCCTTGATGCCGCGCTGCTCGGCCAGGCGCTGGTCGGCGGTGATGATGCGGAAGGCGGTGGGGGAGATCATCGCGGCAGCTCCCCTTGTTCCGCGTAGCTGACTACGCCAACTGGCAGAACTACAGCGGCGTCGCCCTCGCCCATCACGGCCTCGTACAGGCGGTCGAGCCGGTCGGCCTCGTCCAGGCACTCCATGCCTTTAAGCCGCATGAAGCGGCGCGCGGCATCGAGCTGAGCGGGATCAGCAATCAGCTCCCTGACGGGCACTTCTTCGTCGCGTTCGGGCACGAAGTACGAAGGCCGCTGCAGCGACCGGACGAGCGGAAGGAATGTCGAGTTGATCTCGCGGAAGTCGACCTGGTCATCAGCGTTGCCGCGCTTGTGCAGGACACGCTTCACCTCCGAGATGCAGCCGTTGCGCAGCATCCGCGACGCGCCCTCTGACTCGGCAGCATCGGTGGTGTTGGGGAAGAGCGACTTCAGGATGTGATCGACGATGCGCGGCGCGCTGCGGCCCACGTGGTCGACGGCCTCCCAGACATGATGCGCAAAGTCAGGTGTTCGATTGTGCACGTGCAGTCTCCAGGATGGTGTTGAGGGCGTCTCGACCGCGCGTCATCTTCGCGACGCTGCGTTCGAGCATGGGGGCGTCGAGGCAACCCGACAGAATGAACTCAGCGCCGTGCGCATCGAGGTAATCGGCGATGCGGGTGCAGCAGCCGTCGATGCCGGCGCTGGCGTCGAAGGCGGGATTGGGCTCGTAGAGGGGGTTGCGGGCTCGCTTCTTCGAGCGGCCGCCTCGCAGGCCCCGCATCGCGGCGTCCACGACCATCTTGCGCAGCGCCGCCTTGGTCGGCTCGTCGCCACGTTCCATCTGTTGCTCGAGTGTACGGTGGATGATGCCGGGCTCAGCCTGCTCCGCATCGCGCACCAGGCGCGCCTCGTGCACGTCCTTTCGGGAGAGGCCAAGGTCGGCAGCTGTGGGCGTCGAAAAACCGTTCTGCTCCGGAACGGTTTTTGCGGGCCGGCCACCGCCAGACACCTCGCCCCGCTCCTGGGCTGCGTCGTATTCGTCGGCCAGCCGGATCTTCGCCTGCGCCTCGATCTGCAGCGCGTGCGCCTGGGCACGATGGGCCGCGACGATCAACTCGTCGTGCGCCTGCTTGGCCTTTGCCAGCCGCGCGGCCCGCTTGGCCGCGTCGTAGGCCAAGGTTGCCAGATCACGAGCTTCCAGCACCTCTGCAGCGTCCCGCGCCTTCACAAGCGTCGCCGCCGCGTCGGCGACCAGCGTCGGCAAGTGGTTGATGGCGGTTGAGATGGCGGGCACGTTGGTCATGCGGCCTCCTTCAGCAGGAGCTTCGACATGGAGACGACCGCTTCGCTGCTGCGCGGTCGTATGACCGCGAGGTAGCTGAAGCTGTCGGGACCCAGACGGCGCTGGAGCAGGTGAACCAGCCCCTGCTGGGCTGCCCAACGGGCACGATGAGCGACACGGTTCAGCTGGCGGCGCTGACTGGTTGCGGATTCATTGCTGTCAACGCTGGCATCCAGCGCAAGCACACCACGGTGGTACTCGATCCGGGCACCCGGTTGGGCCTGTGCAATCCACGCACAGAAGGCGGCGTCGGAGAGTTGACGGACCAGCGATGGATTGGAGAATTGCCTGCTCACACCTTGCTCCTACTCATCGCTTTCGCGATCCGTCTCACCAACGTTGATAACAGCCATTGCGGGAAAAACAGCTCCGCACGACTACGCAGAGCTACGCACAACTACGCTCGACGCAGCGCTGCGTGTGCGTGCGGTGAAGAAGGAAGCGCCGAGAACTGCGACGGCACGCGTCTGCAGGATCTCTTGCTCTCGCTGAGGAAGTTGCCGAGCGACACGTTGCCGATTTCACTTTCCCGATCGCGATCACCAGCGGTGTAGATCGCCAGCAAGGGCGTGCCGTCCTCGTGCGCGCCGGCATCTTCGATTCGGAATGCGAGATGGTTGGTCAGGACCTGAGGAAGCTCCCAGCGTCGGAACAGACCTGGGATCTTGACCATCTCGGCTTCCAGAACTGGGCGATTCTTGAACATGCTTGGTCTTGCTCATGCAGTTGGCCGGGGTGGCCGATCACCAATGAAAAGCCGTATCCGCCCTGGGTTCGGGACAGCCGCTCAGACGATTTCGTGGAGGGCTTCGCGTAACTTGCGAGTAGCGCGCTGGTAGCGCTTGCGAGCGGCGCCTTCGGACAAGCCGAGTTCGGCGGCGACTTCGGCATGCGAGAAGCCCTCGACGGCGGCCCGCATCACAAGCGTCGCATCGGCCCCGATCAGCCGGCGGATGTCGCGATGCAGCCGGGCATGACTGTGCTCTGTCGCAGGCGTGGCACAGTCTCCCACGACCTCATCGGGGTCGGCTTCGACGACGACGCCCTGCCGATCCGCTTCACGCCGATGCGCACGCAGCGCGTCACGTTCGACGTTCCTGAGGACGGTTGCAGCGATCCAGTTGACCCGCCGCAGCTCGAGCGCACGAACAGCCTCGGTCGTCCGAGCGAGGATGTCGGAGGTGATCTCGTCGGCAGTGCCGATCCTGCGCCACGCCAAGCGGCGCCGGACCGCGTCGAGCCCAGGCCATAGCGCCAACAACAGTAGTGTCAGGGCGCAGTCCGACACGCGTCCCTTGCCCTGCGCCGTCACGACCAACGCCGACAGGATGAGATTCTTCCGCTCCGGAGCGTCGGAACAGCGATGCAGCCCGTCGAGCAGGGCCGCCGGATCCCGGAACTGCGCGAGGAGGCCCTGCGTGCTCCGGATCGTGTCGAAGCTGCGCTGGAAGCCAAGGGTCGAAGCGGATCTGATGAGGTGGTCGCGGATCTCGTGCCACGCGGAGGACATCGGACGCCTGCCTTGCGGCCAGGCGTCCAGCGCCTTGTCTTGGCCGGGTCAGGACGTCGTGCGTCTCTGCGATTTTGGAGGGAGTGGCGTAGATGCGCGCGTCAGCGCGCCGTGCTGGCCGCCTGGTTCAACGTTCCGCAACCGCGGCAGGTCGCCACGACCGGAAAGCCCACGAAGTATTCGTGCGCCCGCGCAAACCGCAGGTGCATGCCGGTGTCCTGGCGGACCCCCAGCAACTTTTGACAGCGCGTACAGCGCCATTCCCTGTTCGCGGTGGCCGTGGACTTGGTTTTCTCGGCGCTGCTCCGGCTCAACGGGCCGGGCTGGCTGGACTGTATGGGAGTCGGCATGGAAGGCTCCTCTGCTCTGGAGTCCTTCCAATAATCAGCACTATGTTAGATCGTCCCCTACGACATATTAGATCGTCATTAGATGGGGGCTACCGTTGATGACCTGGCGACGACCAGACGCCAGTAGCCGCGCTTGGCCCCCTTACTGATGTAGACGTCCAGGATGCTTTTCCACACCACCTTCTCGAATATCTGCTGGGGGCTTCCTGAGGCGAAGCCTTCCATAAGGTCCTTGACCTGAACGTCTGGACTGCCTTTCCTGCGCGCCGCTACGAGGCGCTCGAATATCGTAAGCTGGTCATTGCCCCCCAAGTGCAGCGGGTCTTTGCCTGGAACGTACAGGGTGCCGGATTGCTTGCCCGACCGGACCACTTGGGGCGTCGAGCCTCCGCTCGCGAGCAAGAAGCTGTTCCGGTAGGCGAGTTCGAGACCGTCTCGCGACAGGACGAACTCCTCGTCCTTCGATGACATGTTCGAAAGCAGCGGCACGACCACGTTCGGCCCAAGACACCCCGGCATCTCCGCACTGGCCGCCAGCACGATGCCGGCGCCCGTACTGCTCCTCGCACGCAACAGCAGATCCAGCCGCCGAAGGGTCTGCATGTGATCCAGTCGTCTCGCGAAATACACCGGTACCCTAGTATCGCCGATCTTCATCTCGCCGAGCAACGTCAGGTCTGGGTCCAGTACTTGCGATGCACGCTTTCCAAGTAGCGGCTGCATTTGCTTCAGAAGCGTTTCATGCAGCCACTGAGCATTGATCCCATACATTTCGAGATGTAGCGCCGGCCGCTCTCCTGCCACCTCACCAAACGGGCCGACTTCTCGCACCATCCCCTTCTTGGCCGACGGGGCAACGTCGGCCTCGCCATCGATATCGCCATCTTCAATCAGCACGACAGCCTGCCGATGGCGACGCTCGAGCAGGCCGCCTTGAACGAGGCAATCGGGGTCCAAACCGAGTTCACGGAGGTGGCCCCCGCTCACCTCCTCCTCGCCTCTGTCGTGTAGACGGAGCAGCTGGCCAAACATCGCGTGCACGTCGGCGGGATCGATCTGCCTGAATGCGCTCAAGATTCCCCATTGCTGGAGCAGAGCAAAGCCAAGGCTGCGCTCCTCCGGATCCTTGTTGCTCTGCAGATTGCTCTTCGCACCGGAGATGGTGATGTTGAGCGTACGCTTGGTCGCGTCGCCTACTCGATTGTAGGCGACCGCGATGCCAATGCGGCTGAAGGCATCGGCGCGCCGCATAACGTTGCCGGGTCCAAGATACCTATCGGCCACTTCCTCGATATCGTCGTCGATCGTAACCTTCAGAAGAAGCTTCCGCCGCCACACTCCAAGCCGAACCTCCGCCTCCAGCACGCGGGCGAACTCGATCTCGTATCCGTCGACCCTGGGAGACTCCAGGCGCAGGGACGAGCGAAAGCGCGAAAGATTATACTGCTTCCAGGTAAGCGGCTTCTGTGAGACATCATGGCCGAGCACGACCTCCGCAAATGCTTCACTCGCCACCTGGCGAACTACCGGACTGTCTGCGCAAACCTCGATTTGAAGCAATGACGGCGTGTAGATGAGCGTCGCCTCGTTGGGCGGCCGATAGTAGATCGTCCTTCTGTGCCCATCGTCTCTGTGATCATGCACGCTGGATAGCGGCCCACCATGGCGCACGATAAGCATGACCGAAGCGGGATGCGTGGACGTTTCAGGCAGATCAATCGCCTTCACCGTGCAAGCAGTCTTGAGATCAAGATTCTTGGTGATCTTGGCGGCCAATGCGGCAGCATCGATCGACGCTGCATCGAGTATTTGCGGGCTCCCTAGGTCTACTTCGAACGCGTCATACAGCCTCCCGTAGTCCCGAAACTGCCTCGCAAAATAGAAGCTTTCGGCGTCCTCAAACGCGTCGCGCTCGTTCAAAAAAGCCCAAATGCTCCGGCACAGCCGATCCGGTTGGCTCATGAACTCCTGGCGCCGACCATCATCAAACTGCCGGCCAGCAATCATCTCAAGCGAAGATGGCCCCTTGCCGTCCGCCAAACGGCGAACCCTGCGACAACGGTGTTCGAGTGGCTGAAGCTCGTCATGACCGAAAGGCAATAACGCTTCCGTCAACGACCGTCGAAATGCGGTTATCCTGTCCTGCTCATCTAGCTCGGCCAGAAGCTCAGGCAACGCGATATTAGGTTCAGTGTCGCCCTCCCGGAGGGAGAGTACAGCAAGCGCCAGGTCCACGCGCGCGTCGTCGATGACACTCAAAGTAGATGGGCCGACAGAATTTTTGCGTCGCACGTTCTCACCTGCACAGGCTGCCGCGTACGCCATGATAATCACGGCTCGTGGGCGTCCCGCAACCAGCCCGGCTCGGGACAACTTGTTCACAACCTACGGGCGGCATAGGGCAGATCAGCCTGTCCCACTGCCTGTCCCAGAATGGCTTTTGGTTGGTACCGAGCATGGACCACCCGAGCCCCCTTCACGCTGATCGATTGAAACCCACCGAACGCCTGGCCGAACTCGGCCAGATCCTGGCCGCCGGCCTGATGCGCCTCCATGCCCGGAAGTCCAGTCCACTATCTGCCGACCGCGGAGACAGTTCGGTCGACTTCCCGCTCGACCGAAGCGGTCATGCTGCCGCCCCCAAACGGAGAACGGCATGAAGCAAAACGACAGTGTATTGGCCCGCATCGCGGCCTTGAAGACGACGCCAACCACGAAGCTGAAGGAGCAGTGGACGGCGCTCTTCAACACTCCGCCACCGCCCTATAACCGACGCTTCCTGGAGAGCCGGTTGGCTTACCGGATCCAGGAGCTGGCCTTCGGCGGCCTGAAGCCCGAGACGGTGCGCCGGCTGGAACAGCTCGGCGAGCAGCTCGACGGCGGCAACATCGCCGTGCGCCGGGTGCGAGGCAGCGACATCCCCATCGCCGGCACTCGGCTGATCCGGGAGTACCAAGGTGTCGAGCACACCGTAACGGTGATGACTGACGGCTACGAGTGGCAGGGCCGCCCATACAAGTCGCTTTCGGCCATCGCCCGGGCCATCACCGGCACTCGGTGGAACGGGCTGCTCTTCTTCGGGCTCAAGAATCGGCGGAGGGCGGCATGAAGAAGCCGGTCGTCCGCAAGCTCCGATGCGCCATCTACACCCGGAAGTCGACCGAGGAAGGGCTCGACATGGAGTTCAACAGCCTCGATGCCCAGCGCGAGGCTTGTAGCGCGTACATTGCGAGCCAGCGCTCGGAGGGCTGGGTCGAACTGGCCGATCCGTACGATGACGGCGGCTTCTCGGGCGGTACGCTGGAGCGGCCGGCGCTGCAGCGGTTGATGGCCGATATCGAGGCGGGCCGTGTCGATGTGGTGGTCGTCTACAAGATCGATCGCCTCAGCCGCGCGCTGATGGACTTCGCCCGGCTGGTCGAGGTGTTCGACCGGTGCGGCGTCACCTTTGTCTCCGTCACCCAGTCCTTCAATACGACCACCAGCATGGGCAGGTTGACCCTGAACGTGCTGCTCTCATTCGCCCAGTTCGAGCGCGAAGTGATTGGCGAGCGCATCCGCGACAAGGTCGCTGCCTCGCGCCGGCGCGGCATGTGGATGGGCGGGTTCGTGCCCATGGGATACCGGGTCGAGAACCGGAAGCTGGTCGTCCACGAGCCCGAGGCTGCTATCATCCGCCGGATCTTCGAGCGCTTCCTGAAGGTCGGCTCGGCGACGCTTCTGGCACGCCAGCTTCGGGCCGAGGATGTCCGCAGCCATCGAGGTCGGGTCGTCGACAAGGGAGCCCTGTACCGGATCCTCCGGAACCGGGTGTATGTCGGGCTCGCAGTGCACAAGGGCGCGGCCTATCCCGGCGAGCACGCCGCGATCATCAGCCAGGCCCTTTGGGACAAGGTGCAGTCGATCCTGCAGCAGAGTCCCCGGGTCCGGGGGTGCCGGGCTCGGGCCGCTACTCCCGCGCTGCTCAAGGGGCTGCTGTTTGGCCCTACAGGCCGCGCCATGAGCCCAACGCACACCCGCAAGCATGGCAAGCTCTATCGCTACTACGTGTGTCAGGCAGCCCTGAAAGGCGAGACAGAGCCGTCACCCATCCGACGGGTCTCGGCGGCTGCCATCGAGGCTGCGGTCATCGACCAGCTGCGCACCCTGCTGAGGTCCCCTGAAGTCGTGGTGGCGACATGGCGGGCTGCCGGGCCCCAAGGCGACGGACTGTCGGAAGGACTGGTGCGGGAGGCCCTGGAGCGTCTCGATCCGCTCTGGGAGGAGCTCTTCCCCGCTGAGCAGACTCGCATCATCCAGCTGCTGGTCCAGCGCATCGACCTCAAGGCAGATGGGCTCGAGCTCCAGCTCCGGACACAGGGGCTCGGCCACGTGGTCCAGCAACTGGGCGATCTCCGGAGGGCTGCCTGATGCCGCGGCAAGAACCCGCCGTCGTGACCATCAAGGTGCCCTTTGCCGTGCGCAAGCGGGGTGGCCGGAAGCTGGTCCTGGCGCCAGACGGCGCGCCGGTGCCCCCTGCCGCGCCCCAAAACGACAGCACGCTCGTGAAGGCCATCGCCCGGGCGTTCCGATGGCAAAAGATGCTGGAGACGGGTCGGTACGCGACCATCAGGGAGATCGCCAAGGCGGAGAAGATCAACCCGTCCTACGTATCCCGCGTGCTCCGGCTAACGCTGCTCGCGCCGGCGACGGTGGAGGCGATTCTGGGTGGACGCGCTGAACAAGCGCCGACGCTCGCGGAGGCGATGGGGGTGTTTCCGGTGGAGTGGCATGAGCAGATCAACGCAGGATTCCGCCGTCCTTAGCAGGTCAACGCCGAAGACCATGCTGTCGCTGTTCCGAAGTCCAACGATCCACTATCATTGTTTCGTTCCGTGGCTGATCCGCGGGTCCGCGATCAGTGCGTAGCTGAGAAAGCCAGCGGCAGGCAGATGCGCTATTGGTGGGTCAATCAGAACCAGACCTACCACCACGAAGTTCAGGGTGGTTACCTCTGGTCGCCCAAACGCAACGCCAACGGCGCGAGAAACCCTTTCTATGAGTCAATGCGCGAGGTCGCGCCGGGCGACTTGATCTTCTCATTCATGGACACCCGTATCCTCGCGGTTGGGATTGCACAGTCATATTGCTGGGAAAGCCCGAAGCCGCTGGAGTTCGGCACAGCTGGCCAAAACTGGGAGAATATAGGTTGGAAGGTAAAGGTCAGCTTCACCGAGCTTGCCAACAAGGTGCGCCCCAAGGACTACATAGAGATCCTTCGCCCCCTTCTCCCGGAAAAATATTCGCCACTGCAACCCAACGGGAATGGTCTTCAATCGGTCTACCTCACTGAAGTGCCCATCGGGCTGGCGGAGGTGCTCGTTGGCCTGATCGGGCATGAGGTCGTGCCCCTCGTGGCAGCGGCAAGCGCCGTGAAACCTATCGCAGCCGACGATCTCGATCTCTGGGAGCGGAGGCTCGAGCGGCAACTCGCCGAGGATGCCACAGTTCCAGATACTGAACGGCAGGCGATCATTCGTGCCCGGATTGGACAAGGCCTATTTAAGGAACGGGTGGCCAAAATCGAAACCCGCTGTCGTGTCACCGGCGTCGAGAATTCCGTCCACCTGATCGCCAGTCACTGCAAGCCGTGGCGCGATGCGACCAACGAGGAACGGCTCAACGGCGAGAATGGACTCCTCCTAACCCCGAGCATCGATCATCTCTTCGATCGGGGCTTCATTGGCTTCGAGGACAACGGCAGGCTTATAATCTCGCCGGTCGCTCACCGGCCCTCCCTGCAGCGAATGGGCATCGACACGACCGCCGCCGTCAATGTGGGTGGGTTTACCAGCGGCCAAAAGCAGTTTCTCGACTTCCACAGGAACGCTGTGTTGTTGCAGTCAGTCAGGTCTTAGCGCGCCTCAACCGTCTCCGGCTTGCGGCGAGAGAAGATGCTGGAGACGGGTCGCTACACGACCATCAGCGAGATCGCTAAGGCCCAGAATATCAATCCGTCCTACGTCTCACGCGTGCTCCGCCTGACGTTGCTCGCGCGCCGGCGACGGTGGAGGCGATCCTGGATGAGCGACTTCCTCATGTCTAGGCATGCCCCGGCCGTCGCCTCCATCAAGCCCCCACTCGCCGTGCGCAAGCGAGCCCGCTGCGCCGACTTCCGCACCAGCCGACACTCGTTCGTATGAGTGCGAGACTAAAAAACTGCTAGTCTTGCCACCCGCCGTAGACGGACATTCACGGAGAATACAGCCAACAATGGCCAAGACACTTGAAGCGCACGACAAGCTGATTCGGGAGATTTTCGAGGGCAGTTACCAGTTCGAGATTCCAGACTACCAGCGCCCCTACGCCTGGACGACCGAACAAGCAGGCGAGTTGTTCGATGATCTTATCTCCGCCATGCAGGACGCGCGCGTCTCCGGCGTGACCAGCCAATACTTCCTCGGCAGCATCGTTCTCATCAAAAACGACCGCGAGCCGAAATCGTCGGTGGTGGATGGTCAGCAGCGCCTGTCCACGCTGACGATGCTGTTCGCGGTGCTGCGCGAAGCCATGCCGTACGCAGCAGACGATATCACCGACTTCCTATACAAGAGGGGCAAGGTCAGCCTTGGCGAAAAGAACGAATACCGCCTAACCGCCCGCGAGGAAGATGCCGACTTCTTCCGCACCAACATTCAAGAGCCGGGCGGCATCGCACAATTGGTCACAAATACCGACAAACTTGAAGACAGCCGCTTGCGCTACCGCGAAAACGCCACGCTACTGCTTACCAAAGCCAAGGCACTACCGCCTGCTGACCTGAGTGCGCTTTGGCAGTTCTTGGCCAACGACTGCTCGCTGGTCGTCATCTCCACACCCGATCTTGAGGCCGCTTACCGAATCTTCTCCGTGCTCAACAACCGCGGGCTCGACCTTGCGCCTATCGACATCATCAAGGCACAGGTTCTGGGACTAATCCGAACCACGGCAGGCGAAGTCAAGAGCCGCGCCTACGCTAAAGAATGGAGCCGGATTGAAAGCGCGCTAGGTCGAGACGCCTTCGGCGACTTATTCGGCCACATCCGCACCATCTACGCCAAGCAGAAGCAACGGGCCACTCTGGTCAAGGAATTCCAGGAGCACGTCACTGAGTACAAAACTCCCATCGATCTCGTTGACAAGGTCGTAAAGCCTTATGCCGAAGTGTGGGACTTCGTGCGTGACGCCGACTTCGAGGCCACCGAGCACGCCGAGACGATCAATGAGCACCTATCTTGGCTCAACCGCGTAGACTTCAAGGACTGGGTGCCTCCGGCGCTGGTGTATTTCAAGCGCTTCCGGCAAAAGCCCAAGCTGCTGGCGGAATTCTTCGAGTCGCTGGAACGCCTGACCTATTTCCTGCTGGCCACCAAGGTGGGCATCAACGAGCGCATCGAAACCTATGCTGCACTTACCAAGGAAGTCGAGCCGGATACCTTCAAGGGGGATCTAGACGAGCTCACCACGCTGGCCCTAACAGACGCCCAAAAGCGCAAGTTCGTCTCGGCGCTTGATGGAGACGTGTACGTCGATCTGCCGAAGGCAAGGATGGCGTTGGTCTTGCGTCTTGAATCCTTGGTGCGCGCCCCTGGTGTGCAGCTTCAAGATGCTGTTTCACTCGAGCATGTCCTGCCGCAAACACCGCCCGACGATTCCGCCTGGATAAAGTGGTTCCCGGATGAAAGCGAGCGCAATGCCTGGACGCACCGTTTAGCCAATCTGGTTCCGCTGGATAAGCACAAGAACTCATCAGCCAGCAACTACGAGTTTTCCAGGAAAAAGGACACATATTTCAAGGGTAAAGGCAAGGCCTCACCTTTTGTGCTGACGCAGGAAGTCAGAGCAGAAAGCGAGTGGACTCCCGCGCTTCTGGCAGAGCGTCAGAAACGACTTGTGGGTGTCCTCGAAGACCATTGGCATCTCAGCGTCGTGACAGGCACGGCGGTGAGCTAGGGAAAATAGCGATGCAGAAGAAGCAACAGCAAGACAAAAGCCAGATAAAGTGGATTTCCGACTTCATCTGGAACATCGCCGACGATCGCCTGCGCGACGTCTATGTGCGCGGCAAGTACCGCGACGTGATCCTTCCATTCACTGTGCTACGTCGGCTCGACGCCGTGCTTGAGGCCACTAAGAACGAGGTGCTTGAGCGCAAGAGGTTTCTCGATACCCACAAGGTAGCCGAACAAGACGGCGCGCTGCGTATGGCAGCAGGCCAAGCTTTCTACAACGTGTCAGAATTCACCCTTACCAAGCTGAAAGCCAGCGCGTCAGGGCAGCGCCTTCGAGACGATTTCATTGCCTATCTTGATGGCTTCTCGCCCAACGTGCAGGAAATTCTCAACAAGTTCAATTTCCGCAACCAGATCCAGAAGCTCGTGGATTCCCACGTCCTAGGCTACCTAATCGAAGACTTCCTCGACCCCGAGATCAATCTCGCGCCGCTGCCGGTTAGGGATGTCGACGGCCGCATCAAGCTGCCCGCGCTGGACAACCACGGCATGGGCACGGTGTTCGAGGAGCTTATCCGGCGCTTCAACGAAGAAAACAATGAAGAGGCCGGCGAGCACTTCACCCCGCGCGACGTGGTGCAGCTCATGGCGAAGCTGCTGTTTCTGCCGGTGGCCGACCGCATCGAATCTAGCACTTATTCGCTCTACGACGGTTCCTGCGGAACTGGCGGGATGCTGACCGTTGCCGAAGAAGCCTTGCACGAACTGGCCGGCGAACACGGCAAGGAAGTATCCATCCATCTGTTCGGACAGGAAATCAGCGACGAAACCTACGCCATCTGCAAAGCCGACCTGCTCTTGAAAGGCGAAGGCGCGGAGGCCGAGAACATCTTTGGCGGCGCGGACAAATCCACTCTGTCTGCCGACCAATTCCGCAGTCGCGAATTCGACTTCATGATCTCCAATCCGCCCTACGGCAAGAGCTGGAAGACCGATCTCGAGCGCATGGGCGGCAAGAAGGAATTCAGCGACCCACGCTTCATCGTCAGCCATGCGGGCAACGCCGAATTCAAGCTCCTCACCCGATCCAGCGACGGGCAGCTCATGTTCCAGGTGAATAAGCTGCAAAAGATGAAGCACAACACGCCGCTGGGGAGCCGCATCGCACTCGTGCACAACGGCTCGGCGCTGTTCACCGGCGACGCGGGCCAGGGCGAAAGCAACATCCGCCGCTGGGTACTGGAGAACGACTGGCTCGAAGCCATCATCGCCCTGCCGCTCAACATCTTCTACAATACGGGAATCGCTACCTACGTCTGGGTGCTAGCCAACAAGAAGACCGAAGAGCGCCGTGGCAAAGTGCAGCTGATCGATGCATCTCGGTGGTTCCAGCCGCTGCGCCGCAACCTTGGTAAGAAGAATTGCGAACTGAGTGATGCCGATGTAGCCCGCATCCTGGATCTTTACCTCGGCAATGCAGGAGAAACCGCTGAGTCCAAGTGGTTCGACACACAGGACTTTGGCTACTGGAAGATCACTGTCGAACGTCCGCTGCGGCTGAAAAGCCAACTCTCCGACGAAAGAATCGAGCCCCTGCGTTTTGCCACCGGCGAAGAGGCACTGCGCGCCGAGATCTACGCCACGCACGGCGAGGCGCTTTATACTGAGTTCGCCAAGCGCAAACCGATCATCGAAGCGTGGTTGAAAGGCGAGAATGAGGACGAAGAAGACGATAGTGAAGACAGCGACATTGGCGATGACGGCGAAGGCTCCACCGCCCGTAAGGCCGTGCCCGCCAAGCGCCGCAAGAAGCTCCTCGACGCCTCTACGTGGTACCGCGACAAGGCGCTAATGGAGGTGGCACTACGAACGCAAAGGGCGATGGGTAGCGCCGTGTTCGACGACCACAACGAGTTCCGCTCCCGCTTCGATGCCGCACTCAAGGCGCAGGGCGACAAGCTCGGAGCGCCCGAGAAGAAAGCCATCTACAAGGTAGTGAGCTGGCGCGACGAGACCGCGCCACCGGTCGTCACCAAGCGAAGCAAGCTCAAAGCGGGCGAGAACTTTGAGCCCGGACTTGATGGCGTGCACCTGGAGGCTGTAGGCAAGGATCGCTTCACAGTTGAGTACGAACCTGACAGCGAGTTGCGCGATACCGAGCAGGTGCCGTTGAAGGAACCGGGCGGCATCGACGCCTTCTTTGCCCGCGAGGTACTGCCGCACGCGCCGGATGCGTGGATTGCCAGAGACAAGACCCAGATCGGCTACGAGATTTCGTTCGCCCGCTACTTCTACAAACCCGCACCGCTCCGCACGCTGGCGGAAATTCGCGCTGACATCCTCGCGCTCGAGCAACAGAGCGAAGGACTGCTACACAAGATCGTTGGGGGCGCGCGATAGTGATAAGGAGCATATATCCAAGCTACCGGCTGCCAAAGATGCGTTGGTTGCCTACCGTACCAGAACACTGGAACGAGCAACGCGCCAAGACCTTCTTCCGCGAGGTAGACGAACGCTCGCGCACCGGGCAGGAGGAACTGCTGTCGGTATCGCACCTAACCGGCGTCACACCGCGCAGCCAAAAGAATGTCACGATGTTCAAGGCAGCGAGCTATGTTGGCTCGAAGCTGTGCCGTCCAGGCGACATCGTCATCAACACGCTGTGGGCATGGATGGCGGCGCTTGGTGCGAGCAGACACGTGGGCATCGTCAGTCCCGCCTACGGAGTGTACCGGCCGCACCGCGCCGACAGCTTCAACCCGGCCTACCTAGACTACCTGTTGCGCACCCGCGCTTACGTGGCTGAATACATCGGTCGCTCGACTGGCATCCAATCCTCGCGCCTACGACTGTATCCAAACCAGTTCCTCGACATTACGCTGATCCAGCCACCGCGCCCTGAGCAAGACCAGATCGTCGCCTACCTGCACGCGCAGGACGTACACATCGCCCGCTTCATCAAGGCCAAGCGCGATCTCATCAAGTTGCTCACCGAGCAGAAGCTGCGCATCATCGACCAAGCGGTCACACGTGGTCTCGACGCGGCGGTCACGCTCAAGCCGTCCGGCATCGAATGGCTAGGCGAGGTGCCGGAGCATTGGCAAGTCGTTCACATCGGCTCCGCAGTGCAGATCGTCAACGGCTATCCGTTCGACAGTGGATTCTTTGACGCGACCATTGGGCATCCGTTAGTTCGTATTCGCGACCTAAATCGAACCCACACGGAAGTCCACTTCAATGGTCCGGAAGTTCGTGAAGCAGTGATCAACACTGGCGATCTCATCGTCGGAATGGATGGCGACTTCAATGCAGCACGTTGGCGTGGCGGGCGCGCCTTGCTAAACCAGCGGATGTGCTGTTTACGCCCGCGTAAGCAGATCACCACGGAGTACTTGGCGCTAGTCATCACGAAAGCCCTCAAGTTCGTCAATGATCTTACGCTATCGACGACGGTGAAACACCTTTCGTCCGGTGACGTGAAGCGCCTTCGTTTTCCCGTTCCTGGCAAAATCGAGCAGATGCAGATCGTGGGGCACGTTGAAGCTGAAACGGCTCCAGTTGATGACGCCATCGCCCGCACCGAAGAAGAAATCAAGCTGATCCGCGAATACCGGGACCGCCTGATTGCCGACGCGGTCACAGGCCAAGTCGACGTGCGTGACTGGCAGCCTGGCCCGGAGGACATGGCGGACGACACGGCCTTAGCCGCGCTCGGCGATGGCCAAGGGAATGTGACGGACGCGGAGGACGGCGATGGCTAAGACTGACACCAGCGAGCGCTGGTTCGAGGCGCGCGTGGTGCGCGGCCTGACCGGCGTGCCGCAGCCCGAGTACAGCCATGCCCTGGCTCCCACCGACTTCGCCGCAACCCACAACGGTTACAAACAGGGCAAACCTACCGACTACAACCGCGACGTAGCGCTGGATGTGGTGCAACTGCTAGCCTTTTTGCAAGCCACCCAGCCCAAGGCGTTAGATACGCTGGAACTATCGGCGGACGGTATCAAACGCACTCAGTTCTTGCACCGGCTGCAAGGTGAGATTACCAAGCGCGGCGTGGTGGATGTGCTGCGTAAGGGCGTGAGCCATGGGCCGGTACACGTCGATCTCTACAAACTGCTGCCCACGCCAGGCAACGCCGTCGCAGCGGACGCCTTTGGCAGAAACATCTTCAGCGTTACCAGGCAGGTGCGTTACAGCAACGACTCCGGCAACGAACTGGATTTGGTTATTTTCATCAACGGTCTGCCGATACTAACGTTCGAATTGAAGAACTCGCTGACCAAGCAGACGTTAGCGGATGCCATTGTCCAATATGAGACCACGCGCAACCCCCAGGAGCTACTGTTTCAATTGGGTCGATGCGTTGCGCACTTTGCGATCGATGACGCGGAGGCCGCGTTCTGCACCGAATTGAAGGGCAAAGCGTCTTGGTTCTTGCCATTCAACCAGGGTTGGAACAGCGGCGCAGGCAATCCGCCTAACCCGGATGGTCTGAAGACCGACTACCTGTGGAAGCAGGTTTTGACTCGCGAGTCGCTGGCCAACATCATCGAGAGTTATGCGCAGGTAGTGGAAGAGGAAGAAGCGGGCGCCAGCAGCAAGAAGCGCAAGAAGCGTAAGCAGGTCTTTCCGCGCTTCCATCAGTTGCGCACGGTTCGCGCCCTACTGCGTCGGGCACACGGCGATGGGGTCGGCAGGCGTTACCTAGTTCAACATTCGGCAGGCAGTGGCAAGAGCAACACCATTGCTTGGCTGGCGCACCAGTTGGTGGAGCTTCGTCGCAAGGACGACCCGCTGACAGCGCAGTTCGATTCCATCATCGTCATCACCGACCGGCGCGCGCTGGATACACAGATCGCTCGTACCATTAAGGGTTACGACCACGTGGCAGCGATCTTCGGCCACTCCGATAACGCGCAGGAATTACGGGAGTACTTACGTCGCGGTAAGAAAATCATCGTCACCACGGTGCAGAAATTTCCGTTCATCCTTGATGAACTGGGTGACCTCTCCAGCAAAAGCTTCGCGCTGTTGATTGACGAGGCGCATTCCAGCCAAGGCGGCAAGACCACGGCGCGGATGCACGAAGCTCTCGGTGGCAAGGTTACGGAGGAGGAGTTCGAGGAAGACAGCACACAGGATGCGGTCAACACGGAAATCGAAAAGCGCATCGCCTCGCGCAAGCTGCTGGCCAACGCCAGCTACTTCGCCTTCACCGCCACCCCCAAGAACAAGACGCTAGAGTTGTTCGGCGAGAAGATCCTCGTTGGCGACGAGGTCCAGTTCCGTTCACCTGGGGAACTCACCTACACCACCAAGCAGGCCATCCAGGAAAGGTTTATCCTCGACGTAGTAGAGAACTACACCACCTACAACAGCTTCTACCAGGTGGCCAAGACGGTGGCGGACGACCCGGAATTCGACAAGGTTAAAGCGCTCAAAAAGATCCGCCACTACGTCGAATCAAACGATAAGGCCATCCGCAGCAAGGCCGAGATCATGGTCGACCACTTCATCGCACAGGTCGCGGGCAAGCAGAAAATCGGCGGCAAGGCGCGGGCGATGATTGTGTGCAACGGCATTGCGAGGGCCATCGACTACTGGCGCGAGGTGTCGGACTACCTCACGATGATCAAGAGCCCGTATAAGGCCATCGTGGCGTACTCAGGTGACTTTGCGATTGGGGGCCATAAGAAGACCGAAGCCGATCTGAACGGGTTTCCGAGCAAGGACATTCCGGCCAATCTCAAGCAAGACCCGTATCGGTTCCTGGTCGTTGCCAACAAGTTCGTCACCGGCTTCGATGAACCCCTGCTGCACACGATGTACGTGGACAAGCCGTTAGCAGGTGTTCTGGCGGTTCAGACTCTATCGCGCTTGAACCGCGCGCATCCGCAGAAGCACGACACCTTTGTGCTCGACTTCGCCGACAACGCCGAGGCGGTCAAGTCTGCGTTCCAGGACTACTACCGCGCCACCATCCAGACCGGCGAGACAGACGCCAACAAGCTGCACGACCTGAAGGCTGAACTCGACGGGCAGCAGGTATATAGCTGGCCGCAGGTGGAAGATTTGGTGGCGCTGTACCTGAGCGGCGCAGACCGGGACAAACTCGACCCCGTCCTCGATGCTTGCGTGGCCGAATACAACGATAAGCTCGGCGAAGCCGATCAGGTCAACTTCAAGGGAAAAGCCAAAGCCTTCGTGCGCAGTTACGGCTTCCTTGCCGCGATCCTGAGCTATGGCCACCCGGCGTGGGAAAAGCTGTCGATCTTCCTGAACTTCCTAATCCCCAAGTTGCCCGCTCCCAAGGAAGAGGACCTCTCAAGAGGGGTGCTGGAGACCATCGACATGGACAGCTACCGAGTGGAGGCCAAAGCTGCTTTGAAGATGGTGATGGCCGACGCGGACGCCACGGTTGAGCCAGTACCGCCGGCAGGTGGTGGAGGCAGGGCCGAGGCAGAGATCGATAGGCTCTCAGCGATCGTCAGAACTTTTAATGACCTTTTCGGGAACATCGAGTGGAAAGACGAGGATAAGATCCGCAAGGTTATCGCCGAGGAGATCCCCGCGCGGGTGGCGCAGGACAAGGCATACCAGAACGCACAAGCGCACTCCGACAAGCAAAACGCCAAGCTGGAGCATGACAAAGCGCTCAATCGCGTGGTGCTAGAGCTGCTGTCCGATCATACCGAGCTGTTCAAACAGTTCAGCGACAACCCCGGCTTCAAGCGCTGGCTAACGGACACGGTATTCGATGCGACTTACCATCAGGGTGCGGCGCCACCGCAAGCGCCGCCACGTGCTGATACGAGTGCATAACGACGAAGGTCCAGCTATTGCGGCCGCGCCTACCCGAACTTCGGATCCCGGCTCCGCTCTCTGACCGCCCGGACCATCGAAACACGCAGAACCACGCCCCGAATTCGTCAATTAGATCAGAGACTTACAAGAAGCGTACTAAATCCCGCAGTCATCAGCTTTGGAGAGAAAGGGCCTGGGAGAGAGACATTCGGCCCTTCCGGCGCCGAGGCCGGTCAACAGGTCCAAATCGGAATGCCCGCGGCTATTGGGCTTTCTGTGGCCGTCGCGGGGACGGAGAGACTGTCAGTTCACGGACAAATGGCGGAGAGGGTGGGATTCGAACCCACGGTACGCTTGCACGCACAACGGTTTTCGAGACCGTCCCGATCGACCACTCCGGCACCTCTCCGAGCGCGGGTTTATAGGCGGGCGTCCTTGGGGGAGCAACAGGTTCCGGCACAGGGAGGCGGAAATCCGAATAAGCGCATCAATTCAAGCTCTTAAGGACCCCCAGATCGCACACCCGGAGGCCGTTTGATGTTTCCAGCGAGCGCTGTCCCGCGCGTCGCCCCCTGAAATCATTGGATTTTCCGGGCCCGAACCGCCCCATCGACGAGGCATCGCCCGGCGCTTCTCCGACATTGACTCAAGAACCGGCATGCGTATATTCCGCGCTTCTTCGGCGGGCCCTGCGGGTCCGCCGCGTTCTTTCGTGTTTTTCGGCAATTCGAGCCGGAGAACCTCAAGCCAGGTGTCATCATGATCGCCGTAATCCGCACGGGTGGAAAGCAATACACGGTCGCCGCCGACGACCAGCTCACGGTCGAGAAGATCGACGGTGAGGCCGGCGCCAAGGTCGAATTCACCGACGTGCTGATGGTCGGCGACAAGGTCGGCGCGCCGACCGTTGCCGGCGCCAAGGTCGTGGGCTCGATCGTGAAGCAGGCCCGCGGCGAGCACCTGATCGTCTTCAAGAAGCGCCGTCGCCAGAACTCGCGGCGCAAGAACGGTCACCGTCAGGACCTGACGGTGGTCAAGATCGAACAGATCGTCGCCTAACTGAAGCGACCGGAGTAGTACGATGGCACATAAGAAAGCAGGCGGCTCCTCGCGTAACGGCCGCGATTCCGACGGCAAGCGCCTGGGCGTGAAGCGCTTCGGCGGCCAGAAGGTCGTCTCGGGCAACATCCTGGTCCGCCAGCGCGGCACCAAGATGAGCGCCGGCGAGAATGTCGGCGTCGGCCGCGACCACACCCTCTTCGCCGTCGCGGACGGCGTCGTGTCCTTCCGCACCCGGTCGGGTGGCAAGGTCGAGGTGAACGTGCTCCCGGCGCCGGCACTGGCTGCCGAATAGAGCCGTTCATCCCATTGGATTTGTGAAGGGGGAGCGGCTCGCCGTTCCCCCTTTTCGTTTCTGGACCCTACCCATGAAGTTCCTCGACCAGGCCAAGATCTACATCCGCTCCGGCAATGGCGGCGCGGGATGCGCGGGCTTTCGCCGTGAGAAGTTCATCGAGTTCGGCGGTCCGGACGGCGGCGACGGCGGCCGCGGCGGCGACGTCATCCTCGAATGCGTCGACGGCCTCAACACGCTGATCGACTACCGCTACGCCCAGCACTTCAAGGCCGAGACCGGCCATCACGGCATGGGCAGCCAGCGCACCGGCGCCAAGGGCAAGGACATCGTGCTGCGCCTGCCGCGCGGCACGCAGGTCTTCGCCGAGGACAACGAGACGCTGCTGGCCGACATGACCGAGATCGGCCAGAGGATCGTCATCGCCAAGGGCGGCGACGGCGGCTATGGCAACCTGCACTACAAGACCTCGACCAACCGCGCGCCGCGCCGCGCCGACAAGGGCTGGCCCGGCGAGGAGATGGCGCTGTGGCTCAGGCTCAAGCTGATCGCCGATATCGGCCTGGTCGGCCTGCCCAATGCCGGCAAGTCGACGTTCCTCTCCACCAACACCAACGCCAAGCCCAAGATCGCCGACTATCCATTCACGACGCTGCACCCCGGCCTCGGTGTGGTGAAGGTGGGCGAGCGCGAGTTCGTGATGGCCGACATTCCGGGCCTCATCGAGGGCGCGCATGAAGGTGCGGGCCTCGGCACGCGCTTCCTCGGCCATGTCGAGCGCTGCCGCGCGCTGCTGCACCTGGTCGACGGCACGCAGGACGACGTGGCCGATGCCTATCGCACGGTGCGTCGCGAGCTGAAGGCCTATGGCGGCAACCTCGCGCGCAAGAAGGAAATCCTGGCCCTCAACAAGACCGATGCCATGACGCCCGAAGACATCGAAACCAAGCGCGCGCAGCTCGCGAAGGTGAGCCGCAAGACCGTGCATGTGATTTCGGCCGTCTCGGGCCAGGGCGTCCAACCGCTGCTGCACGAGCTGATGAAGCTGGTCGACAAGCAGCGCGCACCCGCCGAGGACGCGGCATGACTCCCCTCGCCCGCGCCAGGCGGCTGGTCGTCAAGATCGGCTCCTCGATCCTGGTGGACGAGACGAAGGGCGAGGTCCGGCGCGACTGGCTCGAGGCCCTGACCAACGATGTGGCGCGCCTGCACAAAGGCGGCTGCGAGGTCGTGCTGGTCTCGTCCGGCGCCATTCGCCTGGGCCGTACCCATCTCAAGCTGGCGTCGGGGCCGCTGCGCCTCGAGGAGAGCCAGGCCGCCGCGGCCACCGGCCAGATCCGGCTCGCCCAGGCCTACCAGGAGGCGTTGGCACGGCACGGCATCACCGTGGCGCAGATCCTGCTGACCCTGAACGATTCGGAGGAGCGCCGCCGCTACCTCAATGCGCGGCAGACCATGGCCACCCTGCTCGGCCTCGGCGCCATCCCGGTGATCAACGAGAACGACACGGTCGCCACCGACGAGATCCGCTTCGGCGACAACGACCGCCTCGGCGCTCGCGTCGCCGAGATGATCTCGGCCGACACGCTGGTCCTGCTGTCCGACATCGACGGTCTCTATACGGGCGACCCGCGCAGCGATACCTCGGCGACGTTCATTCCCGAGATCCGCGAGATCACGCCCGAGATCGAGGCGATGGCAGGTGTTGCGGCCTCGGAGATGTCCAACGGCGGCATGGTGACCAAGCTGATGGCCGGCCGTATCGCCATGGCCGCGGGCTGCCGCATGGCCATTGCCGACGGCCGCAAGGTGGGCGCGCTGGGCGCGCTGATCGACGGCACCGCGCGCTGCAGCTGGTTCCTGCCCGAGGGCTCGCCCCTGTCGGCGCGCAAGAAGTGGATCAAGGGCTCGCTCAAGACTGCCGGCACGCTCGTCGTCGACGATGGTGCGGTGCGCGCGCTGTCCTCCGGCAAGAGCCTGCTGCCGGCCGGCGTGACCGCGGTCGCCGGCGAATTCCGGCGCGGGGATGTGGTCGACGTGAAGGATCGCGGCGGCAGGGTTCTCGCGCGCGGGCTGGTCGCCTATGCCGCCGAGGATGCGCGCCGCATCGCCGGCCGCAAGAGCGTCGACATCGAGCGGCTGCTGGGCTTCCGCGGCCGCGACGAGATCGTCCATCGCGACGACCTCGTGGTCGAGTGAACAGACGGAGCAGTCCATGAACGTCCAGACCAAGCCCGCCGAAGACGCCACGGTCATCGTGGCCGAGCTCGGCCGCCGCGCGAAAGCCGCCGCCGCCTTCCTGCGCAACGCTCCGACCGACGCCAAGAACAGGGCGCTCCTCGAAGCCGCCCGCCTGATCCGCGCGGAAAAGAGCGCGATCCTGACCGCCAATGCGCGCGACATCGAGGCGGCCAGGGCCGCCGGCATGACCAGCGCCCTGCAGGACCGGCTGCTGCTGAACGACGCGCGCATCGAGGCGATGGCCAAGGGCCTCGACGACATCGCCGCCCTGCCCGATCCGGTCGGCGCGATCATCGAGGAGTGGAAACGGCCCAACGGTCTCGCCCTCAGCCGCGTGAGGGTGCCGATCGGCATCATCGGCGTGATCTACGAGGCGCGGCCCAACGTTACCGCCGATGCCGGTGCGCTGTGCATCAAATCGGGCAATGTCGTGGTCCTGCGCGGCGGCTCCGACAGCTTCCATTCCTCGCGCACCATCGTCGAGCTGCTGCGCCGCGCGCTGGCCAGTGCCGGCCTGCCGGAGGATTGCGTGGCGCTGGTGCCGACGACGGATCGCGCCGCCGTGGGCGAGATGCTGCGCGCCATGGACTGGCTCGACCTCATCGTGCCGCGCGGCGGGCGCTCGCTGATCGACCGCGTGACGCAGGAAAGCCGCGTGCCGGTGCTGCGCCACTATGACGGCATCTGCCACGTCTATGTCGATCGTGACGCCGACGTCGCCATGGCGCGCGACCTCGTGGCCAACGCCAAGATGCGCCGGGTCAGCGTCTGCGGCGCCGCCGAGACCCTGTTGGTCGACCGCGCTGCGCTCGACACGCACCTGAAGCCGGTGCTCGACAGGCTGCACGAGCTGGGCTGCGAAGTGCGCGGCGACGACGAGGTCCGCAAGCGCGATCCCAAGGCGCTGGCCGCCACCGAGAAGGACTGGCGCACGGAATATCTCGAACCGATCATCTCGGTCGCCACGGTCGACGGCGTCGACGGCGCCATCCGGCACATCGCGCGCTACGGCAGCCAGCACACCGAATCGATCGTCACCGACAACGACGCGACGGCACAGCGCTTCCTGAGCGAGGTCGACAGCGCCATCGTGATGCACAATGCCAGCACGCAGTTCGCCGACGGCGGCGAGTTCGGCCTGGGCGCGGAGATCGGCATCTCGACCAACCGCATGCATGCGCGCGGCCCGGTCGGGCTGGTCGAGCTCACGACCTACAAGAACATCGTGCGCGGCACGGGCACGCTTCGCCCGTGAACATCGCGTCATGAGCCTGCACCCGATGCCGGGCGTATCGCGGGCCACGACGCGGCGCATCGGCCTGCTGGGCGGTTCGTTCAACCCGGCGCATGACGGCCATCGGCACATCAGCCTGGAGGCGCTGAAGCGGCTCGGCCTCGACGAGGTCTGGTGGGTGGTCTCGCCGCAGAACCCGCTGAAGAGCGGCGACGGCATGGAGCCGCTCTCGACCCGTGTGGCCCGCGCCCGCCAGCTCGCCCGCCATCCGCGCATCCGCGTCGCCGCGCCCGAGCTGGTGCTGGGCACGCGCTACACGCTCGACACGGTGCGGGCGCTGAAGCGCGTCTACCGTGACGCGAAGTTCGTCTGGCTGATGGGGGCCGACATCCTGCCCCAGCTCGTCGACTGGGCGAACTGGCGCGAGCTGTTCGCAACCGTTGCCATCGCAGCCTTCGCGCGGCCGGGCTGGGGCCTTGCCGCGCTGGCCTCGCCGGCGCCGCGAACCTTCGCGCGATTCCGCCTGGGAGCGGACCAGGCCCGGCAGCTGGCCACTTGCGAGCCGCCGGCCTGGTGCTTTATCCCGAGCAGGTTGGATGAACATTCCGCGACGGCCATCCGCGCCGGGCGGCCCCGACGGACCAGATCGAAAGGAAAGACCATCCCCGCCCAGACCCGCACGCTTCCCGATCGAAGCAAAGCCTCCGACGCGCTCCTCGAACTGGTGCGCCAGTCGCTGGACGACAACAAGGCCGAGGACATCGTCGTCATCGACCTCAAGGGCAAGTCGGCCTTCGCCGATTACATGGTGATCGCCTCCGGCCGCTCGACCCGCCAGGTCGTGGCCATCGCCGAGCATCTCGCCGACAAGCTGAAGCAGACCGGCCACGGCTACACGCCCGTGGAAGGCAAGCAGACCGGCGACTGGGTGCTGGTCGATGCCGGCGACGTGATCGTGCACGTCTTCCGCCCCGAAGCGCGCGCCTTCTATGCGCTCGAAAAGATGTGGGCGCTCGAGGACGAGGCCGCCGCCAAGCCGGTCAAGAAGACCGCCGTCCGCAAGACGGCCGTGAAGAAGGCGGCGGCCAAGCCCGCGGCCCGACGCAAGCGCGCCTCGTGATGCCGGCGGCGTGAGCTTCGATTGAAGATCACGATTGCCGCCATCGGCCGCGCCTCGCGCGGGCCGGAGCGGGACCTTTACGACCACTATGCCGGCCGCATCCGCTGGCCGCTCGTGTTGCGCGAGATCGAGGAGAAGCGGAAGTTGCCGGCGCCCCAGCTCATGCAGCGCGAAGGTGAGCTGCTGCTCGAAGCCGCCCCGGCCGGCGCGACGCTGGTGATGCTGGACCGCCGCGGCAAGGTGCTGGACAGCGAAACCTTCGCCGCCCGCCTGGGTGGCTGGCGCGACACGTCGGTCTCCGATGTAGCCTTCCTGATCGGCGGCGCCGATGGCCACACGGAAGCGATGCTGAAAAAAGCCACGCTCGTCCTGTCATTTGGCGCCATGACCTGGCCCCATCTCCTCGCACGCGGGATGCTGGCCGAGCAGATCTACCGCGCCCAGCAACTCCTCGCCGGCCATCCCTATCATCGGGCCTGAAAAGGCGATTTTGCCTCTGTTCTGACGAAAAACCGGGGCTACATTGGCACCATGCACCCATTCTCCCGGTGGCTCGTGGCCACTTCGTCCGCCCTTCTCCTGGCAGCCGCTTCGAGCGCCGCAATGGCCCAGTCGACGAGCCCGACGACACCCGTCCAGAAGCCGGCCGCGAAGCCCGTCCGCAGCATCCCCTACGTCTCGATCACGGGCGAAGACGGAAAGCAGCGCCACTACGAGACCAACGCCATCCCGCTCCTGTTCCACCGCGCCTGCTTCGGGTGGCGCATGTATCTCGGCGGCCCCAACCGGGTCGTCTCGCTGAAGGAGGTCCTCACGACCTCGCAACCGGCAGAGCAGGTGATCGCCGGCCCCGAGACCGAGGTCAGCGCCGACAAGACCAAGGCCACGACGCGCATGCTCGAGACGGTGCAGGACGGCGTGCTGCAGCGCTCCTGGTGCATCATCCCTGGCGATCCGCCCGGCACCTACACCTACGATGTCAGCATCGACGGCGAACCGCGCGGCGAGTTCGTGTTCTGCGCCATCGAGGTGCCGGACCAGAATCCCAACACCGATCCGCGCGAGTTGAGCTGTCCCAACAAGTTCAATGCCGTCGAACGCGCCCAGCCCCAGATCCGGAAGGCTTCGTAATGGCGTCTCCTGCTCCGCGTCCCGTCCTGCTCTGCATCCTCGACGGATGGGGTCATCGCACCGATCTCTCGAACAACGCGATCCTGGGCGCCCGCACGCCGAACTTCGACCGGCTGGTCGCGACCTGCCCGCAGGGGCTGATCGACGCCTCCGAGACCTTCGTCGGCCTGCCCAAGGGCCAGATGGGCAATTCCGAGGTCGGCCACATGAATCTCGGCGCCGGCCGGGTCGCCGTGCCGGACCTGCCGCGCATCGACAATGCGATCGAGGACGGCTCGCTCGCCAGGAGCCCGACCCTCGCCGGGACGATCGAGCGGCTGAAGCAGAGCGGTGCGGCGCTGCATCTGATGGGCCTCGCCTCGCCGGGCGGCGTGCATGCCCACCAGGACCATCTGGTCTTCCTCGCCAACCTCGTCGCGGGCCAGGGCGTGCCGGTCTGGATCCATGCATTCCTCGACGGACGGGACATGCCGCCGCGCAGCGCGCTGGAATGCCTCGACCATATCGAGGCCGGACTGAAGCCCGGCCTGCCGATCCGCTTCGCCACCGTGACCGGCCGCTTCTATGCCATGGACCGCGACAAGCGATGGGAGCGCGTGACCCTGGCGTACGACGCCATGGTCGATGCCAACGGTGAAAGGGCCATGGCGCCGAAGGAGGCCGTCGACAAGGCCTATGCGGCCAAGCTCGACGACGAGTTCGTCCTGCCGACGGTGATCGACGGCTATGCCGGCATGAAGGACGGCGATGGCCTGCTGATGTTCAACTACCGCTCCGACCGGGCGCGGGAAATTCTGACGGCACTGCTCGATCCGCGGTTCGACGGTTTCAACCGCAATCGCGTCGTGGCTTTCGGTACGGCCGTCGGCATGGCCGAGTATTCGGCCGCGCTCAATCCCTTCCTGAAGACGCTGTTCCCACCCGAGATCATCAAGATGGGTCTCGGCGAGACGGTGTCGCGCGCGGGCCTGAAGCAGCTGCGCATCGCCGAGACCGAGAAATATGCCCACGTCACCTTCTTCTTCAACGGCGGCGAGGAGCGCGTGTTCGAGGGCGAGGAGCGCATCCTCGTACCATCGCCCAAGGTGAAGACCTACGACATGAAGCCGGAGATGAGCGCGCCGGAAGTCACCGAAAAGCTCGTCGAGGCCATCGGATCGGGCAAGTTCGACCTGATCGTGGTCAACTACGCCAACACCGACATGGTCGGCCATACCGGCGACCTCTCGGCGGCGACCAGGGCGGTCGAGGCGGTCGATGGCTGCCTCGGACGGCTGATGCAGGCGATCCAGGCGGCCGGCGGCGTCATGTTCGTCACCGCCGACCATGGCAATGCCGAGCAGATGTACGACGAGCAGTCGCATCAGAAACACACCCAGCACACGTTGAACCGGGTGCCCGCGCTGCTGTTCAACGCCCCCGCCTCGGTCCATTCGCTGACCGACGGCAAGCTGGCCGACGTGGCCCCCACGATGCTGGCCCTGATGGGCGTTCCGCAACCCGTGGAAATGACCGGTAGATCAATGCTCTCGAACGCCTCTCGACCTGCTGTCCTGGCGGTACCGCGCCCAGCGGCCGCAGCCTCTGCCTGATTTGTGAAGCGGCGCCGGGCCCCGGCGCCTTGATCCTGCCAAAGACGCCCCTGTATCTTCCAACCCACGCTGAAACACCGGATCGCCGGGCTCCCAAAGCCCCTGGCGACTCCCTCCTGAAGGCACCCAAATGACCTTTCTGCGCTTCGCCTCCCTCGCCACGGCCGTGGCTTTCCTGGCCACACCCGCCCTCGCGCAGACCAAAGCCCCCGATCCGAAGGCCGCCGGCGGCGACAAGAGCGAACTCTACCAGCAGCTCAATCTGTTCGGTGACGTGCTGGAGCGAATCCGCCGCGACTATGTCGAGCCGGTCGAGGAGAAGCAGCTCATCGAGAATGCCATCAACGGCATGCTGAGCGCGCTCGATCCGCATTCGAGCTACATGAACCCCAAGTCCTACAAGGACATGCAGGTCCAGACGAAGGGTGAGTTCGGCGGCCTCGGCATCGAGGTCACGATGGACAATGGCGTCATCAAGGTCGTGTCTCCGATCGACGACACGCCCGCCTCGAAGGCCGGCATCCTGCCCGGCGACCTGATCTTCGCGCTGGACGGCGAGCCGGTGCAAGGCCTCACCCTGCAGGAAGCCGTCGAGAAGATGCGCGGCAAGGTCGGCACGCCGATCAAGGTCTCGATCCGCCGCGGCACCAAGGATCCGTTCGACGTCTCGCTGACCCGCGAGACCATCAAGGTGAAGCCGGTCAAGTTCCGCCTCGAGGGCGGCGACATCGGCTACATCCGCGTCACCTCCTTCACCGAGCAGACCACGCCCGGCGTGCTCGACGCGGTCGAGAAGCTCAAGAAGGAAGCCGGCAACAAGCTCAAGGGCTACATCATCGACCTGCGCAACAACCCGGGCGGCCTGCTCGACCAGGCCATCGCGATGTCGGACGCCTTCCTCGACAAGGGCGAGATCGTCTCGGTCAAGGCGCGCAAGAACGACGACGTGCAGCGCTGGAACGCCAAGCCCGGCGACGTCGCCAACGGCCTGCCGATCGTGGTGCTGATGAACGGCGGCTCGGCCTCGGCCTCCGAAATCGTGGCCGGTGCGCTGCAGGATCACCGCCGCGCCATCGTTCTCGGCACGCGCTCGTTCGGCAAGGGCTCGGTCCAGACCATCATGCAGGTCACCGGCGGCGGTGCGATCCGACTGACCACGGCGCTTTATTTCACGCCCTCGGGCCGTTCGATCCAGAAGGAAGGCATCAAGCCGGACATCGAGGTCGAGCCCGCGAAGATCGAGAACATCCAGCAGCGCTCGAGCTTCCGCGAGGAGAACCTGCGCCGCTCGATCACCAACCCGAACGAGAAGCCGGCGGCGCCCGCGAAGCCCGAAGCCGGCAAGCCGGGCGACAAGACCGACGACAAGGCGGCCGGCCAGACCGCCCCGCAGGCGGCGCCGCAGGCAGCGCCGGCCGGCGACCCGGACGAGCCGCCGAAGGAGCAGGCTGCCGACTACCAGCTTCTGCGCGCGGCCGACCTGATCCGCGGCATCTCGCTCTACACCGGAAAGGCCAACTGACCGCACTCCGAGGATGACGCCATGGCCAGTCCCGGCCGGCGCGTCGCGATAATCGCAAAGAAACGGCCAGACCCCAGGGGTCTGGTCGCGGCCTATCTCCTGGTGATCGGACTGATCGCGGCCTCGGCCGGCGTCGCCTTCGGCGACTTCGGTGAAAGGACTCCGCAGCTCGTCGATAGCGCCGTGGCGGCCTCGGTACCGCCGCCCGTAACCGGGGAGCCCGTCGCCCTGGCACCACCGGCGGCTGGAATACTGTCGCTGCCGCTGCCGCGTCGCCCGCCGAAGCCGTCGGGATTCCGCAGCCTGCCCGCCGAAGATCTCGCGGCGATGACCGAGACGACCGCCGACGGGCTTCGCCTGCCGCGCGTAGCACCCTCCGGCTGGATGCCATGGATCGCCAATGCGAGGCGCTTCGATCCGGCGGGCCCGCCGGCGCGCCTCGGCCTGCTCGTGATCAATATCGGCGTCAACGAGGCCGCGATGCGTCGTGCCATCGAGGACCTCCCACCCGAGGTCAGCCTGGCATTCCTGCCCGGTACGCCCGACCTGCCGCGCTGGCTGGCGCAGGCCCGTACGTTCGGCCACGAGAGCTACCTGATGCTGCCCATGGACGATCCCGCCGTCGCCGAGCGCGGCGTGCGGCCGATCGAAGCCACCGCCGATGGGCCGGAGAACCTGCGTCGCCTGCGCGCCACCCTGGCGCGCGGCGAAGGCTATGTCGGCCTGGTGATCTCGCCACCCGGCCGCGCAGCTCAGTCTGAGACGGTGATGCGGCCGCTGGTCATGGAGATCGCCGAGCGAGGCCTCGCGGTGATCGAGGTCAATCCGGCCCCCGGAACATCGCCGATCCAGCGCCTGACCGAGGAGCTGGGCGTGGGCTATGCCCGCAGCACCGATGTGCTGGACTACAAGCTCGCGGGCGACGGCGTCGGCGGCAATCTCGACCGGCTGGGCGCCTGGGTTGGCGAGACATCGGCCGACCGCGCGCCACGCCATGCCTTCGGCGTCGTGCAGCCGGACGACGAGGCCATCACCGCCATCGCCGCCTGGTACAAGGGGCAGGAAGGAAAATCGACCTTGTCCTTCGTGCCGATCATCGGGCATTTCGAGTGCCGCGACGCCTGCATGGCTCGCCTGCGGGCCCAACCGGCGCAGCTCCGCCCCTGACGAGGTCCATGACCACCGCCATTACCCCGCAAGAATATCGACGGAACGTCGGCCTGATGCTGATCGCTCCGGACCGCCGTGTCTTCGTCGGCTGCCGCGCCAACCAGCCCGACGCCTGGCAGATGCCCCAGGGCGGCATCGACAGGGGTGAGACGCCGGTGGAGGCCGCCTGCCGCGAACTGCACGAGGAGGTCGGCACGACCAAGGCGCTGCTGCTGCGCGAGAGCGCCGGCTGGATTTCCTACGAGGTGCCGGAGGAGCGGCGGCCCGCCTACTGGAAGGGTCGCTGGCGCGGTCAGTCGCAGAAGTGGTTTGCGCTGGCCTTCACCGGCACGGATGCCGATATCGACATCGATGCGCACGACCAGGAATTCGCGGCCTGGCGCTGGATTGCGCCCAGCGAACTGTCGGGGCTGATCGTGCCGTTCAAGAAGGCTGTCTACGACGCGGTGTTCCAGGAATTCGCCGACCTGATTTCCTGAGTGCAGGACCGATCATCGGAGCGCGCCACTCCAATGAGACGCTTCAAGCCCCCTGCGACGCCAGCTTGGCGGCGTTGCGGCGAAGGAACCACAGGCCCGCGCGGGTCATCAGGTTGTTGAGGCGGCCCTGCGGCTCCAGCCCTACGGCCTTCAACACCATCGCCATGGCGCGCTGGACATGGGTCTGACGATAGAGCGGATAGGCGCGCCTGGCATAGGCCTGCATGTTGCGCTTGCGGTCGTAGACAGCGTCGGGCCGCCCGTTGGCGGCGAAGTAGGCATAGGCCAGTTCGTCGTCCTCGCTCTCGGCCAGGCGTCCCCAGCCGATACGCAGGCGGGACCACCGGTTCAGCCGATCGCGTTCCAGGCAGCGATTGAGGTGTTCGTAGAAGAGCTTGTAGTGACGGAATTCGTCAGCTGCGATCTTCTGGCATACCTGCTTCAGGACCGGCTCCTCGGTCGCATCCTTGAGGGCGCTGTAGTAGGAGCTGGTGCCGGTCTCGACGATGCAGCGGGCGATCATCTCGCCGGCCTGGCTACCGCGCACCGATTCGCTGACATGGAGCGGCACCTGGTAGCCCGTCCGGAAGCGCTCGAAGGCGGCATCGAAATCCCAGGACGGATCGGCAAGCTGTGCCCAGCGACCGAGCGCCATGCCGTGCTGGACCTCTTCGGTCACCCAGTTGTCGACGGCGGCCATGAACTCGGGGTCGTCGGCAAAGACCCGGCCGAGATAGATGCCGTAGTCGCCGCCGTTCCGCTCCACCAGGGCCGCCGCCTTGATGTTGCGGAGGATCTCAGGATCCACCTTCGACGCATCGAAGCGATCCCAGGCGATCGTCTCGAGTGTCCAGTTACCCATCAACGAGCCCCCGGCGCATTGTCTTACCAGCGTAATAAAGCCGCCTCCGGCCCGCCTTTCAATGGCAGACCGGATTACTTTTCGACTGAAAATTGCGCAGTAGCGCTGAAATCAGCGGCTGGCGTAGAAGGCCTGCGCGCGCTTCAGATCCTGGGCGATCCCCAGGTTCTTCTCGGCGGCGGCCTTCTCGGCGGGCGTAGCGGCGTCGGTGATATCGTTGCGCGCCGCGCGCTCGCGGTCGTCGAGCTGCGCGACGGTAACCTGTTCGAAGGGCACAGCCTCATCGGCGAGGACCGTGCACCGCTCCGGGGTGACTTCGGCGAAGCCGCCGGCCACCAGGAAACGGCGCTCGACCTTGCTGCCCTGATAGACCTCGAGAACGCCGGGGCGAACGGTCGAGACCAGCGGGGCGTGACCCGGGAGGACACCGAAGTCGCCTTCGCTGCCCGGGACGACCACCATGTCGGCCTCGGTCGCGAGCAGCTCGCGCTCGGGCATCACCAGACGGAAGGAGACCTTGGCCATGTGCTTAGGCCGCCTCGGCCGCGAGCTTCTTGGCCTTGGTGACGGCTTCCTCGATCGTGCCGACCATGTAGAAAGCCGGCTCCGGCAGGTCGTCGTACTCGCCGGCGACGATCGCCTTGAAGGCCTTGATCGTGTCCTCGAGCTTCACGAACACGCCCGGGGTGCCCGTGAACACCTCGGCGACATGGAACGGCTGGCTGAGGAAGCGCTGGATCTTGCGGGCGCGGCTCACGACCAGCTTGTCCTCTTCCGACAGCTCGTCCATGCCCAGAATGGCGATGATGTCCTGCAGCGACTTGTACTGCTGCAGCACGCGCTGCACCGAACGGGCGACGTTGTAATGCTCTTCGCCGACGACGCGCGGGTCGAGCATGCGCGAGGTCGAGTCGAGCGGATCGACGGCCGGGAAAATCGCCTGCTCGGCGATCGAGCGGCTGAGCACGGTCGTGGCGTCCAAGTGGGCGAACGAGGTCGCCGGCGCCGGGTCGGTCAAGTCGTCGGCGGGCACGTAGATGGCCTGCACCGAGGTGATCGAACCCTTCTTGGTCGAGGTGATGCGCTCCTGCAGGGCGCCCATGTCGGTCGACAGGGTCGGCTGATAACCCACCGCCGAGGGGATGCGGCCCAGCAGCGCCGACACTTCCGAACCGGCCTGCGTGAAGCGGAAGATGTTGTCGACGAAGAACAGCACGTCCTGGCCTTCGGCGTCGCGGAAGTACTCGGCGACGGTGAGGCCCGACAGTGCCACGCGGGCGCGGGCGCCCGGCGGCTCGTTCATCTGGCCGTACACCAGCGCCACCTTCGAGCCCGGACCGTCGAGCTTGATGACGCCGCCCTCGATCATCTCGTGATAGAGGTCGTTGCCCTCACGGGTACGCTCGCCGACGCCGGCGAACACCGACACGCCGCCGTGCGCCTTCGCGACGTTGTTGATCAGCTCCATGATCGTCACGGTCTTGCCGACGCCGGCGCCGCCGAACAGGCCGATCTTGCCGCCCTTGGCGTAGGGCGCCAGCAGGTCGATGACCTTGATGCCCGTGACCAGGATCTGCGCTTCCGTCGACTGCTCGACGAACTCGGGCGCGCTGCGATGGATCGGCAGGGTCTGCTTGTTGCCGACCGGACCGCGCTCGTCGACCGGCTCGCCGATGACGTTCAGGATGCGGCCCAGCGTCTCGGGGCCGACCGGCATGGCGATCGGGGCGCCGGTGTCGACCGCCTTCTCGCCGCGGACCAGGCCGTCGGTCGTGTCCATCGCGATGGTGCGGACCTCGGATTCGCCGAGATGCTGGGCGACTTCCAGCACGACCAGGCGTCCGTCGGCGTTCACGTGCAGCGCGTTCAGGATGTTCGGCAGTTCGCCTTCGAAGCGAACGTCGACGACCGCGCCCGTGATCTGGGTGATCGTGCCGATGTTGTTGGTAGCCATTACGGATCCCTTTCCTTCGATTGCCTGGCAGCCGGCCTAGATGGCCTCGGCGCCCGAGATGATCTCGATGAGTTCCTTGGTGATCGACGCCTGGCGCGAGCGGTTCATCTGCAACGTCAGCTTCTTGATCACGTCGCCCGCGTTGCGCGAGGCATTGTCCATGGCCGTCATCTGCGAGCCGTAGAAGCTCGCCGCATTCTCCAGCAGGACGCGGAAGATCTGGACGGTGAGGTTGCGCGGCAGCAGGTCGGCGAGGATCTCGCCCTCGTCCGGCTCGAACTCGTAGATCGCGCCGCCGGCCGCGGCCGGCGCGGCCGAGGCTTCAGGCATCGGCGGCGGGATCAGCTGCTGGACGGTGACGACCTGCGTCATCGCCGACTTGAACTGGTTGAAGATCACCTTGGCGACGTCGAATTCGCCCGCGTCGTACATCTCCATGACCCGCGCGGCGACCTTCTGGGCGTCGCCGAAGGACAGGCGCGGACGGCCCAGGTCGGTCATCGTCTCGACGATCAGCGAACTGAAGTCGCGCCGCAGCTGGTCGCGACCCTTGCGGCCGACGCAGAAGATCTTGACCGTCTTGCCTTCGTTCAGCAGGGCGCGGATCTGTCGCCGCGCCTCGCGCACGATGGTGCTGTTGAAGCCGCCGCAGAGGCCGCGGTCGCCGGTGGCGACGATGACCAGGTGGACCTGATCGGAGCCGGTGCCCGCCAGCAGACGCGGCCCGCCGGTTGCGCCCTTGAAGCTCGCGCCCAGCGAAGCCAGGATCTTGTCCATGGCTTCCGCATAGGGACGGGCCGCCGTGGCCTGCTCCTGGGCGCGCCGCAGCTTGGCGGCCGCCACCATCTTCATGGCCTTCGTGATCTTCTGCGTCGACTGGACGCTTCGGATCCGCAGCCGGTAGGTCTTGAGACTGGGCATCTAAACCTGCGGGCGCCTTAGGCGAACTTCTTGACGAAATCGCCGAGGAACGCCTTCAGCTTGTCGTCGGTCTCCTTGACGATCTCGCGCTTCTCGCGGATCGAGGCGAGGATCGAGCCCTCGGCGCGAACGGCATCGAGCAGCTGATGCTCGAAGTCGTTCACCTTGTTCACCGGCAGCGAGTCGAGGAAGCCGCGGGTGCCGGCGTACAGCGACACGACCTGCTCCTCGACCGGCATCGGCGAGAACTGGCCCTGCTTCAGCAGCTCGGTGAGGCGCTGGCCGCGCGCCAGCAGGCGCTGGGTCGAGGCGTCGAGGTCCGAGGCGAACTGGGCGAAGGCCGCCATCTCGCGATACTGCGCCAGCTCCAGCTTGATGGTGCCGGCGACCTGCTTCATCGCCTTGATCTGCGCGGCCGAGCCGACGCGGCTGACCGACAGGCCGACGTTAATGGCGGGACGGATGCCCTGATAGAAGAGCTCGGTCTCGAGGAAGATCTGGCCGTCGGTGATCGAGATGACGTTCGTCGGAATGTAGGCCGACACGTCGCCGGCCTGCGTCTCGATGACCGGCAGCGCCGTCAGAGAGCCCGCGCCGTTCTTGTCGTTCAGCTTGGCCGCGCGCTCGAGCAGGCGCGAGTGGAGATAGAACACGTCGCCGGGATAGGCTTCGCGGCCCGGCGGGCGGCGCAGCAGCAGCGACATCTGGCGGTAGG
>NZ_CAMFKM010000018.1 GCF_945957355.1 uncultured Reyranella sp. | reverse complement strand
CACCGGCTTGTTCATGCGGCGGATCTGGTAGATCGCCTGGTGCGCCTTCACGACCCGCATCTCGAAGCCCGCGAGATGGGCCTCCTTGTCCTCGGTCAGCGACTTGTGGAAGCCGCGGATGTCGCCGCCCGCCATGAAGTGCGTGCCGGCGCCGCGGATCACCACGCAGCGCACCGCCGGGTCCTTCTCGAACTTCGCGCTGTGCTCGATCAGCAGGTCGCGCATCTCCATCGAGAGCGCGTTCAGCGACTCCGGCCGGTTGAGCGTCATCCAGCCGATGCCGTCTTTGACTTCGGCGAGAACGTGCGGTGCGGACATTCGGTCGATTCCTCCAGCTTTAGATTGCGGTCAGTCTGCCGCATTTCCCGTTCCAGCCAACAGGCGAGTTCATCCCAGGGACCGCGCGGCATCGACTTGCGGAAGAAGCCGAAATGACCGACCGCCTCGAGGCCGAGATCCGGCGGCGTGAGGTGCATGCGGTCCACGGCAGCGTTCGAATAGTAGGAACGCAGTGCCTCGACCGCCGACAATGGCGCAATGGGATCGTCGCTGAAGCTCATCCAGCGGATCGGAAACGAGACCGCCTCATTGTAGGGTCGCAGCGGCCGGCCGTGCGCGTCGCAGACATAGTGGCGGGAGCGGCCCCACCGGGCCCAGCTCCGCGCCACACTTTTTGGCAGGTCGGCGGTGCCGACCCACGCCCCCGGAAATCGCCCCGTCACCGCGGTGAGACCGGGAATGAGCAGCCACCACAAGGCAAGCATGCGAAGCCGGGCCCGCCCTGCCGGCCAGTGACGCCAGTGACCGCTCTGGCTGCACACGAGTACGGCGGCGGAGACCTGCCCGATATTATCGGCCAGACCCAGCACCTGTCCGCCGAACGAATGGCCGACAACGGCCCGCGCGGCGCCGGGAGCCAGAACCGCGAGATGATCGATCATCGAGGCCTGGTCGACCATGCCCCACTGCTCCATCCTGGCGTCGGCCGGTTTCTCCGACTGGCCGATGCCGCGATAATCGTAGGTCAGCACGGCAATGCCGCGGGCACTGAGATGCTTGCCCAGCGCGCCGTAGAACTGGCGCGGGATTCCAGTGCCGCTGTTTATCAGCACGGCGATACCGTTGGAGGTGGTGGGCTCGAAGAAGGTGGCTGCGAGTTTGACACCGTCGCGCGCGGCGAGCGTGAGGTCGACCATGCCGTCCATATCGCGCGCCGTGCGGGTTCCGGGGCAAACGCTTTTGTGGGTCGCCGGGTTGAATGTCGTTCAGCGCATCGTGGCGACCTCACCCCGCATCCAGCGCCTGAGCGCCCGGACGGCGGGCAGGCTGCGCTCGCGCGGGCGGCAAACGAACCAGATCTGGCCGCGCGCCGGCAGCGATGGCCCGACGCGTACAAGCGCGCCCGAGGCGATCTCGCTCTCGATCAGCGGATCGAACACCAGCGCGACGCCGAGCCCGTGCGCGGCTGCTCGCAGGGCCGCCCCCATGCCGTCGACCTGCACGCCCTTGATGCCGCCGCGGCGCTCCGCGAAGCCCGCTGGATCGAGGCCGACGCCCTCGGCCCATTCGACCCACGAGGTGCCGAACGGTGCGACGCGGATCAAGGGCGCACGCAGAAGATCGGTCGGCGTGCGCAACCCGAGCCGCCGCACCAGCTCGGGCGCGGCAACCGGCACGGCGCTGAGCTCCACAATCTTTTCGGCAGCCACGTCGGGCCAGTCGCCGTCGCCGTAGCGCAGCGCGACGTCGACGAGGCCCGCCTCCATGTCGGCCATGCGCGGGCTCGCCTCGACCTGCAGCTCGATGCCGGGATGGGCGGCAAGGAACTGGCCGAGGCGTGGCAGCAACCAGTGGGAAGCGAAGATCGGCACGGCCGAGACGCGCAGGCGCTGCGAGCCGCCGCCCTGGCGGGCGAGCGCGCGCGACAGATCGCCAAAGGCGCGGCCGGTGGTGCTGGCAAGAAGCCGGCCCGCCGGCGCGAGCACGACGCCGCGGGGCCCGCGCTCGAACAGCCGGGCACCGAGCTTGCGCTCGAGGCCGGCGATGCGGTGGCTGACCGCCGAGGCGGTAATGTGGAGCTGTTCGGCGGCAGCCTTGAACGAGCCTCCGCGCGCAGCGAGCTCGAACGCCTGCAACGCGAGAAGGTCTCGCGTCGTCAGGGTCGAGGTCGCTTCGTCGGTCAGAACGCGTCGGCGGGCAGGGCCATCAGGGTCGAGGCGCCGGCCTTGATCTGATGGTTGAGCGACACGGTCTGCGGCAGCACGCGGGCCATGAAGAATCGCGCGGTCGCGATCTTGGCCTCGTAGAAGCCGTTGTCGTTGCCGGCCGCCAGCCCCTTGTGGGCGGCGACGACGATGCGGTTCCACATATAGGCCATCGCCGTCAGCGCCATCAGGCGCAGCAGGTCGGTGGCGGCGCCGCCGGCCTCGTCCGGGTTCTTCATCGCGTTCTGCATCAGGAAGAGCGCCGAGTCCTGCACGCGGCCCATCGCCTTCTCGAGCGGCTCGACGAATTCCTTCATCTTCTCGTCGGCCTTGTGCTGGGCGATGAAGCCGCCGATTTCGCCGAGCAGGCGCTGCGCCGCGCGGCCGCCTTTCATCGGCAGCTTGCGGCCGACCAGGTCGAGCGCCTGGATGCCGTTGGTGCCCTCGTAGAGCTGGGTGATGCGCGCGTCGCGGACGAGCTGCTCGACTCCGTTCTCGCGGATGAAGCCGTGGCCGCCATAGGTCTGCACCGCCAGGTTGGCGCACTCGCTGCCCATGTCGGTGAAGTAGGCCTTGATGATCGGCGTCAGCATCTGGATGAGATCGTCGGCCGCTTCGCGCGTCGCCGCGTCGGGATGCGAATGGGCCTCGTCGATCAGCATGCCGACCCACAGCGAGAGCGCGCGGGCGCCCTCGGTGAACGACTTCTGGATCATCAGCATGCGGCGTACGTCGGGATGCACGATGATGGGATCGGCCGGACCGTTGGCGTTCTTCGGGCCGGTCAGCGAGCGGCCCTGCAGCCGGTCGCGCGCATAGGCGACGGCACTCTGGTAGGCCGTCTCGGCGATGCCGAGCCCCTGCATGCCTACGCCGAGCCGCGCGGCGTTCATCATGACGAACATCGCCGTCATGCCCTTGTTGGCCTCGCCGACCAGCCAGCCGGTGGCGCCGTCGAGGTTCATCACGCAGGTCGCGTTGGCCTTGATGCCCATCTTGTGCTCGAGGGCGCCGCAGCGAATGCCGTTGCGCTCGCCGACCGATCCGTCGGCCTTGGGCAGGAACTTCGGCACGATGAAGAGCGAAATGCCTTTGGTACCGCCCGGCGCATCTGGCAGGCGCGCCAGCACCAGATGAATAATGTTCTCGGTGAGGTCGTGCTCGCCGGCCGAGATGAAGATCTTGGTACCGGTGATGCTGTAGCTGCCGTCGGCCTGCGGCTCGGCCTTGGTGCGCAGCATGCCGAGGTCGGTGCCGCAATGGGGCTCGGTGAGGCACATCGTGCCCGACCAGGTGCCGTCCGCCAGCTTCGGCAGGTAGCGCTGCTTCAGCTCGTCCGAGCCATGGCGCGACAGCGCCTCGTAGGCGCCGTGGCTGAGGCCCGGGTACATCGCGAAGGCCTGGTTCGAGGCAGTGAACATTTCCTGCAGCGCAAAGCCCACCGTCGCCGGAAGCCCCTGCCCACCGAACTCAGGATCGCAGGTGATGCCCGTCCAGCCGCCCTCGGCGAACTGCCTGTAGGCTTCCTTGAAGCCCTTGGGCGTGCGCACGACGCCGTTCTCGTAGTGGCAGCCTTCCTCGTCGCCGGTGCGGTTCAGCGGGAACAGCACGTTCTCGCAGAGCTTGGCGGCTTCCTCGACGATGGCGTGGATCGTGTCGGGGGTTGCGTCCTCGTAGCCCGGCAGCTTGGCGAGCTTCGAGACGTCGATGACTTCGTTCAGAACGAACTGGATGTCCTTGATCGGGGCCTTGTAGACGGCCATGGCCTTCTCCCTGTCTGCGACTTGCCTAGGTTTTTTCCGGATCGATGCCGCGCTGCTTCAGTTCGGCGCTGACTTGTGCCTCGACTTCCCTGAACTCGCCGATGTGCTGGTCGAGATCGGCGCGCTTGCGCTCCAGATCGGCAATGTGGAGCTGGCAGCGGCGCTGCAGTTCGCGCAGCTGCTGCATGCCGGTGCGGTCGACCTGGTAGAGGTCGAGCAGCTCGCGGATCTCCGCCAACGAAAAGCCCAGCCGCTTGCCGCGCAGGATCCAGCTCAGCCGCGTGCGATCGCCGACGGTGTAGAGACGGGTCGTGCCGTGCCGTCGTGGCTTGATCAGCCCCTCGTCTTCATAGAAGCGGATGGTGCGCGGCGTGATCGCAAATTCGCGCGATAGTTCGGCGATGCTGTAGATGCGCTGCGCGTCTCGCGGCGTCGGCGTCTTGACCGAGGAAATGGCGGCGACTGACATGATGGAGATCATTTAGTTGACGTTTACGTAAACGTCAAATCTCCTTTACGTAAGGCTGCAGTTACGTAAGGGCCGCCGAGACCGGCTCGCTCCTATTGAACTAGCGGAGGCAAGCTGGCATGCCGAACGGCCTCCCTCATCAAGTGCGTTCGCAGAAGGACCCCAGATGCCGATCTACCAGCTGAACGACCGCGTGCCGGTGATCCCGGCCTCCTGCTACATCGCGGAGGGTGTCACCATCATCGGGTCGGTGATCCTGGGCGAACGGGTGAACATCTGGTTCGGCGCCGTGCTGCGCGGCGACAACGAGCCGATCGTTATCGGCGACGACAGCAACGTCCAGGAGCTGAGCGTCCTGCATACCGATCCCGGCGCGCCGCTCACGATCGGCCGCAACGTGACGGTCGGCCACCAGGTGATGCTGCACGGTTGCACCATCGGCGACGGCTCGCTGATCGGCATCCAGTCGGTGGTGCTCAACCGTTCGGTGATCGGCAAGGACTGCCTGGTCGGCGCCGGCTCGGTCGTGACCGAGGGCAAGACCTTCCCTGACCGCTCGATGATCCTCGGCTCGCCGGCCAAGGTCGTGCGCGAGTTGAGCGAGGAGAACGCCTCGCGGCTGGCAATGAGCGCGGAGAGCTACGTGAAGCGCGGCCAGAACTACAAGGCGAACCTGAAGCGCATTGGCTGACGCCATGCTCGCGGCACTCGATCATCTCGTCGTCGGCGGTTCGCCGGCCGTGTACGAGACGTTGCTGGGGCGGCGTGCGATCGATGGGCACCTGCGCACCGAAAACGTCGGGGTGCGTTTCGAGGCCGAATCATCGGGCCTGCGATCCATGGTGTTCGCGACGTCGGACATCGACAAGGCGGCGACGCTCCTCGAGCGGCGTGCGGTCCCGGCGACCAGAACGGACGGAGGGCTCGCCTTCCTCGGCCATAGCGTCGCGATCGGAGTCGTTGCGAAAGCCGACGAAGCGCCTTCGCTCTTCACGGCCGATGCCGCGTCGGCCGTCTCCAGCCTCGACCATGTCGTCGTGCGCACACCCAACCCCGAACGCGCCATCGCCTTCTACGCCGGCCGGCTCGGCCTCGACCTGCGCCTCGACCGCAGCAATCCCAAGTGGGGCGCCCGACTGCTGTTCTTCCGCTGCGGCGACCTGGTGGTCGAGATCGCCCACGACCTGAAGAAGGGCGTGTCGGACGAACCCGACCATCTCTGGGGACTGTCCTGGCGGGTGCCCGACATCGCGGCCGCTCATGCCCGCCTGAAGGCTGCCGGCCTGGACGTCTCGGAACCGCGCGACGGGCGACGGCCCGGCAGTCAGATCTGCACCGTGAAGAACGGCACCGGAGGCGTGCCGACGATCCTGATCGGCGGCGTGGGCCGCTGGTAGGGAGAACGAGGCAACTCCGTATGCGCCCCCTTCTCGCGATCCTGCTTCTCGTCCTCGCCGCCGCCTGCACGACGCCGCCGACGGGCAAGCCGGTCGTGCAGGCGAAGGACCTGCCGCCGCTCGGTCCCTGTCGCGCATCGTCCTGGAAGCCCGAGGCCCCTCCCCCGTCGTCGAGCGCCAGAACCTCGATGGTGCTGCTGGCGGTCGGCGAATGGGGTCGCTACGGCAAGCAGGTCATCACCTACTCGAAGGACGCACCGCCGCGCACGGAACAACTCGGCATCAAGGAGCGTGAGGCACCGCAGCGCATCGCCGACTACTGGGCTTCCGTCGGCAACAATCTCAGTGGGCTGAACGACGTACCCTGGTCGGCGGCTTTCATCTCCTGGGACATCGAGAGCGCCGGCGTGCCGCGTGACCTCTTCTGTCCGGACCAGCGCCACACGATCTACGTCGAACGCATCGTCGAACGCGCGAAGCGGCCCGGTGCGGCGTTCATTCCACACGAGACCTTTGCCTATGCGCCCAGGGTTGGCGACCTGGTCTGCGCGTCGCGCGAAGGGAGCGGTACGACGCTGCAAAACCTGAATCGAGGGGCAGGACATTGCGACATCGTGGTCGACGTCCAGCCAGGCCACCTCTCCGCGATCGGCGGCAATGTAAGCGACTCCGTTACCCGCAGCGTCTTTCCACTGGACGCGAACGGTATTTTATCGCCCTTATCCGGCCGACCCGTCTTCGCGGTCATCGAAAACCGGCTGCCCTGAAGGAAGGACTATGTCTTCGCTCTACGATTACATCATCGTCGGTGCCGGCTCGGCCGGTTGCGCGCTCGCCGCGCGACTCGCCTGGGAACGGCCCAAGCTGCGCATCCTGGTCCTCGAGGCCGGGGGTCCCGACAAGTCGTTCATGCTGAAGATGCCCGCCGGTTTCGCTTCGCTGGGCGAGAAGAATCCCTACAACTGGCACTACGAGACGACGCCGCAGAAGCATTGCAACGATCGGCGCATGTACTGGCCGCGCGGCAAGACGCTGGGCGGCTCCTCGTCGATCAACGCGATGCTCTACGTCCGCGGCCACGCGTCCGACTACGATCACTGGCGCCAGCTCGGCAACGAGGGCTGGTCCTACGAGGACGTGCTCCCCTACTTCAAGAAGGCGGAGAACAACGAGCGCGGCGCCGACGCCTTCCACGGAACCGGCGGTCCGCTGAACGTCGCCGATCAGGTCGATCCGAGCCGCCTGAACGAGGCCTTCCTCAAGGCCGCCGAGCAGGCCGGCCACAAGCGCAACAAGGACTTCAACGGGGCTGAGCAGGAAGGTGTCGGCTTCTACCAGGTGACGCAGAAGAACAAGGAGCGCTGGAGCGCGGCGAGCGCCTATCTGCGTCCGGCCGTGGCCAACAGCGGTGCCCATCTCGAGGTCATCACCGGCGCGCTCACCGAGCGCATCATCTTCGACGAGAACCGCGCCATGGGCGTGCGCTACACGCTGAACGGCCGCGACGAGGTCGCGCGCGTCACGCGCGAGGTCATCCTGTGCGGCGGCGCCGTCAACTCACCGCAGCTCATGATGCTGTCCGGCATCGGCCCGGCGGATCACCTGAAGTCGATCGGCATCCGGCCGATTCACGACCTGCCCGGCGTCGGCGGCAACCTGCAGGACCATCTCGATGCGTCGCTGCTCCAGTTCTGCAAGACCCGCGACACCTACGACCGGGCGAACAAGCTGGCGTCGCTCTTCCAGTATGTCGTGAACAAGAAGGGTCCGGGCACCTCGCCGATCGCCGAATCCGGCGGATTCCTGCGGACACGGCCGGGCCTCTCGGCACCCGACATCCAGCTCCATTTCCTGCCGGTGCTGGTGATCGACCATGGCCGCACCCGCCTGAACAAGGACGGCTACAGCCTGCATGTCTGTGCGCTTCGGCCCGAGAGCAAGGGCACGATCCGGCTGCGCAGCAAGGATCCCAAGGAACATCCGCTGATCGACGCGAACTACCTCAGCGAGCGCCAGGACCTCGAGACGCTGATCGCCGGCGTGAAGATGGGCCGCGACATCCTCGCCCAGTCGGGCCTCGATCCCTACCGTGCGGACGAGCTCGGCCCGGGAGCGGCGGTTAAGACCGACGCCGAGATCGAGCAGTGGATCCGCGCAAAGTGCGAGACGATCTATCACCCGGTCGGCACCTGCAAGATGGGCCCGGCCAGCGATCCGATGGCGGTGGTCGACGACAAGTTGCTGGTGCACGGCGTCGAGGGGCTGCGCGTGGTCGATGCGTCGGTCATGCCGACCCTGATCGGCGGCAACACCAATGCCCCCACCATCATGCTCGCCGAGCGCACCGCGGCGATCATGCACGCGGCGGGGATGACCAACTAGGCCGGCTCAACCGCGCTTTTCGACGACGAGCAGCCAGGGCCGGCCCGACACGTTCATCAGGCGGCCGCGCGAGTCGACGGGGAAGAGGCTCATCGCCACGCTGTCCTTCACATTGCCGCCGATCGCGTGGACGTAGCCACCGCGCACCTCGGTGACGATGTCGCAATGGGCGGCCGTGTTGTCGATGCGCCGGTGGGCGGTTTTCGGGTCGGCATAGCGCCACGTCGGGCCGGCCGTCCCCGAGCAGACGAGGTCGCCGGGCTTTGGCGAATATTCGCTCGGCGCGTGCAGAACGAAGGGGGCGCTGCGCGAGGCGCGCTGGCGATCGTACAGGGAGGCCAGATAGCTCCCGTGTCGGCCATCGCGCGGGAACTGCGATGCGCTGTAGCCCGACTGGGCCATCACCCAGGTGACGAAGGCACCCGACCATGGTTTGTCTGAAGTGCCGTTCCACTGGGGCCGCCCGCAGGCACCCCAGTATTCTCCGACCCTGCTCGAGAGAGGCTCGCTGCGCTCGGTCATGCCGTAGCGGTTGGTATAGCCGTTGGCCTGACCGCCATACACGACCGTAGCGCGGCCGAATCGACTCCACTCCTTCCAGGCCGTGTAGGCGACCTTGTCGCTGGGCGGGCGGTCGTCGGCGCCGGTTCCGCCGCCCCCGCAGCCCGCCAGGGCAAGCGCCAGGAGCAGAACGAGCGAAAGGATTGCTGGCAGCCTTTGACCGGTCGGGAAACAAAAGGAACAACCGGAAGGCTGCCAGCAAACGCGAGAGCCGACATCGAGGGGGTCAGACTTCATGCGTAACTTACAGTTTTTAAAATAACTTGATGTTATTATTAGTCTTTAGACTAGCAGAGGCCGCGCACCATGTCATCTCCTAAGAATTTAGATGAAGTCCGCCGCCTGGAACGGCTCGCCTTTCGCGGCTGGCCGGCCTTGGAGAACCAGGACGTTCAGGGATGGCACCTGCGATTCTCGGGCGGCTACACGAAAAGAGCAAATTCTATCAATGCAGTAAGTCCCGTTGCTTCAACTGACATTGAAGCAGTGGAGGCACCCTTCCATCAGCGTGCGATGCGACCCGTCTGGCGTCTGACGCCGCTCGCCCCCTTCGGCATGGCAGAGCGGCTCAAGGCCCGGGGCTACGAGCCTATCGAGCGCAGCCTGCTTCAGCGCTGTCCGCTGCATGACGGCTTCCAGGCCGATCCCGCCGTCGAAATCCGTCCGAGTCCTTCCACCGAATGGATCGAGGCGTTTGCGGCGCACAGCCCGGTGAAACCCGACCATCGCGAGACCATGCAGCGGATGCTTCTGTCCATTACCCAGCCCGCCGGCTTTGCCTTCGTGCAGCACGAAGGCCGTCCCCTGGCCATGGCGATCGGCGCGGTCGAAGACGATCACATGGGCCTGTTCGATGTCCTGGTGATGCCCGAAGCGCGGCGCCAGGGGCTGGCACGGCGCGTTACCGAAAGCCTCTACGCCTGGGCATGGGCCCGGGGCGCGCGCTTCGCCTACCTGCAGGTGGTGGCGACCAATGCGGCGGCGATGCCGCTCTATGCGGCGCAGGGGTTCCGCACGGTCTACGAGTACGAGTATCTGGTCCCGTCGACTTCTTGACCCTCCCGCTTCCGGCCTCGCATAGTCGATGCAGGGAGGAACTTCATAAATGTCGAACTACGCGTGGGAAAAGAGCTATCCGCCGGGCGTGAGGTGGGAACTAGACGTCCCCAATTTGACGATCCATCAGAGCTTCGAGGAAAGCTGCGCCCGATACGGCGACCGGCCCTTCACCGACTTCCTCGACAAGGTGATGACCTTCCGTGACTACAAGGAGGCCTCGGACCGGGCCGCCGCCGGCTTCCAGAAGCTGGGCGTCAAGCCCGGCGTCAATGTCGGCCTCTATCTGCCCAACACGCCGCACTACATTATCGCCTTCTTCGGCGTGCTGAAGGCCGGCGGGCGCGTGGTGAACTATTCCCCGCTCGATGCCGCGCGCGAACTGGAGTTCAAGATCGGCGATTCGGAGACCGACATCCTGGTGACGCTGGACGTCGCCGCGCTCTATCCGAAGATGGCCGCGATGCGCGGCAAGACGCGGCTCAAGAAGCTGATCGTCGGCTCGATCGCCGACTATCTGCCGTGGCCCAAGAACTGGCTCTATCCAATCGTCAAGAAGAAGGAACTGTCGGCCTGGCCGCGCGACGACTGGCACATGTCGTTCAAGGACCTGCTGGCGAACGACGGCAAGTACCTCGCCTACAAGCCGGCCAGCGACGATCTCTGGGACGAGGTGGCGATCCTGCAATATACCGGCGGCACGACGGGGCTGCCGAAGGCGGCGATGCTGACGCACGGTTGCGTGATGGCGGCGATGAGCCAGGGACAGGCCTGGACGACGCCCTACACGACGCCCGGCACCGAGAAGGTCGTGTGCGTGCTGCCGCTGTTCCACATCTACGCCCTGTCGGGAATCATGCTGGGCGCGGTGCGCAACGGCAACCAGCTGATCCTTTATCCGCGGCCCGACATCGACATGATCGTGAGCGATCTGGCGAAGAAAAAGCCGACCTTCCTGCCGGGGGTGCCGACGCTCTACACCGCGATCAACAAGCATCCCAAGGCGCAGGGCCTCGATCTCAGTTCGCTCAAGATCTGCATGTCGGGCGGCGCGCCGCTGCCCGTCGAAGTGCAGCAGAGCTTCGAGAAGCTGACCGGTGCCACCCTGATCGAGGGTTACGGGCTCACCGAGACCTCGCCGACCGGCGCGATCTGCCCGGTCGACAAGAGCGTGCGCCGCGTCGGCTCATGCGGCGTGCCGATGCCCGGCACCGTGATCGAAATCCGCGACATGGAGAACGGCGACAAGGTGCTGCCGGCCGGCAAGGAGCATGTCGGCGAGGTCTGCATCATCGGCCCGCAGGTCATGAAGGGCTACTGGAAGAAGCCGGAGGAGACCGAGAAGGTCCTGTTCCGCCATCCGTCGAGCAACTGGATGGGCCTGCGCACCGGTGACATGGGCTACATGGATGCCGACGGCTGGCTCTACCTGGTCGACCGCTCGAAGGATCTCATCATCTCCTCGGGCTACAATGTCTACCCGCGCATGATCGAGGAGGCCGTCTACGAGCATCCGGCGGTCGACGAGGTGATCGTGATCGGCATTCCCGATCCCTATCGCCAGGAAGCGCCCAAGGTGTTCGTCAAGCTGAAGCCAGGCGCCTCGCTCACCTTCGAGGAGCTGAAGAAACATCTCGACGGCAAGATCGGCAAGCACGAGATGCCGGTCGCCCTCGAGATCCGCCCCGAACTGCCCAAGACCCCGGTCGGCAAGCTCTCCAAGAAGGAACTCAAGGAGGAAGAGCGGGCCAAGGCGCAGTCGAAGGCGGCTTGAGCCTCATATTGAGGTAAGGTGAAGGGGCAATGCTATCGACGTCTCCCTTCGCCTTTCGCCGCTCCGTTTTGCTCGGAGGCAGTAGCCTCCTACTCGCGGGCTGCTTCGACCGGCCCTGCCACGAGCGCAATCCGACGCAGAAGGCGTTCCTCGACGGGCTGCAGGAACTCGCCAAGCCGGCGCTGGCCTCCAACAACCCGCTGCGGGTCGAGGAGGCGGCCCGCCAGAGCGTTGCACTCGCAGCGAAGGTCGGGGCGTTCAGCGACTGGTGCGGCACGCTCACGAAAATCGAGGGCAATGCCCAAACGGTGGCCGTCACGTTCGACATCGGCCGGCAGGTTTCGCTCTACGCATTCAACGACTGGGCGCTGGCATTCGCCGGCACCGTCACCGACTTTTTCTCCACACGATCCCGTGCAGCCCCGCCGCCGGGTCTTTCCGAAGCGGCCGTCGCGGCGCTAAAAACCCTGCGGCTTGGCGAGCGCGTGACGCTCTCCGGGCGGATGGGCGAGATCGCGGGCTCCGGCGTGTTCGATCTCTCCCGCCTGTTCGGCAAGAGCGCCGCCGATCATCGCCAGTTCCTGGAGACGCCACGCTTCGTGGCGCGCGTCGAGGCCGTCCAGGCTTCGAAGAAGTAGAAAGGATTCCGAGGTGCCGTCTTTCACGTACGACTTCCCCTACTCCACCAAGAAGCTGCCGGTCTTCGCCGAGAACGTCGTCGCCTCATCCCAGCAACTTGCCTCCACCGCCGGCCTGCGCATGCTGGCCAAAGGCGGTAACGCGGTCGACGCGGCCATCGCGAGCGCCGCAGCCATCACGGTGGTCGAGCCGACCATGAACGGCATCGGCGCCGACGCCTTCTGCATCCTGTGGGACGGCAAGCAGCTGGTGGGGCTGAACGCCCACGGCCATTCGCCCGCGCTGATGACACCGGACAAGTACGCCGGCCTCGACAAGATGCCCAATGTCGGCTGGGGCTGCGTGACGACCCCGGGCGCCGTGTCGCTCTGGATGGAACTGCACGGGCGCTACGGCAAGCTGCCCTTCGCCGACCTGTTCGAACCGGCGATCAAATACGCCCATGACGGATTCCGCGTCTCCTACATGGTCGCGCATCAGTGGCACCGGGCGATCGACCGGCTCAAGGGACAGGAGAGCTGGGTCAAGGCCTTCCTCCCGAACGGACGCGCACCGCAGCCCGGCGAACTCTGGAAGTTCCCCGACCAGGCGAAGACACTCACAAAGATCGCCGAGAGCAAGGGCGAGGCCTTCTATCGCGGCGAACTGGCCGACATGATGGACAAGTACGCCCGCGAGAATGGCGGCGCGCTGCGCAAGGAAGACCTCGCGGCCCACAAGCCCGACTGGGTCGACCCGATCGGCCTCGCCTATCGCGGCACGACGCTGCACGAGATCCCGCCGTCGGGCCAGGGCATCGCGGCCTGCATGGCGCTTGGAATCCTCGAGAACTTCGAGCTGGCTGGCCTCGACTGCGACGGGCCCGAGGTGGCGCATCTGCGCATCGAGGCGATGAAGCTCGCCTTCGCCGACATCTACCGCTACGTCGCCGACCCGCGCTTCATGGAAGTCACGCCGGCCCAGATGCTCGACAAGGGCTACCTGAAGAGCCGGGCGAAGCTGATCGACCCGAAGAAGGCCAAGGATTTCGGACCGGGCACGCCCAAGGACGGCGGCACGATCTATCTCGGCACCGCCGATGCCTCGGGCATGATGGTGTCGCTGATCCAGTCCAACTACACCGGCTTCGGCTCCGGCATCGTGGTGCCGGGAACGGGCATTGCGTTGCAGAATCGCGGCACCGGCTTCGTCACGACCAAGGGCCATCCCAACGAGGTCGGCCCGAACAAGCGGCCGTTCCACACGATCATCCCCGCCTTCATCACCAAGGACGGCAAGCCCGTGGCGACCTTCGGCCTGATGGGCGGCGCGATGCAGCCGCAGGGCCACATGCAGGTCTTCTCGCGCATGGTCGACTACGGGCAGAACCCACAGGCCGCGATCGACGCTCCGCGCTGGCGCGTGCACGAGACCGACGGCACGATCTGGACGGAAGAGCATATGCCGCAGGGCACGCTTGAGGGCCTGGAGAGCCGCGGCCATCGCCTGACGCGCACCAAGATGCCGAGCTTCGATTTCGGCTCGAGCCAGATCATCTGGCGCTTCCCCGACGGCGGCCCCTATCTCGGCGCCTCCGAGAGCCGCCGCGACGGCGCGGCAGTCGGATTCTAAGGACCACCTGTTACAGCCACCCCGACAAGCGTGCCGACTTGGCACGCTTGTTGCCTTCCAAGGGCACTGCTTGGGAGGCATTTCATGATCAATCGTCGTCGTCTGCTGGCCGGCGCCAGCTTCGCTGCCATGGGAACACTGGCCGCGCCGTCCATCCTGCGGGCGCAAGCCGGACAGACGGTCAAGATGGGCGCGCTGCGCCTCGTCCATTCGATGCCGCCGCACTTCTACGAGAAGTTCGCGCCTGCGGGCCTGAAGATCGAGATCATCACCTTCGACAGCCCGACCGACTGCAAGAACGCCGTGGTCACGAAGTCCGTCGACATGGGCACCTTCGGCATCGCCGCCGGCATCCTGGGCGCCGCCGCCGGCGAGCCGGTTGTCGTGGTGGGCGCGATGTCGAACCGGGGCATGGGCGTGATCTCCAAGGCCGGCTCCGACGTGAAGACGATCAAGGACCTCAAGGGCAAGAAGGTCGGCATCTGGCCGGGCTCCACCCAGGAAGTCTTCATCCTCGAGCGCATGCGCATGGAGGGGCTCACCATCAAGGACATCACCTCGGTCCGCGTCCCGTTCGGCGAGATGCCGGCGATGCTCGCGCGCGGCGACATCGACGCCTATGTCGGCGCCGAGCCGGGCCCGGCCCTGTCGATCACGTCCGGCGTCGGTCAACTCGTCGAGTACCCGTACGGCACGGCCATGGGTGGCCTCAACATGATCATCGGCACCAATGAAGAGACGGTTGCCAAGAACCCGGACATGATCCGCACCATGCTGAAGACCCACCGCCAGGCCGTGGAGTTCATGGCGGCCAACAAGCCGGCCGTGGTCGAAATGACGGTGCAGAAGCTCGGCGCCAACCGCGCCGCGGTCGAGCAGGCGCTCGGTGCGGACAACGTCGAATATGTATGGAAGCTCGACGACAAGGTGCAGGGCCAGGCTAGGACCTACGCCCAGCACATGCTCGAGCTGAAGCAGATCCGCGCCCTGCCCAAGTTCGACACCTTCCTCAATCCCAAGTTCTCGAACGAGATCGCCAGCTAGGCGAGGCACGGGCGACGGAGCGCATCATGGCGATCGCCGACACAGGATCGGTTCCGGCGGCGGCTCCGGCCGCCGCCCTCCCGCGCGCGGCGACGCGCTCGACATGGGCACGCTTCAAGCCCACGGTGCTGGCGCTGATCGTGCCCGTGCTCCTGCTCGCCTTCTGGCAGGTGGCCACCACCCAGCAATGGACGCGCCTCATCCCGACGCCCTACGCCGTCGGGGAGTACATGGTCGATTTCGCGGTGGGCGGCATCTACGACGACGCCTACTCAGCGACATTGACCACGCATCTGCTCGCCTCCATGAGCCGCGTCTATGGTGGCTTCGCGCTGGCCGCAATCTTCGCCCTGCCGATCGGCATCCTGATCGGCCGCGTGCCGACCGCGCGCATGCTGCTCGACCCCTTCCTGCAGGTGATGCGGCCAATCCCGGTCACGGCCTGGCTGCCCCTGTCGATGATCCTATTCGGGCTGGGCGCCAAGTCGGCCTTCGCCCTGGTCTGCCTCGGCGCCTTCTACCCGATCCTGCTCAACACGATCTTCGGCGTCCGCTCGGTCGATCCCAAGCTGTTCGAGGCGGCCTCCATGCTAGGCTGCCGCGGCAACGCCCAGTTCTACAAGGTGGTGCTGCCGGCCGCGACGCCGTCCATCTTCACCGGCCTGCGGCTGGGCCTCGGCCTCGCCTGGTTCGTCATCGTCGTCGGCGAGATGACCGGCGTGCCGCAGGGGCTGGGCGCAGTGATCATGGACGGCCGCACCCTGTCGCGCACCGAGCTGGTGATCTGCGGGATGATCGTGATCGGCCTTGCGGGCTACCTCTCCGACCGCGTCGTCGTGGCGCTGGGCAACTACCTCCTGCGCTGGAGTCCCAACCATCATGGCTGAGTCCCCGACACCCATCGTCGAGATCAAGGGCGTCTCCAAGGTTTTCCGGCTGCAGGACCAGACGATCCACGCCCTCTCCGACGCCAACCTCTCGATCAACAAGGGCGAGTTCATCTGCCTGATCGGCGCCTCGGGCTGCGGCAAGTCCACCCTGCTGCGCATCATGGCGGGCTTCGACCAGCCCTCGTCGGGCGAGGCGCTGATGTGGGGCAAGCCGATAGCCGGTCCCGATCCGTCGCGCGGCATGGTCTTCCAGGACTACGCGCTGTTTCCGTGGCTGAGCGTGCGCGCCAACATCGGCTTTGGACCCGCTTCGCGCGGCCTCGGCGGCGCCGAGGTGAAGCAGATCGTCGACAAATTCATCGACCTCGTCGGCCTCGCCAAGTTCGCCAACGCCTATCCCCACCAGCTTTCCGGCGGCATGAAGCAGCGCGTGGCGATCGCCCGGGTGCTGGCCAACGATGCCGAGCTCGTGTTGATGGACGAGCCGTTCGGCGCCCTCGACGCCATGACGCGGGAGCGGCTGCAGGACGAGCTTCTGGACATCTGGGAGCGCACAAAGCTCACGGTCGTGTTCGTGACCCACGCGGTCGAGGAAGCCATCCTGCTGGCCAACCGCGTGGTCGTCATGACGCCGGGCCCCGGCCGCATCGAGAGCGACAATCCGCTCGAGCTGGCGCGCCCGCGCGACGTCGCCAGCCCGGAATTCAATGCGATCCGCCGTGTCCTGAGCACCAAGCTGCACAGCCATCACGGCAAGAAGGCCGCCTGATCCTTCAGAGACGCCGCGGCCTGCGCAGCATCGGCACGATGGTCGGGGAACTGCCGTACTGGATCTCGCCCGTGATCTCGAAACCGTGACGCTGGTAGAGCGGCACATTTCTGGGATTGGACGATTCGAGATAGGCCGGCACGCTATCGCGATCGCAAATGTCGGTGACATGAGCCAGCAGCGCGCCGCCGAGCCCCTTGCCCTGGTGCTTCGGATCGATGCCGATCAATGGCAGGAACCAATGCGGCTCGCTTGGGTGATGGCTTTCCATCTGCCGCATTACCTGCAATCCATCGCTCATGGACTGTGGTGACGCCGTGGCGCGCATCAACTCGCCGAGCGCTGCGCCATCCGGTTCGACACCTGGCGGCAGCCACAGCGCCGTCCCGGCATGGTCGCCGACGATATGGGCGCCACCCCTGGTGAATCCCGCGCCGCCGAACGCCTTCGCGAAGCGCGGAAAGGCATCGAGATAGTCGTGCGCCCTGGGCCAGGTCCAGCGCGTTGCCGGATCAGTGCTGAAGGCCAGCGTCAGTGTGGCGATGGCCGCCGCCTCTTCTGCCAATGTGGCGTTCCGAACGGTCTTCGTCGTCATCCTCGCCTCACGGGATCGCTGCCGGTCCCTTCAACATTGGGACCGGGAGCGATCATAGCAAGCCGCCGCGGTCACTTCCCGCAATAGGCCTCGATCCGGTAGCCGTCGGGGTCGATCACGAAGGCCGCATAATAGGTCGGGCTGTAGTCCGAACGAAGGCCGGGCTTGCCGTTGTCCCTGCCGCCGCTCTCGAGCGCCGCAGCATGGAACGCGTCGACGGCCTTCCGGTCCTTCGCAACGAAGCAGAAGTGCAGGCCGGACTCCATATCGGGCTTCACGGGCTTCGCCGCCTTGCCGATCCACAAGCCGACTTCCTTTTCGCCGTAGCCCAGCGAGGTCTCGCCGTCGCTCAGTCGCGCATAACCGAGCGGCTCCAGCGCGGCGTCGTAGAACCTCCGGGTGCGAGCGATGTCTGCGACGCCGATGGACACATGGTCGAACATGGCAGTTTCCTCCGATATAACCATATAACCGGTCACATGGTTATTCCGGGAGGCTTTCCTTGTCAACCTAACAACCGGTTAGTAAGTCCGGTCGATGAACCGCCCAGACCTCTGCCTCGAGTTCGCCAATACGCGCTACTGGCGCGGACAGGATTCGCCCACGGAGACGCTGAACGCGCCGGCGGATCTGGCGGCCTGGACCAAGGCGCCGAAGGTTCCTGCCCAGAGGGAATTCGAGCGCGCCCTCGAGCTGCGCGAGACGATCCATCGGCTGTTCGATGCCGTGGCCCAGGGGAAGGCGCCTGCCAGTCGTGATTTCGACGGGCTGAACGCGGCCCTCGCCGCCGCGCCCGCGCGCATGGTCCTGAAGCGCGGGAAGGAAGCGTTCGACTGGGAACTCGACATGAGATCGGGCACGGCGCTGGCCCTGCTCGCTCCCGTCCTATGGTCGGCAGGGGACCTGCTGGCGAGCGGCAAGTTGGCCAAGGTCCGGCGCTGCGCCAATCCCGAGTGCCTCTATCTGTTTCTCGACGAGAGCAGGGCCGGCAAGCGCCGCTGGTGCACCATGTCGTCGTGCGGCAACCGCGCCAAGGCCAGGCGGCACTACCACAAGAGCAGGCAGGCATAGAAAAAGGGCCCCTTCGTCGGGGCCCTTGTTACTGTCGCGTGGGCTTCCGCGCCTCAGAAGGCGCTGCCGCCCACCGGCGCATGTGAATGCGCCTTAACGCAGGATGCTCTGCAGCTTCATGGCGACGCCCATGTCGCCTTCGATCTTCAGCTTGCCGGTCATGAAGGCGGTCATGCCGTCGAGCTTGCCGCCGATCAGGTCGGCGAAATCGCTGAAGTCCATCTTGATGGTGCAGTCGGCGGCCGTATCGTCGTTGGTGACGGCCGGCGGGGTCTGGTTGCCGTCGATGTGGACGACGCCCTGATCCGTGGCGAACTTGACGCTGTTTCCGAAGGCCGTCTTCTTGGAAGCGCCTTCCTTCATTTTCTCCGTGATTTCCTGCAAGGTCATGAGCGAATTCCTCCCATCGGCAATGGCCTTGGGGGATTACTTGACCTTTACGTAAACGTCAACTACAGGCCGGTAAACGGTCGTTCAATCGGAGGAAACATGACCTATCGCTCGGTCTTCAAACCGGGGTTGTTTGAGGGCCGGACGGTCGTCGTGACCGGCGGCGGCAGCGGCATCGGGCGGTGCACGGCGCACGAGATCGCGGCGCTCGGGGCCCATGTCGTCATCACCGGCCGCAAACAGGACAAGCTCGACAAGGTGCGAGCCGAAATCGAGGCCGCGGGCGGCAGTTGCGAAACCCATGTCTTCGACATCCGCGAGGAAGCCCAGGTCAAGGACGCCGTGACCGCGATCGTGGCGAAGAACGGACGCATCCACGGCCTGTTCAACAATGCCGGCGGCCAGTTCCCCTCGCCCGCGGCAGCGCTCAGCGCCAAGGGCTTCGACGTCGTCGTGCGCAACAACCTGACGGGCGGCTTCATCGTGAGCCGCGAGGTCTTCACGCAATCGATGCAGAACCACGGCGGCTCGATCGTCAACATGACGGCGGACTACCGCAACGGTTTCCCCAACATGGTGCATACCGGCGCCGCGCGCGCCGGCATGGCGAACCTCACCATGACCTTGGCCTTCGAATGGGCGGCGGCCGGCGTTCGCGTGAACTCGGTGGCGCCGGGCTGGATCGCCTCCTCGGGCATGGACACCTACACTGGCGACTTCAAGGAGCAGATCCCCAAGCTGAAGGGCCACTGCCCGCTGGGCCGTCTCGGCACCGAGAGCGAAGTTTCCGCTGCGGTCTGCTTCCTGCTGAGCGACGCCTCGGCGTACATCACCGGCACGGAGATCCGCATCGATGGCGGCGTGCCACTCGCCAACCGCTCGGTCGAGCTGCCGGCCACCGACCGCTCGAAGCCGTTCGACGGCTTCCATCTGGCCACGACGCCCAAGGTCTTGGGCGGCTGAGGACGACATGCCGATTCTCGAGAGCCAGATCGATCGCAATAGCGACGAGTTCAAGAAAAACTGCGAACGCATGCTCGCCGCGATCGCCGAGTTCCGGGAGGCCGAGGCGAGTGTCCAGGCGGCCTCCGAGAAATCGCGCGAGCGCTTCGCCAAGCGCAAGCAATTGATGCCGCGCGAGCGCATCGCGCTGCTGCTGGATCGCGGCGCGCCCTTCCTAGAGCTGATGCCTCTGGCCGGCTACCGCATGCACGACGACAAGGACGGGTCGAGCGCCGGCGGCGGTTCGGTCGCTGGCATCGGCTATGTCGAGGGCGTACGCTGCGTCGTGACGGCCTCGAACTCTGCCATCAAGGGCGGCACCGTGGCGCCCTCCGGCCAGCGCAAGGGCCAGCGCGTCCAGCAGATCGTCATGGAGAACAAGCTGCCGGTCGTGAACCTGGTCGAGTCCGGTGGCGCCAACCTCCTCTACCAGGCCGAGATCTTCGTGCCCGGCGGCCGCGGCTTCGCCAACCAGGCGCGCATGTCGGCGCGCGGCATCCCGCAGGTCACCGTCGTGCACGGCTCGTCGACCGCGGGGGGCGCTTACCTGCCGGGCCTCTCCGACTACGTCATCATGGTGCGCAACCAGGCCAAGGTCTTCCTCGCCGGCCCGCCGCTCCTGAAGGCCGCGACCGGCGAGATCGCGACCGACGAAGAGCTGGGCGGCGCGGAGATGCACGCCACCGTCTCGGGTGTCGCCGAATGGATGGCCGAGAACGACGCCGACGGCATCCGCATGGCACGCGACGTGATCGCCAAGTGGCACTGGAATGACCGGCTGCCGCCGCGCGCCGAGCGGCCGTTCAAGGAGCCGCGCTATGACATCGAGGAGCTGTGCGGTGTCGTGCCTCCGTCGCACAAGAATCCCTACGATGTGCGCGAGGTGATCGCGCGCGTCGTCGACGGGTCGGACTTCCTCGAATTCAAGGCGCTGTTCGACCAGCAGACGATCTGCGGCTGGGCCGCCATCGAAGGCGAGCCGGTGGCGCTGATCGGCAACAACGGACCGATCACCGCCAAGGGCGCCGTCAAGGCCGCCCAGTTCATCCAGCTCTGCTGCCAGCAGGGCACGCCCATCGTCTATCTGCAGAACACGACCGGCTACATGGTCGGCACCGAAAGCGAGCGCGGCGGCATCGTCAAGCACGGCTCCAAGATGATCCAGGCGGTGGCCAACGCGACGGTGCCGCAGATCACCATCGTGATCGGCGGCAGCTTCGGCGCCGGCAACTACGGCATGTGCGGCCGCGCCTTCGATCCGCGCTTCATATTCGCCTGGCCCAACAGCCGCACCGCCGTGATGGGCGGCGAGCAGGCCGCCGGCGTCATGAAGACCGTGACCGAGCAGAAGTTCCTGCGCGAGGGCAAGGAGCCGCCGCACGAGCAGATCGACCGGATGTTCAAGGGCATCGTCGACCAGTTCGAACGTGAATCCACCGCCCTCTACGGCACCGCACACCTGTGGGACGACGGCATCATCGACCCGCGCGACACCCGGCGAGTCCTCGCGTTCACCCTTTCCATCGCGCGCGAATCAATCGTGCGACCTCTCAATCCCATCACCTTCGGCGTGGCGAGGATGTAACCATGAAGTTCACCCCCGAGCATGAAGCGTTGCGCCAGACCTGGAAGACGTTGATCGATCGCGAGATCAATCCGTACGTCGACCAGTGGGAGAAGGACGGCCAGTTCCCAGCCCATGAGCTGTTCAAGAAGATGGGAGATGCCGGTTTGCTGGGGGTCGACAAGCCCGTCGAATTCGGCGGCTCGGGCCTCGATTTCTCCTACGCCATGGTCTGCGCCGAATCGCTGGGATGGGTGAACGGCGGCTCGATCCCGATGGCTACCGGCGTCCAGATCTCGATGGCGACGCCTGCCCTCGCGCGCTACGGCAGCGACGAGCTGCGCCGTGAATACCTCACGCCCTCGATCACCGGTGAGTACGTTGCCTGTCTCGGTGTCTCGGAAACCGGCGCCGGTTCCGACGTCGCCTCGATCAGGACGACGGCCCGCCGCGTCGGCGGCGACTGGGTGATCAACGGCGGCAAAATGTGGACCACCAACGGCGCCCAGGCCGACTGGATGTGCCTGCTGGCGAGCACGGATGACGGGCCCGCCCACAAGAACAAGTCGCTGATCGTCGTGCCCATGAAGACCAAGGGCATCGAGATCGTGAAGAAGCTCGACAAGCTCGGCATGCGTGCCTCGGACACGGTGCAGACCTTCTTTGACGAGGTGAAGGTGCCGGTTCGCTACACGATCGGCCAGCCGGGCATGGGCTTCACCTATCAGATGCAGCAGTTCCAGGAGGAGCGGCTGTGGGCCGGCGCAGGATCGCTCAACACCTGCGAGCGAATCATCAATGCCACCATCGAGTACACGCGCGAACGCAAGGTCTTCGGCAAGCCGCTGCTCGACAACCAGGTAATCCATTTCCGCCTGGCCGAGCTCAAGAGCGAGGTCGAGGCGCTGCGCTCCATCGTCTATCGCGCCTGCGAGGACTATCTCGCCGGCAAGGACGTCACGATGCTCGCCTCGATGGGCAAACTGAAGGCCGGCCGCCTGCGCCGCGAAGTTTCCGACGCCTGCCTGCAATACTGGGGTGGCGCCGGCTATCTCTGGGACAATCCGGTGGCCCGCGGCTATCGCGACGGCCGCCTCGGCTCGATCGGCGGCGGCGCCGACGAGGTCATGCTGCAGATCATCTCCAAGCTGATGGGCACGCTCCCGCGGCTGGGCAATCGCTAGGAGCCTGCCATGCAGTTCACCCAGGAACATGACGAGATCCGCCGCACCCTGCGGGCGATCATCGAGCGGGACATCAATCCGCATGTCGACCAGTGGGAAGAGGCCGGCATCTTCCCGGCGCACGAGGTCTTCAAGAAGTTGGGGACCGCCGGCCTGCTCGGAATCAACAAGCCGGCAGAGTACGGCGGCATGGGGCTCGATTATTCCTACGCCATGGTGATGGCCGAGGAGCTGGGCCACATCCATTGCGGCTCGGTGCCGATGGCGATCGGCGTTCAGACCGACATGGCGACGCCGGCACTGGCCCGCCATGGCAGCGACGAGTTGCGCCGCGAATTCCTCGCGCCGTCTATCGCGGGCGACTACGTGGCCTGCCTCGGCGTATCCGAGGTCGGCGCCGGCTCCGACGTCGCCTCGATCAAGACGACGGCCCGCAAGGTAGGCGGCGACTGGGTGATCAACGGCGGCAAGATGTGGACGACCAACGGCACCCAGGCCGACTGGATGTGCCTGCTGGCAAGCACCGGCGAAGGGCCGATGCACAAGAACAAGTCGTTGATCTGCCTGCCGATGAAGACCAAGGGCGTGCAGATCGTGAAGCAGCTCGACAAGCTCGGCATGCGCTCCTCCGACACCGCGCAGATCTTCCTCGACGAGGTGAAAGTGCCGGTCCGGAACCTGATCGGCCAGGAGGGCATGGGCTTCGTCTATCAGATGCAGCAGTTCCAGGAGGAGCGGCTGTGGGGCGCGATCAGCGCCGTGGTCGGCATGGAGCGGCTGATCGACCAGACGATCGAGTACACCCGCGAGCGCAAGGTGTTCGGCCGCCCATTGCTCGACAACCAAGTGATCCATTTCAAGCTTGCGGAGCTGCGCACGGAGATCGAACTGGTGCGATCGCTCTGCTATCGCGCCTGCGAGGAGTATCTCGACGGGGCGGACGTCACGATGCTGGCCTCGATGGCAAAGCTGAAGGCCGGCCGCATGGTCCGCCTCGTCACCGACAGTTGCCTGCAATACTGGGGCGGCGCGGGCTATCTCTGGGAATCACCCACCGCCCGCGCCTTCCGGGATTCGCGCCTCGCCTCGATCGGCGGCGGCGCCGACGAGGTGATGCTGCAGATCATCTCCAAGCACATGGGCACGCTGCCCCGTCTCGAAAACCGCTGAGCGCCGGAGTTTCCATGGCCGAGTTTGCCGACAAGTACGAAGCCCTCCTCCTGCGTCGTGAGCGGTCGCGTCTCTACGTGACGCTCAACCGGCCGGAGGTGAAAAACGCGCTCAACCCGACGCTGATCGAGGAACTGAAGTCGGTGTTCGGCATCCTGCGAGACCGGCGCGACATCAAGGTCGTGATCCTGCGCGGTGCGGGCGGTACCTTCTGCGCCGGCGCCGACCTGAAGAACATGGAGCAGAGCTTCACCGACAAGCCCAAGCCCGGCGAGAAGGATCCGATCGCGGTCTGGAACCGGCAGTTCGGCGCCTTCCTCGAAATGCTGAACGGCACGCCGCAGGTGGTCGTGGCCGCAGTCGAGGGTTACGCCATCGCGGGCGGTTTCGGCATCCTCTGCGTGTCCGACGTGGCGATCTGCACCGAGGGCGCGGGCTTCGCGATGACAGAGACGGCCATCGGCATCGTGCCGGCCCAGATCGCGCCGTTCGTCGCCCAGCGCATCGGCGTACCGCAAACGCGGCACCTCGCCCTCACGGCGGCGCGCTTCAAAGGGCCCGAGGCGCTGCGGCTCGGCATCGCGCACTATCTCGTGGCCGATTCCGCTGCCCTCGACGCCAAGCTCGAGGAAGTGCTGAAGCAGATCGACAAGTGCGCGCCCATCGCCAATGCGCTCACCAAGCAGGTGGTGATGAAGGTCGGGACCGAGCCTCTTTCCGCCGTGCTCGACTTCGCCGCCGACAAGTTCGCCGAGGCGCGCCGTGGTCCCGAGGCCTCCGAGGGCTTGCGCGCTTTCGCCGAGAAGCGTCCGCCTCGCTGGGCCGTCGAGTAATGAGCTTCAGCAAGGTCCTGGTCGCCAACCGCGGCGAGATCGCCTGGCGCGTGATGCGCACCGCCAGGGCGATGGGGTATCGCACCGTCGCGGTCTATTCCGACGCCGACAAGGACGCGCCGCACGTCGCCTTCGCCGACGAGGCGGTGCGCATCGGCCTGCCTCCGGTGGGCGAAAGCTATCTCAGCATCGATCGCATCCTGGAAGCAGCACGCGAGAGCAGCGCCGATGCGATCCATCCGGGCTACGGCTTCCTGTCGGAGAACGAGGCGTTTGCGGCGGCCTGCGAGGCCGCCAACATCACCTTCATCGGCCCGCCGCCCGCCGCCATCGCCGCGATGGGCAACAAGGCCGCCGCCAAGCGCCGCATGATCGAGACCGGCGTGCCCTGTGTCCCGGGCTACCAGGGCGCCGACCAGAGCGACGGCAACCTCGAGGCCGAAGCGCGCAGGATCGGCCTGCCGGTCATGGTCAAGGCCGCGGCCGGCGGCGGCGGACGCGGCATGCGCCTCGTGGAACACGAGGGCGACCTGCTGGAAGCGATCCGCACCGCACGCACGGAGGCGGAAAGCGCCTTCGGCTCGGGCGAGCTGATCCTCGAGAAGGCCGTCATCGATGCCCGTCACATCGAGATCCAGGTCTTTGCCGACGCCCACGGCAACGTCATCCATCTCGGCGAGCGCGACTGCTCGGTGCAGCGCCGCCACCAGAAGGTGATCGAGGAAGCCCCCTCGCCCGCCGTCGATGCCTCCTTGCGCGATCGCATGGGCGCCGCGGCCGTCGCCGCCGCCCGCGCCATCGGCTATCGCGGCGCCGGCACGGTCGAATTCCTGCTGGGCGCCGATGGTGCGTTCTACTTCCTGGAGATGAACACCCGCCTGCAGGTCGAGCATCCGGTGACCGAAGCCATCACCGGCCTGGACCTGGTTGAGTGGCAGCTCCGCGTCGCGCGCGGCGAGCATCTGCCGCTGCGCCAGGAGCAGGTGACCTTCGCCGGCCACGCCATCGAGGTGCGTCTGTACGCCGAGGACGCCTATGCGGGGTTCCTGCCGCAGACCGGCCGCATCGACGTGTGGCGGCCAGCGACCGGCCCCGGCGTGCGCATCGACCACGGCATGAAGGACGGGCTCACCATCTCGCCCTACTACGATCCGATGATCGCCAAGGTGATCGCCCACGGCGCCACGCGCGACGAAGCGCGCGGCCGGCTGCTGCGGGCCCTCGCCGAGACGGTCGTGCTGGGACCGACGACCAACCGGCATTTCCTGATCCGCCTGCTCGAGCATCCCGACTTCGCGGCCGGAGAGGCCACGACGTCTTTCCTGGTGAAGCACCAGTTCCCCGCACCCGAAATCGGCGACGCCCACTGGACCGCCGCCGCCAATCTCCTGTGGCAGTCGTCGGCGCAGAAATATCCGCCGTCGATGCGCGGCTGGCGCAATTCCAATCCCGAGCCGACGCCGCTCCGCCTGGCTGCCGGCGGCAAGGAACGCCTGATGCAGGTCCGCGAGGCCGAAGCGCCCCACGTCCCGTTCCACATCGACGGCAACGACATCCTGATCGACCTCGACGCGCTCACCGTACGGTTCACCGACAAGACCTATGCCCCGCCGGAAACGGCGGCGGCCGGCAGCGACGGCAAGCTCCGCGCGCCGATGGACGGCCGCATCGTGTCGATCAAGGTGGCGCCGGGCGAAACGGTCAGCCGCGGCCAGACGCTGATTGTGCTGGAGGCCATGAAGATCCAGCACCAGCTCAAGGCGGGGCTCGATGCCAGAATCGAGGCGATCTCCGTGCAGGAGGGCCAGCAGGTTTCAAACCGGACTGTGCTCGTGATGATGGAGCCCGCCGCGAGTTAGCGCCCTTTCGTCCAACCACACCACCTCACCCTGAGGAGGCCGCACCGCGGCCGTCTCGAAGGGTGAGCAACGGGCGAGGTGCGCGTGCCCATGCTTCGAGACGCGCTCCTGGCGGAGCGCTCCTCAGCATGAGGATGGTGTTTGTGATCGTAATTCCATCGCGCCGCAAAAGACCCTAGGCTCTTCCCAACAAGAGAAGTTCTGGGAGGAATTGCCATGCTGCGTAGAGTTGCTCTCGCATTGCTCGCGGTGGCCGCTGCCGGCCCCGCCTTCGGCCAGGCCTATCCCAACAAGCCGATCAACCTCATCGTGCCGTTCGCGGCCGGCGGTCCGACCGATGTCATGGCGCGCATCGTCGGCGAGCGCATGGCCAAGGAACTCGGCCAGCAGATGGTGATCGACAACGTTACGGGCGCGGCCGGCAGCATCGCCATGGGCAAGCTGGCCCGCTCCACGCCCGACGGCTACACGATCGGCATCGGGCATCTCGGCACCAACGTCGTGAACGGCGCCGTCTATAAGAACCTGAACTACGACCTGATCAACGACCTCGAGCCGATCACGCTGCTGCCGTCCAATCCGCTGCTGGTCGTGACCTCGAACCAGGTGCCGGCCAAGGACCTCAAGGAGCTGGTCGCCTATCTCAAGGCAAACGCCGACAAGATCTCCGGTGGCACGGCGGGCCTGGGTTCGGGCTCGCACATCGGCGCACTCGCCTTCTTCGCCGTGACCGGCACCAACTACCAGCTCGTGCCCTATCGCGGCACCGGTCCCGCCGTCCAGGATCTGATCGCCAACCAGATCCAGGTCATGATCGACCAGTCGTCGAACTCGCTGCCGCACATCCGCGCGGGCAAGCTCAAGGTGTACGCGGTCACCGCCAGGCAGCGCACCGCCGCGGCGCCGGACATCCCGACGACCGCCGAAGCGGGCTTTCCCGGCATCGAGGTCGCGATCTGGCACGGGCTCTGGGCGCCCAAGGGCACCCCGAAGGAGATCATCGACAAGCTCAACGCCGCCGCAGTCAAGGCCCTGCAGGACCCGGAGATCCGCGGCAAGCTCGAGAATCTCGGCCAGGACATCCCGACGCCAGCGCAGATGAAGGCGGATGCGTTCGGCGCCTACCAGAAGGCGGAGTTCGCCAAATGGAAGCCGATCATCGACAAGGCCGGCGTGAAGGTGGAGTGAACCGCCCCCTCAAGACGCGAAGGAAGGAGGCACCGGGCAGGGTGGCAGGAGCTTCTCCAGCACCTTTGCCACGCCCAGAAGCTTCGCCTCGCCCCAGCGTTTGCCGGTAAGTTGAAGGCCGATCGGCAGGCCCTCCTTCGAGAAGCCGCAAGGCAGGACCACGGATGGCTGCCCCGTGAGGTTCGCCAGGAAGTTATAGGCGGTGCCGGCAAAGAAATAGGGATGGCCGGCGCCGTCGACCTTGAGCGGCAGCTTCCGCGACTGCCGGATGAAGGCTGCATCCGGCATCACCGGCATCAGCCAGGCATCGTAGTCGTCGAGGAAGGACTCACAGTGGCGCACAAGGCGATCGCGCCGGTCGAGCACGGCGAAGAATTGCGCCATGCTGAGCCGGGCCGCGCGCGCGACCGACCGCGCCGTCGGATCGGGGGACTCGAGCCTGTCGAAATGCCGCTCGCGTTCGGCGAGCGGCTGCCCATTCATGATCATGTACTGGAACAGGTCCGACCAGTCGTCCCAGCCCTGCTGCCAATCCAGTCCCTCCGGCTCGGCTCGCTTCACCTTTGCGCCCGCCCCGGACAGCAGTTTCGCGGTCGCCTGCACCACCGACGCCATATCGGTCGAAACAGGCACCAGCGGATTGCTGGTCAGGACCGCGATGCGCAGGTCCGCCGCCGCCAGCCTGGGCGTTGGTCCTAGTGGCACCGGTGCGGCCTCGACCTCGTAGCCGTCCGGGCCCGCGATGATGCGCAGCGCCGCGTCGAGATCGTCGACCGAGCGCGCCAGCGGGCCGAACGTGCCCATGTAGCGCGTGCTGCGGGTCTGCCCCGGCAAGTCAGGCACATGCCCGTGTCCCGGCACGCGCCACTCCGTGGGCTTCAGCGAGAAGATGCCGTTGTAGTGAGCTGGATTGCGCACCGAACCGCCGATGTCGCTGCCCAGTTCCAGCGGCGACAGGCGGGCCGCCACCGCCGCGCCACCTCCGCCGGTGGAGCCGCCCGCCGTGCGGCGTTCGTCCCATGGATTGACGGTGGTGCCGAAGATCGGGCTGTCCGTCTGAAAGTCTGCGCACAATTCAGGCACATTGGTCTTTCCCAGGATGACGGCGCCCGCCGCCCGCAACCGCGCGACGAGGCTCGCATCCTGCGTCGCGACATTGTCTTTCAGCGGCGGATGGCTGGAGGTCGTCTTGAGGCCCGCGACGTCGAACGCTTCCTTGATGGTGATCGGCACGCCATGCAGCGGACCGAGGGACTTATTCTGGCTTCGTGCCCTATCAGCCGCCCGTGCGGCCTTCATTGCGCCAGCCTCGTCGACCAGCACCAGAGCGTTGAGCGGTCCGTTCACACGAGCGATCCGATCGAGATGCGCCTTCGTCGCCTCGACCGAGCTCAACCGTCCGTTTCGTATGGCGCGTGCAAGTCGGGTCGCCGTTTCGAAGCACGGATTCATGCATGCCTCCCCTGAGTACCGCGACACTAGCCGCCGCTACCCCGGCCCGGCTATAGAGCCCGAAGATTTCTTGGGGACGCCATGAGCTTGGGTAACAAAACCCTGTTCGTGACCGGCGGAAGCCGCGGTATCGGACTGGCCATTGCACTGCGGGCGGCACGCGACGGCGCCAACATCGCCATTGCCGCGAAGACGGTGACGCCCGACCCGCGCCTGCCCGGCACGATCTTTACCGCCGCCGAGGAGATCGAGAAGGCCGGCGGCAAAGCGCTGCCGCTCGCCTGCGACATCCGCGACGAGCAGAGCGTCGAAAAGGCGGTGGCCGAGACCGTCGCGAAGTTCGGCGGCATCGACATCCTGGTGAACAATGCCAGCGCGATCAGCCTGACCGGCACGCTCGCGACGCCGATGAAGCGCTACGACCTGATGCACCAGATCAATGCGCGCGGCACCTTCATGGTCTCGCAGAAGTGCATCCCGCACCTTCTGAAGGCCGCCAATCCGCACGTGCTGAACCTCTCGCCGCCGCTCGACTTCGACGTGAAGTGGTTTGCCAATCACGCGGCCTATACGCTGGCCAAGTACGGCATGTCGGTCTTCGCCTGGTCCATGGCCGAGGAGTTCCGCGACAAGGGCGTGGCCTTCAACTGCCTGTGGCCGCGCACCGCCATCGCCACCGCGGCGATCCAGAACATCCTGGGCGGCGAAGAAGGCATGAAGCAGTGCCGCAAGCCCGAGATCATGGCCGATGCAGCGCACGCCATCTTCAGCCGCGCGGCGCGCGAATGCACGGGCAACTTCTTCATCGATGACGAGGTCCTGGCGGCCGAGGGCGTCACCGACTTCGAGAAGTACGCCGTCTCGCCCGGCACGCCGCTGATGCCCGACTTCTTCGTGCCCGCCCCCGGGGCGCGCACCGTCGTCGGAAAGGCCTAGCCGTGGCGACGTTCCTGCTGGTCCATGGCGCCTGCACCGGCGGCTGGTGCTGGGAGAAGGTCGTGCCTCTGCTGGAAGCTGCGGGCCACAAGGTCTGCGCGCCCGACCTGCCGGGTCTCGGCAACGACCAGACACCGCCCGCCAACGTCACCCTCGCCGACAACGTCGAGAAACTGGCCCGCCTGCTCGACAAGATGGAGGAGCAGGTCATCCTGGTCGGGCATTCGTTGGGCGGCGTCACGATCAGCCAGCTCGCCGAGGCGCGGCGGCGCAAGATCAAGGCACTGGTCTATCTCTGCGCGCTGTTGCCCACTTCAGGCAAGAGCGGCAGGGACATGACCTCGCTGGAACCGGATGCCATGTTCCGGCTGTCGCGGCAGGTCAGCCCCGACGGCAAGACCTACACGTTTGCGCGCGACAAGCTGCCGAGCCTGTTCTATGCCGACGTCTCGCCGGAGGACCGCTACAAGGCGATGCAGCGCCTGCGCCCGCAGCCGCTCGCCATTTCGACGACGCCCGTGACCTTGACCGAGGAGCGTTTCGGATCGGTCCCGCGCTGGTACATCGAATGTACGCTCGACCACGCCATCCGCATCAATCTGCAGCGCACGATGGTGAAGTCAACGCCCTGCAAGGTGCTTCGCCTGGAATGCGGCCACTCGCCGTTCTTCAGCAATCCCGAGGAGCTGGTCGATCACCTCGAGGCGATTGCGGCGGCGCGCTCAGATGCGCCGGCGGGCGGTAGCGCCTTCTGAGGCGCGGGGGCCCGCACGGTTCCAGTTACGCACCTAATCGAAGAATGCGAACGCCCGCGCCTCGATGCTCTGCCGCGGCCTCGGGTTGGCCGGCGATGTCGGATCCTCGAAGGCGGAATGTAGCGAGAAGCGCGCACGACCGTCCCTCAGCGAGTCGTAGCACTTGATCAGGATCGCCTCGTCCCGGGTCATCTTCGGGAAATAGAACCAGCGGTGATCGGCGTTGTAGACGCCCTGGTAGATTTCACCGACGCGGTCGGCATAGACGAGATCGCAGACAGCGAGGTCGCGCGGAGCCAGGCTCTCCGAATCGACGAGGCCCAGCGGCGTCATCTCGACGGGCTCGTGCGCGATGTTGCGCCAGACATTGATTTCGGCGAAGCGCCTCTCGAGGCGCTGTTCCGCCTCCTCGGGCGGCAGGAGGTCGCGTACCCTCTGCGGGCCCGACTTCTCCGTGTAGTCGCAATGGACACTGCGCACTGGCGTCCGCAACCCGCGCTCGACAGCGCGGTCGGCCGTGCGCACCGTATGGTCGAACACGACGACCTTGGACGCGCCTGTCTCGCGCTTGATCAGCGCCTCGACTTCGGCGTGGTACTTCGTGCGCACCTCCTCCTCGTCGTAGAAATCGCGCACGTCGGTATCGTGATGAGTCAGGATGAAGGCCTGCCGATCGAGCGAGAGATCGCGCGCGATCGGACGGGCATCGTGGATGCGGACCGTGAAGTCCCGATAGTTGCCGTCGCGCCGCGGCAGGCCCGTACCGTGGGGCGGGTTGTAGGTCACCGGCTTGATGCTGAGATCGGCCAAGTAGTTCACCGGCGCATCCACCCAGCCGGCAAGTGGCAGTTGCGGAGCGGCGGATTCGGCAATTCGAACGTCGACCATGGATTCACCCGTGACTAGCGTTTGCTCCCCTTAGGTCGTGTGGCTTTAGCCGCTCGCCACCGCTCGGGCTCACGAGAAGAATTCATGGGGTCATGTCGGTTCAGGCCGCGAGTTCGAGAATCTCCATCACCTGCTCCGGTCCCTTGATGGGGCGCGGATTGTTCAGCACCGCACGATCGTGCATCGACTTCTCGGCGATCTCACGGAAGCGATCCCGGCCGACGCCCACTTCCGAGAGGCGTCCCGGCAGACCGAGCGACTTCACCAGCCCCTCGACGAGGTCACCCGCCGCGGCCTCGGGCTTGCCGAACGCCTCGCCCACCCGCTTCTGGCGCTCCGCATTGGCCGCCAGGTTCCAGCGCAACACCGACGGCAGCATCACGCAGGAGGTATGGCCGTGCGGCACATGGCAGGCGGCGCCCAACACGTGGCCGATTCCATGGCTCGCGCCCACGCCGACGCCCGACGTGCCGGCGCCGATCGCCAGCCACATGCCGAACTGGAGATCCAGCCGTGTCGCCATGTCTTCGGGGTTGGCCTTGTGCGCCGGCAGCGCACGCGCGAGCAGCTTCAGCGCCTCGGTGGCGGTGCCCAGCACGAAAGGATGGGCCTGCTGCGAGCACAGCCGCTCAACCGCATGGTCGACCGCCTTCAGGCCGGTCGAGAGCATCAGGTCCATCGGCGTCGCCAGGGTGGCGGCGGGATCTAGCACGATGACCCGCGGCACGATCAACCGATGGCCGAAGCTTTCCTTGATACCCTTGCGCGGATCGGAGATGCCAGCGAAAGCGTTGAACTCGGCGGCCGACAGGGTCGTCGGCACGGCGATCATGCGGATCGCGTCGGCCGGCGGCCGGATGGCCTCGGATGGGGGCGCGGCACCTTCCTTGGGCTTGCCAGCCCGGTAGGCATCGAGCTCGTCGACCGTGGTTACGTCCTGCCACAGCGCGATCAGGATCGTCTTGGTGGCGTCGATCACCGAGCCGCCACCCACCGCCACGATCAGATCTGCGCCGGCCGCGCGCGCCATCGCGGCCCCCTCGACCACGCAGGGCCGAGGCGAGTGCGCCGTGATGCCAGCGTAGGTCCCCGCGTGTAGCTCACCCAGTCCGTCGATCACCGACGCCAGCAGCGCGCTCTGCGCCACCGACTTCGAGGTGGTGATGAACACCTTCTTCGCCCCCAGCCGCTCGGCCTCGGTGCGCAGCGCGGCGCCCGCCGGCCTGCCGTAAACGACCCGCTCGATGTCCTGGTGTCCGTGGATCCCGCTGAGCATTTCGCTCGCTCCCCTAACTCAAGTGCCGGCGGAACAGCGCCAGCATGCGTTCGTAGTGCTTCTCGCGGGCAGTCTCGTGCAGGTTGCCACGGTCGGAGAAAGCGTAGCCGTGATGCGCGCCCGCCTCAGTCTCGACTCGCGAGGGAAACGGCGCGGCGGCCAGCAGCCGCTCGAATTTTGCGACGTCAGACAGCGGCACGTAGGTGTCATGCTCGGCGAAGGCGTAGTAGCCTTCGGCGACGATGTCGCCCAGCATCAGGTGCGGCGAGTCGGGCTTTTCGGTGATCAGGCGCGTTCCGTAGTAGGACGCGAAACAGCCGATGCGATCGGGATGCGCTGCGGCCGCCGCCGTGACGAAGGCACCGCTCATACAGTAGCCGACCAGGCCCACCTTGCCTGGTTTTGCATCGGGCAGGGTTGGCAGCACGTCGAGCACCGCGCCGGTGTCGGCCGCGACCTTGGCGTTGGAGATCGACTCCAGCAGGCCGAACATGCGCTTCAGGTTGGCTTCGGCATCGGGATGGTTGCGGGTCGGGCCGCAGACGAATTCGCGCGTGGAGCGATAGTAGAGGTTGGGCAGCAGCACGTAGTAGCCGGACTGCGAAATTCGCCGGCAGATCTCCCGAAGGCCCTCGCGCACGCCGGGGGCGTCCATCAGCATGATGACGACGGGTAGCGGCCCGCCATCGTCGGGCCGTACCGTGTAGGTGTTCATGGCGCCATCTTGCGTGGCGATATCCAGCTCGCGTTCGATCATGCCCGGACGGTACCGGGCTCCAGTCCCATGGTCTATAACCGCGCCTCTTGTCTCAATCCGAGGAGTGGAACGAAATGCCGGTGGCAAGCGGGGGCGCGCTCGAGGGCCTGAAAGTGATCGACCTGTCGCGCGTGCTGGGAGGCCCCTATTGCGGCCAGATGCTGGCCGACCACGGCGCCGACGTGATCAAGATCGAGCCGCCGCAGGGCGACGAGACCCGCACCTGGGGCCCTCCGTTCGACGCTGAGGGCATCTCGGCCTACTTCGCCGGCATCAACCGCAACAAGCGCACGATAGCCCTCGACCTCTCCAAGCCGGAGGGCCGCGAGGTCCTGCTGAAGCTGCTCGAAATTGCCGACGTGCTGATCGACAACTTCAAGACCGGTACGATGGAGAAGTGGGGCATCGGCTACCACGACGTGCTGGCGGCTAGGTTTCCGCGGCTGGTCCATGCCCGCGTCTCGGGCTTCGGTGCCGACGGACCGCTGGGCGGCTTCCCGGGCTACGACGCCATGGTGCAGGCCTCGGCCGGACTGGTCTCCGTCAACGGCTCGCCCGAGGGCGGCCAGGTGCGCATCGGCGTGCCGGTGGTCGATCTCTCGACCGGCATGAACGCCACGATCGGCATCCTGATGGCGCTCTACGAGCGCAACCGTTCCGGCAAGGGCCAGTTCGTCGACGCGACGCTCTACGACAGCGCCATTGCGCTGCATCAGCCGCATGCGCCGAACTATTTCATGGCGGGCCTCAAGCCCAAGCTGGTCGGCAACAGCCATGCGAGCCTGGTGCCCTATTCCAACTTCCCGACCAAGACCCGCAACATCGTGGTCGGTGCCGGCAATGACGGGCAGTTCCGCAAGCTGACGCAGATGTTGGGCAAACCGGAACTGGCCGACGATCCGCGCTTCAGGACCAACAAGGATCGCGTCGCCCATCGGGCCGAGCTCGAGACCGAGCTGCGCGCGCTGTTGAAGGACCGCGACGCCAACGAGTTCTCGCAGGAGCTCATGAAAGGTGGAGTGCCGTCGGCCGCCGTGCTGGAAGTGTCCGACGTGATGGAGGCGCCGCACACCAGGCATCGCGGCATGGTGTGGGAGAAGGATGGCTGGCGGAACGTCGGCAACCCCGTGAAGCTCTCGCGAACCCCGCCCAAGGTGCGCACCAAGCCGAAGAAGTTCGGCACAGACACGCGCGCCGTCCTGCAGGAAGCCGGTTATTCCGCCGCCGAGATCGACAAGCTCGTCGCCGCCGGCGTCGCCTTCACCGAGACCAGGAAGTAGGAGCAACGATGTTCCAACCCGACCTGCTCAAGGGCAAGCGCATCCTGGTCACCGGCGGCGGTACCGGCCTCGGCCGCTCGATGGCGCACCGCTATCTGGAACTTGGCGCCAACGTGATCATCTGCGGCCGCCGCGAGGACGTGCTGAAGGAGACCGCGGCTGAGCTCGCGAAGGAGACCGGCGGCGAGATCGAGACGGTGGTTTGCGACGTGCGCGTTCCCGACGCCGTCGAGGCGATGATGGACAAGATCTGGGAGAAGCGCCCGCTCGACATCCTGGTCAACAACGCCGCCGGCCAGATCCTGGCCCAAACCCACAAGATGTCGCCGCGCGCGATCGACGCCGTGCTGGGCATCGTGCTGCATGGCTCGGCCTACTGCACCGTCGCAGCCGGCCGCCGCTGGATCGACGCCGGCGAGCGCAACAAGGTGGTGATGTCCATCCTCACCGTCTCGTCGCTGACTGGCGCACCCTTCACGGTGCCGTCGGCGATGGCCAAGGCGGGCGTGCTGGCCATGACCAAGAGCCTGGCCGTCGAATGGGGTCCCAAGGGCATCCGCACCTGCGCGATCGTCCCCGGCCCCTTCCCGACCGAGGGCGCCTGGAGCCGCCTGATGCCCAAGGCACGGGGCGGCCAGGACGACATGATCAAGGCGATCCCGATGCGCCGTACCGGCGAGCATATCGAGCTGGCCAACCTCGCCGCCTTCCTGGTGAGCGACGGCGCGGCCTACATCAACGGCGATGCCATCGTGATCGACGGCGGCAAGATGCTGCAGTCGGGCGGCGGCGGCGCCAACACGTCGGCGATGCTCGACTGGACCGACGAGCAGTGGGACGCGCTCCGGCCCCAAAAGAAGTAGTCAGGGCGCGGAGGCCGGACCGTCGATTTCCTCGACCTTCCGGCCTGCCGCGATCCAGGCCGCCAGCAGGTCGTAGAAGACGGACAACACCACCGGGCCGACGAACAGGCCGATGAGGCCGCCCGCCAGGGTACCGCAGATGACGCCGGCCAGGATAACCGCCATGGGCGTCGGCAGGCCGCGCGCCATCAGGATCGGCCGCAGCACGTTGTCGAGCAGCAGCAGCGGTGCGGTATAGACGGTGAAGAGCCCGGCATGCAGCGCCGGCAGGTACATCCAGGTCCAGATGACCACCGGGATCATGACGATGTTGGGTCCGACCTGGACGATCGCCAGCACCAGGCAGACGAAGGTAATGGCGCCGGCGAAAGGCACGTCCGCCACCAGCATGCCGATGCCAAGCAGCGCCGACTGCAAGAGAGCAATGCCGATCACCCCTTGCGAGACGTTGCGGATGGTCGAACCCGCGATCTCGACGAAATGCCGGCCGCGCTTGTCGGCCGCCCGGGACGCCAGGTCGCGCAACGTGCCAGCGAGTTCGTCGGAATAGGCCAGCAGGACGCCCGCCACGATGATGGCGCCGGCGAATTGCAGCACCTCCAGGAAGACCCCGGCCGCGATACGGCCGATCCAGCGACCGGCCGACGTGAGCTGCTCCACATGGGCCCCCAACATGGTGCGGAGGTCGTTAGAGGCGTTCAGCCAGAAGTCATAGACGCGCGCGCCGACCATCGGCCAACTCTTGACGGACTCCGGCGGCGGCGGCACGACGTGGCCGCCCCGCAGCAACAGCCGCGCGTAGTCGTCGAGGCTCTCGATCGCGGAAGCAGCCAGGATGACGACCGGCGCGAGCAGCAGGACGAGCAGCAGCAGAGACAGCAGCGACGCCGCGATCCCGTCGCGGACATGCAGGCGGCGGCGGGCCAGGTTGAACAGTGGATAGACGGCGACGGACAAGATGACGGCCCACATCATGAGGGCCGCAATCGGCCTCAGCAGCAGCAGGCTCACATAAACGATGGTCGCGATCAGGCCGAGGCGAATCGCCAGGTCGATCGTGAACCGTGTGACCTCGGCCCTGCCCTTTTCCGTCTCGATCATCGCCGTCTCCGCCGCCGCCCCCTGCCGCCCTCGTGGCGGAGGGCGTTTATCGCACGGCGGCAGGCTTGGCGGTATCCACCACGCGAACCGAGTCGCCGTCGGACAGGCCGTCCGGCGGACTGTCGATGACGCGATCCTGGGCGGTGAGGCCGCTGCCGATCTCGACGATCTGGCCGAGGTCGCGCGCGATGGTGATCGGCTTCAGGATGACCTTGCCGTTGGCATCCACCGTGGCGACGCGCAAGCCGTTCCTGTCGAAGATCAGCGCGCCGGACGGGATGGCCAGCGACTTCATGCTGGACGGCAACTCGATGCGGGTATTGGCGAAGGCGCCGGGCATCAGTTCGCCGCTGGCATTGTCGACCACCACCTGCATGCGGGTCGTGCCGGTCTGGGCATCGACAGCACGGGCCGACGCCTCGACGACGCCCTTGTAGACCTTGCCGGGATATTCCGGGACCGTGATCTGCACGTTGGTGTTCAGCTTTACCGCCGGAACGAAGTTCTGCGGGACACTGACGTTGAGGCGCAACTTTTCGATGTCGGAGATCACGAACAGAGCGAGGCCCGCACTGGATTCGGCGTTGATGAGCGCGCCCACGTCGGTATTGCGGGTCGTCACGATGCCATCGAACGGCGCAGTGATGCGCTTGAAGGCCGACAGGACCTCGAGTCGGTCGACCGCCGCCTGCGCCGCCTTGGTCAGGGCCTGCTTGACCGTGAGATCGCCCGTCTTCTCGTCGACCGTCTGGCGCGACACCGTGTTGGCGCCGCCGAGCTGCTGCCAGCGTCCGGCCGTCACGGTCGCCAGTTGTTCGGCGGCCTGCGCGCTCGCCAGCGACGCCTTGGCCTGCAGGAGCTGCTGGTCGAGGTCCGGTGCCTCGATCTCGGCCAGGAGCTGCCCGGCCTTCACCGGCGCGCCAATATCGACGTAGTAGGCCTTCAGGAAACCGCCGACGCGGGCGTAAATCGGTGCGCGGGAATAGGCCTCCAGCCGGCCCGGCAGGTCGAGCGACGTCTTGTTGGCGCCGGTCGACGGACTGACGACGCTGACTGTCGGGACCGCCTGGATGTCGGTCCATTCCTTGAGCCTGGCCTCGCTGGCCTGCCGGCTCCAGATGCCATTGGCGACGACGGCGGCAAGGCCCAGGGTGGCGGCAAGGCCAAACGGGGCCAGGCCGCGTCGCGAACGCGGCTTGGGGGCAACGGGCGAAGTTTCAGGCGACATCAGGCGCTCCGGATACGGTGGCGGGCGCTTTGGCGGCCCGCTTGCCGTGGTTGCGATGCACGACGCTGAAGACCACGGGGACGAAGATCAGCGTGGCAATGGTAGCAAATATGAGACCGCCGATGACCGCGCGCCCGAGCGGCGCGTTCTGCTCGCCGCCCTCGCCCATGCCCAGCGCCATGGGCGCCATGCCGATGATCATGGCCAACGCCGTCATGACGACCGGGCGGAAGCGCACGAAGCCGGCGTCCAGGGCAGCGGCCGTGGCGTCACCCAGCTCGGCCAGCCGCTCGCGGGCGAAGGAGATGACCAGCACCGAGTTCGCCGTCGCCACGCCCATGCACATGATGGCGCCGGTCAGCGCCGGCACGGAGAGCGTCGTGCCGGTCGCGAACAGCATCCAAACGATTCCCGCGAGGGCGGCTGGCAAGGCGGTGATGATGACGAACGGATCGCTCCACGACTGGAAGTTCACTACGATCAGAAGGTAGATCAGCACGACCGCGCCCAGCAGGCCGAACATTAGGCCCGAGAAGGCCGATTCCATCGTCTTCACCTGCCCCTGGACCTTGACCGAGCGGATGCGTGGCGACTGCAACGGCGCGAGTTCCGACACGACGGCGCGTATGTCAGCAGCCACCGAACCCAGGTCGCGGCCCTGGACGGCAGCATAGACCTGCACCATGCCCTGGAGATCGTACTGCGACACCACAGCATTGGCGGCATCGCGCCGGATGTCGGCGATGCCGCCCAGCACCTGGAGCTGCGAGGCGGCCGGCGCCATGATCGGCAGGTTGCTGAGCGAGGCCAGCGAATCCAGCCGGTACTGCGGCGTCTGCATGACGATGTTGTAGGTCACGCCGTTGGCAGGATTGAGCCAGTAGGTCGGCGCCACCTGGCTGGAGCCCGCGAGATTGACGACCAGCGAGTTGGTGACGTCGCGCGTCGTGAGGCCAACGGTCTGGGCGCGAGAGCGGTCGATGTCGACGGCGAAGACCGGTGCGCCGCGCGACTGCTGGATTCGCGCATCGACCACGCCGGGAATTTTGCGGATGCGCGCGAGCAGCCTGTTGGCGTGTTCGAAGCCGGCGTTGATGTCGGAGGTGCGGACCTGAACGTCGATGGGAGACGGTGCGCCGAAGTTCAGGATCTGGCTGATGATGTCGGCCGGCAGGAACGAGAAGGTGAAGCCCGGGAACATCCCGGGCAGGCGCTTGCGCAGCTCGGCCACGTATTCGTCGGTCGGCTTGTGATCGGGCGTCAGTTTGATCTGGATATCGCCGTCCTGCGGTCCGATCGTGCCGGTGTTGTTGTAGGCCATGTTGATGCCGCTGACCGGCATGCCGACATTGTCCGCCATCGTCGCGATCTGGTTCGACGGGATGATGGTGCGGATCGCCTTCTGGATGTCCGCGAAACTGTTGGCGCTCTCCTCCACGCGCGTGCCGATCGGTCCGCGCACGTGCATCAGGATCTGTCCGGAGTCGACGGTGGGGAAGAAGTTGCGGCCGAGGAACGGCACCAGCGCGAACGATGCCACCACGAAGCCCAGGAAGCAGACGATGAAGACCGGCCGATGCGAGAGCGCCAGCCCCAGCAGGTCGTGATAGACGGCGCGCAGCTTCTCGAACTGCCCCTCGAAGCCGCGCTGGAATCGTACCAGCGGATTGCGCGAGGGCGGCGGGGCGTGGCCCACGCCGTGCACGGCGTGGGGCTTCAGCAGGAAGTTCGCCATCGTTGGCACCAGGGTGCGCGACAGGACGAACGAGCAGACCATGGCGAACATCACGGCCATGGCCATCGGCACGAACAGGAAGCGCGCCACGCCCTCCAGGAAGAACATCGGCACGAAGACGATGCAGATGCAGAGCAGCGACACGAAGGCAGGCGCGACGATCTGCTGGGCGCCGTCCATGATGGCGGCCTCGACGTCCTTGCCCTGTTCGAGGTGCCAGTTGATGTTCTCGATTGTGACGGTGGCGTCGTCGACCAGGATACCGACGGCCAGCGCCAGGCCGCCCAAGGTCATGATGTTGAGGGTCTCGCCGAAGGCCGCCAGCAGCGCGATCGATCCCAGGATGGCCAGCGGAATCGAGATGGCGATGATCACCGTCGAGCGCCAGCTGCCAAGGAACAGCAGGATCATCAGGCTGGTCAGCACCGCGGCCAGCACCGCCTCGTGCGCCACGCCCGACACGGCGCCTTCGACGAACAGCGACTGGTCACCCAGGATCTTCAGCGATACGTTCTCGGGCAGGACCCTCTTCAGCTCCTCCACGCGCTCCTTGATGCCGGCGATGATCGCCAGGGTCGAAGTGGCACCGTTCTTCAGCACCGCCAGGAGCACCGAGCGGCCGTCGTCGACATGCACGATGTTCTGCTGCGGCGGGTTGCCGTCACGGACCTGCGCCACGTCGCGCAGGTAGACTACGGTGCCGTTGGCGGCGAACACTGGCAGGTCGGACAGCGCGTTGAAGTCGACCGGCGCGTTGTTGAGCTGGATTGCGTATTCGTGGCTGCCGATCTTCTGCGTGCCGACCGGGGTCAACAGGTTCTGGGCCGCCAGCGCATTGGCCACGTCGGCAGCGGACAGGCCGCGCGCCTGCATGGCCGCCGGATCGAGGTCGATCTGGATCTGGCGGAACTTGCCGCCGAAGGGGAACGGGATGGCGGCGCCCGGCACGGTGACCAGTGGCGTGCGCACGGTATTGATGGCGAGGTCGAACACCGCCTGCTCCGGCACGCCCCTGCCCGCCAGCGCGAGTTGGATGATCGGCACGGTGGCGGCGTTGTAGTTCAGGATCAGCGGCGGCGTGATATTCGGCGGCATCTGCTTCAGCACCGTCTGCGAGATGGCGGTGACCTGCGCGTTGGCGATGCTTATGTCGACCCCGGGCTGGAAGAAGATCTTCACGATGCCGATGCCGGTGTAGGAAGTACCCTCGATATGCTCGATGTCGTTGACGGTGGTGGTCAGGGCACGCTGGAAGTTCAGCATGACGCGGCCTGACATCTGGTCGGGCGGCAGGCCGGTATACTGCCAGACCACGGCGATGACCGGGATGCGGATCTCGGGGAAGATATCGACCGGCGTCCGAAGGGCCGCCAGCGGCCCGACGATCAGGATCAGCAGCGCCATCACGACGAACGTATAGGGCCGCTTGAGGGCGACCCGGACCAAACCAATCATATTGGCCGTACTTCCAATCGAATGTGAGCCGCCGCGTTCCCCAGCCCCGGCAGCCGCTTATCGGAACACGCGACATCATAGCTGTCGAGACGAGATTGCCCCTGCCAACTGCATGGCGGTGCGCTACGCTTGCATGACAGCGAATGCGCGGGGAGAGCAGGAGAAATGGCCGAGTACGACTACATCATCGTTGGCGCGGGTTCGGCGGGCGGTGCCCTGGCGGCGCGGCTCACGGAAGTGCCGACCAACAAGGTCCTCCTGCTGGAGGCCGGTGCGGCCAGCCATCCCTACTCCCGCATGCCGCTGTCCTTCGGCCTGCTGATCGACAATCCGGCCGCCAACTGGCTCTACCAGTCCGAACCGGAGCCCGGCACGGCCAACCGAGTGATCCCGGTGCCACGCGGAAAGGTGCTGGGCGGGTCGAGCTCGATCAACGGGCTGGTCTGGGTGCGCGGCCAGCCGCTCGACTTCGACACCTGGGCGCAGATGGGTTGTCGCGGCTGGAGCTGGCGCGACGTGGCGCCGCTCTTCACCCGCATGGAGAACTTCGTCGACGGCGACGGTTCGAACGGCCGCGGCACCGACGGGCCGCTCAAGGTCTCGACCGTGCCCGACCAGAACCCGCTCTACGACGCGCTGTTCGAGGCCTCGAAGGCCGCCGGCTTCAAGACCAATCCGGACTACAACAGCGAAGACCAGGAAGGCGTCGTGAAGACGCAGACCTCGATCTACAAGGGCCGGCGCATGAGCGTGGCGCACTGCTACATCGAGCCGGCGATGAAGCGCCCGAACCTGCACGTCGTCACCCACGCCCACACGCTGCGTGTCCTGCTGGAAGGCAAGCGCTGCGTGGGCGTCGAATACGAGAAGGACGGCAAGGTCGTCCAGGCCAAGGCCAGGGAGACGATCCTGTCGGCGGGCGGCGTCGCCAGCCCGCAGATCCTCGAACTCTCCGGCATCGGCCAGCCGGAGCTGCTGAAGAAGCACGGCATCGAGGTGAAGCACGAGCTGAAGGCGGTGGGCGAGAACTTCCGCGACCACATCAACGCCCGCATCATCTGGCGCCTGAAGGTCGCCAACGTCTCCTACAACCACATGGCCCGCGGCATCGGTGCCGTGACGCAGATGATGAAGTACCTGGCCACCGGCGGCGGCTTCATGAGCCTGCCCTCGGCGCCGCTGCTGGGCTTCCTGAAGACGCGGCCGGAGCTCGAGACGCCCGACGTGCAGATGCATCTCGTGCCCTACTCGATCAAGGACCCGAAGACCCGCAAGCTGCAGGACTTCCCGTCGATGACGATCGCCTGCTACCAGCTTCGCCCCGAGAGTCTGGGCTCGATCCACATCCGCTCGGCCGATCCCAAGGCCCATCCGGCCATCCGCTTCAACTTCCTGGCCGACAGGATCGACCAGGACGCGATGACCGCCGGCTTCCGCATGATGCGCCGCATCGTCGATGCCAAGCCGATGGATCCCTACCGCGACGAGGAGTTCTCGCCGGGTCCCTCGGTCCAGACCGACGAGGAGATCCTCACCTGGATCCGCAACAACTCGCAGACAGCGTACCACCCGATCGGCACCTGCCGCATGGGCCCCGAGGGCCCGAGCACCGTGGTCGACGACAAGCTCAGGGTGCACGGCATCCAGGGCCTGCGCGTCGCCGACGCCTCGATCTTCCCGACCATGCCCTCCGGCAACACCAATGCACCGTCGATCATGGTCGGTGAGAAGATGGCGGATATCCTGAAGGGTGCGGCCTGACAGGCCGTGCGAAAATGCCGTGAGCGTCGCCGGGCGAGTATTCATAAATCCGAACGCGTATTGAACGCATCCGCCGTCCTCCGTAGCATCTGGCGATACGAAGACGGTGGCTGCGATGCATCGGCTTACGAACACGCTTCTGGCGATCCTGGTGGCCACGTCGGCGCTGCTCTGCGCGCCGCTCGCCACGGCGCAACAGACCGCGCAGCCCTGGCCGACTCGCGGCTGGCCGGTTTCCTCGCCCGAGGAGCAGGGCATGAGTTCCGAGCGGCTCGCCCGACTCGTCGATTTCGGCGCCGCCAACAACATGGACAGCGTGCTGGTGGCACGCCACGGCCGGATCGTGCTGGAGGCGACCTATGCGCCGTTCCGCGCCGGGCTCAGGCATCACATCTATTCGTCAACCAAGGCCGTCACCAGCACCCTGGTCGGCATGGCGCTTGGCGAGGGCCTGCTCGACAGCACCGACCGACTGGTCGTCGATCTCCTTGGCGACCGTCCGATCGGCAACCTCGACGATGCCAAGAAGGCGATGACGGTGCGGCACCTGCTCGACATGACATCAGGCCTCGCCTGGCAGGAGGGCCTGGACGGTCCCGATGACTCTATCATCGCCATGACGCGCTCGCCTGACTGGCGGCAATTCGTTCTCGACCAGCCAATGGCGTCGGCACCGGGTGCGCGCTTCTACTACGACAGCGGCAACAGCCATCTCCTGTCGGCCTTCCTGAGCAAGGCCACCGGCCGGAGCGCGCTCGACTACGCGCGGGAGAAGCTGTTCGGGCCGCTCGGGATCGACGATGTGCTGTGGCAGGCCGACCCGCAGGGCATCTCGGTCGGCGGTTGGGGTCTCCATCTGCAGCCACGCGACATGGCGAAGATCGGCTATCTCTGGCTGCGCGGCGGCATGTGGGAAGGCAAGCAAATCCTGCCGGCCACATGGATCGAGAGCGTGCGCCGTGCCGACGTCGACATGCGTGAGAGCTGGGCGGTCGACATTCGCTACGGCCTCCAGTTCTGGGTCATGCCGCTGCGCAACACCTTCATGGCGGTCGGTAAACACCGCCAGCTCATCGTCGTGATGCCCGAACTCGACATCGTGGCGGTGGTGACCGGCTCGGCGCGTTTTCCTTATTTGACCAGCAACACGGTCAGCACGCCGCGCTACCGCTTCGGGACGCTGGTGGGATACCTCGCGGCCGCCGTCACCTCGGACGGGCCCGCAGCGGCCGATCCTGCAGCGACCGGCGAGCTCGCCGAGAAGGTGAAGGCGGCCGCCATCGATCAGCCGGCGTCGGGCAGCGCCAGCATCGGTGGGCCGCCGCCGATGGCCAATTCCATCTCCGGCAAGACCTGGCGTTTTGCTGCCAATCCGATGCGCATCAAGGCCTACACGCTGAAGCTCGACGATCCCCGACCCTCCTACGAGGTCGAGCTCGACAGCGGTCGGCCCGGCGCGCCGGCAGGTCGGTTCGGTGGGCCGATCGGTTTTGACGGCCGCTTCGCCGTCGGCGGGCTCATGCCCTACGGACCGAGCGCCGCACGCGGCGCCTGGTCGGCCGACGGCAAAAGTCTCTTGCTAGAGGTCCAGACGCTCGGCAACGACGACGCGGCCCGGGTGACCCACGTGTTCGGCGACAAGACCGTCGAGCTCAGCATCGAATGGGCGGGCGGGTTCAGGGCGAAGGTGCAGGGACGGACAGAGGACTAAGAAGTGACGACCGGCTTGCCGCTGATCAGGGCGGTGCCGGTCATGGCAGCAACGAGCTTGCCGTCACCGCGCACGACGTCGATGCGGTAGTTCGAGGCCCTGCTGGAGCGCGAGATTTCGGCCGCCGTGGCGGTCAGTACGTCACCCAGCCGCACGGCGATGCTGTAGACGATGTGCGCGTCGATGCTGCCCGAGACCACGCCCTGCGAGTTGCAGGCATAGCCGAATGCCGCATCGGCCAGAGTGAAGGTGAGGCCGCCATGGCCGACGCCGTTGAAGTTGAGGTGGCGCTCCTCGATCGAGACCCGCGTCACGGCGCGACCGAGCGAGGCTTCGACGAATTCGATGCCGAGACCACGGGCGAAGGCATCCCGCTTCGCCAGCGCCGCGACGTCGATCATTCCGCCGCCTGCCGCAGTGCCGATGTCGCTGAGGCGATGGCGGCCAGCGTCTTGGACAGCGATTCGCCCTCGGGATCGGCCAGCGCCGCGACGCGCGCATTGGCGACGGCATCGGCCGCGGCGCGCGGCGTCAGGCGCCCGGCCAGGGCCGGCGCGATCACCTCGTCGGCGATGCGGCGGTAGTTGCCGAGGCCGCGTTTGTGGGTGTCGCCATAGCCCTTGATCAGGCGCGCCGACTCGGCGATCTCCCGCGCGAGATCGATGCTGAGCGGCGCGGCGGCGCGGATCTGGTCCAGCCAACGCTCGATCTCGGCCTGCTCCTCGACATAGCGAAAGGTGCGCGGCCGCCACCAGCGCAAGCCGGCCACGAGGCGCAGCCGGGCGAAGCCCAGGATGGTCGTCGTGCGCACATGCATCGAAAAGTAGGCCTTGCCGAGACGGCCGGTCCGCTCGCCCCAGGCCAGCAGGCGCCGCGCCAGCGATGGCGGAAGGATCGCGGCCATCTCCTCGATGCCCGGCTTGAAATGCTCGGTGATCTGCAGCGGCTCGTGCGCCTTGGCATGGACCTCGGACCGAACCCGCGCCACGCGCTCGGCCGAGGTCTTGGCCTGGGCCACGCGGATCACGTCCTCGAACGACATGCGTACGGCGAGATGGCGCGCCACCTCGCGCAGCAGCTCAGGCGAGCCCACCGCGTGGATCGTGTCGAGCCGGTCGAGGTAGAGCGCGGCGTAGCGACGGTCCTGATACGCGGTGAGGCGGCGGATACCCTCCTCCACGACATCGAGACTGGACACGGGATAGGTCCGCCGTGCCCGCGCGATCAGGTCCTCGACGCCCTGCACCGCCGCCTGCCGCTTGCGATGCTCGCGCACCGCCTGCTCCAGTTCACCGCGCGCATGACCGCGGCCGAAGGCGAAGGCCGCGAGGTTGGTGTCGACGGACTTGCCGGCATGCCGGATAGCCGCCTCGAACGCGCTGTCGGGAATCGGCAGCTTGCCGGAGCCGGCCAGTGCCCCCAGCAGCACCGCGTTGATCACGCCGCCCGATTCCTCGGCGGCCTGGTCCATGTCGAACAATATCTGCTCGCGGCTGCGCTCCTTCACGGCACGCAGCAGCTTGCCGACATCGAAGCTGCCGTCGCCCATCGCCATGCGCTCGCCGATCGCCAGCACGCGATGGGTCGAGGCGACGAGCGTCGTGCGGTCGGGCGTCACGAAGCCGTTGAAGATCATGCGCCCGGCTTCCAGCAGCTCGGTCGCCAGCGCGACATCGACCTCGCCCATCGCCGGATTGAGCGCCAGCACCGACGAGGGCGCGGCGCCCGCCGGCATCACCTCGACATAGTAGGTCGTGGCGCCGGTGCGCTGCGCCACGCCGGGGATCTGAGTCGCTTGGACGCCGAGCCCGCGGCTCTGCGCCGCCGACACGATCCAGTCGCACAAAACGCCGCCGCCATCGCCGCCCAGCGCGCCGATCAGGATCGTGACGGGCTTCATGCGCCGGAGGCGCGCCACTCCCGTGGCGCGTCATGCGGTGTCGCAACAAGAAGATCGCGCCACGGGAGTGGCGCGCCCCCAGCGCTCAACATGCCATCGCTCCGATCACCTTCGCCCGGACCTTCCATTTCAGGCGGTCCCACCAGGTGGCGTTCTGGACGATGTCGGCCTTGTAGAAGGACGGGCAGAGCACGGCGGCATCGGCCACCTCGCCGCACAGGCCGCAGCCGACGCAGCCGTTGTTGACGCTGGCCACCGGGTCGCTGCGCAGCGGATCCGGGCTGGGCTTCACCACCAGCGATGGGCAACCCGAGAGCCGGATGCAGGAATGGTCGCCGGTACAGACTTCGTCGTCGACACCGTAGCGCGTGCGCACGACCCGCTCGCCGCGCTTCAGCTGGGCGGCGATCTGCGGGCGGATGCGGCGCTGGCGGGCGAGCTGGCACTCGCCGTCGGCCACGATGACCTTGAGGCCCTTGTCGTCGGTGCTCATCGCTTCGCGCAGGGTCTTGAGCATCGTACCGACATTGTAGGTGCGAACGGTGCGCAGCCAGCCGACACCCATCGCCTTCAGGGTGGCGGCGATGTCCGACGTCGTCTCGCCGTCGCGGCGATTGCCAGAGGTGTTGGGAATGAACTGCGCGCCCGTGGCCGAGGTGTAGCCATTCTGCATGATGACCAGCACGCGGTCGCCACGGTTGAACATCGACGAGGCGACGCCGCTCAGCAGCCCGTTGTGCCAGAACCCGCCGTCGCCCATGACCGAGATCGTGCGCTTCTGCATCACCGGGGCCACGGCGCCCGCGGCCGCCAGCGACATGCCGAAGCCCAGGATCGAATTGCCGAGATTGAACGGCGCCAGGGTCGCGAAGGAATGGCAGCCAATGTCGCTCGAGATATGGACCTTGCCGACCTCGCGCTCGAGCAGCTTGATGGCCGAAAAGACCGGCCGCTCGGGACAACCGGTGCAGAAGCCCGGTGGCCGCAATGGCAACGGCCCACCCAGCAGGCGTTGCGCCTCGGCGCGTCCGGCGCGGGCGGCCTCGAAGCGTTCACGCGGCTTACTGAGGTCGATGTCGTTGGCCGATTGGGCGAAGAATTTCAGCAAGCCCTCGGTGACCACCTCGGCGGTGTACTCGCCGGCCATCGGCAGCACATCCTTGCCGTAGACCTTGGTGTCGATGTCTCGCTTGCGCAGGATCACATGGATCGCCTGCTCGATATAGTCGGGCGCGCCCTCCTCGACGACCAGCACGGCGCGCTTGCCCTTGCAGAAGTCGGCGATCTGGTCGGGCGCCAGCGGATGCGTGACGTTCAGGACCAGGGTCGGGACCTTGCCCTCGACCTCCAGCCGGTCGAGGCCGCGCACCAGCACATTGGTGATGCCGCCTTGCACGATGATGCCGAGATCGGACCGCTCGCCCGGGAGGTGTTCGTTCAGCCCGTTCTCGACGATGAATCGCTCGGCGGCGGGCTGGCGGACCTCGACCTTGATCTTCTCGTGCGCATAGGTCGACGGCGGGTGCGAGATGCGGTCGTAGTTGTGGGCTGCGGGTTCGGCGAGGCGCCGGTTGCGCGAAATGGCGGGCGGCACGTTGTCCCTGGCCACGAACTCGCCCGTGACGTGGCAGGCGCGGATGCGCAGCTCCATCATCACCGGCGTGTTGGTCGCTTCCGAGAGTTCGAACGCCTTCTCGGTGCATCGCACGATGGTTGGCAGCGACGGGCGCGGGTCCATCAGCCAGACCGAGGACTTCAGCGCATAGGCCTGGGTGCGCTCCTGGATGACCGAGGCGCCCTCACCGTAGTCCTCCCCGACCACGATCAGCGCGCCACCGATGACGCCCGGCGAGGCGAGATTGGATAGCGCATCGGCCGCCACGTTGGTCCCGACGATCGACTTCCAGGTCACGCAGCCGCGCATCGGATAGTTGATCGAGGCGCCGAGCAGCGCTGCGGCGGACGATTCGTTGGTGCAGGTCTCGAGATGGACGCCGAGTTCGTCCAGAAGGTCCTGCGATTCGACCAGCACGTCGACCAGGTGCGAGACCGGCGCGCCCTGGTAGCCGCCGACATAGGCGACGCCGGATTGCAGGATCGCCTTGGTGACGGCGAGGATGCCCTCGCCGCGGAAAACCTCGCCGTTCCCCAGCCGCAGGGCGCGCACTTCTTCAGCGAAGGAACGTTCGGGATTGGTCCGCTGGGAGACGGGAAGCTGAGCCGCCGGCTGGTCGAGCATGGCCAAAGTATAGGGGCGGCTAACGCCGGACGCGACGATCCCGTTTGGAATCCCGCACGCCCTCGCGACGCGCCTTCGCCAGGAGAGCGCGAAACGGCACGAGAAGTTTCTCCCGCACCGCAGCATCGCCTTCGAGCACCTGCAGCGACAACGCCACCGCCTCCAGGGTCGACACGGCATCGGGCCGCGCCTCGCGCCGCAGGTCGCCGTAGAGCGACGGGCCATCGGGCACGACGACGAAGCGGCGCAGCTTTGTCAGCCATGCATTGCGCCACCACAGGGCTTTGGCCTGCGCCCAGTTGCCATCGAGCGCGATCAGCCCCTTGAGGCCGGTGCGCGCCGCTTCCTGGTCGGCCAGCGGCTGGCCCTTGGCGTCGATGGCGACCAGGGGAGCCGCCTGCCCCCTGGTCTGCGCCGAGCCGAGATAGAGCACGCCCCAGTCACGCGGCTCCGCCGGCTCGCCCAGCGCTTGGGCGAGATTGCGCCACGACAGGCCGACCACGACCTTGGCATGGACCAGCGAACCGGACAGCAGGCGCGCCGTGCCCAGCACGCGGTCCTGCTCCTGCGGGTGCTGCAGCACCAGGATCGAAACCTTGTTGTCCACCGTCTCCGACATGGCCGACATATAGCCGGCCGGCTAGGGTTGCGCGATGCCCTCTGCCTCCGACGTTGCCACTCTCGTATTCGATAGCGTGACCAAGCTGCCGCCCGAAGCCGACGGCGCAGTCGTGATCGGCGCCAGTCACGCCGCCGTCTATGCCGCCTACATGTCCGCGAAATTCGGCTGCCGCGCCGCGATCCACCACGATGCCGGCATCGGCAAGGACGAGGCCGGCGTCAGCGGCCTCGCCTATGCCGACAGGCTCGGCATGGCGATGGCGGCCGTGGCAACGGCAAGCGCCCGCATCGGCGATGGCGCCGATCTGCAGGCCCGCGGCATCATCAGCCGAGCCAACGGGCTGGCCATGGCCTGCGGCGTGGTGCCGGGCATGCAGGCCCGCCAGGCGGCCGAGTTGCTTAAGCAGGCGCGGTGGCCGCACACGATGCCGCCCGCCAAGGGCGAGAGTCGTCATGAGAGGGACGGCGCCGTCTGCGCCGATTCGGCCACACTGCTGGTTCCCGGCGATCGCGGTCGCGTGGTCGCGACCGGCAGCCATGGGGCGCTCAACTCGTACAAGGCGACGGCGCCGTTCCGGCCGCTGCTGCTGATGTTCAACGATGCCGGCTTCGGCGCCGACCGCGGCGGGGTACTGGCACTGCCCGAACTCGACAAGGAAGGCATCGCCGCTCTCGCAGTCGCAACGCAATCCGCCCGAATCGGAGATGGCCGTTCCACCTTGCAGGACGGAACGATTTCCGACGCCAACGAAGCCGCATACCGGCTTGGCGCGAGGGTGGGAGGCTCCGCCCTTGCACTGGCGCGCGCGCTGGCCGAAAAGTCTGGACAAAGCTGAACGGGAGACGCTTGAGGCATGGCCGTCGTCAATGTGAAGTCGGAGATCGCCGGCAATGTCTGGAAGATCCAGGTCAAGGTGGGGGATCTGATCGAGGCCGAGGGCGAGATCGTGATCCTCGAATCGATGAAGATGGAAATCCCGGTTTTGTCGCCCAAGGCGGGCGTGATCAGGGAGATCAAGGTCAACGAAGGTGAGGCGATCGGCGAAGGCCAGCTCGTGGCCGTGCTCGATGCGTAACAGCGTCGTCGCAGTCGAACTGGCGCGACTCTGGGCGCCCGACAACCTCCGCCGTTCCGCCCCCGGCATCGCCCTCTGCGCCGTCATTGCCGCCGTCGCCTACTATGCCGACACTAGGAGCCTGCTGCGCTTCGGCGCGGTCTGGGTGCCCCCACTGATCCTGACCCTTGTCATCGGCATGGCCCTGCAGCCGCTCTCGTCGAAGGGCGTACTGAAGCCCGGCCTCGAATTCGCCGGCCGCACCCTGCTGCGCATCGGCGTCGCCCTGCTGGGCGCCCGGCTAACGCTGGGTAACCTCGTCGAGGGCGGCGCACTGCCCATCCTCGTGGCCATCGCAGCGGTCGGCTGCACCATTGTGTTCGGCGCCTGGGCGTCGCGCCTGTTCGGCCTCAGCCGGAATTTCGGCCTGCTCACCGGCTGCGCCACCGGCGTCTGCGGGGCGGCGGCCGCAATGGCGGCGTCTGCCGTGCTGCCCAAGCACGAGAACTCGGACCGCGACCTCGCCTTCACCGTGATGGGCGTCAACTTCCTCAGTACCGTGGTGATGGTGATCTATCCCACCCTGCGCGAGGCGCTCGGCTTCTCGCTGTTCGAAATGGGCGTGTTCCTGGGCGGGGCGATCCATGATGTGGCGCAGGTCGCGGGTGCCGGCCAGACGATGGGCCCGCAGGTGCTGAGCGACGCGGTGATCACCAAGCTGCTGCGGGTGGCAGCCCTGCTGCCGGCCATCGCCGGCATCGCCTGGTGGGTGGCCAGGAGCGGCGGCCCGCAGACCTCGGCGCGGCCGACCCCGCCGGTCTTCCTGTTCGGCTTCCTGGCGCTCGCCGCGCTGAACTCGCTGGGCGTCATTCCCGCCGCCGTGCGTGACGCGGTTGGCCACGTCTCCGCCTTCCTGATCATCACCGCCATCGCGGCTCTGGGTATGAAGACGTCGCTGCTGGCGCTGGTGCGCATCGGCATGGCCCCGGTGATGCTGCTGATCACCGAGACGATTTTCGTCGGCCTGCTGGTCGTCGGCCTGATCTACGGCTTGCGGGCCGCGGGACTTTAAGTCCCGGGCTTGGTGCCGGTGGCCTTGACCACCGCGCCCCAGGTGTCGATCTCGTTCTTGATGAACTCGGCGAACTGGATGGGTGTCCCCGGCGCCGGCAGCGCCGCGCGTTGCTCGATCTGCTTGATGACCGCATCGTCGTTCAGCAGGGCCTGCATGTCCCGGCTGACCTTGGCGACGATCTCCAGCGGCGTGCGCGCCGGCGCCGCGAGGCCCGACCAGCCGGCAGCATTGAAGCCCGGGATGGTGGCGGCGATCAGCGGGATCTTGTCGAGTGGCGGCGGCGCCGGCCGTGACGTCGTGACGGCAATCGCCTTGATGCGTCCGTCCTTGATGGCGTTGAGCGCGGACGCGGTGCTGTCCATCATCAGCTTGACGTGCCCCCCGAGCAGGTCGGCCATCGCCGGCCCGCTGCCCTTGTAGGGAATGTGCACGATGTCGACCCCGGCCTTGAGCTTGAACAGCTCCATGGCGAGATGCTGCGAGGTGCCGGGCCCGGCCGACGCGTAGGAAAGCTGGCCCGGCTCCTTCTTGGCGAGCGCGATCAGCTCGGCCAGCGTGTTCACGGGCAGGCTGGGATGCGCCACGATGACCAGCGGCACCAGGAAGATGTTGGAGATCGGGAGGAAGTCGGTCAGCGGCTTATAGGGCAGGTCGGGATAAAGGCTCGGATTGACACCGAACGTGCCACTCGACACGACCATCAACGTGTAGCCGTCGGGCGCCGCCATCTTCCCGTACTCGGTGGCCGGGATGCCGCTGCCGCCAGCCTTGTTCTCGACGATGACCTGCTGCTTCCACTTCTCAGACAGCTTTTCCGCCATCAGGCGCGCGAAAATGTCGGCGGCCTGTCCCGGCGGAAACGGCACGACGAAGCGCACGGGCTTGTTGGGCCACGCGGATTGCGCGATTGCCGGTCCGGCAAGCGATGCGCCGGCCGCGCCAGCGAGCGCCAGGACATGGCGACGCGTCGGATTCATTTCTGGAGCCTCCCAGTTCGTTTCAGGTGACAGGTTAGCATAGGCCCCCGAAAATGACCTCATGACAGGCAACATCCAGATCGCTCTGCCCCGCGATACGACGGATTACGACGCCATCGCCGAGCTGGTCCGGGAGTATTCGGGATCGCTCGGTTTCTCCCTCGACTACCAGGGTTTCGAGGCGGAACTTGCAGACCTCCGCGCAAAGTATGGCCCGCCAGGCGGCGCCCTGCTGCTGGCGCGGGTCGACGGCGAACCGGCCGGTACCGTTGCGCTGCGACAGCTGGAGCCCGGCATCGGCGAGATGAAGCGGCTGTATGTCAGGCCGGACTTCCGCAGGGAGCGCACCGAAAGCGGCAATTCCATCGGTCGCGAGCTTGCCCATCGCATCGTCGAGACGGCGCGGGCCTGCGGCCATCGGCGTCTCAGGCTCGACACAATCGGTCCCAAAATGGAGGCGGCGATCAAGCTCTATCGCACGATGGGCTTTACCGAGATCGCGCCCTACTACCCGAGCCCGGTGCCCGGCACCGTCTATATGGAGCTGGTCCTTTGACCGATCGCTTCTACGAAGATTTCAACGTCGGCGACCGCTTCGTGAGCGGCGGCATGACTATGACCGAGGCCGCGATCGTCGACTTCGCCCGCCAGTGGGATCCGCAGCCGTTCCACACCGATCCCGCGTTCGCTGCCACGTGGACTTTCGGCGGGCTGATCGCCTCAGGGCTTCACACGATGGCCGCAACGCTGCGCCTTTGGCTCGATCTCGGGGTCTTCCGCGCGTGCAGCCTGGGATCGCCCGGCATCGGCGAAGTGCAGTTTCCCCGTCCCGTCCGCCCCGGCGACACGCTGCGCGTGGTGACCGACATCGTCGACCTTCGGCCGTCCACCTCGAGGCCCGACCGCGGCATCGCGCGGCTGCGCCAGGTCACGATCAACCAACGCGACGAGCAGGTGATGGAACAGGAGACGACGGTTTTCCTGAAGCGGCGCCGGGCCGCCTAGCGCCAGGCGAAGACCGGCTGCTCGTAATGGTCGACGCGTGTGTGGCGGCCGGCCAGTGCCACTTCCCGGAACTGGAACAGCAGGGCTGCGGTCGGCGCGTTCACCGTGGCGACCGGCAGCGGCAGGCGGATGATCGGCCGGTCGGATTCCTCGATCGCGACGACTTCCGGCGAGCCGTCCCGGAAGAGTTCGTTGCAGGCGATCCGATAGGCGCCCGCCACCTCGGACGGATTGGGCGTCAGGGTCACACCCGGTGCCCATACGACAACGGGCGCGATCAGGTAGCCGGAGCGCGTCGGATAGTCGTCGAGCGTGCCCAGTATATCGTCGGTCGAGGCCAACACGCCCAGCTCCTCGTGCAGCTCGCGCAGGGCAGTCTGCTCGACCGTCTCGCCGGGATCGACCCGCCCACCCGGGAGGGCCCACTGGCCGCCGTGGGCGCGCAACTTCGGGGTTCGCCTAGTCAGCAGGAATGCAGCCTCGCCAGGTTCATCGGCCTCGGCGATGACGATCGCCACGGCCGCCCGCTTCAGGTCACCGGCATCGACACGGCGGCGCAGGTCGAAGCGGCCGAGGCGGGCCCTGACGTCGGCGCGCAACGCCTGATCCAACGGGAAGGACTTCACGCGCCGACGGGTCTCCGGAAGGTCCAGACCACGGCGGGCGGCACGTTGAGCCAGATACGCGGCCCGTGCGTGCCAACCAGCCGCAGTTCCTGCGTGAGGGCCCGTGGCACAGGCTGCGCAGGGCCATATGTGAACTGCACCAACGCCCCGCCGCGCGGCAGGGCCTCGAACACGCCGTGCACGATGCCCCGCACCACCTCGGCCGGCAGCGACAGCAGCGGCAGGCTCGAAACGACGGCGGAGACCGAGTCGATTCCCTGCTCGGCCAGGATCTTCGGCAGGCGGGCGGCGTCGCCTTCGACGATCCGGGGACCGGCGAAATGCCGGCGCAGAAAAGACGCGAGTTCAGGCTCGCGCTCGACCAGGGCCAGCCGGTCGGCCGGTATGCCGGCCGCCAGCAGCGCCTTGGTGACCTCACCCGTGCCAGCGCCCAGCTCGATGACGTGACCGTCACGCCCCTTCATCTCGGCCAGGGTCGCCCGCGCCATCGCCGCGGCGAGCAGCCGACCGCTCGGCACGACCGCGCCCATGGAAAATGGATTGCGCAGCCAGCGCTTCAGGAAGAGGGCGGTACCGGCGCGCGAGTCGAGACCGGCACGAGACTCGATCGGGGGCATGGGCGAAACGCTAACAGACGCCTTTCCAGGTCGACAGGAAAAAGCAGCCGCTCCCTATTGCGCGGGTTGCATGGCAGATGCCGCCGTGGCGGCCGGGGCCGGCGCCTCGAAGGCCGGCTCGGCATGCCGCATCTGCTCCACCGCGTTGACGATGGAGACGTAGACGGCGGCCACGTAGGGCAGCGACTGCACGATCATGAATACCGACCACAGGCGGGCCTCGGGATCGACCACTCCGTTGCCGAACCACAGCACCGCCGCCGCGATCCACAGGAGGACGGCCAGGACCGCCTCGCCGCGCGCCATCCCGAGCGCCATGCCCAAAGTCGCGCGTTCGTCCATCTTAGGCGTGCGCATGAACGGCAGGCGGCTAGTCGCCAGCCCGTAGATCACCGCCCGCCCCACCGTATAGGTCAGCGCCAGGCCGGCCAGGGAGGCGCCGATGCTCTGGCGGAAGGTACAACGCACGCGGTCGAAGTAGAGACCGAACGAATAGAGCAGCTTGAAGACGAAGATGCCGATGGTCGGCGCGATGAATTCCGACGGTGGCAGGCCGACCGGCTTCATGCCGAACAGCGGCGGCACGACGACTGCCAGCACCCAGACCAGCCCCGCCCAGGTGAAGATGAGGTTCAGCGCGTCTGCGAACCAAGGCAGCCAGCCGGCGACGAAATGATACTTCTGCCAGAAGGTGAGCTTGGTATCGCCCAAGAACATCTTGCCGGCATGCGCCTTCATGATCTGCATGGCGCCGTAGGCCCAGCGGAAACGCTGTTTCTTGTAGCCGGCAAAGTGGTCGGGCGTCAGGCCGTGGCCGAACCGCTCGCGGCTGTACATCGCACCATAGCCCTTCTCCATCAGGCGCAGGCCGAGCTCGGTATCCTCGGTGATGCACCAGGTCGCCCAGCCGCCCATCTCTTCCATGCAGGAGCGGCGCACCAGGGTCATCGTGCCGTGCTGAATGATGGCGTCGTACTCGTTGCGCAGGCACATGCCGATGTCGAAGAAGCCGGCATATTCCCAGTTCAGCATTTCCTTGAAGCGGTCGCCGCGCCAATCGCGATGATCCTGCGGCGCCTGCACATAGCTGATCTTGGCGTCGTCAAAGTACGGCACCAGCGCCTTCAGCCAGTCCGGGCGCACCATGTAGTCGCTGTCGATGACCCCGATCACCTTGGCGTCGGGCGCGGTCTGGCTCAGCACGAAGTTGAGCGCGCCGGCCTTGAAGCCCTTCATCACGTCGAAATGGAAGAACTTGAAGCGCTCGCCGAGCTGGGCGCAGTAGTCCTGCACCGGACGCCACACCGCCGGATCCTTGGTGTTGTTGTCGATCACGATGACTTCGAAGTTCGGATAGTCGAGCCCGGCCAGCGAATCGAGCGTCTGCATGACCATCGCCGGCGGCTCGTTGCAGATCGCCAGATGCAGCGAGACCTTGGGCCACTCGCGGTTCGACGGCTGGCGGGCGATCATCTCCGCGGCCGGCAGCGCCTCGCGCGTCCAGCGGCCACGCCAGATCGTCTCCGCCATCTCGAGCGCCTGCACGAGCGCCATGCCCAGGCTGGCCACCAGGAAGAAGGCAAGCACGCCCCAGCCGATCATCTCCGAGGCGACCATGTAGGTGCCGGCCGCAACCGACGCGCCATAGGCCACAGCGCTCGCCGAAAGGGCCAGCAGGGCGCAGAAGCCCACCTGCCCCGCCATGCCGAGGCGTGGCCAGCGCCACAGGAAAAGCAGCATCAGCGGCAGCGATGCCGCCAGCGACCACGCCGCACAGGAGAGCCACTGCGGGAAGGTCTCGATCGGCCCCGTCCAGGCGAACTTGGGCTGCCGATCCGCATTCCAGAGCCCCCAGTAGCCACCCGCCTTGCCTTCCAGGTCGTAGGATTTCCACGGCTGGTCGACGGCCTCGACGACGAAGGTGTCGATGTTCTGCGAGCGCAGCCACGCCACCATGTCGCGCACGTTCTTTGCCTGCTCGGCCGGCGTCGCATCCTTAACCACGCCCGAACCGGGGCTGCGCCGCGAGGCGCCGTTCGACGGCCAGCCGACCTCGGTCACGATGATGTTCTTGTTCGGGTAGAGCTTGCGCAGGAGGCCGATCTTTTCCTTCACGTACTCCAGCGGCGTGGAACTCGACTGCTCGTCCCAGTACGGCAGGATATGGACGGCGAGATAGTCGACCTCACGCGCGAGCTCGGGATAGCGCTCCCAGACGTGCCACGGCTCTGCGGTGCTGACGGGCACCTTGACGTTGCGCTTGACGTTGCGGATCTCGCGGATGAGTTGGGCCGGGCTGGTGGCGTTGGGGTTGCGCAGGTCCTTCTCGCCATCAAAACGCAGGATGTTCTCGTTGCCGACCAGGACGCGCTCGATATTTGGGTTCTGGTTGGCCATGCGGATCAGCGCGCCAGTCTCCTCGGCGTTGACCTCGCTCGCCTCACGGCCGAACTGCAACTTGGCTTCGTTCGGACTGTAGATCCAGGCGCCCGGCACCAGCTTCAGCCCGTACTTCGCAGCCAGCGCCGGCATCACGTCGCCGCCGTCGGTGGTGCGGTAGGTACGGACGTAGTTGACCTTGCCGCCCAGCATGGCGAAGTCGCGCTCGATCTGATCATTGCGCGGCTTGATCTGCGGTGCAGGCGCCTCGTTCACGGCGGTTCGCAGGAAGCTCCAGAGGCCGCTCGCCTTGCCTTCGAGCGGATCCTGATCCTTGGCCCAGGGCGCATAGGTGACGCCATGGAGCGGACCCTCGACGTTCGCCGCCGTCACACGGCTGTCGAGCAGGCGCCAGCCCACCAGAGTGGCCGCTACCGTAAAGAAAAGAACCAGGCCCCGACGCATCATGAAGAGACGATTGCTCCGGCAACGCCGCCGGTGGTGAACGCTCGCTTCGGGATCGCGGTCGCATGTCTCCTGCGGACGACACTCGCCGACGCAAGGACCGTGCCCGGATCGACTCTCCAAGCGAGCCGACTACCACGCAGTGCGGCGGACCTCTTCGAGGTTTCCTTGCGCCCGATTTCCTCGACGGCGACCCTTCGCAGTCGGTAAGGCGACACGGGCGATCTATAGCCTGCGCCTCCCGGTACGGTAAAGAGACCGAAGGGGATGATGGCTAAAATGCCCAATTCTTTGCTGGCCTTGACGCCCGTCCTTCGCCAAAACGCCACAAACCATGAATGATCAGGATCCCGCCGCAGCCCCCGTAGCGATACCCGCCTCTCTCCGCGCAACCTATCGCGCGGCGGATCGTTACGGCCTTCTCGAGCGTGCGGGAGCGCGGCTGCGTTACGCTTGGTGGAATGCCTTGGGCGTGGCCCGCGGTACCGTTGTCATCCTGACCGGTCGCGGCGAATTCATCGAGAAATATGCCACCGAGGTGGTGGGCGAGCTCCTGGAACGAGGCTTCGCGGTGGCGGCGCTCGACTGGCGGGGCCAGGGCCTGTCCGACCGGCCGCTGCCCGACCGCGGCAAGGGACATATCGACCACTTCTCGACCTACATGGCCGACCTGCGGCTATTCCTCGACACGATCGTTACACCTGACGCTCCCCGCCCGGTGATGGCGCTCTGCCACTCGATGGGCAGCCACATCGCAATGCGGGAGTTGGCGGAGAACGGGACAGGTCCCTTCTCCGCTGCCCTGTTCGTGTCGCCCATGACCGCCCTGCGCCGGGAAGCCATGCTGCGTTCGGTCCTGATGATCATGCCGGAGGTCCCGGCGGTCGAGGAGCGCTACCTGTTCGGCACCGGACCCTTCGTCCTGCTGGCCCGGGAGTTCGCCTCCAATTTCGTCACCCATGACGAGCGACGTTACCGCTTCACTGAGGACTGGTTCACGGCCGATCCCCGCCTGTCGCTGGGCGGTCCGACGCTGGGCTGGTCCCGCCAGGCCGTCCGGTCGATGACGGCCGTCCATGCCCCCGGCTACCTCGAGCGAATCGACCTGCCGGTCCTGCTGATGACGGCCGGGGAGGACAGGCTGATCGATTCCCGGTCCCACGCCCCGCTGGTCGCCCGGCTGAAGCGCGGCGAACACTTCACGATCGGCCACGCCCGCCATGAGATCATGATGGAAACCGACGAGATCCGGGCCCTTTTCTGGGAGGGCTTCGACCGGCTGGCGAAGGGTGTCCTGATCTGATGACCGAAGTGCAGATTCTGGTGACCGCCGTCGCGTTCGTCATCGCCGGCATCGCCAAGGGAGCGGTCGGAATCGGCCTTCCGCCTATCGCCGTGGGTCTGATGACGCTGGCCGTCCCGCTCGAGGACGCGCTCGCCATCATGACTATTCCGACCCTGGTCACGAACATCTGGCAGGCGGCCTACGGTCACGGGCTGCTGCGCCTTTTCCGCCGCTTCTGGACGCTGGCCCTGACGGCGACTATCACACTGATCCTCGTCGCCGCGACCCTCGACAAGCTCGGCTCGGCCCAGGCCTCGGCCTGGCTGGGCGTCATGCTGGTTCTCTATTCGACCATCGTGCTTCTGGCGTGGCGGCCCCGGGTCTCGCGCCAAGCGGAACGGTGGATGAACCCGCTGATGGGCATCGCCAGCGGCGCCGTCGCCGGCTTCACCGGCATCGCGGCCGTGCCGTTCCTGCCCTACATGCAGTCGCTGGACATCGACAAGGACGACCTCGTCCAGGCGCTAGGCATCCTCTTCATCTTCCTGATCGGCTCGCTGACCTTCGCGCTGTTCCGCCAGGGCGCCTTCGACGCCACGAATGTCGTGGGCGGGATTGTCGCCATCGTACCGACCTCGATCGGCGTGTGGCTCGGCCAGAAGTCGCGCAATGCCCTGTCGCCGGAGATGTTCCGCCGGGTTTTCCTGATCGGGCTGCTGGGCCTCGGGCTGCACATGGCGCGTGGCTTGCTGTAGGCTGACGCGATGTCACTTCCTCCCTTCAAGGTCACGATCTGCGGCATCCCCGAGCTGCCGCAGCACTGCGCCGTCGGTGTCAGCCACGTCCTCTCGATCATTGATACCCACGAGCCGCGTCCGCCTGCGCTCGACGCCTATTCCGGCATCGATCACGAGTTGATCCGCTTCGACGACGTGGTGGCGGAGTACCCGGGCTTCGAGGCCTGCACGCCTGCGCACATCGAGAAGGTCCTGGCCTTTGGCGAACGCGTGCACGCGCGGCCTGACGGTCACGTGCTGGTGCATTGCCACGCTGGCATCTCGCGCTCGACCGCTGCCGCGGCCATCCTGATGGCACAGAACGCTCCCGGCCATGAGGAACAGGCCTTCCTGAAGTTGCTGGACCTGCGCAAGCACGGCTGGCCCAACACCCGCATGGTCGAGTTCGCCGACGCACTGCTGAACCGCGACGGTGCGATGCTGCGCGGCCTGGTCGCCTACCGAAAGGCGCTGCTCGAAGTGAAGCCGCACCTCAAGGAAGTGGTCCGTAACATCGGCCGCGGCCACGAGATTCCGTAATCATCGTCAGGACCGGTGGAACACCAGCGTCCGGACCTCAATGCTTTCGCGCGGCGCCGCATCCGCGGGCGCCGTCGGATCGGTGAAGGCGCTGTGTGGTGTGTAACGCGCCGGCACGCCAGTCGAGGTATCGCAGCATTTCAGCAGCAGCGCCTCGTCGGCGCGCATCTGCGGCACCTAGTACCAGCGATGCGCCGGATTGAACTTCACCGAGTAGGTCTCGCCGACCCGATGCGGATAGACGAGATCCGATGGCATCAGGTCGTCCAGCGCGATGGAGGTCGCGTCGCAGACGGCGAGCGGTGAATCGAGCAACGGCCCCTTGATCGGTCGCCACAGGTTGACGACCTGCACCCTTCCCTTCAGCAACTCCTCGGCTTCGTCGGGCAGGAGATCGCGGACGCGTTGCGGACCCGACCGGGCCGTATGGTCGATATGGACGCCGCGCACCGGCTGACGGGGCGCATCCGCCGAGACCTCGGCGTCGGGCACGCGGCGGCGGGTCGAACGTGTAGTTCCGCGGCCGCTCAACCATCGGCACGAGATAGTTCATGTCGGCGACGACGCTCGACAGGTTGGCGAAGACGTCGAGTTGTTGCTGCAGGTTCATGGTCCAGGACCTCCGAAGATGTTCGGATGATCTTGGGCTCGCTACACTTCGGCGCCATGGAGAAGATGTGCGGCGCCACATGAAGAGACGTTATTCGAAAGGAAAATCTCTTCTGTTGCGCCGCACGCGCGTAGCAGGAACGCGTCTTTAGCGCGCCTTCATCGGCAGGCTGGCCAGATGCATGCCGGCGTCGACGATCAAAAATTCGCCGGTGATGTTGCTGGCGCTGGTCAGGAAGAACATCACGGCTTCCGCCATCTGCTCGGGCGTGCCGGCCTGGCGCAGCGGCGTGTTCTGCTCCTGCCCCATCTTCATCTTGTTGTAGTTCTCCTCGCCCATGCCGCCCAGCAGCCAGCGCGTCTGGATGAAGCCCGGGCAGACCGTGTTGACCCGCACGGCCGGCGACAGCCAGCGCGCGAGCGTAAGCGTCAGGGTGTTGAGCGCGCCCTTGGAGCAGGCATAGGGGATCGAGCTGCCGACCCCCATGACGCCGGCGATCGAGGAGATGTTCACGATCGAGCCGCGAGCCTGATCAGCCTCCCACTGCTTCTTCATGATCGGGAAGACGGCGCGGCTCATCATGTACGGGCCGGTCACGTTGACCCGCAGGATGCGATCGAAGTCCTCCGGCGTGACGCCGTCGAGGTCGCCCTGGTTCTGAAACTTGGTGGTCCCGGCATTGTTGACCAGGCCATCGATGCGGCCCCACTTCTTCATGGTTTTTTCCGCAAGCTTTCGGCAGTCGGCGTCCTGGCCCATGTCGGCCTGGACGAGGATCGCCTCGACGCCCTTGGCCTTCACCGCCTCGTAGGTCTCGTCCGCCTCTTTCCTGCTCTTGGTGTAGTTGATCGCGACATTCCAGCCGCGCTCCGCCAGGTCGAGCGCGCAGGAGGCCCCCAGCCCCGTCGCCGAGCCCGTCACGATCGCCACCTTGTTCGATTTCGCCATGTCGTTTCTCCCGATATCTGCGGCACCTGTCATAGGCTAGGATCGGGTCCCAAGGCAAAGAAGCGAATGGTAAGCGGGAACATGGCCAATCTGTTTTCGATGAAGAAGCGCGTCGCCCTGGTGACTGGTGCGTCGCGCGGACTGGGACGCGACATGGCGCTGGCCCTGGCGGACGCCGGTGCGACCGTGCTCTGCGCCGGCCGCACCGTGAAAGAGCTCGACGCAACGGCCCGCGCCGTCACCCGCAAGGGCGGCACGGCGCATGTCGTCCCGCTGGACGTCACCGACGAGGCGGATGTCGTCGCCAAGGTTCGCGCCATCATCTCCAGGCACCGCCGCATCGACGTTCTGGTGAACAATGCCGGGATCGTCCATCGCCAGGACATCGTCGACACCGCAACGGCGGATTTCCGCAAGGTGATCGAGACCGACCTCGTGTCGCAGTTCATCGTCGCCCGCGAGGTCGGCCGCCACATGCTCGTGCGCAAGTACGGGCGGATCGTCAACATCTCGTCGGTCATGGCGGTCCTCGGCCGCGCCTCGGTGGCGGGCTACGTCTCGGCCAAGCACGGGCTCGTCGGCCTGACCAAGAACCTGGCGGCCGAATACGGGCCGCATGTCACCGCGAATGCAATCGCGCCCGGCTACATCCGGACCGAACTCAACGTGCCCCTCCAGCAGAACAAGGACTTCAGCGACATGCTCGAGCGCCGCACCGCGGCCGCGCGCTGGGGCAAGCCCGAGGATCTGCGTGGCGCCCTGCTGCTGCTCGCCTCGGACGCCGGCGCCTACATCACCGGCCACACGCTGGTGGTCGACGGCGGCCTGACGACCATCCTCGCCTAACCCATGACCGGTATTCCACGCTGGGCGATGCTGCTGCTGGCGGCGGCGCTGGTCCTGTACGGCATCGCGGCGTCGCAGGGCTGGATTCGTGATCCGTCGCTCGCAAAGGCCGACTATGTCGGCACGATCGACGTCTCGGCCGAAGACGCGAAGCTGTACCGCGCCGTGCCCTTCGAATGGCAGGTGACCAGCACCGCCGGCAGCTTCAAGGGCAACGACACGGCCCATGTCCGCATCGATCCGTCGGGGGAACGCACAGTGCTCTGCGGCTGGGTCCTGCTCGACAAGGGCGGCGCCTCGATCCGGGCGACGCGCTGGCTGAGCGAGGCGCGACTCGCCGTGGGAGACATCAAGGTCACGACGCTGTTCATCGCGCCGGTCGACAGGAAGCCGGGGGACGGGCTCAACGCCGGATGCCTGCGCCTCGACGAAGGGATCAAACCCGCTGCCGATGCCGCGCTCAAGCTCGAAGGTGCTGCGGTCCGCGAATAGATACGCTTGCTCACAGAAAGAATACCATGCTGCCCAGACAAGGCGTCACCCAGGAACTGGCCCACTTCATTGTCGACACGAAGTGGGACGACCTTCCCGAGAAGGCCCGCCACGAAGCGAAGCGGGCCCTGCTGAACTTTTTTGCCGTCGCGATCGCCGGCTGCCGCACCCAGCCTGTCGAGCTGGCGCTGCGGACGCTGGGCGAATTCTCGGGCGGCCGGCAGGCCACGATCGTCGGGCGGCCCGAGCGCATCGACCCGCTGACGGCCGCCTTCCTGAATGCGGCGGGCGCCAACGTCTTCGACTATTGCGACACCCATCTGCCGACGGTCGTTCACCCGACATCGCCGCTCGCCCCGGCGCTGTTGGCCCTTTCCGAGATCCGCCGCGTCACCGGACCTGAACTCCTCTTGGCCTTTGCGCTGGGCTTCGAGATCGAGTGCCGGGTCGGCGGCGCGATATCGCCCGGTCACTATCCCAAGGGCTGGCACATCACCTCGACCTGCGGCGTGTTCGGTTCGGCGGCGGGCGCGGCCAAGCTCCTCAGCCTCGACGTCGAGCGGACCGTGTGGGCGCTGGGCAGCGCCTCAACCCAATCGTCGGGCCTCTGCGAGTGCCTGGGCTGGCCCGCCAAGAGCGTCAGCGTGGGCAACGCCGCGCGCAATGGCCTGTTCTCGGCGCTGCTAGCGGAGAAGGGCTTCGCCGGCCCGCCCGAGCCGATCGCCGGCGCGCAGGGCTTTCTTGCCGCCATGGGCGAGCCGCCCGACTGGAAAGCCCTGCTCGACGGTCTGGGCGGGGACTGGCAGGTCACTCACAACTCGATCAAGCCCTATGCCGCGGGCTTCGTGATCCACCCACTGCTCGACCTCGCGCTCGACTGGCGGCGCGCCCATCCGGACGTGGCGGTCGAGCGGATCGCCGTACGCGGCAATCCTCTGCTCCTGCAGCGCACCGACCGGGCCGACATCGCCACGGGCCGCGAGGCCCAGGTCAGCCTGCAGCATTGCGTGGCGGCGGCTCTCGTCTTGGGCAAGGCCGGCCTCGACCAGTTGACCGATGCCTGCGTCGCCGATCCCGCCATCAAGGCGCTACGGGCTCGGTTCGAATGCGCGAGCGATGACGGTATCTCGACCATCGCCGCGGAGATGGACATCTGGACCGCCGACGGGAAGAAGCATGCGCTGTCCACCCAAGCGGCGCGCGGCAGCTCGTCTAACCCGCTGAAGGATGCCGAGATCGAGGCCAAGCTGCGGGACGAGGCCAGGCGCTGGGAGCCGGACCACGACATCCAGCCGCTGATCGACGCCGTCTGGGCGCTCGACCGCAGCGAGGATGTCTCCTCGCTGCTGGCGCTGGGGGTGCCTACTCGACGGTGACGTTGGCGGCTGCCGCGACCGCCTTCCAGGTCGCGATGTCCTTCTGGATGAAGGAGGCAAAGGCTTCCGGCGAGTTCCCGACCGTCTGCATAGCCTGCTTCTCCAGCAGTTCCCTGGTGGCGGGATCGGCCAGTGCCTTCACGATCTCGGCGTTCAGCTTCTTGATCACGGCAGGCGGGGTCTTTGCGGGTGCCAGGATGCCGTGCCAGGCCAGAGCCTCGAAGCCGGGATAGCCGCTCTCGGCGACAGTCGGCACTTCCGGCGCCACCGGTGAGCGTTCGAGGCTGGTGACGGCCAGCGCGCGCAGCTTGCCGGACCTGATGTGAGGCAGGACGCTGATCGGATCGCCAAACACGACGTTCAGCTGACCGCTGACGAGATCGCCGACCGCCAGCGCCGTGCCGCGATAGGGCACATGGGTCATCTTGAGCCCCGCCTTGCTGTTGAACAGCTCGGCAACGAGATGGTTGGCCGCGCCGACGCCGGTTGAGCCGTAATTCATCGCACCGGGCTTGCTCTTCGCCAGCACCACGAACTCCTTCAGGGTTTTGGCCGGCGACTCGGAATTGACGACCAGGATGTAGGGATAGGCCGTCGTCATGGTGATCGGCGCGAAGTCCTTCACCGGATCGTAGGGCAGCGTCTTGTAGACGGCCGGATTGATCGAGATCGGGCCGGACTGGCCGAGCAACAAAGTGTAGCCGTCGGGCTCGGCCTTGGCCACGAGGTCGGTCCCGACGATCGAGCCGGCGCCGCCCTTGTTCTCGATCACAATCGGCTGGCCGATATTCTCGGAAACCCTCTTGGCGACGATGCGTGCCACGGAGTCCGCGCCACCGCCCGGCGCGTAGGGCACCACGAGCTTGAGCGGCCTGGACGGGAAATCCTGGGCGCAAACCGGTACCGCCACCGCCGCCAGGACCAGCGCGCAGGCAGTACGCCTCATCATCGTCTTCATTGTTTCCTCCAATGGCTCTTCAAGGCGCCATCGTTGTGAATACTGCCGGCATTCGCTACAAAAATATCGGCATGGGGCAAACTGGCGAGCAATGGTCGAGGGGAACACTTGCCGATCTCGCCCTGCTCGTGATCGGCAGCAGCGCCATGCTGATCGCCCTCATCCTGTGGTTCGACAATGCGCAGGGCGGACTGACCGGCAATGGCGTCTTCAAGAGCCTCGAACTGAAGCCGTGGGTGGTCGATCCGGCGAACGCGCCGCTCTACCCGTCGAACTATCTCTTCTATCCCGCCTACGGCGCGCTCTGCCGGCTGCTCGACCTGCTGGGTGTCTTCGCCGGCGATCCGCGGCGGCAGCTCACGATCCTCAATGCCGTCAGCGCAAGTCTCTGTGTCGGCGCGGCCTATCTGCTCGCGCGGGCGGTGACGGGCGACCGGATCATTGGCTGGCTGACGGGCGCGTTCCATCTCGCGACCAGTCACGTGATGTTCCTCGCCATCGTCAACGAGGACATCATGCCGAGCTACACGGTGATGTTCGCCGCGATGGCGCTGGGCGCGGTGTGGCTGGCGCGGCCGACGGTGGCGCGCGTCGTGGCAGTCTCGGTCCTGTTCTCGGCCGGCTGGCTGTTCGAATGGCGACTGATGTTCCCCACCCTGCCGGCGATGCTGGCCGCCCTCTGGTTCTGCGAGCGGCGCTGGTCGCTGCGCCTTGCCTGGATCGCGCTCTTCCTCGGCACGATGGCCGCCACAGCCGCACTCGTTGCACTGGCCTGGCACGGGCACCCGGGCGCCGTCGGCCCATTCGATCTCATCTGGACAGGCAAGGCGGTGCGCTCGGTGTGGGCCGGCTTCACCTGGCCCAAGGTCGGCTACCTCTGGGACGGAATCGTCGCCTACCTGCTGGGAACGGGCGTCACCACGTTCGATGCCGTTCCCGGGTGGGATATCTGGCGCTTCGTCGCGACCTTCTGGCTGATCGGCATCGCCTGGGTGGCGGGCTCGGCCCTGTGGCCGACCCGAGGCGACGGGCAGACCCGCGCCCTCGTCGCGGTGTTCGGCATCACCTTCCTCGCCGGCGAGGTCTTCAACCTCTATTCCCAGCCGCAGGACCCGCAGATGCAGGTCAACGTCATGGCCTGGGTGACACCGGCCTGGGCGCTGGTACTGCTGGCCACGCGCCGGCGCTGGCCCGCGCGCGGTCTCGCCGCGATGACTGCCGTCACCGTGGCGCTGTTCGCCTACAACGTCTGGAGCATCGCCCCACTGCGCGGCCTCGACACCAAATGGCGCCTCGCGATCGAGCGGCTGGAGCAGCAGGGCGATCCATCACGCACGGTGTTCCTGCTGCACGACTTCGACTGGACGATGGTCTACGCCTCGCTGCACTGGGGCACGTCGGAGCCGGGCGTCGCCGGGCTTGGGCCCGCGCCGCAGGCGTTGCCGAAGTTCAAATGGATCGGCTTCACCGGCGACGTGCTGCGACATCCTGACTGGAGCGCCGAGCGGCATGTCGAGTCGCTGCGGCGACAGATCGATCGTGCGATGGAGCTGGGCTACGCGGTGCTGGTCGTGCGCCTATGGGACATTCCCGAGGCACAATTGCTGACCGAGACCGGCATGGTGGCGGACGCCGGCCGCCTCGGTGCGCTGCAACGTATGCTGCGCACCGACTATGTCGCGACGCCGGCACCGGTCGATCCGGTCGCGGGGTCCGTCTACCGGCTGCAGCGCGCCGCCGGCCGCTAACGGGCTACATCGTCGCCTGCTGGATGCGCCTTTCGTCGAGACCGACCGAGCGCGCCGTCTCGACGATGGCGGCCCAGGTGTCGTCCGGCAGCGGCACGCCGTCGGCAAGACGCTGGGCGCGGGTCCGTGACTCCTGTTCGCCCGGCACGAGGATCTCGACACCGGGCGTTGCGGGCTTGGAGCCCTTCACGAAGGAGACGTACTTGGCGATGTCCGTGGGGAAGAAGCCCTCGGCGTCGAACACCTTGGGATCGACGTAGAAGGACAGCATGCCGTTGGCGAAGCGGCCGCGCTTGGGGTCGGTCGCCCCCGTGCCCGAAAGCGAGCCGCCCAGGATCTCGCACATGAAGGCCAGCCCCGAGCCCTTGTGGTCGCCGAAGGCGCGGATGGCGCCGGTGCCCTTGCTGTGGTCGCGCGGTCCCGTGGGCGTGTAGTCGCCATAGAGCAGGTGCGGATCGGCGCTCGGCTTGCCATCCGGGCCGATCAGTGCCCCCTCGGGCAGCTTCTTGCCGCCCTGGCTGGTCACCAGCACCTTGCCCTCGGCCACGATCGAGGTGGCGAAGTCGAGAACCAGCGGGTCCTGTCCTGGCCGCGGGACGCCGACGCAATAGGGTGCCGTCGAGAAACGACGCTCGACACCGCCGAACGGCGCCACGAGGACGCTGCCCGAGGCGTTGACGAAATGAACCGAGACGAGGCCCGCATCGGCCGCCATCTCGGCCCAGTCGCCGACCCGGCCGACATGGCCCGCGTTGCGCAGGGTCACCGCCGAGAGGCCGTTCTTCAGGCACTTGTCGATGCCGATCTGCACGGCCTGCGGCGTCACGGTCTGGCCGAACCCGTACTTGCCGTCGACCACTGCGATGACTGGCGTGTCGACCAGCACGTCGACCTTCACGTCGGCGATGACGGTGCCGGTCTTCTTCTGCGAGGCGTAGCGCGGCACGCGCACCACGCCGTGGCTGTCATGACCCGACAGGTTGGCGCTCACGAGATAGCGGCCGATGCGGCCGCCCTCCTCCTTCGAGCATCCCGCGGCGGCAAAGATGTCCGCGACGAAGGATTCCAGTTCCTTCGCCTTGATGGTCACGCTCCCCATGTCAGGACTTCCCGCGTTGCAGGCTCGCGACGTAGCCGCGGTTCCAGGTCGGATTGATCATCACCTCGTTGATGACGATGTGCGGCGGCAGGCAGGCAATGTAGCGGATCAGGTCGCCGACATCTTCCGACTGCGCCATGCGCTTGCGCTCGGCCGGCGTGATCGGCACCGGCCGCTTGTCGAGGATCGGCGTCGCCACCTCGCCCGGGCAGACCACGCAGGAGCGGATGCCGTTGACGCATTCCTCCATGTTGATCGTGTGACTCATCGCCACCACGCCGTGCTTGGCCGCCGAATAGGCCGGGCCCGAGAGCAGGCTCGGCACCTTGCCGGCCACCGAAGAGGTGTGGATCAGCACACCCCCCTTGTTCTTGCGCATCAGCGGCAGCACGGCCGAGGTGCAGTAGAAGGCGCTCGACAGGTTGCCATGCACGACTTCGTCGACCCCCTTGGGCGTCAGCTGCTTCCAGCTCCGCTTCTGGATGTTGAGGCCGGCATTGTTGACCAGGATGTCGACGCGGCGGTGCTTCTTGGCGATCGCGGCAACGGTCTTCTCGACCGCGGAGGCCTTCATCAGGTCGGCCGGCTTCACCTCGGCCTTGCCGCCAGCCTCGGCGATCATCGCCGCGGTCTCCTCTAGCGGCGCCCGGCGGCGGCCGGTCAGCACCACGGTCGCACCGTCCTTGGCCAAGGCCACCGCCGCCGCCTGACCGATGCCCGACCCCGCGCCCGTTACCCACGCGACCTTGCCCGTCAGAATACCCATCACGCTCTCTCCTCGTTTCCCTCTCGGGTCCATTGTTCCCGGTTTCGTGCGGCACCAGCCGCGCGGTTGCGAGCCTACGCCTTCACGATGATCCCGTCGCGGGGAGATGCGCGCCACGAGCCGAGCGGCGGAAGCCGATGATGGCACGCAAAGAAAAAGGGCCTGCCCTGCGGCAAGCCCCTCTTCGTCCTCGCCGGCGATGCGGCGCTATTCGATCTTCACGCCGGCGTCCTTCACCACCTGCGTCCACTCGACGACCTCGGACTGGATGAACCTGCTGAAACCTTCGGGCGTGGCGGTCATGACGGTGACGCCGCGGTCCTTGAAGGACTGGACGATGGCGGGCATGGCCAGGACCTTGTTGATGGCCTTGTTGAGACGCTCGACGATCGGAGCCGGCATACCGCGCGGCCCGACCACACCGACCCAGCCGACGGTCGAGAGAGGAACGCCACTTTCGGCCAGGGTCGGGACGCCGGGGGCCGCGTCGGAACGCTCCGGCGACAGCAGGCCGAGCGCCTTCAGCTTGCCGCTCTGGACCAGCGGCATCGCCACAGTTGTCGTGTCGAAGGAAAGCTTGACCTCGCCGGCGACCAGGTCGGTCGCCGCGGCGGCGCTGCCCTTGTAGGGCACGTGCAGCAGGTCGGTGCCCGACTTCTTCATGAAGAATTCGCCGAGGAGATGGTTGGTCGAACCCATGCCGAACGAGGAAAAGGAGAGCTTGCCGGGATTGGCCCGTGCCTGTGCGATCAACTCCTGCACGCTGCTGGCAGCGACCGACGGATGCGCCACCAGCACGAAGGTCACGGTGCCGATCTCGGCGATTGGGGTGAAGTCCTTCAGCGTATCGTAGGGCGGCACGATCTTCACGGCCGGCAGGACGACCATCTCGGAACCTGTTCCGAGCAGCAACGTGTAGCCGTCCGGCGCTGCCCTGACGACCGAAGTCGCACCGATGGCGCCGCCGGCGCCGACGCGGTTGTCGACGACGACCGGCTGTCCCAGCTCGATCGAGAGTTCCTTGGCGATGATGCGGGCCGCCGTATCGGTGGCACCGCCCGGCGCGAAGGCCGCCACGAGCGTTATCGGCTTCGCCGGAAAGTTGGCTTGCGCTTTCGCCGGCCCAGTGAAACTCAGGGCCAGCAGCAGTATGGCAGACAGGATTCTGATCGACGACATGGAGCCTTCCCCCGTGAGAACCGGCTCAGTCGCCGGCGAACTGGAATCCCACCGGGCATGCCGTCTCCTACTGCCGCTGGCGCATGATGCGCAGGGCGGCCCGGGAGGCCTGGCGGACATGGTGCTGCGAGGCCTTGCTGGCGGCGGACTCGTCGCGCGCGCAAAGGGCCTCGTGCATCCGGGTCAGTTCGTCGAGTGTCTCGGGAAGGCGGCCGGGCTCAGACATGGACGTCCGACGCAGAAGCACGATGCGGTTGTGCAACAGTTTGAGCATCGAGCTCAGCACCTTGTTGCCGCTGCCCTCGAGGATGACGTCGTAGAAGTCGCTGCTGAGTTCCAGCGTGCGCAATACATCACCGCCCTCGGCGGCCTCCTTCAGACTGGCGAACACGTCCTGCAGCTTGCGGACGTGGGCGCTGGAGGCGCGCAGCACGAAGCCCACGCAGGCCTGCGCTTCGAGGATGCCGCGGACCTCGTAGATCTCCTCGGCGTCCTCGTAGGAGAGCACCGTGACCACGGGGCCGCGATTGGGCACCAGCGTGACCAGCCCTTCGGCTTCGATCTGGCGCAGCGCCTCGCGCAGCAGCGTGCGGCTGACGCCCAGTGTCTCCATGAGCTGGCGCTCCTTCAGGCGCTCGCCGGCGTCGTACTTGCCCGAGAGGATCGCCTTGCGCAGATCCTCTTCCGCCTGCTTGCGGAGCGGTGTCGCGCTCTCGGCGCCGTTCATTCCGTTGTCGCTCATCGGGAGAGCTCCCCGGCCGGCGTGGTGGCAACAATCCGGGTGTAGATCTCCATCGTCCGCGCCAGCTCGCGCACCAGCGCGTCCGGGGTGGAGCCGACCCAGTCGTAGCCCTGTGCGACAAGACGGCTGCGGAACGACTGATCCTCGCCCAACGCCTTTGCCGCGCTGGCGAGCCGATCAAGCAGCGGCGCCGGCGTGCCCCTGGGGCCGAAGAGACCGAACCAGCCGTTGAATTCGAGCTGGGGGACGCCCTGCTCCTTGAACGTCGGCACATCGGGCAGGAGCTGCGTACGCTTCTCGCCGCTCACCGCGAGCAGGCGGATCCTGCCCAGCTTCGTCATCGCGTCGAGCGCGCTGGTCGTGAGGAACACGGAATCGACATGTCCGGCCAGTAGGTCGGTGATGGCCTGGGCCGAACCCTTGTAAGGAACGTGCTCGAGCTTCGCGCCGGTCGCGCCAGCCAGTACCAGCCCGTAGAGATGGGCGGAGGAGCCTGCGCCGAACGTGCCGTAGGTGACCGGCTTCAGCCGTGCCGCCGCGATCGCCTCCTGCAGCGTCTTCCAGGGCGAGGTCGCCAGCACCGCCCACGCCGTCGCCGTCTCGGCCAGCAGCGTAGCGGGCGCAAAGTCGGCCACCGGGTCGACGTCGCCGCGATGGATCAGCGAGCCGAGCGCATGGGTGCTGGAGGTGCCCAGCAGGAAGGTCGCGCCATCCGGCTTCTGGCGCGCGACATGGCGGTTGGCGATGACTCCGTTGGCGCCGGGCTTGTTGTCGACGACGAAGGTCGTCCCCGGCAGCAACGGCGCCGCCGCGTTGGCGAATTCGCGCGCGAGCTGGTCGGCGCCGCCGCCCGGCGCGAAGGGCACGACCAGCGACACGAGCGGCGGAAACGCGGCACCCTGCGCCCGCGGCGCGGCGGGACGGCCGAGTCCGGCCGCCGTGGCGGTCGCGGCCGCCAGAGCCGAGATGTTGAACAACCTGCGCTTCATCGTGAACCTCCGGACATCGCCTCAGACAGTGGCGATGGGCGTCACGGGTGAGCCCACCGCGCCCGGGAGATTGAGGGGCGGCGCCGTCAGCAGGAAGCGATTCCTTCCGTTCTTCCGCAGCCAGACGGCCAGATCACGCAGGAACCACAGCTCGCCGAGGTGGATGCCGTTCTTAAACAGGCAGTGTTCGTGCAGAGGCAGCAGGGCGTGGGAGATCTGCGGCGCCTCTTTCGACATCAGCTCGACGGCGAAATTGTCGGAGATCAACGCCGCGACGCCGGTATCGGTGATCCAGGACAGGAGCCGCTTGTCGCGTCCGTCGAGACCCGCACAGGAGCGTTGCAGGACCGCCGCATCGGGCTTCCCGGCCATGCCGAGGATCAGCTCGTCTAGGCCGGCGTAGAAGCACACCATGTCACCCTTCTCGATCTCGACGGCGTCCTTCTCGAGGATGCGCTGCAGATCGTCGTACCCGACCGCGCGGTTCTCCCGGCCGTAGTGGCGTGCGAGATCGACCAGCACCGCGCGCCCCTGCACGCCGTGGCGCGCCATGTTCTCGATGCCCAGCACATCGGCGCGCGGATTCTCGTAGGTCGCCCAGGCCTCGCTGCGCTCGCAGCGTTCCGCCACCGTCAGGCCATGCCGCGGGCGGTAGCCGTTGTAGAAGGTGACCTCCGGCTTTCCGCTGCCGTCGGAGTCGAACAGGCTGCCCATATGCGCGAGCCCGTCCCACTGCGTCGAATACTGCGTGTGCAGCAAAACCACGTCGTCGGACACCACGTCGGTGAGCAGCGGATTGTCGCGCTGCAGGGCGAAACAGAAGCACTGCTCGCCCGCGCTCTTGCCCGCCCGCAGGGTCGCGAACCGGCGCGGCGGGTGGCGACTCGGATGCAGGGCATTGCCGCCCGGCAGGTCGAGCGGCAGCGACAGGCTGAACGTCTGCCCCGTCCGTGCTTCGGCCAGGCCCTTCAGCACCTGCTCGCGGCCGACCAGGTTCATCGCGCCGATTTGATCGTCAGGACCGAACTCACCCCAGTTCGACCCGTCCGGCCGGCGGCTCCAGCGCGCGGTCATACATTGCCCTCGTAGCCCTGGCGTTGCGCTTCCGCACGTTCCGCCGCCTTGGCCGCCTGCACGCTGGGACGTCTGCCGATCCGCGTCAGATAGGTCGACAGGTTGGGCCATGGTGCGAGATCGATGTCGTGATAATGGGTCCACATCGCGATCGCGTAGCAATGGGCGTCGGCAATGGTGAAGACGGAGCCGGTCAGGTAATCGCGATCCGCCAGCTGCTCGTCCAGCAACTTCATGCGCGACACCACGAGCTGGCGCGCCAGCGGCCGGTAGTCGTCGGGCGTCGTCTTCTTGAAAAGCGGCATGAAGCCGCCCTTGTGCAGGTCGGAGGCGATGAAGCTCATCCACTCCATGATGCGGTAGCGCTGCAGCGTGCCCGGCGCGGCGCAGAGATCGCTCTCCGGCCGCATGTCCGCGAGGTACTGCATGATGATGGCGCCCTCGGTGAGATACTCGCCGTTGCGCAGTTCGAGCGCTGGCACCTGCCCCTTGGGATTGACCTTGTAGTAGTCGGTTCCGTCCGGAAGCAGTTTGCGGGGTACATCGACCCAGATCACCTCGAGCGGCACGCCCAGTTCGCGGGCAACGATGTCGACTGCGAGGGAACAGCCGCGGACTTCATGGAAGAACTTCATGGGATATCTCTGTCGCGAAGACGGAAGGGGATTCGCTGGATCAGGCTGCACGGGTCTTGGCCTCCATCGCTTCCTGGACGAGCTGGGCGTCGACAGCGGCACGCACCGACGGACGGGCGGCAATCCTTGCCATGTAGGCTTCGAGTCTGGGCCAGGGCGTGACGTCGATCGCATGCCGCTTCGTCCAGATGACGATCGCGTAGCAATGGGCGTCGGCGATGGTGAACCGGTCGCCCACGAGATAGTCCCGATCGGCCAGATGGCGGTTCAGCCATTCCAGACGACCGGCAATGTGCTGCAGGGCGATCGGCCGGTAGTCGGACGGCGTCGCCTTCTTGAAGAGCGGCATGAACCCGCCCTTGTGCAGGTCCGATCCGATGAAGCTCATCCACTCCAGCACGCGGTACTTCTCCGCGCCTCGCGCGGTCGAGGCGAGATCGCTGTCCGGCCGGAGATCGACCAGGTAGTGCATGATCGCCAGCCCCTCGCTGAGGAACTGCCCGTCCGGCAGCTGCAGCGACGGCACCTGCCCCTTCGGATTGATGGCGTACAAGTCGGTGCCGTCGGGGAGGACCTTGCGCTGCATGTCGACCCAGACGATCTCGAGCGGAATGCCAAGTTCCCGCGCGACGATGTCGACTGCCAGCGAGCATCCGTGGGACTCGTGGAAGAACTTCATGGTCATCGGCCTGCCTCAGGCCGCCTTGGCCTGGCGCTCCGCTGCCTCGGCTGCCTGCACCGACGGGCGAGCGCCGACACGGGCGACGTAGGCGGCGAGGTTCGGCCACGGCGCGAGGTCGATGTCGTGCAGCTTCGACCACATCAGGATCGTGTAGCAGTACGCATCCGCCACGCTGAACGCGTCACCCGTGAGGAAGGTCTGGCCGGCCAGCACACCATCGAGCCACTTGAATCGGGTGGCGAGGTTCTGCCGCGCGATCTCGCGATACCCCTGCGGCGTGGTGGGGCGGAACAGAGGCGTGAAGCCCTTATGCAGCTCGGTACCTACGAAGTTCAGCCACTCGAGAACGCGGTAGCGCGCCATCGTGCCGGCCGGCGGGAGTAGCGCATTGCCGGGCTTGCCGTCGGCAATGCACTGCACGATCACCGGCCCCTCGGTCAGGAACGCGCCGTCGTCGAGTTGCAGCGTCGGCACCTGCCCCTTCGGGTTGACCGCATAGTAATCGGACCCGTCACGCAGCTTCTTGGCGCGGACGTCGACCCATTCGAGGGCGAGCGGGATATCCAGTTCACGCGCGACGATGTCGACGGCGAGGGAGCAGGCATGTGGGGTCAGGTACAGTTTCATATCGGTCTCGCTGTGAGGGCGTGGTTCGGGATGGTGTTCAGTTCACGGTGATCTTGCGTTCGGACACGATCCGCCCGTAGCGATCTCGGCCGCGTGCGATCAGCGTCGCCAGCTCCTCGGCCGAACCGGTGCCGACATCGAAGCTCATGGCCTCGTAGGATTTGCGCAGCTCGGGCGAGGCCAGCGCCTTCTTCATCGCCGCGTTCAGAGTGGCCACGATCTCGGGCGACGTCTTCGGCGGCGCCATCAGGCCGAAGAAGCCGGTGATGGACAGGTCGGGAAGGCCCGCTTCCTTTGCCGTCGGCACGTCGGGCAGCGCGGGATCGCGCGCTTCGCTGGTCACCATCAGCGGCACGAGTTGTCCGGATTTGATCTGAGCAAGCAGCGGTGCCAGCACCTCGTCCATCAGCTGGGCATCGCCGTTGATCACCGCGTCACGCGCCGAGATCGAACCCTTGTAGGGGACGTGGACGAACTTCGTACCCGTCGTCGCCATCATGATCTCGCCCAGCAGGTGATTGCTGGAGCCGATGCCGGCCGAGGCGAAGTTGAGCACGTCGGGCTTGGCGCGCGCCTGGTCGAGCAACTCGGCCAGGCTCCGCGCCCCGGTCGCCCGCGACGTGACGAACACGAAGGGCTGCAAGGCGCCAAGGCTCACCGGCACCAAAGTCGTCAGGTAGGTCTGGTCGGGATAAAGAACCGGCGCGACGGCCAGCGTGCTGCCACTGCCCCACAGCAGCGTGTAACCATCGGGCTCCGAGGTGGCGACGCGGCGCGTGCCGATGCGCCCGCCCGCGCCCGGCTGGTTCAACACGACCACCGGCTGGCGAAGCACGTCCGACAGGGCCTTGGCGACGACCCGCGCCGAAACGTCTGTGGATCCGCCCGCTTCGAACGGCACGACGATGGTCACCGGGCGTTCCGGATAGGTCCCGGCCATCGCTGGCCCCGAGAGAAGTAGCGCCACCGCGGCGCATGTACGCACGACCCTCCGAAACAACCCTTTCATCGCGACCCCCTCGCTGCTTGGCGAGAAAGGTACGACGATTCTGTTTTAAAAAACAAGTCTCGTACTACAATTTTGTTGAATAGGCCGATCCGAGCAGGCAAAGATGCTCTGCACAGCCTTGGAGCAGGGACGAATCCCGGCGCGATCCGGGGGCGCCGACAATGGAGGAGCAGACATGAAGGGTACGATTCTGGTTGGAACGGCGAGCCAGGGCTTCCTGCGCAGCGTCGACGATGGCGCGAGCTGGCACCGTCTGGGTCTCAAGGAGGCCATCGAGTTCGACGGCGTCGTGCGCAGCGTCGTGGTCCATCCCAAGGATCCGCAGGTGGTCCTGGCCGGTGCCGATTCAGGCCTATGCATCAGCACCGATGGCGGCGCGCACTTCTCGCTCGTGGACTCGCCAATGAACGGTCAGGCCGTATGGTCGATCGCCATTGATCCGGCCAACCCGTCCTACATTTACGCGGGCACAGGCGCGCCCTCGCGTGCGGCCATGTTCCGCTCGACCGATGCCGGAAAGAGCTGGGAGCGCCTTTCGCCCGAAATCCCGGAATTCTGCCAGGGCGTCAATCGTCCCCGCATCCTGACGATCTACGTCAATCCCTCAGACACCGCCCAGATCTGGTTCGGCGTGGAGGAAGGCGGGCTGTGGCAAAGCGGCGACCACGGCGCCACCTGGCGCCGTATCGATCCCGACTGCGGAATCACCAATTCGGACATCCACAGCATCTCGATGCTGCCGGCGAGCAGCCAGCACCCGCACCGGATCTTCGTGGCGACGGTGAATTCGGTCTTCACCAGTACCGACGGCGGCAAGGCGTGGACTGGTGCCGCCTCCAAGGATCGCTTCGAGGGGCTCTACTACACCCGCGCCGTCCAGCCGCTGGCCGGAGACGGTGCGCTGATGCTGGCGGTCGGTGACGGCACTCCGGGCACCCGGAGCCGCCTCTACCGCTCGACCGACCGCGGCGACAGCTGGGTCCCCGCCCTGCTCCATGCCGAGCCGAACTCGACCTTCTGGGCTTTCGGCCTGCATTCTTCGGACCCGGCCCTGGTGTTCGCCGGCACCAAGTACGGCGATCTCTTCCGCTCGCTCGACGGCGGACGGAGCTGGTTCAAGGAATGGCGTGCGTTCCCCGAGATCACCGCCGTCGCCTGGACGCCCTTCGAGGCGCCGGTTCGCGCGCATCCCCGCTCGATCACCTGACCGCCGCGAGACATCGGCGCTCCTCCCACCTGAAGACAAACGGAAAATGCGCACCAACAATCTAGGCGAATTCCATATCCGCAAATGGTACCTGCAGATCGAAGATACCCTGGCCACCGAAACTGGCGAGTTGGCCGACGGCAGTCCCGTCCGCAAGATCGTGGTCGGGGCTGCCCTGCATAATCCCCACGCCGGCCGTTTCGTCGGTAATCTCGGCGGCTCGGTGAGGGCCTCGGAGGCGTTGGGCCGGGAGTTCGGGAAGCGCATCCGCGAGACGATCGGCGATGCGCGAGTCGAGAGCTACGGCAAGGCCTGCCTGGTGGGCTCGGCCGGCGAATACGAGCACGGCAATGCCTTGCTGACGACGGTCTTCGCCGATCCTGTGCGCTCGGCGATCGGCGGGGCGAAGTCCTGGATTCCTTCGACCGGCAAGCGCGGCGTCCCGGGTTCGTCGATCGACATTCCGCTCGCCCACAAGGACGAATTGTATGTCCGCTCGCACTACGACACGATCAGCGCCATGTTCGCGGATGCGCCCAACGCGGACGAGATCGTCATCGCCTTCGCTTTCGCCACGCGCGGGCGTTTGCATGCGCGTCTCGGCGGTCCCACCGCCGACGCATCACGTGCCGCCTGACCGACGAAGAGGATCGCATGGCCAAGACTGAACAGGAATCGCGGGAATACAGGGTCCGCACCCGCGACGGCCTGTCGCTGCGCGTGCTGGAATGGGGCCCGCCCGCCGCGGCACCGATCGTCATGCTGCACGGGATTCGGGGCTATGCCCGGACCTTCACCGGGCTGGCACAGGCGCTTGAGCCCGGCTTCCGCACTATAGCCTGGGACCAGCGCGGCCGCGGTGCCAGCGACTGGGATCCGGCGGGCAACTACTATAACGACAGCTACGTCCGCGACATTGAGGACGTGGTCGATCATCTCGGCCTCGGCCGCTTCGACCTGCTGGGCCATTCGATGGGGGGTATCGCAGCCTACGTCTATGCCGCGACTCATCCCGACAAAATCCGGCGGCTGATCATCGAGGATGCCGGCCCGGGCGCCTCGGAGGACAGCGCGGGCTCCGCCCGCATCCGCCAGGAACTGCTTTCGGCCCCCCGCTCCTTCGAAAGCTGGGACGCCGCCGTCACCTTCATGCGAAACCTGCGCCCGAGCGTCACCGAGGAAGCGCGCCTCGACCGGTTACGCAACATGCTGAAGCAGCATCCCGACGGAACGTGGGGCTGGCAGTACGACCATGATGGAATCGCCCGCGCCCGGCTCGATCCAGACCCGTCGCGCCGGGTGGACCTGTGGCCGCATGTTGAAGCGTTATGTGCCCCGACGCTCGCGCTGCGCGGCGGCCGCTCGGACTACTTCCGGCGCGAAACCGCCGAGGCGATGGCCGCACGCAATCCTCTCGTGCGCTGGAAGGAAGTGGCCGATGCCGGCCACTATATCCACGACGACCAGCCCGAGGTCGTGAAGGCCCTCGTCTCCGGCTTCCTCGCCGAAGTGGACTCGGACGACGCGCGCTGACGCTCAGAGCACCTTGCCGGTGCTGTCGTCGATCAGGTGCATGTTGCTGAGGTCGGCCCTCAGCTTCATGGACTGTGCCGCGGCGGCGCCCGCGTTGGGATTGACTCGGCCGCAGACCTCCCGGCCGTTCACGGTGAAATAGACCAGGGTTTCCATGCCCATCGGCTCGACGACATCGATCAGCATGTCGAAATCGTGCTGGTTGGGCTCGGTATGCGGCCTCGTCTCCATGATGTGCTCGGGCCGCAGCCCCAGCATCAGGTTGGGCTTGCTGACATGCGGCGTGTAGCGCGCCGTGCGGTCGGCCGGCACCGGGAAGGACAGCGTGTCGTTCACCCTCACCCTCAGGGCACCCGCCGCCTGCTCGAGTTGACAGGTGATAAAATTCATGGCCGGCGAGCCGATGAAGCCCGCGACGAACTTGGTTGCCGGCGAGTGGTAGAGGTCGTTCGGCGAGCCGACCTGCTCGATGATGCCGCCGTTCATCACCACCACGCGGTCAGCCAGGGTCATCGCCTCGACCTGGTCGTGGGTCACATAGACAGTGGTGGTGCGGACCTTCTGATGCACCTTCTTGATCTCGGTGCGCATCTGGACACGCAGCTTGGCATCGAGATTCGAAAGCGGCTCGTCGAACAGGAACACCTTGGGATCGCGCACGATGGCGCGGCCCATGGCGACCCTCTGGCGCTGACCGCCGGAGAGCTGCTTGGGCTTGCGATCCAGCAGTTCGGTGATGTCGAGGATCTGCGCCGCCTGCCTGACCCGCTGGTCGATCACGTCCTTCGGCGTCTTCTTGAGCTTCAGCCCGAACGACATGTTCTCGTAGACGTTCATGTGCGGATAGAGCGCGTAGTTCTGGAACACCATGGCGATGTCCCGGTCCTTGGGCGGCACGTCGTTGACGATGTGCCCGCCAATCTCGATGTCGCCGCCGCTGATCTCCTCCAGCCCCGCGATCATGCGGAGCGTGGTGCTCTTGCCGCAGCCCGACGGGCCGACCAGGACGATGAACTCCTTGTCGGTGATATCGAGGTCGATGCCGCGGACGGCGAGGACTTCGTCGTACTTCTTGACGACTTTACGCAACGTTACCTGAGCCATGTGTCGACTATCCCTTTGTCGCGCCCGCGGTCAGACCCGCAATGTAGTAATCCATGAGGAAGGCGTAGATGATGAGCGGTGGCGCTGCGCCGAGCAGCGCGCCCGTCATGATCTGCCCCCAGTTGAAGACGTCGCCCTTGATCAGCGTCGTGATGATGCCCACCGGCAGCACCAGCTCGCTGGTCGAGGTGGTGAAGGCCAGCGGGTAGAGGAACTGAGCCCAGGCCACGGTGAAGGTGAAGATCGTCGCCGCGATGATCCCCGGCAGGGCCACCGGAATGAAGATCTTCGTGAGAGTCTGCATCCAGGTGGCGCCGTCGATCAGGGCCGCCTCGTCGAGCTCCTTGGGGATCGACGCGAAGTAGCCGATCATGATCCAGGTGGCGAACGGCACCGTCAACGTCGGATAGAGGATGATCATCGTCCACCAATGGTTCATCAGCTGGACGCCGAACACCTCGTTCACCCAGGCGAACATCTTGAACAGCGGGATGAACAGCAGCGTTTCGGGGATCAAGTAGGTGAGGAACACGCCGGTCGCCAGCGTAGCCGATCCCCAGAACTTCATGCGGGCCAACGCGAAGGCAGCAATCACGCTGATCGCCATGGTGAGGATGACGACGCAGATCGACACGATCGCCGAGTTCCTGAAGAAGACCAGGAACTGGTTCTGCGAGAGCAGGTCGATGTAGTTCTGCAGGGTCGGATTACTGATCCACCACGGGTTGGTCGCGGCCGATATTTCCGCGCTGGTCTTCAGCGAGGTGATCAGCATGTAGACCGGCGGCATCAGGAAGAAGATGGCGAACAGCACGAGGAAGAAATAGGACCAGCGCAGCGCCCAGGCGCGGTCCCGGCTCATGCTGCCGTACTTGGGGCGGCTCGGCGCGCCGCTGGCGATCGATGCGTCGGCCATCAGACTTCACTCCCCCGCTTGGTGATGTCGCGCAGGATGAAGGTCGCGGCGACGGCCAGGATCGGCACCATGAACAGCGATACGGCGGCACCGAGGGGGATGTCACCGCCCTCGATGCCGACGCGGAATGCCCATGTCCCGAAGATATGCGTGCTGTTCAACGGACCGCCGGCCGTCAACACGCGCACGATGTCGAAGTTGGCGAAAGTGACGATCAGCGAGAAGAGCGCGGTGATCGCGATGATGTTGCGCATCATCGGCAGAGTCACATACCAGATGCGCTGCCACCAGGTCGCACCGTCGATCGAGGCCGCCTCGTAGAGTTGCTCGGGCACAGACTTCAGCGCCGCGAGGTACATGATCATGAAGAACGGCGAGCCAATCCAGACGTTGACGAGGATCACAGAGAAGCGGGCCCAGCCGGCCTCGCCTGTCCAGGGAATGCCCTCGATACCGAAGAGCGACAGGATCCAGTTGAGGGCGCTGTAGGACGGGTCGAACAGCCACAGCCAGGCGAGCGTGCTCATGGCCGGCGGAATGACCCACGGCACCAGCAGCATGCCACGCCACTTGCGCTGGCCCTTCGCCGGAATGTTATGGACGAAGTGCGCGACCACGAAGCCGATGATCGCCTTGAAGATCACCGCGGTGATGGCGAACAGGCAGGACTGGTAAACCACCAGCCAAAAGGTGTCGCGCCCGAACAGGAACTCGAAGTTTCCAAAGCCGACGAAGCGGGTCATCCCCTTGTTGAGCGTCGCGAGATAGACCGCGTAGCCCGCCGGATAGGCCACCAGGATTGCGATAAGGAGGATCAGCGGCAGGGCCATCAGGAAGGCGATGGTCGACTTGCGCTGCATGAGTTTGTGCAGGCCGCTGCGCTGCTGTGTCGGGTGCCCTGCCGGATTGCGGGCGGCGATGTCTGCCATCGGGTACTCCAGGCCCTGCCGGGCCATGCGGGAAACGCCACGTGAAACGGAGCTACGAAAACAATGCGGACCCCGCCGTTGAGACGGGAGCGGCGGACTGTCCCGTGCATCGTGGGACCGCCCGCACACCCTTCCCGAACCAGTCCTGCGGACCGATTCCGGGGCCTATATGAAGCGCCCGCCGGTCCTCGCTCGAGGAACGGCGGGCGGCATCGCATCAGTTGCGGGTGAAGCCCTCGAGCTCCTTGGCCGCCCAGTCGATCGTCTTGTCCATCGCCTCGCCCTTGGCGTAGCGCACGACCATCTGGGTCTGGATGGCCTGGGTATAGATCTGCTCGGCGATCTTGTGCGGCGCGGGAGCCGCGGCGATCGAGAGGGTCTGGTGGTTGTGCGGGTTGGGGTAGTGGTAGAGCGTGCCCTTTGGCGGCGACTCTTCCGCCCACACCTTGAAGGTGGTGAGCTTCTCGAACGAAGGCAGGTCGTAGCCCTGCGAGGCATTGGTCATCTTCTCCGCGGAACTCGCCTGCGAGAGGAAGGTGATCAGGCTCTTGGCCGCCGACTGGTTCTTGCTGAAGTTCCAGATGCCCCAGAAGTACGGCAGGAACGGCGCATAGCGGCCCTTCGGGCCAACGGGGAAGCCGTGCGTCCAGAGCTGCTCGGCGACCTGCGGCGCATCGCGCTTGGCAACGGCCCAGGCGCTGGGCGGGTTCATGATCAGCGAGCCCTGCCCCGACACTAGGAACTTGTTGTTCGAGGCGTCATCCCACGACGGCACGTCCGGCGGCAGGAACTGCATCAATTTCTTGTAGTAATCCAGCACCTGGCGGACCTGGTCGTTCTTCACCACGATGTCGCCCTTGGCGTTGACGAGCTGGGCGCCGAAGGCATGGAACAGGGCGCCCGCGCTGTCGACATTGTCCGACGTCGTTCCGAGTCCGATCCCGAACGGGTTGCCCCCCTTGTGGCAGGCCTCCGCCGCCTTGAGGAAGTTGTCGAGGTTCCAGGCGTCAGCCTTGGGCGCCTGGCCGGCTGGATACATCGCTTGGATGTCGATGCCGGCATGCTTCTTCAGGAGATCGATCCGCGAGCACGGGCCCTTGATCTGGCTACCGGACGTGGCCGGCACAGCGAGCCACTTGCCGTTCAACTTGCCGAGATATTCGACGGTGCCATTGACCGCGCCATTCTCCTTGATGAGCGGCTCCATCACGTCGTTCATGGCGACGAGCTGGTCGGAATAGCGCGCCGGCAGCCAGGTCGAGAAGGCGAGCACGTCGTGGCCGGACTTGGCCTGCGACTCGGCTGCGGTGGTGAGCAGCAACTTGTTGCCCTGCGAAGTGATGAAGTCCATCTGGACTTCGACCTTGTTCTTGTCGGCCCATTCCTTCACGAGAGCCTCAACCGCCTTGTTCGCGCCGGGCACCCAGTGGTCCCAGAAACCGACCGAAAGCTTGCCGGCGGCATTGGCGCCACGGACGAATGGCGCAGCCACGAACGCTGCCGATACGGCAGCAGTACCAGCGACGAATCGACGACGATTAACCTTCCTCGAGACCATGTTTCCTCCTCAACGCCGATTTCGACCGGCAGATTGATCCCAGCCCGCACTGACGCTTGGGGCACTGGCTCTCAGACGGAGCCTTGAGGCGATGCTATGCACAAGACACCGGGCAAGCAATGCATTTTGACATGGCGCCCGGATTCGCGAGGGATTTGACAGGTTGCAGCGAGACTTGGATGCTCCGCGGCCCCCCGAGTCGGCAACGGGCCTGCAATTCTTGCGAGAATTTTCTGTGAATTGCATCCCGATCAAGTTCCATCGCCGTCTCTCTCGGCACCAGATTTGAAAGAAGCGTCCGCCTCGTCATGAATACCGTTCCGATCACCAATCCCTGGCTCGCAGCCGTTGCCCCCTCGCCCATCGGCGAAACCAAGCGCTGGGTGCTGGGCCGCACCTTTCCGGCCGACCGTCCGTTGATCGATCTCAGCCAGGCGGTCCCCGGTTATCCGCCGGCGCTGGAGTTGCGCCAGCATCTGGGCGAGTTGCTGCTCGATCCCACCATGCACGGTTACACGCCGATCCTCGGCCTGCCGGTACTGCGCGAGACCTATGCGGGACATCTCTCCGACTTCTACGGCGCGACAATCACGCACGCCGAGGTCGGCATCACGTCAGGATGCAACCAGGCCTTCTGCCTGGCCCTCATGAGCATCGCCAAGGCCGGCGATCAGGTGATCCTGCCGCGCCCCCACTACTTCAATCATGACATGTGGATGCGGATGCAGGGCGTCGAGCCGGTATCGCTCGACTTCCGGCCAGGCTCCGGCGCGATTCCCAATGCAGAGGACGCGGAGAAGCTGATCGGGCCGCGGACCCGCGCGATCATCCTGATCTCGCCGAACAATCCGACGGGCGCCGTCTATCCGCCCGAAACGATCCACGCCTTCTACGAGCTTGCGAGGAAGCACGGGATCGCGCTGCTGCTCGACGAGACCTACAAGGATTTCCTGCCGCAAGGACAGCGCCCGCACGATCTCTTCAGCCGGCCCGACTGGCGCGGCACGCTGGTGCACCTCTACAGCTTCTCCAAGGTCTTCGCGCTGACGGGTTACCGGGTCGGCGCCGTGACGGCCGGCACCGAACTGATGGCCGAGATCGAGAAGGCGATGGACTGCGTTTCGATCTGTCCGCCGCGGCTTGGCCAGGAGGCCGCTCTGTACGGCCTGCGCAACCTGCTGCCATGGGCGCGGAACAACACGGCCGGCCTGAAGGCGCGGGCCGACCTTCTGGGCCAGGGCCTCGAACGCTCCAACCGCTGGCGCCTCGTCAGCATCGGCGCCTACTTCGCCTATGTGGAGCATCCCTTCGTCGGGACTCCTTCCACCGAAGTCTCCAAACGCATGGCCGACGACGAGAACCTGCTCACCATCCCCGGCGACATGTTCGGCGCCGGGCAGGAACGCTTCATCCGCCTCGCCTTCGCCAACGTCACCGACGACAAGATCCCGACGGTACTGGAACGGCTGGAACGGTTTGGAGGATGAGGCGGATGCTGCGGATCACTCCTTCCGCAGAATCTTCTCCATCGGCTTTCCTTTGGCCAACTCGTCCACGAGTTTGTCGAGGTAGCGGATCTCGCGCATGATCGGCTCCTCGATTTCCTCGACGCGGACGCCGCACACCACGCCCTTGATGAGGGCACGGGACGGGTTGGGCTTGGGCGCTTTGGCGAAGAAGGTCTCGACGTCGACCTCTTTCTTCGACTGTGCTTTCAGTGCCTTGGCGCCATAGCCGGTGATCCAGCTGATGATCTGCTCGACCTCCTCCCTGGTGCGCCCTTTCCGCTCCGCCTTCGCGACCAGGGCCGCGTAAACCTTGGCGAAGCCCATCATGTAGATACGATGCTTTGTCATGGACGCGATGCTAGCCTATCCGGCGCCGCCATCAACGATGCGAAGAGGAAGCGCGAGATGCCTCATGCCACCACGCCCGACGGGGTGAAGCTCTATTACGAGGAAGCCGGCAGCGGCACGCCGATCCTGTTCGTCCACGAATATTGCGGCGACTGGCGCGCCTGGGAACCGCAGATGCGCTTCTTCGCGCGGCGCCATCGCTGCATCACCTATTCCTTCCGCGGCTATCCCGGCTCCGACGTGCCCGCGTCCGGCGACATGTACGGCCAGCAATTTGCCGTCGACGATGCCAGGCACATGCTGGATCATCTCGGGATTGCGAAGGCGCATATCGTCGGCCTCTCGCAGGGCGCCTTCGCGACGGCGCATTTCGGCAGATTGTACGCCGATCGCGCCCTCTCGCTGACGCTTGCGGGCGTGGGCTCCGGTGCCGGGCTCGATGGACACGAGCAGTTCAAGAAGGACGCGGTGACGACGGCCGGACTGATCCGCAAGGACGGCATGGCGAAGTACGCCGAGAGCCTGACGACCAATCCCACCCGCTCGCGCTTCAGGCTGAAGGACCCGCGCGGATTCGCCGAATTCACGAGGCACCTCTCCGAGCATCCCGACCTGGGCGCCGCCAACACCATGGAGAACTACCAGGGCAAGCGGCCGTCGCTCTACGACTTTGAGGAGGAATGGCAGACGCTCGACCTGCCGACGCTGATCATTTGCGGTGACGAGGACGATCCCTGCCTGCAACCCAGCCTCTACCTGAAGCGCGTGCTGCCCAACGCCGGGCTGGCGATGTTCGCCAAGACGGGGCATGCGGTGAACCTCGAGGAGCCCGACGCCTTCAACCGCGAGCTTTGGAACTTCATCACGCTGTCGGAATCCGGCAAATGGACCAGCCGGCTGCCGGTCGCCGAGGGCGCCGGTCTTATCTGACCGTCACGGCGTGATTGAGTGGGCCATGGCCACGTCCGAAGCCGGGCGCGGTCTCGATGGCCTTGCGGACATAGTCGCGCGCCCGCGCCACGGCATCGCGCAAGGTCATCTTCTGGGCGAGCCCGGCCGCGATGGCCGACGCGAGCGTGCAGCCGGTGCCGTGGGTGCTGCGGCTCACGATTCGCGCATCCTCGAAACGGTCGAACCTTCCGTCGTGGAACAGCAGGTCGACCACGCGGTCGCCCTCGAGATGGCCGCCCTTCATCAGCACGGCGCCGGCGCCCAGCGCGGCCAGCCGCTCGGCGGCGCGCTTCATGTCGGCCTCGACGCGCACGGGAAATCCCACCAGCACTTCCGCCTCCGGCAGGTTGGGCGTGATGAGCGCCGCCATCGGCAGCAGCCTGCCGCGCAGCGCGGCCTCGGCTTCGGTCAGCAGCAGCCGGTGCCCGCCCTTGGCGACCATCACCGGATCGACGACCAGCGGCACACCGGCGGCATGCCTCTCGATACCGGCGGCCACAACCTCGATCACTTCGGCGCTGTGCAGCATGCCGGTCTTCACGGCGTCGGCGCCGATGTCGCTCAGCACGACTTCGATCTGCTGGGCGATGAAGGCCGGCTCGATGCCGACCACGCCGTGCACGCCCTCGGTGTTCTGGGCCGTCAGCGCCGTGATGGCGGTGGCGGCAAAGCCGTTCATCGCGGTGACGGCCTTGATGTCGGCCTGGATGCCCGCCCCGCCGCCGGAATCCGAGCCGGCGACAATCAGCACGCGGCCCTTCATGCAGCCTGCCGGGGAATTGCCTCGATGATCTGGTCGACGACGCTGTGCACGAGGTCGGAATCGTCCCCCTCGGCCATGACGCGGATCAGCGGTTCCGTGCCCGACTTTCGTACGAGGATGCGCCCGCTCTTGCCGAGCCTGGCTTCGG
>NZ_CAMFKM010000017.1 GCF_945957355.1 uncultured Reyranella sp. | reverse complement strand
GCCGACCAGATCACCGGCGAGAAGTGGAACCGCTACATCTTCCGCACCGGGCGCAACTCCACCCAGGACGCGCTGGCTTCTGCCGCGACCCTGAAGGACGAGAACATCAGCATTGCCACGCTCGCCCAGGACTATGCCTTCGGCAAGGACGGCGTCGCCGCGGTGAAGGCGGCTCTGGCCGCGGTCGGCTCCAAGGCCAAGATCGTGCACGAGGAATATGCCCCGCAGGCGACGACCGATTTCACCGCCTCGGCACAGCGCATCTTCGACGCCCTGAAGGACAAGCCCGGCCGCAAGGTCGTGGTCGTGGTGTGGGCCGGCGCCCATCCGCTGCCGAAGCTGATGGACCTCAAGCCCGAGCGTTTCGGCATCGAGATGGCGCCGGGCGGCAACCTGCTGCCGGTGATGGCCGGCTGGAAGCAGTTCCCCGGTCTCGAAGGCGCGATCTACTACTACTGGGGCTTCCCCAAGAACGCGGTGAACGACTGGCTGGTGACCGAATACAAGAAGAAGAACAACGGCGTGCCGCCGGACTTCTTCGTGGCCGGTGGCATGAGCGCCGCCATCGCGCTGGTCGAGGCCGTGAAGAAGGCCAAGTCGACCGACAGCGAGAAGCTGATCGCGGCGATGGAGGGCATGAGCTTCGAGACGCCCAAGGGCACGATGACCTTCCGCAAGGAAGATCACCAGGCCCTGCAGGAGATGTATCACTGGCGCATGAAGAAGAACGCGCCGGACAATGTCGATCTGCTCGAACTGGTGCGCGTGATCCCGGCGAGCGAAATGACGCTGCCGATCAAGAACAAGCGCTGACGCGAAGATTGTCATCCCGAGCGCAGCGAGGGACCTTTGCCGAACAGTAAAGGTCCCTCGGCCTGCGGCCTCGGGATGACAAACTTGCTTGGCATCGACGCATGCTTGCGACCGAGAACCTCACCATCCGCTTCGGCGGACACGCAGCCGTCGACGGGGTGTCGTGCGCCTTCGGCAAGGGCACGCTCACCTCGATCGTCGGGCCGAACGGTGCGGGCAAGACGACCTACTTCAACCTGATTTCCGGGCAGCTGCCGGCCACGTCTGGCCGCGTGACGCTGAATGGCGAGGACATCACGAACCTCGCAGCGCCGCGCCGGACGCGGCTCGGCCTCGGTCGCGCCTTCCAGCTCACCAATCTCTTTCCCAACCTCAGCATGCTCGAAAACGTGCGACTCGCGGTGCAGGTGAAGAGTGGCAAGGGCTATGACCTGTTCAGCCGCACGCTCACGCATCGCGAACTGATCGACCGGGCGATGGCGCATCTCGAGGCCGTATCGCTGGCCGACCGGGCCCAGGCGATCGCCGCGACCCTGCCGCACGGCGACCAGCGCAAGCTCGAGGTCGCGATCCTGCTGGCGCTGGAGCCCGACGTCTTCATGTTCGACGAACCGACCGCCGGCATGAGCATCGACGAGGTCCCGACCATCCTCGACATCATCGCCGCCATCAAGCAGCGCGGCGACAAGACGATCCTGCTGGTCGAACATAAGATGGACGTGGTGCGGTCGCTCTCCGACCGCATCGTCGTGCTGCACCAGGGCAAGCTGGTGGCCGACGGCAAGCCGGCCGAGGTCATCAACTCCGACATCGTGCGCGAAGCGTATCTCGGAGGTGCCGCATGAGCGGATCTCTCCTCTCCCTGCGCGGCGTGCAGACGAACATCGGCCGTTACCACATCCTGCACGGCGTCGAGTTCGACGTGGCCGAGGGCGGGCTCACGATGCTGCTCGGCCGCAACGGCGCCGGGAAGACCACGACCCTGCGCACCATCATGGGCATGTGGCGCGCGGCGGCGGGAGAGATCCGCTTCGACGGGCGGGACATCACGCACTTGGCGACGCCGGACATCGCGCGGCTGGGTATCGCCTATGTGCCGGAGAGCATGGCGATCTTCGCCGACCTGACGGTGCAGGAGAATCTCGTGCTGGCCGCGCGGTCGGGGCCACCCGACCAGAAGCGCCTCGACTGGATCTTCACGCGTTTCGAGGCACTGAAGCGGTTCTGGACCCTGCCGGCGGGACACCTGTCGGGCGGCCAGAAGCAGATGCTGGCGGTGGCGCGCGCCATCATCGAGCCGCGGCGCCTGCTGCTGATCGACGAGCCGACCAAGGGGCTGGCGCCGGCCATCATCGCCAACATGATCGACGCCTTCCGCGAGCTGAAGGACGGCGAATCGACCCTGCTGGTGGTCGAACAGAATTTCGCCTTCGCCCGCCAGCTCGGCGACCAGGTCGCAGTGATGGATGACGGCAGGGTGGCGCATCAAGGCGGCATGGCGGCCTTTGCCGCGGACTCCGCGCTGCAGCAGCACCTGCTCGGCCTCGGCATGGACACGCATCAATGAAACGCGCCCCATGAAACGTGATTGGCTTCCTCTGCTTCTGATCCCGGCCCTGATGATCGGTGCCCTGCCGCTGATCGGCTCGCCGGCGAGCTGGGTGACGCTCACCGTCGCGGGCCTCGCGATGGGGCTGATGATCTTCATCATGGCCTCGGGACTTACGCTCACCTTCGGCCTGATGGACGTGCTGAATTTCGGCCACGGCGCCTTCATCGCCGTGGGCGCCTTCGTGGCGGCGAGCGTCATGCTGGCGCTGGCGCCGTGGATGACCGCCGATTCGATCTGGCTCAACCTCGCGGCCATCGGCCCCGCCGTGCTGGCGGCCATGGTGGTGAGCGGCGTGCTGGGGCTGGGCTTCGAGCGGATCATCGTGCGGCCGGTCTATGGCCAGCACCTGAAGCAGATCCTGGTGACCACCGGTGGCCTGATCGTGGCCGAGCAGCTCCTCAAGGTGATCTGGGGACCGGACCAGATCACGCTCAGCCGGCCGACGGCACTGCGCGGAGCCTTCCTGTTCGGCGACGTGGCGATTGAGAAATACCGCGTCCTGGCCGTCGTGGTCGGGTTGGTCGTGTTCGCCGCCCTGGCGCTGACGCTGAACCGGACGCGGCTCGGCCTGCTGATCCGCGCCGGCGTCGAGAACGGCGAGATGGTCGAGGCGCTGGGCTATCGCATCCGTCGCCTGTTTGTCGGCGTCTTCGTCGTCGGCTCGGCGCTGGCGGGCCTGGGCGGCGCCATGTGGGGCCTCTACCAGGAGACGGTGACCGCGGCGATCGGCGCCCAGGTCGCCGTTCTGGTGTTCATCGTCATCATCATCGGCGGGCTGGGCTCGGTCGGCGGCTGCTTCGTCGGCGCTCTCCTGGTGGGGCTGACGGCCAACTACATCGGCTTCCTCGCACCCAAGGTGGCGCTGGGCTCCAACATCCTGCTGATGGCGCTGGTCCTGCTCTGGCGGCCGCAGGGCCTCTATCCCGTGGCGAAGAGGTAGGGCCGATGCTTCGCTCGATCCTGTCCGACGACCTGCCGAGGAGCCGCTGGCTGGCGCTCGCGCTGGTCGCCATCCTGGTCGGCCTCGCGGTGGCGCCGTTCCTGTTCCCGGGCGCCAAATCGCTGAACGTCGCGGCCAAGATCTGCGTCTTCATCGTGCTGGCCGCCTCGTTCGACCTGCTGCTGGGCTATACCGGCATCGTCTCCTTCGCCCATACGATGTTCTTCGGCATCGGCGCCTATGGTGTCGCCATTTCGCTCACGCGCATGGGGGCAGGGTGGGATGCTGTCGCCGTCGGTGTCGTGGCAGGCCTCGTGGTCGCCATCGTGCTGGCCACCGTGATCGGCCTGTTCAGCCTGCGCGTGCGCACGATCTTCTTCGCCATGATCACCCTGGCGGTCGCCAGCGCCTTCGCGATCCTGGCCTCGCAGCTCTCCGACCTGACGGGCGGCGAGGACGGGCTGAACTATCGGCTGCCGGCGGCCCTGCGCGCCTCCTTCTCGTTCGGCGACACGCTGTTCGGCGTGCGCCTCAACGGACGGCTGCTCGACTACTATCTCGTCTACGCCGCGTCGCTGGCGCTGATTCTGGTGCTGCTGCGCATCGTGAATTCGCCGTTCGGCAGCGTGCTGATGGCGATCCGCGAGAACCCGTTCCGTGCCGAGGCGATCGGCTACCGCACCGTGGTCTATCGCACCATCGCGAGCTGCATCGCCGCCGCCACGGCGGCGCTGGCGGGCGCGCTGCTGGCCTTGTGGTCCAGCCAGACCAATCCCGACACGACGCTCAGCTTCGACATCATGGTCGACATCCTGCTGATGGTGGTGATCGGCGGCATGGGCACGATGTACGGCGCCGTGATCGGCGCGGTCCTGCTGGTCTTCGCCCAGAACTACCTTCAGGACCTGCTGGCGGTCGCCAACAAGGCACTGGCGGGCGTGCCGCTGCTCGCCAACCTGTTCCACCCCGACCGCTGGCTGCTGTGGCTGGGCGTGGCCTTCATTCTCTGCGTCTACTTCTTCCCGGCCGGCATCGTGGGGCGCCTGCGGCAGAAGCGCTAGCCGGCGGCCGGCGGGAACGGCTCGACATAGGTCTCGCCGCTGCGGCCGTAATAAACGGCGCGCTTTCCCTGCATCGACACGAGATAGCCGACGCAGCCCGCGTCCATGATCTGGCGGCAGAAGGTCAGGTACTTCGTCCGGCCGGCCTGGATCGATCGCACGGCGGCCAGCACGCCCTCGGCCGAGAAGGCGTCGGCGGGGCGTGTGTCCAGAGGACGGTAGGCCACCCGATGGAACTGCCCGTCGGATATGAAGTAGGTCGATTCCCCGCAGACGAGGTCCACATGATAGCGCTCGACGCCGGCCGCGATCAGGCGTCCCACGACCTCGCCGAAGGCAATGCGTTCCTCGTGCGAGGCCCTGGTGCAGTCCTCGATGACGGCGATGTCCATGGTTCGGTCCTATTCGGTCGGAATGGTCTTGAGATCGTGGCGGCGCACGATGTCCCGGAGGGTCTTCTCGAGGGCTGCGCGCTCGCTGGGCGGCAGGTGACCGAAGAACTCGGCGTCGTTGCGGTCGGCCAGCGCCGAAAGCGCCGGCACCAGCTTCCGTCCCGCCGCCGTCAGCGCCAACGTCTGCTGTCGCCGGTCTTCGGTGGAGACCGTGCGCCCGATCAGGTCCTTGGCGATCAGCCGGTCGGCCAGTTTGGAGATCGCCCCCCGCGTCATGCCCAGCCGGTCGGCCAGGGTGCTGGGCGATGCGCCATCGCCATCGAACAGCTCCCGCAGCACGACCCATTCGGCCACCGTCACGTCGTATGCCTGCAGCTTGAGGCTGAAAGCGTGCGAGACGTGGTTGGACACGAAGCGCAACCAGTAGCCCAGGTGGGTTTCAAGATCGGATGCCATTTGTTGACTAGGAAATTAAATACAATTGATTTCCTAGTCAACTACTCATCGCTAGGGGGCGCGCCACTCCAATGGCGCGCCCCCAGCCCTAGAGTTCGATCTGGCGGATGCCGCCGCGTGGGCGGCCGGCCTCGATTTCCTGCCACAGGATTTCATGACCATGCGGCAGGGCCCGGTTGTTACGCATGGTGAGCCAGAGGCGCAGCAGCAGGCGGTCGTGGCCGCTCGAAGCGTCGTCCTCGAACGGCGTGCGACCATGATAGGTGACGTGGCTGTTGATGAGCTGCAGATCGCCGGGTTCGAGGGTCATCTCGAAGCAGAGCTCCTCGGCGGTCTGCATCAGCACGTCGATCGCCTCGCGCTGGGCGTCGGTGAGCTTCGGCACGCCGGGCGCCATCTGCGCCGCCTCGATGAAGGTCAGCGAGTAGTGCGAGGTGAACTTGCCGTCGCGCAGGCCGAAGATCGGCAGCGGATAGGCGGTCTCGCGCGTGGTCGCCTCGCCGTCCTTCTTGGTGCCCTCTTCGCCGAAGCGGCTGCGCCAGTAGTCCTGGAACAGCAGTTCGAGCAGGTCCGGCCGGCGCTCCAGCATCGCGTTGTGGATGGCGGGTGTCGACGCGAGCTTGCTGACGCCGCCGGCGCGCGCCTGGCGCACGCACAGAAGGGTCACGACGTCGGTGCGGTCGGTGTGGAAGCGCAGCGCGCCGTTGGTCAGCGTGCGCGCGTAGGAGGAGAGGAAGGTCGAGCCCTTCTCGTCCTTGGTCTCGCCGTAGGTGCGGCCGACATGGGCACCCTCGTCGCGGATGGCGCGCATCAGCTCGCCGTTGCGGTTCTGGAACACCGGCGTGCCGACATGCGTACCGATGGCGAAGTAGAGACGGCGCAGGTCCTCCTCGCTGTAGCGGTCGACCGGGATGCCGCGCAGCTTCACGATGCCGCTGCCATTCTCCAGCTCGTCGGCGATGTCGTCGAACAGCTCGTCGAGGGTCGGCAGGTAGAAATCCCCGCGCGTGATTTCCGCCCATTCCATGCCGCGCAGGCCCTTCAGGGCGGCGTCGAGCTCATCGACGCCATCGGGCGTCAGGGTGCGGATCCAGCGCGTGGAATTCTTGATGTCCTTGCCGTGCCAGACGGACGGACCGGTGAGGGGAGTGCGACTGCTCATGTGTTCCAGAATAGCAGACCGAGCCCCCGTTTGCTCAACGGCCAATCGGTCGCGTCGCCGGCGCGCGGCCCGGGAAAATTGCCGTCAGCCGATCAGGGCAGCGGCTTGCGCATGTTGATCGAGGTCGGGTGGTCGAAGCCCGGATGGGCCTCGCGCGACGTCTCGCGGTAGCCAAGTGCCTGGAACAGGCGCTGGTTGTCCGTGAGCACGACGCGCACGCCGAGGCGGACGCCGGGCAGGCCGCGGCGACGTGCCTCGGCTTCGACGGCATCGATCAACCGCTTCGCGAGACCCTGACCGCGGGCCGAGGGCACGACGGAGAGGCGGCCGAAATATAGATCGCCCTCCAGCTCTTCAACGAGCACGCAGCCCAGCATCTCACCGTTCCGCTCCGCGACGATCGCGCCGGCGCCCCTGGCCAGCTCGCCCGCGATGCCGTCGGCGGTTTCCCGGAAGGCGCCTGATTCCGGGTTGAGCTTGCCGCGATACTGTTCGAAGGAGGCCGCGATCACGTGGGCGATCGCGGCGGCATCGCCGGCGGTCCCGATGCGAAGGACGAGGGTGTCGCTCATGCGCACGTTCTCGCGTAGGCTCCGCGCAAAATCGAGAGGAAAGAGCACATGGCCCTGATCACCTACCTGACCCGTATCCAGTTCGACTTCGGCGCGCTGAAGCTGCTGGAGCAGGAACTGCAGCTCATGGGCATGCGCCGCCCGCTGATCGTCACAGACAAGGGCGTCATCGCAGCCGGCCTGTGGGCCAAGGTCAAGGAACAGCTGCCGGGCAACATGCCGATCACGATCTACGACGAGACACCTGAGAATCCGACGGAAGCGGCCATGCGCGACGCGCTCAAGGTCTACAAGGAGGAGGGCTGCGACGGCATCATCGCCATCGGCGGCGGTTCGCCCATGGATCTTGCCAAGGCCGTCGCGCTGATGGCGACGCATCCCGGCCCGTCGCTGCAAGCCTATTCGTTCGTCGAGGGTGGAGCGGGCAAGATCACGGCGGCGGTGGCGCCCATGGTTGCAATTCCCACCACGTCGGGCACCGGCAGCGAGGTGAGCCGCGGCGGCGTCATCATCATGGATTCCGGGCGCAAGCTGGCGATCGGCAGTCCGCACCTCATTCCACGGTTGGCGCTGATCGATCCCGAACTCACGATGAGCCTGCCGCCGCATCTCACGGCCGGTACCGGGATGGACGCCTTCACACACAACATCGAATGCTACCTCGCCAACGTCTTCAACCCGCCCGCCGATGCGATCGCGCTCGACGGGCTGGAGAAGGCCTGGAAGTACGTCGAACGCGCCACGAAGGACGGGCAGGACCGCGAGGCGCGCTACAACATGGCCGTCGCCGCCATGGAGGGAGCCATGGTTTTCCAGAAGGGGCTGGGCGCCGTACACGCGCTCTCGCACCCGACCGGTGGCCTCAAGGGCTACCGCCTGCATCACGGCACGTTGAACGCGATCTATCTGCCCGCGGTGCTGCGCTTCAACGAGCCCGCCGTGGGCGACAAGTTCAAGCGCGTGGCGCAGGTGATGGGCCTGCCCGACAGCGAGGCCAGTGCCGACGGCGTGGCTAACGCGGTCTCCGCGCTCAACGAGCGGCTGGGCATCCCGAAGGGCCTCGGTGCGGCGGGGCTGGCGCAGGACACGATCGAGAAGATCGCCGAAGGCGCGATGGGCGATCATTGCCACCTGTCGACGCCGCGCCAGCCGACCAAGGCGCAGTACATCGAATTGATCGAGCAGAGCTGGGGATAGCAGGAACAACAACATCCTCATCCCGAGGAGGCGCCGAGCGCCGTCTCGAAGGATGGGCAACAACGTGACTGGTCCGACCCTTCGAGACGGCCGCGGCGCGGCCTCCTCAGGGTGAGGTCGATGGGAGAGAAGACATGAAGGTCAAGGGCAAGGTCTGCGTCGTCACCGGCGCGGCAGGCGGCATCGGCGAGGCGATCGCGCGGCGCTATGCGAAGGAAGGCGCCAGGGGGCTCGTCGTGGCCGACCGGGATGCCGGGCGGCTCGAGACGGTCGCGAAGGATATCGGCGCCCTCGCCGTGGCGGGCGACATCGGCCAGGAAGCCGAGGTGAAGCGGCTGATCGCCGAGGCAGAGAAGAAGTACGGCGAGATCGACATCTTCTTCTCCAATGCCGGCATCGGCCGCGGCGGCCACGAGGATGCAAGCGACAAGGACTGGGCCGATTCCTGGGCGATCCATGTCATGGCGCACGTCTACGCCGCGCGGGCGCTGGTGCCGCAGATGCTGAAGCGCGGCGAGGGCTATCTGCTCAACACCGCGAGTGCGGCCGGCCTGCTGGCCTCGATGGGCTCGGCGCCTTATGGCGTCACCAAGAACGCCGCCGTGGCGCTGGCCGAGCATCTTTCCATCCAGTATGGCGACCGCGGTATCAGGGTCTCGGTGCTGTGCCCGCAGGCCGTCGATACCAACATGCTGCGCATGGCCGGCGCGACGGCGGCCTCGGTCGACGGCGTGATCAACACCGATGCGGTGGCGCAGACGGTGATCGAGGCGATGGACGAGGAGCGCTTCCTGATCCTGCCGCATCCTGAAGTGAAGGAATACATGGTGCGCAAGCTCGACCGCGACCGCTGGCTGCGCGGCATGCGCCGCCTGCGCGACAAGACGGGCGAGGGACAGGCCAGGCGCTGACGGTCGTCAGGCCGTCTGGCGGTCGGCCGCCCGCATGATCCCCTACATCCAGTCTCTGTTCGCCGAGACCGGCCTGTGGACCGCGCTCGGCGTCACGCTGGTCGCGGGGCTGATGCGCGGGTTTGCGGGCTTCGGCTCGGCGATGTTGATGGCGCCGATCTTCGCCATCCTGTTCGGCTCTGCCGAGATGGTGGTCACCGTGGTCGCCATCGAGCTCGTCGTCTCCCTGCAGCTCTTCCCGCAGGTCCGCCGGCACGCCGACTGGAAGGTGCTCACGCCGATGAGCATTGCGGCCTGCCTCGCGATGCCGGCGGGCGTCTGGCTGCTGGCCAGCGTCGACAAGAGCACGATCGTGACGGCGGTGTCGGCCGTCATCGTGGCCTTCGTTCTCCTGATGTGGACGGGCTGGAAATACACCGGCCGGCGGTCGACCGTGGCGACGGTGATCGTGGGCGGGATCTCGGGCGCGATGATGGCGACCACCAGCGTCGGCGGTCCACCGGTGCTGCTCTATCTCCTGTCCGGCAACGATCCGCCGCAGGTCAACCGCGCCAACATCGTCACCTACTACTTCCTGACGCAATTCCTGCTGATCGTGATCGTGCTGGCCACCGGCGTTGCCGGCGCCGACGCGCTCGTGCGTGCCGTCGTGCTGTTCCCGGTCATGGTGCTGGGCGCCTGGGCCGGCGGGCGGCTGTTCCACGGTCTCGCCAGCGAGCGGCTCTACCGCAACGTCGCCCTCGCGATCCTCTTCCTGACCGGCCTCTTCGGCCTCCTGAGGAACTGGCTGGTGGCCTGAGAGGCGGTGTATGATGGGCCATCCATGGAGATTTGCATGCGTATCATCGCCGCCGGATTTGCCGCTCTCGTCCTGACCCTGGGCTTTTCGTCCGCCTCGCGTGCCGACGAACTCATGACCGAATGCATGGTCACGGCCTCCGAAAAGATGTGCCAGTGCATCATCGCGCGCATCCCGGCCGACCAGCGCGCGAATGCGATCCTCGGGCTGCGCAAGTCGAACCAGTCGGTGAGTGTGAGCGGTAACCTTCTCAACCCGTCGAATCTCTCGCCTCAGGAAATGCAGGGCCTGAACGCGGTCGTCGCCGCGCAGGCCTATTGCATGTGACCTGCGGGACTTCAGGCTCTCCGCAATCCTCTAGGCTTGCGGCGGGCGCCGCGTTATCTTGCCGCCCATAGAGTTGATGCCGGTCAACGGCGCGATCCATGGGAGGGCCTGAATGGCACTGTTTTCACGCAGATTCGGTCTGGCGGCGGCGTTGGTCGCGGCTCTTGCGGTGCCTGCTTTCGCCCAGGCGCCCGCGCCGGCGCCCGTGCGCGGCGGCGCGCTGACGATCGGGGTCGAGAGCGACTTCGAAGGCTTCGATCCGATCCGGGCCGGCGTCTATTCGAATTCGACGGTAACCGCGGCCTCGCTCTTCTACGAGACGCTGATGCGGCTCGACGATAAGGGCAACCTGTTGCCGGCGCTCGCCTTGTCGATGACGCCCAACGAGGATGGCAGCGTCTGGACGGCCAAGATCCGGCCGAACGTGAAATGGCACGACGGCACGCCGTTCACGGCCCAGGCCGTGGCCGACCATTTCAACCGGCTGCTCGATCCGGCCAACCGCTTCGCCGGGCGTGCCTATCTCGCCATCGAAAAGGTCGAGGCTCCGGACGATCTGACCGCGGTGTTCAAGATGCGCGGGCCGAACGCGGCGCTGCCGCGGACGCTGGCGCAGCCGACCGTCACGACGCTGATCATCCCGGTGAAGCTCGCGCAGGAAAAGGGCGCCGACTACAACCGCAATCCCGTCGGCACCGGCCCGTTCGTCTTCAAGGAATGGCGTGCCGCCGACCGGCTGGTCGCGGAGCGCAACCCAAATTACTGGGACAAGGACAAGCCCTACCTCGACCGCGTGACGGTACGACCGCTGCCGGATTCCGACGCCCGCTACGCCAGCCTGGTGAAGGGCGACGTTCAGGTGATCTGGGAGGATCGCGCCGAGAACATCGTCAAGGCGAAGAAGGACAAGAACCTGCGCGTGCTGCAATGGGTGGGCAGCGGCGCGCTGGTCATTCCGCTCAATACCCAGCGCGAGCCGCTGAACGACAAGCGGGTGCGCCAGGCCGTCTCGATGGCGCTGAACCGCAAGGCCAACGCCGCCGTGCTGACCCAGGGTCTTCGTCCTGTCCATGACGATCCGTACGGGCCGAGCTCGGGCATCGAGTGCAAGGAAACCGGTGCGCTGAAGTACGATCCGGCAGCGGCGCGCAAGCTGATCGCAGACTACGGCAAGCCGGTGAAGCTCACCATGACGGTCACTGCCACGCCACGCGGCCGCGAGGGCGCCCAGGTCTTCCAGGCCGACATGAAGAAGGCAGGCATCGATGTCGAGATCAAGCCGGTCGACCAGACTCAGCTGGTGAAGGAGGCGCTCACGCGCGACTTCCAGGTCACCGGCTGGCGCATCATCGACCTGGCTGACGTCGATCCGCAGATGTTCGCCAACTTCCATTCAAAGAGCCCGATCAACTTCTCCGGCTACAACAACGCCGAAGTCGATCGCCTGCTGCTGGTCGGCCGCACCAGCCTCGACGAGAACAAGCGCAAGGCGGCCTACTGCGACCTGATCAAGATCCTGAACGACGACGCGGTCTGGCTGTGGTCCGGCAGCAACATCGACTTCGCAATCACCCGCGCCAACGTGCGCGGCATTCCGGCTCTGCGCGGCGGTGCGGTGCAGGTCGAGGGCGCGTGGCTCGCGAAGTAGGGCCGGTGCGGGAGCGATTGGCGTAGGCGTTTCCGATGCCGTGGCTCGTGCGCCAGGTGGTGCGGCTTGTGGTCGTGCTGTTCTGCGTCACCCTGCTCACCTACGCGATCGTCAACATCCTGCCGGGTGACGTGGCGATCGTGATCCTGGGGAGTCTCGCGACGCCCCAGGACATTGCTGGCCTGCGTGCCGATCTCGGTCTCGATCGGCCGATGCTGGTCCGATACTTCGACTGGCTGGGATCGGCGTTGTCGGGCGATCTCGGCCGCTCCTATCGCAACGGCGAGCCGGTGGTGCAGGCAATCCTCGACCGGCTGCCGGTGTCGCTGCAGCTCATGGTGATGGCCCAGGTCATTGCGCTGGGCATCGCGATCCCGGTGGCGCTGCTTTCGGTGCGGCGGCCCGGCGGCCTGTTCGATCGCATCTCGGCCTCGGCCGCCTTCGGCTTCCTGGCGATGCCCAACTTCATGCTGGGCATCGTGCTGATCTACCTCTTCTCCGTGACCTTCGACCTGCTGCCGGCGACCGGCTTCACGCCGATGTCCGAAGGCCTGTGGGACAATCTCGAATCGATGATCCTGCCGTCGCTGACCCTGGGACTCATCGAGTGGACGGTGCTGATGCGCGTCCTGCGCTCGGACCTGCTGACCACGCTCAAGGAGGATTTCATCCTGTTGGCGCGGGCCAAGGGCCTGCCGCAGTGGCGCGTCCTGCTGCAGCACGCGCTGCGGCCCTCGTCGTTCACCCTGATCACCATCCTCGGGCTCAACATCGGCGGGCTGATCGGCGGCGCGGTGATCGTGGAGCAGATCTTCGCGCTGCCGGGCGTCGGCCGGCTGCTGCTGGGCGGCATCTTCAACCGCGACCTGATCCTCGTGCAGGGGACCGTGGCCTTCATCGCGGTGGGCTTCGTGGTCATCAACTTCCTGGTCGACATGCTCTACGCCGTGCTCGACCCGAGGGTGCGTCATGTCCGCTTCCGCAGCTAAGGTCGCCGCCATCGCCGCGACGGGGCCGCGCCGCCGCTGGCCCTGGGCGCTCGCCCTGCCGCTGGGCTGGCTGCTGCTCGTGGTCGTGCTGGCGATCACCGCCGACTGGATCGGGCTGCCCGATCCGTCGGCGCAGGAGCTGATCCTGCGCCGCAAGCCGCCCTCCGCCGAATTCCTGCTGGGCACGGACAATCTCGGACGCGACATGCTCTCGCGCGTGATCTACGGCGCCCGCACTTCCCTCATCGTCGGCATCTGCGCGCCGTTCCTCGGCTTCCTGGTCGGCGGTGCGATCGGGATGAGCGCCGGCTACTTCCGCGGCAAGGTCGACGTGCTCGCGGTCGGGTTCATCGACATCCTGCTCGCCTTCCCGTCGCTGGTGCTGGCGCTCACCTTCACCGCCTATCTCGGGCAGAGCCTGTTCAACGTCACCCTGGCACTGGGGATCCTGTCGATCCCCGCCGCAGCGCGGGTATCGCGGGCCAATACGCTCGCCTGGGCGAACCGCGACTTCGTACTGGCTGCCCGCACCGTCGGGGCCAGCGACTGGCGCATCCTGACGCGCGAGATCCTGCCCAACCTGCTGCCGCCCATGTTCGCCTTCTGGCTGGTGGCGATCAGCGTGATCATCGTGGCCGAGGGCGCGCTCTCCTTCCTGGGGCTCGGCATTCCGGCACCGCAGCCGAGCTGGGGCGGCATGATCGCCGACGGGCGCGAGGCGCTCGACGTGGCGCCCTATACCGCGTTGATTCCGGCGGCGGTGATGTTCGCCACGGTCCTGTCGCTCAACTTCGTGGGCGACATGGTGCGCAACATGGTCGATCCGCGGAGGTCGGCGCTGTGAGCGGCCCGTCTAACACGCCGCTCCTGTCGGTTCGCGACGCCCAGGTGAGCTTCTCGACGGTGCGCGGCCCGCTGCGCGCCGTCGACGGCGTGTCGTTCGACCTGCACGAGGGGCGGACGCTGGGCATCGTGGGCGAATCGGGATCGGGCAAGTCCGTGCTGGTGCGCTCGCTGATCGGCCTGGTCGGCGCGGGTTCGGGCGCCGGCGTGGCGGGGCGGGTCCTGTTCGAAGGGCGCGACCTTCGCAGCCTCTCGCCGCGGGAGTTTCGCAGCATCCTGGGGACCGAGATCGGCATCGTGTTCCAGGATCCGATGACCTCGCTCAATCCGGTGATGAAGATCGGTCGCCAGATCGGGGAGGGGCTGCGCCTGAACCGCGGGCTGGATTCGAAAGCGGCGGCGCGCCGCGCCGTCGAGCTGCTGAACGAGGTCGGCATCCCCGAGCCGGAACGCCGTGCGGGGCAGTATCCGCATGAAATGTCGGGCGGCATGCGTCAAAGGGTGGCCATCGCCATCGCGATCGCCTGCGCGCCCAAGCTCCTGATCGCCGACGAGCCCACGACGGCGCTCGACGTGACTGTGCAGCGGCAGATCCTCGACCTGCTGCAGGGCGAGCAGCGCCAGCGCGGCATGGCGATGATCCTGATCACCCACGATCTCGGGGTGGCCGCCGGCCGCAGCGACGACATCATGGTCATGTATGCCGGCCGCGCGGTGGAAACCGCGGCGACGCGGGAGATCTTCCGCTCGCCGCGGATGCCCTACACGGAGGCGCTGCTGCGCTCGCTGCCGCGGCTCACCGATCCTACGCATACGCGGCTCAGCGCCATTCCAGGCCGGCCCCCGGACCTGGCGCGGCGCAGTGGCGGTTGTTCCTTCGGGCCGCGCTGCCTCTATCGTACCGAGCGGTGCGATGCCGAGCAGCCGCCGCTCACGAAGGACGGCGGTCGCGGCTATGCCTGTTTCCATCCGCGAGGCCTGGAGGCGGGAGGGGCGGCATGAGCGATCTCCTCGCCATCCGGAACCTCGTGGTCGAATACCCGGTGGGCGGCGGCCGCCGCGTCCATGCGGTGAGCGACGTCACGCTCACGGTGAAGCCGGGCGAGACGCTCGGACTCGTCGGCGAATCCGGCTCGGGAAAATCCTCGCTGGCGCGCGCGCTGCTGCAGTTGCCGCCGCCCAAGGCCGGCGCTGTCCTGTTCGATGGCAAGGACCTGACGCAGATGCGCGGCCAGGCGCTGCGGGCCATGCGGCCGCGCCTGCAGATGATCTTCCAGGATCCGATTGCCTCGCTCAATCCGCGCCGCAAGGTCGCCGAGATCATTGCAGAGCCGTTGACCGTGTCGGGCGTGTCCGATGCCGCCGAACGCACCCGCCGCGTCCGCGCGGTGATGGAGGCGGTGGGGCTCGACCCCGACCTCGTCTGGAATCGAAGGCCGCACGAATTCTCCGGCGGCCAATGCCAGCGCATCGCCATCGCGCGCGCGCTCGTGCTCGAACCCAGTCTGATCGTGTGCGACGAGCCGGTTTCGGCGCTCGATGTCTCGATCCGGGCGCAGATCGTCAATCTGCTCGAGGACATGAAGGCGCGGTTCGGGCTCACGCTCCTGTTCATCGCCCACGATCTGGCGGTGGTGAAGTCGGTGTCGGATCGTGTGGCGGTCATGTATCTCGGCCGGCTCTGCGAAGTCGCCGATTCGGACTCGTTGTTCGCGACGCCCGCACATCCCTACACGGCAGCCCTCATGGCCGCGATCCCGGTGCCCGATCCGGACGTGCCTCTGGGAGATACGAAACTGAAGCCCGGCGACCCGCCCTCGCCGCTCGACCCGCCCTCGGGCTGTCGTTTCCGCACGCGCTGCCCGCATGCCCAGCAACGCTGCGCGGACGAGGTGCCGCCGCTGCGCCAGATCGCGCAGGGCCGCGAGGTCGCCTGTCACTTCCCGCTGGTCGGCTGACTCCGGCTACAGCGTTCGCGCCGTGGTGCCCTTGTAGAGGATCGGGCCGGTCGGCCGACCGGTCGGCGAACCGCCCGCCGGTTCCAGCGTGATCTCGAAGAGCTGGTCGGCCGCCGTGGTCGGCAGCCGCTCCAGATCGAGGGGCGTCGCCCTGGCGCGATCGAGCAGGCCGACCGATCGTGGACCGATTTCGCGATTCCAGAGGGTCCAGACCTGCAAGGAGCGGCCCGCCGGCACGGTCATGTCGACGAGCGGGATCATCTCCACTCTTCCGTCGGCGAAGGCGTTGACAATGGCGCCGGCCTGCCGCGTCGCGTCGTCGACCAGGATGGCGACATAGACCGGCTTGCGGGCCGCCACCTCCTGCGCGTGTCGCACGGTCACCGTCGTCACGACCGCGAGGGCGAGGGCGGCCGTGAGTCCGGAAAGGGCGGCGATGCGCAGCGCGCCGAGGCTGTTCCAGAACCGTGGGAGCAGCCCGGCCGGCGCGGCCGGGGGTGCGGGAATCGCCGTGCCCATGCCGGCCTCGATCCGCCGCCACAGCTCTTCGGCCGGCACGAGCGGCTCTGCGGTATCGTCGAAAGCCGCGAAATGCTTCTGCCAGGCGGCGACCTCGCGCGCGAACGCGGGATCGGAGGAGAGGCGCCGCTCCGCGGCGGCGTGCGTCTCGGGCATCAACAGGCCCAGGACGAATTCGGCGGCGTGAATCCGGTCGTCGCGGTCGGGCGTCATCCCAGGCACTCCTGCAGGGAGACGAGGCCACGACGTATCCAGCTCTTGATGGTGCCCAGCGGCACGCCGAGGCGCCCCGCCAGCTCGCCGTGGCTGAAGCCGTGAACATAGGCCAGGACGATGGCGCTGCGACGCCCGGTATCGAGTTGCTCGAGACAGTGGCGCAACGCGCTCGACTCCGGCAGCCGCGCCAGGGCCGAATTGGGTTCCGGCATCTCGTTGTCGGTCGGCTCGTCGGGGCCGAAGCGCCCTTCGTCGCGCAGGATCGTCAGAGCCTGGTTGCGTACGATGGTGTAGATCCAGGCGCGCGCCGTGCCACGCGCCGGATCGAAGCTGCGCGCGCTGCGCCAGATCCGCATGAAGGCGTCGTGTGTCGCCTCCTCGGCGAGATCGCGCCGCCGCAGGATGCGCATCGCCACGCCCACCATGCGGGCGGCTTCGAGATCGTAGATGACGCGCAGCGCCGAGCGCTCGCCGGCGGCGCAGCGGACGATCGCGGCCGAGACCCCTGCCTCGAGTTCGGTTCGATCGGAGGACGGGTCTGCCGTCATTGCTTCCTGCCCGTCTCCGTGTTGTTGCCGCGCCCGCCGTTAGCCCTGGGCCGTCTTGGAGAGTACTTCGGAAAGCGGCACTTGGATGCATCCGCCGATCGCGATTCTTTTTTCGGCCGCTGCATCCAATCGAACCACCCGGCCGGTATCCGCTGCATGACCCGCTCATGGGTCGGCAACGGAAGGAGAGATCCAATGACGGTGAAGGCAATCCTCGCGGCCTCGACGGCCCTGGTGACCGTGGCGGGTACGGCGCAGGCCGCGGATGTGGCCGCCCTGATCGGCAACGACACGATCGCCATCGTCGATACCTCGGCCAAGAAGGCGACGAAGAAGGTGAAGATCGACGGCGTCGCCGGTCCCGTGGTCGGCATCGACGTGCGTCCGGCCGACGGGATGCTCTACGCCCTGGCCGCCGACGGCACGCTCTACACCATCGCGATGGATGGCAAGGCCACGAAGAAGTCCAAGCTCGAGACGATGCTGCCGGCCGGCGCCGCCGCGACGGTCGACTTCAACCCGGTCGCCGATCGGCTGCGCGTCATCGGCAGCGACGGCACAAGCCTTCGCGTCAACGTCGACGACGGCAAGGTCATCAAGGACGGCAGCCTGAAATATGCCGACGCCGATGCCAACAAGGGCAAGGCACCCAAGGTCATGGCCGGCGCCTATACGAACTCGGTCAAGGGCACGAAGGAGACGGCGCTCCTCAACGTGGACAGCGCGACGGGTGCCCTGGTGAAGCAGGTGCCGCCGAACGACGGCATCCTCAACACGGTCGGCGCGCTGGGTCCGAAGGTCGACGTCGTCGCCTTCGACATCTGGTCGGACGGCACGAAGAACGAAGGCTGGGCCGTGACCGGCGACCAGCTCTGGTCGATCGACCTGGCGACCGGCAAGGCCACGCAGGTGGCCAAAATCGAGGGGTTGGGTGGCCCCGTCACCGACATCGCCATTCTGAAGAAATAGCGCAACCTGAAACGAAAACGGCGGACCCCAGGGTCCGCCGTTCTCTCGTAACCGATGCCACTGGCATCGGTCTCGCCGATTGGTCGGAGCGAGAGGATTCGAACCTCCGGCCCCTAGCTCCCGAAGCTAGTGCTCTACCAGGCTGAGCTACGCTCCGTCAGGATTTGCGGACTCCGGCCCGCGGCGAGGCCGGGGTTATAGCCGCCACCCCGGTGGGTCGCAAGGGCCGAGCCTGCCCGCTATAGTCGCCACGTGATTCGGGTTCGGGGGGATAGATGGCGAAGGAAAAGCGGCTGAAAATCGCGCTGATCGGCTACGGCGCCATCAGCCAGATGCTGTTCGACGTGTTTCGCGAGAAGAAGCCGCCCATCGACATCGTGGGCGTCCTGGTGCGCAAGGGCCGCGTCGCGGCGACGCAGAAGAAGCTCGGCAAGAAGGTCGCCGTCTTCGATGACCTGAAATCCCTGCTCAAGCTGAAGCCCGATGTCGTGGTCGAGGCGGCGAGCCAGCAGGCGGTGCGGGACTGGGGCGAGACCATCCTGAAGAAGGGTTTCGACTTCATGGTGATCGCGACCGGTGCCTACGGCGATCCGGCGCTGTGGAAGAAACACCTGAAGGCAGCGGAGAAGGGCGGGGCGCGCCTGCGCCTGCCGGCGGGTGCCATTGCCGGCCTCGATGGTCTGCTCGCCATGCGGCTCGGCAAGCTGGAGCGGGTGAAATACACCTCGATCAAGCCGCCGCATGCCTGGACCGGCACCCCGGCAGAGACCGAGTTCGACCTGCCGTCGATCAAGGAGCCGACGGTCATCTTCCGCGGCTCGCCGGCCGATGCGGGCCGGCTTTACCCGAAAAACGCCAATCTGGCGGTCACGGTGGCGCTCTGCGGCGCGGGTCTCGACAAGACCGAAATCGAACTGGTGGCCGACCCGACATTGCCGCCCGGCACCAACGCCAGCAAGCTGGAGGTCGTCTCCGATTCAGGCGAGCTGAAGCTCGAGCGGCTGGGCCGGGCCATGCCGGACAATCCCAAGACAGGCGTCCTCACGGCCCTCACCATGGCGGACGAGCTGATGAAGATCGTCCGCCACAGCGACTGGTAGAGGTCAGCGCGGGCCGGGGCGGCCCATTGCAGGACCGCCATGATGGCCCATGCCGCCACGTGGGCGGTCCAGGATGGCCTTCTGCTCGGGCGTCAGGACGGCGACCAGCGCCGTCAACGACGGTTTCACCGCCTCGATGGTCGCGACGCGGGCTTTCATCATGTCCTCCTGCATCGTGAGCCGCTCGAGATAGGTCGGCCGCTCCTTCATCTCCGCGGGAAGGGTCTGGCAGCGGGCCATCGTCTTGGCGCTGGCCTCGTCGGCCGCCTTCTCGAAGGCGTTCCAGGCGGTCATCTGGTCGGGCTTCAGCTCGAGCCGGGCCTTGAGGTAGGCGCGATCGCCGATCCGGCGGGCGGCCATGTCGAGGCACATCGACTTGGGCGAGAGGCCGCGCTCCATGGCGCGGTTGCCCGGTTCGCCGTGGACGTGCTCGCGCCGCGCGGCCGGAGGCGGCGGCGGACTCGGCGGGGTGGCCTGCGCGAGCTCGATCATGTCGTCCTCGAAGAAATCGAAGGCAGACGCAGGGGTGGCGAAGGCAAAGCCGGCCGCCAGCACGAGGGCGGAAGGCAGGAGCAGGGAGCGGATCGACATCGGGAACCTCACCATGAATTGGCTGTTCCTGACATACGGAGGCAGGTTGCCTTGTGTGCCCGGCGCCAACGTTAAGTTATGTAAAGTTGAGCCGCTGCTCTGCCATCCAGACGGCGAATGCTTCGCGTTCGCCCGGCGTCATGTGGAGCCCTTCCTTGGTCCGGCGCCACAGTACGTCCTCGGCCTCGACGGCCCATTCGTCCCGTACGAGATGGCGGACTTCGACCTCATAGAGAGAGCCGCCGAAGTGGCGGCCGAGATCGTTCACGGTCTTCACGTTCTCGAGCAGATCGTCGAGTCCCGAGCCGTGGCGCCGGGCGAGGATGCGCACCAACGCCTTCGGTAGCCCCGGCTTGCTGACGGCGGCACCGTCGACAAACCTGTCGAAGGCCTCCTCGAAGGTCGGTGCGTCGGCCATTTCGCCGTCGTAGAGCGCGCGGCCATCGGTCCAGGGGCCACCCATGCGCGGGAAAAAGGGCTGAAGATCTCGCAGCGCATGCTCCGCCAGGCGACGGTACGTGGTGATTTTGCCGCCGAACACGGAAAGAATAGGGGCCCTGTCCTGCGGGGTGCCATCGACTTCGAGGTGGTAGTCGCGCGTCACCTTCGAGGGGTTGTCGTCGCCATCATCGAACAGCGGGCGGACGCCGGAATAGGTCCAGACCACGTCTTCCGGCCGCACGGGCCTCGCCATGTAGCGGCTGACGATGTCGCACAGATAGGTGACTTCCTCGGGCGAGCAGACCGGATGCTCGCCATCCTCGACCGGTATGTCGGTGGTGCCGATCAGGGAGAAGTCGCGTTCGTAGGGAATGACGAACACGATGCGGTTGTCGCTGTTCTGCAGGATGAAGGCGTGGTCACCGTCATAGAGGCGCGGCACGATGATGTGGCTGCCTTTCACCAGGCGCACCCGCTTGGGCGTCTTGATCTCGGTTTCCTCGTCGAGGAAGCGCTTTACCCAGGGGCCGGCGGCATTCACCAGCCCGCGCGCCCTGAGATGTACAGGCACACCGCCGGGGCCCTGGAGTTCGATGTTCCACAGCTTGCCGTCGCTGCTGCGGCGGGCCGAGACGCAACGATGGCGGGCATAGATCTTCGCGCCCATCTCGCGCGCCGACTTCAGGTTGGAAATCACCAGTCGTGCATCGTCGACCCACCCGTCCGAATAGACGAAGCCCTTGCGGAAGCTTGGCTTGAGGCCAACGCCGAACTTCGAGCCCGGCAGGTCGACCGCGATCGACTTGGGCAGGGTCATGTGCCAGTCGAGATGGTCATAGAGCCAGAGGCCGAGCCGCAGCATCCAGCGCGGCCGCAGGTGCGGCTCGTGCGGCAGCACAAAGCGCAGGGGCCACGAAAGATGTGGCGCCTTGGCCAGCAGCACTTCGCGCTCCTGCAGCGCCTCGCGGACCAGCCGGAATTCGTAGGTCTCCAGGTAGCGCAGGCCGCCATGGATCAGCTTTGTCGCCTTGGAAGAGGTCGCGCTGGCGAAATCGTTCATTTCGCAGAGGCCGACCTTGAGTGCCCGTCCCGCGGCGTCGCACGCGATGCCAGCACCGTTGATGCCGCCGCCGACCACGAACAGGTCGAGCGGCTCGCTCTCCATTCCATTCATGGGCCTTCTATAGCCCGCTTGACCGGGTTTCGCAGGGACCTCAAAAGGCCGCATGGGTTTTCTGCTCAAGATCGTGCTGTTCGGCGTCGCCCTCTATGGGGCGTACAGGACTTTTCGGCACTGGAAGGGGCTTTTCGACCGCTTTACGGGCAATGCGACCCCGCCCCAGCGCCCATCGGCGCCGCCCCCCGCCGAGCCGCCGCCGCCCGCCCCGGCGCCCCGCAAGCCCGTGGTGATCGAAGATACCGTCCAATGTGCCGGCTGCGGTGCCTATATTCCGACCACTGTCGAAAAGTGCAGCCAATGCGGCCGTCCAAGGCCATAAGGCCGCAGCATGCCGCCAGCCTTGACCGGCTGGGGGGTGGAACCTATTTTGCCGCACCGCAAAAACGGCCATAAGTTGCGGAAATAAAAGGCCTTTAGAGCTTCGGGGAATACCGGTGTCGAACCCCTCAGCAGCGCGCGGGAAACCGACGTGCTTTCAGGAACTGATTCTCACCCTGCAGGATTATTGGGCCGCTCAGGGCTGCCTGATCCTCCAGCCGTTCGACATGGAGATGGGCGCCGGCACCTTCCACACCGCGACCACGCTGCGGGCGCTGGGGCCTAAACCCTGGTACGCGGCCTATGTGCAGCCGTCGCGGCGGCCGGGGGATGGCCGCTATGGCGAGAACCCGATGCGGCTGCAGCACTACTATCAGTTCCAGGCGATCCTGAAGCCGTCGCCGCCGGATATCCTCGAACGGTATCTTGGTTCGCTGCAGGCGATCGGCATTGACACCGCGCTGCACGACATCCGCTTCGTCGAGGATGACTGGGAGAGCCCGACCCTGGGCGCCTGGGGCCTTGGCTGGGAAGTCTGGTGCGACGGCATGGAGATCACGCAGTTCACCTACTTCCAGCAGGTCGGCGGCATCGAGGTCGATCTCGTCGCCGGCGAGATCACCTACGGGCTCGAGCGGCTGGCCATGTACCTGTTCGACAAGAAGTCGGTCTACGACCTGCCGTATAATCGCGCCGATTCCGACGTGCCGCTGACCTATGGCGACGTGTTCCTGCAGAACGAGCGGGAGCAGTCGGCCTACAATTTCGAGCACGCAGACACCGAGATGCTGTTCCGTCACTTCGCCGATGCCGAGAAGGAATGCGGCCGGCTTGTCGAGAAGAAGCTGCCGCTGCCGGCATACGAGCAGTGCATCAAGGCATCCCACGCCTTCAACCTGCTCGACGCCCGCGGCGTGATCAGCGTCGCCGAGCGCCAGAGCTACATCCTGCGCGTCCGCGAGCTCGCCAAGGCCTGCTGCGAAAGCTGGCTCGCCACACAGAAGAAGGCTGCCTGAGATGGCCGAGCTTCTTCTCGAACTGCTCTCCGAGGAAATTCCCGCGCGCATGCAGGCGCGTGCGGCCGACGATCTGAAGCGGCTGATCTGCGATGGACTGAAGGGCGCTGGCATCGGCTTCGAAAAGGCGCAGGCCTTCGCGACGCCGCGCCGTCTTGCCCTCGTGGTCGACGGCATCCCCGACGTCCGCGACGATGTCAGCGAGGAGAAGCGCGGGCCTCGCGTCGGCGCGCCCGAGCAGGCCGTGCAGGGGTTCCTGAAGGGCGCGGGTCTCGCCTCGCTCGACCAGGCGGAGAAGCGCGATACCGGCAAGGGCGAGTTCTGGTTCGCCGTGATCACGAAGAAGGGCGGGCCGACGGCCGACGCGCTTGGCGCCGTGATCGATGCCGCGCTGAAAGCCTTGCCGTGGCCCAAATCCATGAAGTGGGGCAGCAGCACCATGCAGTGGGTGCGTCCGCTTCAATCCATCGTCGCGCTGTTCGACGGCAAAGTGCTGAACGGCGAGGTCTTGCCGGGCGGCCAGATGGCCCCGATCGCTTTCGGCGCCACGACGCGCGGCCATCGCTTCCTCTCCAAGGGTACGATCGAAGTCGCGAGCTTTGCCGACTACGTGGCGAAGCTGCGCTCGGCACACGTCATCCTGGATGCTGCGGAACGCAAGAGGATCATCCTCGAGGGCGCGCGCAGGCTCTGTGCCGAGGCGCAGGTCACGCTGAACGAGGACGAGGGGCTGCTGGAGGAGGTGGCCGGCCTGACCGAGTGGCCGGTGCCGATGCTCGGCGGCATCGACGATCAGTTCATGGACGTGCCGCCCGAGGTGCTGATCGTGTCGATGAAGGTGCACCTGCGCTTCTTCACGACCTCGGGCGCCGACGGCAAGCTGGCCAATCGCTTTGTCGTGGTCGCGAACAACGTGGCGCGCGACGGCGGCAAGACGATCGTGGCCGGCAACGAACGTGTACTGCGCGGGCGCCTCGCCGACGCCAAGTTCTTCTGGGACCAGGACCGCAGGACGACTCTCGAAAGCCGCTTGCCGGCGCTGAACCAGATCGTGTTCCACGCCAAGCTCGGCACCCAGGCCGAGCGGGTCAAGCGCATCCGGCGGCTGGCGACGTTGGTGGCGGATCGGCATCCGGAAATGGACCAGGCTTTGGTCGATCAGGCGGCCCGTCTCTGCAAGGCCGATCTGGTCACCGGGATGGTGGGCGAGTTCCCCGAGCTGCAGGGCGTCATGGGCCGCTACTACGCGCTGGACGAGAAGCTGCCGGCTTCCGTCGCCGATGCGATCGGCGATCACTACGCGCCGGCCGGTCCCAACGACCGCTGTCCCACGGCGCCGGTATCGATCGCTGTCGCGCTGGCCGACAAGCTCGATACGCTGACGTCGTTCTGGTCGATCGGCGAGAAGCCGACGGGCTCGCGCGATCCCTTCGCGCTGCGCCGGGCGGCGCTCGGCGTCATCCGCATCGTCGTCGAAAACAAGCTGCGCCTGCCGCTCAAGCCGTTGCTCGAGGCCGATGACCTGCTCGCCTTCTTCGCCGAACGCCTCAAGGTTCAGATGCGCGAAAAGGGTGTGCGCCACGACGTGGTGGACGCCGTCGTCTCGCTGGGTGGCGAGGATGATCTCGTCCGGCTTCTCGCCCGGGTGGAGGCGCTGCAGACCTTCCTCGGCACCGAGGCCGGCCGGAACCTGCTCACCGCCTATGGCCGCGCCGCCAACATCGTCCGCGCCGAGGGGAAGAAGGACAAGGGGCTCGCCGCGAAGATCGCCGGTGCACCGGATGCCGCGCTGCTGGAACAAGACGAGGAAAGAACCGTTGCTACCGCCCTGGATCAGGTGGCGCGCGCGGTGAAACCGGCGCTTGCCGCCGAGGACTATGCGGGCGCAATGGCTGCGTTCGCGGGCCTGCGCGGGCCGATCGACGCCCTGTTCGACAAGGTCACGGTCAACGTGACGGACAGGCCGGAGGTTCGCCTGAACAGGCTGAAACTGCTCAACCAGATTCGCGCTACCATGGATGTGGTGGCCGATTTTTCGAAGATCGAGGGCTAAGCATGGCCAAGTGGGTCTACAGTTTCGGGGATGGCAAGGCCGAAGGCCGCGCCGATATGCGCAACCTGCTGGGGGGCAAGGGCGCCAACCTGGCCGAGATGTCGAGTCTCGGCCTGCCGGTGCCGCCGGGCTTCACCATCACCACCGAAGTCTGCACCTACTTCTACGACAACAAGAAGAGCTACCCGCCCGAACTCATGGACGAGGTGGAGAAGGCACTGGCCTTGGTCGAGAAGATCGTCGGCACCCAGTTCGGCGACGCTGCCAATCCCCTGCTGGTCTCGGTCCGTTCGGGCGCGCGCGCCTCGATGCCGGGCATGATGGACACGGTGCTGAACCTCGGTCTCAACGACAAGACGGTGCTGGGCCTCGCCAAATCGTCCGGCGACGAGCGCTTCGCCTGGGACAGCTACCGGCGTTTCATCCAGATGTATTCGAACGTCGTGCTCGACGTCGGCCATCACTATTTCGAGGAAGCGCTCGAGATCAAGAAAGAGGATCTCGGCGTCTCCATGGACACCGACCTCAAGGCCGACGATTGGCGCGCGGTCGTGGCCGAATACAAGAAGCTGGTCGAGAAGCGAACCGGCAAGCCGTTTCCCCAGGAGCCGCGCGAGCAACTGTGGGGCGCTGTCGGCGCCGTGTTCGATTCGTGGATGAACCAGCGCGCAATCACTTACCGCCGCCTGCATTCGATTCCCGAGAGCTGGGGCACGGCGGTCAACGTCCAGGCCATGGTGTTCGGCAACATGGGCGAGGATTGCGCCACCGGTGTCGCCTTCACGCGGGATCCCTCGACCGGCACCAACCTGTTCTATGGCGAGTATCTCGTGAACGCGCAGGGAGAGGACGTGGTCGCGGGCATCCGTACGCCGCAGCATCTCACCGTGCAGGGCAAGCTCGCCCAGAAGTCCGATGCGCCGGCCATGGAAGAGGTCATGCCGGAAGTGTTCAGGCAGCTGGCCGACGTGCGCCAGCGGCTCGAGAAGCACTATTGCGACATGCAGGACATCGAGTTCACCGTGCAGCGCGGCAAGCTCTACATGCTGCAGACCCGCAACGGGAAGCGCACCGCCAAGGCGGCCCTCAAGATCGCGGTCGAAATGGTCAAGGAGGGGCTGATCGACAAGAAGGAAGCCGTGGCTCGCATCGTGCCGGCCTCGCTCGACCAGCTGCTGCATCCGACCCTGGATCCGAAGGCCGCCCGCAAGGTGATCGCCAAGGGCTTGCCGGCCTCGCCGGGCGCCGCTTCGGGCAAGGTGGTGTTCACCGCCGACGACGCCGAGAAGCAGGCGCGCGCTGGCGAGAAAGTCATCCTCGTGCGCCGCGAGACCAGCCCGGAGGACATCCACGGCATGCATGCCGCCGAAGGCATCCTGACCTCGACCGGCGGCATGACCAGCCACGCCGCCGTGGTTGCGCGCGGCATGGGCAAGCCCTGCGTGGCGGGCGCCGGCGACGTGCGCATCGACGGCAAGGCCGGGACGCTCAGCGTGCGCGGCACGGTGGTCAAGACCGGCGAGACCATCACCCTCGACGGCGGCACCGGCGAGATCATGCTGGGGGTCGTGCCGACGGTTCAGCCGGAGCTCAGCGGCGACTTTGCCCAGCTGATGGAATGGGCCGACGAGTTCCGCAAGCTCGGTATCCGCACCAATGCCGAGACGCCGGCTGACGCCGCCCAGGCGCGCAAGTTCGGCGCCGAAGGCATCGGTCTCTGCCGCACCGAGCACATGTTCTTCGAAGGCGACCGCATCGTGGCAGTGCGCCAGATGATCCTGGCCGACGATGAAAAGAGCCGGCGCGCGGCTCTGGCGAAGATCCAGCCGATGCAGCGCCAGGATTTCGTGGAGCTGTTCGAGATCATGGCCGGCCTGCCGGTCACGATCCGCCTCCTCGACCCGCCGCTGCACGAGTTCCTGCCGAAGACATCGGCTGAGATGGAAGTCGTCGCCAAGGACCTCGGCGTCGACGCGAAGGAGGTCGAGGAGCGCGCCAACAAGCTGCATGAGTTCAACCCCATGCTCGGCCATCGCGGCGTGCGTCTCGGCATCTCCTATCCGGAGATCTACGAAATGCAGGCCCGCGCCATCTTCGAGGCCGTGGCGGAGGTCCAGAAGAAGGCGGGCCAGACCGTCGTGCCGGAAATCATGATCCCCCTGGTGGCGACGAAGAAGGAGCTCGACCTGATGAAGGTCGTGATCGACCAGGTCGCCGAGGAAGTGAGCACCGCGTCGGGCCAGAAACTCGAATATCTCGTCGGCACAATGATCGAACTGCCGCGTGCGGCCCTGCGTGCCGGCGACATCGCGGAAACCGCAGAGTTCTTCTCCTTCGGCACCAACGACCTGACGCAGACGACGTTCGGCCTCAGCCGAGACGATTCGGCCTCGTTCCTCGAGAAGTACCAGCAGCGCGGGATCTTCGAGCACGATCCGTTCGCCTCGCTCGACACCGAGGGCGTGGGTGAGCTGATCGAGATCGCGACGGAGCGCGGCCGCAAGGTGCGCAACAGCCTGAAACTCGGCATCTGTGGCGAGCATGGCGGCGATCCGGCCTCGGTCTTCTTCTGCCAAAAGGCCGGCCTCGACTATGTCTCCTGTTCGCCCTACCGCGTACCGATCGCGCGGCTGGCGGCGGCGCAGGCGGCGCTGGGCGGTCCGCTCAAGACCGAATGACGCTGGCCGCGCTCCGCACGGACGGCAAGCGAGCCCTGGCCGCCGCCCTCGCCGGCCTGGAGCGCGACCCCGACAGCGAAGCCTCGCAGGCACTGCTCGACGCCGCATGGCGCGAGCCGCGGGCGCATGTCGTCGGCGTCACCGGTCCGCCGGGCGTCGGCAAATCCTCCCTTTGCGCCGCCCTGGTCGCGGCTTGGCGACGCGCCGGCAGGACGGTCGGCGTGATTGCCGTCGATCCCTCGTCGCGGACGAGCGGCGGCGCGTTGCTGGGCGACCGGGTGCGCATCGTCCATGACGGGGCGGACGCAGGCAGTTTCGTGCGTTCCATGGCCGCCCGCGACCGCCTGGGCGGGCTGGCCGACCAGACCGTGGCCGCCATGGTCGTCATGCGTGCCCTGTTCGATCGCGTGCTGATCGAGACGGTGGGCGTGGGTCAGTCCGAGACGGATGTGGCCGGCGTCGCCGACACGGTCGTCTTCTGCGTCCAGCCGGGCTCGGGAGATTCGCTGCAGTTCATGAAGGCGGGCATCGTCGAGATTCCTCACCTGGTCGTCGTCACCAAGGCCGACATGGGGGCGACCGCGGAACGGGCGCGGGCCGACGTGGCGGGGGCATTGTCGCTGGCCACCGCAGGCGATGCCGGCGACTGGCCGGTCAAGGCGCTGGCCGTTTCCTCCCGCACCGGCGCGGGAATGGACGGGCTGGTGGCGGCGCTGGAGGCGCATCGGCAGCATCTATCGCACGGCGGGCGACTGGCCGTGGCGCGTCACCGCCAGAGCGAGGGTTGGGTCGTCCAATCGCTGCGCGACCGGTTCGGGCGCGACGGCATTGCCAGACTGGGCCGGCTGGGCTTGGATCTGGCCCTTGCGCCCGGCGGGCAGCCCTTTCAGCGGCTGCGCGAGCTCGGCGTTGCCCTGGAGAGACCATGATGAGCCATCCGACCGACGGCAGCTGCATCTTCTGCAAGATCGTCGCGGGCCAGCTGCCGTGCTTCAAGCTGTTCGAGGACGAGGCGACGATCGCCTTCATGGACATCAATCCGGTCAATCCCGGCCATGCGCTGGCAGTTGCCAAGGGTCACTGGCCGACCGTCGACGTCATCCCGCCGGAGATTCTCGCCGCTGTGGCGAAGACCGCCCAGCGCGTGGCCAAGGCTGCCATGAACACGCTGACGCCCAGCGGCCTGAACCTGCTGCAGTCCAATGGAGAAGGGGCGGGGCAGAGCGTGCCCCATCTTCATGTCCATATCCTGCCGCGCTATCCGGGCGACAAGGTGCGGCTCAACTGGACCTACACGCCCGGCGACAAGGCCGAGATCGAGGCGATCTGCAACAGGTTGAAGGCCGCCCTCTAGGCAGCCGCTATCGACCTGCTGCGCGGCGTCGTGGAGAACCACTCGCGTTCGTCCTGGCGGAACTGGTCGCGCACATAGTCGATCACGGTGCGGATGCGCGCACCCTTGTTGGTCTCCTCATGGCTGACCAGCCAGATGTCGCGGACGATCTTGAGATCGATCGGCGCCGCGACGAGGTTCGAAGACTTGGCGATATAGTCGGGGAACACCGAGATGCCGTAGCCCGTCTGCACCGCTTCCATCGCGGCGTAGGACGAGTTGGTGCGCAGGACCACCGAGGTGCTGCGTTCGACCACTTCGCTCCAGGGCTTCATGGCCGGCAGGCTGTGCAGCGTCGTGTGATCGACGACATGGTGATCGCGAATGTCCTCGAGCGTCTGCGGCAGGCCGTACTGCTCGATGTAGGAAGGCGCGGCGAAGATCGACATGTTGACCTGGCCGACGCGCGCGGCGACCAGCTGGTTCGAGGTCGGACGGAAGAAGCGGATGGCGAGATCGGCCTGCCGGGTGGCGAGGTCGAGGACCTGATCGCCGGCAATCACCTGGACGATGATATCGGGATGGGTACGGCGCAGCACGCCCAGGCGCGGCACGAGCCAGTGGGCGGCGATGCCCTCGGTTGCGGCGATGCGAACGATTCCCGCCATCTCGCGGTCGAGGCCGGCCAGGTGCCGCTCGATCGCCGTGGCGTTGGACATCATCGATTCGGCCTGCACGAGTACGCCGCGGGCGGCCGGGGTCACTTCCATGCCGTGGCGGTGGCGGTCGAACAGCTTGGCGCCCAGACGCCGCTCGAGCGCCTGGATGCGGCGACCGACGGTCGTCTGCTTGGTGTTCAACTGGGTGGCGGCGGCGCTGAAGCTTCCGGTTTTTGCAACGGCGAGGAAGAAACGAACGTCATCCCAGTCGCCGAGAATGTTCGGCACCTTGTTCTTGCGCGGAGGGATCGTGACCATGGTGACAATCGATACAATAAGAGTTGCGCTCACGCATATCTGACGCGAGCTCCATGCTCTACATCCTACACCATTATCGGTGAAATGTCGTTTTCTGTCTTATTTTAGGGGGTTAGGCGGCTTTCCGGACCGCGCCGGCACCCTTCGGCACCTCCAGTTCACGTATTCGCCAGTCGATTTTTCGGTTGTAAGTATCCGGATCGACGCTCGCAACGAGACAGGAGTGCTACCCGTGGCCGCCATCGGCTCTGACGGAAAATCAACGCCGGCCGCGGTTCGCGCCGGCAAAATCGGCCGTTACCTGCGCAGTCCCTCGACCCGCATGGCCGCCTTCGGCGGACTTTTAACATACTTGAGCTATGCGTATGCGCACAGCAGTTGGGCTAACCCCACGCTGATCTGCGTGTCAATCTTCGTCGGGGTATTCCTGCCGAGCTACGCCAAGCTGAGCAACAAGGCTGAACTGTGGGCGAACAACCAGTTCGGTTTCGTCACGGCCGGTCGGCTTGGGCGGTTCATCCCACAGTTGGCGTTCAACCTGGTGATGTTCTGGCTGATGTTATGGGGGGGTGCGCTCAACCAACTCGGAATGGCGTCCGTCGGCGGCATAGCCGGGGCTGCGCTCGTCACCACACTGGCGTCGCAAGGAACGCAGTACCTCGGCGGCTTTCTGGTGGCGAGGGGGGTGGGCGACGCCAATCGCAACACGCTGGTCGGCATCCTCGTCAATGTGACGCTGGCGGCGCTGGGCACGGCGGGTGTGCCGGGCGCACGGGAGGGCTTCCTTCTCCTGGGCTTTGGCCTGGGCGGGACGCTGTTCCTGGTCGGTCTGCTGTCGGACCTGCGCTCCGTCGCGGCCCCCAAGGGCGGGATCGGCCTGTATTTCGGCACATTCAACCCGTTTCACAACACCCACCTCTCCATCATCCAGGCGGCGATCGACGAGCGCGGCCTCGACAAGGTCATCATCCATCCGGTGCTGGTTCCCAAGCTGCACGTGGATGCCTTCCGCAAGGGCGAGCTGCGGGTCGGCCACTTGAAGGACGGGTTCCAGGTCTACGAGAAGACCGACAAGGCCGATTCGAACGTCGACTACTTCCCGACCGGCAACGTCTTCCTGCCGCCGGAAACGCGCGTCGCGCTGATCGAACTGGCGCTGGCCGAAGCCGGCATGGCCGACAAGGTCGAGGTCGCCGTCTACGCAGAGACCTACTACGCCAAGGGGTTCCAAGGCGTGATCGCCGAGATCAAGCGGCGTCATCCGGCGGTGCGGCTTCACACGCTCCACGGCACGGATTTCGGCGGCATGCTGGTCCGCCAGATCTGCGACGAATGCGGCTGGATCTACCCTTGGTGCATCCTGCGCCGCGACAAGATCTCCGCCACCGCGATCCGGCGAGGCGCGAAGGGCATGACACCGCCGGTCGTCACCGACGTGCTCGCACAGATTTCACAGAATCTTCCGATCGTTTCGGCCGGAGGGCGGCGATTTCGGAATGACAACGGCGTTTTGACTGAAGGGGACTGAGATGACTGAACAGGAGACGGCGGGTCCAAGCAACCGGCCCGAGATCACGATCAAGCTCGCATCGACATCGGACGAGATGATGCAGTGCTTCATGCTGCGCGCGGCCGTGTTCATGGGCGAGCAGGAGTGCCCATACTGGGAGGAATATGACGGCAACGACTACACGGCCAGCCACCTGATCCTTTACGTCGATGGTGAACCGGCCGCATCCATTCGCGTGCGCTGGTTCGCGGGCTTCGCCAAGCTGGAGCGGGCCATCATCCTGAAGCGCTACCGGTCGTACGGCCTCTTCCTGCCGTTCGTGCGCTGGGCCAAGGAATTCTGCCGCAAGAAGGGCTATCCCAAGGCCTACCTGCACGGCCAGAAGCGCCTGTGGCCGATCTTCGAGAAGGACGGCTTCCGCAAGGTCGATGACAAGGTCTTCCACTTCTCCGATCATGAGTACGGCGCGTTCGCCTGCGATCTCGAGGTCGGCGCAGACGCCCCGACCGTGCTGACCGACCCGATGGTACTGAACCGTCCGGAGGACAAGCTCGACATGCCGGGAATCCTGGAAGAATCGATGGAACGGGGAGCGTCCTGTCCGCATGCGGAATGGACCGAACGGCGCGCGAGCTGAGGGGAGTAGGAGACATGAGCACCAACACACGTTCGATCGGCGGTCAGGCCGTCACCATCAAGCTGGCCATGAAGATGGAAGACTCCCTTCAGGCCTTCGCGGTTCGCGCCGCCTGCTTCATCGGCGAGCAGGATGTGCCCTACTCCGAGGAGTTCGATGGCCATGACTTCGGCGCCACCCACATCATCGCCTACCTGGGTGATGAGCCGGCGGGCGCGGTTCGCCTGCGGTGGTTCCAGTCATTCGCCATGCCGGAGCGGCTGGCGGTGATGAAGCGCTTCCGCGGCAACGACATCGGCCAGCTCCTCATCGATCGCTGCGCCAGGATCGCCGAGAGTCGCGGGTGCCGGATGCTCTACACGCAAGCCCTGCCGCAGGACATCAAGTACTGGGAACGGCACGGCTGGCGCCGTCTCGAAGCCGACGATACCGGCAAGGGCCCCAAGCGCGTGGTGGCAATGGTCCGGCCCGTTGACCTGAGCAAGCCATTGCCCGAGGCCGAGGCACCGGATTCGGTGACCCTGCGCAAGGAACCGCAGATCGACCCGTCGGGTCTGCCGGTCGGCGATCGCACCTGAAGCGGGCGCCCCTCCTACGGAGGTCGGAAGAACCTCGTGCTGGATTGCCCTCGCTTGGCATCGCTTTTGCGGTACGCTGGGGTAACCGGCGGCCAGCCGGGTGGGGAGGGGCGTTCCACGCGTAAGCGTCAGGGCGGATAGAACATGACGGATGTATTCGAGATCATCGTCGAACCGAATATTCGGCGGCGGCGCGGTCACGCGCCGCTTTCCGAGAAGAAGCGGGCAGCGGCATTGTTCAGGGTGTGGCATGGCGTGCGGGAGATGATCGAGGAGGCCGAGCGTCTGGGCGACGGCGAACTCGTGCACTTCCTGGCGGTATCCCAGCTCCTGGTCGAGGAGCGTGTCACGACGCTGACCAGCGGCGTGCCGGCCTTCGCGCTGGCCGACACCTCGTTGCCCAACTAGGCTGTTACGGGACGCCGGGGAGGTCGTGACGCCGGTCGCGATCCGGCGGCGTCTCGCCAACTTCCACCGTGACGGTGAGCCCGGCAACGAGGCGGACACCCGCCGGTACCTGCGATATGCGAACGCGGACAGGTACCCGCTGGGCGAGGCGAACCCAGGTGAAGATCGGGTTGACGATGGCAAGGCCGAGTTGATCGGGCCGTGCATTCGCGACGTTGATCCCTCGTGCGACGCTTTCGACGTGGCCGAGCATGAGCTCGTCGTAGCCCATCAGCTTCATGCGAACCGGCGCGCCTTCCCGGATCCGGGCAAGCTGCGGCTCTTCGAAATAGGCGTCGACCCAGAAGGAATGGGCATCGACGACCGACACGACGTTGACTCCGGTGTTGGCATAGTCGCCGAGCTGGACGAGCAGGTTGGTGACCCACCCGTCGACAGGCGACCGGATCTGCGTGCGTTCCAGGTTGACCCTTGCCTGGTTCAGATTGGCGATGGCCTGCTGGTACTGAGCCTGGTTCGCCAGGGCGCGAGTCGCGAAGGTCTGCTGCTCCTCCTTGGAAACGGCCTCGGCGCTGAGCCGCGCGCGCCGATCGGACTGGATGTTGGCGTTCTGCGCATTGACCTCTGCCTGCTTCACAGCGGCCTCGGCCAATTCGACCGCGATCCGGTAATTCGTCGGATCGATGGAGACCAGCACGTCGCCCTTGCGCACGAACTGGTTGTCCCGCGCGGCAACATCGACGATCTGTCCGGGAACCTGGGGGGCCATTGTCACGACGTAGCTGCGGACCACGCCGTCCCGCGTCCAGGGCGTGCCCATGTACTCTCGCCACATGGCCCAGGACAGGGCGATCGCGGCTGCCACGAAGGCGAGAGTCGCGCCGATGCGAAGGAACTGCGTCACGCGTGTCGGCATCATGCCACCCGCACCAGCGGAGCGCCCAGGACCATGAGCGACAGGATGATCAGGAAGAGCGAGAGGGCGAACAGGGAGGGATGCCAGACGTGGCGCAAGAGGCCGCTCAGCATCAGCAGTCGGCGCACCAGAAGCGTCACCAGCCACGCGCCGAGCATCATGACCGAGATCGGTGCGACGTAGACTCCGAAGAGGTTCATTTCACTGAATGTCATGTCAGGGATCCTCCGGAAAAGTACGCAGCGTGTTGCGCCAGACCGTCGTCGATCAGTTGCAGCAGTCCGCGTGCTCGGGTGACGGACGCACGTCGAAGCATTGGGGGCGGATCGCCGAGCGCTCTCTCGAACTGCACGAGCCGGTCGCGCGCGACGGTGACGTCACCGTGCGCGAGAAGGGACAAGACGGCTTCCAGCTGGGGCCGCAAGGAGGCCGGCAGGGACACGTGGCGCATGCGGATCACGGCGAGGCCCAGGGAGAGGGAGGCCAGGATTTCCGAGCGCTGCTGGGGCGTCGCGGAATCGGGAATGACGGCAATCCGGTCGTACATCAGCGTCTCCCAGTCGCGGCAGGACGGGGTCGAACGCGTGCGACACAGCGAACGAAAATCGCGGAGCGTCAGTCGGAGAAGTCTGCGTGTCCGAACGGCCGGCGAAACCGGGGGCAGGATCAGGTAGGACATTGCGCCGATGCAGCAGCCCACCACGACCGCCATCGCGGCGTTGTAGAACTGCACCGTGTCGTAGGACATCTGGTTTTCTGGATTCAGAAGCGGCACGAAGAGCGTGGCCATCGCGCCGAACATGGCCGGCTTCAGGGGCAGGTAGCTGAGCGCACCCGCGGGAACGAGATAGAGTCCGAGCACGAGGCTCAATCCGACGAAGCTGTGGACCCCTGGGAGTACGGCAAAAGCGATCAAGGCTGCGAATCCGGCGGCCAGTGCGGTTCCAAGCGCCCAGCCCGACACGCGTGTGAAACCTTCGTCGCCGCTGGCCGCGAAGATGACCGTCGCGAGGGTCGCCCAGACCATGGCCGTGGATCCATTGGGCCATGCCGTGACGATCCAGAGGGCTGCCGCAACCAGGACGACGGCGAAAGCCCGTATGGCGGCGACCAGGCCCGGCAGGATGTCCAGCGAGGGCGATCGGCGGGCGCGGACCGCAGTGCGGGGCACCCGTCCCTCCTGCAGCAGGGCGAGTCCCTCGAACGCGCGGCCGAAGCCTGCCATGAGTCTGACGGTCTCGTCGGCGAGCAGCCGGAAGGAGGGCGTATCGGCGGGCTCGCGGATCAACCTGCGCATGGTCGCGGCGCAGGTGCTGCCGGGAAGCATGGCGGGCGCGGCGTACGCCGGCGTGAGTCGAGGCGTTTCGGGGGTGAGCTGGGGCGCCAGCTCGACGAGTCGTCCGGCGTCCCGGCCGGCGTGTCCGACCGGAAGCGCCGCGAGCCGGATCGAGATGATGCGCCAGCTGATCAGCGCCTGAAGCAACCCGTCGAGCGCCGCGCGCAGGAGCGGCGCGTTGTAGCGGACTTGCCACGACTCGCCGACCGCTTCGTCGATCTGCGCGTTCAGGCCGATGACCTTGCGCGCCAGATCGCGCCGGATCGCCTGCGAGTCGGGCTGGATGTCACCGGCATGGGCGAGCATGCTCGACATGTGGCGCCGGATCTCGACCGCGATACCCGATATCTGCTCCTGCAGCCGGCGCGGTGCCTCCCCGATATGGGTGGTCGCCAGAACGACGCTGGCGGCAACGACGCCTATGCAGATTTCCGTGGCCCGGCTGACCGCCAGCATGAAGGCCTGGCCGTCCGGCCCGCCGACGGCACCCAGCTCGCCGCCCGCGACGATCGCCGCCGTTGCGCCGACGAGGGCCGCGGAGAGGGCCGAGGCGTTGCCGAGCTGGGCCGCGATGAAGGCCGATGCGCCACACAGTAGGGCCAGTCCGAACAGGAAAGCAGCTCGTTCCTGGGGAACCGCGGCCGACAGCAGGACGATGGCCGAGGCGCCGCCCACGGTCCCCAATATGCGAAACCAGCCATTGCGCAGGGACGCACCGAGCCGAGGCTGGCAGACCAGAGCCGCCGTGGTCCCGGCCCAGGACGCATTGTCGAGTTCCAGCCAGAAGGCGACGAACAGCGCGAGACAGACGGCGACCCAGAGGCGGAAGCCGAAAAGAAGCGGGGCACCAGAAGCGCGAAGAGCCTGCGGGACGAGGGTGAGCGTCATCGGATCAGCGAAGCCGGGGCTGTGTCACGGTCGCCTGCAGCATCGTCGACGCGACAGTAGACGGCCAAGACTACGAAGGTTGTCTCCGGCTGCTTCTTCGTCTGGTCTCCCTATACCTTCGTATAGGCATGCGCGAACCGGCTATTTGTGCCGCGGATCGAGCGCGTCGCGCAGGCCGTCGCCCAGCAGGTTGAACGACAGGACCGCGAAGAAGATCGCGAAGCCCGGCCAGAAGGCCATCCATGGCGCCTGGGCGATGAAGCGCTGGGCGGAGTTCAGCATGCTGCCCCACGACGGCGCCGGAGGTTGCTGGCCGAGGCCGAGGAACGAGAGGGCGGCCTCGGCGATAATCGCGCCGGCGATGGCCAGCGAAGCCTGCACGAGCAGGGGCGGCACGATATTGGGCAGGACGTGGCGCAACGCGATGCGCCAGTGCGGATTGCCGACCGCGCGCGCGGCTTCGACATAGTCCTCGACCTTGGCGGCGATGGTCTGGCCGCGGGTCAGCCGGATAAACACCGGCGTGGCGGTGACGCCGATGGCGATCATCGCGTTGGTCAGGCTCGGCCCGAGGAAGGCGGCCAGCGCGATTGCCAGGATCAGGAACGGAATGGCGAGCATCGCGTCGACGACGCGGGAAAGGACGGCGTCGATCCAGCCGCCGGCATAGCCCGCCAGCAGGCCGAGCGGCACGCCGATGCCAAGCGCGATACCAACGGAGACGAGACCAGCGCTGAGCGAAGCGCGGGCCCCCCAGATGATGCGGGCCAGCACGTCGCGGCCGACCTCGTCGGTGCCCAGCCAGTGCGCCCATGACGGCGGCTTGCGTACCTGCGTGAAACTGGTGGCGATGGGATCATAGGGCGAGATCAGCGGTGCGAGGATCGCGACCACGATGAACAGGACCACGACCACCAGCCCGAACATGGCGCCTTTGCGCCGCTTCAGTCGACGCCAGGCGCGCGCCCATGGGTTCTCCTCGCGGGCATCGGAAGCGGGGGCGGGCGGGGCGACGGCTGCGGCGGTCATCGAGGTCACCCCCGCAGCCGTGGATTGACGAGCACGTAGGCCACGTCGGCCAGCAGGTTCAGGACGATGTAGGTCGTGGCCGTCACCAGTACGACGCCCTGGACGACCGCATAGTCGCGGTTGAAGACCGAATCGACGATCAGTTTGCCGAAGCCGGGAATGGTGAATATCTGCTCGGTCAGCACGGCGCCCGACAGCAGCGTGCCGAACTCGAGGGCGCCCAGGGTGATCACCGGGGTCATGGCATTGCGCAACGCGTGCTTCAGCACCACGCGCCTCTCGTAAAGGCCTTTGGCGCGAGCGGTCCGCACGTAATCCGCGCCCATCGCCTGCAGCATGGCGCTGCGCGTGTGACGCATCAGAACGGCGGCGATGGCGTTGCCCAGCACGAAGGCCGGCATGACGGTGGTGGCAAGGCTGGCGCGCCAATCCTCCCCCAGCCGGACGTAGCCCGAGGCCGGCAGCCAGCCAAGCGTCACCGAGAACAGGAAGATCATCAGGATGCCCAGCCAGAAATTGGGCGTGCTGAGACCCCACAAGGCAAAAATGTTGGCGCCATAGTCCCAGGCGGTGTCCTTCTTCACCGCCGATATGATGCCGGCCGGAATGCCGATGCCCAGCGCCACGATCAGCGCCATGGCGGCGAGCTGCAGGGTCACCGGCAGCTTCTCGGCGACCAGCGACGATACCGAACTCTTGAGCCGCATCGACTCACCCAGGTTCCCGGAGAGTACGCCCTTCATCCAGTAGAAGTACTGGACCGGGATCGGCTCGTTCAGGCGATACTGCTCGCGGATTTCCTCGAGCACCTTCGGGTCGCGTTCCTCTCCCGCCATGATCAGCGCCGGGTCACCCGGCAGGAGCTGCTGCAGGCCGAAGATCAGCATCGACACCAGGATGAGCGTCGGGATGATCTGCAGCAGGCGCTGGGAGAGGAAGGTCAACAAGGGTCGATCTTACTTCAGCTTGACGCCGACGACGCGGATCAGCCCGTCGGGCATCTGCTTGTAGCCGTCGACCTTATCGGAGAGGGCCACCAGCACGCGGCGATGGTACAGGTACTTGATCGAGCCCTCGGGCAGGTACTTGGCGGTGATCTTCTCGTAGATCTTCTTGCGTTCCGCCGGGTCGCTCTTGATGCGCGCCTCGTTGTGCCAGGCGTCGACCTCCTTGTCGCAATAGCCGGAATTGTTCTGCGGCTGGCCGCAGACGTGGAAGATGTAGGAGTTTCCGTCGGGGTCGCTGCGGCCCGACCATCCAATGAGATAGAGCTGGTAGTCACCGCTCTCGGACTGCTTCAGCGAGGTCGCAAACTCGGTGACGCGGATCTTGAGGTCGAACCCGGTCTCCGCGACCATCGACTGCAGCACCTCGGCGACCTGCCGGGTCTCGGGATTGTTGGGCACCATGAAGTCGAGCGACATGCGGCCCGTGACACCGGCCTCCTTCAGCAGTGCCTTCGCCCTGGCGACGTCACGCTTCGGCACCGGGAATGCCTGCTGGTAGTAGGGGTTCGTCGGGTTGATCCACTGGTTGCCGACCACGAACTCGCCGTTGAAGACGACCTGGTTCAGCGCCTCGCGATCGATCGACAGCTCGAAGGCCTGGCGGACCCGGGCGTCCTTCGCGAGCGGCGTGTCGGCCTTCGGGCCGTTGGACAGGTTGATGGTGAGCCCCTGGTAGCCGAGCTCGACTGCCGTCACGAGCTTGAGCTTCGGACTGTCGCGCACTGTCTTGATGTCGGTGGCCAGCACGCGCTCGATCATGTCGAGGCTGCCGGAGCGCAGGTTGGCCAGGCGTACGGTCGAGTCGGTGATCGGCAAATAGGTGATCTTGTCGATGAAGACCTGGTCCTTGTTCCAGTAGTCGGCGAACTTCTCGACCACGATGCGATCCTGCTGGACCCTCTCGACGAACTTGTATGGACCGGCGCAGACCGGCTTCAGCCCGAACTTGTCGCCGGCCGCTTCCGCGGCCTTGGGCGAGACCATCATGCCCGCGCGGTCGGTGAGCTGCGCCAGCAGGGGCGAGAAGGGCTCCTTGAGGTTGAGTTTGACGGTCGTCTGATCGACGACCTCGATGGAAGTGACGGAGGCCAGTTCGGGCCTGCGGAACGAGCCCTTCATGTTGAGGTGGCGTTCCAGGCTGTACTTCGCGGCGGCGGCGTCGAACGGCTCGCCGTCATGGAACTTCACGCCGGGCCGCAGCTTGATCGTAACCGTCTTGCCATCGGCCGAGGTCTCGTGGCCGAGCGCGAGCTGCGGCACGATCGCCAGCTTTTCGTCGATGTCGAAGAGCTTGTCGCAGATCGAGGAGAAGACGATGCGACCGACATAGGTGCGGGCCAGGGTCGGATCGAGCACGTCCGGATCCTCGGCGAGACCGACGCGCAGGTTGGTCTGGGCGGCTGCGCCCGACAAAGCGAGGCCCATGAATGTGGCGGCCAGCGTCAGGCGATGAAAGGTCTTCTTCATGTTGCCTCCGTTTGAGTGGTGACGAACGCCGCCTGCAGGCGGGCCAGTCGCATGCGGTCTTCGTTGTTGCCCGTTCCCTCGGCGAGCGGGGGCGCGGGAGGAAGGTCGGGCCACCACGGACAGGCGGTGGCGTGACCTGCGCCGTCATCGGCGAGTTCCGGCACATCGATCCTGCAGGACTCGCGGGCAAAGATGCAGCGCGTATGGAAGCGGCAGCCCGGCGGCGGATCCATCGCGCTCGGAATGTCACCTTCGAGGAGCGCGCGCTCGCGCATCACGGTCGGATCCGGCTGCGGGACGGCCGAGAGCAGCGCGCGTGTGTAGGGGTGGCGCGGGCTGCGGAAGAGCTCGTCCGTCGTCGCGGTTTCGACGATCTTGCCGAGATACATGACGGCGATGCGGTCCGCGATATGCTTCACGACCGCCAGATCGTGGCTGATGAAGACGTAGGCCAGGCCGAAGCGCGCCTGCAGTGAGCGCATGAGATTGACGACTTGCGCCTGGATCGAGACGTCGAGTGCCGAAACCGGCTCGTCGGCCACGATGAGCTTGGGCTCGACGGCCAGCGCACGGGCGATCGCCAGCCGCTGGCGCTGGCCGCCGGAGAATTCGTGCGGGTAGCGGCGGGCGTGCTCGGGCCTGAGCCCGACCAGTTCCAGCAGCTCTCCAACCCGCGCGCGGCGCGCCGACTCCGACGTGGCGAGCCCATGCAGCATCAACGGCTCGCCCAGCATCGCTCCCACGGTCATGCGTGGATTGAGCGAGGCATAGGGGTCCTGGAAGATCACCTGCATGTGCCGCCGCTGCGCCCGCATGCGCGCGTCTGTCAGTCGGAGAAGATCTTCGCCCTCGAAGCGAACGCTGCCGCCCGTCGGTTCGAGCAGCCGCAGCACCAGGCGGCCAACCGTCGACTTGCCGCAGCCCGATTCACCCACGATCGCCAGCGTCTCGCCCGCGTCGACATGGAAGTCGACGCCATCGACGGCGCGGACATGACCGGACACGAGTCCGAAGGCGCCGGTCTTCACCGGGAAGTGCTTCTGAAGTCCGCGGACCTCGAGCAGGGCGCCGGTCATGTCAGGACCCGTGAGAGTGGGGCGCGACGGCAGCGCGAGAGGTGTCCCGGTGCGACTTCCACGAGCGCGGGCGGAGCGGCGATGCACTCGGGTTCGACGAACGGGCAGCGGGCGGCGAACCGGCAGCCGGGAGGCGGCCTGGTCATGTCGGGAACGCGGCCCTCGATCGAGGGAAGCCGCTCGCGCTTCTCGTCGAGGCGCGGGATCGAGCCCAGCAGTCCGACCGTATAGGGATGCTCCGGTCGCGCGAAGAGATCGCGCACGGCCGCGCGTTCGACGATCTGGCCCGCGTACATCACGGCCACGTCGTCGGCCATTTCCGCCACTACGCCGAGATCGTGGGTGATCAGGATGATCGCGGTCCCGGTATCGCGGCGCAGGCCGCGCATCAGGTCGAGGATCTGCGCCTGGATCGTGACGTCGAGCGCCGTCGTCGGCTCGTCGGCGATCAGGAGCTGCGGGCCGCAGGCCAGCGCCATGGCGATCATGGCGCGCTGGCGCATGCCGCCGGAAAGCTTGTGCGGATAGTCGTCGATGCGCTTCTCGGGCGAAGGAATGCGCACCAGCTTCAGCACCTCGATGGCGCGTGCGCGGGCGGCCGCCTTGTCGAGGTCCTGATGCCGCTGGATCGCCTCGATGATCTGGTCGCCGATCGTGTAGGAGGGATTGAGCGAGGTCATCGGCTCCTGGAAGATCATCGCGAGCCGCGCGCCGCGCAGGTCGCGGATCAGATGCGCATCGAGGGTCAGCAGATCGCGTCCCTCGAACACGACCTGGCCCCCGACCTTCGAATTCTCCGGCGGCAACAGACCCATGATCGCGAGCGACGTGACGCTCTTGCCGCAGCCCGACTCGCCCACCAGACCGAGGGTCCGGCCCCGGCCCAGAGCCAGATCGATGCCGTCGACGGCGTGGACCACGCCATCGTCGGTGGCGAAGTCCACCCTCAGTCCGCGCAGTTCGAGGAGCGCGTCACTCATCGGCAGGAGGGCGCCAGGACCGTCGAGGCTCGTTCATCGGCCCGCCGCATAGCCCTGCATGCCGCGCGGATTGGCGGCCGCCTTGCGCCACGGATCGTCGCGCGTCGCGGCGGTGAGGCGGCCTTCGGACCATTCGTCGTTCACCTCGACCTCGTGGCCGCGTTTCTTCAACTCGGCGACGGTGTCCTTGGGAATGCGGCCTTCCAGCACCAGCACGCCGGGACGCGCGGTGCGCGGCCAGAAGGAGGAGGGGAAGTGCTCGCTGTGCCAGGCCGGCGCATCGATCGCCTCCTGCAGGTTCATGCCGCAATGGACGTGGCGCAGGAAATGCTGCGTGACCCACTGGTCCTGCTGGTCGCCGCCAGGGGAACCCCAGACCATGTACGGCTTGTCGTCGCGGTGGGCGAGGGTGGGCGTGAGCGTGCTGCGCGGCCGCTTACCCGGCGCCAGCGAACCCGGAAGCCCTTCCTCCAGCCAGAACATCTGGCCGCGCGTGCCAAGCGGAAAGCCGATCTCGGGAATGACCGGCGAGCTCTGCAGCCAGCCGCCCGAGGGGGTGGCCGAGATCATGTTGCCGTCCTTGTCGATGATGTCGAAATGCACGGTATCGCCGTTGGTCTGGCCGACGCGACCCACCGTGGGTTCGCCCGCGCCGCTCGACGCAACGCCGAGCCTCACCCCGTCGGCGCGGCGCAGTTTCACCATGCCGCCATAGCCGTCGACCTTGCCGGGACGCTGCTCCATCGAGGCGGAGGCCGGATCGACCAGCGCGCGGCGATCGGCGTTGTAGGCGTCCGACAGCAGGGTCTGCATCGGCACGTCGACGAAGGCCGGATCGCCGTAGAAGGCCTCGCGATCGGCATAGGCCAGCTTCAGGCATTCGACCTGCAGGTGGATGAAGTCGGGACTGGTCGGATCCATGCCGTCGAGGTCGAAGCCTTTGAGTAGCGCAAGTTGCTGCAGGACTACCGGGCCCTGCGTCCAGGTGTGCGCCTTGCAAACCGTGTACCGACCGTAGTCGTAGGTGAGCGGCGCCTCGACCGTCGCCTGCCATCCCGCCATGTCCTGGCCGGTCAGCACGCCCCGGTTGGGTTTGCCGGAGACATCCATGACGTCTTCAGTGCGGCAGAATTTGTCGATCGCCTCGGCAACGAAGCCCTGGTTCCAGGTCCTTCGCGCGCGCTCGATCTCGGCTTCGCGTCCACCGCCGCCCGCTTCGGCTTCCTTCAGGATGCGGGCATACGTATTGCCCAGGGTGACGTTGCGGAAGAGGGTCTCGGGCTTCGGAACATCGCCGCCCGGCAGGAACACGGCGGCCGACGTTTTCCAATGGGTACGGAACTGTTCGGCGACGGTGGCGATGGTCGCGCTCGCGCGTTCGACGAGGGGATGGCCGTTCAGCCAGTAGCCGATGGCGGGCGCCAGCACGTCGGCCAAGCGCATCGTTCCGTAGTCACGCAGGATCAGCATATAGGCATCGAACGTGCCTGGGATGCAGGCCGGCAGGAGGCCGGTGCCGGGGATGAGGTCGAGGCCCAGCCCCTTGTAATGAGCGATGGTGGCGCCCGCCGGCATCGGCCCCTGGCCGCACACGACCTCGGTCTTGCCGCGGCGCACATCGTGCAGGATCAGCGGCGCATCGCCGCCGGGACCGCAGAGATGCGGCTCGACGACCTGCAGGGTGAAGGCGGTGGCGACGGCGGCGTCGAAGGCATTGCCGCCCCGTTCGAGGATGCCCATGCCGACGGCGGTCGCGATCCAGTGCGTTGAGGTGACGACGCCGAACGTGCCGACGATCTCGGGCCGCGTGGTGAAGGGATTGGGATTGATACGCTTCACGGTCATCTCCTCGGGCAGGCGGCGCGGAGAGACCTTAAAGCCCGTGGGCCCTAGCCGCTAGAGGCACCCGGATCGGGAAGGTGCATCCAGTCAGGGATTTCCGGCACGATGCGCGTCGCACCTGCCATCAGCGCGGTACCGTCAGCGCGCGCCGCGTCGAGCCGCAGCATCGCCAAAGCGCGATCCCCCGTGCCGGAGCGCACCTCGCCGACTTCCTCGCCGTCGCGATGGACCGGCGTCCCGGGTTCCGGCAGCGGACCCTCGAGCTTCACGGGAAAAAGGCGCTTCCTGATCAGGGCGCGGTACTTGGTGCGCGCCGTCAGCTCCTGGCCCATGTAGCAGCCCTTTTTCCAATCCACGCCGTTCAGCTCGTCGAAGCCGTTCTCGAGCAGCAGCGCCTTCTCGACCTGAAGATCGCGGCTTCCGTCGGGCACGCCAAGCGGCAGGCGCAGCGCGTCGTAGGCGGCCAGGGACGCTTCGGTGAAGCCGCGGGCCGACAGGAGCGCCGCGGCCTGTCCGGCTGGAGCGATGACGCGGACGCCAAGCCTCGACAGTCGGGGATCGGCGAATGAGACAGCTCCCTCGATGCCGAATGCGCTCGACGTGTCGTCGCCGAATGCCACTGCGACTTCGAGCGTGGCTCCCAGATCCTCGACGTCGACCTTGGAGCGCAGCGTGTACATCTTGAGTTTCTTCGCGAGCGTCGGCGCCCGCTCGCGTTCGGTCTCAACGAAGAACGTGTCGCCGCCGGCATCGGCCACGAACATGTCGTTGAGGAATCTCCCCTGCGGCGTGAGCAGCGCCGCCCAGATCGCGTGGTCCGGAGCCACCTTCCTCGTGTCGTTGGAGATCAGACCCTGCAGGAACTCGACGCGGTCAGCTCCCGCGACGGAGATCACACTGCGATGGGGCTGGAGGCTGAAAAAGGACGGCATGCCGTAGAGTTGGGGGCCGCTTCGATGCTTGGCAAGCATCTCATGGCCACAGACGCAATGTGGATAATCCCGGCCGGAGCGAAACCTGTCAGCGATATGCGTGCTCTCGCCGTCGAACGTCTTCCAGAAAGTCCTGCCGCGCAGTTGCGGCGCGATGGCTCGGCCAACTGAAGAGGCTGCAATCCACGCCGAGATCGCTCAACCGGGCAATTGTCTCGTCGCGAAGCGCAGGGTCCGCCAGCCCGTCACGCCCGGCGTCCTCCGACGGGCGCATGTGGCTGTCCTGGCCGTTGCGGGTGCCGTCGAGCGAATTGCCGAGCTTGCCCTCGATGGCGCGCATATGTTCCTTCCGCACCAGCCGTACCGCGGCAGGCAACATCGGCCAGTCTCGGTGTGTACCGCAGAAATGGTCGAGCAGGTGCGTTGCCGTTTCGACCGGCCGGTCGATCAGGTTTTCGTAGGGGATCAGCTTCACCAGGCCGGGATACCGCTCAGCCTGGAACTGATAGGAGATGAACTGGCGAGCGTACGAGACCAGCGCCGCGTCGAGCAGGTATTCCCGGAAGGACATATCGGCGACCGGGCGACCCCGAAGCAAATGGTATGCCGGACTGACATGTGCCTGGCAGTAGCGGAAATAAGAGAAAGCCTGATCGACCGGGTTACGGTAGACGAGGGCGATAGGGGCTCCGCGCCCCTTGCTCGCCGCGCGGTCCATGGCCGTCACCCTGACCGGAGCATAGGCGTAGTTCGCCAGATCCACGGGCGTGTGCCGATAGCTCGTCTCCTCGTGGAAGCAATCGTAGCCGGGCACGTGGAACGAAGTGCGCCGCCACCAATGCTTTGCCGAAACCACGTCGTGGAAGCCGGGGCACACCGTATGACCGATGAACATATGTTCGTCCGGCAAGGTCCCGGCCACTCGGAACAGCGGCCCGCCTCTGAAGCGAGTGAAGTCGAAGGTCGCCCCATGGGGATTGCCGATGACTTCGCCCGTCAAGAGATCGTCGAGGCGGCCACCTTGTTCGAGATGGCATACGAATGAGAAAAGATAGCGCAGGAACCAGGTGCCCGAGCGCGGCACGGTCGACAGGACGGGGAGGCGATAAGTTCCAAACATGCAAACCGGTACGCAGGTAGCGCCCCTAATCTCCCCGTAATTTGTACGACAATTAACTTTACCAGTATTGAAGCGTTCTTGTTCGCCTTTTTTTGCATGACGTCCTAGTAGCGACGCAAGTTTCGATGCACGCATTCGTAAGGGTTTCGTCTGCTGAAGAGATGAACATTATTTTTGCAGTGGGTATTCGCTGTTGCCCTTGGAGCGCCCTGTTCTCGGCCTGACGCCGGCGGTTGGCTGCAATGCGGACAGCGAAACGGGCCCCCCGGCGAGACTGTTTGAGCCTTGGCGGTCTTGCTACAGAGCTGCTTCGATTTGATAGGGAGTTTCCATGACTTTCCGCGCGCTTGTCTTGACTCAGGGTGCCGACCGAAAGGTCAGCGGCGCCATCGAAACGCTGCCCGAGGACAAGCTGCCGGCGGGCGACGTCGTCGTGGCGATCGATTATTCGACCCTGAACTACAAGGACGGTCTGGTGCTCACCACCGGTGGTGGATTGGTCAAAACCTGGCCCCATGTCGGTGGCATTGACTTTGCCGGCACGGTCGAAAGCTCCGGGAATGCCGCGTTCAAGGCGGGCGACAAGGTCGTGTTGAATGGCTATCGCGTGGGAGAGCTTCATTGGGGCGGCTACGCCACCAGGGCGCGCGTGAAAGGTGACTGGCTCGTCAAGTTGCCGGCTTCCCTCTCGACCCGGCATGCGATGGCGATCGGCACGGCGGGCTACACATCGATGCTCTGCGTAATGGCCCTCGAGAAGCACGGCATTGATCCGGCAAAGGGCGAGATCCTGGTCACGGGAGCAGCCGGCGGGGTCGGCTCGGTAGCCGTCGCGATCCTGGCGAAACTCGGCTACGCGGTGGTGGCGGCAACCGGCCGGCCACAGGAAGGCGAATACCTCAAGTCGCTCGGTGCCACGACGATCATGGACCGCAAGGAACTGACCGAAGCGCCCGACCGGCCGCTGCTCGGCGAGCGCTTCGCCGGCGTCGTCGATACCGTGTCCGGCGTGATGTTTGCCCGGGCGCTGGCGCAGGTGAAGTATGGCGGTGCGGCGGCGGTCTGCGGTCTCGCAGCCGGACCGTCGTTCCCGGGTTCGATCCTGCCGTTCATCCTGCGCGGTATAACCGTCTACGGCATCGACTCCGTGATGCTGCCGAAGGCGCCCCGCGAGGAAGCGTGGCGCCGTCTCGGGGACGACCTGCCGCTCGACAAGCTCGAGAGCACCGTGAGCGAGGCGGGCCTCGACGATCTGATGGCTCTGGCCCCCAGGATCCTCAAGGGGGAGGTCCGCGGTCGCATTGTCGTCGACGTGAACAGATGATGGTGCCACGTCAATTCCGCCCGCCTGAAGCGGGCGCCAGGCGCATGGCGTTCGGCCTGGGTCGTCGCTAGAACAGTCCCTCGACCAGCCGCGTTGCAGGAACCGGGGGAACGGGCGAAGTGACTCTCGATGACAATGTAGCGGCGTTGGTCGGAACGGCCGCCGCGGTAGGCCACGTCGCCATTGCGGTAGCCGTCACGGTCCACGTTCTGCTCTACAAGCGTAGCGTCGGCGCCGCGGTTTCGTGGATCGGCATCGCCTGGCTCTCGCCCTTCCTGGGGGGGCTGCTCTACGCCATCATGGGCATCAATCGCGTGAAGCGGCGTGCCCTGAGGCTCAAGAGACAACACACACCTCTTGCAGCAGCCACCTCCACGGCGACAGTCGCGCGGGATTCGCTGACGCCGCTGGAATACGCGGTCGGGCGGCTGACGGGCCTGCCGTCGAAGCCGGGCAACATCGTCGAGATGCTGCACAGTGGCGACGAGGCCTACCCGCGGATGCTCGAGGAAATCGGCCGTGCCAGGACGACTGTCGGCCTCTGCAGCTATATTTTCCGCGCCGACTCGGCCGGCGAGAAGTTCCACGAGGCCCTGATCGAGGCCCAGCGGCGCGGCGTGAAAGTACGCGTCCTGATCGACGGGGTCGGCGGCGGCTACTTCTGGTCGGGCACCTACAACCGGCTGCGGCAGGCAGGTGTTCCGATCGCGCGTTTCCTGCATTCCTATTTTCCCTGGCGCACGCCCTTCGTGAACCTGCGCAATCACCGCAAGCTGCTGGTCATCGACGGCCGGGTGGCCTTCACGGGCGGGCTCAATATCGGAGCGGAAAACGTCACCGCCGAAAACCCCGCCCATCCCGTGCGCGACACGCATTTCCGCATCGAAGGTCCGGTCGTCGAGCAGCTCACCGATGCCTTCGCCGACGACTGGCAGTTCACGACGGGCGAGCAACTCGATGATGGCTGGTTTCCCACGCTCGAGCCGGTCGGGACGGTAATGGCGCGCGTCGTGCCCTCCGGTCCCGACGAGGACATGGAGCAGATCGAGTTCGTCGCCTTGCATGCCATTTCCTGCGCGCGCGAATCGATCCGCGTGGTGACTCCGTACTTCCTGCCGGGCGAACCGCTCACCATGGCGCTGGGTCTGGCCGCGATGCGCGGCATCAACGTCGACATCCTGCTGCCGGAGAACTCCAATCATGTGATCCTCGACTGGGCCCGGCAGGTGCCGCTCCAGCCGCTGATCCAGGCGGGCTGCCGCATCTGGCTGCTGCCGGCGCCGTTCGATCATTCCAAGCTCATGACGATCGACGATTCCTGGTCGTTCATTGGCAGTGCCAACTGGGATACGCGCAGCTTCCGTCTGAACTTCGAGCTGAACGTCGAACTGCACGACGCGGCCTTCGCGCGCCAGATCGTCGCGGCGACGACCCCGAAGCGCCGAATGACGGTGGCCGATATCGATGGCGTCTCGTTGCCGATCCGCCTGCGCAACAGCGCGGCGCGGCTGCTGCAGCCCTACCTGTAGAAGCGGCGCAGCCTGTCCTTGCGGGCCGGCGATGGAGCGAGCTCGGCGTGAGGCCCCTCGAGGTGCAATTCGAGCCTGATGGGCCGATGGTCTGACGGGCCGAAATCAAGTGCCGCGGACGCCCGGCAGACGAGCCCATGGGCCAGGCAGCGGTCGAGGCGAACGGGCATGACGTTGCCCGAGAGATGTGTCGGCTCGCGCGGGCCGACGTCGGTGAACCCGGGCAGGAAGATCGGCCCGACGGCATTGTAGTCGCCGATGATCGCCGACGGCTTTCCCTGCAGTGCCGCGGCGACGCGGGCAAGCTGCCGGCGGTTGAGAAGCTGGCCGTGCGAAAGATGAACGTTGGCGAAGGTGATGTCGCCCATCTGGATGATCTGGGCCCGCCGGCGCGGCAGCCGCCCAGGCAGTCGCGACGCCGGCAGGGAGAGGGCCACGGGGCGTGGAAAATGGGTCGGGCTCCAGACCGCCAGCCCGTGAATCCGCCCGAGCCACGACAGCCTGTAGAAATGGCCGCCGACCAGGCCGGGCAGCGCCTCGATATGCCGGGTCGCTTCCTGCATGAGAAGGATGTCGGGCTTCTGGCTGTCGATCAGCGTCGCCACATCCTCGACGGCAGCGCCGGTGAGGCGCAGCAGGTTCCAGCTGATGACCTTCACGGCTTGACGCCCTTCTCGCGCCTGGCGCGTCGGATTTGCGCCGTCATCGATCCGGTGCCGCCGGCGGCGGCCTGCAGTTCGTTGCGCACCTGCTCGCGCCGCTCGTGGATCGAGGCAATGACGAGGCCCATGGGGACGCCCAGGCCGACGAGTGCGGATTCGGCCAGCTGCAGGCTCGCCTCGATGGTCTCCGGCACGGTGTCTGTGACCGCCAGCGTGTAGAGATGCAGCGCATGCTGGGCGTCATGGGCCCGCGCTACGATCATCACGTCGGGCCGCCGTGCGCGCACGGCACGCACGACGTCGTCGACCGCCGCCGTGTCGATGGTGACGATGACGCCTGTCGCCTCGTCGATGCCGCAGCGCTGCAGAAACAGCGAGTTCGAGGCGTCGCCGAAATAGACGGGGCGCCCGAGCTTGCGCCAGCGCTCGACGCGGGCGGCGTCGCGGTCGGCGGCGATGTAGGAAATCTCGTGCTTGTCGAGCAGGTCGCAGACGAGCTGACCTACGCGACCGTGGCCGACCACGATCACGCGCTTGGCGTGGTCGGACGGAGGCAGCTGTGTCGCGGGCGCATCGCCCGTCACCTGCTTGGCAACGCGCTGGGCGGCTCGACGCGCGAACAGCGACACGAAGGGAAGTGTGCCCATGGTGAGCGACACCACCGCGAGGACGCCCGCCGCCACCCCGGGATCGACCAGGTTGAACTGCGCGGCGAGCCCGATGCCGATGAAGGCGAACTCGCCGCCCGGCGCCAGGAGCAGGCCGGTCTCGACGCTGGCGGCCCACGGTATGCCGAACAGGCGGCAGAGGGGGACCAGCAGGGCCGTCTTGGCGGCCATCATGGCCATGAAGCCGCCGATCACCAGCACCGGTTCCCGCCAGATGAAGCTCAGGTCGATATGCATGCCGACCGAGAAGAAGAAGACTCCGAGCAGCAGCCCGCGGAACGGGTCGATCATGGCCTCGACGGCGCGCCGATATTCCGTCTCCGCAAGCAGTAGTCCCGCGATGAAGGCGCCAAGCGCCATCGAGAGGCCCGCAAGGGACGCGATCACACCCGAACCGACAGCGATCAGCAGGGTTGCCGCCATGAAGAATTCCGGATTGTCGGTGCTGGCGGCCAGCCGGAACAGCGGCTTCAGCACGAGGCGGCCGACTATCGCGATCACCGCGATGGCCAGAATGGCCTCGACGAGGGCGACGATGACGCCTTGGACAACCGAGCCTTCCGAATGCCCGCCGAGCGCACTCACCAGGAACAGCAGCGGAACGACCGCAAGGTCCTGCGCCAGCAGGATGGCGAAGCTGGTGCGGCCGGTGGTGGACATCATGCGGCGCTGTCCGGACAGCAATTCCATCACGATGGCGGTCGAGGATAGCGCGAGGCAGCTGCCGATGATGAGCGCTGCGGCCGCTGCCTGGCCGAGCCAGAGCGCGACCAGACTGATGACGGCCGCCGAAAGAACGACCTGCAAGCCGCCCAGTCCGAAGACCAGGCGGCGCATGGTGATCAGGCGGCGCATCGAGAGTTCGAGGCCGATGAAGAATAGCAGGAAGACGATGCCGAGATCGGCGATGAAGGCGATCTGCTTCTCGCCAGTGACGGTCAACCAGTCGATGGCACGGGAATAGTCGGCGAGGCGGCCAAGCCCGTGCGGGCCCAGCGCGGCGCCAACGACCAGGAAACCGAGGACCGGGCTGATCTTGAGGCGATGCACGACGGGCGCGACGACGGCCGCTGTCCCGAGGACGATGAGGGCGTCTTTGAATATGTAAATGTCGCTGGGGCCTGCCATCTCCGGCAAACATAGACTGCGAGCGGCGATCTGTGCACACTTTCGTCGTCACACAACGAATTCGGGACGGAAACAACATGAAGGTGGTGATCACCGGCGGCGCAGGTTTCCTCGGCAAGAAACTCGCCCGGCGCATCCTGCAGCAGGGCGAGATCTCGGGCGCCTCGGGCCAGCCCCAGAAGGTGAGCGAGCTGCTGCTGTTCGATGTCGCGAAAGCGGAGGGGCCGGGGCTCGACGATCCCAGGGTCAGGACACTGGCCGGCGACATCTCCAATTTTGCGACCGTGCAATCGATCGTGCAGGGCGCGTCGACCGTGTTCCATTTCGCTGCCGTGGTCAGCGCAGGCGCCGAAGCCGATTTCGATCTGGGCTATCGGGTCAATCTCGAAGGCACGCGCAACGTCCTCGAGGCTTGCCGGGCACTCGGTACCAATCCGCGCGTCGTGTTCACCAGCTCGCTGGCCGCCTTCGGCGGCGACCTCCCGCCGGCGGTTACCGACGACACGCCGCTCACGCCCCAGACTTCCTACGGTGCCCAGAAATCGATCGGGGAGTTCCTGGTGCGCGACTACACGCGCAAGGGTTTTCTGCGCGGCACTTCGGTGAGATTGCCGACGATCTGCGTGCGCACCGGCCTGCCCAACAAGGCTGCCTCGACCTGGGCCAGCTCGGTGCTGCGCGAACCGCTGACCGGTATCGACGTCGTCTGCCCGGTCACGCCCGAGACGATCATGGTGGTGCTGAGCCCGCGCAAGACGGTCGATGCGTTCATGCGCCTGCACGATCTGCCCGTGGACGCCTTCGGCCCCGGACGGACACTGCTGCTGAACGGCATCAACGTGACGGCCAAGGAACTGGAGCAGGCGGTCGGCCGGCATGCCGGCAACCGCAAGGTGGGCAAGGTCGTCTGGCAGCATGATCCGGCGATCCAGAAGATCTGCGACGGCTGGCCCCAGGGCATCGACTCGGCCCGGGCGCGACGCCTCGGCTTCGAGACCGACAAGGATCTCGACGAGGTGGTGCGGAACTTCATCGCCGACGATATCGACGAGCAGATGAAGATCGCGAGACCCGCGGCCTAGCCGCCGCGCAGCATCCGCCAGCCATTCTGGAGGTGCCGCATCGGCCCCCAGACATGGCGCGTCCGCATCATGTGCCAGCGTTGCGGTTCGTTGTCGGGGCCCGCGATGGGCCCGGCATCCTCGACGAAGTCGGTGATGCCGACCGCATCGGTATCCCATGGACCGGTCGTCTTGAAGATCGTCGTCTTGGCGCCGTAACCCTGAAGCGCGCGCGACATGCCCGAGGCCATGAAATCCATGTAGCGCGGCAGGCTCTCGGGGCGGCAGAGATAGCCCTTGTTGAAGCCGACGGCGAGAAGGCGGAAGTGGAACGGGTTCTTCTCGAGATAGCGGATGACCTCGGTCGTATTGGCCGGGTAGCGCGGCGAGAAGAAATCGTCGATCACGACGATGCCCTCGGTGTTGACGATCCGGTTCGCGAACTCGAGCTCGCGATAGACCGCCGTGCCGGTATGCTCGCCGTCGATGTGGAACCAGCGCACCGACTGGTGCATCGCCTGCAGGTCGAGCTTGGAAGGCAGGTCGGCCGACGGGCCCGACAGCGGCACGATGTTCGTGGGCTTGGCGCCAACCGACTCGATCGACCGGTTGACGGCGGCTTCATCCAGCCTGAGATCGCAGAGATAGAGCTTCTCGTTACCCTTCCGGTAGGACGCCAGGACCGACGCCGACCGTCCCCGCCACACGCCGATTTCGAACAGATCGCCGGAAGCACCGGCCTGCTGATCGAGCAGGGCACGCCAGACGCAATAGGACTGGAACATGAACCAGCCCGGAATCGCGTCGATTTTCTCCCAACTGAGCATCCGCCATCCTTGTTTGCCGCGCCTTGCTAACAGCGCCCCTTCGACGCTGCAAGCCGTGAAGGCTTGCACCCCCGGCACGGCTCCTGTAGGCCCGCTCGCGGGGAAATGCCAACAACTGCAGTCGCATACAGGGCCACCGTCGGCCTGCTCTGGATTCTGGCGCTCTGGTACAGCTGGGAGTGCCGGGGGCTGTTCGTCGACGGATCTGCATTCCTCGTGCAGGTGGCCCGGCGCGAGTTCTTCTTCGACTTCTACGACCCTCGCCTCTACGCGATGGTCCTCGGTCAGGCGCCGATCCTCACGGCCGTGTTCCTCGGTGTCACCGACCTCCATTTGCTGGCCCAGCTCTTGTCGCTGGGCCTCTTCGCCCTTCCGACCGCGCTCTATCATCTCGCCCTGATGCGAGTGAAGGACGATCCCGTCCTGCTGGCCGCGGTCCTCGCGGCGATCGGCGTCGTCTTCATGACGACGTCCTTCTTCATCGTCGGGGAATACAACACCGCCTATGCCATCGGCATCGTGGTGGCGGTACGGCTGGTGACGGCGAAGGAACTGAACGTGGCCGACGGTGCCTTTCTGGTTGCTGTCGGGCTGCTGGCCGTCCGGACCTACGAGGTGATGATCTATCTGGGACCGCTGCTGGCCGTGATGATCGCCTGGACGGTCTACCGGAACCGGCCGCGACCCGTTGTCGCCACCTTTCTTTACCTGGCCGCCATCCTGCCGTTCCTGGGCGGCATGTGGGTGGCGGCGGACTCCGTGATCCACCCTTTTTCGGAGGACCATCTCAGCCGGACTGCGGCGACGGTGCTGGACGCCTGGCAGAACGTCCAGTTCGACCTGGCGATGGGCGCGGCACTGGTGATCTCCGGCTGGGCGCTCTTGCGTCCGCGGGACCTCGCCGGGCGCAAGCCGTACATCCTGGCCGGCATCTTCCTGATCCTGCTTGCACTGTCTCCGTTGCTGGTGCTGACCGACTCGCTGGTGCGGCCGCACGCCAAGTCGCAATACACGGCCCGCAGCCTGGCCGGGCTCGTCATCGCCACCATCGTCATTCTGATGTGGCTCTATACGTCGCCGATCGGCGCCCGGGTCGCCTCGTTCGTCGCCTTGCGGCGAACCGAGATATCGAGCCGGATGCTCGCCTTCGCCTGCCTGATCGTGCTCGCGGTATTGCCGTCCAACATCTATCTCACGCTCGAATGGTGCCGCTATCTCGATACGGTACGCACGATCGTGCGCAGCAACACCGGCGTGATCGCCTTCGAATCCACGCCCCTTTCCCGGCGTCCCCTCGAGACGCTGGTCGAGTCGTGGATCCTTCCCAGCCAGAGCCTGGCTTTGCGCGCCAAGCCGGGCGACGGCATCATCGCGCCGCCGCGCGATTTCAATAATTGGCAACCGTTCCCGCCGGCCGAACCCTATCCGCTGGGGCACTACATGTGGCGCGACTGATCGTGCCCACGATGTCGCCGGTCGCCGTCGCCCGGAGTGTCGCGGTGCTCCTCTGGGCGCTCGCCTTGCACAACACGTTGACCTGCCGTGGCCTGTTCTGGGATGGCGCGTCGTTCCTGGTGAACCTGCTCGACCACGGGCATTTCCACGATTTCTATGCCGCCCGCGCCCACGTCGATTGGCTGACACAGGCGCCGGTGCTGCTGCTGGCCGAGGCGGGTGTCCGCAACACGAGGATACTGGCCATGGTCTATTCGGCGGCCTTGTTCGCGCTGCCGACCGCCTTCTATCATTTCGCCCTCGTCCGTGTGAGCCGCGATCCCGTGCTGCTGGCGGTGGTGCTGGCGATCGTCGCAGCGGTTTACCTGCCGACCTCGTTCTTCATCGTCGGCGAGTACAATGTGGCCTTCGCCTGCATCACGGCCGCCATGGCGGTGGCGCTCACGACCGACGGTTCGGGCCGCCGGGACGCCGCGCTCCTGCTGGCCTTCGGTCTGCTCTGCCTGCGCTCCTACGAGGCCACCATCTATCTCGGACCGCTGCTGGCGGCGGTGATTCTCTGGTCGGTCCGGCGCGGTGGTCGCGACTCCGTCACGACGCTTCTGTGCTGCCTGGCGGCGCTTGCCTTCCTCGGCGCGGCGGTCGTTTCGGCCGTGACGATCGTCGACTACTGGGACCATCCGCACTTCATGAAAGTGCGCTCCACCAGTGTCGATTTCTGGCGGAACATGCAGTTCGCCATCCCGCTTGCGGGCTTCCTGATCTGTCTTGTGGCCGGCGTGCGCCGGCCGGCCTGGCTGCAGGGACGGGGACCGATCGTGGTGATGGGGGTCATCGCGGTGCTGCTTGCCCTGTCGCCGTGGTGGCGGATCGTGCATGCGCCGTCGATACTCTACCCACCCTCTCATTATGTCGCGCGCCAGGCGGCCGGCATACTTCTGGCGGCCCTTCTGGTCGGCATGTGGCTCCAGGTGGCGTATCGCAATCCGCCGGCGATCCTTGCCGTCGTGCGGCAGCCCGAGGTAGCCCGCCGCATGGTGCTGCTGTTCGGGGCGCTCGCCGTGGCGGGAGCGATTCCCGACATCGCATTGACCCGGTTGTGGAACGGCCACATCGAACAGTTGCGCCTCGTCGTGGACCAGCGCACCGGCGTGGTGAGGGCCGAGACGCTGCCATTGCACGACTGGCCGACCAAGCTGTTCTTCCAGGACTGGTCGTATCCAGCGCTGAGCGCCGTGGTCAGCCGCGCGCCCGGAAAGTCCTACATCGTTTCCCATCAGGACTATCTCAGCAACCCACCCTTCGAGCCCGCCTGCGGCATGCTCCCGAAGCTCAAGGGCTACGGCTGGCGCGGCTAGGGCCGCATCCACATGCTGGCGGGACCGCTGCCGCGTACCGGTGCGGCGAGGTCGACGAACTCGCAGAGGATCCTGCGCGTATCGCGCGGATCGATGATCTCCTCGATCCAGAAGCTCTCGGCGCTGCGGAACGGCGACCGCAGCTTGTTCAGCCGGTCCTCGATCTCCGCCATCTTGGCCTTGGGATCGGCGGCCTCCTCGATGTCGGCGCGATAGGCGGCCTCGATGCCGCCCTCCAGCGGCAGAGAGCCCCAGCGGCCCGACGGCCAGGCGTAGCGCCAGTTCATCCGCGAGCCGTTCTGGTGCGCAGCGCCCGCCACGCCGAAGGCGTTGCGGATGATGAAGGTGCACCATGGGACGGTGGTCTGGAACATCGACGACATGGCGCGCACGCCCTGGCGGATGACGCCGGTCTTCTCGGCCTCGAGGCCGATCAGGAAGCCGGGACAGTCGCAGAAATAGACGACGGGCAGGTGGAAGGTTTCGGCCAGGTCGAGGAAGCGCGTCACCTTCTGGCAGGTATCGGACGTCCAGCCGCCGCCATAGAACATCGGGTCGCTGGCCATCACCGCCACCGGCCAGCCATCGACGCGCGCGAAGCCCGTCACGACCGAGCGGCCGTAGAGCCGTCCCATCTCGAAGAAGCTGCCCTGGTCGACCACCTTCTCGACGATCGGCCGGATGCGATACACCTTGCGGGTCTCGCGCGGGATGGCGTTGAAAAGCGATTCCTCGCGCCGCGCCGGATCGTCGGTCACGGGGCCGCGCGGTGGCGCCTCGTACACCGAGGAGGGCAGGTAGGAGAGGAAGCGCCGTGCCGCGGCGAAGGCCTCGTCCTCGCTGTCGACGGCTTCGTCGATCGCGCCGGCCCGCAGCTGGATCTCCCAGCCGCCCAGTTCCTGCTTGTCGTACTGCTTGGGGCTGAGGCGATTCACCACCGGCGGGCCGGCGACGAACATCGCGGAGACTTCCTTCACCATCACCGAATAGTGGGTTGCCGCGAGCCGCGCGGCGCCGAGGCCCGCGACGGAACCGAGGCCGAGGCCCACGGTGGGCACGGCGCCCATGTTGCGCACGGTCCATTCCCAGCCGGCGACTCCCGGTACGTTGGCGCGGCCGGTCGTCTCGATCGTCTTCACGGATCCGCCGCCGCCCGACCCCTCGATCAGACGCACGACCGGAATGCGGTACTGGTTGGCGTAGCGCTCGACGTAGTTGGACTTCTCCTTGATCGTGGCGTCAGCCGAGCCGCCGCGCACCGTGAAGTCGTCGCCGGTGACGGCGACATGCCGTCCGTCGATCTTGCCGCGGCCCATCACGACGTTCGCCGGCGTGAGATCGACCAGGTCGTTTCGGCCGTCATATTCCGCCTTGCCCGCGACGCTGCCGATCTCGCGGAAGGACCCCTCGTCGAGCAACCGGTCGATGCGCTCGCGGACCGTGAGGCGGCCGCCATCGTGCTGGCGCTTGACCTTGTCGGCGCCGCCCATGCGCTTCGTCATTTCCTGACGGCGGCGCAGCTCGTCCATTTCCGGTTGCCAGCTCATCTCGACGCTTCCTCGTGTTTCTTATTCGTAGACGATACCGTCTATCAGGTTCTCTTCGTAGAGCCGCACGAGATCGATACCGCCCGGCGGCCGCGCCACGACGAAGCCGGCGATGGCGCGCTGCAGCCTCGCCTCCTGGTCGCGCCGCAGGGCCTCGGCTTCCTCGACGGTGATGGCCGCGAAGCGCACGGTCTGGCCAGGCAGCAGACGTCCAAGGCGCGGCAGGTCGACCGACGCGACGGTGGCGATCTTCGGATAGCCGCCGACCGTCTGCCGGTCGGCCAGCAGTACGATCGGCAGGCCGGCGCCGGGCACCTGGATGGCGCCGGGCGCGATGCCGTCGGAGATGATGTCGGCGCCGCCCTGGTCGACGCTTTTCGCGTGGCCGATCGTCGGTCCCTCGAAGCGGATGCCCATGCGATCGGCTTCCTTGGAAACGCGATACTCGGACCCGATGAAGGTGCGGCGACCTTCGTCGCTGAAATAATCGTCCTGCGGTCCCCACACCACGCGCAGCGGCCCGCTGCCATAGTCGAAAGGCTGAGCGAGCCGGCGTTCGTTGCCCGCCGGTGCGCTCGACTTCGCGAGCGGAAGCAGGTCGCCGGCCGCGAGCTTTCGGCCGTCGAAGCCGCCGATGCCGGCTCTCGAATAGGTCGAAAGGCTGCCCATGAAGGCCGGCAGGTCGAAGCCGCCGGCCACGGCGAGATAGGCCGTGCTCGATCCGTCGATCATGCCGACGCGCAGGATCTGCCCGCGCTTCAGGAGATGGCTGCGGTCGGAGTCGAGCGGCCTGGGCGCCGCGTCCGGTCCCTCGATCAGCGCGGGCGAGAGCGGCCCCACCACCGCGACCCGCACACTGTCGGCTTCGACCAGCAGGTCGGGGCCCATGACGCCGATCTCGAGCCCGGCGGTATTCGCCGGATTGCCCGCCAGCGCGTTGGCGAGGCTGAGGCCGACGCGGTCCATCGCGCCGGCGGTCGGCATGCCCAGCGCCATGAAGCCGGTGCGGCCGAAATCCTGCAGCGTGTCGAACAGGCCCGCGCGGACGACCTTCAATCCGGCGCTCATTGGCTCTTCACCAGACTCGACCAATCGAACGTGCCGGCCTCGACCTCGCCAGCAATGCGGTCGAAGCGCTTGCGGTCGATGCGCTCGAAGGCGAGCGAATCGCCCGGCGACAGGAACACCGGCTGCTCGCGGCGCTTGTCGAACATCCAGAGCGGCGTGCGGCCGATCAGGTGCCAGCCGCCCGGGCTTTCGAACGGATAGATCGTCGTCATGTCCATTGCGATGGCGACGGAGGAGCGTGGTACCCGTACGCGCGGCTGGCTGCGGCGGGGCAGGAAAAGCGACGGATCGAGGCCCGCCACGTAGGCGAGGCCCGGCATGAAGCCCAGGACGTAGACCTTGAAAGGCGAGGCGAGGTGGGCCGCGATCACCTGTTCCGGCGTCTTCTTCGCACGCTCGGCGACTTCGGCCAGGTCGGGCGCGAACTCCGGATCGTCGTAGCAGCACGGGACGGTGACATGGCGGCTCACGGCGTCCACCGGCAGACCGCGGGCCCTCAGCGCGTCGACCTTGGGCTGAAGATCGGCGCGCGTGGTCGCGAGCGGATCGTAGGTCACCATCAGCGACCGCATGGTGGGCACGGTCTCGACCACGCCGGAAATCTCCCCGGCCTCGCGGGCCAGGTTGATCGCCGCGTGGAGCGCCATGACCCGGCCATTGATCCCGGGGGAAATCTCGTTGCCGAACTCGACGGTGAAGGCGGTGTCGCCGCAGGATAGGTATCGAACGCTCACATCTGCTAGAATAGCGCTTCAGATTGAGGGAGTCTCCCATGGCCGCCGCGACCAATGCAGGGCACGTCAACATCAACTCGGACCTCGGCGAGAGCTTTGGGCCCTGGGTCATGGGCAACGACACCGAGGTCCTGAAGATCGTCGCGTCGGCCAACGTCGCGTGCGGCTTCCATGCCAGCGATCCCGTGGTGATGATGGACACCGTGAAGCTCTGCACGCAAAACGGCGTGTCGATCGGCGCCCATCCGGGCTTCGCCGACCTGCAGGGATTCGGCCGCCGCGTCATCAACCTCACGATCAAGGAACTGGAGGCCAACATCGCCTACCAGATCGGCGCGCTGCAGGCGATCGCGGCCCTCCATGGCGCGAAGGTGACCCACATGAAGCCGCACGGCATGATGGCGAACATGTCGGCCGAGAGCCCGGAAATGTCCGAGGCGATCGCCCGTGCCACCAAGGCGGTCGATCGCGACCTGATTTTCCTCGCCCAGGCCAATACCGAGCAGGGCAAGGCTGCCCGCAAGCACGGGCTCAGGGTCGCCGAGGAGGTGTTCGCCGACCGGACCTACACCGATGCCGGCCTGCTGACGCCGCGCAAGGAAGCCAATTCGATGATCAAAGATCCGGCCAAGGCGGTCGAGCACGTCCGGCGCATGGTCGACGAGCAGGCGATCTATTCGACCTCGGGCAAGCGCATCCCCTGCCAGGTCGATTCGATCTGCGTGCACGGCGACGGCCCCACGGCCGTGACGGTGGCCACGGCGGTTCGCCAGGGGCTGGAGGCGGCTGGAATCCGCATCGTGCCGCTGCCCGAGATGCCCAGCCTGCGCCCCTGATCCGCGGGGCGATCCGTCGCGCTGACTTGTGGGCCGCCGCTTCGCCGCTATAGTCCGGCCGATCCAGGATGGGTTTCGCGGCGGGAGTGGCGTATGGCGGTTTTTGGCAAGGCTCAGTACATCAAGCGTGTCGAGGATGACCGGCTTCTGACCGGCACGGGCGGCTTCACCGACAACCTCTCGCGTCCGAACCAGGCGCATGTGGTCCTCGTCCGTTCTCCGCATGCCCATGCAAAAATCCTGAAGATCGACACGGAAGCGGCCAAAGCGGCGCCGGGCGTGGTCGCGGTCTACACCTGGGCCGACATGGAAAAGGACGGCGTCGGCAATTTCGCCTTCCCGGCGATGTTCCCGGCTGCCGACGGCACCAAGCCCGAGATGACCCCGCGCCGGTCGCTGGCCCACGAGGTGGTGCGCTATGTCGGTGAGGCGGTCGTTGCGATCGTGGCCGATACGCGCGAGCAGGCTCAGGACGCGGTCGAACTGGTCGACATCGAGTACGAGCAGCTGCCGGCGGTCACGGAGATCGAGGATGCGCTTAAGCCCGGCGCGCCGCAGGTCTGGCAGGGGGCACCCGGCAACGTCGCGGGCTACAACAAGTTCGGCGACCATGCCAAGGCCGAGGAGGTCTTCAAGAGCGCCGCCCACGTCGTGTCCCTCGACATCGTGCACCAGCGGCTGATCGTGAACGCCATGGAGCCGCGCGCGGTCATGGCGGAATGGGAGAACGACCGGCTGATCGTCCATATCGGCAGCCAGAACCCGTCCGTGACGCGCGACACGCTGTGCGACGTCATCCTGAAGATGCCGAAGGACAAGGTGCGCGTGGTCGTGCGCGACATCGGCGGCGGATTCGGCATGAAGGTCGGCATCCAGCCGGACGAGGCCGTGGCCGTTTGGGCCGCCAAGGTGCTGAAGCGCCCGGTGCGCTGGCGCGCCGAGCGTGGCGAGGAATTTGCCGCCACGACCGCGGGGCGCGACCAGTTCCACAAGGCGTCGATGGCCTTCGACAAGGACGGCAGGATCCTGGCGCTGCGCATGGAAGCCTTCGCCAATATCGGCGCCTACCCGTCGCGTGGCGGCGTGGTTATCCCTCTGTTCGTCGGCCCGAAGGTGACGACCGGTACCTACGATGTCCCGCTGATCGACCTCAGGATCACCTGCGTCATCACCAACACCGCCACGATCGGTGCCTATCGCGGCGCCGGCCGCCCGGAGTGCATCTTCAACCTCGAGCGCATGATGGACACGGCGGCGCGCCAGATCGGCATGGATCCGGCGGAGCTCCGGCGGCGCAACTTCGTCAAGCCGTCGCAGATGCCCTACACGACCGCGATGGGGGAGAAGTACGATTCCGGCGACTTCAACCTCTTCCTGACGAAGACACTCGAGGCAGCCGACTGGGACGGCTTCGCAGCGCGCAAGGCGGAAGCCGAGAAGCGCGGCAAGCTGTACGGCCGCGGCCTCGCCTCCTACGTCGAATGGACCTCGGCCAACGTGATGAACGAGATGGCGCACTACGAGGTCAAGGAGGACGGCAAGGTCGTGATCTGGATGGGCACGCAGGGCATGGGGCAGGGGCTGCAGACCAGCTTCACCCAGCTCGCCTCCGAGCTGCTCGGCATCGACCCCTCTCAGATCGAGATCGCGATGGGCGATTCAGACCGCGTCGGCGGCGTGGGCTCGATGGGCTCCCGTTCGGCCTATATCGGCGGCTCGGCCGTGCTGACCGGCAGCGAGAAGCTGGTCGACAAGGGCAAGGAACTGGCAGCCGACGCGCTGGAGGCGGCCACCGCCGACATCGTCTATTCGGCCGGCCGGTTCACCATCACCGGCACCGACCGCGGCATCGGCCTCGGCGAGCTGGCGGCGAAGCAGCCCGACAAGCGCATCTTCATCGAGAACGTGAACACGGTCGACGGCATCGCCTGGCCCAACGGCGCCCACGTCGGCGAGGTCGAGATCGACCCCGATACCGGTATGGTCGAGCTCAAGCGCTACACGACGGTCGACGACGTCGGCAAGCCGCTGCACCGTCCGATCGTATTCGGGCAGATCCACGGCGGCTGCGCCCAGGGCATCGGGCAGGCGCTGCTGGAGGAGAACGTCTACGATCGCGAGAGCGGCCAGCTCCTGACCGGCTCCTTCATGGACTACGCGATGCCGCGCGCCGGCACCTTTCCGACCTTCAACAACCAGCTCGACGATACGGTGCCGGCCAAGAGCAATCCGATCGGCGCCAAGGGCGTCGGCGAGTCCGGTACGGTCGGCTCGACGCCCACGGTCATGAACGCGATCATGGACGCGCTGTGGCCGCTCGGCGTGCGCAACATCCAGATGCCGGCGACTCCGCAGCGCGTCTGGCACGCCATCCAGGAAACGAGGAAGTAACGGGCGGGGAGATGAAGCAGCGCATCTTCGGCTGGATTTCCATCTTTTTCGGAGTTGTCCTCTCGCTCGCCGCTCTGGAAGTCACGGCGATCGCCTGGATGTATCTTGAAGACGGCCGCTATACGCCGGCGACGGAGCTGTTCGAGCGCACGCAGAACACCTATGTGCGCGACGCGACCAAGGGGACGGCGTGCCGCTACGTCGACACACTCTTTCCGCATCCCTATGTCGGCTTCGTGCACCACGCCAACCCGCCCTGCGGCATGCCGTGGGTCAACAATGTCGGTCTATTCGGGCCGGATTATCCGGTCCTCAAGCCCACCGACCGATATGTCGTGATGCTGACCGGCGGCTCCGTGGCGTCGCAGCTCGGGCAGAATGCGGCGCCGCCCGCCCCGCGCTATCTCGAGGAAGAACTCAACAAGAAGTACATCAGCCCGAACGGCAAGCCGTTCCTGGTCCTGAACGGCGGCGACGGCGCCTGGAAGGAGCCGCAGCCGTTCATTCTCTTCGCTCTCTATGCCACGTCGGTCGATGCGGTCGCCGTCCTCGGCGGATTCAACGAGCACTATTTCTTCTGGCCGGGCTTCAGCGAACGGCTGGAGCGCCCCCTCAGCAACTTCCTCGACGTCAATCCCTTCGTGGCCGACGAGAATTTCGGCGACGCGGCGATCGGCTGGGTGATGGGCCGCATTGCGGGCACTCTGGCGCTGAATCCGGTCCTCGGCCATTCGCACGCCGCCTACATGGTGGTGCGGGGGATCGAACAGGCCGCCAAGGGCAAGGACATCTTCAAGTCGACGAAGAAGACGACGCTGAACAGCATCTTCCACCTGCCGGAGGACATTCAGCGGAACCATAAGCTCGCCTTCGACGTCCAGCTGGAGCTCTACAAGAAGTACGTGAGGGCCACGTTCGCGGTCGCGCGCGACAACAACGTGAAGTCGGCCTACTTCATCCAGCCGGCGCCGGCGATCGGCAAGGAACTCACCGAGGAGGAGAAGCGCGTCGTGGGCGACCTCTCCTATCGCGACATCTACAAGAACATCGTCGCGGGGCTCATGACCCTGCGCGACGGCGGCGCCCCCGTCTATGACCTCACTCAGATCTTTGCCGGGGAGAAGGCGACGATCTACGCCGATCACATCCACTACGCCCGGGATGCCGCCAACGAGAGCCTCGGCAACCGGATCATTGCAGCCCGGATGGGCGAGATCCTGGCGCAGACCTGGGGGTTCCAGCGCAAGCCCTGAGGGGAGTGGAGCTCCTCTCGGCGCCTGCACGCGAGGGTAGGCCCTCAAGTTTTGGTTATACCCTAAATACTTGTTGATTCACGGCCGCTGCCGAGTTTCACTATACGGGACGCAATGAGGAAAAGAGGCGGTCAACTGCCTCGCGTGCGTCTCTTGGGATGGAGCTGAACATGGCCGTCACGCGTCGGCAATTCATGAAGGTGAGCGCTGCCGGCCTCGCCGCCTCTTCCGTGGGTGCCTTGGGTTTCATGGGCGCAGGCGAAGGTCTTGCCGCCGGCGTGCGGCCCTTCCGCCTCGAAAAGGCGACCGAGACCCGCAATACCTGCCCCTACTGCGCAGTCGCCTGTGGCGTGCTCATCTACTCGTCGGCCGACGGAACCAAGGACGGCAAGGCCAAGGTCGTCCACATCGAGGGCGACTCCGACAATCCCATCAACCGCGGCACGCTCTGCGCGCGCGGGGCGGCGTCACTCGGGTTCGCGAACAGCCCGAACCGCCTCCAGTACCCGATGCATCGCAAGCCGGGCTCCGACAAGTTCGAGCGCGTGACCTGGGACTTCGCGATGGAGCGCATCGCCAAGCTTGCCAAGGAGGATCGCGACAGGAATTTCGTGGTGAAGAACCGCGACGGCGTCACGGTCAACCGCTGGACCAGTGCCGGCTTCCTCGCGGGCTCCTCGTGCAGCAACGAAGCAGGCTACCTGACCTACAAGGCCATGCGCTCGATGGGCATTCTGGCCTTGGAGAATCAAGCACGAATTTGACACGGTCCGACGGTGGCCAGTTTGGCCCCGACCTTCGGCCGCGGTGCGATGACGAACTCGTGGAACGACATCAAGAACGCCGATGTCGTCCTGATCATGGGCGGCAATGCCGCCGAGGCCCATCCCTGCGGCTTCAAGTGGGTGACCGAGGCCAAGGCCAACAACGGCGCCAAGCTGATCGTGGTCGATCCGCGATTCACGCGTTCGGCCGCAGTCTCGGATCTCTATGCGCCGATCCGGCCGGGGACCGACATCGCCTTCCTGTCCGGCGTCATGCGGTACCTGCTGGGCAACGGCAAGATCCACCAGGAATACGTCAAGGCCTACACGAACGCGTCGTACATCGTGAAGGAAGGCTTCAAGTTCGAGGACGGGCTGTTCACGGGCTATGACGCGGCGAAGAAAAACTACGTCGATCGCTCGACCTGGGACTACGAATTCGACGAACAGGGCATGGCGAAGGTAGACGAGACCCTCCAGAATCCACGTTGCGCCCTCAACCTTCTGAAGGCTCATGTCGAGCGCTACACGCCCGAGATGGTCGAACGCATCTGCGGTACGCCCAAGGACAAGTTCCTGAAGGTCTGCGAGCTGATCGCGACGACGGCCAACGGCGAGCGCTCGATGACGTCGCTGTATGCGCTGGGATGGACCCAGCACACGACCGGCGCCCAGAACATCCGCAGCATGGCGATGATCCAGCTCCTGCTGGGCAACATGGGCGTCCCCGGCGGCGGCGTGAACGCCCTGCGTGGCCATTCCAACGTGCAGGGCATCACCGACCTTGCCCTGCTGTCGACTTCGACGCCGGGCTACCTGGTGCTGCCGTCGGAGAAGGAGGCCACCTTCGCCGACTACATGAAGGCGCGAGCTTTCAAGCCTATCCGACCGGGTCAGACCAGCTTCTGGCAGAACTACGGGAAGTTCTTCGTCAGCCAGCAGAAGGCCCTGTTCGGAGACGCTGCCACGAAGGACAACGACTGGGCCTACGACTATCTGCCGAAGTTCGACACGGCTTACGACGTGTTGAAGATCATCGACATGATGGCCGGCGGGCAGATGAACGGCCTGTTCTGCCAGGGCCTCAACGTCATGATGGCGGCCCCGAACAAGCACAAGATCCATCGCGGGCTGAGCAAGCTCAAGTGGCTGGTCGTGATCGATCCGCTGCAGACGGAAACCGCGCGGTTCTGGGAGAACCACGGCGAGTTCAACGACGCCGATCCGAAGGCGATCCAGACCGAGGTGTTCCAGCTTCCGGCCACGGCCTATGCAGAGGACGAGGGCAGCTACACCAATTCGAGCCGCCTCATTCAGTGGCACTGGAAGGCGGTGGATGGGCCGGGCGAGTCGCGGGGCGACATCGAGGTCATTGCCGACCTGCACAGCCGCCTCAGGGCTCTCTACAAGAAGGACGGCGGTGCTTTCCCCGATGCCATCGTCAATACCAGCTGGGCCTATGCCAAGCCGGCCCATCCCGAACCGGTCGAACTCCTGAAGGAGCTCAACGGCTATGCCCTCGAGGATCTGCCGGACCCGGCCGATCCCACCAAGGTGATGCTGAAAGCCGGGCAGCTGTTGCCAAGCTTCGCGGTGATGCGCGACGATGGCAAGACTTCGGGTGGCTGCTGGATCTATACCGGCGTCTATACCGAGGCTGGGAACATGGCGATGCGGCGCGATGCCAGCGATCCCACGGGTCTCGGCATCCATCCCAACTGGGGCTTCTCGTGGCCGGCCAACCGGCGCATCCTCTACAATCGCGCCTCCGCCGATCCTGCCGGCAAGGCGTGGAGCGAGCGCAAGAAGTACATCACCTGGAACGGTTCACGCTGGGTCGGTGGCGACGTGCCGGATTACGCCCCGACCGTCGCGCCGGACAAGGCGGTCGGTCCGTTCATCATGAACCAGGAGGGCACGGCGAGGCTGTTCAGCCGCACCGCCATGGGGGACGGGCCGTTCCCCGAGCACTACGAGCCGATGGACGCCTACATCGTCAATCCGCTGCATCCGAAGGTCACCACCAATCCGGTGGTGCGGGTGTTCGCGGCCGACGCGAAGTCGTTCGGCACGCCCGACAAGTTCCCGATCGTGGCGACCTCCTATCGCCTCGCCGAGCACTTCCACTACTGGACCAAGAACGTGCACGACAATGCCGTCGTCCAGCCGGAAATGTTCGTCGAAATGGGCGAGCGGCTGGCCAAGGCGAAGGGCATCAAGAATGGCGACTGGGTCGAGGTGTCGAGCCAGCGCGGCATGATCAAGGCCAAGGCCTCCGTCTCCAAACGCTTCCGGCCGATCATGGTCGACGGCAAGCCCTGTGACGTGATCGGCCTGCCGATCCACTTCGGGTTCGTCGGCCTTGCCCGCAAGTCTTACCCGCTCAACACACTGACGCCGCCGGTCGGCGACGCCAGCACCAATACGCCCGAATTCAAGGCGTTCCTGGTGGACGTGAAGAAAACCACTCCGCCGGCTTCGCAGCCGGCCGTGGCCTGATCGGGGAGGGTGAGATGTCAGTGATGCAAGCCCTCGACCTCCGCCGCCGGTCCGCCTCCAGCGTCCCGCCGCCGGCCGCCGGCGCGAAAGCCGCGGTCCCGGTCGCCAAGCTGATCGACGTCAGCAAGTGCATCGGCTGCAAGGCCTGCCAGACCGCGTGCCTGGAATGGAACCAGCTCGACCAGCCGATCGGCTATACCGACGGCACCTACAACAATCCGACCGATCTCACGACGGCCTCGTGGACCGTGATGCGCTACACGGAATACGAGCATGGCGACGATCTGGAATGGCTGATCCGCAAGGATGGCTGCATGCACTGCGACGATCCGGGCTGCCTGAAGGCCTGCCCGGCGCCGGGTGCCATCGTCCAGTACACCAATGGCATCGTCGACTTCATCTCGGACAATTGCATCGGCTGCGGCTACTGCGTGAAGGGCTGTCCCTTCAACATCCCGCGCATCTCGCAGGTCACGAGCAAGGCCTACAAGTGCACGCTCTGTTCCGACCGGGTGGTGGTCGGCCAGGCACCGGCTTGCGCCAAGTCCTGCCCGACCCAGGCGATCTACTTCGGCACCAAGGAAGACATGATCGCCCATGCGGGCAAGCGCATCACCGACCTGAAGTCGCGTGGCTACCAGAACGCCGGGCTCTACAATCCGCCGGGCGTGAACGGCACGCATGTCATGTACGTGCTGCAGCACGCCGACAAGCCGTCGCTCTATGCCGGCCTGCCCGACAATCCGCACATCAGTCCGCTGGTCGGCATCTGGAAGGGCGTGATGAAGCCGCTGTCGCTGGCGGCCATCGCCTTCGCCGGCGCCTTCGGCCTCATGCACTACGTCACCAGGGGGCCGAACAAGGTCTCCGAACATGACGAGGAGAAGGCGGCCGAACTGGCCGGGAGTGAGAAGGTATGAGTGCGCATGCCAAGCCGGTAAGTCGCTACACGACGGCCGCCCGCATCAATCACTGGATCACGGCGCTGTCACTGATCCTGCTGGCGCTGAGTGGCCTGGCGTTGTTCCACCCCTCGCTTTTCTTCCTCACCTATCTGTTCGGCGGCGGGCAGATGACCCGCATCATCCATCCGTGGATCGGCGTCGTCCTGGCCATCAGCTTCCTCGGCCTGTTCCTCCGCTTCTTCACGCTCAATTTCTGGAACCGTGACGACACGGTCTGGATGAAGAACCTCGGGTCGGTGATCAACGACAAGGAGGACGGACTGCCCGAGATCGGCAAGTACAATGCCGGCCAGAAGCTGGTCTTCTGGGGCCAGTCGATCCTGATCCTCCTGCTGCTCGGCAGCGGCTTCGTGCTGTGGGACACCTACTTCGCGTCCTACACGACGATCGACCAGAAGCGCCTCTCGGCGGTGATCCACGCGCTGTGCGCCATCGGCGCCATCCTGATCTGGATCGTGCACGTCTATGCCGCCATCTGGGTCAAGGGCACGCTGAGCGCCATGACCCGGGGCTCCGTCAGCGGCGGCTGGGCGTGGAAGCATCATCGCAAGTGGTTCCGCCAGGAAGTCGGCAAGTCCTGAGTTCCGGCCCCGAAAATCCCGCGTCTGCCTACGGCGAAAACATCCTCGGCGCCGCTGCCGAGGGCGCGCGCATTCGGCTGCCCGACCTGTCCACGGTTTTCCGGCTGCGTGCGGCGCGCCTGAATGCGCTGGCGCCTGGTCACGAACTCGAGGGTTTCCTACGCCTCATCGCGGCGCTGGTGACGGCGCAGCACGAGGCACTGGAGGGATTGCCACCGGGCTCGTTGCCCGGTACGGCCGAGATCATGAAGGCGCGGCTCGTCCAGCGCGCGCCGCTCGACCCCTCGATCTGGTCCCGTGACGAAAGCTGGCGCGTCGCGCTGACCCGCATCCTGGAGACGATCGACCTCGACGTCCTGCCGGACTCGGCACGAGCGGCACGGGAGACGCTTCTGCAGGCGGACCAGGCTTCACTGGAATCGCTGGCCGACCGCTTTCTCGGCGGAGATGTTGCAGTCGGGGAAGCTGCCCAGGCCGTCTTCGTGACGGCGGCCCTGCAGGTTGCCTGGACACGGATGGCGGCGTTGCTCGATGCCGACGACCTGGCCAGCGAGGCCGAAAGCGGCGAATGTCCGACCTGCGGCTCGCCGCCCGTAGCGGGCCTGGTCTCGCCCGGCGGCACCAAGTTCGGCCACCGGCACCTCCATTGTTCGCTGTGCGCCACGTCGTGGCGCTATACGCGCGTGCGCTGCGTGCACTGCGGCAGTACCGACAAGATTTCGTTCCGCAATCTGGCGGGCACCGCCTATCTCCGCGCCGAATGCTGCGAGAGCTGCCAAGGCTATTCGAAGGTCTTCTATCTCGAGAAGGCCCGTGCCCTCGAACCGCTGGCCGACGATCTGGCCTCGCTCGGCCTCGACGTGCTGGTGGGCGAGGAGGGCTTCTCGCGCGTGCCCAATCCGTTCGTGCTGGGCATGATGGAGCCGCCGGAGAATTGATTGATCGGCCGTTGGGCCTGAGCCATGTTGGTTGTCGGCGGACAGAACGTCCGACTACTCTCTGGTAGGAATACACCCGTGTCGCGTGCCGACCGCGCCGATGGCGCCTCCGAAATCCGTCCCCTGTCGATCGATCGCATGGCCTCGTGGCCCACGCTGGCGCCGCTGATCGAGCGCGCCGGTCGACCTTTGGTCATCGAAGCGCTGAGGGCGTGGGTCGAGACCAAGCGGGGCACCGCCGAGGTCGCAACCGAAGCGGCCTGCGTCGCGTGGTGCGCGGCGAGGCTGGGCGCCTTCCTGCAGCCGTCGCAGCGGCGCGTGTTCAACCTCACCGGTACCGTGCTGCATACCAATCTCGGCCGCGCCGTTCTGGCCGAGGAGGCGATTGCCGCAGCGGTCGAGGCGATGCGCTCGCCGACGACGCTCGAATACGATCTGGATGGCGGCGCGCGCGGCGAGCGCGACGATCACATCGCGCCGTGGCTCTGTCGCCTGACCGGCGCCGAGGCCGCCACGGCCGTCAACAACAACGCCGCCGCCGTGCTGCTGGTGCTGAGCGAACTCGCGGCCGGCCGCGAGGTCATCGTGTCGCGCGGCGAGTTGATCGAGATCGGGGGCGCCTTCCGTATTCCCGACATCATGGCGCGCGCCGGCTGCCGGCTGGTCGAGGTCGGCACGACGAACCGCACCCATCTCAGGGACTATGCGGCGGCGATCGGTCCCGACACGGCCGCGATCATGAAGGTCCATCCGTCCAACTACGCAATACAGGGCTTCACCAAATCCGTTGCGGCGGCGGAACTCGTGCCGCTCGCGCGCGAAAAGGGCGTGGCGCTGATCGAGGATCTCGGCAGCGGCACCCTGGCCGATCTCGAGACCTGGGGCCTGCCGCACGAGCCGACGGCGCGCGAAGCCGTTGCGTCCGGTGTCGATGTCGTCACCTTCTCCGGCGACAAGCTTCTGGGGGGGCCGCAGGCCGGCCTCGTCGTTGGCCGCAAGACACTCGTACACCGTATCGCGCACAACCCGATGAAGAGGGCGCTGCGTCTCGACAAGGTGCGACTTGCGGCGCTCGAAGCGACGCTGCGTCTCTATGCCGATCCGGACCGGCTCGCCCGGCGCCTGCCGACCCTGCGGGCGCTGGCGCGCCCGGCCGCAGAGATTCGAGCGGTGGCGGAACGGCTGCTGCCCGCGGTGCAGGCGGCATTGGGCGGCGGGGCGCAGGTGGGCGTGGTGGAGGTGCGGGGACAGATCGGTTCGGGCGCGCTCCCCGTCGATCTGCTGCCATCCTTCGCGATTGCGATCCAGGCCAAGGGGCTCGACCGGATTGCCGACATGTTCCGTGCCTTGCCGATCCCGGTGATCGGCCGGATCGGCGACGGCACGCTCCACTTCGATCTGCGCACGCTCGACGACGAGGCGGCTTTCATCGCGCAACTGGACAAGCTCGATGTCGTGGCTCGCTAGGCTGCTCGATCGTACGCCGCCGGCGGAGCAGCGCATGGCGGAGGCTCTGTCTGCCTGGCGTGCCGGCGACTACGGACTCGCGCTGGACCTGTGGGCGCCGCTTGCGCACGAGGGGTTGGCGAGGGCGCAGAGCAACATGGGTGCGGCTTTCCTGCAGGGCCGCGGTGTCGAACTGGATCATGCAAAGGCGGTCGACTGGCTGCGGCGCGCCGCCGCGCAGGGCGATGCCGGCGGCCAGCGCAATCTCGCCCTCTGTCACTACGAAGGGTGGGGCGTGCCGCAGGATCATGCCGAGGCCGCGCGGCTCTATGAGAAAGCCGCCCAGCAGGGTGATCCCGAAGCACAGGACATGTTGTCGTGGATGAAGCTCGTGGGCGGCGGCTGCCCGCAGGATTACGCCGGCGCGCGTCTTTGGGCGGAGAAGGCAGCCGCTCACGGCAGTGGTGCGGCAATGGCGCGCCTCGGCGACATCCATCACAACGCGCTGGGCGTCGAACGCGACGTGGCGGCTGCCGTCGATTGGTGGGCGCGTGCGGCGCGACTTGGCCATCCCGAGGCGCAGGCGATGCTGGGGGCGGCTTATCTCGCCGGCAAGGGCGTCGAACGCGATGTGGTGGAGGCGCTCCACTGGTTGAGGCGGGCCGAGGCGAACGGCGCCGGCGAACTGGCGGCCGGCTTCCTCAAGGAGGCCCAGGCTCACGCCAAGCCGTCGCAGCGCGCCGAGGCCGAGCGCCGCGCCGGGGAGCCTTTGTCATGATCGTCGGGACCGCGGGCCATATCGATCACGGCAAGACTGCGCTGGTGAAGGCGTTGACCGGCGTCGATGCCGATCGCCTCAAGGAAGAGAAGGCGCGCGGCATCACGATCGACCTGGGCTACGCCTACAGCGACCTCGGCGACGGCCGCCAGCTCGGCTTCGTCGACGTGCCCGGCCACGAGCGTTTCGTGCACAACATGCTGGCCGGCGCCACGGGCATCGATGCGGCGCTGCTCGTCGTGTCGGCTACCGAAGGGATCAAGCCGCAGACCGTCGAGCACCTCCAGATCCTCGATCTGCTGGGCCTCGATCGCGGCATCGTGGGCCTCACCAAGTCCGACCTCGCCAACGACGACCAGCTCCTGGAGCGGATGGCCGAGATCGAGACCTTGCTTTCCACCACCTCCCTGCGCGGCGCGGAGATCGTGCCGGTGTCGGCGGTGACCGGGCAGGGGCTGGACGAGCTGAAGGAAAAGCTCCTGGCGCTCGGCGAGAGCGGCAAGGGAGCGGCGGGTTTCGCGCGGCTGGCGGTGGATCGCTGCTTCGTGCTGTCCGGTGCCGGCGTCGTCGTTACCGGTACGGTCCATGCCGGCGAGATCAAGGTCGACGACCGCCTGTTGCTGACGCCGTCCGGTATCGAGGCGCGCGTTCGCTCTCTGCATGCCCAGAACCGGCCCGCCGAGATCGGGCGCGCTGGCGAGCGGTGCGCGCTCAACCTCGCGGGGCCGAAGCTTTCGAAAGATGCGATCAGGCGCGGCGAATGGGTCGTCAGCCCTGAGCTCCATGCGCCGACCGACCGCATCGACGTCCGGCTGAGCCTGCTCGCCTCGGAAGCCCAGGCGCTGAAGCACTGGTCGCCGGTCCACGTTCATCTCGGATCGGCGCACGTGATGGGCCGCGTGGCGCTGCTCGAAGGCGAGAGGCTGGCGCCGGGTGACACGGCGCTCGCCCAGATCGTTCTCGACGAGAAGGTCGGCGCGCTCGCCGGTGACCGGGTCATCCTTCGCGATCCGTCCGCGACGCGCACGATGGCGGGTGCGGCGGTGATCGATCCGTTCGGGCCGCCGCGCAACCGGCGCGCCGAACGACGCTTGCACGAGCTGGCGGCGCTTGCCGAGGCGGACAGCGCGGTCATGTCACGACTGCTGCGTCTGGAGAGCGGCTTCGTGGATCTCGGCCGCTTCGGCCTGTCGCGCAACCTGAGGCCGGCCGAGGTCGAGAAGCTTCTCGAGGCAGCGGGCGGGCAGAAACTCGAAGGCTTCGGCTTTCTGGCCGAGACGCTCGAGGCGTCGCGCAAGGACGTCGTCGACACGCTCAAGACCTTCCACGAGACGAGGGCCGACGCGCCGGGCCTGCAGGCAGAGCGCCTGCGCGTGACCTTGAAACGCCGCTGGCCGGCGCCGGTCTTCAAGGCCCTGCTCGACCAGGAGATTCGCGCCAAGACCGTCGTTGTCGACGGCGCCTTCCTGCGCCTGCCCGGTCATTCGCTGAAGCTCGGCTCGCGCGACGAAGCCCTGTGGCAGAAGATCTCCGCCGACCTGACGCGCGACCGTTTCAAGCCGCCGCGCGTCCGCGACTTCGCGCAGGCCTACAATGCGCCGGAGGCCGACACGCGCCGGTTGCTGCAGCGGCTCTCCAAGCTGGGCAGGGTCGTCGAGGTGGCGCCGGATCATTTCTTCCTGCGCCCGGTGGTGGCGGAAATGATCGGCATCGCCAATGCCTTCGACCACGAGTTCAGCGCGGCCGAGTTCCGCGACGAGCTGGACAATGGCCGCAAGCTGGCGATCCAGATCCTGGAATTTTTCGACCGCCACGGCATCACGATCCGCCGCGGCGACCTGCGCCGCGCAGTGCCGCAGAAGGCGGGCCAGTACGGCCCGCCGCCTACGGCTTAGGGGCGGGGCCGCTGAGGCTGACCGGCGCGCCGTCGGGGCCGCTGAACAGCGACAGCAGGAAGCCGTGCTCCTCATGCGGCGCGCCGCCGACATTCACGCCTCGTGCGGAGAGGTCGGCGCGTTTGGCGGCAAGATCGGAAACACGCAGGCCGGGTTGCCATGTCCCCGCCGGATTTGCCGGCGATGCTGGCTGAAGGGCCAGTCGGGTCGTGCCGGTGTCGAATTCAGCCCATTCCGGGGTCTCGAACTTGAGCCTCAGACCGACGGTGTCGCGCCAGAAGGCGACGGCTGCCGGCAGGTCGGAAACATTCGCGATGACGTACTTCAATTCGATGGTCATGGTCTTGAATCCCTTGGAGAATTTCATCCCAGTATGACAGGTGACACGGCACCGGTTCTGGTGAATCATCCGCCCCGGAGGGGAAGCGCTCCCGGTGGGGCGGCTGGCCTTCAAAGCCAGAGAGGGCCGTTAGCCGGTTCTTAGTGGGTTCGACTCCCACTCTCTTCCGCCATTCTGTTTGTTCTTCTGGAGTCTTGTCCCCCGATGCGTACATTGATCGCCGTCGCCCTGCTGTCGCTGGCGGCCTGTTCGGTGAACCAGCAATATTCGGAGCCTTGGACCGTGAAAGCGGTCGGCAAGACGTACGAGGCGCGCGATGCCTGTCTCCAGAGGCAGGCGGCACCTTTTGCGGTCGATACCTCGGACGCGTCGAGTGCCGGGCGAACCGTCAGCGCGAACTGCCAGGCTGAGACGGATGCCCTGATCGCCAGTAGCAACCCGCACAGGGACCCGGCCGTGACGGCAGCCATCCGCCAGGATACGGATTTCCGGGCGACCGGTTACGTCCTGAAGGCCCGCGGCCAGAACAACTAGGCCAGTAGAACCAGGATGGGCCGAGAGGTCCAAGAGGACGACGTGAAAAACGAGGATGCAAAGATCGCGCTGGCCAATCTTATGATCCGGAAGGCCGGCCTCATCCGCACGATCCGGCACGAGATGAACAAGCAGGGAGTGGTCTACTCCGTCGGCCTCACCGAGATTCTCGAGGCGATCGAGCGGGCGAAAAAGGAAGACTGACTCTCAACCCCCGAAAGGATGTCGACATGCTTCGATCCATAGTGACGACTGTTGCGGCCGCCGCGCTCGTGGCCGGCCTCGGCGTGGCCGCCCAGGCACAGACCCCGGCTGCCCCTGGCACGGCGCAGGCGAAGGGCAAGTCCGGCGCGAACGTCGGCTCGCTCACCTGCAAGGTCGCGGGCGGCATGGGCTTCGTCTTCGGCTCGTCGAAGGACCTCGACTGCATCTTCGCCCGGACCGACGGCGTCGGCGAGAAGTACACGGGCGCGATCAAGCGCTACGGCGTCGACATCGGCTTCACCAAGGAATCGCAGATCGTCTGGCTCGTCTTCGCGCCGGGCAACATCGCGCCGGGCGCCCTGACGGGCGGCTATGTCGGCGCGACGGCGCAGGCCACCGTGGGCGGCGGCGTCGGCGCCAACGTGCTGGTGGGCGGCGGCAACGGCCAGGTCACCCTGCAGCCCGTCAGCGTCGAGGGCAGCGTGGGCCTCAACGTCGCCGCCGGCGTCGCCGAGGTCGAACTCAAGTACGCGAAGTAATCGACAGGCAGAGAGACTTGCGGCGGCTTCGCCGGTCGGGTCAACTTCCGGCATGCCGTCCTCCGCAGACTCCCTGATCGCCCGCCTCCAGGCGGATTGCACCGCGGCCGAAACGGCCGAGCGCAAGGTGCGTGCCTCGGTCGAGGCGCAGATCAGGGAAGCCGAGCGCGCGCGTACCTTCGCCTGGCGGCGCCTGAGTGCATTGTCCGACATGGCGAGGGTGGCGGCGCTGGAACCGGATCGCGATCTCGCGGTGGAGCGCCAGCTCGAAGCGCTGTTCCGCGACATCGGCTGGATCGAGAATGGCCTCACGGAACTGGGGGAGGGCGCGCGGCCGCTGCTCGACTGGCTGCGGCCCATCGCCGAGGCGCTCCATGCCGAGGCGCATCCGCAGGTGCCGGACGACGGCCAGCCGGCCGATCCGCCGGTGATCGCCGATCCGATTGCCGCCTTCCGCGCCTTCGAGGCCTGGTACGAGGCCGAGCGCGGTGAGCCCTTCCTGCAGGTGTTCGACCGCTACGTGCCGCCCACGCCCGTGGTCGAGTTCTAGGCTGAGATGAAGACCGATTTCGAGCACTGGCTCGCGGCGCAGTTCGCCGATACGGGCCCGTTCACGATCTTCATCCTGCTGGTGCGGATCACATCGTCCAACGCGGTGCCGTTGCGATCGAGCTACGCTCATCTGATCGGCGACGAGATGACGTGGCAGGAGATGCGAGGCCTGCTCGACGGTGCGCGCACGCCGTGGGACGGCGTCGCCTTCTTCGTCGGCCTGGGCCATCAGGGCGGCCCGCTGCCCGACCCGGTGGCCGCGCGCAAGCTGAAGGAGGTCGAGGCCGACGTGAAGGCCGATCCCCTGACCTTGAACCGCGGCCTGTTCTTCGATCGCGATGGAAGACACCTGCGGATCGACGAGACCACGGCATGAACCGCGACGGCTCGGTTCGCCGGCCGGCCCGCCGCCTCACCGCCGGCGGCAGCGAGACGCTGGAGGAAATCGTTGCGGAGGAGGTCGCGGTGGCGCTGGTCTACAACGGCATCAGCCATGCCGTGATGATGGCGACGCCGTGCGACCTCGAGGATTTCGCCCGCGGCTTTTCCCTCACCGAGCGGATCGTCGAGCGGCCGTCGGAAATCTACGACATCGAGGTCGAGCCGGCCGGGCGCGGCATCGAGGTCAGGCTCGAGATCGCGGCGCAGCGGATGGCGGGCCTGCAGGAACGGCGGCGCAGCCTCGCCGGCCGCACCGGTTGCGGCCTGTGCGGCGTCGACAGCCTGGACGCCGCCTTGCGCGCCGTCGCGGCGGTGTCCGATCCGCAACCAGTGGCGCGACTGTCGATCGAACGCGCGATGGCTGGACTGCCGGACCACCAGAAGATCAACCGGAGGAACGGCGCCACGCATGCCGCCGGCTGGGCGACGCCCGAGGGCATGCTCGTTTGCGTACGCGAGGATGTCGGCCGTCACAACGCTCTCGACAAGCTGGCCGGCGCGCTGGCGCGCAGCGGTGGTGCCGGGCCCGGCGGTTTCGTGGTCGTGACCAGCCGTTGCTCCTACGAGATGGTCCAGAAGGCGGCGGCACTGGGTGCGTCGGCCATCGCCGCCGTTTCCGCGCCGACCTCGCTTGCCATCGAGACGGCCGAGCAGGCGGGGGTCGCGCTGGTGGCCTTCGTGCGTGACGGCCGCTTGACCGTTTATGCGCACGCCGATCGGATCACCACGTGAATCCGCCGCGCGTTTTCGGCATCACCGGTTGGAAGAACGCAGGCAAGACGACGCTGACGGAGCGTCTCGTGGCGGAGTTCGTGCGTCGCGGCTGGAAAGTGGCGACGATCAAGCATGCCCATCACGACGTCGACATCGACCGGGAGGGGACCGACTCCTTCCGCCATCGCGCCGCTGGCGCCAGCGAGGTCGCCCTCGTCGGTGGCCGGCGTTACGCCATCATGCGCGAGGCGCCGGAGCCGTCGATCTCGGAGGTGCTGGCGCGCCTGTCGCCCGCGGATCTCATCCTGGTCGAAGGCTACAAGCGCGAAGCACACCTCAAGATCGAGGTGCGGGCATCGCGGGACTCGGAGCCCCTGGCGCCGGGAGATTCCGCCATCGTGGCGATCGCCGCCGATGTCCGGCCGGTCGAAGGCAACCTGCCATGGTTCCGGCGCGACGATATCGCCGCCATTGCCGATTTCATCGCCGCGAGGATCGGCTGACGCCGGGGCGTCAGGGGCCGGGGCCCGGTCCCGCCTTCTGACCGGCAAAAACGCCGCCGGCCTGATAGTTCGGGCCGTTCACCGAGAAGGTTCCGGCCTGATAGGTCGGATATCCCTGTCCGATGAAGGCGCCGTTCATGTTCATCGTGCGGCCCGGTGTGCTCGGATTCGTGGTCGGCATGGTCGCCTGGAAGCCATAGTTGCCGGTCCGGGTCGTGGTCCCGCTATAGCTGCTGTTGTTGAAATTCGCGGTGGTGGTGCCGCTGTTGGAGCCCATCGACCAGACCTGCTGATACGTGCCCGTACCGAAGGAATAATGGCCGTTGTTCCTTACGAGACCAGCCATCACGCCTTTGTAGGTGATCGTCTGCGTCATCTGGCTGACGTTGCTGATGACCCTGGTCGGCAGGTTCGAGGGCGCAATCTCTGCAGATTGGGAAACGGCCTGGGTGGTAATGTTGCTTGGATTCACGTTCCGCGGCCCCGGACCGCTGCCGAAGCGGTTGCCGAGTGTATTCCCGGAGCCTTGTCCCGAATTGGCGCCAGAGAAGCCGGAGCTCTGGGCGGCCTGATCGGCGCCGCCCTGACCTCCGCCCCTGCTGCCTTCGAGCTGGGAGAACAAGGCGCCCAGGCTCCCGGGCGGTACCGCGCTCGCCAGGCCCGGGAGACCTCCGAAGAAGGTCGTCACCTGGAAGCCTGGGCGCGTGACGATCTCCAGCTTGCCGCCGGCGCCGACCGTCATGCTGATGCCGAAGACGAAGATCGACATCGTCTCCTGCTGGCCGACGTTGAAGATGCTGATGCCGCCGCGGATGCCGATGGTGCTCGACGGGGTGGTGACGGTGATGGCGTTGGTCTTGCTGATCTTGCCGCCGACCAGTCGGAAGACGCCCTTCGAGGCATTGATGGCGAGATCGCCGGTCTTGGTCGCCGGGTCGTAGACGAACTTGTCGATGGTGAGCTGTGCGTTCGGGCCGACCGACAGCGACGTGCCGTCGAGGAACATCAGGTGGGCGCGGTCGTTGGCCTGCGTCGTGATCAACTCGTTGGCCTGCACGTCGACGCCCACGCGCAGCACGCGTTCGGCTTCCGTGGGCGGCTTGCCCCGCGGATCGCCCTCGGCCGCCGAGGTGACACCGACCTTGGCATTGACCGCGACCGGCAGGAGGGAGGTGCCGGCAGCCAGAAGCGCGGCGGACAGCAGGGACAGGTTCGAGACGCAGAGTCTGGGGGCCACTGTGATCTCCTGAGCGGCGCTAGAAGCGCCAGGTTACTCCGATGAGCGCACTGTTGTTCGTGAAAGCATAGTTGGGAAGGTCCGCCGACCGCACGAACCGTCCGCCCGATAACGTGAACATCGTCCGCTGATCGAAGGGAACGGACAAGGTTATATTCAGGATCGTGTCGGTTTGTTGGCGCGTAACGGTCGGATCTACGACGGCGTCAGGCTGGTCATAGTACCACCACTGCACGTTGGCGAACAGGCTGATGCTCCAGGGCATCTCGCTCTTGAACAGCGGATCGGCGAAGGAGAAGGTCATGCCGCCCCCCGCGCCGTAGAGCATGTAGTTCTGCCATGGCGTGCTGTCGGTCTGGTAGCGCTGCAGGTTGCCGTTGGCGTAGAGCATCAGGGCGTCGTTGACCAGATACTGGAAGGTCGTGTTGGCGGTGTATTCGACGCCGGTGAACTGGTTGTTGGTCGGGAGATACCAGCTGTTCTGGTACATCTGCCGCCGCCAGACGAGGTTCGTGGTGTTGCGCAGTTTGTCCGACAGCAGCGTCCCCACTTCGAGCCCCGAGCCGAAGCTGCCATAGTAGGGTACGTCGTTGACCCAGATGTAGCCCACCGTGCCGAACGGCTTCAGCGAGACGTCCTCGAATATACCCTGGAACGCCTGGAAGCGCGGCCCCGAGGTCAGGTCGAGGATGGAGACGTTGGCGGCCTGGATCTGGAACTGGCGGTTGAGATAGCCCGAAAGCTGCGTCTCGAGCTGGCCGCGGTTGTTCTGCCCGAGATCGTAGGTATGGCGGAGGAAGCCCGACGTGACGGCACCCCAGTCCGCGGTGCCCAGCGCCGACTGGTTCAGGTTGGCCGCCTGGCCGAACAGGCGGACGCTCGAGGTCGGCGGGCCGAGGTTTGCGTTCGACTGGTAGCGCATGCCGGCGAAGATCTCGCCGCTGAAGCGCGACTTGGTCAGCCGTTTTTCCGATTCCGCGAGGAACTGCTCGGCGCGGCTCTTGACGTCCGGTGGCAGCGAGGCAGATTTCAGCGTCATCTCGAAGTAGCTGCGCGCCACTTCGAAGGATCCGAGCCGATAATAAAGGACGCCCAGTTCGAGCCGGACGCGCGGCAGATCGGGATCGACCACCAGCATGCGCTCGAGTGCCGAGATGGCGCCTTCGAGATCGCCGGTCTTGGACGCGATCATCGCGAACTTGAACAGCGTATCGAGGTCGGACGGCTTCTGCAGCATCTGCTGGAAGGCCGCGTCGTACTCGGCCTCGTCCGCCGCCGAAACGGTCGATGTCTGCGCCAGGGCTGGACGTGCGTCCGTCAGGACAACGCAGAGGCCGCCGGCCAGCAGCAGAGCGGCGAGGCTCGCGTACCGTCCGAACTTACTCACGATGATCTTCTCCCTCTCCCCGAGGTCCCGTGCGCTCCGGGAACATTTCTCTCCTCAGGATGAAGCAGGAGGCGTGCTAGATCAACCAACTCCGGATCGTAAGCAACCAGCCGACCAACACATTGGCGCGGGCGGCACGCATCCGCAGAAGCATACGGCGGTATTGGCGATCGCCGAGTGCCGTCACGAAGCGCTCCTGATCGCGAATCATTGCACCGAGCATGCGATCAAGCATTTGCGAATAGGTGTTGCCCCAGTTCCGGCTCGACAGATGGAGACGTCCGCCCAGCACGGGATTGTCCGCCGCACCGTTGCGGCCGTGAAGCCGATAGGAGTAGAGGGCGTCGTCGATCAGCAGGGAACCGGCGACCATCTGCGCCATGACGACCACGTAGAAATCCATGTGCAGGCGGAACGCCTCGTCGTCCTCGGGGAAGACGAGATTGATCAGCGAACGCCGGAACATCATCGACGAGGTGCTGACCCAGACCCAATGGACCACCCGCTTCGTATAGAGGCGGTAGGGTGTGTGGCTTTGCCATCCGGCGGTGCCGCGCGATGCGTCGAGCGTCGGCACGCGGCTCGCGTCGATGGGCACAAAGGCCTGGTCGCGGTCGGCGCGCGCCCGGTCCTTGCCGAACCAGTACATGCCGCCGGCGATCAATTCGTCGTGACCGTTGATCAGGCGCGCGTTGCACGCCGTGAAGCCCACCGCGTAGGTCTCGTTCAGGTGGGCGGCGAGATGGCGTTCGAGGAAGTCCGGGTTCCACAGATCGTCGGAATCGAGGAAGCAGACGAACATCGCGTTCGTCTCGGCGAGGCCGCGGCGCGTGGCGCCGGTCTGCCCGACATTCCTGTCGAGACGGATGTGGCGAAAGCGGGAGTCCGCGAGCTCCTCGAGCGTCTGCTGGACGACGGCGACCGAATCGTCGGTCGAGGCGTCGTCGACGATGACGCAGTCGAAGTCGCGCAGGGTCTGGTGCGCGACCGAACGGATGGCATCGGCGATGTAGTCACTGCAATTGTAGCAGGTGACGACGACCGAGATGCGGGGGAGCTTGGCTTCGATCACTTTTCCGGTCCGAGGAAGTCGAAGTCGACACCTTCGTCGGCCTGCAGCACGGTCTTGAAGAACAGGCCGGTGTAGCCGCGCCCGCTGCCGGGGTGGGCCGGCGGCGCCTTCCAGGCCTTCTTGCGGGCCGCCAGCGTCTTTGCATCGACGTGAAGTTCAAGCCGGCGCTTCGGCACGTCGAGCGTGATCCGGTCGCCGGTCTTCACCAGTGCGAGCGGTCCGCCGACGGCGGCCTCCGGCGCGACGTGCAGCACGATGGTGCCGAACGCCGTGCCGCTCATGCGCGCATCGGAGATTCGGATCATGTCCTTCACGCCGGCGCGTGCCAGTTTCATGGGGATGGGGAACGATCCCGCTTCGGGCATGCCCGGCGCCCCCTTGGGTCCGGCATTGCGCAGCACCAGAATGTCCTCGGCCTTCACGTCGAGGTTCGGGTCGTCGCCGCGGGCGGCGAGATCCTCCAGCGAGTCGAACACAACGGCGCGGCCTGTATGCGTCATCAAGCTGGGCGAGGCCGCCGCGTGCTTGATGACGGCGCCGCGCGGCGCGAGATTGCCGCGCAGCACGGCCATGCCACCCGTGGGCTTGATCGGATTGGCCGGTGTGCGGATCACGGTCTGGCCTGGCACCATCTCGGCGGCATCGATCACCTGCTTCAGCGTCTTGCCGGCCACCGTCCGGCACTTCTCGTCGAGGTTCCTGCGGATCTCCTTCATCAGGCGCGAATTGCCGCCCGCCCAATGAAAATGCTCCATGTAGTGGTCGCCCGACGGCTTCAGATCGACCAGCACTGGCACGTTGCGGCCGATCTCGTCGAACTCTTCCAGCTCGATCTCGATGCCGAGACGCCGCGCCACGGCGGTGAGATGCACCAGCGCATTGGTCGAGCCGCCGATCGCCTGCAGCACGGTGAGCGCGTTGCGGAACGCCGCCTTGGTCATGATCTCGCTGGGCTTGGGCCCCTGCTTGACCGCCATCTCGGCCGCGAGCCGGCCGGTCTGCTCGGCGATGCGCAGGCGATCGGAATGGGTGGCCGGGATCGAGCCGCTGGTCGGCAGGCCCATGCCCAGCGCCTCGACGATGCAGCCCATGGTGCTGGCGGTGCCCATCACCATGCAGGTGCCCTTGGTCGGCGCCAGGCGCTCGCTCACCTGCTCGATGTCGGACTCGGAGAAGGTGCCGGCGCGATACTGGCCCCACAGGCGGCGACAGTCCGTGCAGGCGCCCAGCACCTCGCCCTTGAAGTGACCGACCAGCATCGGGCCCACGGGCAGCACGACGGCCGGCCGGTCGGCGCTCGCCGCGGCCATGAGCTGGGCTGGCAGGGTCTTGTCGCAGCCGCCGATCAGCACGACCGAATCCATCGGCTGGGCGCGGATCATCTCCTCGGTGTCCATCGACATGAGGTTGCGCAGGAACATGCTGGTCGGATGGGAGAAGCTCTCGTGGATCGACACGGTCGGGAAGACCATCGGCAGCGCACCGGCCAGCATGACGCCGCGCTTCACCGCCTCGATCAGGTCCGGCACGTTGCCGTGGCAGGGATTGTAGTCGGAGAAGGTGTTGGTGATGCCCACGATCGGCCGGTCGAGCGCATCGTCGGAATAGCCGCCGGCCTTGATGAAGGCCTTGCGCAGGAACAGCGAGAAGCCGGCATCGCCATAAGTGGCGAGGCCCTGTCGTAGTCCTGTCTCCTTTTTCGATGCGGTTTTCGATGCGGTTTTCGGTGCGGTTTTCGACGGGCTGCGGCGTTTGGCGGATGCCATGTCGGTTTCTCTCCCAGATTCACGGCATTTTGTCAGGTCGGCCCATCGCCGACCAGACCGGCCGCCCATCGGGCGTGCGCCGTGGAGTCGCGACCCTCGTCGATGGTTCGCGCCAGTTCCAGTCCCATCAGGGCGCCGAACTTGAAGCCATGACCCGAGCAGGGCGACATCGCCCAGCCTTTCGCGCCCTGCTTCTCCACGACGAAGCGTTCGTCGTCGGTGACGCTGTAGAAGCAGACCTTCAGGTGCCGCACCTGCCAGCGGTCGAACCCTCGCAGCAGGCTGCCGCAGCGATCGAGCAGGGCGCGCATCTCGCTTTCCTGCGCCTCGCGCGTCGCGGCGGGATCGCCGATGCGGCTGAACTCGTGGTCGCCCACCTTCATGCCGCGTCCGCGGACGGGTGGCACGAGATAGAGGCCGACGTCGCCCGTTTTCTCGATGATCATCGGTCCCCTGGCCCAGGCCGCGCGCTGGTCTTCCGGCAGGTCGAAATAGATCACGACCTGGCGCGACGGCACGACACGCGTCCCGAGCGCCGGCAGCAGGCGCGGGGCCCAGGCGCCGGCCGCCACCACGACGACGTCGCCCTCGTGCGTCGCGCCGGCCTTCGTGACGATGCGGCCATGCTCGAGATCCACCGCGCGGACGGGCGTGTCGCCGTGCAGTGTCACATTGGCCTGCGCGCCGAGGTGACGAGCGAGTGCCGCCACGATGTCCTGCGCCAGCAGCACGCCGCCCGTGTCGATCCAGAAGGCGCGCTCGAGTCCCTTGGTGTCGAGCAGGGGAAAGCGCCGTGGCAGCTCCGACATCGACAGCTCGGTCATCGGCCTGCCGATCGAGGCGAGGGCGGCAGCCGACCGTTCCGCCCAGTCTGCCCCATTGCCGCTCAGCGCCAGGGTACCGGACGGCTCGTAAAGGGTTTGCCCGAGCTCGGCCCACAGGAGGTCCCAGGCTGCGTATGCATCGTCGATCATGCGGGCGTAGCCGACGTGGGTGCCGTAGGGGTGGCGGATCAACCTGTGCTCATCCATCGACGACGCCAATGGGTTGGGCAGCGGACCCTGCTCGAACAGCTCGACCTCGTGGCCCCGGCGCGCGAATCCCCAGGCCGTCGCAAGGCCCATGATGCCGCCGCCAACGATGATCGCCTTCATTCGTTTCCCTGACCGCCCGGCATGCCGTTCATCCTCTCTGTGCCGCGTTTACACCCTTTGTGGGGCATTGAGACCCCCTCTCGAAGGTGTTGCAAATCCGGTTGGCATGAGCGTTGATGTCGCCGGGGCTTTCACAACCGCGAAATAGTCGAAGGAACGAACATGGCAATGACCATGCTGCAGATGGCCGGGGCGCAGCCGACGCCGGCCACCATGGCCGACGGGATCCTGCTGATTATCGATGCACAGAGGGAATATACGGATGGCTTGCTGCCGCTGACCGGGGTGCAGCCCGCGGTTGAGGCGCTGGCCGTGCTGCTGGAGAAGGCCCGTCGGGCGGGCGCACCCGTTGTCCATGTGCGCCACCAGTCCAAGGGCAAGGCCTTCAATCCGGCGTCGACGGGCTACGAGATCGTCAAGGAACTGACGCCCCGTGACGGCGAGACGATCATCGACAAGGGACTGCCCAATGCATTTGCGGGAACGGACCTGGCCGCCAAGCTTGCCGGGCTTGGCCGCAAGAACCTGATCGTCGGCGGCTTCATGACCCATATGTGCGTTTCGGCGACGGTGCGTGCGGCGACGGACCAGGGCTACATGAGCACGATCGCAGCCGACACGGTGGCGACGCGCGACCTGCCCGACGCCACGGGCGGCGACACGATCGGTGCAGAGGCCATCAACAAGATCACTCTTGCGGCCCTTTCCGACCGTTTTGCCTGGATCGTGCCGTCGGCCCGGCTTATCGCCTGACACAACGCCGTCGATGCGGGATCGGTGCACGGATTGTGCGCCGATTGAGGGTCGGCCGGAACGAGCAGGTCGTCGAGACAGTCGGAGTCCCGGCGAATAAACGAAACAAATGAAATAAACGAAACAAATGAAACGAATGTCGCACCCCCCTGAATCCCGTGCCGGGGCGACCGTCGGCGAAAGAATGTTGCTCGCCGGTGCTTCAGGAAGCCAGTTTCAACGGACTGCTAGAGGCCCTTGCCGCTGACGGTGCTGATGGCGGTGATCGCCGCGACGGCGATCAGGGAGGCGATCAGCGTGTATTCGATGGTTGTGGCGGCCTTGTCGTCCGCCATCAGCCGGCGAAAAAAGGACAGCATCGGAATCTCCAGAGTGGGGAAATGCTGGAGGCTCATGGGAGCCCCTGTCGAACAATAAGTTGAAAAATCGCCTTTAACGTATTGGACCGGCACACCGATACAATGTGAGAATTGTATCAAGTTCGTCGTGGCGCGCGCTGCGGCGAGCCTCGTGTTATCGTTGGTCAAGCAAGGAGGGGGCGTGTCATGAAGTCCATTCTGACAATGGCCTGGACGTCGGAAGATCCGGCCGCATTCGATCTGGCTGCCAAGATTGCACGCACATTCGGGGCGCGCCTGATAGGCCTCGAACCGCCTTCCTACGGGGTCATGAGCATGGCCTGGGCGGATGCCGGCATGGGCGCGCCGATCGGCGGCGGCCTCGCCGAGGATGCCGAGGAACGTCAGCGGGTCGCGGCGGTCAGGCAGGCCTTCGAGGAACGGGCGAAAGGCCTCGTCTCCGAATGGCGCTCGGCCGACGACAGCGGTCCGACCGCGATCGGCACGATCGGCCGAGCCTATGACCTCATCGTCCTGCCGCAGCCCGGCGCCCTGCCGAAGATGCCCGAAAGCGTCTTCGAGACGGCGCTGTTCGATTCGGGCCGCCCGGTCCTCGTCGTGCCGCCCGGTTTCAGCGGCATGGTCGGGAAGCGCATCCTGTTCGCGTGGAACGGTTCGACCGAGAGTGCGCGCGCGATTTCGCTCGCGATGCCGGTCCTGAGCGGCGCCGAGACCATCGAAGTGCTGAGCGTCGAAGGAGCGATGGTACCCGGTCCGACGGCCCTGGAGATTGCCGATTCGCTCAAGAGCCACGGTCTCAACGTGACGGGTCAGCATGTGAAGCCCGGTGCAAAGACCGCCGGTCAGACCATCGTCGACCGGGCGCAGGCGCTGGGGGCCGACCTGATCGTCAAGGGGGCCTACACGCAGAGCCGGTTGCGCCAGATGATCTTCGGCGGCGTGACGCGCGATCTCATCCTGTCATCGCCGCTGCCGGTGCTCTTCTCCTACTGATCCAGACAATCCGCCGCCGGTGTCGTTGCCGGCGGTCATGCTAGAAACCGCCGCATGACGGTTGACTCGCCCGCATCCGGATCGCCCTGGACCCGCGCACTGGTCCCCTTGCTGCTCGTGGTCGTTCTGGTCACGGGCGCCGCGCTGGCGTACGCGCAGTTGTCCGAGGAACGCAGCGTCCCGGCCCCGACGATCGCGGAGAAGCTCGTCATCCTGCAGGCGGAGCGTGCAGAACTGCAGGCGCGTGCCGACAGCCTGGCGCGCATCGAGATGCTTTCGTCGTTCCGTGCGGCGAGCCTGCTGTTCGATGCGCTGGCCTCGCGCTACGAATCCGAGCGCGAGCAGCCCTTCGACCGGTTACCGGCCGCGCGGCGGGAGATGTTCGCCAGGCTCGAGGCAGTGAACGCCGCATTGCGCACCGCGATCGATCGCCCCGGCACCGCGGGCGGTGCTGCCGCCGTGTCGCAGGCGGCCGGCGCCATTCCGGCGGACCTCGAGTGGATGGCGTCCTTCGATTTCTCGCCGGTCATCCTCTCCTACACACCGATTTTCCTGACGCCGCGGCGCACAGTGCCGGGCGGCACGCCGGCTCCCGCCGCTCCGGCTGACGACGATCCCGTGATCGAGGTCGAGATTCTGGGCCTGCGACTGACAAGGGATCGGACGCCGCCGGTATTGACGATCGGCTCATGGCGCGGCGAGGCCCGCGTCACGCCCGAGCGCCTGAAATTCGCCGTGCCGCGCAGTGCTTTCCCGACCGACGCCAAGCATGCCCGGTTCATCTCCGGATCGCTTTTCCTGCGCCATGAATCGCGCACGATGGCGTTCCAGTTGCTTTTCACCTCGATCCCGGAGAAAGCGGGAGCGTTCGCGTTCGACCAGAAGGTGCGGTCTGCCGTGCCGGAATCGAACACGCTGGTGTCTCCGGAGATTTTGGCCCGCGCACCCGCGGGTGAGACGCGGACGGTACGGCGTTGCTTCGACCCTCCGCCAGGATGGCGTTTCGACAAGAGCAAGAGGCGTGTCGTCATCGTCGAGCGGCTGGGCTGGATCGATGACATCCCCGACGAGACGATGAACGGCGGCTCGGTCGACTTCGTGCGCGAGGACCGTCCCAGCCAGATCTGCATTGCCGTGGTCGCCAAGGCCGCGACGAAGACGGCGCGCACCGCCACGATCGGCCGCTTCGAAGCGACGCTCGTCCGCGACGTTGCCACTGACCGTGTCGTGAATGGCGGGGTACGCCCCCTGGACTGGGACGAGCCGGTTCGCCTGCCTTTCGAGCCCGGCATGGTCGAATGGAAGCTCTACGTCCGGCTGTTCGACGAGATCGATCGTGAGTACCAGGGCAGCGCCGACGGCACAGCCGTTCCCTCCGGCTTCACGTTCCTGCACATTGTGATGGATGGCGGCAACAACCTGACGCTTCGGGCCGACACCGAGGCGTTTCGCTAACCGCCCCGAGCCTCGAAGCGCATGCGTTTCTTGCCCGTGCCGTCGATGAGATCGAGCGTCGTGCCGGAGATCTGAGCAGTCCTGATCGCATCGAGTGCCGCGAGGAAGCGCTTTTCGATCGCCGTTTCCGCCGGCGGGCACGCCATCATCGTCATCGGTCCCGGCGTGAAGCGAAGCCCGGCTGGGGCCAGAACATAGTCGCCGCCCATCGTATTGCAGCCGGTCGAGGCGGTGAACTTGCCGAGATCGTCGAGGCGCATCAGCGGTCGCCGCCGCCAGTCGTCGAACGCGGGACGTTCGCCGTCGAGCTCGACCAGGCGCCACTCGGTGTCGCGCAGCGCCGACCCGCGGGACGCCAGCGCCGGACAGGCGCCGCCGCGCTTCAGACCGAGAAAGCGATCCACCGTGACCGAGTTGTTGCCGTCGAAGCCGCCGATGATCTCGGCATAGAGGCTGGTTTCACGAGACGGCGTTGCGTCGATCCACGCCTTCTCGAGTTCGGGCTCGGCGCCGCCTGGTGCCACGCCATAGGTGCGGCCGACCAGGCAGGGCGAGAACAAGCCGCCGTCCTGCGCATCGCGATACATGCCCGAGAGCCGGAACCGGCCGTCGATCGGGTCCGGGTTGGCCGTCCGTACAAGCTCGCTGCCATCGTCGGCGACCAGCCTGTCGGTCCCAAGCTCGCGGAAGGCCCGTCGATTGCCCGCCCCGCCACGCAGGACCAGCCTTACGCCGCCTTCGACTTCCTGCGCCCACTCCCCCAGATCGAGCAGGGGGGCGTCCGACCCGTCGCGCTTCTCGCGGAGCCGGAAGGTTCCGTCGGGAAACAGGGTGACCGTGAGACCGCCGCCCTCGTAGGTGCGTGGCGGATTGCCCGGCTGGCCGGCGGCGTGGCATCGCATCGACCGTCCGGCGGCGGTGAGCGTCACTTCACGGCCGCGGCCGCGCAGCTCGTAGTAGGAATCCGTATAGGCAAAGCCGGAACCGGCGGACACGCGCGACAGTTCGATGTCGGGTTGGCCGGGCATGCGCAGCGTCGCCTGGTCGCCATCGTCCGAGAAGGAAGAGGCGAAGTCCATGCCGCCGGGACAGGAATACATGACCTCCCCCCTCGGCGGGGGCATTGGCGACGGTCTCGGGTCTGATGAGGGATCCTGCGCGGCAGCCGGCGACGCGACGAGCAGCAGGATGGGAAGCAATAGTTGCTTCATGGCGTCGACTCCGGAATGCGGCCATCGGCGGACAGCAGGACGGCGACCGGCCGGGTCGTCTCGAACTGCGCGAGCACGATCAGCGCTACCACCATGATGGGCACGCACAGGAACATCCCGACGACGCCCCAGATCGTGCCCCATACGATCAGGGAGACGATCACCACCAGCGGCGAGAGATTGAGCGAGCGCCCCATGATCGCGGGCTCGATGACGTTGGCCGTCACCACCTGGATCGAGCCGAACACCAGCAGCACGATCAGGAATGGCGTGAGATTGTCGAACTGGATCAGGGTGAGCAACGCCGGCGCAATGATGGCCATGATCGAGCCCACGGTGGGGATGTAGTAGAAGAAGAACACCATGACGGCCCAGAAGCCCGCGAAGTCGACGCCGACCGAGGACATGACGAGGTAGGCGAGCGCCGAGGTCGCCGCGGCAAGCGTGGTCTTGATGCGAATGTAGATGCGGATCTCGCGGTCGATGCTGGCCAGTACGGACAGTACACGCGCCTCCTGGCCGTCGCCGTGGAAGATGGCGCCCAGCTTGCGCTTGAAATGAACCTGCTCGACGAAGAGGAACAGCGTGTAGATCAGGATGAGCCCGGCGACGCTCACCACCGAGGCGGCCGCGGTCGCAATGCTGCCCAGCGTGTCGGCAAGGCTGATGCGCGCCACCAGCTCCGACAGGGTCGGCGCCTGCTCGATACCAGCCAGACGCGCGGCCTGCTCGATCAGATGGGTGAGACGGGCCTCATAACTCGGGACTGCCTCCACGACGGCCTGCACATTGCGCCCGATCGTGCGCCCGACGATCCAGAACAGGCCTCCGATCATCAGGACGGCGAGGACCATCGGCAGCGGTGGTGGCAGGCGCAGCCCGCCCAGTCGCGGCTGGGCCAAGGTGTCAGCCAGCGAATCCACCATGTACCAGAGCACGATGCCCAGAACGAACGGCAGCAGAAGGCCTCGTCCGGCGACGAGCAGGAAGATCGTCGCGGCGATGACCACCGCCCAAAGTGCAGCGCGTTCTAACGTCATGTCGTCATTATAGGCGCTGTCGCGGGCGATTGGGCAGGCGGTGTCGCGGCGATGCGGACCGTCACTCCCGGCCGAGCAGGGCGCGGCCGCGTTCGGTGAGTTCGACCCGGTGTTCGCCGGCGTCGCCGCCGCATTGGCGCACCAGTCCGTCCGCGCGCGCGTCTTCCCATACCGGGAAACGTGGGCAGGAACTCTGCCAGGCGTCGAGCACGTCCTCGCGGCGGCGCGGCCGCGCCTCCACCCATTGGAGAAACTGGATCATGATCAGGTTCGGGCTTGCCGACATGACGCCTCCTACTGGAAACCGCAGGCCTGCGCCGTGGCGCCCACGGTTGCCCAGCGCTGGTTCTCGCGGAAGCACCCGTTGGTCCAGACGCCGGTGAAGACCTGGCCGCCGGGGCCGCCCGACTTGGTGCCCCAGCCGTTGGCCCGGTCATCCAGCCATTCACCTTCGTAGCGCGCCCCATTGGCCCAGACGCGCACGCCGCGTCCCTGCATCTTGCCGTTGACGAACTCGCCCTCGTAACGGCCACCGTCGGCAAACAGGATCGTGCCGCGGCCTGTCCGCTGATTGTCGCGGAAGTCGCCGATGTAGCGGTTGCCGTTGGTCCAGACGTACATGCCGTGCCCCTGCGGCCGGCCCTCGCGGAACTCCGCGGTTAGCCTGGCGCCGCTCGGGAAGACATAGGTGCCCTTGCCGTCGCGCTCGCCGGCCTTGAACTCGCCCTCGTAGCGGGCCTTGTTGGCATAGGTCAGCTTGCCCTGGCCCTCGTAGAGCCCGTCCTTCATCTCGCCTTCGTAGCGGTCCGTGGGCACGCCATTCTTCGTCCACTGCAGCACCCCTTTGCCCTGGGCAAGGTCGTACTCGCAGGCGCCGGACCAGCTGATGCCGATATTGGGCTCGGCGTTCATCATCACCACGCCACAGCCGGTCCTGGGATCCTTTACTTCGTCGCTGGCCGCCGGAGGCTGGCCGGGCGTCGGCAGGGCGGGGAGCTGGCGCGGCGTCGGCACGGTGCCGAGTTCAGGCACGGGGCGCGAAGTCTGGCCCGCGGCCGGCAGCGCACCCGCCACGGCGAGAACCATAAGGAAGGGAGAGAGCAGGCGGCTCATGTAGCGGCAAGTTTAGCACCGCCCGTCGGCATCGTCCTTCCCGTCACGGCTTTTGCGGCTCTTCCTGTCGTCATCCTTCTTGTCCGCGGCGATTCCCAGCTTCACCTCGAACGTGTGGAGCAGGCCCATGACGACCAGGATCAGAAAGGTGCCCAGCCCGGCGATCTGCCACAAGCCGAACCCGCACGAGAGGCCCACTGCGCCGGCTAGCCACATACCGGCGCCCGTCGTGAGTCCCTGGACCTCGCCTCGGGTGAACAGGATCGAGCCCGCGGCCAGAAAGGCCACGCCCGCTGTCACCGCCTCGACGGCTCGAACAGGGTCAACCGTAACATCCCGTCCGATGAAGGCGGTGGAATGCGAGATCTCCACGGTGAGGATTCCGAAGGTCGCTGCAGCCACGCAGATCAGAATATGGGTCCGCAGTCCTGCCGGCCGGGCCCGCCACTCGCGCTCGAAGCCGATGAGTGCGCCAAGCAGCGCGGCGAAAAGGAGCCGCGCTGCGATGACAGGAAAGGACAGGAAGGTCGGGTGCGCGATTTCTTCTACGAGCGCGCCCATCGTCAGGAGGAGTACTTGAACTCAGGCAGCGCCTTCAGGGAGTCCTTGGTCGCGCCGGGCAGCACGATCTTCTTGCCGTCGGTCCTCATCTGCTCGTAGGGAAGCGCGACAAGCTTGTCGCCGACACCCAGGAAACCACCGACGGAGAGTACGACGAAGGGCGCCTTGCCGTCCGGGCCGACGATGATCTCGTCGATCTTGCCGACCGTGTCGCCGGGCTCGTTGACGACCGCGGAGCCGAGCACCTTGCTGGCGCGGTAGCCGGTCGAAACCTTGACGACGTCGACCTTCACAAGCTGGACAGTCTGCGGGGTGCCCTGGGCGAGCACGAGAGCCGGGGCGGCGAAAGCCGTGGCCGCACCAATCGCGGCCGTGAGGAGAAGGGTACGCATGGGAGGAACTCCGTTGAGGGAAGGGCTGTCTCAACGGGGCGTCCTGGGGAGCGTTCCCTCCTACGACAAGATGTTGTGCAGCGTCTGATGAGGTGCCGACAGCGAGCGGCGCCACAGCGCCGTGGAACGGCCGGCGAGGTAACCCGCGCAGGCTGCGACCAGGACTGCCGCTCCGGCTTCGAGTGCGGAAAGCCGCGGGCCGGCTGCCGCTGCGAACGTCACGAGGGTGAAGAAGGCCAATAGACATGCGGCCCAAAGCCCGTCGCGGCCGGAGGGCAGCCGCAGGCGGGAATACATTCGATCGACCTGGAATTTCAGAAACGAGCCGCGCGCGGCACCCAACACGATGCCAATGACGAGCCCCACCAACCAGAGGCCTGGCTCGCGGGTCTCGGGGGCGCCCATCGCAAGCAAGAGCAGGGCGGTGGCCAGTGCGGAGGGGATGGCGCCGAACAGCTGGCTGGGGCGCAGCGAGCGGCCCCGGGCCTCCCGCAGCAATGCCCATATGGTGGCGCCAGCGCAGCAGGCGACGATCAGATGGAGAATGTTCAGCTTCAGCACGGCATCAACCATACGGGACAAGCGCTTACGCGCTGCTGACGCCGGCAAGTCCTTTTTGCGACAAACCTGCACGTTTCGAGGTTCGTATCCCCTTTCTACGGCGTAAAATTATGAGTCCACCCGTTCTGCCCTCGCGTCCCGACTTGGGTGAACAGGCGCCGCTGATACGCGGTTCCGCAATTGTTCGCCCGGATGGTGAACGCCTGCGGGCTGACACAAACCGGTACGGTTCCCGACCACTCGCGTCCCGTCGATTTGTCCTGCGCATAGACCAGATAGTGGTCGTATTGCAGCGGGCCGGCCCACAGGAAGGTGCAGGCATTGGGCGGAAGTTTGTACCATCCTTCGGAAATTACGATGCGGCCGTTGCCGTCGCTGACGCCCGTATCGAGGGCCTTCGCGACCTCGATCTCGCGTCCTGTCAGATTGCAGGCCCGAAAACCAGCCGGAGAGCGCTGCTGTGCCGCGACGCTACCCACCATGGCGACGATCAGCAGCAAAATCAGGGATATGAGCTTCATCCCGCCTTCCTTGCCCAAAGATCAATCCTGCGACGCTGCAATTGGCGATGCAACGACAGTCCTTCATCGCTTCTGAAGGAGGGGAGCCGAGGCTAATATTGTGTCTTGGTGAGAAGAAATTGTGAGGGTTTTTTAGTGGTTTTCCATTGAAACTCTCAAAGAGTGGCATGGACGGCGGCGACTGTGGCTGGAGGGCCACAGTCGCGGCAACAATGAGTTCGGGGTGCCTTCCTTTGTGGCGTGTGCCGGGGAGGCTCGGGTACATTCTCCTCGCTGTCACGACGAATTTTTGCCCGCCCTCATGGTGACGGGCTGTGCAAGTAAGGGAGATATCTGATGAAGAAGGCTCTTCTGGCGGCCGCCGCCATTGTCGCGCTGCCGGTGGCTGCGC